>NZ_JAFCKQ010000037.1 GCF_018130215.1 Bradyrhizobium jicamae
ATAAGCCGTAACCCATCGCGCAGGGAAAGCCGGGTTGTTTCCGGTTACACCTGTGGTCCTACCCCCGTGCTTTCTACCTTGCACGGGGCCCATGGGTGCGATCGGCACCCGGCTTTCCCTGCGCCCTCCGTTCAAGGAGAGGGCGAAGCGAGATGAAGACCTCGGACAAATGATGTCGCGAGGATGCGAACGCATGCTCCACAAGCGGCGCCACGGAATTCGGTGTCGTCCCGGCCTGGTGCGCAATTGGGCTCGGAGCGGGACGACAGCGGAGCGTTGGCGCGAGCCCGGAGCACCTGACCGACGAAAGGCCCTACCTCGTCGCGTCGTGACCGACCTCGCCGGTGATGACGTCGCCGAACAGCTCCCACGCCTCGCCGTTGAACTTCATCAGCTGCATCTGTTCGATCGGATAATAATCGTCCGGGGAGGTGTTGACCTTGATGCCGGGCAGCATCAGGTCGGAGTGGAAGTTCTTCAGATTGGCGGCCTGCTTCATGACGTTCTCGCGCGTGAGATTGTCGCCGCACTGCTTCAGCACCTGCACCATCGCCTCCGCCTCGACATAGCCGTAGATGTTGTTGGCGTTGGCCTTGTCGCCGTCGGGATAGTACTTGTCCATGAAGGCGCGCCAGTTCACCACCGCGGGATCCTTGTCCCAGGTCGGATCAGTCGGGTCCTTCAGATAGGCCGTCGAGATGATGCCCTTGGAATATTCGAGGCCGGCCGGCTTCAGCACCGAGGCGACCGAGGTCGCGGTGTTGGCGAGGAAGAATTTCGGCTTCCAGCCGAGTTCGCCGACCTTGCGGATCGCCTGCGCAGAGCCCTTCGGGGCGGCCCAGGAGAAGAAGATGTCGGCGCCGGAATCATGCAGCGCGACGATCTGGGAATCGATCGAGGGGTCGCTGACCTCGTAGGACTTGTCGGCGATGATCATGTTGGCCTTGTCGCCGAGCCCGTCCTTCAGGCCCTTGAACTGGTCCTTGCCGGCGTCGTCGTTCTGCCAGAACACCGCGATCTTGCCGTTGGGGAAATTGTCGCGGATGTACTTGGCGTAGATGCGCCCCTCGCTCTGGTAGTTCGGCTGGAAGCCCATCGTCCATGGGAAGTCCCTCGGATCGCCGAATTTCGTGCCGCCGGAAGCGACGAAGAGCTGCGGCACCTTCTTGGCATTCATGTATTTCATGATCGCCGAATTGGACGGCGTGCCGAGCGCCTGGAAGATCAGCAGCACCTCGTCGCTCTCGACCAGCTTGCGCGCCTGCTCGATCGCCTTCGGCGGCGAATAGGCATCATCGTAGCTGATGAAGTTGATCTTGCGGCCGTTGATCCCGCCCTGCTCGTTGATCATCCGGAAAAAGGCGGCTTCGGTCTTGCCGATCACCCCGTAGGACGAGGCCGGGCCGCTATAGGGCATGATGTTGCCGATCTTGATCTCGGAATCATCAGCGCCGGGGTCATATTTCTTCTGCGCGAGGGCCGCATTCGCGATCAATACCGCACTTGCGAAGGCCACAATCGCGCCGATATATGCTTGACGAGCCGGCATCGTTTCCTCCCGATTTTTGTCGTTGGTTTTGCGACAAGTCTCGCAAGTCGCGGAAGTGCTGGCAAGCGCCGGGTTTTTCCGTTGGGCGAAACGGCATTGTTGCCTGGCGCTATATATGTTTGGTGGATGTTTGGGGATTCACGAGTCGAGGCGGTCTGTTGCTAAAGCCGAAGGTACGTATCGGTCCGCGCCATCCGCGCTTGGCGGCGTGGGGCTACGAACTCACGCGCCGCCTTGGCGAGGCGTCGCTGGCGCGTCGCGGCCTGCACAAGGTGAGCGGCGAAGTCGGACAGCGCGCGATCGCAAGAGTCCGCGAACGGCTGCAGCGCGGCGAGACCATCTACATCGCAGGCCTCGCCTGCCCCGGCACCCACAACACCGGAGTCGCGCTGGTCGAGGTCTCCCAGAAGGACGGACCGCGCCTGATCGTCAACAACGAGGAAGAGCGCTTCTCCGGCAACAAGCACACCAACGAATTTCCGCAGCGCGCGCTCGACGACATGCGCAACGTGCTGCAGCGGATGGGCCGCGACATCGGCGACATCGCGGCCTTCGTCACGACCTGGGATTACCCGGCGCTGCTGGCGATGCTGATCCGCACCTCGCTCGAGGAAGCGCCGGCCAGCCTCAAACTGCTGCGCGCGCCGATCGCGCCAGCGATCAATCTGCGGCAGATGGATCAGGTGCGCCGGCTGTCGCGCAAGCTCGGGCGGATGTACGGGCTCGGTGAGCAAGTGCCGCTGATCTGCATGCCGCATCACGACAATCACGCCTGGTACTCGTTCACCGCCTCGCCGTTCGCGCAGACGCGCGAGCCCGTTGCGATCGCGGTGCTCGACGGCACCGGCGACGTCGGCTCGGTCTCGCTCTACGTCGCCAAGAACGGCGAGATGAAGCAGCTCTATTGCAACGAGAGCCTGTTTGACTCGCTAGGCGCCTTCTACACCGTGGTGTCGTCAAGCCAGGGCGGCTGGACCTGGCTCTCCAGCGAGGGGCGCTATATGGGCGCCGCCGCCTGGGGCGACATGAACCGCGCGACCAATCCGTATTATGCGCGGCTGAAGAACGTGCTGCAGCTCGGGCCCAACGGCACCGTGCAGCTCAATCGCGCGATGGCCAATTGGTATGCCGATCCCGCCGACCACCCCTATCACGCGGCCCTGATCGATGTTCTCGGGCCGCCGTTGCGGCCCGACCAGCTCTGGAATCCCGACGCCGTGCTGCGCGTCGAGGACATCAACCACCGCCCCGACACCAAGGACCGGCTCGACAAGGCGGCCGCGACACAGCTGGTGTTCGAGGATGCGATGGTCCATGTCATCGATCATCTGCTTCGCGTTACCGGCACCGATCGCCTGGTGCTGACCGGCGGCGTGGCGCTGAACGCGCTCGGCAACATGCGGCTGCTGGAGCATTTCAACGAGGCGTGGTTCGAACGCGCACAGCAGCGCAGGACCCGACTGCACATGTGGATACCGCCGGTACCCGGCGATCCCGGCGTGCCGATCGGCGCCGCCTGGCTGTTCGCGCATATGGCCGGCGCCCCGCGCGGCGCTCCACTGTCGCACGCCTTTTATTGTGGCCTGGCACCGTCGCATGCGGATATCGCGGCGGCGCTGCAGAGCGACGGCGTCGCCTCCACCGGGATCGGCAACGTCGCGACACCTGCAGGCCGCGATGCGATCGCGGATTTGATGGCCCATGCGGTGGCGCAGGGCGGCGTGATCGCGATCTACCAGGGCGCGGCGGAGACGGGTCCGCGCGCGCTCGGGCATCGCTCGATCCTCGCCAATCCCTGCGATCCCGACGTGCGCGAGCGGCTCAACGAGCGCGTCAAGTACCGCGAGGCGATCCGCCCGCTGGCGCCGATGGCGACGCTGGAAGCCGCGCGCGAGTATTTTGCGCTGGAGGACGGCGCCTCCGACGACGACTACAACGCCTACAACTACATGGTACTGACGGCGCATTCGAGGCCGCAGGCGCGCGACAGGATTCCCGCGGTAGTGCATGCCGACGGCACCGGCCGCATCCAGATCGTGCGCGAGAACGACGATCCCCTCACCTACGCTTATCTGAAGGCGCTCGGCCGTCGCATCGGCGTCGAGATGTCGGTCAACACCTCGTTCAATGTCGCAGGCCCCATTGCCCAGACGCCGGCACAGGCGATGGACACGCTGCGCCGCTCCAGGGGCCTCGACGCTGTGGTGCTGGTGGCCGACGACGGCACGGCCTATGCCGCCTGGCATGGCGGCGAGCGCGACAGCGGTCGCTTCACGAATTGGTACGCGGAGTGGAAGAAGGCGCGCGGCTGATCCAGGTGAGCACGCGTCCGTCGATCAGGAGCAGTGCGCTGGCGATGACCAATGCACCCAATACCTCTCGCAGCGAGATCGGCTCGCCGAGCACGAGATACCCGAGCAGGAGCGCGGTCATCGGGACGAGCAGCGTCACCAGCATCACATTGGTCGCGCCGGAGCGCTGCAGGATCTGAAAGAACACGATGTAAGCCAGCGCCGTCGACAGCGCCGCGAGACCAAGGACAGCCAGCCACGTGGTCATGCCGGGCATCGGCAATTGCCAGGGACGGTCGACGATGCCGGCGACGACCAGCATCATCGCGGCGGAGGCGATCATCTGGAACGTCGCCGTCCCCAGTGGCGGCACGCGGGTGGGCAGCCGTCGCGCCACCAGGGCCGCAAGGCCATAGCTGAAGGCACCGGCCAGGCACAGCAGGATGCCGATCCCCTGCCTGGTCTCGAAGCCGAGCGCATCGCCGTGCAGGATCGCGACCCCGATCACGCCCGCAATGACGCCCGCGACGCGGCGCGGCTGCGCGCGTTCCTCACCGGCGACGGCCATCACCACGACGGCGAACAGCGGCGTGGTGGCGTTGAGGATCGAGGCCAACCCGCTCGTGATGTAGGTCTGCCCGAACACGATCAGCGAGAACGGCAGGACGTTGTTGAACAGGCCCATCGCAAAGAATGGCGCCCATCCCGAAAGCCCCTTCGGCAGTGCGATCCGGTAGGTGCGCAGCAACGGCAGCAGGATGACCGCGCCCAGCGCGACCCGCAGCAGGACCACGGTCAGCGGCGGCAGTTCCCGCACGATCACGCCGTTGAAGAAGAACGAGCCGCCCCACAACACCGAGAGCACGCCCAGCAGCGACCAGTCGCGGCGATCGATCGTATTGTCGGAGGAAGGCATGACGGGCTCGCATCTGGATCGGGATGGATGGCTAGTCCGCCCTGCCCGCGAATTCCACCCGATTTCCGTGCAGCGCCGGATCGGCTATTTCGGCCGCGAGACGATCTCGATCATCTGGCCCTCGTCGCCGTCGGGCGCGTGCGACTTCGCCGCGTGGTAGGCGGCGAGCGCGGCACGGCTGACCGGCACGTCCGGCAGCAGCGTCTCGGCGAGCCGCACGGCATAGGCGGCGTCCTTGTGGCGCAGCGCGGCGGTGAAGGACGCGCCGGAGAAGTCGCGATCGATCATGCGCCGGGAATGACGGATCACCTGCGGGCTCGCCACCGCACCGGTCGCAAGCGCTTCAGCCACCAGTTGCATGTCGAGGCCCGCCTGCTCGGCCATCGCGACGCCCTCGGCAAGAGCAGCGATCTGCACCGCGCCGATCAAATTGTTGATCAGCTTGAACACGGTTCCGGTGCCGACCGGCCCGAAATGCCGGATCGTGCTGCCGATCGGCGCAAGGAACGGTCGTGCCTTGTCGAGATCGGCTGGATCGGCACCAACCAGCAGCGTCAGCTTGCCCGCGGCCGCGGCCTCCGGCAGGCCGGTGACCGGGCAATCGATGTAGATCAGGCCGCGGCTGCGCATCTCGTGCGCCATGTCGATTGTGTGCCGATACGACACCGTCGAGCACTCGATCGCAACCGTGCCGGCCTTCATCGTGGCAGCGGCGCCGTCCCTGGTGAGCCAGACGTCGCGCGAGGCCTCGTCGTCGGCGACCATGGTCACGACCGCATCGGCGTCGATCGCGGCATCCTCGGGCGAGGTCGCCCACTGGGCGCCGCGTGCGATCAGATCCCCGGCCTTGGCCTTGCTGCGATTCCATACCGCCACCGCGAAGCCGGCATCGAGATAGCGGCCGGCCATTCCGTGGCCCATCCGTCCCAATCCGATGAAGGCGACGCGCGGCATGGGCTAATCCACGTCCTCGACCGAGCCGGGCCCGGTGCCGAAGGCCCGCTGCGCCAATGTTGCCGCCATGAACTCGTCGAGGTCGCCGTCGAGCACGCCCGACGTGTCCGAGGTCTGCACGCCGGTGCGCAGGTCCTTCACCATCTGATAGGGCTGCAGCACGTAGGAACGGATCTGGTGGCCCCAGCCGATGTCGGTCTTGGCGGCCTGGTCGGCGGCGGCCTGCTCCTCGCGCTTCTTCAGCTCGATCTCGTAGAGCCGCGCGCGCAGCATGTCCCAGGCCTGCGCCCGGTTCTTGTGCTGCGAGCGGCCGGCCTGGCAGACCACCGCGATACCGGTCGGAATGTGCGTGAGGCGCACCGCGGATTCGGTCTTGTTGACGTGCTGGCCGCCAGCGCCGCCGGACCGCATCGTGTCGGTGCGGACGTCGGCCTCCTTGATCTCGATCTTGATCGAGTCGTCGATGACGGGGAAAATCTGCACCGACGAAAACGAGGTGTGCCGCCGCGCGTTCGAATCGAACGGCGAGATGCGCACCAGGCGATGCACGCCGGCCTCCGTCTTCAGCCAGCCATAGGCATTGTGGCCGCTGATCTGGATGGTGGCGGACTTGATACCCGCCTCCTCGCCCTGCGACTCCTCAAGATACTCGATCTTGAAACCGTGCTTCTCGGCCCAGCGCGTGTACATGCGCAGCAGCATCTGCGCCCAGTCCTGGCTCTCGGTACCGCCCGCACCGGCATGGACCTCGAGATAGGAGTCGAACTTGTCGGCCTCGCCCGAAAGCAACGCCTCGAGCTCGCGCCGGGCGACTTCCTTCTTCAGGTCCTTCAGCGCCTTCTCGGCATCGGCGACCACGCCTTCATCGTTCTCGGCCTCGCCGAGCTCGATCATGCCGATGTTGTCCTCGAGCTCGCGCTCGACCTTGCCGATGCCCGAGAGCGCGTCCTCCAATGAGGTGCGCTCCTGCATCAGCCTCTGGGCCTTCTGGGGGTCGTTCCAGAGATTGGAATCTTCTGCGAGCTTGTTCAGCTCGGCGAGGCGTGCCGTCGATTGTTCGACGTCAAAGATGCCTCCTCAGCAGCCCGACAGACTGCTTGATCTCTTCAACGAGGCGTTCGATTTCCGCGCGCATGGTCTTTCAGGAGTTGGGAAAAAAGTGTTGGAGGGATGTAGCGAGCGCCGCGGCAAAGCGCAATCGGCTTGGCCGCGCTGTCCCGATGATTTGGGCGAATCAGGCGCTAGTACAGCCCACCGGTTCCCGGGCGCATGAACAGGCCTGTGTCAGGCTGCTGCCCCTGCGACGGCTGGGGTCCACGGCCATCGGCGTCGGCGACGCTGGAGGAATAGCCTTCAGGCGGCGCCGTGCCCGGCTTGAACGCCTCCAGGATCGTATTGCCGCCCCCGCCCGGGCCCACCCGCGTGCCGGTCTTGGAATCGACTCGGATCAGCTTGATCCCGGCCGGAATCTTGAATGGCGTGGCCGGTTTGTCGGCGAGCGCCAGCTTCATGAAATCGCGCGCGATCGGAGCCGCGGTGTGGCCGGCCTGCGCCGTCCTGCCCAGCGAGCGAGGCTTGTCATAGCCGAGATAGAGGCCAACGACGAGATCAGACGAAAAGCCGACGAACCAGAGGTCCTTCGCGTCATTGGTGGTGCCGGTCTTGCCCGCGATCGGCTTGCCGACGTCACGCATCACGGTCGCCGTGCCGCGCTGAACCACGCCCTCCATCATCGAGGTGATCTGGTAGGCGGTCATGGGGTCGAGCACCTGCTCGCGGCGATCGATCAATTGCGGCTCAGGCTGGTTCTTCCATCCTTCCGGCGCATCGCAGCCGCGGCATTCGCGCGCGTCGTGCTTGAAGATGGTGTGGCCGTAGCGATCCTGGATGCGATCGATCAGGGTCGGCTTCACGCGGCGGCCGCCATTGGCGAACATCGAATAGGCCGTGACCATGCGCATCACGGTGGTTTCGCCGGCGCCGAGCGCGTAGGACAGATAGTTCGGCAATTCGTCATAAACACCGAAGCGCTTGGCATACTCGCCGATCAAAGGCATGCCGATGTCCTGCGCGAGCCGGACCGTCACCGTGTTGAGCGAGTGCGTCAGCGCATTGCGAAGCGTGGTCGGTCCGTAATAGTGACCGGTGGAGAAGTTCTCCGGGCGCCACACGCCGCCGCCCTGCCCCTGGTCGATTTCGATCGGCCCGTCGACGATGATGCTCGACGGCGTATAGCCATTGTCCAGCGCCGCCGAATAGACCAGCGGCTTGAACGACGAGCCCGGCTGCCGGTAGGCCTGGGTCGCGCGATTGAACTGGCTCTGATCGAACGAGAAGCCGCCGACCATCGCCAGCACGCGGCCGGTCCATGGATCCATCGCAATCATGGCGCCGGAGATTTCGGGCAATTGCCGCAGACGATACTGGCCGTCGACCGCGGCGCCGTCCTTGTTCACCAGCGGATCGGCATAGATCACGTCGCCCGGCTGCAACACCTGCGAAACGGCGGTCGGCGTCTTGCCCTTGCTCCGCGCCCAGCGCACGCCGTCGATCGTGATGATCCCGGTCTGCCGCTCCTTGCTGACCGCGCCGCCGAGTTCGCGGCCGGGCTGGAAGCCGATCCTGGCCGAGTCGTTGCTGGTCTCCAGCACCACCGCCATCCGCCACGGCGAGATGTCGGACAGCGACTTGACGTCGGCGAGCTTGACACCCCAGTCACCGGAGATGTCGAGCTTCTGCATCGCGCCCCGCCAGCCCTGCGCCTCGTCATAGTTGACGAGACCGGCCGCCATGGTCTTGCGCGCCATCACCTGGATCTTCGGGTCGAGCGTGGTGCGGACCGAGAGGCCGCCCTCGTAGAGCTTCTTTTCCCCGTAGCGTTCGAAAATGTCGCGACGGACCTCTTCGGCGAAATACTCGCCGGCGAAGATGTGGGCGCCGTTGGAGCGGTTGGTGACGACGAGCGGATCCTTGCGCGCCTTGTCGGCGTCGGCCTGCTTGATCCAGCCGTTCTCCAGCAGCCGGTCGATCACATAGTTGCGGCGCTCGATGGCGCGATCGCGGTTGCGCACCGGATGCAGCGCCGCGGGTGCCTTCGGCAGCGAGGCGAGATAGGACGCTTCCGCGATCGTCAGCTCGTTGACCGACTTGTCGAAATAGACCAGCGACGCCGCTGCGATGCCGTAGGCGCCGAGCCCGAGATAGATTTCGTTGAGATAGAGCTCGAGGATGCGGTCCTTGGAATAGGCGCGCTCGATGCGCATCGCCAGCAAGGCTTCCTTGATCTTGCGGGAGAACGACACCTCGTTGGTCAGGAGGAAGTTCTTGGCGACCTGCTGGGTGATCGTCGACGCACCCTGTGGCCTGCGGTTGGAACCGTAATTCTGCGCATAGAGGATCGCAGCCCGCAGCATGCCCTGGTAGTCGATGCCGCCATGCTCGTAGAAATTCTTGTCTTCGGCGGCGAGGAACGCGTTGATCACGAGCTTCGGCACCGCCTGGATCGGCAGATACAGCCGTCGTTCCTTGGAGTATTCGCCGAGCAGCGCGCCGTCGGACGCATGCACGCGCGTCATCACCGGCGGCTCATAGTCCTGCAGCTGCGAATAGTCCGGAAGGTCCTTGGAGAAGTGCCAGATCGCCCCGGCGACGCCGGCAACGCCGACCAGGAACAGCACGGTTCCGGCGGCGAACAAGAATCCCATGAACCGCACAAGCAGGCGCATTATCGAAGTTCCGCTCCAACCCTCCGGCGCCCTTCTGCTCTGAAGCGCCCGTCCAAAGTGCGGCAGTGTCTCACGCAACCGAGCCTGGGCCCAGAGGGCCACCGTAGCGCACGCCCAATATACAAAAACCGCCGGAAAATATGGCCGATTCCGAAAGCTCTGCGGCCCTTTAGTCTATACCGCCGCTGCTGTGGCCAAACTAGGGCCTCCCCGCAACAGTCCGGGCCTTTCAACCGGCCGATTTCACTTGGCTGGCCCGACCGTTGCGAGCCGCTTGGCGAAATACGTATCGATCGCCTGGGCCATCGAGCCGACGGTCTTGCTGCGCCAGTTCTCCGAGACCAGGTGCTCGAGGTCGCCCTTGTTGGAGACGTAGCCGAGCTCGACCAGGACGGAGGGGACGTCGGGCGCCTTGAGCACCCGGAACCCGGCCGACTTCAGCGGATTCTTGTGCATCCGGACCGAGGTCTTCATCTCCGTCATCAGCAGATGGGCGAAGCGGTTGGAGAAGGTCTTGGTCTCGCGCTGCGCAAGGTCGATCAGGATATCGGCAACCTCGGTCGGCTCGTCGGTCAGGTTCACGCCGCCAATGGCATCGGCCTTGTTTTCGGTCTCGGCCAGCCGCTCGGCCTCGGCGTCCGACGCCTTGTCCGACAACGTATAGATCGTGGCGCCCTGGGCATCGCCCTCGCGTCGCGGCAGGGCGTCGGCGTGGATCGAAACGAACAGGGCCGCAGACTGCGTGCGCGCCACCTTCACCCGGTCGTTGAGCGGAATGAAGGTGTCATCGGTGCGGGTCATCACGACGCGGTATTTGCCCGACTTCTCGATGCGGTCGCGCAACGCGAGGCCAAATGCCAGCACGAGGTTCTTCTCCATCTCGCTGCCGGACTGGGTACCGTTGTCGATGCCGCCGTGGCCGGGATCGATCACGATCAGAGGGCGCGCATCCGAAGCCGCCGTCGTTGCCGGCGCGTCGATCGCAGCGTGGGCATCGGCGATCGTCGGCTTGAGTTCCGGGCGGTCCTGCGGCGCGAGCGACTGCACGAAGGCGGTGCGGTCGATTTCCTCGAACTCCAGGACCAGCCGGGGCGGCTGGTCGTTGGCGGCGTCGAGCACGTAGGAATTGGCGATCTTCGCCGGCCCCGTCAGGTCGAACACGATCCGCGAGCCGCCAGGCATCACGAGGCCATAGCGGAATGCCTTCACCAATCCGCGGCTTGCCGAGCCGATTCCTGCCGCAAGCTGGAAATTGACCTGCGGAAGATCGACGACGACCCGATAGGGATCAGCCAGGGGGAAGGCGCGAAACTCGACCTTCCGATCGAGATCGAGGATGAATCGGGTCTGCTTGGCGTCACCGGCGAGGCGTGCGTCGGATGCAACCGGGAAACTCGCGGTGGCGGCGACCGGACCGGACGGACTGGCCTGCGGCTGCTCCGCGGCGCTCGGCCCCCCCATTTCGACAGATGCCAATGTTGCGGCGCACAACAGGCCGCACGCCAGCAGAACACGGTGATTTGCGCGAAATGCCACCGATTCGGTGCCTCCAAGCAGCTTCATACCGCATTAGGACCGCACGGTTAATCGCAGCCTAATGACACGGACGCGAAAAGGATTCCAGTGTTGCAGCCCCGCGACGCTTCCCTTGCGCGGGGCCGGCAATCCACGTATGTACGGGATGCTGACGGCTAGTACTCCCGGTTGTGTCGCGTTCAGCCTCCCGGTGCAGCGGTGGAACCTTCTCAGCGGAAGGTTCCAGCGTGTTTTTCCGATCCCCTCCGCAGCCAGCGCCGCGCGCGGCTGACATGGAGGGGCGGTTTCGAGCCCGAGCGGCGTCCGGTCCCAGGCACATCTCGCCAGAGGGACGGTTTGAGACACGGCATAACTGATTATCCGGCCCCTCGGGGCCTCGATATGCGATGGCCGGCGAGCGCTTCGGCGCCGCGCCGGGCTTTCAGCAAAAGATACGGCGGTAATTCTCGCCGCCAACATGTTTAGACGGGCCGACGCTTAATGCGCCAGACTGTATTGCCGACCTGGATCGCCGAGACGATCGCGCTGACGCGAGGTGAAAACTTCGCCCGACGCATCATCCCGGTGGGCTCCCGCTCGGCGCTGCGCTTCGAGACGCGTTTTGGCCTTCCCCTCACCCCCGAATCAGGTGGACCGTCGCGTCACCGGGCGGCGCAATTTGCGCGCGCCATGCACCGCGCCCGCCGCCTTCAAGAGCTCCAAAATGCCCAACAAGATGTTGATCGATGCCACCCACCCGGAAGAGACCCGGGTCGTCGTGGTCCGTGGCAATCGCGTCGAAGAGTTTGATTTCGAGACCGCCCAGCGCAAGCAACTGCGCGGCAATATCTATCTCGCCAAGGTCACGCGCGTAGAGCCGTCGTTGCAGGCCGCCTTCATCGAATATGGCGGCAACCGGCACGGCTTCCTGGCCTTCAGCGAAATCCATCCCGACTACTACCAGATTCCGGTCGCCGACCGTCAGGCCCTGATCGAGGCTGATGAGCGCGCGCATCGCGAGGCCGAGGAAGAGCATGAGAATCGCGGCCATCGCCGCCGGTCGCGCCATCGCAATGCCCGCCGCCGCGGCCATGGCGACCGCGTACAGAGCGAGGTGGTCGAGGGGGCAATCGACCCGCAGGCTCAGGCGCATGAGGCGCTCGAGCATCCGCTCGATGCCGCGCACCACGATCACGAGGTGGCGGCCCACGAAGGTCATGCCCATGAGGCGCATGATCATGGGCATGAAGATCATGGGCATGAGGATCACGGCCACGATCATCATGATCATGACCACCACGATCATGACCACGAGCATCACGACCATGAGCATCACGACCACGAGCATCATGACCACGATCCTGGCCATGACCATCCCGAAGAGCACGACCACGCCCCTGCCGTGAGCGAGGCTCCGGCCGTTGACGCACAAGCCGATCCGGTCGCTGCGGCCATCGAGGCGTCCGTTGCGTCAGCCGCGCCCGAGGCCGCCGAGTTTGTCGAGGTCAATCATGAGCCTGAGCGGGCGCATGAGGAGCAGGCCGAGGAAAACATCGCGCACGCCGACGATGCGCCGATCGCGGGCCATGCCGACGAAGGCTATGTGGCCGGCGACGACGCCGTCGCCGAGCCTGGAACACCGGAAGAAGCAGTCGCGGTTCCCGTTGAGAATGGCGACGATGCCACCGACGATGAGGATGACGACGGCGAGGAAGGCGAGGAAGAGGAAGTCGTCGAGTCCGTCGGTGGCGACGACGTGCTCGAGGAGGTCCCGGAGCGCCCGTTCCGCCCGCGCCGCCAGTACAAGATCCAGGAAGTCATCAAGCGCCGCCAGGTCATGCTGGTGCAGGTCGTCAAGGAAGAGCGTGGCAACAAGGGCGCCGCGCTCACCACCTATCTGTCGCTCGCTGGCCGCTATGCCGTGCTGATGCCCAACACCGCGCGTGGCGGCGGCATCAGCCGCAAGATCACCTCGGCCCAGGATCGCTCGCGGCTGAAGGAAGTGGTGCAGGACCTCGACGTGCCCGAGGGCATGGGCATCATCCTGCGTACCGCCGGCGCCTCCCGCAGCAAGCCGGAGATCAAGCGCGACTTCGAGTACCTGATCCGCATGTGGGAAACCGTGCGCGACCTGACGCTGAAGTCGCAGGCGCCGAGCCTCGTCTACGAGGAAGGCTCGCTGATCAAGCGCTCGCTGCGCGACCTCTACAACAAGGAGATCGACGAGATCCAGGTGGCAGGCGAAGCCGGCTACCGGGAAGCGCGCGATTTCATGAAGATGCTGATGCCCGCGAATGTGCGCGCGGTGAAGCTCTATCGCGACGGGCAGCCGCTGTTCTCGCGGATGGGCGTCGAGAGCCAGCTGGATGCGATGTTCTCGCCGACCGTGCAGCTGCGCTCCGGCGGCTACATCGTCATCAATCAGACCGAGGCGCTGGTGTCGATCGACGTCAACTCGGGACGGGCGACGCGTGAGCATCACATCGAGGATACCGCGCTCAAGACCAATCTGGAGGCGGCGGAAGAAGTCGCACGCCAGCTAAGGCTGCGCGACCTCGCCGGCCTGATCGTCATCGACTTCATCGACATGGACGAGAAGCGCAACAATCGTGCGGTCGAGCGCAAATTGTCGGATTGCCTGCGCCAGGACCGCGCGCGCATCCAGGTCGGCCGCATCTCGCATTTCGGCCTCCTGGAGATGTCGCGCCAGCGCATCCGCGCCAGCGTGCTGGAAAGCTCGACCGAGCCCTGCCCGCAATGCGGCGGCTCGGGACACGTCCGCTCGGTCTCGTCGGTGGCGCTGCAGCTGCTGCGCGGCATCGAGGAGATTCTGATGAAGGGCGCGACCCACAATCTGGTGGTCCGCACCCGCACCGACGTCGCGCTCTACGTCCTCAACCACAAGCGCGGCCATCTGCGCGATCTCGAGAATGCCTTCAAGGTCTCGCTCGCGGTCGTCGCCGATGCCACGGTGAGCGGCCAGCAGTCCTACATCATCGATCGCGGCGAGCAGGTGCATACGCTCGAAGCAGCGAAGGCGCTGCTCGCAGCGCAGGCAGCCGCGGCGCCGTCGCAGGCCGAAGAGGCTGACGACGAGGAAGAGCTGTTCGAACTCGAAGCAGAGGTCGAAACCGAGGAAACCGAAGGCCTTGCCGACGACCAGGCAACGGCCGAGGAAGCCGGCGCCGAGGGCGAAGGTGACGGTCAGCGCCGCAAGCGGCGCCGCCGGCGACGCGGTCGCGGCGGCAGCGGCGAAGCCCGCGAGGGTGCTGCGCCGGCACGCGAGGACGGCGACCTCATGCATGTGATGCCCGAGGGCACGGAAGCGGTCGCAGCCGAGGATGCCGAAGTCGACGACGAGGACAGCGACGGGCAGCAGGGCTTTGCCCGCGACGATCAGGGCGGCAATGGCGAGCGTCGACCGCGCCGCCGCGGACGTCGCGGCGGCCGTCGCCGTCGCGGCGGCGGACCGGAGGAAGGTCTCGCCGGCTCGATCTCCGATGAACTCGGCCCGACATCCGCGCCCGAAGTCACTGAGGCGGTCGCCGACTTCGATGGAGGCGCTGGCGATGGTGGCGCTGTTGAACCCGCCCCGACGCAGCCCGAGCCCGCCGCACAGCTACTCGAGCCGCAGCCGGCCGAACTGCCGCCGGTCGAGCCGGCATCCGTCGAGGCCCTTGCGACGCCCGAGGAAATGCCGGCTGAAGCCGACCGTGCCGCGCGGCGACGTTCGACGGTGCGCGAGAAGGCCAGCTTTGCCGCGAGCCCCGCGCCGGAGGCATCTGCCTCGGTGCTGGTCGAGACCTCGGTGGAGGAGCCCCCCGTGACAGCCCCCGAGCCGGCGCCCGTCGCCGCGGAGGCGCCGGCCCGCAAGGGTTGGTGGTCGCGCCGCTTCGGCGGCGGCAACTAACGTCCCCACATGGAAAACGCCCGGCTCAGCCGGGCGTTTTTTAATGGTCAGGCACGTCTTCAGTCTCCAGCCGGCGAGTCACGGCTCGCGATCCGGCGCAGCTGATCGTAGAGATCAGGCGCCTCGCTCGTGCACAGGCAGACGCCCCTGGCCGGCTCGTCGCCCGCATTGAGGTAGGCGTGTCCCATCGTGCTGTCGAGATAGATTCCGTCCCCCGCATCGAGGATCTCCGGTGCGTAGAATTCGGTGTGAACCGCGACCCGCCCGCTGGTCACCAGAAAATACTCCTCGCCGGCATGGCGCAGCAGCGGACCGAATTCCTCCAGCGAGCGCGCCCGAACCTCGGCCACGATCGGCACCATGCGTTTGCCGATCAGGTCGGTGCATTGATAGGTGTAGGTGTAGAATCTGGTGGCGATCACCTGCCCCTGACCGGCACGGCTGATGCTGCGGCGCGCCGTGACGGGCCGATCCTGGTCGAGGCGGCCGACCACAGGATTGAACAGCTCGGCGATCTCCATCTGCAGCCCCGACGTGAGTTGCAGCAGCTTGTCATACGTCAGCGACATCAGGCCGTTCTCGACCTTCGACAAGGTCGAAAGCGCCATGCCGGTCCGCTCGGCGACCTGCTTCAGCGTCAGGCCCCGGGCCTGCCGGGCCGCCTTCAGGCACTGGCCCAGCTGGGAGCTGATGCCTTCAAGGGTGTTGATTTCGCTCATGGTCCCTCTCTACCACGCATTCGCAATTCGAAAAATATTTGTCGGATCAATCAAATTACGTTGGCCTTGAACCTGCTGCTCCAACGAGCTTCTGCACAAAACACGTAGCAAATGTGCAAAAATGCGGGGATTCTGGGCAATATTCATGCGCCCGACCTGTTTCCGATATGCTAAACGATTTTCAGAAACGGAAAGAGGTGACGCGTGGACGGACTCTGCGATTCGAGTGCCATCGAGCTCGGCCGGCTGTAGCCAGGCGGGCGATTTCACCGGTCGAACTGCTCGACGCCTGCCTTGCGCGCATCTCCGCGACCAACCACGCCGTCAATGCCGTCGTGACCCTCGACGAAGCCGGCGCGCGCACCGCCGCCAAGGCCGCGGAGGTGGCCGTGCTCCGCGGTGACGATCTCGGGGCCCTGCACGGACTTCCGCTGCTGATCAAGGATACCCAGGACACTGTCGGCCTGCGCACCACCTACGGCAGTCCGCTGTTCGCCAACCATGTCCCGGCCGCGGACCAGGCCTCGGTGGCGCGGCTGCGCGCGGCCGGCGCGGTCATCATCGGCAAGACCAACACGCCCGAATGGGCCGCCGGCGGCAACACCCGCAACCCCGTCCACGGCGCGACCGGCAATCCGTTCGATCCCTCGCGCTCGGCCGCGGGTTCCTCCGGCGGCTCCGCCGTGGCGCTGGCCTGCGGCATGGCCCCGCTTGCTTCGGGTTCGGACACCGGCGGCAGCCTGCGCAACCCCGCCGGCTACGCCGGCATTGTCGGGATGCGTCCCTCCTATGGTTTGGTCGCAAGCGAACGACGCGCTTTCGGCTGGTCTAACCTGTCGACCGACGGCCCGATGGCACGCAATGTCGCCGACGCCGCACTGATGCTCTCGGCGATGGCGAGCGACGACGCGCGCGATCCGCTGGCCTATACGCTGCCGGGCGAGCCCCTGCGCGGACGTCGCGAGCGCTGGAATGCGCCCCGTCCTGCGGAGCTCGCCAGGCTTCGCGTCGCCTTCACCGAAGATTTTGGTTTTGCACCGACCGAGCGCGCGATCCGGCGCGTCTTCCGCCGTCGCGTCGAGCAGCTCGCCCCGATGGTCGCCGAATGCCGCGAGGCCACGCCGGACTGCTCCGGCGCCGACGACGCGTTCGCGGTGCTGCGCGCCGCGCTGTTCCTGGCGACGCACGGCAAGACCTACAAGGAACGCCGCGACATGCTCGGCCCCAATGTGCGGGCCAATGTCGAGGAAGGCCTCGGCTACAATCTTGAGGACTACGCGCGCGCAGCGGCCGCGCAGACCCGGATCTATCGCGCCTATCAGTCCTTCTTCGAACATTGCGACGTCCTGATCAGCCCGACGATCACGCTCAGCCCACGCCCCTGGTCGGAGCTCTACCCGACCGAGATCGACGGCGCGCCGACGAAATCCTACTTCCACTGGCTTGCGCTGGCCTATGCGGTGACGCTTGCAGGGCATCCCGCCCTCAGCCTGCCGGTCGGCGTCGACGAGGCCGGCATGCCGTTCGGCCTGCAAATCGTCGGACCGCGCGGCGGCGACGCCATCGTGCTCGCCGTGGCGGCCGCGCTCGAGGCTGCGTTCGCAGCGAGAGCGGACCTGCGCCGGCCGGTCCCCGATCTCGCGCGGCTTGCCGCGGCGCCGCCGCTGTCTGCCGCGCCTGACTTCCTCGCATGGGACTAGACCGGCAACAACGCCAGCTGCATCGCGGCTAGCGGTGCGTGATCGGAGATCGACGACGATGTCTGACTTGCCGAAGCAGAACACCGGTGTCATCGGGTTCGTCCTGCTCTACCTCGCGTTCTGCATCTCCTACATCGACCGCGCCGCGATCTCGCTGGCGCTGGCGCAGATCGGCAAGGACTTCCATCTGGAGGCTTCCGATCTCGGCATCGTCATCAGCGCATTCTTCCTGGGTTACGCGGTGATGCAGGTGCCGGGCGGCTGGCTGTCCGACCGCTTCGGCTCGAAATACGTCGTCATCATCACGATCGCGATGTGGTCGCTATTCACCGCCTTCACGAGCGTCGCGTGGTCGCTGGCCTCGCTGGTCGCGATCCGCTTCATCTTCGGCATTGCCGAGGGCGGCTTTCCGCCGGCCAGCATCCGGGCCATCGCCGAGCTGTTCAGGCGGGACAGCCGGCCGAAAATGTCGGCGCTGCTGCTGTCGTCGAATTATGCCGGCAGCATGATCGCACCCATGATCATGGCGCCGCTGATCCTGTGGCTCGGCTGGCGCCATGCCTTCAATGCGATCGGCGGCGCGGGAATCCTGTTTGCGCTGGTCTATTTCATCTTCGTCCCTCACACGGGTCGCGCCGGCATCACCGGCTCGAGCGCGGCAACGGCACCACGCGCGCCGCTGCGTGAGCTGATGAAGAATCCCCTGCTCTGGCAGTTGATGCTGGTCTGGTTCGGACTGAGCTGCGTCAACAAGGGCCTGGATTCCTGGATGCCGCTCTATCTGCTGCAGCAGCGCGGGCTGGATCTCAAGGCAGTCGGCATGCTGACGCCAATCCCGTTCTTCCTGGCCACGATCGCGACCGCGATCGGCGGCTGGGTCATGACGATGTTCTTTGCCGAACGAGAGAAATATCTCCTGATCGGCAGCTCTGCCTTGACCGGCCTCTTCCTCTACGCGATGTACAAATCCGAGACGATCACGGCGCTTATCGTGTACCAGTCGCTGGTCTACTTCTTCAAAAGCTTCGTGCTGGCTTCGGTGATCGCGCTTCCCACAAAACTGCTTCGCGACGACCAGATCGGGTCGGGCGTCGGCATGGTCAATCTCGGCGGCCAGAGCGCGGGCTTCGTCGCGCCGGCAGTGATGGGCTTCATCGTGACCGGCACCGGATCGTTCGACGCCGCGTTCGGCTTCCTCGTGGCCATGACCATAATGGCCGTCATCGTCGCGGCAACCATCAAGACGGGCCGGACCAGGCTCGCGCCAGTCCCCGCCTGACGGAGAACCGATCACATGAAAAGCGCGATCGTCCTTGGCGGCGGCATGGTGGGCGTCAGCACGGCGCTGCATTTGCAGCGCCGCGGCTGGTCGGTAACGCTGGTCGACCGCAAGGAGCCCGGCCGGGAGACCAGCTACGGCAATGCCGGCATCATCCAGAGCGAAGCCGTCAGGCCCTATCCGATGCCCCGCGATCTCGCCACGCTGGCGAGGATCGCGGCCGGCCGCACCAACGACGTGCGCTATCGGCTGAGCTCGCTGCATCGGCATGCCGGTCCGCTGCTGCGATACTGGTGGCACTCCACGCCGGAGCGACACCGCGAAGCCACGCTCGCCTGGGCACGGCTGATTGCCTATGCCGCGGCGGAACACGACACGCTGATCAGCGAGGCCCATGCCGGCAACCTGATCCGCCGGGCCGGCTACCGCCTCCTGCACCGCGATCCGGTGGCGCTGGAACAGGCGATCGCGACCGCGGAAGAGAACCGGCGCGACTATGGCGTGCAGTTCCGGGTGCTCAGCGGCAGCGAGCTCGCCAAGGCTGAACCGCTTCTGCGCGACGACCTGCCCGGCGCCATTCACTGGCTCGCGCCGTGGACCGTGTCGGATCCGGGCGGCCTGGTCTCGGCCTATGCGGGACTGTTCGAGCGCCTCGGCGGAACATTGTTGCGGGGCGACGCGCAGACGTTGACGCAGGCGGCATCGGGCTGGTCGGTGCATACAGAGCAAGGCCGGCTCGATGCCGCGACCGCCGTGGTCGCGCTCGGACCGTGGTCTCCCGAGCTGCTGCGCCGGTTCGGCTACCAGATCCCGCTGGTACTCAAGCGCGGCTATCACATGCATTATCAGGGCGGCACACCGCTCGATCTGCCGCTGGTCGATGCCGCGAACGGCTATGCGATGGCGCCGATGGCGAAGGGAATCCGCATCACCACCGGCGCAGAGCTGACCAGCCCCGATGCGCCGGCGACGCCAATTCAGCTCGGCCACGCGGAAGCCGCAGCGCGAGGCCTGCTCGACATCGGCACGCGCGTCGAGCCCGAGCCCTGGTTCGGCACCCGCCCCTGCACGCCGGACATGCTGCCGGTGCTCGGGCCGGCGCCACACCATCGCGGCCTGTGGACCAATTTCGGCCACGGCCACCAGGGCTTCACACTCGGCCCGGCCACCGCGCGGCTGCTCGCCGAAATGATGAACGGCGAGGCATCGTCCGTGGACGCCTCGCCGTATCGGCCGGATCGGTTCTGACGAGGCTGCAATCAGTCCGTGGTGACCGCGGTCTCCATGTCGGTCGGATCGATCCGCTTGGCGAGGTTGGCGTTGAGCCGGTCGCGATCGAGCTCGCCCTCCCACCAGGCGACGATCACGCATGCGACGCCGTTGCCGCACAGGTTGGTCAGCGCGCGGCATTCGCTCATGAACTTGTCGATGCCGAGCACGATCGCCATGCCCGGCACCAGCCGCGGATCGACCACCGCAAGCGTCGCGGCCAGCGTGATGAAGCCCGCGCCCGTGATGCCCGATGCCCCCTTCGAGGTCAGCATCGCCACGACCAGGATCGTGAGCTGCTGGCTGAAGGTGAGGTCGTAGCCGAGCGCCTGCGCGATGAACAGCGTCGCCAGCGTCATGTAGATGTTGGTGCCGTCGAGGTTGAACGAATAGCCCGTGGGCACCACGAGGCCGACCACCGATTTCGAGCAGCCGAGCCGTTCGAGCTTCTCCATTAGGGACGGCAGCGCGCTTTCGGATGACGAGGTGCCGAGCACGATCAGCAGCTCGTCCTTGATGTAGGCAAGGAACTTGAAGATCGAGAAGCCGGCGATCCGCGCGATGATGCCGAGCACCAGAACGATGAACAGCGCAGCCGTCAGGTAGAACGTCGCGATCAGGCCCATCAGATTGAGGATCGCGCCGGTGCCGAACTTGCCGATGGTATAGGCCATCGCGCCGAAGGCGCCGATCGGCGCCGCGCGCATCACGATCGAGATGACGCCGAACACGGCGTGCGCGGCGTCGTCGATGAACGCGCGGATGGTGTG
This sequence comes from Bradyrhizobium jicamae, assembly GCF_018130215.1. GTDB lineage: Bacteria > Pseudomonadota > Alphaproteobacteria > Rhizobiales > Xanthobacteraceae > Bradyrhizobium > Bradyrhizobium jicamae_A. Next base: position 20,598 of record NZ_JAFCKQ010000037.1, read on the forward strand.
GCCGCGCTCGCCGAGCCCCATGATGGCAAAGCCGAACAGCACCGAGAACAGCAGCACCTGCAGGATCTCACCCTGCGCGAACGCGCCGACCACGGTGTCCGGAATGATGTGCAGGATGAAGTCGACGCTCTTCTGCGCCTCCGCCTGCTTGGCGTAGGTCGCGACGGCCTGCGCGTTCGCGGCAGCATTGCCGAAACCGGCGCCCGGCTTCACCACATTGCCGATGATGAGGCCGATCATGAGCGCGAAGGTCGAGACGACCTCGAAATAGACCAGCGCCTTGATGCCGATGCGGCCGACCTTCTTGGCATCCTGGATATGCGCGATGCCGGAGACGACGGTGCAGAAGATGATCGGCGCGATCACCATCTTGATCAGCTTGATGAAGCCGTCGCCGAGCGCCTTGATCCAGTCGTTGGTGGCAAGCCCCGGCCACAGCGCGCCCACGATGGCGCCGAGCACGATTGCGATCAGGACCTGGACATAGAGAATTTTATACCACGGCTTGGCGCTGGCAGAAGCCGGCGCACCGGTGGCAACGATCGTAGTCGCCATGTGTCATTCCCCCCTCAGAAAATGGCAAGGCAGCCAAGATCAACTTGGCCGCATGAGTCAAATGGAACTGGCGGGTTATCCGCGGCGATCTGCCGCGCACCGCGCGGCCGGTGGTCTTGGAGATTGGCGGCTATTTAAGCCAATGCGCGATCCGTGCAACCGCCTCCTGCATCTCGTCGGCCGAGCGTGCATAGGAAAAGCGGACGAAGGCGCGGCCGTGAACGGGATCGAAGTCGACGCCCGGAGTGGCCGCGACATGCGTCTTTTCCAGCATCTCGCTTGCGAACGCGAAACTGTCTGATGTGAAGTCGGAGACGTCGGCGTAGAGGTAAAAAGCCCCGTCCGCCGGCAGGAACTTTGTCAGTCCCGCCTTCGGCAGGCCCTCGATCAGGATGCGGCGGTTCTCCTGATAACCCCGCTTGATCGCCTCCATCTCCTCGCGGCCTTCGAATGCCGCTTCCGCCGCGATCTGCGACAGCGTCGGCACCGAGATCGAAAGGTTCTGCTGCAGCCGCTCGATCGGCCGCACCAACACCTCGGGCACCACCATCCACCCGACGCGCCAGCCGGTCATGCAGAAGTATTTCGAGAACGAGTTGATCACGAGCGCACGCGGCGACAACTCCGCTGCCGTCACCGCCGGAAACGCGTAATCGAGGCCGTGATAGATTTCGTCGGAGATGAATCGGATGCCCGCGCTGTCGGCCGCCGCCATCAGGGTGGCCAAGGCCTCGCGCGACATCATCGTGCCCGTCGGATTGGCCGGACTGCCGACCAGGACGCCCTTCAGCGGCGCCTTGCGATGCGCCGCGAGCAGCGCCTCGCCGGTCAGGGCATGGCGGGTGTCGCTGGTGGTTTCGATCAGCACCGGCTCGCAGCCGAGCGCGGTGAGAATGTGCCGATAAGGCGGATAGCCGGGAACCGTGACCGCGACGCGGTCACCCGGCTCGAACATCGCGAGGAACGCGAGGATGAATCCCCCCGACGACCCGGTGGTCACGATGATGCGCCCGGCATCCACGTCGCAGCGATATGTCTCGCGATAGTGACGGGCGATCCGCTCGCGCAAGGACGGAATCCCGAGCGCGGAGGTGTAATCGATCCGTCCGTCCTGCAAGGCAGCCTGGGCCGCCGCAATCGCCGGCTTCGGCGCCGATGCCGCGGGCTGACCGACCTCCATGTGGATGACATGGCCGCCGCCGGCCTCGATTCGTGCCGCAGCGGCCATCACGTCCATCACCATGAATGGTGGAACATCGCTCCGCCCGGACGCCGTCAACAGGCTGGTCACACGGTCTCTCGCTGTCGCGTCTTGCATGGATATCCGCTTTTTGGGCGGCTGCCGCCGAATTAAGGTTCCCGTACCGGTTACCGCCCCAGACTGGCCGTATTCGGTGGCTCCTTATAGCGGTTTCAGGACAAGTGCATACCGCTCCGTGTGACCAAAAACCGCAAAAACAAGAGACTGCGCCGCGCTTCTGATCTAATCAGGGCCGGAATCGGACTTCGCCGCTCAGCGGTCGGCCACTGCCAGTAGATTGCCCATGCTGTTCCACCATACGCTCCGCGCCACGTCGTCCAGGCTGACTGCACTTGTCACCGCGCTCGCGCTCGCGCTCGGCCCGATGGCCCGCGCGCAGGAACAGGCCGGCAAGGGACCACCGGTGCTGCGCGACACCGAGTCCGAGCAATTGCTGCGCGAATACACCCGCCCGATTCTGCGCGCCGCCGGTCTGGAGAAGCAGAACATCCAGATCGTCATCATCAACGACAGCGCGTTCAACGCGTTCGTCGCCGACGGCCACCGCATCTTCGTGAACTACGGCGCGCTGCTGCAATCGGAAACGCCGAACCAGATCATCGGCGTGCTGGCGCACGAAACCGGCCACCTCGCCGGCGGACACCTCGCCAAGATGCGCCAGCAGCTCGCGCAGGCACAGACCCAGATGATCATCGCGATGCTGCTCGGTGCCGGCGCGATTGCCGCGGGCGCGCGCAGCGGCTCCGGCAATGGCCTCGCCAACGCCGGCGCGGCCGCGATCTCGGCGCCGCAGACGGTGATCATGCGCTCGCTGCTGTCCTATCAGCGCCAGCAGGAAGAGAACGCCGACCGCGCCGGCGTCAAGTTCCTGACCGCGACCGGACAATCCCCGAAGGGCATGTACGATACCTTCAAGCGCTTCAGCGACGAAAGCCTGTTCGCCGCGCATGGTACCGACCCCTATCTGCAGTCGCATCCGATGCCGGTCGATCGGGTCGCGGCGCTCGAGGAGATAGCCCGCTCCAGCCCATATTGGGACAAGAAGGACGATCCGGCGCTGCAGCTCCGCCACGACATGATGCGCGCCAAGATCTCGGGCTTCATGGAACGGCAGGACACGGTCTATCGCCGCTATCCGCTCACCAACACCAGCCTGCCGGCGCGCTACGCGCGGGCCATCACCACCTATCTGCACGGCGATTTGCGCTCGGCGATTGCTCAGATCGACGGCCTGATCCAGGTGCAGCCGAACAATCCGTATTTCTACGAGCTGCGCGGCCAGGCCCTGCTCGAAGGCGGCCGCCCGCTGGAAGCCATCGCGCCGCTGCGCCGCGCCGTGCAGCTTTCCAGCAACGCACCGCTGATCGAGATGCTGCTCGGCCAGGCCCTCGTCGCCTCCGACAACAAGGCCTATACCGAGGAGGCGATCAACATGCTGCGCGCCGCCGTCGCGCGCGAGCCCGAGGCGCCGCTCGGCTTCACCCAGCTTGCGATGGCGTATGGCCGCAAGGGCGACTACGCCGAGGCCGACCTTGCGTCCGCGCAGGCCGCCTATCTGCGGGGCGACAACAAGACGGCCCGCGACCTGGCGTCGCGCGCCAAGACCCGGTTTGCCATCGGCACGCCGGGCTGGGTCAAAGCTGACGACATTGTGAGCGCCAAGCCCATGCCAGGGCAGAAAAACAACTAGAAATAAACCGAAGTTCCATACAACGATTGCCGAAACTCGCTCGTGGCCCTGCCGTATTTCGAGTTCCGCCGAACAAGGATTAGCCCCATGCCATCGTTCCGCTTTCTTGCCCCTGCCCTGTTCGCGCTGGCGATGTGCGCCGCGCCGCTGCCGGCCTCCGCCCAGAGCTTCTCGGACACCCAGCGCAGCGACATCGAGACCATCGTCCGCAACTACCTGGTCTCGCATCCCGAGGTGCTCGAGGAAGCGATGAACGAGCTCAGCAAGCGGCAGGCGGCGGCCGAGGCCGAGAAGCACGAGCAGAGCGTCGCCAAGAACTCCGACACGATCTTCAACTCGCCCCGCGGCGTCACGCTCGGCAACAAGGACGGCGACGTCACCTTCGTCGAGTTCTTCGATTATAATTGCGGCTACTGCAAGCGCGCGATGAGCGACATGCTCGACCTGCTGAAGTCGGACCCGAAGCTGAAGGTCGTGCTGAAGGAATTTCCGGTGCTGAGCCAGGGTTCCGTGGAAGCAGCCCAGGTCGCAGTCGCCGTCCGCATGCAGGACCCGACCGGCAAGAAGTATCTCGAGTTTCACCAGAAGCTGCTGGGTGGCCGCGGCGCTGCCGACAAGGCGCGAGCGCTGGCTGTGGCCAAGGATGTCGGTCTCGACATGGCAAGGCTCGAGAAGGACATGACGAGCCCGGAAGCGAAGGCGACCATCGAGGAGAACTTCCGCCTCGCCGAAGCCATGGGCATGAACGGCACGCCGAGCTACGTGATCGGCAAGCAGGTCGTGGTCGGCGCGGTCGGCCTCGACAACCTCAAGGAAAAGATCGGCATCGCGCGCTGCGGGAAGGCGACCTGCTGATCGACATCGCGACGCGATTCCGGCGCACCAGGAAATCCGGCTGCCACGCAGCCGGATTTTTTTTGCGGAATCCGAACTGCAGTGGACACCGAAAATACAGCGCGACCTATCGCGAGATCGAGGAACATTTCGGCGGTTTCAATTTCGGCGGCGCCAATGCTCAGCTTGATCGCGCCAGCATGGAGTTCGCCTGGGCCTGCGGTTGAAGCGCAACGCGTTCATCGCGCATTCACGAAACGCGCAGCGCGGAACCGGAGATCGTTAGGAACATCGCACATCCTCTTCCGTTGTCGGCGCGGGCAATGCAGACATGTGAGGAGGAACATCTATGTCGAAACGCTTTATGATTTCGGTTGCAGCAGCGGCTCTGATCGCCGGCGCGGGCTTCGCCAATGCGCAGGGCATGTCGAAGGAATCGCCAGGGGCCGGTGGCGGCGCGACCACGCAGCACAGCGCGCCGTCGGGCGGCGCAGCCTCGGGCACGATGCAGCACAATTCCGGCGGCATGAAGGGTTCCGAGCATTCCACGACCGGTCAATCCACCGGCGCGAAGGGCGCGGAGTCCGACAGGGCCGGCAGCTCCAGGGGCGCGGAGGAGAACACCCAGAAGTCGAAGGGCATGAGCTCGGAGAACGAGGGCGCGCGCGACAAGAGCATGAAGGCCGAGGGCCACGAGAAGAGCGGCAGCATGAAGGCCGAGGGCCATGAGAAGAACGGCAACATGAAGGCCGAGGGTCGCGAGAAGAACGGCAACATGAACGCGGAAAGCCGCGAAGGCCGCGAACGCACCAACGCCGCCGAAAGCCGCGAAAAGAACGGCAACATGAATGCGGAAAGCCGCGAAAAGAGTGGCGCGTCGCAGACCAACCAGAATGCCCAGACCAGAACCCCGACCGACACCAACCGGGCACAGACGAACGACACCAGCCGTTCGCAAACCACCACCGGCAACGCGGCGACCTCGGCGACGGCGGCACCGCCCGCGGAGAAGCGCACCGAGATCACGACTGCGATCAAGTCGGAGCATGTGACCGAAGTGACCAATGCGAACTTCAACATATCGGTCGGCACCCGCGTTCCGGCCGACGTGCACTTCTATCCGTTGCCGGAGCGGGTCGTGACGATCTACCCGCAATGGCGTGGCTATGATTTCATCCTGGTCCACGGACGCTACGTGATCGTGCAGCCCGAGACGCACGAGATCGTCTACATCATCGAGGGCTAGTCTGGCCTCGACGCGAGGACGGGCATCAGGCCGTCCTCGCCCGGATGCGAACCCCGCCCCCTCCGGGCGGGGTTTTGCTTCCTGTGGACCCAACCTCAGGAAGCGGGGAGCCAACGGCTCCCGGACATGCCCTCCCAAGAAATTGGTTAACCAGCAATTTCCGTGTGTTACCGAAACTATCTAACAGCCGGGTCGAGGCTGTTGAAGACCTTCCGAACTCACCTAAAGGCTTCCCCTGCGGCCGGTTGTTACCTATAACCCGGCCCACTTCACCCTTCGCCGGAACCCTGGAATGGCTGCTGCCGGAACGATTTATGTGCTGAACGGCCCGAACCTCAATTTGCTGGGGACGCGCGAGCCCGAGACCTACGGCCATGCCACCCTCGCCGATGTCGAGAAGCTGTGCGCGGACACTGCCAAGCAGTTCGGCCTCGCCGTCGACTGCCGGCAATCCAACCGCGAGGGCGAGCTGATCGACTTCATCCACGAGGCTCACGCCAAGAAGGCGGTCGGGATCATCATCAATGCCGGCGGTTATTCGCACACCTCGATCGCGCTGCACGACGCGCTGGTTGCGGTGAAGATCCCCGCCGTCGAGGTTCATGTCAGCAACATCCACGCCCGCGAGAGCTTTCGGCTTCACTCCTTCACTGCCAAGGCCGCGTTCGCGTCGCTTTGCGGCTTCGGTATCGACGGCTACCGCCTCGCGATCATGGGCCTCGCCGCCAGGATCGGCGTCAAGGCAAAGACTTAATCGCCATTCCTGACGTTCCCCGTCACCAGATACAGATTCCGGATCAAGATCATGGCGCGCCAGCCAGACGACAAATCAGCCGCAAAATCCAAGAGCGAGTCCAAGAACGAATCCAAGAGCGACGACAGCGCGCTCATTCGCGAGCTCGCGCTGCTGCTCGCCGAAACCAATCTCACCGAGATCGAGATCGAGCGCGCGGGCCTGCGCGTTCGCGTGGCGCGCAACATCAGCATTGCCGCGTCCGTGCCCGCGGGACCGATCCAGACGGCAGTCGTCGCACCGGTCGCCGCCGCACCGGCCGCTGCGCCCGCCACCGATCTCGCAAAGCATCCGGGTGTCGTTCCCTCGCCGATGGTCGGCACCGCCTATTGGTCCCCGGAGCCCGGCGCCAAGCCGTTCATTGAAGTCGGTGCGAAGGTGTCGGCCGGCCAGACGCTGCTGATCATCGAGGCGATGAAGACGATGAATCAGATTCCGTCGCCGCGCGCCGGCACCGTGACACAGATCCTCGTCGAGGACGGCCAGCCGGTCGAATTCGGCGAACCGCTCGTGATTATCGAATGAGCGAATGGGGAGTAGCGAATAGCCTCCATTCGCTATTCGCCATTCGCTGCTCGCGGCTTGGAGAGACATGTTCGACAAGATCCTCATAGCCAACCGGGGCGAGATCGCGCTCCGCGTGCTGCGCGCCTGCAAGGAGCTCGGCATCGCAACCGTCGCGGTCCACTCCACCGCCGACGCCGACGCCATGCACGTGCGGCTCGCGGACGAGAGCGTCTGCATCGGGCCGCCGCCGTCGAAGGACTCCTATCTCAACGTGCCGGCGCTGCTCGCGGCCTGCGAGATCACCGGCGCGGATGCCGTGCATCCCGGCTACGGCTTCCTGTCCGAGAATGCGCGCTTCGCCGAGATCCTGGCCGACCACAATCTGGATTTCATCGGACCGAAGGCCGAGCACATCCGCCTGATGGGCGACAAGATCGAGGCCAAGAAGACGGCGAAGCGGCTCGGCATTCCCGTGGTGCCCGGCTCCGACGGCGCGGTGACCGCGGACGACGACGCCATGGCGATCGCCAAGGCGATCGGCTTCCCGGTGCTGGTCAAGGCTGCCGCCGGCGGCGGTGGACGCGGCATGAAGGTCGCCCAGACCGAGGCCGATCTGGCGCTCGCGCTGTCGACCGCGGCCAACGAGGCCAAGTCGGCTTTCGGAGACGCCTCGGTCTATCTGGAGAAATACCTGCAGAAGCCGCGCCATATCGAGATCCAGATTCTCGGCGACGGCCGCGGCGGCGCGATCCATCTTGGAGAGCGCGACTGCTCGCTGCAGCGCCGTCACCAGAAGGTCTGGGAAGAAGGCCCCTCACCCGTGCTCGCCGCCGCCGCCCGCGCCAGGATCGGCGAGACCTGCGCCAAGGCGATGCGGGACATGAAGTATCTCGGCGTCGGCACCATCGAATTCCTCTACGAGGACGGCGAGTTCTACTTCATCGAGATGAACACGCGCATCCAGGTCGAGCATCCCGTCACCGAGAGCATCACCGACATCGACCTCGTTCTGGAGCAGATCCGGATTGCGGCCGGCGGCGAACTGCCGGCCCGCCAGGACGAGATCTCGATCATCGGCCACGCCATCGAGTGCCGCATCAATGCCGAGAACCCGCAGACTTTCCGTCCCTCGCCCGGCCGGATCACGCAATTCCATCCGCCCGGCGGCCTCGGCGTACGGATCGATTCGGCGGTCTACCAAGGCTACATGATACCGCCCTACTACGATTCGCTTGTCGGCAAGCTGATCGTGCACGGCAAGACCCGCGGCGAATGCCTGATGCGGCTGCGCCGGGCCCTCGACGAGATGGTGGTCGACGGCATCGAGACCACGCTGCCGCTGTTCCGCGCGCTGGTCCGCGAGCCCGACATCATCGAGGGCGATTATCACATCCACTGGCTCGAGCAGTATCTTGCCGGAAAGCCCGGCGACGCTGCAAAATAATGCGGCACCGTGGAACCCGGGCCTTCCCTGGACGTATACAGGCGTTAAGGGATTTCCACGGGGACGCATTGAGCTCCATTGATATGGCAAGACAGCCGTGACGCCGGTTTCGCGACGGCGCACTGCTTTGCAGATCCTCCTGCTGTCGGTGGGATTCGTCGTGCTGGTCGCGATCAGCGTGGCCTCGGTGCTGCTGGTCAACCAGGCGCGCGAAGACAACGCCTGGGTCGTCCATACCGTCGAGGTCGAGAGCCAGCTCGCCAATCTCCTGCTCGAGGTTCGCCGCGCCGAGAGCGCGACGCGCGCGTATCTCCTGACCTCGGCGCCGCAATATCTGGCGGAGTACCAGACCGCTGCTGCGGGAATCCCGGCCGCGCTCGAGCATCTCGCGAAGATCACCGCCGACAACCCGACACAGGTCAACAACGGCGCCAAGCTCAGGGCCGCGGTCGAAAAACGGCTGGCCGAATACGCGCTCGGCGTCGAGCGCGTCAAGAACAACGACGTCGCCACCGGCGTCGACCTCCTGCGCAATGCCACCTCGACCGATGCGGTGGAAGCGATCGCCCGGATCAGCAGCGACATGCGCGCCGAGGAGGATCGGCTGTTTGCAATGCGCACGGCGACTGCCGACAGGACCCAGGTCCTGGCCTCCTCGGTCACCATCGCCGGCTCCTGCATGGTGCTGGCGCTCGCCGGCTTCTCGATCGTTCTGGTCCGTCGTTCTTCGCGCGCCCGCGACGACGCCGAGGCCAGGCTGCGCGATGTCAACGTCACTCTCGAAGCGACCGTCGACGAGCGCACCGCGGACCTGCGCGAAGCCAACGAGGAGATCCAGCGCTTCGCTTACATCGTCAGCCACGATTTGCGCTCGCCGCTGGTCAACATCATGGGCTTCACCAGCGAGCTGGAGGAACTGCGCAGCGACATCTTCAAGCGCATCGCCACGCTCGGTCGCAACGCCTCGCTTCAGCCGACGTTGCCTGACGCCAATGATGCCGTAGAGCCCGAGCTCGACGAGGGCGACAAGCAGCTCTCGAACGACTTCGACGAATCACTCGGCTTCATCAAATCCTCGATCGCCAAGATGGATCGGCTGATATCCGCGATCCTCAATCTGACCCGGGAAGGCCGCCGCGAATTCAAGCCGGAACGGATCGACGTCCGCGAACTGATCGACGGCATTGTCAAGACGGTCGCCCACCAGGCCGCGGAGAGCAGCACCACCATCAAGCTCGGCGCGCTGCCGAACCTCGTCAGCGACCGCCTTGCGCTGGAGCAGATCTTCTCCAACCTGATCGACAATGCCCTGAAGTACCTCAAGGACGGCGTCCCCGGCGAGATTTCGGTCGCGGGCCGCACCAAGCTCGGCTTTGCCATCTTCGAGGTCACGGACAACGGCCGCGGCATCGACCCGAAGGATCATCAGCGTATCTTCGACCTGTTCCGCCGCGCGGGAACCCAGGACAAGCCCGGACAAGGCATCGGCCTCGCCCATGTCCGCGCACTTGTGCGCCGACTGGGAGGCACCATGTCGTTAGCGTCGGAGCTTCACAATGGCAGCACGTTCACGATAACACTGCCTATCAAATGGACAGGCAGGAACCGGGATCGAGAGTCATGAGCAATCCAGTCACCATCATCATGGTCGAGGACGATGAGGGCCATGCCCGCCTGATTGAGCGCAATATCCGGCGATCAGGTGTCAACAATGAGATCATCCCGTTCATGAACGGTACAGCGGCCGTCAATTACCTGTTCGGCAAGGATGGGACAGGCGTCGAGCGCAAGGGCGATGCACTGCTCATCCTGCTCGATCTCAATCTGCCTGACATGACCGGCATCGATATCTTGAAGCGGGTCAAGGAGAACAAGTATCTCAAATCGACGCCGGTTGTGGTGCTGACCACGACGGACGATTCCCAGGAGATCAAGCGCTGCTACGAACTCGGTTGCAACGTCTACATTACCAAGCCGGTGAATTACGAGAGCTTCGCCAACGCTATTCGCCAGCTCGGCCTGTTCTTCTCCGTGATTCAGGTACCGCCAGCTTCCGCATGACCAGCGCGACGCCGACACTGCTCTATATCGATGACGATCCGGCGCTGGCGCGCCTGGTCGACCGCGGGCTGACACGCGCGGGCTTCAAGGTCGTGCACGCCGCCGACGGGCGGCAGGGCCTCGACCGTCTCGCCCAGGGCGGCATCGACGTCATCGCGCTCGACCAGTACATGCCTGGCCTCGACGGGCTGGAGACGCTGGAACAGATCCTGAAGATCGCCGACGCGCCGCCGGTGGTGTTCGTCACCGCCTCGCAGGACTCCGCGATCGCCGTCACCGCGCTGAAGGCCGGCGCGGCGGACTACCTCGTGAAGGACGCAAGGGGTGAGTTCATCCCCCTGCTCCAGGTCGCGGTCAACACTGCAATCCGACGGGCCGCGATCCAGAAGGCGCGCGATGAGGCGGAAGCCGAGGTGCACGCCTCGCGTGACCGCTACGCGGCGCTCGCCGCCGAGCGCGAAGTGCTGCTGCGCGAGGTCAACCACCGCGTCGGCAATTCGCTGCAGATCATCGCCTCGCTGCTGCATCTGCAGGCCAACTCCACCCGCCAGAACGACGTCAAGGCGGCCCTGACCAACGCGATGGGCCGCGTCGCCGCGGTGGCCCAGGTGCATCGTCGCCTCTACACGTCCCATGACTTCAAGTCGGTGATGCTGAACCAGTATCTGGAGGCGCTGCTCGAGGATCTCCGGCGCTCGGCCGAAGGCAACCGGATGTCGCGGCTGACCCTGAAGGCCGACCCGATCGAGATCGATCCCGATCGCGCTGTTGCAATCGGCATCATCGTCAACGAGCTGGTGATGAACGCGGTGAAGTATGCCTATCCCGACGGCGCCGGCCCGATCCATGTCGAGCTGAAGCCGCAAGGCGATGATGTCCTGCTGTCGATCAGCGATGACGGCGTCGGTTTTGGCGACAATGACGATCCGCGCGGTACCGGCATGGGGCAGCGCATCGTGACGGCGATGGCCTCCAAGCTCGACGCCTTTGTCGAGCGCGATCCCAACCACAGCGGCACGAAGGTGCTGGTCCGCTTCCGCCGTATCCCCGCAGCGCCGCAGGCCTGCGCTGCGGCGAAATAGCCGGCCTCGGCGTTATCTCACTCGTGCTGCGTCCGGTGCCGCCGCGTCCTGTGCGGGCTGCAATCGCGGCACGGCGCGCCGAACACCACCTGCGACGGATAGGGTCGCGCAGAGCGCCATGGCGTCGCTCCGAACAGGCCCGCCGCCCCGAAGCCCGCGCTAAAGGGATCGGCGGCAAAGTTGCCGGGGAAATAGCCATTGGTGCGAAAATCGCGATCGTCGTCCCGGCCGTCGAAATACCAGCCGCTGGTGTAGCCGTAGCGCACCGGGCGCTCCTGCGCGGATGATGTTCCGGCACAGAGCATGACGGCGATGCCGGCAAGCAGGAGTTTTGCTGCGGTCATGGCACGGATCCTCATGGCCGGATGGTCCCCCAGTCGCCCTTCCAGGCGATCAGATGTCCCCTGCCGAACTGCAAATACAGCCCGTCGCTGCGGTTGGACAGGATGCTTCCCTTCACGTTGGACAGCGCGAGAAACAGCTCGCTGCCCGGGCGGCCGCGCACATAAGTGAGCGGCACGCCGAGCGCCTGGCTGGCCTGGTCGACGGTCATGCCGAAGGTCAGCGGAACGTTGTTGGACCCGAGCCGTTGCTGCGCACGGGTCGCACCGGGGGACCCGCCGAGCGCGACGATGAGACCGGTGGCCGCGATGGCCAGGAACCGCTGGAAGAACCGCTGCAAGAACAGCTTCAAGGACCGTTGCATGACCGACCTCATTGCAGCGCCGCCAGGGTGCCGGCCGGTGTCCAACCGCCGCCGAGTGCCTGGAACAGACTGCTGGCCGCCAGCAGCTTGTTGAGCCTGACCGTGACCAGATTGTTTTCTGCCGTGAACAACGTCTGCTGGGCCTGCAGCACCGTGATCAGGTTTACAGTACCGCCGCGCAACTGCGTCTCGGCGACCTCGAACGCCTTGCGCGAGCTCGCCACCACGTCAGCCTGAAGCCGCTCCTGCAAGGTATATTTCTGCAGCGCGATCAGCGCCTTCTCGACATCGGCGAAAGCCGACAGCACGGCCTTGCGGTAGGCCTGCAGGTATTGCAATTGCTGGCCCTTGGCGAGCTTGAGCTGGCTCTCCAGCAGGAAGCCGTCAAACAGTGGCTGCGTCAGCCCGGCCGCGAGCGTGTAGTACCAGGCGCCCGGCGCGAACAGCGAGGCGAGCGCTGCGCTCTGGACGCCTGTGGTGCCGGTGAGCTGGATCTGCGGGAAGAACGCCGCGCGCGCTGCTTCCACGCTGAAGTTGGACGCGGCCAGCTGCGCCTCCGCCTGGCGGACGTCGGGCCGCTGGTAGAGCAATTCCGACGGCAGGCCGGGTGTGACGCGCGGCACCGCAATCTGGGTGGTGCTGCCGCCGCGCACCCTGAAATTGGCCGGTGCGCGCGCCACCAGCACGGCCAGGGCGGCGGTGTTCTGCCCCACTGTCACCTCGAGCGGCGGGATCGCGGCACGCTGGGTCGCGACCAGCGCCTCCTGCTGCGACACATCGAGCTGCGAGGCGGTACCGCCGGCGAATTGCTGCTTGATCAGCGTCAGGATGCGCTCGGCAGCGGCCAGGTCGTTGCGGGTGACCTTGATCTGGTCCTGCGCCGCGAGCAGCTGGAAATAGGTGTTGGCGACGGTCGCCATCGTCGAGAGCGCGACCACCTCGCGATTGTAGCGGGAAACGGTGGCGCTCTCCTCCGACGCCGCCAGGGTCGCGCGGTTCTTGCCCCAGAAGTCCACGATGTAGCTCGCACTGAGCCCGAGATTGTACTGCGAGAACGTTCCGCTTGCGCCGCCCGTCGATGAAGTGGATCCCGACGAGATACGCTCGCGCTCCGCGTTCGCCGTCCCCGTGACGCTTGGCAGCAGCGCAGCGCCCGAGACGCCGACCTGTGCATCGGCCTGCACGATCTGGGCGATCGCAACCGCGATATCGAGATTGTAGAGCTGCGCCGATTCCATCAGCGTGGTCAGTTCGCCGGAGCGGAAGCCACGCCACCAGGCAAGCGCCGGCACCGCCGCATCGGCGTCGCCCTTGGCTGCGGTCTTGTAGCTTGCGGGCACCTCGAGATTGAGTTCGGGCCGTTCCGATCCCGGAATACAGCCCGACAAGCCAAGCCCGAAGCCCACGACCATCACGAGCGCCGGCGGCCGGGCGCGACGAGACATCCGCGCCCCCGGGCGGCGGGCAGGTTTCTGCAATACGCGAAGGCTTCGCAAGGCACTGACTATCGGCATCTACTCGCCCGGTTGAAGTGAAGAGCCTTTAGCCCGCATCGGGCCGCCCCCACGGCGATCGCGCCGGGCCCACAGGCGGAACCGGTCGAGATAGAGATAGATGACCGGGGTCGTATAGAGCGTCAGGACCTGGCTCAGGATCAGGCCGCCGACGATGGCGATGCCGAGCGGCTGCCGCAATTCGTCGCCGTCGCCCATGCCGACCGCCAGTGGCAACGCCCCGAGCAGCGCGGCCATCGTCGTCATCATGATCGGACGGAAGCGCAACAGGCAGGCCTCTCTGATGGCCTCGAGCGGCTCCAGCCCGCGCCTGCGTTCCGCCTCCAGGGCAAAATCGATCATCATGATCGCATTCTTCTTCACGATCCCGATCAGCAGGATGACGCCGATCAGCGCCATGATACTGAACTCGGTCTTGAATGCCATCAGCGCCAGCAAGGCACCCACACCTGCCGAGGGCAATGTGGACAAGATCGTCAGCGGGTGGATGTAGCTCTCATAGAGCACGCCCAGCACGATGTAGATCGTCACCAGTGCCGCCAGAATCAGGAACGGCTGGTTGTTGAGGGAATCCTGGAACGCCTTGGCCGTACCCTGGAAGGTGCCGCGGATCGTGGCCGGGACGCCGAGCCGGTTCATGGTGGCATCGATGCTGGCGACCGCCGTGCTCAGGGAGACGTTCGGCGGCAGGTTGAACGAGATGGTGTTGGCGACCAGCAGGCCCTGGTGGTTGACCGCCAGCGGGGTCGCGCCCTGCTTGAAACTGGCCACTGCCGAGAGCGGAATCATCGTCTCGCTGGTGGTACTGACCGCCGACCCGGTCGAGGCCACGCCCTTGCCGGTCGCCCCGATCGAGTTGGTGGCCTGATTGCGCGCGGCCTGGGCGTTGGCCGAGTTGGCCGAGCTCGCGGCGCCCGGCGCGACCACGGTCCCGGCGACCGCGTTGGTCGACTGCGAGCCGCCGACCGATGCGCCCGAGGTGCTGACATAGACGTCCTTCAGCGTCTCCGGATTCTGCCAATAGCGCGGCGCCACCTCCATGATGACGTGGTACTGGTTGCGCGCGACATAGATGGTCGAGACCTGGCGCTGTCCGAAGGCGTCGTAGAGCGTGTTGTCGATCTGGCTGACGTTGATCCCGAGCCGGGCCGCGGCGTCCCGGTCGATCACGAGATCGGATTCCAGGCCCTTGTTCTGCTGGTCGCTGTTGACGTCGGCGAGCTTCGGATCGCGCTGCAACGCCGCCGCGATCTTCGGCGTCCATTCATTGAGTTCCTCCAGTGTCGGTCCCTGCAGCGTGTACTGGTACTGGGCATTGGAGGCCCTGCCGCCGACTCGGATGTCCTGCACCGCCTGCAGGAACAGGCTCGCGCCCGGCACCACCGCCATCTCCCGCCGCAGCCGGGCGATCACCCCGTCGACGCTGATCTTGCGCTGATCGAGCGGGCGCAGGGAGACGAACATGAAGCCGGAGTTGGTCTGGCCGCCTCCGGTGAAGCCGACGACCGTCTCGACCGCCGGGTCGTTCTTGATGATGTTGACGAACTGCCCGAGCTTCTGCTGCATCAGCTGGAACGAGATGCTCTGGTCGGCCTGGATGATGCCGATCATTCGTCCGGTATCCTGCTGCGGGAAGAAGCCCTTCGGGATCATGTCGTAGAGGTAGAAGTTCAGGCCGAACACCGCCGCCAGGATCAGCATCACCGACAGGCGGTGCTGCAGCGCCGCAGTCAGCGTCCGCCGGTAGAAGTTCAGCATCGCCTCGAAGAAGCGCTCGCTCGCCCAATAGAGCCGTCCGTGCCCCTCCCCGGTCTCCGGCTTCAGCAGGACGGCGCACATCATCGGGGTGGTCGCCAGCGAGACCGCGAGCGAGATCAGGATCGAGATCGAGATCGTCATGGCGAATTCGCGGAACAGGCGGCCGATGATGCCGGACATCATCAGGATCGGGATGAACACCGCGATCAGCGAAATGCTCATCGACAGCACGGTGAATCCGACCTCGTTGGCGCCCTTGAGCGCCGCCTCGACCGGGGTCATCCCCTCCTCGATGTAGCGCGTGACGTTCTCCAGCACGACGATGGCGTCGTCGACCACGAAGCCGGTCGCGACCGTCAGCGCCATCAGGGACAGATTGTCCAGACTGTAGCCGATCAGATACATCGCCCCGAAGGTCGCGACCAGCGACACCGAGACCGCGACCACCGGGATGAAGGTCGCCCGCGCGCTCCGCAGGAACGCGAACACCACGATGATGACCAGCAGCACGGCGAGCATCAGGGTCCGTTCGACGTCGCGCAGCGAGGTCCGGATCGTGGTCGAGCGATCGACCGCAAGCCCGATATCGATGGCCGGCGACACCGACGCCTTGAGCTGCGGCATCAGTCCCTTCACCAGATCGACGGTCGAGATGATATTCGCGTTCGGCTGGCGGTAGAGGATGATCAGCACCGCCGGCTTGCCGTTGGCAAGACCGGCATTGCGCAGGTTCTCGACCCCGTCAGTGACCTCGCCGACATCGGAGAGATGCACCGCCGAGCCGTTGCGATAGGCCACGATCAGCGATTTGTAGTCGTCCGCCTTGTTGGCCTGGTCGTTGGAGTAGATCTGGTAGCGCTGGTCGCCGACGTCGATCCCGCCCTTCGGACTATGGGCATTGGCGTTCGACAACGCGGCGCGAACGTCTTCCAGACCGATGCCGTATTTGAAGAGTGCCTGCGGGATCAGATCGACCCGAACAGCCGGCAGCGAGCTGCCGCCGACCACAACCTCGCCGATCCCCTCGACCTGCGACAGCTTCTGCGCCAGCACCGTTGACGCCGCGTCGTAGAGGTCGCCGCGGGTCAGCGTATCAGACGTCAGCGTCAGGATCAGGATCGGCGCGTCGGCCGGGTTGACCTTGCGGTAGGTCGGATTGCTGCGCAGGCTGGTCGGCAGGTCGGCGCGCGCCGCGTTGATCGCGGCCTGCACGTCACGCGCGGCGCCGTTGATGTCGCGGTTGAGCCCGAACTGCAGCGTGATGCGGGTCGTGCCGACCGTGCTCGACGAGGTCATCTCGGTCACGTCGGCGATCTGGCCGAGATGCCGCTCCAGCGGGCTTGCGACCGTGGTGGCGACGTCCTGGGGGCTCGCGCCCGGCAACGTCGCCTGCACCGAGATGGTCGGGAAATCCACCTGCGGCAGCGGCGACACCGGCAGCTTGAAGAACGCCACCGCGCCGGCCGCCGCCAGCCCAAACGTCAACAGCGTCGTCGCGACCGGTCGCCGGATGAATGGGGTTGACGGGTCCATGGCTCAACGCGACCCGCTCGCCTCGCCGACCGCGTCCGATCGTCCGGCAAAGCGCAGCGCAAGCCGGTCGAACCAGAGATAGATCACCGGTGTCGTGAACAGGGTCAGCATCTGGCTCACCAGGAGGCCGCCGACGATCGAAATGCCGAGCGGGTGCCGCAACTCGGACCCTGCGCCGGTGCCGATCATCAGCGGCAGCGCGCCGAGCACGGCCGCCATGGTCGTCATGATGATCGGCCGGAACCGCAGCAGGCAGGCCTGGTAGATCGCCTCCCGCGGCGGCTTGCCCTCGTTGCGCTCCGCATCGAGCGCGAAGTCGATCATCATGATCGCGTTCTTCTTCACGATGCCGATCAGGAGGATGATGCCGATGATCGCGACGATGGTGAGGTCCTGCTTGGCCATCATCAGCGCCAGCAGCGCGCCGATGCCGGCCGAGGGCAGCGTCGAGAGGATCGTGACGGGATGGATGAAGCTCTCATAGAGCACGCCCAGCACGATATAGACCGTGATGATCGCAGCCAGGATCAGGAACAGCTGGTTGGAGAGCGACGACTGGAACGCCAGCGCCGCGCCCTGGAAGCTCGTGATGACGCCGAGCGGCTGGCCGATGTCGACCTGGGCCTGCTTGATCGCGGCCACGGCTTCGCCCAGCGATGCGCCCGGCGCCAGGTTGAACGACACCGTCGCCGACGGGAACTGACCGAGATGAGAGACCTGCAGCGGCGCGGTCTCGGTACGCATCTTCGCCATCACCGACAGCCGCACCGGCGTCGAGCCCACTGATGATGGAAGGTAGATCGACGACAGCGAGTCCAGCGATGTCTGCAGCGACGGATCGGCCTCCAGGATCACGCGATACTGGTTCGAGTTGGTGAAGATGGTCGAGACGATCCGCTGGCCATAGGAATCGTACAGCGCGTTGTCGATCGTCGCCGGCGTGATGCCGAACCGCGCCGCCTGGTCGCGGTCGATCTGGACAAAGACCGACAGCCCCTGCTGCGAGATGTCGCTCGCGACGTCGCTGAACTGGGGCAATTGCCGCATCTTGTCGACCAGCTTCGGCGTCCACTCGGCGAGCTGGACCGGGTCGGCGTCCTGCAGGATGAACTGGTACTGCGTCTTGCTCACCGTGCCCTCGATGGTGAGGTCCTGCACCGGCTGCATGTAGAGCGTGATGCCGGTGAGTTCCGACGTGGCCGCCTTGATCCGGTTCATCACGGTCGTGATATCGGACTTCCGCTCCTCGTGCGATTTGAGGTTGATCAGGATGCGGCCGCTGTTGAGCGTGGTGTTGGTGCCGTCGACGCCGATGAAGGACGACAGGCTGTCAACGTCGGGATCCTTCAGGATCACGCTCGCCAGCTGCTGCTGGCGTTCGGCCATCGCCGCATAGGACACCGATTGTGGCGCCTCCGAGATCGCCTGGATCACGCCGGTGTCCTGCAACGGAAAGAAGCCCTTCGGGATGGCGATATAGAGCCACGCGGTCAGGCCGAAGGTCGCGAGCGCGATCAAGAGCACGAAGGTCTGGCGATCGAGCACCCAATTCAGCATCCGGCCGTAGATCGCGATGACATAGTCGAAGCCTTCCCGGCTGAGCCGCTGGAAGGTGTTCTCATGCGCGGCATCTTCCGGCTTCAGCAGCTTGGCGCAGGCCATCGGCACCAGCGTCAGCGACACCACGGCCGAGATCAGGATCGTGACCGACAGCGTGATGGCGAATTCGCGGAACAGCCGGCCGACGACGTCGCCCATGAACAACAGCGGGATCAGCACCGCGATCAGCGACACCGTCAGCGAGATGATGGTGAAACCGATCTGCTCGGAGCCGCGCAATGCAGCCTGCAATGGCGGCTCGCCCTCCTCGATGTAGCGCGAGATATTCTCGATCACGACGATGGCGTCGTCGACCACGAAGCCCGTCGCGATCGTCAGCGCCATCAGCGACAGGTTGTTCAGGCTGAAGCCGAACAGATACATCGCCCCCAGCGTGCCGACCAGCGACAGCGGCACCGAGAGGCTCGGAATCAGGGTCGCGCGGGTCGAGCGCAGGAACACGAAGATCACCAGCACGACCAGGACCACCGCCAGCGACAGCTCGTATTCGACGTCGCGGACAGAGGCCCGGATCGTGACGGTGCGGTCGGTCAGGATGTCGAGGTCGATCGCGGCTGGCAGCGTGGCCTTCAACTGCGGCAACAGCGACTTGATACCCTCGACCACCGAGATCACGTTGGCGCCGGGCTGGCGCTGGATGTTCAGGATGATCGCCGGCGTCTCGTTCATCCAGGCGCCGAGCTTGTCGTTCTGAGCGCCGTCGATGACATCGCCGACGTCGCTGAGGCGGACCGGCGAGCCGTTCTTGTAGGCGACGATCAGCGAGCGATAATCGATGGCGTTGCGGATCTGGTCGTTGGCATTGATCGTGTAGGAGCGCATCGCGCCGTCGAAATTGCCCTTCGGCGTATTGACGTTGGCGTTGCCTAGCGTGGTGCGGAGATCGTCGATGTTGAGGCCGTAGGCCGCGAGCTTGCGGATGTCGGCCTGGATGCGCACCGCGGGCCGCTGGCCGCCGCTGATACTGACGAGGCCTACGCCGGCAAGCTGCGAGATCTTCTGTGCCAGGCGGGTGTCGACGAAATCCTCGACCTGGGTCAGCGGCATGGTCTTTGAAGTCAGGCCGAGGGTGAGGATGGGCGCGTCAGCCGGGTTGACCTTGGCGTAGATCGGCGGCGCCGGCAGGTCCGAGGGCAACAGATTGCCCGCCGCGTTGATCGCGGCCTGCACCTCCTGCTCGGCGACGTCGAGCGAGATCGACAGGCCGAATTGCAGGGTGATCACGGAGGCACCGGCCGAGCTCACCGAGCTCATCTGGTTGAGGTTCGGCATCTGGCCGAACTGCACCTCCAGCGGCGCCGTCACCGACGAGGTCATCACGTCGGGACTGGCACCGGGGTAGAAGGTCTGCACCTGGATGGTCGGGTAGTCGACCTCCGGCAGCGCCGCGACGGGCAGGAATCGGAACGCCAGCATCCCCGACAGCATGATGGCGATCATGAACAGGGTGGTCGCCACCGGCCGGAGAATGAATGGCCTTGACGGGTTCATTGCTTCTGCCCGTCCTCGGAGCGCTTGCGCTTGCCGCCTCCCGCCTTGGAATCAGCGGCACCCTCCTTCGCCGCCGCGCTAGAGGCCCCCTTGGCGGCAGCGGCCGGGTTCGCGGCATCCGCCGGATTGCGCACCACCACCTTCGCTCCCTCACGCAATTTGTCGGCGCCGTCGATCACGATGCGGTCGCCGGGCGAAAGCCCCGAGATCACCTCGACCCGATCGCCGTCGGTGACGCCGAGCTTCACCGGCCGGACCGAGACCGTGCTGTCGGCGTTGACCAGATACACGAACGTGCCGGGCACGCCGCGCTGGATGCCGGCCGTCGACATCGTCGTCACGTCCTTGTGGGTGTCGAGCAACAGGCGGATGTTGACGAACTGGTTCGGATACAGCGTACGCGGCTGGTTGTCGAACTGGGCGCGCAGCTTGATCGTGCCCGTGGTCTGATCGATCTGGCTGTCGAAGGTCTGCAACAGGCCACTGGCGAGCTTGTTGGTGCCGCTGCGGTCATACGCCGCCGTTGGCAGTACTGCGCCTTCCCTCAGCCGCTTCGCGACCGCCTGCAGATTGTCCTCCGGCAGCGTGAACAGAACGCTGATTGGCTCGAGCTGCGTGATTACGACAAGACCGGTGGCGTCTCCCGCGGTCACGTAATTGCCAAGATCGACCTGGCGCAACCCGACGCGTCCGTTGATCGGTGACACGATGTGACAATATTGCAAATTCACCTCGGCGGACTGCACCGAGGCGCGGTCGGCTTCCACTGTTCCCTGGTACTGGCCGACCAGAGCGATCTGGGTATCGAGCTGCTGGTGGGGCACCGCGTTCTGCGCCGCGAGGTTCTGATAACGCGTCAGATCGACCTGGGCGCCCTTCAGCTGCGCCTCGTCGCGCGCAAGTTGCCCCTTGGCCTGCGCCAGCGTCGCCTGATAGGGACGCGGATCGATCTCGGCGATCAGGTCGCCCTTCTTGACCTCGTCGCCCTCCTTGAAATCGATATTCTGCAGGTAGCCGCTGATCTGGCTCTTGATCGTCACTGTGGCCAGCGACGTCACCGTGCCGAGCGCGTTGAGGTTGATTCCGATATCCCCCTTGCCGACGGTCTCCGGCACGATCGACATCGGCGCGCCGTTGCGGCCGGCGCCGGCCTGTTGTGGCGCGCTTTGCTGCCGCGTCCACCAGACGATTCCCGCAAGCAGCAGCAGGATGATGAATGTCGTCAGGATGACCTTGCCGCGCGATGACCGCTTGGTCTCTTCAGGCGATGATATCGACGGGTGTTTGAGCTGCTGGTCCATAAGCTGCCTACAAGGAATCACGAATGAGCTCGCAGGGTTCGTGCGTCCCCCTGAACCCGCGCGCGCCACATTCGTAGGAGCATTTTGAACGCTTCCGACGAACAAAGCGCGTTAACAATCGGAAAGGATGATATCACCTCCGCTCCCGATCGCTCGCTCTTCACGCCGGATTGTCGTCAAGTTTACCCGATCATCTGCAGCCAGGGCAACACGATCAGCAACAATCCGACAAAGTAGATTCCGCCGAAAATCAGCCCGAACTTCCAGAAGTCGCCCTTCCCGATATAGCCGCTGCCGTAGTACATCGGCGCCGGTCCCGTGGCGTAGGGCGAGATCACGCCCATCAGCCCCAGCGAGTACACGCAGAGCAGCATCAGTGTCGGCACCGACAGGCCGGGAATGGCCGAACCGACCGCCAGCACCACCGGCAGCACGGCCGCCGTGTGAGACGTGATGCTCGAGAAGAAATAGTGGACCCAGAAGAAAAACGAGACGAGCAGAATCATCCCCGCCAGCGGCGACATGCCGGCCAGCGGCCGCGCATAACCCTCCGCCACCCACTTGATGAAGCCGATCTCGTTGAGGCCCGACGACAGCGTGAGCAGCGAGGTGAAATAGAAGAACACCTCCCAGGCGCTCTTCTCGGCGACGATGTCGTCAAAGGCGATGACGCCTGACAGCAGCATCAGCGAGATCACGACGAACACGACCGTCGTCGCGTTGATGAAGTTTGAGCCGAGCAGCGGCAGGCTGATATTCGGGTTGGAACCGCAGATCCAGAAGAACATCGCCAGCAGAACCAGCGCCACCATGATCCATTCCTGGCGCGACGGCGGCCCCATCTTGGCAAGCTCGCTCCGGCTCCAGGTCACGATCTCAGGGCTTTGCTTGATCTCGGGCCGGCACACCACATAGCTCAGCAGTGGCACCACCAGCAGGAGAAGGATGCCAAGCGGCGCAAAGCCGATGAACCATTGCGACCAGCCGACGTCGACATTCACGAGCTTCTTGGCGATCGACAACGCGGCGGCATTGGGCGCCAGCGCCGTGAGGAACATCGAACTCGTCACCGCCGTGGTCGCAAATGCCGTCCACATCACGAAAGTGCCGATCTTGCCCGCGGTCGGGCCGGGCTCGGAACCATAGATGCGCGGGATGTTGCTGACGATCGGATAGATCGTGCCGCCTGAACGCGCGGTGTTGGACGGTGTCGCCGGCGCAAGCACGAGGTCCGAGAACATCACGGCGTAGCCGAGACCGATGGTGCTGCGGCCGAGCAAGCGCACCAGAAGCAAAGCCAGCCGGCGGCCGAGCCCGCTCTTGCGATAGCCGATCGAGAACACGAAGGCGCCGACGATCAGCCACACCGTGCTTTCCGAGAAGCCGCCGAGCATCCAGCGCAACGACTTGTTCGGATCGGGCTCGACATAGCCGCCGACGCCCGCGACCGTCAGCCCGATCAGGCCGACGGCGCCGACCGGCATCGATTCGAGGATCAGGCCGACGATCACGGCGGCGAACACCGCAAAATAGTGCCACTGATTGACGTTCAGCCCCGCCGGCACCGGGATCAGATAGATCACGAGCCACACCGCGAGCGGCGCAAGCGTCCTCCATGACATCTTCATGCGGCGTGCCCCCTTTGGATGTCTGATTGTTGGGCGGCTGCCATGTCCGCGGGCAGCGCCGCCATTTTCGTTGCAACATAGCATAGCGTCGCAGCCCGGTTCGAGCGCATGCGACCTGACGGCGCGCCTTGTGGAGGAACCCGGGGTCGCCGTCAACACCGCGCGGCCATCGCAACGCCGCGCGGCATTTGCTAGTCTCGGCCGCATGACGTCACGCGACTCCGCCTCTTCCGAGATCACACCCGAGGTGCTGCTGCGCGCCTATGCCTGCGGCATCTTCCCGATGGCCGAGAGCGCCGCCGATCCGACCCTGTTCTGGGTCGAGCCGGAATTGCGCGGCGTGATTCCGCTCGACGGTTTCCGCATCGCCTCGCGGCTGGCGCGCACTGTGCGCTCGGATGCGTACAAGGTCACCGTCGACACCGCGTTCAAGGCCGTGATCGCCGGCTGCGCGGCGCCGCAAGTCGGCCGCGACGACACCTGGATCAACAAGCGCATCCGCGACCTCTATGTCGGGTTGCACATGCTCGGCCATTGCCACAGCGTCGAGGTGTGGCAGGACGACGACCTGGTCGGCGGGCTCTATGGCGTCAGTCTCGGCCGCGCCTTCTTCGGGGAGAGCATGTTCCACACCGCGCGCGACGCATCAAAGGTCGCGCTGGTGCATCTGGTGGCGCGGCTGATCGCCGGCGGGTTCGAGCTGCTCGACACGCAATATGTGACCGATCATCTCAAGACCTTCGGCGCGATCGAGATTCCGCGCCGCCGCTATCGCGCGCTGCTCGACAAGGCGATCGCAGGCGAGCCGGCCGATTTCCGCAAGCTCGACACGGCGCATCCCGTCAAGGGCGAGGACGCGCTCGCGATCGTCGCGGCGCGCAATTGAAGTGCGCATAGCCCGGATTTCGCTGCGCTCCACCCGGCTACAGGATCAACCCTAGTTCCCGAACAATCCGCCGAACAATCCTCCCGGCCGCTGCTGCGGCGGTGGAGGTGGTGGTTGCTGCTGGAATTGCGGCTGCGGAGGCGGACGCGGCGCAGCCTGTTTCGGCGCCGGCGGACGTTTCTGGGCCGGGGGCGGTGGCGGGGTCGGCTGCTTCGGCGGATCGGGCGCGGCAGTCACGATGGTCTGGTCCGGACCTTTGCAGTCGGTGAGCCAGATGTCGTAGATCGGGTGCTCGACGCCGTGCAGGCCAGGGCTTGCGGCGTACATCCAGCCCGAGAAGATCCGCTTCACCTCACCCTGCAGCGTGATCTCGTCGACCTCGACGAAGGCATCGGTGTTGGCGGCTTCGGTCGAAGGCCGCGTGTAGCAGGCATCGGTCTTCACCCGCAGCGCGCCGAACTGCACGGTCTCGCCGATATCCTCATCGAAATTGATGATGCGCCCGGTGATCTTGTCGAGGCCGGAGAAGCTCGCCTTCTTGTTGGTGATCTTGGTCGATGGCGGCTCCTGGACGACCTCGTCGCCGGGCTGCAGCGTCGCCGCGGGCGCTTGCGGGGCCCCCTTGGCATTGGCGGGCGGGCGCTGACCCGGCGCAGCGTTCTGGCCGGGCGGCGTATTGGCGCCGCCTGGCTGCGGCGGTTGCACGGCAACGGAAGGTTGGGTGCCCTGGGGAACGCCGGGCGGCGGCGCCAGCGGCTGTGATTGCACGCTGCCGGGCGGCGGCACGGCCTGGGCCGGGGGCAACGGCCGGGTCGGCGGCGGCAACAGCCGGCCCCGCGGCAATTCCGGCACTTCCTCGTCGTCGTCACCGGGAGGCGGCTGCTGACCGCGCGGGATCGAACCCGGCGGACGCGGCGCGGGATCGGAGAAAATCGTGCCGATCTGCGCGCGCGCAGGCGGTGCAAGCGCGACGGTTGAGGCGGCGATCAGGGCCGCAAAGCCAGTCAGGGCAATGGTTCGAAACATCTCGCGCGGCTTCAACAGGCGAATCGGGCTCGTCGCAGTTTACCGTTATCGGCCGCCCGCAGGACCACCGGTTAACACGCCGAATACGGCGGGGAAAGGGCGGTTCGCCCGCCCTCCCCGGCCACTGGTCAGTCACTCGAGCACATGGGATAGTTCAGGGGCTCCCGCGCGCCCCGCGCGAAAAACAGAGGAAAATCCGGCACTGAACCGGACCAGCCAGAGGAAACCAAGCAACATGCCCGATCGTATCAGGCTCGATGGCCGGGTCGCCGTCGTCACCGGCGCTGCCGGCGTCATCGGAACCGCCACCCTCAACCTGCTGGCCGCGCGCGGTGCGCGGATTGTCGCAGTCGATCGCAGGGCCTCCGACCTGGAAACGGCGATCAAGGACCTGCCCGCCTCGGCGGAGGCCCTCGCAATCGCCGCCGACGTCACACAGGAGGACGAGGTCGAGGACTACGTCCGATCGGCCGTGGATCGATTCGGCACCATCGACGCCTTCTTCAACAACGCCGGCATCGAGGGCGACATCAAGCCCATCCCGGAGTACTCGCTGGAGAGTTTTCGCCGCGTGCTCGACGTCAACGTCGTCGGCGTATTCCTCGGCATGAAGCATGTGCTGCCCGTCATGCTGAAGCAGAACAAGGGCAGCATCATCAACACCGCCTCGATCGCGGGCCTGATGGGGTCGCCGATGATCGCGGTCTACAGCGCAAGCAAGCACGCCGTGATCGGGCTCACCAAGAGCGCGGCCTGGGAATGCACGGGCACAGGCGTCCGCGTCAATTGCGTCTGCCCGGGCATGATCGACAGCCGGATGCTGAGCACGATCCTGCAGGGCCGCAGCGGCGGCAACGCGCCACCGCCGGTCGACAGGATCGTCGACCGCATCCCGGCACGCCGGCTCGGCCTCGCCAGCGAGGTCGCCTCGATCGTCGCCTTCCTCGCTTCCGACGAGGCGAGTTATGTCTCCGGCTCCGCCTATACCGTGGACGGCGGCCGCACCGCCGCCTGACGTCTCACATCACAAGCAAGAGAAGGTCTGAGCAATGCCCGTTGTCCTCGATGCCGATGCCGCCGCCGTCTACAAGGCGTTCCAGGAGGCCGGGCGCCCGGCCTATGAAACGCTGACCGCACCGGAAGCGCGCGAATATTATCGCGCCGCCCGCGTTGTCGCTAACCCCGAACCGCCCGAGCTCGAATCCAGCAAGCCGCTCGCGATCCCGGCGCCGCACGGCACGATCCCGGCCCGCATCTATACGCCGAAGACGCTGCGCAGGACGAACGGGCTGGCGCCCTGCCTGGTGTTCTTCCATGGCGGCGGCTGGGTGATCGGCGACCTCGATACCCACGAGGTGGTCTGCCAGAAGATGGCGCATGAGGGCGAGTTGATCGTGATCTCGGTCGACTACCGTCTGGCGCCCGAGCACCATTTCCCCGCCGCGGTCGACGATGCCGTCACGGCGACACAGTGGGTTGCGGCCAACGCCAGGGACCTCGGCGTCGACGCATCGCGCCTGGTCGTCGGCGGCGATAGCGCCGGTGGCAATCTCGCGGCCGTCGTCGCACTCACCGCCCGCGAGGGCGGACCGAAACTCGCCGGTCAATTGCTGGTGTATCCGGCAACCGATTTCGCACGGAAGCATCCCTCGCACCGCGAGCCCGAGACCAGCATCCTGTTGACCCATTCGGTGATCGGCTGGTTCGCCAACCACTATCTCGGCGGCGCGGACTCGAGCGACTGGCGTGCCTCGCCCGCGCGCGCGAAAAACTTTGCCGGCCTGCCGCCGGCCTATGTGTTGACCGCAGGAGCCGATCCGCTGCGCGACGAGGGCGACGAATATGCCAAATTCCTCAAGGAGGCCGGCGTGCCCGTAACTTACAGACATTTCCCCGGCCAATTCCACGGCTTCTTCACCATGGGCAAGCTGCTCAACCAGGCCAATGTCGCGGTGTCAGAAATCAGCGCGTGGCTGAAGACGCTCGGCTGAGTTGCCGACTACGGGCGTCAGACTTGCGACGATAGTGCGCCTTGAAGTTCCTGCCGGCCTCACGATAGTGCGCGTCAACGCCTATCGTGTGGCCTGCCCCGTCAGCCGTCGAGATCGCCTTGCTCACGCCCATCGCCGTCTGCGGCATTCCGCTTGATTTCATTCTGTTCGGGCTGACGCTGCTGGGTGTGGCGCTGTTCCATCGTCACACACTTGCAGCGGCGTTGACGGGACTTGCCGCAGTTGTCGGCTACAAGCTGGCGTTCACCGGCTTTGCGACATTCGGCCCTGGCCTGCCCGGCCTCGTGCACCACATGCGGCACGAATGGGTCACGCTCGCCAATTTGTTCCTGCTGCTGATGGGATTCGCGCTGCTGTCGCGCCATTTCGAGGACAGCCGCATCCCCGATCGCATGCCGGCATTGCTGCCTGACGACTGGACGGGCGGCGTGCTGCTGCTCGTGCTGGTCTTCGTGCTGTCGGCCTTCCTCGACAATATCGCGGCGGCGCTGGTCGGCGGCACGGTCGCCCGTCATGTGTTCCGCGGCCGGGTCCACATCGGCTATCTCGCTGCGATCGTCGCGTCCGCCAACGCCGGCGGCGCGGGCAGCGTCGTCGGCGACACCACGACGACCATGATGTGGATCGACGGCATCAGCCCGCTGACGGTGGTGGATGCCTATGTTGCGGCTGCCGTCGCAATGCTGGTGCTGGCGGTGCCGGCCTCGCTCCAGCAACAGCGCTATTCGCCGATCGTGAAGAAAGCGCTGTCCGGCACACGCATCGACTGGACGCGCGTCGTGATCGTGGCGGCGATCCTGCTGGCCGCGATGGCCGCCAACGTCACCGCCAATCTCAAATTCCCCGCACTGCTCGATACCTTTCCAGTACTCGGGGCCGCGGTCTGGCTCGCCATCCTGCTGACGTCATTGTTGCGGCGTCCGGACTGGTCGGTGATGCCGGAAGCCGGTCAGGGAACAGCGTTCCTGCTCGCGCTGGTGACGGCGGCTTCGATGATGCCGGTGGAGAAACTGCCCGCCGCATCCTGGCAGACCGCGCTCGGCCTCGGCTTCATCTCGTCGGTGTTCGACAACATTCCCCTGACCGCGCTGGCGCTCAAGCAAGGCGGCTACGACTGGGGGCTGCTTGCCTACACCGTCGGCTTCGGCGGCTCAATGATCTGGTTCGGATCGTCCGCGGGTGTCGCGGTCTCCAACCTGTATCCGGAGACCAGATCCGTGGCGCGATGGATCGTCTATGGCTGGCCGATCATCCTGGCCTATGTCGTCGGATTCTTCGTGATGCTCGCCTTGCTCGGCTGGCATCCCGACGCGCCGCACTGAGGCCGGGTCTGGCATATCGGGGGGCTCGCCACGCTGCAGTGCACAATTTTACTGCATAAAAGTTGTTGAAAAACGAGACAAATCCGTTGACTTTGCTAAACTCGTTTCGTCGTAACAACTTATGGAGCGTTCCGCATGAGCGTTAGTGTCGAAGTCCTCACCCGCGCCCCGTTGGAGTTGGAACAGATGATCGAGGGCGAACTCAACACGGTGAGTTCGTATCGATCACGCAGCAACATCCACCCTCTCTCGCCGATGCCGGACTATGTCGAACACCGCAACGGCGTCAACGAGGTCGGCAAGCTGTCGGCCGAAGCGGTCGTGCGCGAATACGAAGCGGCGGTCAAAGAGATCGAGGCCCTTGGAACAGAATTGCAATTGGCCGCCAAGAAGTGCGAGACGATGGTGGCCGGCGTCCATGACATGATCGCGGAAATCAAGGAATTCGCTGCCGGTTATCGCGATCAGGGCAAGCGTTTCTTCCTGCAGATCGAGGCCGTTTCGTTGATGACCTCGGAGGTCCGGGATACCTGCGAAGTGCTTAAGAAGAAAATCGCGTCAGACACATTGACCGAGTGATCTTTGGACCGTTTAGTTCGATTGAATACCAATTCGTTCAACATATTGCCCCGCTTCGGCGGGGCTTTTTTGTCGAAAGCGAGCAGCCTGTCGAAAGACGGGCGCAATTCTCGGGCCTACAAACTATCCCACCCTCGCCGCGCGGCGCAGCGATTGTGGCGGCTGGCCAAAGGCACGGATGAAGGCACGGCGCATCCGCTCGGGATCGCGGAAGCCGGTGATCTCGGCAACCCGCTCGATCGCCTCGCCCGACGACTGCACGCGCTGCCGCGCGACCTCGATGCGCAGGCGTTCGACTGCCTTCGACGGCGTCGACCCTGTCTCCGCGATGAAGGCGCGCGTGAAATGCCGGGAGCTCATGCCAGCCTTCTCGGCGAGATCCTCGACCGTCAGCGGCGCGTCGAGATTTTCCCGCGCCCAGGCGAGCAGCGGCCCGAAACGGCCGTTCGGCGTCTTCAATTCGAGCAGCGACGAGAATTGCGACTGTCCGCCGCTGCGCCGGTGATACAGCACGAGCTGGCGCGCGGTCTTCTGCGCAACTTCATCGCCATAGTCTTCCGTGATCATCGCCAGCGCCAGGTCGATACCGGCGCTGATCCCCGCCGAACTCCAGATGTTGCCGTCGCGGACGAAGATCTGGTCGGGCTCGAGCCTGACCTTCGGATAGGTCTTCACGAAATCCGGCGTGCGCTGCCAATGCGTGGTGGCGCGGCGACCGTCGAGCAGGCCGGCCTCGGCGAGCACATAGGCGCCCGAACAGACGCTGGCGACGCGGATACCGCGGCCTGCCATGCGCCTGACGAAGGCCAGCGTGGTCGGGCAGCTCGCCGGAGCCTTCACGCCGTTGCCGCCCGCGATGATCAGCATCGTGATCGCCGCCGATGGCTTCAGCCCTCGCGCCAGCATCTCGACCCCGGAGGAGCTGCGCACCGGCCCGGCCGTTACCGCGAGCGTCTTGATATCCGGCACATTGCCGGCGAAGCGCGCGGCAATTTCGAACGCAGCGATCGGGCCGGCGGCGTCGAGCAGCTGGAAGTCGGGAAAGATCAGGATGCCGATCATCGTCGATCCTCACATGCAGGCGTATGTCCTGAATTGAGGGAAATACGCCATTTTGGACGGAATGCCAAGGTGGCAACATGGTGCCGTCTCGCACAATTTGGAGGATTGCGATGTCCGAAGCCCTGCAGATTGGACTGCTCGTCTTTCCGAAGGTGACCCAGCTCGACCTCACCGGACCGCTGCAGGTGTTCTCGTCGGTCCCCGGCGCAAGCGTGCACCTGATCTGGAAATGCATCGAGCCGGTGCCGAGCGATTCGGTAATGGTGCTGACGCCGACCACGACCTTTGCCGGCTGCCCGCAGCTCGATGTGATCTGCGTACCCGGCGGGGCCGGCACCGACGACATGGTCGGCGACGAGGAGATGCTCGCCTTCCTGCGCAATCAGGCGGCCGGCGCGAAATATGTCACCTCGGTCTGCACGGGATCGCTGGTGCTCGGCGCGGCCGGTCTCCTGAAGGGCTATCGTGCCACCACGCATTGGAGCGCGATCGATTTCCTCGCCGGCTTTGGCGCGATCCCGACCAGGACGCGCGTCTGCGCCGACCGCAACCGCTTCACCGGCGGCGGCGTCACCGCTGGAATCGATTTTGCGCTGACGCTGGTTTCGGAGCTCGTCGATCGCAAGACCGCGGAAGCCATCCAGCTCCGGCTGGAATACAATCCGGCGCCGCCGTTCAATGCGGGCTCGCCCGACACCGCGCCGGCCGACGTGCTGGCGCTGATGAAGGAGCGTGGCGGAGCCGCGCAGGCGCGCCGCAGCGAAAAAATGGGCCGCGCGGCGGCACGGCTTTCCTAGCCACGAGACCCGATACCCGGCTCCCTCTCCCGAAAAGCCGAGTGGTCGCCGCACAACAGAAAAAGGCCGCCTGGTTTCCCTGGCGGCCTTTCCTGTCTCACGGTGGCCTCACATTAGCGGGCGATTTCAGGATGCCTGAACCGGGGGCCTATCTCCCGGCCGCATCCTACTCGGAAGCCGCTGCACATCGGGACAGTCGCGATCTGGAGCCCGATCCGACGCGATGGTCTCCCATCTCCGTAAGATGGCCCCATTGAGCCGCGATCCTGCGAATGCCGCAAGCCCGCAAGCGCTCGGCGCGTGGCGCCATCCCCGCTGTCACCGTTGTTCACAGACACGCGTGCGCTGCACGCGCACAAAAACGTTTCAGGAGCCGGATCGGAAGATCAACTGCCGGGGGTCCAGGCGTGGTAGTCGCCCGTTGCCTTGGGGCGCCGGCCGCTCGCCAGCGTCGAGCCGGACGGACGGTAAGCGTTCGGCGTGCCGGTCATGTTCGGCAGATGCGGCTTCTCCCATTCCCGGGCCGTATAGGTCTGCTCGGTCGGGGGCACATCCACGGTGTGGTGCAGCCAGCCGTGCCAGCCCGCCGGGATGCGCGAGGCCTCGGCGTAGCCGTTATAGACCACCCAGCGGCGCTCGAAATGCAGCGTCGGGTCGATCTCGCCGCCCTTGGTGCGATAGTAGCGATTGCCCTGCTCGTCGGTGCCGACCAGTTCGCCGAACCGCGAGGTCCACAATTGCGTGCCAAAGGTCTGGCCATTCCACCAGGTGAAGAATTTCAGCAGGAATTGTTTCATGCGCGGCCGGTCGTCGGTTCGAGGCAGTGGGGCTCTGATGCCACCTGAATCCCCAAATGTCCAGCCGCCGGCCGAACAGCCCCGCCGGCGAGCAAAAACGGCCCGGAATACCCTTTCGGCGACCAAATGACGCGGCGGAACAATCTCGCGTTCAGCCGCCATACATACGTGGTCTGGCAAGCAAGGATGACGCGCAATCAATGTGCGGCACTGGAACGTCCAACCTGGGAAAAGGTTAGACATCATCCGGTTTCATGGAGTTGAAAATGATCAATGTGAAGATTTTGAGCACTGCTGCGGCCCTGGCGCTTGCGCTGCCCCTGGTGCTGCCGACCGAAGGCTTCGCCCAGGGCCTGCAGAGGGGCGGCCATGGGGGCGGTGCTGCGGTCGCAAGGCCCGCCGGTGGCGGCGGCTTCCGTGGCGCAGTCGGACCGAGCGGCGGAATTCACGTCGGCGGCGTGCCCGCTGGCGGAGCTGTTGCGGGTGGTCCCCGCGTTGGCTGGAACGGTGGCGGCGGGGGCTGGCATGGTGGCGGATACCACCATGGCGGCGGCTTCTGGCCCGGCGCGGTGGCGGGTGCAGTCGTCGGCGGCGCGATCGCGGCCAACAGCTATTACGGCCCCGGCTATGGCTATGGCTATGGCCCCGGTTACTATGACGACAGCTACGGCTATTACGACGACAGCAGTGCGCCTGTCGCAGTCGAAGTGGCGCCGGGCGGCGATGCAAGCTACTGCGCTCAGCGCTACAGGTCCTACGACCCGGCCTCCGGCACCTATCTCGGCTATGACGGCCAGCGTCACCCCTGCCCGTAGGCGCGGCCTGATTCGTGATTGCCAAAGGGCGGCGGCAACGCCGCCCTTTTTCATGCGCGCAAGGCAACGCACGCAGCTGTTGCAAATGTCGCCAGCCACGCGGCGATGACGTGCAATCGTCACGACCGCCGGTCATGCTGCAGAGGTGCCGCTCGATCACGTGGAATTTCGTGCTCGGGAAAATTGAGTCCTTCCAACGCAGTTTCGAATTGCAGTTTCGAAATGCAGTTTCGAACGGCAACATCGAAAGGCAGCCGATGACCGGAACCAGGTTAGGGATTTGTAATTCGGAGCTGCAATGAACGGGTGGACAAATGCGAGTGATGTGTCACGACTAGCCGGGATTATGCTTGTCATCGAACAACATATGCACTCTATCTTACAGACTATCTGTTCCGGTTCCGCCTTAATTCAGCAACGGGCCAAGCGAGTCGTCGGCACGCGAAGCCCCTGTGAGAGGATGCAACGTGCCGCGCGTTCTCGTCGTCGATGACGATCCGATGGTGTGCGTCGCCATCGAGGTTTGTCTGCAGCGCCAGGGTTTCGAGGTCACCGTCGCCGACGGCGGCGAAGCGGGCATGCGCGCGCTGGAGAATGCAAGCTTCGACGTGATGCTCGTCGACGTCTTCATGCCGCATATGCGCGGCTTCGAGGCCATCCGCGTCTTCCACGAGCGCGCGCCTGAAATCCCCGTGATCGCGATGTCCGGCTATGCCTTCGCCAATGCCGACCGCGGACCGGATTTCCTGCGCATGACGATCGAGCTCGGCGCGGCCGCATGCCTGCGCAAGCCGTTCACGCCTCAGGCGCTGATCGCCGCCATCAACGAGTGCCTTGCCAAATCCACCTCGTCCGCCCGCCTTTCGAGATAATTCTTCGTACCAAGCGGCTTCGTACCAAGCTTCAATGGCTACCCAGCGTCTCATTCTCGGCAGCGGCCTCGCGATCCTGCTCGCCATCAGTGCGGCATCGATCGGGCTCGACGTCAGGGCACGCAACGAGGTCGACTCGGTCGATCGCACGCTCGGCATCCTCAAGAAGATCTCCGACATGCGGCCGCTCCTGCGCGGCAGCGAGAGCGCCGCACGCGGCTTCGCGCTGACCGGCGACGCATCCTTTACCGATGAGTATCGCGAGCAGAGCACCGCGCTCACCACGGCGTTCGACGACCTGATCGCGGCCGTGCAGAGCGACCCGGACGAAGCGCGATTGCTTGCCGACGCGAAAACCCAGGTCGACCGCGGCGTCGCGCTCGGCGCCGAGCTGATCAGGTTGCGCAATGCCGGCGACGCGGCCGGCATCGCGGCGCTGATCTCCGGGAGCGAGAGCCGCACAGTGATGGACAAGATCGGCTCCGCGCTCGAGCGGATCGTCGCCGAGGAGCGACGGCTGCTCGCGGTCCGCAGCGAGCAGTCGAAAAACAACGGACGCCTGCTGCTGGCAATCGATCTTGCGGGCGTCGCACTGATCCTGGTGCTGGCAACCGTGATGACGCTGACGACCCGGCGGTCGCGACGGGAGCTGCAGGACTCGCTGACCGCAACCCAGGCCACCAACGTATCGCTCGAGGCCAAGGTGGCCGAGCGCACCAAGGATCTCGCCGCGGCGCTCGAAGAGGCGCGCCGCTCGACCGCCGTGATGGAAACCACCTTCCACAGCATGGCGGAGGCGGTGCTGGTGATCGACGGCACCGGCACCGTGCTGCTCTCCAATCCCGCCGCCGAGAAGATGCTGCGCTACAAGCCCGGCATGACATTGCAAAACCTGCGCGGGCTGAGCACGGTGTTCACCGCCGACGGGGTCACGCTGATGGCGCTCGAAGACATGCCGTCGGCGCGGGCCTTGCGCGGCGAGGAGTATGACGGCCTGGAGTTCATCGCGCGGCCGGTGCGCGGCGGCCGCCAGATCCATATCGTGGTCTCCGGCCGTCCGCTGCGCGATGCCGAGGGCCAGATCACCGGCGCGGCGCTGGTCTATCACGACATCACCGCCTCGCGCGAAATCGAGCACCAGCTGCAGCAATCGCAGAAGCTCGACGCGATCGGCAAGCTGACCGGCGGCGTCGCGCATGACTTCAACAACATGCTCACCATCATCACCGGCACCACCGAGACGCTGGTCGAGAGCCTGCGCGACGAGCCGCAACTGGCGCGCACAGCGGAGCTGATCGACCGCGCCGCCGAGCGGTGCCGCGAGCTGATCCAGCATCTGCTCGCCTTCGCGCGTCGCCAGCCGCTGGAGCCGCGCACCGTCGACATCAACGGCACCGTGCTCGACATCGCCAAGCTGCTGCGCCCCACCCTCGGCGAGCAGATCGAGATCAATTCGGCGCTCTCGGCCGATGTCGCCAATGTCCATATCGATCCGTCGCAGCTTGCCAACTCGCTGCTCAACATGGCGATCAACGCCCGCGACGCGATGCCTGACGGCGGCAAGCTGCTGTTCGAGACCAGCAACATCGATCTCGACGAGGCCTATGCCACGGCCAACCCCGGCGTCGCTCCCGGCCGCTACGTGCTGCTCGCGGTCAGCGACACCGGCTCGGGCATGTCGCAGGCGGTGCAGGACAAGGTGTTCGAGCCGTTCTTCACCACCAAGGAAGTCGGCAAGGGCTCGGGCCTCGGCATGAGCATGGTCTACGGCTTCGTCAAGCAATCCGGCGGCCACATCAAGATCTACAGCGAGCAAGGCCACGGCACCACGATCAAGCTCTATCTGCCGCCGGCCCGCGGCCAGGTCGTGGCCGAGGCCGCCGCAACCGCGCCGGTGCCGCGCGGCAGCGAGACCATTCTCGTCGTGGAGGACGACGCGCTGGTGCGCAATTACGTCACCGCGCAGCTCGCGAGCCTCGGCTACAAGACCATCGCCGCCCCGGACAGCCGCGCTGCGCTCGCGATCGTCGACAAGGGCGAGAAATTCGATCTGCTGTTCACCGACGTCATCATGCCCGGCGGCATGAACGGCCGGCAGCTCGCCGACGAGGTCGCCAAGCGGCGGCCCGGCGTCCGGGTGCTCTACACTTCGGGCTATACCGAGAATGCGATCGTGCATCACGGCCGCCTCGACGAGGGCGTGCTGCTGCTCGCCAAACCCTATCGCAAGGCGCTGCTCGCCAAGATGATCCAGCAGGCGCTGGGCTCCGGGCCCGGCTGAGTCCCTGTCGCAATGCCGCGGTAAACATCGGCGGCCGATTCACCGCGTCGCCAGCACGACCCCGAACAGCGTGAAGATCAGCGCCACGATCTGCGCCGGCCCCAGCGGCTCGTGCAGCGCCATCGCCGAGGCGACCACGCCGATCACGGGCACCGCCATGGTGCCGATCGCCGCCACCGAGGCCGGCAGGCGGGCGAGCGCGGCGAACCAGCTGACATAGGCGACGCAGAACTGGATCACGGTCGAATAGACCAGCAGCCACCAGCCGATGGTGGTGACGCGGTCGAGATGCGTGGTCTCGATCGCAAAGCCCGCGATCGCGACCGGCAGGCAGCCGAGCCCGATCTGCCACGCCGCAGCCGGGATCGGCGGCATCAGGATCGGAAATTTCTTCGCCAGCACCGTGCCGAGCGCAAAGCCCATGGCGCCGCCGAGTGCCATGATGATGCCCGGGAGCTTCTCCTCGCTCGCGGAGATGCCGTTGCCGCCCATGATCGCGGCAAGCCCGGCGAAGGCCATCACCAGCGCGATGGTCCGCAACAGCGTCGGCCGCTCGCCGAGCACCGGCCAGGCCAGGAGCGAGGCCCAGACCGGCATCGTGTAGGCGATCAGCGCCGCCTCGCTCGCCGGCAGCCAGAGCAGCGCGAGCCCCATCAGCACCATCCAGCCGGTGACGTTGAGCAGGGCATAGAGCACGAGCCGCGGCCACAGCCGCGCCTCGACGGCCAGCGACTGCGACCTGATCAGCGCCAGCACGGCCAGCAGCACCGCGCCGATCACCCCGGTGGTTCCGCGGAGCGTCAGCGGCGGCAGCTCGCCGAGCAGGAATTTGGTCACCGGCCAGTTGAATCCCCAGCCCACCGAGGTGATGGCGAGGAACATCAGGCCGGCGGGCGCAAGGCGCGCCCGTCGAGGGGCTTTCGAATCTGTCATGGAACCCGGCAGGGCGAAGTGGCGCTTGGGATCTGGAATCGCTGACCACCTTGCCCGCGAATTCGTCGCCCGACCATCACGCCCCTGACATGCCTGATCCGTAGTTTGCCCGTAGGCCTACGTGAGTCCCAAAAATTCAATCCGGACCTCCGAATAAATAGTTCGCCTGTGAACATCGGGGCGAAGCTCCGATCCACAGCCCGGACGATTTTTTTTGGCTTGGGAATCCCTGAGGACTCACCGATAGTTGGCCCGATCACAGGTGCGGCACCGACCCCTGTTATCCCCCTCTTTCCACCATATTTAGTGTTTGATTCAGAAACTCGTACTAGTCCTTGACGGGCGTCACGGACTTGGCCTAGCTTTCAGCCTGTTCGGCGCGAGTGTGTTTGGGTCCCGCCGGTCGCTCCCAAAAGGGTTCCAAAATGACCACTCCGCCAGGCCCTCGGGGCCGCGGGAGAAGGGCTTGTCTGCCCTGATTTTGGACCATCGCCGGGGCGCCAAACGGGCCGGAAAGGCTCGACAAACAGAGGCCGGAAACCGGCCCGACAAGAAGCGTGCGCGTTGCGAAGTCGCGTGAGCGTTGGGGCGTTGAATGCATGAACCGGGTCTCCCCGAAACGGGTTGGCTTGGGGGGTGCCGCCGCCGGGCCGGTGCTGAGCCGAGCCGGGCGGATTGAGAGAACAGGCCGGGATCTACCGGCTGAGCTGCGAACGACGGGAGGCGGGAATCGCGTGCCGGAGTTCGCAATGGGATAACATTCCGGCACCGCAAACATGTGGGCCGGTCAGAAGAGACGGGGCTCGACCATGCGAATCGAACGACGCAACACCACCAGCGGACAATCCCCTTACACCGGGATCAATTTCAGATTGACGACATCGGAGATCCGCAATCCCGACGGCTCCGTCGTGTTTCGCGCCGAGAATGTCGAGGTGCCGGAATTCTGGTCGCAGGTCGCCTCCGACGTGCTGGCGCAGAAGTATTTCCGCAAGGCCGGCGTCGCCGCGCGCCTGAAGAAGGTCGAGGAAGAGACCGTGCCGTCCTGGCTGTGGCGCTCGGTTCCCGACACCGAGGCGCTGGCGCTCCTGCCGGAGAACGAGCGCATCGTCGGCGAGACCTCCGCCAAGCAGGTGTTCGA
Organism: Bradyrhizobium jicamae; assembly: GCF_018130215.1. Lineage (GTDB taxonomy): Bacteria > Pseudomonadota > Alphaproteobacteria > Rhizobiales > Xanthobacteraceae > Bradyrhizobium > Bradyrhizobium jicamae_A. The sequence goes on from NZ_JAFCKQ010000037.1 coordinate 58,145, forward strand.
TCGCCTCGCCGGCTGCTGGACCTATTGGGGCTGGAAGGGCGGCTACTTCTCGAGCGAGGAAGACGCCCTCGCCTTCTTCGACGAGCTGCGCTTCCAGCTTGCCAGGCAGATGGTCGCGCCGAACTCGCCGCAATGGTTCAACACCGGCCTGCACTGGGCCTACGGCGTCGATGGCCCCGGCCAGGGCCACTATTACGTCGATCCGTTCACCGGCAAGCTGACGAAGTCGAAGTCGGCATACGAGCATCCGCAGCCGCACGCCTGCTTCATCCAGGGCGTGGGTGACGACCTCGTCAACGAAGGCGGCATCATGGACCTCTGGGTGCGCGAGGCGCGCCTGTTCAAGTATGGCTCCGGCACCGGCTCGAACTTCTCGCGGCTGCGCGGCGAAGGCGAAAAACTCTCCGGCGGCGGCCGCTCGAGCGGCCTGATGAGCTTCCTCAAGATCGGCGACCGCGCGGCCGGCGCGATCAAGTCGGGCGGCACCACGCGCCGCGCCGCCAAGATGGTCGTGGTCGACGTCGATCACCCCGACATCGAGACCTATATCGACTGGAAGGTGAAGGAGGAGCAGAAGGTCGCGGCTCTCGTCACCGGCTCCAAGATCAACCAGAAGCACCTCAAGGCCGTGATGAAGGCCTGCGTGAACTGCGAAGGTTCCGGCGACGACTGCTTCGACCCCGAGAAGAACCCTGCGCTCCGTCGCGAGATCAAGCTCGCGCGCCGCAACCTCGTACCCGACAACTACATCAAGCGGGTGATCCAGTTCGCCAGGCAGGGCTACAAGGACATCCAGTTCGACACCTACGACACCGACTGGGATTCGGAGGCGTACCTGACCGTCTCCGGCCAGAACTCCAACAACTCGGTGTCGCTGAAGGACGACTTCCTCCGCGCGGTGGAGACCGACGGTGACTGGAACCTGAACGCCCGCACCTCGAAGAAGGTGACGAAGACGCTGAAGGCCCGCGATCTCTGGGAGAAGATCGGCTACGCCGCCTGGGCCTCGGCCGACCCGGGCCTGCACTTCAACACCACGATGAACGACTGGCACACCTGCAAGGCGTCCGGCGACATCCGCGCGTCCAATCCGTGCTCGGAATACATGTTCCTCGACGACACGGCGTGCAACCTCGCCTCCGCCAACCTGCTGACGTTCTTCAACACGTCGACCAAGCGCTTCGACGTCGAGTCCTACGAGCATCTCTGCCGGCTCTGGACCATCGTGCTGGAAATCTCAGTCATGATGGCCCAGTTCCCGTCGAAGGCGATTGCGGAGCTATCCTACGAGTTCCGCACGCTGGGCCTCGGCTTCGCCAATATCGGCGGCCTGCTGATGACCATGGGCCTGCCCTATGACAGCAAGGAAGGCCGCTCGCTGTGCGGCGTGCTGACCGCTGTCATGACCGGCATCGCCTACAAGACCTCGGCGGAGATGGCGGCCGAACTCGGCACCTTCCCCGGCTACAAGAAGAACGCCGCGCACATGCTGCGCGTGATCCGCAACCACCGCCGCGCCGCCCATGGCAACGCCGGAGGTTACGAGGCGCTCTCGGTCAGCCCGGTGCCGCTCGATCACGCCTCCTGCCCGCAGGCCGATCTCGTCACCCACGCGATCCATGCCTGGGACGACGCGCTCGCGCTCGGTGAGCAGAACGGCTATCGCAACGCCCAGACCACGGTGGTGGCGCCGACCGGCACCATCGGCCTGGTGATGGATTGCGACACCACCGGCATCGAGCCTGATTTCGCGCTGGTCAAGTTCAAGAAGCTCGCCGGCGGCGGCTACTTCAAGATCATCAACCAGGCGGTGCCCTCGGCGCTTCGCGCGCTCGGCTATCGCGAGAGCGAGATCGCGGAGATCGAGGCCTACGCCGTCGGTCACGGCTCGCTGTCGAATGCGCCTGGGATCAACGCCTCCACCCTGAAGGCCAAGGGCTTCACCGATGAAGCCATCGCCAAGGTGGAAAAGGCGCTGCCGACCGCCTTCGACGTCAAGTTCGCCTTCAACAAGTGGACCTTCGGCGAGGACTTCATCCGCGACCAGCTCGGCATCGGCGCGGAAGCCATCGCCGCGCCGGGCTTCGACCTGCTCTCGGCGGTCGGGTTCACAAAACGCGAGATCGAGGCCGCCAACGTGCACATCTGCGGCGCGATGACGGTGGAAGGCGCGCCGCACCTGAAGGCCGAACACTATCCCGTGTTCGACTGCGCCAATCCCTGCGGCAAGATCGGCAAGCGCTATCTGTCGGTCGAAAGCCACATCCGGATGATGGCGGCCTCGCAGCCGTTCATCTCGGGTGCGATCTCCAAGACCATCAACATGCCGAACGACGCCACGGTGGAGGACTGCAAGTCCGCCTACCTCCTGTCGTGGAAGCTCGCGCTGAAGGCCAACGCGCTCTATCGCGACGGCTCGAAGCTGTCGCAGCCGCTCAACTCGCAGCTCATCTCCGACGACGAGGACGAGGACGATGCGGTGGAGGCGCTCTACGAGAAGCCGATGGCCGCGCGTGCCGCCCAGGTCTCGGAGAAGATCGTCGAGAAGCTGGTCGAGCGCATCGTCGTGATGCGCGAGCGCGAGAAGATGCCCGATCGCCGCAAGGGCTACACCCAGAAGGCCGTTGTCGGCGGCCACAAGGTCTATCTGCGCACCGGCGAATATGACGACGGCCGGCTCGGCGAGATCTTCATCGACATGCACAAGGAAGGCGCAGCACTCCGCTCCTTCATCAACAACTTCGCGATCGCAGTCTCGCTCGGCCTGCAATACGGCGTGCCGCTGGAGGAGTATGTCGACGCCTTCACCTTCACCCGCTTCGAGCCCGCGGGTCCGGTGCAGGGCAACGACTCGATCAAGTACGCGACCTCGATCCTCGACTATGTCTTCCGCGAGCTCGCGGTCAGCTACATGAGCCGCTTCGATCTCGCCCATGTCGATCCGAACGAGAGCGGCTTCGACGCGCTCGGCAAGGGCGTCGAGGAAGGCAAGGAGCCGGACGAGGCCCCGACCCAGCAGGCGACCAAGTACCTGTCGAAGGGCCTGACCCGCTCGCGCACCGACAACCTCGTCATCATGCGCGGCGGCTCCGCCGCGGTGAGCTCGAACTCCGACTCGGCTCCGGCAGGCGGCAACCGCGTGACGTCGCTGGCCTCGCACGGCGCAACGGCCCGCGGCGTCTCCGACGCCATCGAAGGCGCCGTCGCCCTCAAGCAGGAGGTCAGCCACGACCTCTCGCCGACCGAGAAGTTGGAAGCGATGAAGTGGAGCAAGGCCGGCACCGCCGCAGCCGTCGCCGCGCCGTCAAAGGCAGAGCGTCGGGCCGAAGCGAAAGCCAAGGGCTACGAAGGCGAGATGTGCTCGGAGTGCGGCAACTTCACGCTGGTGCGGAACGGGACGTGCATGAAGTGCGATACTTGCGGCAGCACGACGGGGTGTTCGTGATTTAGTCGACGATCATCACGCCCGGGCTTGACCCGAGCATCTACGGAGGGCGGCTGAGAGGCCGCCCTTTTTTGTTGCGCCAAACAACTCAGCCCCGCCCTTCTTGCTCCAACGTAGCTCAAGCATGACGATCGCGCCGTGAGAACGAAGCCTTCCTCATCGCCCCATTCTCGAGATACACCGTTCCGGTCAGTGCCGAGCCTTCCGCAAACTCGGCGACGAAAGCGCGTCCGATATCGTCCTGCTCGATCGTGCCGAACGATCCGGGAATCAGGCGGCCGAGCCAGGCCACATAGCCCGGGGTGTGAACGTTGCCCGCGATGATCCCCGGGCGGAAAATCGCGAGGCGCTGGAATCCTATTTCACGCACCGCCTCTTCTTTCTGCCCCATGATGCGTGCGTAACGAATCCTGCTTGTCGTGGAGCTTCCCGCAGCCGACAGCAGAGCGAAGCGTGTGATACCGCCGGCCCGGCAGCCGCGGGCGAAGCCACCGACCACGCCGATTTCGAGCGCCTTCAGCGCCTCCTCGCTCCAGTTCAGGCTGCCTTTGCCGACGCCAATGCAGCTTGCTCCGTAGACGACATCTCCGTGCGCAACCATTGCCTGCGCAATCTTGCTCACCTGCTCCGGAAAGGTGGCGTCCGCCGTATCCAGGATCACCTGCCGCACGCGGGGATCAGCGACCGGAGAAACCTCACGGCGATTGATCATCACGACTTCTGCGCAGGCCGGTTCGGCGATCAGCGCGCGCACCACCGCCGATCCGACCTGCCCCGTGCCACCAACGATCAGGACGCGAAAGACCATCTCAGGTGTTCTCCCAGCCAGCGTGTTTTAGAGCCCCATCCACTTCATCACGGCATCGGCCGATGCCCAGAGCGTCCAGCCGAGCCCGAGCAGGGAGATCAGCGCAGCCGCCATCGCGACAGTCAGCAACAGGCCGTCCTCCTGCAGATAGGCGATCGCGATCAGCACGACCACGATGCCCGGAATCACGTTCACCAGCGGCAGCGGCCAGCCGGCCGAGAAGGCCAGGAGGAAGACGACCAGGCCCACGAGGCGGTCGATCACGTCTCTGCGCGCGTCCCAGCGCGGCCGGCTGATCCGCTCGATCGCCTCGAGCATCGGGCGGACGAAGACAGTGAATCGCTTGAATCGCTTGAAGTCGAACTGCCGCTTCGACACGAAGCGCGGGAACGCCGGCGCACTGCGGCCAAGCATCATCTCGACGGCGGGAAACAGCAGCGCCAACGTCGCAATCGTCGCGACGCCGGGGATGATCACCAGCAGTCCCAGCAGCAGCAGCAGAAGTCCGAACGAGCGCCTGTCGAGGTTTCTGAGCAGCCATTCGAGGTCGACGGGACCATCCGGCGCTTTCGCGACGAGTTCCTCAATAAGCTGGGAGGTGGAGCCGAGGCTGGATTTGGGCGCCAATGCGGCGTCGGACGAAGGGGGCATGCCGGCAAGGTGGTCAGTCCCGGCATCGATTGCAACCGCTGCCGAAGCGCTCTAGGAAGCATGGGTGAATAACGATTCGGATCAAGCATTGCACAGCCATTCGCCGTCAAGCCCGCTTGCTGCCGCTCCCCGCCGCTGGCCGTGGTTCCTTCTCGTCGCCATCCTCGTGCTTGGGGGCGCCGGCGGCGTCTACGCCTGGCCCCAGATCGCGCCGCTGGTCCCGTCTCTGGGTCACACCGCGCCTGGCGACCAAACGGCTGCAAGCGACAAGGACGCGTTGCCGGATCTGCTTGCGTCCCAGCAGAAGGCCGAGGACGACCTCGCAGCGCTCGGCCGGACGGTGGCGGACCAGCAGCAGCAGCTGAAGACCATGGCCGACCAACTGGATGGTCTGGCCTCGAAAGTCGAGGCACTCCAGACCCCAGCCCCGCCTCCTGCTCCGGTGCCACCACCGGTTGCGCCGGTCGCGGCGGCCGAACAACCACCAGCGCCGGTCGCACAGGCTGCTCCGAAGCGGAGAAAGCCGGCGGCTCATCCGTCCAAGCCGGCAGGTCCGATTTCGACCGGCGGCGCGCCGCTGAACGCCGCCCCTGGTGGCACGGGTCACTGAGCCGTGCGGCGATCGGCGGGGCTGCTGCCCGTTTCGGTCGATTGACCCGCGTGTGGGCGATATCCATATCCGGCGGACCACGCGGCTGCAGCCAAGCGCTTCGCCGTTCCCGGACATAGCCTGATACCTCCGGCGACGTCCTTCCAGCTGTCGTCCCGGAGCCCTCGTGCCAGCCCTCTCCATCCTCGATCTCGTCCGCGTCACTCAGGATACCGATGCGCGTGGCGCGCTCTACAATGCACGCGATGTTGCCGTTCACGCCGAGCGCCTGGGCTATCGCCGCATCTGGGTGGCGGAGCATCACAACATGGCGGGGATTGCGAGCGCAGCAACGTCGGTGGTGATCGGTCATATCGCGGCGGGAACGAAAACCATCCGCGTCGGCGCCGGCGGCATCATGCTGCCGAATCACGCGCCTTACGTCATTGCCGAGCAGTTCGGCACGCTGGCGCGGCTGTTTCCTGACAGAATCGACCTCGGGCTCGGCCGCGCGCCGGGGACGGACCAGCTCACGCTGCGGGCGCTCCGCCGCACGCCGGAAGCCGCCGAGAATTTCCCGCAGGACGTCCTCGAGGTGCAGGCCTTCCTGGCGGCGGCCGGCCCCAACCAGCGCATCCAGGCCGTGCCGGCCGCCGGCACCGACGTGCCGCTGTGGATTCTCGGATCGAGCAATTTCGGCGCGATGCTGGCCGGCGAGCTCGGGCTGCCCTACGCCTTCGCCTCGCATTTCGCGCCCGAGCTGCTGCTTCCGGCACTCGAGATCTACCGGATCAGGTTCAAGCCGTCAGAGCAGCTCCAGCGCCCCTACACCATGGTCGGCGTCAACATCATCGCGGCGCCGACCGACGACGAGGCACGCCGGCTGGCGACGACGCAGCAGATGTCGTTCACCAACATCTTCCGCGGCGCGCGGGGCTTGAGCCAGCCGCCGATCGACGACATCGAGACCTACTGGTCGCCTCAGGAAAAAGCCCAGGCGATGCGGATGCTGGCGCGCTCCATTGTCGGCTCGCCCGAGACGGTCCGCGCCGGCATCGACGCGCTGGTCGCGGAGACCGGCGCCGACGAGCTGATGATCGTGTCCGATGTCTACGATCACCAGAAGCGGCTGCGGTCGTTCGAGCTGATCGTCGAGGCCGCGGGGATCACTGCCTGACACTGTCGCTGCGCGCGCCCGACCAGCGAACAACAAGCTGCATCGAATGCATTCGCGCCTGCTCACCCGTGAAACGCGAACAGCTCGATCGGCTCGGCGAACCCGCGCACCTGGTGCTCGCCGACATGCTCGAGCTTGAACTCGCCTGAGACAAGGTCGGCGAACGCACGGGACAGCAGCACCGGCTTGCCCAGCTGCTTGGTCAGTGCCTCCAGCCGCGAAGCCATGTTGACGGCGGGGCCGATCACGGTGAAGTCGAGCCGCGAGCGCGAGCCGATATTGCCATACATGACGTCGCCGACATGGACGCCGATGCCGTAGCGCAGCGGCGCACCGCCGGCCAGGCTGTTTTTGTCGTTCAGAGCGGCCAGGGCCTGGCGCGCCTCGGTCACGGCATGCAGCAGGTTGGCGCAGGCCTTCGGCTCGCTGAGCGGAAAGATCGCAAGCAGCCCGTCGCCCATGAATTTCAGGATCTCGCCGCCGTGCCGCAGGATCGGCTCCGACAACGCATCGAAATAATCGTTGAGCAGATCGATCACGTCATCGCGCGGCCAGTTGTCGGAGATCTTGGTGAAATCCCTGAGATCGCAGATCACGATCGCGGCGTGCACCGTGGTGCCGCTGCCGCGCCGGGTGGCGCCGGCCAGGATCATCTCGCCGGCGTGCGAGCCGACATAGGTCTCGAGCAGCGTGCGCGCGAGGCGGTTCTTCATGCGGATCTCGCTGACCAGCGCCAGGAGCGGCAGCAGGTTACGGAGAAATGCGATATGCGAATCTTCGAAGCCGCCGGGCCGGTTGGTCGAGAACGCCACCGCATGGCGCTTGCCGAGCGTGTGAAGCATCGGCCACGCCACGTAGTCCGTCAGCCCTTGCGCGCGCAGCTCGCGATAGACGCCGTGCTGGCGCCCCTGCGCCGGATCGCGCTCCAGATTCTCGCGGACCTCGATGGCGCCGCCCTGGAGCTCCGCCACGGGACTGCCGATATATTCGGGTCGCTGCTGGACGTCGTAATCGACCCGCGTGATCGTGGCCTCCTGCATCCCGTTGACCCAGAGGACGCGGGCGCCCAGCCATTGCGGGTGCTGGATCAACAGATGCAGCGAGGCCCGCTTGACCGGAATCCCGGCGCGCTGCAGCCGCACGCACAGCTCGGCGAAGAGATTGTCGATGAAGCGCTGGTCGCGGGTTTCGTTGAGCAGCCAGTGCACCACGTCGCTGCCGGAATGCCCGGTAGCGGGATCAACGTTGGATGGCGCAGTCATGGTTAGCTCCTCGGCGGCAGTCCGGATTGACGGTACCGGATATGTCGTGTTCCGTTCCGCGGCGTCAATGGACACCGCTTCACCTTTGCACGGCTCCGTGCACCATTCATTCGGTGGAAACCGACGGCGCGTTACACAGGACTGTCATCGGGGCGCCGAACGGGCCTCTTGACGGAAGGGCGATCGGCTCACACCCCGCTCAACGCCTGCGCCATGTCGGCGACCAGATCCGACGGATGCTCGATGCCGATCGACAGGCGGATCGTGGTATCGAGCACGCCGATCTTCCGGCGGATGTCGGCGGGGACGCCGGAATGGGTCATCGTCGCGGGCAGGCTCGCCAGCGACTCGGTGCCGCCGAGGCTCACCGCGAGCTTGAAGATCTGCAGTCCGTTCAGGAATTTCTCCGCGGCCTGCTGGCCGCCGACGATATCGAACGAGAAGGTCGAGCCGGCTCCGCTGCATTGGCTGGCGAACACGCGACCGGCGGGTGTGTCGGCATCATGGTGGGCCAGAAAATGCACCTGTGCCACCTTGGGATGATCGCGCAGGTAATCCGCCACGATCCGCGCATTGCGGTCGGCCTTCTCCATCCGCAGGCTGAGCGTTTCCAGCGAGCGGCTGATCATCCAGCAGGAATGCGGATCGAGCTGCGTGCCGATCGCGCCGCGCAGCGCCTTGATGTCCTTCATCAGCTTCTTCGAGCCGAGCGCGGCGCCCGCGATCAGGTCGGAATGGCCGCCGACATATTTGGTCAGCGAGTACAGCGACAGATCGGCGCCGTGTTCGATCGGCCGCTGGAACACCGGCCCGAGCAGCGTATTGTCGCAGGCGATGACGGGCGTGTGCCCCTGCGCCGTGCCGATCATGTCGGCGACACGCCTGGTGAGAGCGATATCGACCAGGCCGTTGGTCGGATTCGCCGGCGTCTCGATGAAGATCATCGCGACCCGGCCCTTCTTCATCGCCTGGTCGGCGGCGGCACGGACCACGCCTTCGTCGAGGCCGTCGGCAAAGCCCACTGCGCCGATCGAGAAGCCGGCCAGCGTCTTCGTGAACAGCGTCTCGGTCCCGCCGTAAAGCGGTTGCGAATGCAGGATCACGTCGCCGGGCCGCGCGAAGGCCAGCACGGTGGTCGAGATCGCCGCCATGCCCGACGCGAACAGCGCGCAGCTCTCGGTACGCTCATAGATCGCGAGCCTGTCCTCGACGATCTCGCTGTTCGGATGATTGAAGCGCGAATAGACCAGCCCCGCCCCCATCCCTTCCGGCGGCTCGCGGCGGCCCGCGACGAAGTCGAAGAAATCCTTGCCGTCCTCCGCGGTCCTGAACACGAAGGTCGAGGTCAGGAACACCGGAGGCTTGACGGCGCCCTCCGACAGCTGCGGGTCGTAGCCGTAGTTCAGCATCAGGGTTTCCGGATGCAGCGTGTGATTGCCGATGTGGGTCTTGGAGGGAAACGGTTTTGCCATGGCCGGTCTCCTTGGCTTCTGAGGGAACGCCGCGCGGGCCGCGACTCCCGGACTCGTCAGCTGCAGCATAATCCAGCTTTGCCCGGTCCGCTCGATGCTAGCGGCGCCGGCGGGCAGACCTGGTGCCGCGCTTCCACATCCGGAACCCGCCCTCGAACGCGTTGGCGTTGTCGCCAAATCTCACCTTCTTCGGCGGATTGTCGACCAGCACGGCATTGCCGCCGCCGAGCACGATGTAATCGGGCTCAAGCGCAGCGAACAGGCGCGCGATCACGTCGTCGACGGTCTTGCGCCACCTCTTCCTGCCGTGCTTCCTGAGACCGGCCGCTCCGACATAGTGCTCGAAGGTCTTGCCGTTGCGATATGGAAGATGGCCGAGCTCCATCGGCTCGGTCACGCCGTCGACGATCATCGCCGAGCCGAGCCCGGTACCGAGGCCGAGGAACAGCATGCGGCCGCCCTGGTAGCTGCCGATCGCCTGCATCATCGCGTCATTGACCACTTTGGTCGGGCGGCCGAACGCCCTTTGAAAGTTGAACCCGGCCCAGCCCTTGCCGAGATTGTGGGGCTCCGTCACCGGCCGGTCGTGGACCACGGGTCCGGGATAGCCGACCGAGATCACGTCATAGGACCAGTCCCCGGTCAGCGCCTTGACCTTGCGCACCATCTCCTTCGCCGACAGCTTTGGGCCGGACTCGAATTCGCGCTTGATGCGCGTCGTGCTGGTCATCACCTTCACGTGCGTGCCGCCGACATCGATCGCCAGCACCGTCCGCCGCGAGGTGCCCTTCCTTGCCTTCCTTGCCTTCCTTGCCTTCTTTGCTTTCTTCGCCATGGAGGGAGAGTAGCACAGGAATGAACGACGGATCAGCCACGCCGATCCGTTGTTCATTCCACCTGAAGCCGGCGGGTTACACAGAGCCTCTCATCGGCTCGCGCTCCGCGAATCCGCGCATTCGCTCCGCACCTACCAGGCGCGATCGACGTTGCGCACCTGGCCGGTCCGCGAGTCGATATAGACCTGCATCCAGCGGCCCCGGCCGTCGCGGCCTTCGATCTCCCATTCATCGCCGAGGAACTGGGTGTAGGACACGGTCATCATGCCCATATCTGTCGCGACATCGAGCGCGGCCTGCATCGAGAACTGGTCGCCTGAATCGTACGCCATTGCCGGCGTCGCCGCGCCGAGCGCGAGGACCGCAACGATCGGAAGGACAAATTTTCGCATGGATCACTCCTGTCGAACCGGTTGAACCGGCGTGCCGGAGAGAACGAGCGGCGGCAGCAATCGGTTCCTGCCGAGACCATCGCGGAACAGAAGGAACACGCGATCTTGCGGCGCTTTGTCGGCGTTCCCGACACAGTCGCGCCGCAGCTTTGTTCCCCATCCGACTCCATTTTGTTCGCAAAGAACGAATCGGATCGAACAAATCAGCGCGGAACAATTCTTAACGAGAGGTTTTCATTTTTGAATTTCGAGACCTTGCAATGTTAGCTCCCCGGAACGACCGACTGCTTCGTAGCCCAGCCCTGGCCGCAGCGCCCGCAGCTTCGCGGCGAGCCGCCGGTGTCCCGTCTCCTCTCGGCGCGCCAACTGGTCGGCGACCGCGACATGATCCGCATCGCTCTTGTGCTGGTTGAGCTTCGACTGGCCCTCGATCTCGTCGACGACGATGTCGATTACCCGGATGCCCGACAGCATGGTCTCGCGCTTGCCCGGCTCCATCTGCGTGAGGTCCCAGGGCTGCTTCGGCAGTCGCGCCTCCGACACCGCGAGCAGCGCATCACCATGGCCGCGATTGTCTGCGGGGTCGTGCAGATGCGCGACGCCGCCGAGATGCACCGCCTCGTAGAGCCAGGTCGAGACGTTGTCGCGCGAGGCGTACCAGTCATTCGAGACATAGCCGTCGTCGCCCGAGACGATGAGGAGGAAGCGCCTCGCACCGTCGGCGAGCTCGACCAGCGGATTCCTCGCGGTCAAATGGATCTGCACAATCACGCCGTCGCCGCGCCGCTCGATCACGAACGGCACATGCGAGCCGCGCGGGCCGCGCGCATCGGCCGCGACGATGACGCCAAAGCCGCGCTCGGCCGCAAAGGCCAGCGCGTGCTGCTCCTCGATACGAAACTGGGGACGGAGGATGTGCATTGCGGCCGCTCGCCACGCGCTCAGGGGATCTCGTACACCGACACCTTGTCCGCGATGCCGCTCAGGGCGACGGTCCGGTGCGTCGGATCCAGCCCGTTGGCCTCGAGCAGAGCCCTGGTTTCGGCGTTCTCGACGACGGATTCGGTCACCACGATCGAGCGCGAGGCGGCAAGCCCCTGGACGCGCGATGCGACGTTCACCGTCTGGCCGAAATAGTCCTGCTGGCCGTTGAGCGTGACGGCCAGGCAGGATCCCTCGTGGATGCCCATCTTCAGGCGCAGGCTCTGATGCTCGCGGTCGGCACCGAGATCGCTCATCGCCTCGCGCATGCGGATCGCGGCGGCAATGGCGCGGTCGGGGGTCTCGAAGGTCGCCATCACGGCATCACCGATGGTTTTCACGATGGCGCCGCGTTCGGACGCGATGATCTCCTGCAGCAGGCGGAAATGCTCGTTGACGAGATCGAAGGCGACGAGGTCGCCGACGCGGTCATAGAGCGCCGTGGAGTCCTTGAGGTCGCTGAACAGGAACGTCAGGCTGAGGATCTTGAGGCGCTGGCCGATGGCGAGCGTGTCGGTGCGGTAGAGGTCGCGGAAAGTCTGGTTGGTGAGCAGGCGCCGCGCCGTCAGGAAGGGCTTGCGCCGCGTCAGCACGTCGTCCAGCGCCGGGCTTCCCACCCAGACCGCCGGCAGCACGCGACCGTCGGTGCGGTTTTCCAGCGTCAGCCGCAGCGGCCCCGGACGCAGGGCGATGGTGTCGACGGGAACGGGGACCTTGTTGAAGGTCACCGAGAGATTTTGCCGCTCACCGGCCTCCTCGCCCCTGACATCGAGGAACTGCGCCGCATGCGTCACCGGATCGAACACGATCAACGTGCCCTGCGGCACGTTCAGCGACAGGATCGCCCGTTCGCCCGGCGGCAGATCGACGGCGTCGAGCGTGACCTCCCGCAGCGTCTTCTCCAGGTCATCGGGAAGATCGATCGCCGAGCTCCAGAACACCTGGCGATAATAGTCGGCCAGCGACAATTCATCGGGACTGTGCGCCGCGATCTTGCGCAGGCGCGGACTGACCGTGAAGGTCACCTCGACCAGATCGTCCAGCGTCGTCTCATAGCCCGCGGCACAGAAGCCGCAATTATACTGCGCACTGTTGAGCGTCTTCAGGCTCTTGTTGGCGGACAGAACCCCGGCGCAGCTCGGGCACATCACGCTCCAGGTCATCTCCAGCATGCCGAGGCTGACGGCATGCAGCAGCCCAGCAATCACCCGCTCCCCCGCCAGATTGGCCCTCGCTGCCAGATCGAGCGGGTTCATTCGGTTCAAGCCGTGATCCGGGGCATCCCGCACCATCCGCTCGAGCATGTCGACGACATCTTCGTCGGCCGCTTGCCGCAACGCTCCAAACATGGTCTCGACTTCGTTCATGCGACGAATGTTGCATGAAAGACAACCCGGCGGAAGTCCGCCGCTCCATCACTTGTGCGCGTCGAACCAGTCGAACTGGCCGGGTTCAGCAAATGGCCGGATTGTCGCCGAAGTCGCAGACACCGCCGGGCTCGTCCCGCGGCGTCGAGGCGAACGCTCCCATCCGAGGCATGGGCATGCGAGCCTGAACATCGCCCCAGTGGCCCGCGTAGGAGGCACCCGCATGCCCTTTCACGATGGCGTGTGGTGCGGCAACGGCGGTGCTGCCGCCAAGCGCAGTCGCCGTGAGCATGACAATCGCGATCAATCCTGCCGAACTGGTCTTGAACCTGGTCATGGGGCTCTCCCTGGAATTTGGCGGAACGGGTCTCCCGTCCGCCGGCCTTGCTGACACCATGACGTGCCTGGCGCGGGTTTATTCCGGCGCCCTCGCAGAATCCTGAGCGACGTGATCAGGCAGGAAAATTGTGCAGGGAATCCAATCCCTCAGCAGGTGAAGGGATCACCAAGTTCCGGACGGCAGGCCGCAATGCCGTTCAGGCCGGCGAATAGATGATGAGCTTCAGGTCGGGATCATCGTTGGCCTGGAAGCTTGCATGGGCAAAACGCAGCAGACCCTTCCTGGGATGTCGCAAGCGCTTGATGCCACCTGCGCCGCCACGGATATCATGGGCTTCCCACCATTTTGTAAATTCTGGACTGCCGTCGCGAAGGCGGCTCAGCAACGCGATGAATGCTGGATCTCCGGCCCAGAGATCGTGAGTCGCACGGAACTGCGCGACGATACGCTTGGCTTCCTCGGCCCAGCTTGATCCAAACAGCTGACGCGCCTTCGGATAGAGCAATGCGAGGATGAGGATGTTGCAATCTTCTTCCGGCAGGCGATCGAAGCCAAAAATGTCGGCGGCAGCCTTGTTCCAGGCAAGGACATCCCAGCGTCGGCCCGTGATGTAAGCCGGTTGATTGAGGGACGCGACCAGGTTCTGAAGGGCTGCGGGAACGATTTCCCGGGTGAATGCGCGCCGGTTGGTCCCCGATGCCAGCGCGCGCAAATGCGCATGCTCGACCTTGCTGAGGCGCAGCGCACGCGCCAGCGCGTCGATCGTGGTGACCGAAGGACTGACTGCTCGCCCCTGTTCGAGGCGGATGTACCAATCCACGCCGATCCCGGCCAGTTCGGCGACTTCCTCGCGCCGAAGGCCGGGAGCGCGACGTCTTCGCCTGTCGGGAAGGCCGACCGATTTGGGGTTGAGCTTGGCGCGCCGCGAACGAAGGAAGTTACCGAACTCGCTTCGACTGGGATCTGACATGACCTTGTCTTCCAGATGCAGGTGTCTTCCAGATGCAGGTGTCTTCCAGATGCAGGTGTCTTCCAGATGCAGGTTCTTCCAGATGCAGGTTCTTCCAGATGCAGGTACTCACAGTCCTAGGATAATACTAGTCCTTTTGGGCGACTTGCAATCCGTTATTATAAGGAAATGGCAGTCCAGTCGAACGTCCCACAGCGGACTGCGGGATTCCCTTCCGGCAAGACAATTCAGGAGAACTCCATGTCGCCTGGTTCGTCCATTCGTATTTCACTCAAGATCAACGGCGGCGATCACGAATTGCCGATAGCTGCCTGTGACACGCTGCTGGACGTGCTCCGCGACAGGCTCGGCATGACAGGCACCAAGAAAGGCTGTGACATGGGAGCGTGCGGTGCATGCACCGTGCTGGCGGAGGGCCGCCGGATAAAATCCTGCCTGGCGCTTGCTGCTTCCTGTGACGGCCGCTCGATCACCACGATCGAGGGCGTCGGCGGAGTGGACAAGCTGCACAAGCTGCAAGCCGCCTTCATTCGACACGATGCACTGCAGTGCGGTTATTGCACGCCGGGGCAAATCATGTCCGGATTGGCGCTGCTTGAAGAAAAGCCTGCGAGTCTCGAAGCGATCCGCGAGGGTATGAGCGGCAACCTCTGCCGATGCGGCGCCTATCCCAACATCGTGGCGGCGATCGCCGAGGTGGCTGGGCTATGAGTGGACATTCGTTTCAATACATCCGCGTGGCCGACGTTGATGACGCCCGGATTCAGGCGTCGAAGCCGGGTACCGCGTTGCTGGCTGGCGGAACCGACATGCTCCAGCTGTGGAAGTCCGGCGCAATGACGCCCGCAGCGGTCGTGGACATCTCGCGCCTGCCGCTGGTCGATGTCGAATTCAACGATGGACAACTCTCGCTGGGCGCGCTTGCCAGGCTAGGCGACGTGGCGACCCATCCCGAAGTGATGCGATATCATCCGTTGATCGCAGAGGCGATACTGGCCAGCGCCAGCGGGCAGATACGCAACATGGCCACGGTCGGCGGCAACCTGTTGCAGCGAACCCGTTGCCCGTATTTTCGGAACGAGCAGCTTGCCTGCAACAAGCGAAAGCCCGGCAGCGGATGTGGCGCGCTTTCCGGCGAGAACCGACAGGCAGCCCTGTTCGGTACGAGCCAGTCATGCGTCGCGACGCACGCCTCGGACCTGGCCGTTGCGCTGGCGGCGCTGGACGCCGAGGTCGAGGTGTTCGGGTCGGAGGGCGTGCGGCGCCTCCCGCTGCGCGATCTCTACAGGCTGCCCGGTGAGACGCCGGAGCTTGAAACAAACCTGGCACCGGGCGAGCTCATCACCGGCGTTCACGTGGCGAACGCAGCTCGATTTGCCGGCTGCTCCACCTATCTCAAGATTCGTGATCGGGCGTCATTCGAATTTGCCGTCGTGTCGGTAGCGGCGGCATTGCAGATCGAGAACGGCAGGATCGTCGGCGCGAGACTGGCCGCCGGTGGTGTGGCGCCATTGCCGTGGCGGCTCGACCGGACCGAAGCAGCATTGCTCGGCCATGCATTGGATGCCCAAACCGTCGCCGCCGCCGGCGACATGGCCGTCGAGCACGCAAGGCCGCTCGCCGAAAACGGATTCAAGATCGCGCTGCTGCGCAACGCTGTCATCCGCGCCTTGCAAACGCTGGGGAGACAGCCATGAGCACCGATTCCGTCCTGCGCTACGAGGCCGCACTGAAGGTTACCGGCAGCGCCATATATGAGGGTGAAGTTTCCGCGCCCGGCCTGTTGCACGCCGCCCTCGTGCAGGCGCCGATCAGTTGCGGCGATGTGTCGTCGATCGACGCGACGCGGGCGGTCGGGCTTCCGGGCTTCGCGGCGATGGTCTCACATGTGGATGCCGAGGTGCTGCAGGCCTCTCCCGCCACAGCCCTGATCCGCGAACGCACCGTTCACTTCGCAGGCCAGCCGGTCGCGCTCGTCGCAGCAGGAAGCCTGCAGGAGGCGCGGGAAGCTGCACACGCGATCGAGGTCAGCGTTGAGGCGCGTCCGTCGGTGACGGCGCTGTCGCAGGCACTCGACAAGTCATTCGCACCGGCCATGGTGGGGCGCTTTCCGGCCGAGACGCATCGTGGCGACGCATCAAAAGCGCTTGCCGTGGCCGACTTCGTCGTCCGACATCGATACGATACCGCGGTCAACAATCATCATCCCATGGAAGCGCACGCCGTCGTCTGCTGGTGGGAGGACGGCAAGGCCGTGGTGCACACGTCGACCCAGGCCATCTTCGGCACCCGTGCCATGATATCGCATGCTTTTCGCATGCCGGTATCGGACATCCGCGTCATCGCGCGTTTCCTCGGCGGCGGCTTCGGCTGCAAGGGGCAGCTCTGGTGGCCGTGGATGTTCTGGGCGATGCTCGCCTCGCGGAAAACGGGCCGTCCGGTGCGGCTGGAACTGACGCGCGCGCAATTGTTCACTCTGGTCGGGCGGCGCCAGGAGACGGTGCAGGATATGAGGCTGGGATTCGGCGCCGACGGCCGTCTCACCGGCATCGAGCATCACGTGCTCGCGCAAACCTCGACCCACGCCGATTACTCTGACTCCACCGCGGTGTATTCGCGGTTTCTTTATGCCTGCCCCAATGTCACGACCACGCACCGGCTCGTCCGCACCAATGAGCCCCAACCCGTCCCCATGCGCGCGCCGGGAACGGCGCCGGGAACGTTTGCGCTCGAATCCGCCTTCGACGAAGCAGCCGAACGATTGGGGATCGACCCGGTCGAGCTTCGCGTGCGTAACTTCGCCGATCATGATCAGGAAGCGGGCCGACCGTGGAGCAGCAACGGCCTGCTCGAATGCTATCGGGTCGGCGCCGAGCGGTTCGGCTGGTCGCAGAGGCCGGCGCAGGGCACCGCGACCGACGGACGCTGGCGGATCGGTTGGGGCATGGCAAGCACGCTTTATCCGGCGATCCGTCAGGCCTGCAGGGTCCGCGTCAAGTTGGCAGCGGACGCCTCGTTGCGCGTTCAATGCGGCACACAGGACATGGGCTCGGGCACCTACACTGCGCTTGGCCAGATGGTGGCTTCTGCCCTCGGCGTTACCCCTTTGCAGGTGACGGTCGAACTCGGCGACACGTTGCTGCCGGAGGGGCCGTTTTCCGGAGGCTCCCAGGTGACCGCGAGCCTCGCGCCCGCAACCGAACTGGCAATGACCCGACTCCGCGAGACGCTGGCGAACATGGCCGTGACCGACGAGCGCTCGCCGCTCGCCGGCCAACGGATAGAGGAATTGGAATTTCAGGACGGAATGATCCGAAGCCGGACCGGCAATGTCGGGGAGTCACTGACGGACGTTCTGGCGCGCGGAGCGGCCGAAGGGCTGGAAGCGGAAGGAGAGAGTGCGGCGACCCAACACCAGTCGTTGGCCGCGAGCAGCATGGGCTACGGCGCGGTATTTGTCGAAGTGGGTGTCGATGCCGAGCTCGGCGAGATCAGGGTGCGGCGGGTTTGCGGCGCTTTTGCCGCGGGTCACATCCTCAATCCGTTGCTGGCGAAGAGCCAGTATGTCGGCGGGTTGATCGGCGGCATCGGCATGGCGCTGCATGAGAGGACGACGACGGATCGCGTGTCAGGCCACATCGTCGGCGACAGCTTCGCCGACTACCTGATCCCGGTCCATGCCGACATGCCGGCGTTCGATATTGCGATGATCGAGGAAGAAGACCTGCAATTGCCGGGCGGCGTCAAGGGAATTGGCATGCTGGGCACGGCGGGTATCCAGGCCGCCATCGCGAACGCGGTCTACCACGCGACCGGCAAACGGGTTCGCAGCCTCCCCATCCGTATCGAGAACATTGTCGACTAGAGCAATTTCGGTTCTGATTGAATCGGAATCGAAGCTCTGGATTCTTGTTTGACGCGTTGTCTTCACGCGAACCGGTATCCACTTAGCTCGTGGGTAGGACCAGGTTGTGCCGGACACCTGATTTGCCCTCGCGCGCAAGTCAAATCCGGCTGCCTGGACCACCGTGAGACGTCATCGAATGACTCAACTTGTCCATATTTGCTCAGACGGCCCTTAAGCTGCCCAGGCTATTTTGAGCCGCAGCAAAAGGACTGACAATGCGCACCTCCGTTAAGCTGCTTGTTCTTCGGTACTCGCTGCTTTCGATCTTTTCGCTGCTTGGAGCATACTACTTTGCGTGGTTTCTCCAGAGTGCCTCGTTTTCGGTAGCAGCTGAGCCGATCGTATCGGCGATCTACAAAACACGCGCAGAGTTGTGCTTTCCCATTGCGATATTGATGTTCGCGGTTGGCGGACTACTTTTCATCTGCCTTGGAACTTGCTCGCGCAGCAATTCGCCGGGTTAGCATGGCGCTTTCCTCGCGGTCCAGGTAAGGCCCCACATATCGTCTCAAGGTTTAGCCTGCATGCCTTGCAAGAAACGAAGCGGGTTGAGCGGGCCAATGGGGATCAGTTCAAAGCTCATCATATGCGCTTTACCCAAAGGCAGCTTTTCGAGCATTTCGTGAGCGACGGCCGGATCAGTGACGTTGATGATGAACGCCACGCCCCGCTTTCCCTGTAGCGAGTACCACTGCTCGATCTTGCCATCGAGGTAGAGGTCGACAGTTGCCCGAACTTCCTCCGGCAGGACAGCAGCCACTTGCGATTGTTCAAAACCGGGGTTGATGGTCCCGATGGCGAGAATTTTGGTCGTCGGCGTGGTTTTCATGGCGGCTCCTTGTGCGTTGGCGGAATTGAAGCCGACAAGGCAGCCAACAAACGCCAATGCGGCCGCTGTAGCGAATTGCATGTTATCCTCCCTTTGTGTGTCGCTCAGGCAACGAAATTCGATGTTGAGCGCCGCAGGCGGACGCCTGTCGAAATCGATCTGCCGCAGAACGGACCCACACGTCGAACTTCGGTTCAATTTGCAGCGGCCGGAGGCTCATCGGAATGCGGCACGAACCTCATCGATGGCCAGCATCGGGTTCTGCAGCTGGGGGAAATGCCCCATGCCCCGAAGAACGGTCAGCTCCACCTGCAGCCTTTCGGCGAACTCTTTTCCCATCTCCTTGTTGGTGTAGAGATCTTTCTCGCCCCACACCACCTTCACGGGCGTCTTGAGCCGGGCCAACTGCGATTCGAAGTGATCCTGGTCTTGCGTAAAGTGCGAGTAGTAGCGGGAGAACGCGTCCGCCGTCGTCATCGCTCCCTGGGTCCATCCTCGGGACATGTCGTCCTTGAATTCTCGCGCGACTTGAAAATGCCCTTCCTTCGGCAGACCTCTTGTGAAGGTATTCTCCAGAATCTCGTCGCGATTGCTGTTCAGGCTGGCGCGAACCTGGTCCATCGCAGGTCCCGCCTTCAGGCTTTGCAGCGCCGCATACATGAACTGCGGCCTGTTGAAGGGAGCGAAATCGCCCACGATGATCGTCCTTGCGATATCGGGTTTTTCGACGGCCAGCAGGAGTGTCGGCAGCGCACCGATATCGGTTGCGTGGATCGTGAGCTTCGATGTGTCGATGCCCGAGCGTGATATCCTTGTCGATCTCGAAGAAATCGATCGCATCGTCGCTCACTGGCTGTGACATGATGCATATCCTTTGGTCGCTTCGCGGTGATGGATAAGCCATCCCGCATTGATAGGTATCCGGCAGTATCGAGATACATGCTTCCGAAAAATTGGAAGTAACAAAACGGATCGTTTCGAAGGAATGCCGATCGTATTGGTATGCTGCGCCGGCCCAAGAATACCGTGGAGCTGCTGCGCCTTGACCTGTTGGATCCGCTCCCAACGCCCGGCGTCGCCGCCCTGGCACTGATTTGCCCGACGGCGCAAGTCCCCATTGCAGAAATATTTCGGTTTATCGTAATGGCAAATCAGTGTATAGATTTCCCGTCTCACCCGCTCGAGGGGCGCTCGCGATCGTCACGAACGTTGCGGTGGGATGCGGTGGACGCCGCATGCGTGACTGACGAGAGCGCATGAGGCGGACGGCGAAATCGTGCAGGCCTGACGCCCTAGTGGCAGGTGTCTCCTCGTGAAGCGTGCGAAAGCATCTTTGCGATGGACGGTGACAAAAAAGCCCAGTCTCACCGGGGAGAACACGTATAAGCCGTAACCCATCGCGCAGGGAAAGCCGGGTTGTTCCCGGTTACACCTGTGGTCCTACCCCCGTGCTTTCTACACTGCACGGGGCCCATGGGTGCGATCGGCACCCGGCTTTCCCTGCGCCCTC
>NZ_JAFCKQ010000038.1 GCF_018130215.1 Bradyrhizobium jicamae
CCTGGGAAGGCCGCCTGTCGGTGACGATGCGCCAGTCGCATACGGCCGGCGACAAGCTGTTCGTCGACTATGCCGGCGATGGCGTGCCGGTGGTAATCGACCGGTTCACCGGCGAGCGACGCGCCGCGCAGATCTTCGTCGCGGTGCTCGGCGCATCGAGCTTCACCTACGCGCAGGCGACCTGGACGCAGGGGCTCGCCGACTGGATCAGCGGCCACGTCGGCGCCTTCGAGGCGATCGGCGGCGTGCCGGCGCTGCTGGTGCCGGACAATACCAAGGTCGCAGTGATCAAGGCCTGCCTCTACGACCCGCAGATCAACCGCAGCTACGCCGACATGGCGGCGCATTACGGCACCGCCATTCTGCCGGCCAGGCCGCGACGGCCACGGGACAAGGCGAAGGTCGAACAGGCTGTCCTCATGGTCGAGCGCTGGCTGCTCGGGCGGCTGCGCCACCGCACCTTCCACAGCCTCGCTGAGGTCAACGCGGCGATCACCGAGCTAATGACCCGGCTCAACGAGGAGCGGCCGATCCGGCGGCTCGGCGTGACCCGCCGCAAGCTATTGGAGGAGATCGACCGGCCGGCGCTCAAGGACTTGCCGGAGAGCCCCTACGTGTTCGCCGAGTGGCGGATCTGCCGGGTCAGCATCGACTATCACGTCGAGGTCGAGGCGCATTACTACAGCGTCCCGCATCGCTTCGTCCGCGCCGAGGTCGAGGTGCGCTTCACCGCCCGCACCGTCGAGATTTTCCACAAGGGCGAGCGGATCGCCGCGCATCAGCGCATGAGCGGCAACCACAAGCACACCACCGTGCCGGAACACATGGCGTCCAGTCATCGGCGCTACGCCGGCTGGACCATCGAGCGCATTCGCAAGGAGGCCGCCACGATCGGGCCGGCCACCGCGGCGCTGTGCGACCTGATCCTCGATGAGCGGGCGCACCCCGAGCAGGGCTTTCGCGCTTGCCTCGGCATCATCCGGCTCGGCCAATCCTACGGGCAAGAGCGGCTCGATGCTGCCGCCATGCGCGCGATCGACATCGGCGCGCGCACCTACGGCTCGGTCAAATCGATCCTTGCCAACAATCTCGATCGGCGTCCTTCACCCAAGCGCCCCGCGGACAACGCGCCGGTCCTTCATCCCAACATCCGCGGGCCGCGCTACTACAATTAGGAGATCACGCCTTGCTCACGCATCCGACCCTCGATCAACTCCACGCGCTCGGCCTTCATGGCATGGCCAAGGCCTTTGCCGACATCGAAGCCGGCGGCGATGCCGCAAGCCTCGGCCATGCCGAATGGCTCGCGCTGCTGCTCGAACGCGAAGCCTCGCTGCGACGCGACAAGCGGCTATCGAAGCGGCTGCAATACGCCAAGCTGCGCCAGCAGGCTTGCGTCGAGGACATCGACTATCGCACCCCGCGCGGCCTCGACCGCAGCCTCCTGACGATGCTGGTCGAAGGCCAATGGATCGACGACCACGCCAACCTGCTGATCTGCGGGCCCTCCGGCGTCGGCAAGAGCTGGCTCGCCTCGGCGCTCGGCAACAAGGCCTGCCGCGACAATCGCTCCGTGCTCTATCAGCGTGTCCCGCGGCTGTTCACCGATCTCGCTTTGGCGCGCGGCGACGGCCGCCACCCGCGGCTCCTGCGGGCGCTCGGCCGCATCGATCTGCTCATCTTCGACGACTGGGGCCTCGAGCCGCTCGACGCCGCGGCCCGCCACGACCTCCTGGAGATCCTCGAGGACCGCTACGGCCGCCGCTCCACCATCGTCACCAGCCAGCTCCCGGTCGATCAATGGCACGCGCTGATCGGCGATCCCACCTACGCCGATGCCGTCCTCGACCGCCTGGTCCATAACGCCCACCGGATCGATCTCAACGGCGAAAGCATGCGGCGAACCCGCAAACCCGACCGAAAGACCTGAGCCTGTGGCGCTGTGGACATGCCGCTACGCTTGGACAACGCAAAGAGCGTTGCCCACATGCCCACAGCAGGAGCAACAGAAAAACCCGCCCGTCGAGCCGCGATTCAAGATTGACCACGCGGCTTCGCCGATGCCAGAAACCAGACTGCCAGAACGCCTCGCGCCCCGGGCGACATCAAATCGGAATGGTGGGCGAGATCATCTCGGAATCCTGGGCGAGATCAAATCGGTACACCCGGGCGAGATCATCGGAATCCGCAGGAGGGGCGCAGGAACTCCCCACGAGCGCCTGTTGACCTTCATGGGTAACCGGGCTCCGGGGCGTATCTCAATGACGGCGGTGGCTCGTGAGCTTGGCCTCAATGCGAACGCCAAGAAGGACCTACAGAAGAACCTTCGTAACGAGAACCATCCGACCACGGTGGCCCTCAAAGCCGATGGTGTGACCTACGCCGTCACTGGGCGGGGCCGCAGTGGAAAGAGTGAGCTGGTTAAGGAAGCAGCGTAGTTAGAATACACAAGATAACGGCCGCATCAGGTTATCCCAGCCAAGGGAGCCCGGTGCGGCCTTTTTTCTTATTGGCACGTCGTGTTGGTGCCCCCGATACCATTGGGCATCGTGGAGCAGTGAACCGCAGGCGGGTTTGCGGCGCTCTGCATTGCTTGACTGGCCGCTTGCAACCTCTGTCTAAACTCTTGGCGACGGGCCTGCTGGTTCGCTTCTTCTGCGGCCTCAGCGCGTGCCCCTTCCTCGCCGCGATGCCGGTGGCCGCACCGAAGCTCAGGATGCCCCGGTGCGACCCTTGGGTGTTAGCTAGCTGTCGCGCCGCTTGCTCGGTTCGCGGGCGGCCAGCTTCCTGGTGCGCTGATCGCGCTGTGCGAATACCATTACCTCAACCCTCCCATCCAAGCGGCCAATTCCCTACCCTCCCGGCTCATCCCTGCGGCTAAGATGTCGAAGAGCCGCTTCTTCTTCGTCCCGTCCTGATGCGCGTACATCAGAATGTTCTTCAGGTTCTCAGGGTCGGGCGCGGCCTCCACGATGTCGAACAGATTGTTGCTCGACATACCGAGGGTCTTCGCGACCGCATCGAAGCGGTCTCCCCGAACTTCAGCTACCCAACGGTCCAGTTCATTTTCGTCGTCGTATGCCATAGCTAGTCATCTCCGGGTGTTGGGTTATTATTTGCGACTAAGTTCCCAGGCGCGACGGACCTTAGACAACAGGTTCGAGCCTTTCTCGTTGATGAATGAACGGTTGATGCGTAGGTCCTGCTTATCGCGAACCTGCGAAATCACATTCATACCCTCGCCCCCGTTCCGGCTACGCTCCCCAAGGTCGAGAAGGTGCCGCGTCATGACGGCCTTATAAATCCCGACCTCGTTAGCGTACTCATTGACCGGCCGCCCTTCCTTCTCAGCGACCGTCAGGAAGCTGATGATGTAGCTGGCGGGGATTGTAGGGTTAGCCGCAACGAACGGCTCTATGGCCAGCCTGAGGGCTTTGGCTGCCTGTCTGGCTTCGTCCGACAAGAGTGATTTGTAGCCAACCGGCATGTTTGCGTTAGTCATGTGTGCGTGATGCTTTCGCTGGTGTCCCGGCGTTGCCCTAGCGCCCCTGCCGGTAGTCTTTTTGGTGCCACTGTGTACGCGCAACAGCTCAGTCGGTGGGCCACAGTGACCCGGCCCTCCGCTGAGAAGCGGTTTAATCTAGCGTGTAACGCGGGAATTTATTGAGAGCTTCGGCCATCGCGACTACGCGCGGTGCCCCGTATTTCCTTCCCTCGGTCGCCTGCGTGTGCCCGGTAATCGCGTCGTTCATTTTCTCGGGCATTCCGATTTCATCAGCGATGCGCTTGAAGGTATGCCGCCAAGCATGGTTCGGGCTAAGCTCGGGATCGTCTACACCCAACGCGCGTACCCATGTGCCCAGGTGTGCGCGCGCCGTATCGGCCCGGCTACGCGATGGTTTTAGAGGATCAGTACTCATCTGCTGTTGGGTGCGGTCATTGTAAAACAAAGCGCCTTTTCCGACCCGCTCCACCGTCTCAATGAAGCCCTGTGCAACAAGGTGTTCGTGAAGCGGCACGACACGTATCTTGCGGGTCTTCATCGTGCCCGCGTCGGGTGTCAGCTTCATCACGTAGAGGCCGTTGCGGTCTTCAATGTCGCTGCCGCGCAACTGGGTAATCTCTCCCGGCCTCGCCCCAGAATACGCGCAGAGCCATGGCACCCAGCGCCGCGTCCTCTCGGTTGGGCTGGTTGGCTTCTCGTAGGCGAGGCTGGCCTTCAATATCGTGCTTGCCTCGGCTGCGGTGAAGCTCCGACCATCCTCCCGCGTCTGCATCTTACGCGGCACGTCAACCTTGACTTCCTTGAAGGGATTTTGGCGAATGCGCTTATGCTCTCGCGCCCAACCGAAAACTCGCCGAGATGCCGAAAGCCAGATTTCCCGAACGGTACTCGCCCCGCGCTCCGCCGTGACTAGACCATGCACCCACTTGCGTGCGGCGTCTTCGGTGATCCCATCTGCCCCTACGTCAGCAAACTGACGCTGCATTTCGAGGAACACGGACCGCCAGCGTGTCACCGTCTTTGGCGCGGGCTTTTTCGCGGTGACGAACGCCTCGAACAATTCCCAGCAGCTCACACCTGAACTGCGCACGGGTCCATTTGTAAAGGGTGGGAAACTGTCAGGAGTGTCATCGTGGGAGTAGTCACCATTAGCGCGCCTCTCAAGCAGCGAAATGGCTGGCAAGAGGTTGTCGCTAACCGCGTCCACAAAGAGAGCATAGGCGCTGGCATTGAGGGCCATCCCCTCGCTGGCCAGAAATGTCGCTACGCGGGCACACTCGGCAACCTGCGGCCTCACCGCCTCCCGGACTTCAGGTTCTTTGGCCCAATCCCAGCGGGGGTCCGCCTTGGGGTCAGCTTCGTAGCTGTCAGGCGCATGCGGACGGATCACGTCCCACACGAAAAGGTCGCCCAATTCCCGCCAGTGCTTTGCGGGGCCGGGATCATCCTCGTGCTGCTTGACGAACCAGTTGTACCACCGGCCTGCGAGCGCGATTGCATTTAGCCGGGTAAGCGGCTGGCCTTCGCCGTTTCGCTGCGCACGCAACGCGGCGATGCGGGTTTCAACCTCAGCCTCCCATTCCCCGAGACGCACCTTTGCCTCGGACTTGGGTGTGTCTGCCGCGAGCTTAAGATGGGCTTCTCGCTTGAGGCCGTAGAGCCGCGCGTATTCCCCACGAACATCCTCGGGAATGGCTTTGCGGGCAAACCACCGACCATCAACAGCACGAGTTAACGAGACCATCCGCAATGCCATTTGTATGCGCCTTTGTATTTCAGGCGGCGCAAATCCACTTGGCTTATCAGTAAGATGCTGAGCGTGCGGGGCAATTCAACTGTAGTGGTACAGTTGGGTGGGCTCGAACCACCGACCTCCTGTTCCACAGACAGGCGCTCTAACCAACTGAGCTACAACTGCATCCTGGCACGCGGCCCTCTGCAGAAAGGGGGCGGCGATTTCGGGCGGAAACTAGGTGCAACGCGCCCCTTTGGCAAGGCCGTAACGCAGGCTTTCCGCGCCGTTTCGAAACTCAATTCCAACAAAAAGCCCGGGCCGATCGGCCCGGGCCCTTCGCAATCGTCGGGGCGATCAGGCCGCCGGCTGGTAGAACTTCGAGGCGCCGGCCTTGATCGGCTCGGCGGCCTCGGCAGCGACCTTCTGGCCGAGCTCGGCGAGCTCCTTGGCCTGGGCGGTGTAGGTCTCGAACTGCTTGCGGGCGTGCGAGGTCCACAGCTCGACCGCCTCGGAGGGCGACTTCACGCTGAACAGCTCCTGGGCGAAATTGAGCGAGGAGGTCGAGTTTGCCTTGAAGAACTCGATCAGCTTGGCCGAGTACTCGGTGGCACCCTTGTTCATGGTGGTGAAGACGGCCTCGACCGTCGAGTTGTGGGTCTCGGCAGCGTCCTTGAACTTGGCGTAGCTGTCGCGGGCCTGCGACACGCCCTTTTCGGCGAACGCACGCATCTGCTCGGGAACTTCAAAGGGGATGATCGAGGCGGAAAACGGATCGGACGGGTTCGTCATGACGTGTATCCTTCGCAACGGGTGACTCGATGTGACCATTGCGAGCGCCCCCGGGACCTGGAAAACCGGGGACGTCGAAATCGATCACGCTGCCTTGGTTCACGGGAATGCCCTTCGTCGGGCATGTCCAATAAACACCCGTATCATGTCAATTTTGTGCAACGCAACGCGAAAACGCTGCAATGCCGCAACATTTGGCCGGACCGGGTGCGGGTTCCGTTCCGGCCGCGCCCGAGGTTGCATCGCAATCTGCACGGGACGGCCGGGCGCCGGTCAGCCGGCTCAGTTCCTCGGCTTGACCGCATCCATTGCGGCGCGGCTGACGGCCTGGCCCATTTCGCTGGCCTGCTCGGTGAGTGCGCGCATCTGGCTTTGCACATATTCGCTGTGCAGCTTCATCACCTCGGTGAGATCCTTGGCCTTGAGCAGCGACTGGGCGTAATCCAGCGAGGTCTGCACGTTCTTTTCGGCATAGGCGAGCGCCTTGCTGGAAATGTCCCTCGCGCCGGCGCGCATCGTGGCATTGCGCTCCTCGATCTTGCCGGCAGTTGCCTGCGTGTTGGAGACGAATTGCTCGAACGCCTTGCGCGCCTGGTCGAAGCTTGCTTCCGCCATCGTTCGCATGTCCTTCGGGATCTCGAAATGGTCTCGCCCGGGTTCACTCATGGTCACTCTCCATGGCCTGTTTCTTCTGACGTCGAAGCACCGGACGGCTGCCGCCGGTTCCGGCGATACCCGACAACGCGGCAGCGTCCGGATCGTTCAGGCGGGTTTCAGGGATCCTTGGCGAGTTAACGTTATCCCGTCTTTGCCGCAGCCGCGCCTGAAGGGGCCGTGGACCTGCCGCCCAGCGCTTGCGATACTAACGTTCCGTTAAGGCTGTCATCCTGTGGCCACCGGGTTCTGCGGCCGGGCGCGGTGAGAAAGCCCAACCAATGCGGTCAAGTCCTGCGTGATGAATGATGCGGAATTCCAGGTCCAGGCGCTCGCCGACGTCAGGCTAGCGGGGCACGCTGCAAGCGCGCTGCCCGCGTGGCTGTGGTCGGCCGACGGCGCGCGGATCCTGTGGGCCAATCCGGTCGGCGTGCAGATCTTCGGCGCAGCCAACAGCCTTGATCTCGCCAGGCGCGCCTTCGGTCCGGCCGATCCGCATCGCCGCCAGGTCGCGCGGCTCGGCCCGAACCTCGCGGCCAATGGCGCAGTGCGGCTGGAGCGGCTGCGCGGCTTCGGCGCGGCGGCGGGGCTGCTCGCGACCTGCGCCTGCGCGCGGCTCGAACTGCCCGACGGCAGCCACGGCATCCTGATGACGGCGCTGAACGCAACAGGCCGCACCATGCCGCTGGCCGAACGCCTGCAGCGGCTGGTGCTGGGCATCGAGCAGCCTGCCGCGGTCTTCAGCTGCGATGGCCTGCTGATCGGCGCCAACGAGGCGGCGCGTCCGCTGCCCGGTTTGCACGATCTCAGCGAGGCCGGCCTCGAGGCGGTGAGCGGCGACGCGTTGAAACAGGGCCGCGCGGGGCTAAGCGTTGCGATCGGCCGCGTGGTGCTGCAACGGATCGGCCACGGTGCCGACACCGCGCTGGTCGCGCTGATCAAGCCGGCCCCGCATCTGGCTGCGCGGCCACAGCCAGCACCGCCGGCTGCACCGGACATCGCGAAAGCGTTAGCAACGGACGAGACGAGTGCGGCCGAACCCGAGCCCGTCGTTGCACCGCCGCCGGCCGCCCCCGTCGCCGAACCGCCACCTGCGGCGCATGCCGACGCGTGCGCGCAGGCCGAGGAGGCGCCGACCGAGGACGCGCCGCTGGGATTCACACTGTTCGATGCGCTGGATCCGCCGCGGGAAACAACGGCGGAAACACCGGCAGGCGCCCCTGTCGTCACGCCCTCACGACTTGCGCCTGTCGAAGCACCCCCGGTCGAGCCGTCGCTCCCGGAAGCGCCGACGGAGGTGACGGCGGAAGAGGAAGCCGAAGCGCCGCCGCTCGAGGCCCCGCCCGACGCCGCAGATGAAGTCGAGGCGCCGGTCGTGGCCACACCGACGCCACCGGCCGATCCCGTTTCCTCGCCCTATGCGATGGCTGACGCACCTGCCGCCGAACCGCCGCCCCTGGCACCCGCACCTGCGGCGGCGCCTTCCTGGCTCGACGAGCCGCTGCCCTCGACGCGGCGGCATCCATTGCGCTTCATGTGGCAGATGGATCATGAGGGGCGCTTCTCGCTCGGCTCCGATGAGTTCACCCGCCTGATCGGAATCCACACCGCGGCCGGCTTCGGCCGTCTGTGGAGCGAGATCGCCGAGACCTTCGGACTCGATCCCGAAGGCCGCGTGATGAAGGCGTTCGGGTCCCACGACACCTGGAGCGGCATCACGCTGAACTGGCCGGTCGACGGCGGCAGCCGCCTGCCGGTCGAATTGTCCGGCCTGCCGGTGTTCGACCGCAACAGGACCTTCGCCGGCTATCGCGGCTTTGGTGTGTGTCGCGACCTCGACGGGCTTGCGCGACTCGCCGCGCTGCGCCGCTATGAGTTCTTCAGCGGTCCGCCGCTGCCGCAGCCGCTGTCGGCCGACGTCGCGCGCGCAGCCGCGGCCACCGATGCGCCGCCGGGGCCGGCCCTCGCAGAGCCGCCGCCGGCCGAAGCTGCTCCGCAGCTCGCGGATCCGCCAGATGCCGACGCCGCACCACCAGCTGAGGAATTGACCACACCGATTGCGCCAGAGACTTCACACCCAGCCGATCCGGATCACGCCGTGGAAACGCCTCAGGATACGCGCCCAGAATCCGGCGCCGACATGCGTAGCGACACGCCGCCGAATGTGGTGCCGTTCCGCCTCGCCGGTGACACCAGGCCGCCGTCGCTGACGCCGGTCGAAAACAACGCCTTCAACGAACTCGCCCGCCAATTGTCGGCCCGGCTCGAGAGCGAGGCCGGTCTCACCGGTTCGGCCGCAGGCCACACCGCAGAGACCGTCACCGAGCCGCCCGCCGTCGTCGAGCCGCCCGCAACCGAGCCGCCGCGGGAGGAGCTTCGCGACACACCGAAGGCGACCTGGCTGGCGCAGGCCGAGCCGGCGCCGCGTGGCGAATCCAGGCGCGACATGGCGCTGCTCGATTTGCTGCCGGTCGGCATCCTGATCTACCGGCTCGACCGCCTGCTCTATGCCAACCCCGCCTTCCTCGCGCGCCTGGGGTATCCCAGCCTGCACGCGCTCGAGGACGCCGGCGGGCTCGATGCGCTCTATGTCGAGCCCGGCGTCTCTCAGGCGAGCAGTTCATCCGGGTCAGGCACGCCGGTCACGATCTCCGCCAGCCAGGCCGAGGACAGCACCACTGCCTCGGCCTCGGCCGACGCGCGGCTGCACACCATCTCCTGGGACGGCGATTCCGCGCTGGCGCTGATCTTCACGAGCACGCAGCACGAGGACGCTGCCGTCGCGGCCGCGCTCTCTGCACCGCCTGCGGAGCCGGAGTCGGTTGCAGAGCCGGCGCCGCCGCAGGCCGGCCACGCCGACGCCGAGGAACTCGGCGCCATCCTCGACACTGCGGCCGAGGGCATCATCATGTTCGATGCCGAAGGCAACATAAATTCCTGCAACCGTAGCGCCGAGGCGCTGTTCGGCTATGACGGCGAGGATTTCATCAAGCGCAATCTCGCCGAACTGTTCGCGCCGGAAAGCCGGCACGAGGTGTTCGACTATCTTGCCGGCCTGAAATCGCCTGATGTCACCAGCCTGCTGGATCATGGCCGCGAGGCGCTCGGGCGCGTGCGCCAGGGCGGCATCATCCCGCTCTCGGTGACGATGGGCCGCACCCGCGCCGACGGACCGAACTTCTTCGCGGTGTTCCGCGACCTCTCGCAAACCAGGAAGAGCGAGAGCGAGCTGCGCGAGGCCAGGCGCCTCGCCGAACGCGCGGCGAACGCCAGATCCGACATGCTGGCGCGGATCAGCCATGAGCTGCGCACACCGCTCAATGCCATCATCGGCTTTGCCGAGGTGATGATCGGCGAGCGTTTCGGCGCGCTCGGCAACGAGCGCTATGCCGAGTACATGAAGGACATCCGCGCCTCCGGCGAGCGGGTGATCGCAATCGTCAACGACCTGCTCGATCTCGCCCGGATCGAGACCGGCAAGCTCGACCTCGCCTTCACCAGCCAGAACCTCAACGAGATGGTGGAGAGCTGCGTCGCGGTGATGCAGCCGCAGGCCAACCGCGAGCGCATCATCATCCGCACCTCGCTCGCGCACACGCTGCCGCCCGTCATCGCGGACGCCCGCGCGCTGCGCCAGATCACGCTGAACCTGATCGGCAACTCGATCCATCTCGCCAATGCCGGCGGCCAAGTGATCGTCTCCACCGCGCTGTCTGACTTCGGCGAGGTGATGCTGCGGGTACGCGACACCGGGCAGAGCCTCAACGACAACGAGGTCGCCGCCGCGCTCGAGCCGTTCCGCGCTCCGGCGCCGACCGACCAGGCCGGCTCCGGCGGCGTCAGCCTGTCGCTGACCAAGGCGCTGGTCGAAGCCAACCGCGCCAAATTCCAGATCCGCACCGGCGGCCGCACCGGCACCCTGATCGAGATCGTGTTCTCCCACGCCGCCGCGCGGGCGTGAGACGAAGGGACTCGCTTGCCTCTCCCGCCTGCGGGGAGACCGGATCGCAGATGCGATCCGGGTGCGGGCTGCTTCCGCAATACGACTCGTGGTGAGACCCGCACCCCAACCCGCGGGCGGGAGGGGAGCCTGACCAGCTGGCCGTGGTCATCGTCTGGTCTTCCCCGCCCACCCACGGCATGACTCTTGCTCGAACTCACGCACCCACACCGGCGGACTCCGTCCGCGCATCCGGACTTGATTGATCATGCGCTGCCTGGTCGTCGCAGATCTGCACTATTCACTGCGGCAGTTCGACTGGCTGCTGTCAGCGGCGCCGCAGTTCGATCTCGTGATCTTCGCGGGCGACGCGCTCAACATCGCGTCGGCCGTCGACTTTCGCGCCCAGATCGTGGTGGTGCGCAAATATCTGGCGCGGCTCGCCCGCCTCACCCGCGTGATCTTCTGTTCGGGCAATCATGACCTCGACGAGCGCGACGCCGCCGGCGAGAAGATCGCGCGCTGGGTCGGCGGCATCAGGGAGTTCGGGATTGCCTGCGACGGCGACAATGTCGAGATCGGCGGCACGCTGTTCTCGGTCTGCCCGTGGTGGGATGGAGCGCAGGTCAAGGCACGCATCGACGCGCAGCTTCGGGACGCGGCCGCGATGCAGCCGAAATGCTGGATCTGGGCGCATCACGCGCCGCCGGCGAATTCGCCGACCAGCTGGGGCGGGCGGCGCTTCTTCGGCGACACCGAGCTCATGCAACTGATCATGCGCTACCAGCCGCAGATCGTGATCTCCGGCCATGTGCACCAGTCGCCGTTCATTCCCAACGGCTCGTGGTACGACAGGCTCGGCTACAGCTGGGTGTTCAATGCCGGGCTGCAACCGGGCTGGCCGCCGGCCCATATCGTGCTCGATCTCGACGAGGGCAAGGCGTTCTGGCTCGCGGCCGGCGACGAGCAGGTCATCGATCTCGCCGTGCCGCTCAGCCGGCCGGCCGCGGCCGTGACCGCACCGCCGGCCTGGCTCACATCCTTGGGTCGGATTCCCGATCCGATCCTGGCGCGACCTGCGACGATGGCAGGCTGAACATGTGCTGAAGCACCTCGCCGACCATCTCGAGATGGGTGCCGTGCCCGGCATATTGCTGCATCAGGTCGGCGAGATAGGTGGTGGCGACGTGCAGGCGCTGAGCCAATAGCTGCGCGATCAGGAGCGCCATCGCCGGCTGCTCGCGCAGGAACCGCGCCGCGTCGTCGAACTCGTACAGCACGGTGTCGGACGCGCTGCGCACCCTGGCGCTGTGCGGCTGGTCGAGCAGGACCGACATTTCGCCGAACACGGCGCCGGGCTCGCTGATCACGGCCACCACGCTGTCGCCGCGCAACACCTCGACCTTGCCCTCGACCAGCACGAACAGGTGCCCGGTCTTGCCGCCCTCGTGGATGAAATCGGTGCCCGCCGGCAGGCTTCGCTTCGCCCCTCCCGTGCAGTGATCCAGGATCGCGCGCATGAACTTGTGACCTCCGCGTCCGGTGAGACTAGAGCATGATCCGGATGAGTTGAAAGCTGTTTTCCGGTCAGATCTTCTCGAGGATCGCCTCCTTCATCCGCGCGATCCGGGCCTCGTCGCGCTTGTAGAATGTCCACTGCTTGACGCGCTTGGTGCTCAGCAGTCCGGCCTGGGCCAGGATCTTGAGGTGCTCGCTCACGGTCGGCTGGCTGACGCCGAGCTTCTCGGCGATCAGCGCGCCGCAGACCCCGTCCTTGACCAGGTCGCCGTCGACCTGCGGCGGGAAGTGCGCTTTCGGGCGCTTCAGCCACTGCAGGATCAACAGCCGGCGATCGCTCGCCAGCGCGCGCAGTACCGACTCGACGTTTTCATCCCACGAAGGCATATTGCTAATTAGCTAAATGACTAATTTATGTCAAACCGCATCGAGGAGGCCGCCGTGACCGGGATAACACCGCAGGAGATCGCGCAATGCGAGACGCTGGTCCGGCCGCATGTCAGGCGGACGCCGGTCGTTGCGCTCGCGGGCGACGAGTTCGGCCTGGCGGGAAATCCGCTGACGCTCAAGCTCGAATTGCTGCAGCATGCGGGCTCGTTCAAGACCCGCGGCGCCTTTGCCAACCTGCTCGCGCGCGATGTGCCGAAGGCCGGCGTCGTCGCTGCATCCGGCGGCAATCACGGCGCCGCCACCGCCTATGCCGCGATGAAGCTCGGCACCCCGGCGCGGATCTTCGTCCCCACCGTGTCATCGCCGGCCAAGGTGCAGCGCATCCGCGACTACGGCGCCGATCTCGTCATCGAGGGTGACCGTTATGCCGACGCGCTTGCGGCGAGCGAGGTCTGGGCGCGGCAGAGCGGCGCAATGGCGGTGCCGGCTTTCGACCAGCGCGAGACCATCATGGGCCAGGGAACGCTCGGTCTCGAGCTCGGCCAGCAGGCGCCCGATATCGACACCGTGCTGGTGTCGGTCGGCGGCGGCGGCCTGATCGCGGGCATCGCCGCCTGGTATGCCGGGCGCATCAAGGTGATCGGTGTCGAACCATCGGCCGCGCCGACGCTGACGCACGCACTCGCCGCCGGCCATCCGGTCGACGCCGAGGCGGGCGGCATTGCGGCGGATTCGCTCGCGCCGCGACGAATCGGTACGCAGGTCTATCCGATCGCCGAGAGATATGTCCAAGGCGCCGTGCTGGTGTCCGACGATGCGATTGCCGGGGCGCAGGAGACGCTGTGGCGCGCATTGCGCATCGTCGCCGAGCCGGGCGGCGCCGCGGCATTTTCGGCGTTGCTGTCGGGCGCCTACAAGCCCGCTCCTGGCGAGCGCGTCGCCGTCGTGATCAGCGGCGGCAACACCACAGCGGTGGATTTTGCGCGCACGCGCTGAACGCCGGTTCAGCAGCACTGATTTGGGGGTCTTGTCCAGCCCTGCCGCGAAAAATATTTCGGTTTATCGTAATGGCAAATCAGTGTATAGATTTTCCGTCTCATCCGCTCGAGGGGCGCTCGCGATCGTCACGAACGTTGTGGTGGGATGCGGTGGACGCCGCATGCGTGACTGACGAGAGCGCATGAGGCGGACGGCGAAATCGTGCAGGCCTGACGCCCTGGTGGCAGGTGTCCTCTCGTGAAGCGTGCGCAAGCATCTTTGCGAAAGCGGTGACAAGAAAGCCCAGTCTCGCCGGGGAGAGCACGTATAAGCCGTAACCCATCGCGCAGGGAAAGCCGGGTTGCTCCGGTTACACCTGTGGTCCTACCCCCGTGCTTTTTGTTGCACGGGACCCATGGGTGCGATCGGCACCCGGCTTTCCCTGCGCCCTCTGCTCACAGAGCGGCGAAACGAGACGCAAAACTCGGGCAAGAGCGGTCGCGAGAACGCGAAGCTGTGTCCCATCCACCGTTGAGCGAAATTGTTGCGGGACGCTGGAACGACGAATCCCGTTCACAACACTCGCCACGGCGTATGGGTCCCTGCTTTCGCAGGGACGACGGCGGTGCATGCGGCAGCGGCCTTGCTCTTCACCCACGAGATCGCGCGAAACGGATCGTCGATCCGCCCGCCGTCACCATCTCAGGTGTTCTTCAGCGCGACGCGGAATTCGGCTTCGGTCTTGGCCTTGACCTCGTCGAGCGTGACGCCGTCGGCGAGTTCGATCAGAGCCATGCCGTCCTTGCCGTGCTTGTCGATGGTGAACACGGCGAGATCGGTGACCACCATGTCGACCACGCGCTCGCCGGTCAGCGGCAGGTTGCAGGTCTTGAGCAGCTTCGGGCCGTCCTTGGCGGAATGCTCCATCACCACGACGACGCGCTTGACGCCGGCGACGAGGTCCATGGCGCCGCCCATGCCCTTCACCATCTTGCCGGGGATCATCCAGTTGGCGAGGTCGCCGTTCTGGGCGACCTGCATGGCGCCGAGGATCGACAGATCGATATGACCGCCGCGCACCATGCCGAAGGAATCGGCCGAAGAGAAATAGGCGGTGTCGGGCAGTTCGCTCACGGTCTGCTTGCCGGCGTTGATGAGATCGGCGTCGACCTCGTCCTCATAGGGGAACGGACCCATGCCGAGCATGCCGTTCTCGCTCTGCAGGCTGACGTCGATGCCGGCGGGAATGTAATTCGAGACCAGCGTCGGAATGCCGATGCCGAGATTGACGTAGTAACCGTCGCGCAACTCCTTGGCGGCGCGCGCAGCCATCTGTTCACGGGTCCAGGCCATGGGGATCTCCTGTCGAAACGGTTACGCTGCGGGCCGCGGGCGGGTGTTGCGGAACTCGATGCGCTTGTTGGCGCTGCCGACCTCGATGATGCGCTTGACGAAGATCCCGGGCGTGTGGATGTGGTCCGGGTCGATCTCGCCGGCCGGCACCAGGTGCTCGACCTCGGCGACGGTGACCTTCGCCGCGGTCGCCATCATCGGGTTGAAGTTGCGCGCGGTCTTTCGGTAGACCAGATTGCCGGCGGTGTCGCCCTTCCAGGCATGGACGATGGCGAGGTCGGCGAACAGGCCGCGCTCCATCAGATACTTCTCGCCGTCGAATTCCTTCACTTCCTTGCCCTCGGCGATCAGCGTGCCGACGCCGGTCTTGGTGTAGAAGGCCGGGATGCCGGCGCCGCCGGCGCGGATACGCTCGGCCAGCGTGCCCTGCGGGTTGAACTCGAGCTCGAGTTCGCCGGCGAGATATTGCTGGGCGAACAGCTTGTTCTCGCCGACATAGGACGAGATCATCTTCTTGATCTGGCGCGTCTCCAGAAGACGGCTCAGGCCGATGCCGTCGACGCCGGCATTGTTGGAGACGACGGTCAGCCCCTTCACGCCGGAGTCGCGTATCGCGTCCGACAGGGTCTCGGCGATGCCGCAGAGGCCGAAACCTCCCGACATGACCATGATGCCGTCCTTGAGGAGACCATCGAGTGCCGATTTGGCGTCGGGATAAACCTTGTTCATGCAGCGAATACCTGATCGAGGGCGCGGAACGGCTGTGATAGAGCGGATTATTAGGCGAAATCTTCGCGGTGCGTCAATGACGGCCCCGCGCCGCTGCGGAAGCCGGCCTGCGGCATCGGGTCGGCCTTGAAAGCGTCAAGAAAACCCTTCAAGTTGCGTGGGTTGGCACGGGCCTCGATCTCGGCCGCAGAGCTTGACGACGACCCGACAGATTCAACCCGACCCGGACATGCCACTGACAATGGCCCAAGGAATGAAGCGCCTGGGGATGCCGATTGCGGCGCTTCTTGGACTGGCGCTGATCGGCCTGGCCGCGAATTCCTGGTTCCTCAACCGGGACGCGCTGCGCCGCGCCGTGGAAACCCAGATCCGCGCCGTGACCGGCCTTGAACTCGTCGTCAATGGAAACATTGACGTCTCGGTGTTTCCCGGAAGCTACGTTTCCTTCCACAATGTCGGGTTCAAGGGCGCCGATACCGCCGACCCGGCCCTGCAGGTCGACGTGCTGACCGCCAACCTGCGCCTGCTGCCGCTGATGCTGCGGCGATTCGAGATCGCCGACGTCATGATGCTCCGGCCACATATCCATGTGGTCCGCAACGCCAATGGCGAGAGCAACTGGACACCGTTCGTCGAGACCATCGCCAGGACGATGACCCCCGGCGCCGAGAACCAGGTGTCGTTCTCGGAGATCCGGATCCAGGATGGCGAATTGAACTATGTGGACACGGCCAACCAGGTCGACGAACAGCTCGGCGATATCGACCTGTCGCTGGCCTGGCCGTCGATCTCGCGCTCTTTTGCCGCAACCGGCCAGTTCGACTGGCGGGGCGAGCGCGTCGACGGCTCGATCAGCGCCAGCGATTTCGTCGCGCTGTTGTCGGGTAATCGCTCCGGCCTCAAGGCACGGCTCGCCAGCGCGCCGCTCAAGGTCGCGTTCGACGGAACCGTCGCCAATCGCACCAGCCTGATGATGGAAGGCACGGCCACCCTGGACAGCCCGTCGCTGCGCAGCGCACTGCGCTGGATGGGCCAGGCGCCGCCGGGCGGCGGCGGCGGCTTCGGCCGCTTCGCGCTGAAGGCGCGCGCCAATGTGGTCGGTGCCTCGGTTGCGCTCACCAATGTCAATGTCGAACTCGACGGCAACGTCGCCGAGGGCGTGATGACCTACGCCAATAACGGCCGGCAGACGCTGCAGGCGACGCTTGCGGCCGGCAATCTCGACTTCACGCCCTACATCTCGACCTTCCGGCTCCTGGCGAGCGGCCAGCGCGACTGGAACAGGCAGTTGTTCGACCTGTCGTCGCTCTCGACCACCGACCTCGACATGCGCCTGTCGGCGGCCAAGGTGACCGTTGGCCCGTCGAAGCTCGGCCGCACCGCGCTCGGTGCCAATCTGCGCGGCGGCGCGCTCGCGCTCAGCATCGGCGAGGCGCAGATGTATGGCGGCATCGCCAAGGGCTCGTTCGCGATCGCGCGCTCGGACGCCGTCGCCGACGTGCGGGCGCAATTGCAGTTCACCGACGTCGACTTGCAGGCCTGTGCCAGCGAGCTGTTCGGGATCAACAAGCTGTCGGGCCGCGGCAACCTCAACGTCTCGCTGATGGCCTCCGGCTCGAGCCCGTTCGGGCTCGCGCAATCGCTCGACGGGACCGCGTCACTGACCGGCCATGACGGCGCGATCGCGGGTTTCAATGTCGAGCAGCTGTTGCGGCGCCTGGAGCGGCGGCCACTGTCGGGCGGCGGCAATTTCCGCTCCGGCTCGACACCGTATGAAAATCTCAACGTCTCGGTGAAGTTCGCCGACGGGGTTGCGACCGCAGAGGATATCCGGCTCGAGGGCCCCGCGGCACGGATCACGCTGACCGGCACCGCCTCGGTGCCGTCGCGCGAATATGATCTGAAGGGCGTGGCCAGCCTCAACTCGACGCCGGGCGGCAGCAAGGGCTTTGATCTGCCGTTCGTGGTACAGGGTCCGTGGGACGATCCCCTGGTGTTTCCCGATCCCGACAGCCTGATCCGCCGCTCGCCGGGCGCTTCGCAATTGCTTGATTCGCTCAAGGACAGCAAGGCCCGGGATGCCGTGCGCTCGGTCATCGAGCGCTTCACCGGCGGCGGCGCGCGGCAAGCCGTGCCCGATGCCGCGGTGACCGCGCCGGCCGCCGCGGCGAATGCCAAGTCGAATTGACGCGCTCGCTGGCCCGGACGGGCGGTACGAGGTGGTCTGAGCGGATCAAGATACCTGCCGCATGCTGCTTAAGCCGAATGCGAAGCATCTGGAATGATTGGGAACCATTCGGTAATGCTTGAACTAACCGGTTAATAACCGGGCCAAAGCGTTAGGGAGAGCAACGTGAGATTCAAGGCATTGATAGCGCTGTCAGGCGCGGTCGCGATGGTCGGACTGGTGTATGGGGCAGGACCCGCATTCGCCCAGCAAAAGACCATCACGGTCTGGTGGGGCAAGGGCTTCTACAAGTCCGAAGACGACGCACTGCTCGACACCATCAAGAAATTCGAGGCCAAGACCGGTATCAAGGTCGAACTGTCGCAATACGCGATCCAGGACATGATTCCGAAGACGGTCGCCGCGCTCGATTCCGGCACCGTGCCCGACGTCGCCTATTCCGACACCTATGACGTGCAGGCTCAGGGCAAATGGGCCTATGAGGGCAAGCTCGAGGACCTCTCCGACATCATGCTGCCGATGAAGGATGCATTCGCGCCGAACACGCTGGAGGCGGCGCTGCTCTACAACGACGTCACCAAGAAAAAATCCTATTACGGCTTCCCGCTGAAGCAGCAGAGCATGCACGTCCAGATCTGGAAGGACCTGCTGGAAAAGGCCGGCTTCAAGCAGGAGGACATCCCGACCACCTGGAACGACTACTGGTCGTTCTGGTGCGACAAGGTGCAGCCCGCGATCCGCAAGGCGACCCGCGAGCGCATCTACGGCGTCGGCCAGCCGATGGGCGTGGAATCGACCGACTCCTTCCAGTCGTTCTACACTTTCATGGACGCCTATCACGTCAAGCTGGTCGACGACGACGGCAAGCTGCTGGTCGACGATCCCAAGGTGCGCGACGGCCTGATCCACGCGCTGAAGGATTATACCGACACCTATATCAAGGGCTGCACGCCGCCCTCTTCGACGACCTGGAAGGACCCGGACAACAACGTCGCCTTCCACAACAAGACGATCGTGATGACGCACAATTTCACGATCTCGATCGCTGCGAAATGGTTCGAGGATTCAACCAATCCGGCGCTAACCGACGCGCAGCGCGCCGCCGGCAAGCAGGCCTATGAGCACGACATCATCACCGCGTCCTTCCCGAAGGCGCCGGATGGTTCGACGATCCGCTACCGCTCCGACGTCAAGACCGGGCTGATCTTCGCCAACGCCAAGAACAAGGCGGAAGCCAAGCAGTTCATCAGCTTCCTGATGCAGGAGGACAATGTCCGACCCTATATCGAGGGTGCGCTCGGGCGCTGGTTCCCGGTGACCAAGGCCAGCCAGGCCAGCCCGTTCTGGCAGGCTGACCGGCATCGCAAGGCCGTCTGGAACCAGTTCACCGGGGGCACTGCACCGTTCGACTTTACCAAGAACTGGAAGTTCACCATCCTGAACAACGAGAACGTCTGGGCCAAGGCCATGAACCGCGTGGTCAGCGAGAAGGTGCCGGTCGACAAGGCGGTCGACGAACTGATTGCCCGCATCAAGCAGGTCGCGGGCTGATATGATCTTCCCCTCTCCCCGCACTTCGCGGGGCGAGGGGCTCTCTCAACGAGACGAGTTTAGCGACCATGGCGATCACGCTCACTGGCCCCGATGCAGTCCCCTCGCCGCCGCTGTCGGCGCGGCTGACGCCGCCGCAGGTCTGGGGCATCGTGCTGCTGACGCCCTATCTCCTGGTATTTCTCGCCTTCGTGCTCTATCCGGTCTGCTACGGCCTGTGGCTGGCGCGGCAGCCGGCGAGCTATGTGGCGCTCTACAACGATCCGATCTTCGCGCGCGCCGCGGTCAACACGCTGATCTTCCTGGTCATCGGCATCAACATCAAGATGCTGATCGCACTGTTCCTGTCCGGCTTCTTCGCCCAGCAGCGCCCCTGGATCAGATGGCTGTCGGTGATCTTCATCCTGCCCTGGGCGGTGCCGTCGATCCCGACCATCCTGTCGGTGCGCTTCATGCTCAATCCCGAATGGGGCATGGTCAATCAGCTGATCTTCAAGTTCACCGGCGACGACGGCCCGAACTGGCTGAACGATCCAGCGGTGGCACTCGCGATGGCGATCGGCGTCCACATCTGGAAATCGCTGCCGTTCTGGACCCTGATCCTGCTGACCGGGCGGCTCGCCATCTCGCACGATCTGTACGAGGCGTCCGACGTCGACGGCGCGAACTGGTGGCAGAAGTTCCGCTTCATCACCTGGCCGTCGATGCAGACGCTCTACATCACCTGCACGCTGCTCTCGATGATATGGACGCTCGGCGACTTCAACAGCGTCTATCTGCTCACCGGCGGCGGGCCCGCCGACCTCACCCATGTGCTGTCGACGCTCGGCATCCGCTACCTCAGGCTCGACCAGCTCTCGCTCGCGATGGCCTCGATCGTCTGCGCAATGCCGTTCGTACTGCCACTTGTCTATTTCATGATGAAACGGTTGTCGCGATGAAGCTGCCCACCCTCCGCGAAGTCGGCACCGACGCCAAGCTGCTGCTGATCGGCATCCCGGTCTTCATCTGGACCATGGTGCCGATCTACCACATGTTCGTGTTCGCAATCTCGCCGAAGGAGGACGCGTTCTCGGGCAAGCTGTGGCCGGACCATCCGACGCTGCATAATTTCTCGATCGTGTTCAACCAGCAGCATTACTTCCTGCGCGACTTCTGGATCCAGTTCTGGAATTCGACCGTGATCGCGGTTGCCGTCGGCGCGCTGACGCTGTTCGTCGCCACCGCCGCCGCGTTCTCGATCTCGCGGCTGCGCGTGCCGGGCGGTCGCGCCGTGATGAATCTCGCGCTGTTCACCTATTTCATCCCGGCGGCGTTCCTCGCCGTGCCGATGTACCGCACCATGGGCAATTACGGCCTGCTCAACACTCACCTGTCGCTGATCCTGGCGATGGTGACGATCGCATCGCCCTACGCGATCTGGGTGCTGAAGCAGGCGTCCGACAAGCTGCCGGTCGAGCTCGACGAAGCCGCGACCATGGACGGCGCCAGCACGCTGCAACTGTTCCGCCTGGTCTATCTGCCGCTGATGATGCCTTCGCTGGTCGCCATCGGCACCTATGCGATCCTGCTGGCCTGGAACGAGTATCTCTACGCGTTCCTGCTGCTCTCGAACGACACCGACATCACGCTCCCGGTCGCGCTCGGCAACTTTCTCTCCGCCGACGACTCGCCATGGGAGTTGCTGATGACCACCGGCTTCATCTATGCGCTGCCGCCGGCCGCGATCTACTACGCCTTCAAGCGCTACATGGTCGGCGGGCTGACCGCAGGGGCAGTCAAGTCGTGAGGTTTCAGAACGGCGCGGCGCTCTCACCCCGGGTGCTCGACAGCTTCGAGGCGAACGAGGCGATGACGATGATGACAGCGATCAGCCCGATCACCAGCGTGCAGATCGCGTTGATCTCGGGCTTCACCCCGAGCCGGACCTCGGAATAGATCCGGATCGGCAGCGTGGCCGAGCCGGGACCGGTGGTGAAGCTCGCGATCACGACGTCGTCGAGCGACAGGATGAAGGCCAGCATCCAGCCGGCGACGATGGCCGTCACGATCTGCGGCAGCGTCACCAGCAGGAACGCGCGCAGCGGATCGCAGCCGAGGTCCATCGCGGCCTCCTCGAGGCTGCGGTCGAGCGAAGTCAGGCGCGACTGCACCACGACGGTGACGAAGCACATCGTCAGCGTGGTGTGGGCGATCGTCACGGTCCAGAAGCCGCGCTCGGCGTTCAAGGCGACGAACAGCAGCAGCAGCGACAATCCGGAGATCACCTCCGGCATCACCAGCGGTGAATACAGCATGCCGGAGAACAGCGCCCGCCCGCGGAACCGCTCGCCGCGGGCAAGGCCGATCGCCGCCAGCGTACCGAGCAGGGTCGCAAGCGTTGCCGACACCGCGCCGACGGAGAGGCTCATCCAGGCCGCGTCCAGCATGGCGCGGTCGCCAAAGAACTCATGGTACCAGCGCAGCGACCAGCCGCCCCACACATTGACCAGCCGCGAGGCATTGAACGAATAGATGATCAGGATGACGATCGGCAGATAGAGGAAGGCCAGCCCCAGCGCCAGCGACGTCATGTTGAAGCGGGTGATCCTGCCGACGGCCATTACCGGCCACCCTCGAGCTGGCGCCGTTGCAGGCGGTCATAGAGCACGAGCGGCGGCACCAGCAGGAGCAGCAGCGCGACCGCAGCGGCGGACGCCACCGGCCAGTCCTTGTTGGTGAAGAACTCCAGCCACAGCGTCTGCCCGATCATCAGCGAGTTCGAGCCGGCGAGCAGATCGGGGATCACGAACTCGCCGACGATCGGGATGAAGCAGAGCAGCGCGCCGGCGGCGACGCCCGGCAGCGACAGCGGGAACGTCACCAGCCAGAACGCCTGCCGCGGCGAGGCGCCGAGATCGCTCGCCG
Source organism: Bradyrhizobium jicamae (assembly GCF_018130215.1). Lineage (GTDB taxonomy): Bacteria > Pseudomonadota > Alphaproteobacteria > Rhizobiales > Xanthobacteraceae > Bradyrhizobium > Bradyrhizobium jicamae_A. The sequence goes on from NZ_JAFCKQ010000038.1 coordinate 22,238, forward strand.
CTTCCAGCACCGAGGCGTCCATCCTGGACAGCGTCGCATAGAGCGGCAGGATCATGAACGGCAGATAGGAGTAGACGATGCCGAGATACATCGCGCTGTCGGTCGACAGCCAGACCACCGGCGCCGAGACAATGTGAAGCGTCAGCAGAATCTGATTGAGCAGCCCGTCATGCTGCAGGATGTTGATCCAGGCATAGATGCGGATCAGGAACGATGTCCAGAACGGCACGATGACCAGCATCATCGCGATGCCCTGCCAGCGCTGCGGCAGCCGCGCCATGCCGTAGGCGATCGGATAGCCGATCAGCAGCAGGATCAGTGTCGAGGTCACCGCGACGGTCAGGCTGCGGAGATAGGACAGGATGTACAGGTCGTCTGATACCAGCAGCTTGAAATTATCGAACGACAATTGCGCAAGGGCCGCGGTCAGAGCCTGGCGTCCCTCGGTGACATCGAACACCGGCGTATAGGGTGGCTGCGCTATGGCGGTCTGCGACAGGCTGATCTTCAGCACGAAACCGAACGGCACCAGGAAGAACAGCACCATCCAGAGGTATGGAGCGACCGCGGCGAGCCGCGCCGGCCGGGCGAAGATGCGGCGCGCGCTCATTGTTCCAGCACCAGGCAGTCGTCGGCCGTGAACCAGGCCACGACACGCTGGCCGGCGAGATAGGCATCGACATCAAGCCGCGCGGTGTTGGCCATCGACGAGCGCACCAGCGCCCCCGACTCCAGCTTCACCTTGTAGGTGGTGATGCCGCCGAGATAGTTGACGTCGACGACGACGCCTTCGAGGCGGTTGATCATGTGCGAAGCGCCCTCGTCCGAGGCTGGCGCGCGGCGCGACAGCTTCACCTTCTCGGGCCGGATGGCGACGCTGACGATCTCCTTCGTCACCGGCGGCCACAGCTCGCTGACAGCGAGCGTGCCGGCGTCCGAGGTCGCGACCGCCAGTCGGCTGTGCTCGCGGCCGACGACCTGGCCGTTGAACAGGTTGATGTCACCGACGAACTCGGCGATCCAGCGCGTCGCCGGCGCCTCGTAGAGATTGCGCGGGGTGGCGACCTGGACGAGACGGCCGGCGTCCATCACGCCGATCCGGCCGGCCATCGTCATCGCCTCCTCCTGGTCGTGGGTGACGATGATGAAGGTCATCCCGAGCCGGCGCTGCAGCTCCATCAGCTCAGCCTGCGTACTCTCGCGCAGCTTCTTGTCGAGCGCCGCCAGCGGCTCGTCGAGCAGCAGCACCTGCGGCCGGCGCGCCAGCGAGCGCGCCAGCGCGACGCGCTGCCGCTGGCCGCCGGAGAGCTGGTCCGGCTTGCGCCTCTCCAGTCCCTCGAGCTTGACCAGCGCCACCATTTCGGCGACGCGGGTCTTGATATCGGCGCGCGCCATTCCGGCGCGCTTAAGGCCGAAGGCGATGTTGTCGCGCACCGACAGATGCGGAAACAGCGCGTAATTCTGGAACATCATGTTGACGGGCCGCTCGTGCGGCAACACCTGCGCGATGTCGTTGCCGCCGAGCAGGATGCGGCCCTCGTCCGGTGCCTCGAAGCCGGCGAGCAGGCGCAGCAGCGTGGTCTTGCCGCAGCCACTCGGACCAAGCAACGCGAAGAACTCGCCGGCACGGATATCGAGCGAGAGCCGGTCGACTGCGCGGAAATTGCCGAACGATTTGGCGACGCCCTCGATGCGCAGCAGAGGCATGTCGGACACGATCGGTTCAGGCAACGGTTTGGCCGCCTCCGCACTCGCTTCGCCTGCTGTCACGCTCGTCAGCCCCGATTCCCCCGCCGATCCGATCATCGCCGCAAGCTAGCGACGGATCGTCACCGGCTCAACTGCTTCACGCGACATCTCCCGCAATATTGTCGGAGCCGACGCCTCTGCTAGACTTCGAACCCAATTCGGGAAGGACAACCGATGAACCATGACCGTTACGGCCTGCCGCTGACGACCACTTCGGATCGCGCCGCTGCCTGCTATGTCGACGGTGTCGACCGCACGCTCGCCGCCCTGCACGGCGCGGGTGCGGCGTTCGACGCGGCGATCGCCGAGGATCCTGATTTCGCGGTGGCGCATATCGGGCGCGCCCGCGTGCACCAGCTCAACATGGAAGGCAGCGATGCCCGCGCCGAAGCGGCGAAAGCCCGGCAACTGGCCGCAGCGGCAAGCCCGCGCGAACGCCAGCATATCGAGATCATCGCGTCGGTGATCGAGGGCCAGGCCAGAAAGGCGACAGCTGCAGCCGAGCAGCATCTGGAGGACTACCCGCGCGACGCGCAGGTGCTGTCGCTGCTGCTCGGCGCCTTCGGCCTCTACGCCTTCTCGGGCCGAGCCGATCACGACGCGGCGCGGCTTGCAATCAGCGAACGCCATGCACGCGACTACGGCGATGACTGGTGGTTCCTGACCTATCTCGGCTGGTCGAAGACCGAGGCCGGCGATGTCGTCACGGGGCGCGCCATCACCGAGCGCGGCTATACCTTGAAGCCGGAGAACGCCGGAGCCGCGCATGCGATGGCTCATGCATTGTTCGAGCAGGGCGACGGGACGGAAGGCCGTGCCTTCCTGTCGGCATGGCTGCCGGCGAATGACCGCACCAGCTTCCTGCAGGGACACCTTGCCTGGCATCTCGCGCTGATCGCGATCGAAGAGGGTGATGCCGACGGCGCGCTCGACATCTATGAGCGCCATATCAAGCCGGCGGGCCGGCCCTATCCGCCGCTCAACATCTACACCGATACGGCCTCGCTGCTGTGGCGCCTTTCGCTCGCCGGAAAGACCGGGCTCGAGCAGCATTGGAAGGATGTCGCGGCCTATGGCGAGGGATATTTCCCGAAGGCCGGCGTCCATTTCGCCGACGTGCACCACGCGCTGGTCGCCGCCACGACCACCGGCGGTGCGCTCAAGACGCGGCTTGCCGAGATGGAGGCGCGGCAGGCCGGCGGCAAGCTCGCGCCGGGCCCTTCCGCGATCGGCCTCTGCCAGGGCATTGCGGCCTTCGCCGCGGGCGATCACGGCGAGGCCGTCCGCATCCTCGCGCCGCTGATGCCGGAGCTGGTGCGGATCGGCGGCAGCCACGCGCAGCGGGAGTTGTGGGAGGACACGTTCATCCTGGCCTGCCTGCGCGCCGGTCAGGGTCGGCAGGCGCGAGACCTGATCTCGGACCGGCTGCATCGCCGCCCGTCGCGGCGCGACCTGGCCTGGTCGAAGGAGGCCGCGCTCAGCCAGCCGTCGCCATGAATGCCGCGAGCGCGTCGCGATCGGCCGGCGCCATGGTCAGTCCGAGCTTCGACCGTCGCCACAGGATGTCATCGGGAAAGCGCGCCCATTCCTTGCGCATGAGATAGCGCACCTCCGCAGCCGTCAGCTCCGGGCCGAACGCGGGGCCGAGATCGGCCTTCTGCTTCGCATCTCCGAGCAGGTCCTCGACGTTCAGCCCATAGGCCGCGACCAGCCGGCGCGCCTGATCTTCGCCGAGGAACCGCCAGCGGTCGCGGGCAATATCGACCTCGGTCTCGAAACGGGACCACGCGAAATCGCCGCCGGGCATTGGCGTCTTCGCAGTCCAGCGCGCCCCCATCGGATAGAACCGCGTGAACTCGGAGACGGCACGCTCGGCACGGCGCCGCGAGGTCGTGACGTCGCCGCCGAAGATCGCGAGCAACGGCGCCTTGCCGCGTCTGGCATCGAGGGTCATCGCCCCGTCGCGCCTGTGCAGGTGGCCGGGCGCGATGACGGAGTTGGCGCCGGAGACCGTTCGCACCACATCAACCGGGGAAATCTGCTCGCGGAAATAGCGATTGGCCGCGTCGCAGAGATAGGCGATATCCTGCATGCTCATCGCGATGGCGGCCGGGTCGCCCTTGAAGGCGCTATCGACCGACCCGATCAGGGTGAAATCGCGCTCATAGGGACTGGCGAAAATCAGCCGCCGGTCGCGGTTCTGGAACACGTAGATGTTGTCGCTGTCGAACAGACTGCGTACCACGATCTGGTTGACCTGGACCGTGCCGAGCGGCGGCGCGGGCACGCGCAGGACGGTGTCCGCCACCGACGCCGCCCACGCTCCGGTCGCGCTGACCAGCGATCGCGCCGTGATCACCCGGCGATAGCCGCGATCGATCACGATCAGCCGCCAGACCGAACCGCGGTCGGCTCGTGTCACGCGCGCGCCGGTGCGGATATCGGCACCGCGCGCGGCAGCATCGACGGCGTTGAGCACCACGAGCCGGGAATCGTCGACGATGCAGTCGGAATATTCGTAGGCGGTGCCGAACGGCCGCTTCAGCGCATTGCCGACCGGATGGTGAGTGACGTCCACGGTCGCCGAGCACGGCAGGCCGCTGCGCGAGGCGAGCCGGTCGTACAGCAGCAGCCACAAGCGCAACTGCCATGGCGGCCGCTCCTCGGTATGTTCCGGAATGGCAAAGCGCGCAGGCCGCACCAGATGCGGCGCGATGCGCAGCCAGACGTCACGCTCCCTCAACGCCGCATGGACACGGAGGAACTCCCGCCGCTCCAGCCCGGCGAGATCGCCGTGGACCAGCCGCGGCGAGGCCGACGAAGCGCCGGAGCCGAGATCGCCCTGCTCCAGCAGCACGACGCGCAGGCCGCGGCCGGCCGCATCACGCGCCACGCTCGTGCCGTTCAAGCCGCCGCCGATGATCGCAAGATCGTAGTCCGCCATGCGCAACGCCTATCGCATTTCCGTGCAAACTGAATACGTCTCGCACGAAATTGCATCGAGACCCGGACTTAGCGTGCGGCGACCGACGCAAAGAAGCGCTCCGGGCTATCGATTTCGCTCAGCTTCCTCCCTTCGATCAGCCAGAACCGGTTTGCCACCGTTCGCACGAACTGGCGGTCGTGAGACACCAGCAGGCAACTCGCCTGATGCTCCATCAGTTCTTCCTCCAAGGCCTCCTGACCCTCGATGTCGAGGTGGTTGGTCGGCTCATCGAGAAGATAGAAATTCGGCTGGGTCAGCCGCAGCAACAGCATGCCGAGACGCGCTCTTTGGCCGCCCGAAAGCCGCCCGAGCGGACGGCTCTGCATCTCGATCGACAGGCCGGCGCCGGCGAGCAAGGCGCGCGCCCGCTGCTCGCCGACAGCGAAGCGGCGGGTCAGCGTATGCATCGGCGTGTCGGCGTCCACGAGATCAGCAAGCGCCTGATCGCAATAGCCGAGAACCAGCGACCCGGTGGCCTTGATCCCGGCCAATGCCGCCTCGGGGTGCTCGATCGCTTGGCGCAACGTTGCGACCAGCCGGGTCTTGCCCGCGCCATTGGCTCCGAGCAGCGCAATCCGATCACCCTTGCAAATGAACTGCGGGCCGGTCCTGAACAGCAGCCTCCCATCTGGCGACGTGATGGGGATGTTGGCCAGCGTGATCAGGACTTTGGCGTGGGTGTCGCGATTGGCGAGCCGGATCGTTCCGGTCGAACGCTCCACATGCGCGGTCTTTGCCGTCTCCACGAGCTTCTCCGCGCGCTGCTTCAGCTGCCTGGTTTTCGAGAGCAGCAGGTCGCTGCCGGAATTGATGCCGAGATTGTTCAGCTTCGCAGCCTGCTGGCGGAGCTGCCGAACCGCCTTCATGTCGCGCCGATAGCGCCGCTCCTCCGAGGCGTCGAGTTCGTCAACGGCGGCGCGCGCCGCCGTGTAGGGCAGTGAGAACAGTTGCGACCGTTCCGGACGCAGGAACAAGGTCCGGTTCGTGGTCGCATCGAGAAAGGCACGATCGTGGCTCGCAATCACCACCGGCATCTCGCGTGGCAGCGTATTCAGCCAGGCTTCGAGCCGCCCGATCTTGGCAAGATCGAGGTGATTGGTCGGCTCGTCGAGCAGCAATACATCGGGCTCGGTCACCAGGGCACGGGCAAGCACGGCAAACCGGAGCCAGCCGCCGCTCAGGTGCTTGAGCGGCCTTCCCCAGAGGTCATCGGGCACCTCGAGCGATTGCAGGGCCACGTCGACCCGCCAGCCCTCGCCGGCGCGCTGATCCTTCGTGATGGCGTCGCGCACCGCCCTGTGGAACGGCATATCGAGCAGATGCGGCGGAGCGTCCTGCTCGACATGGCCGACGGTCAGCCCGCGCGATCGGGTGATCTCACCCTCATTCGGTTCGATCGCACCGGCGATACAGCGGAGCAGCGAGGATTTGCCGCGGCCATTGCCGGCGACGAGCCCGATCCGGTCACCGGCATTGACGACGAGGTTCAACTCGGAAAACAGCGGCGCGTTCAGCGTCACGCCGAGATTGCGGATATTGATGAGGGTCACGATCGTTCTCTGGTCTTGCCGGCAATCACGACATCCCGGGGCGTGCCAGCAGGCAGCAGTCATCGGATGTGCGTGTCGAAGCGCGGCGGGTGATTCAATGCAGGCGCGAAACGCTCAAACGTTCGACGCCGCACGGCCAACGAAGGGCAGACCAGGAAGAAATGAAGAGAAGTTTCCGGTCAGCCCTGCAAACGCATTTGCAGGGCTGTGACGGGGCCACGCTTGAAGTGGTGATCGACGAATGTCGCCACGGCGCAGCCCTCCTTTCTCGGTTGAACGATGTGGCGCATCGAGAGTAGCCGGACATGCAGCTCAAGGCAAGCAGCCCGGTCCCACGCACCGCGGCCTTATGCGGTCTTGCGCGCAGGCTCCATGACGTTGCCAGCGCCGCCGACGAGCGCGGCATATTGGCCGATCGGCGCAGGCTTGCCGATCAGGTAGCCCTGCACGGCGTCGCAGCCCTCCTCCGCGAGGAAGGCGAGTTGCTCCTCGGTCTCGACGCCCTCGGCGACGATCGACATTTCGAGGCCGTGCCCGAGATCGATGACGGCGCGCACGATCGCGGCCGATTGCGGGTTGCGGCCGAGATTGATGACGAAGGCGCGGTCGATCTTGATCTTGTCGAACGGGAACGCCTGCAGGTAGCTCAGCGAGGAATAGCCGCTGCCGAAATCGTCCATCGAGATGCGCACGCCGAGCGCCTTCAGCCGCCGCAGCAGCGACAGGCCGCGGTCGAAATCCTCGATCAGGACGCCTTCGGTGATTTCGAGTTCGAGCCGGTCGGGCGTAAGCCCGGTCTCGAGCAGGATCGAGTGAACGAGGCCGACGAGGTCGCCATGGGTGAATTGCGCCGGCGACAGGTTGACAGCGACCTGCAGCGGCATCGCCCAGGAGGCCGCCTCGCGGCAGGCTTCACGCAGGATCCACTCGCCCATCTCGACGATCAATCCGCTCTCCTCCGCGAGCGGGATGAAGTCGCCGGGCGGTACGAAGCCGCGCACCGGATGATGCCAGCGAGCCAGCGCCTCGAAGCCGACCGCCTCGCTCGCCGTGGCCGACACAGCCGTCGCGGCCTGCGGCTGGTAATACAGCGACAATTCGCCGTTCTTGATCGCGACCGACAGTTCCTGGTGCAGCACGCGGCGGTCGCGGATCTGCTGATCCATCTCGGGCTCGTAGATCGAGATGGTGCCGCGCGACTTCCCCTTGGCGCGGAACAGCGCCGCGCCGGCATTGGCGAGCAGCGAAGCCGCATCCGAGCCATTGTGCGGGAATACCGAAATGCCGGTGGTGAGGCCGGTGCGGACCGACTTGCCGTCGATGGCGAAATCCCGCCCCAGCGCTTCGGCAGCCTGTTCGGCAAGCGCGATGCCCGCCGCAGGCTGCTTGCCGTCGATGATGAGCCCGAATTCGTCGCCGGACAGCCGCGCCACCACGCCGCCGCGCGCGACGGCCTGCAGGCGTTGCCCGACCTCGATCAGCACCTTGTCGCCCATCGCATGGCCGAAGACGTCGTTGATCTCCTTCAGCCCGTCGAGGTCGACGCAGAGTACGGCAAACTCCTCGTCAGTGCCGGCGCACGCCTCGATCATCTGGGCCAGAGCCTGCAGGAATGCGGCCCGGTTCGGCAGATCGGTCAGGCCGTCATGATAGGCCATATGCGCCATCCGCGACTCGGTCTGGCGCCGGTCGGTGACGTCCTCATGGGTCTTGATCAGATATTGCGGCTCGCCATTGTCGTCGAGCACGGTCATGCGGCGGGTCAGGAACAGCCGCAAGCCGTCCTTGGTCGAGATCGGATGCTCCTCGGCGATCATGCCGCGCTTGCGGATCGCGGCCTCGTCGCGGGCGATGATCAGCTTGGCTTCGCGCGGATTGAAGATGTCCGCTGCGGTGAGGCCGGTGGCATCCTCGCGGCGCCGGTTGAGGATCGTCTCGGCGCTGCGATTGGCCAGCAGATAGCGGCCGTCGCTGACGCGCTCGACGATCAGCGAGACCGGGATATTGTCGACCACGAGCTCGAGGAACTTCTTGTTGTTCTCGAGCTCGCGCGACAGCGAGCGGCGGTCGGTGACGTCCTCGAACAGGGCGATCAGGAATTCCGGCTCGCCGGCCTCGTTGCGGGCGATGACGCGATTGGAGGCGAGGATGCGCTTTTCCGAGCTGCGCTCGATGAGCAATTCGCTGCGGTGATAGCCTTCCGGCGCCTTCACGGCCGCCTGGTCCGCAGCCTCGATGCTGGCGGCGGTCTCCCGGCTGAAGATCTCCTCGGCGCGCTTGCCGATGATGTGATCGCGCGCGAAGCGGGAGAACCGCTCGAACGCGCGGTTGGCGAAGATGTAGCGGCCATCCTCGATGTTCTTGGCGGCGACGCAGACCGGGACGTTGTCGAGCACCGACTCGAGGAACTGCGTGGTCGAGGCAAGCTTGCGCGACAACCTGCGCTGGTCGGTGCAATCGAGGTGGGTTGCGATCGAGCCGCCGTTCGGCAACGGGAAATATCTCACCAGCACCGATTTGCCGTTCGGCAGTTCGGTGATCAGCCCCTCGGGGGCTGCGGCTCTTGCGTAGAAGTCATCGACGCCGACATCGAGCACGCCGCGCCTGCGCCGCAGTTCCAGAAGCTCGGGGCCGGTCATGTTGCGCGGAACGTCGGCGCGCGACAGGCCGTAGATCTCGAGATAGCGGTCGTTGCAGAATACGATCCGCATCCGCGGATCGGTCATCACGACGCCCTGGTTCAGGTGATTGAGGGCCGACGAAATGAGGGCCGTGCGCCGCAATTGCGACCGCTTGACCTTGCGCAAGGCCGTGACGATCCACAGCACGATCGCGCCAATGAAGGACGCCAACACCACGCCGCCGATCAGCAGTTCCCAGATCACATTGGGCTCGAGGTCACCGAGCAGGCCCGACGGTGCGAACGCGCCGGAGTCCGCCCGGGCGAAGCCGCCGGGCATGGCGATAGCGATCAGGCAAAGCAAGGCCTTTGCCGGAATCGAATCCTTCCCGCCCGCCTGCCTCGTCCTGTCAGCCATCAGTCACCCGCGGATTTCCGCCGGGAGTGTCTGACTTTGGCGGTTTGGATCGGGTAAACGCGGTGCGATGCAACCGCAAAATGCGTCTCAATTTACGGCAATTGCCCTGACATGATTAATAGTACACTAACGGGAACTAATGGAGACGGCCCAAGCACTTGCTGGACGACGGCGGCCGAACGAAACGATGATGATCGGGCGCGACGGCGGCTCGCCGCGGCGCTGATCCGCAAGGTTGCAGGACGAGATGGACAGGGTTGATTGTGTGATCGTCGGAGCGGGGGTGATCGGCCTCGCGGTGGCGCGCCGGCTGGCGCAGGCCGGGCGCGAGGTTGTCGTCATCGAGGAGGCCGAGGGGATCGGCACCGTGACCTCGTCGCGGAACAGCGAGGTGATTCATGCCGGCATCTACTACCGCGCCGGCAGCCTGATGGCGCGGATGTGCGTCAGCGGCAAGCGCGCGCTGTACCGCTACTGCGCCGAGCACGGTATCCCGCACAAGAATTGCGGCAAGCTGATCGTCGCCACCACGCCCGCCGAAACCGAGAAGCTGCAATCGATCCGCGCGCATGCGGCGGCCAACGGCGTCGATGACATGCAGCTGTTGTCGGGCGATGCGGCGCGGGCGCTGGAGCCGGCCCTGAGCTGCGACGCGGCGCTGCTCTCGCCCTCGACCGGCATCATCGACAGCCACGCCTACATGCTGGCGCTGCGCGGCGAGGCCGAGGAAGCCGGCGCGGCGTTTGCGTTCCACACGCCGCTGCTGCGCGCCAAGGCCGCCGCCGGCCGGATCGAGATCGAGACCGGCGGCGAGGCGCCGATGACGCTTGCCTGCGATCTCCTGATCAATGCCGCCGGCCTCGGGGCCCCGTCGGTCGCGCGCGGCATCGAGGGCATGCCGATCGAGATGATTCCGACTGCCTACCTCGCCAAGGGCAATTACTTCAGCTGCAGTGCGCGGGCGCCGTTCTCGCGCCTGATCTACCCGGTTCCGGAGCCAGGCGGGCTCGGTGTGCATCTCACCCTCGACATGGCTGGACAGGCCAGGTTCGGTCCCGACGTCGAGTGGATCGATCACGTCGACTATGCCGTCGACCCGGCACGGGCCGAGCGGTTCTATCCGGCGATCCGGAAATACTGGCCGACCCTGCCCGAGGGCGCCCTGATGCCGAGCTATTCGGGAATCCGGCCCAAGATCGTGCCGCCAGATGTCGCGACCCAGGACTTCGTGATCCAAGGCCCGTCCGAGCACGGCGTGCCCGGCCTGATCAACCTGTTCGGGATCGAATCGCCCGGACTCACCTCGTCGCTCGCCATCGCCGATCATGTCGGCGAATTGGCCGAGCTCTGAGCGAGCGCAGCATCCACCCACGAGATGGGCGCATTCGAGCGTCCATCCGGCGGGGAAAACTGGCTAAACTTTGCGGGGGACTGATTTAGTGGATCGTGTCGTCCGCGGCTTGCCTCAGCCGCTCGATCTGATCCTTAACCATCAACTTGCGTCGCTTAAGCTCGCAGATATGCAGGTCGTCTACGGAGGGATGCACGAGCGCTTCGTGCAACTCGTTTTCTAAAATTTTGTGCTTGCGCTCCAGTTCGACGAGATGGGCCTGTATTGCCATTACGAACTCTCCTCGGCGGGTTAAACCTCAGATTCGATCCGGACGCATTAGTCTACACGAGTGGAAGACGCTGTCGATGGGAAACGCAAAATGTCGCAGCCGGGATTTTTTTTAGTTTTCAGTAAGCAATCCTGACCATGGAACCGGTCCAGCTTGCGCGGCGCGCGCCCAGGGACGATATTTCGACAAGCTGCGGGCGCTTCGCCCGTTACAACCTCATCGTGTTTATCAGTCAACATACACCATGAACGACCAGGATGAGCGCGAACTCCACGCCGAGCTCGCGCGTCTGCAACAAGAACACCGCGACCTCGACGCCGCGATCGACGCGCTGCATCAGTCGCCGGCGCCGGATTTGTTGATGCTGCAGCGCCTGAAGAAGCGGAAGCTGCAATTGCGCGATCGCATCGCCTTCATCGAAGACCAGATCACGCCCGATATCATCGCCTGATCCACACGCTGGTGGTGCAACGGGATTCGGCCGGCAGGCCTCCCGACTTTTCCCCGTGATCCACAGTCGCGCCTCGCGCTTCACATTCGCGGCAACGCCTCGATGCTTGCAGTTTCTGGCCCTTGACTCGCTGAGAACAAAAAGAGAACATGCGGTGCCGCCAGTCCAGAGATGCCGCCACAGAAAAGGGAGTTTCGCCATGCCCGCACCGTCTTCCCTGCCCGACAACAGCCGCTACGAGCAGGCCTGCGATCAGGCGATCGCGATGTGCGACGGCAACCTGCGCAGCACCATCAAGGCGCTGATCATGGCCAACGAATATCTGGAGACGGAGCTCGAGGAATTGCAGGCAGCGATCAACGCCGGCTGCGTGCCGGCGCGATCGCAGGAGGCCACCAACGCGGCTTGACCATGGATCCGTTTCGATGAAGTCGGAATGGCTCCGTTGTTTTTTTTGACGCGTTTTCTTCACGCGAACCGGTATCCACTTCGCTCGAAAACGCTTTGAGGGGAGCAAATCGATGGCCGATGTCACCTACTACGTGGCGCTGCCGTTCACGCAGGATAACGACGGCGCGCCGGTCGCGGGCAATGCCGAGGAATGCCAGAGCTCGGCGACCGCGCTGCGGCGGGCCGAGATGATGTCGCGGATGCCGGGCAGCATCGGCGCGGTCGCGTTCAGCCGCACAGGCGATCCTGCGATCGGCGAATTCGGCGATGCCAAGCTGCTGCGGACCTTCGGCAACGTGCCTGAGGATTTGAGCACGCTTTAAAGCATGACCCGGAAAAGTGCGTAGCGTTTTCCGAGAAGATCGTGCTCTAAGTCTGCACCTCGTGCCGCCGCTGCGCCTTGCGTACATACATGGCCCGGTCAGCCTCCTCGAGGGCGCGCTCGACGTCGGATTGCGGATTGAGAATAGCGACGCCGGCCGAGGCGCCCGCCACGACGTGGCTGCCGCCGAACACGAAGGCCAGGCGGTCGATCGACGCTTCCAGCATCGCCGCCTTGGCCCTCGCGTCGGTCTCGCTGAGATTCCACAGCAGCACCGCGAACTCGTCGCCGCCGAGACGGCCGACCACGTCGGAGGCGCGCACCTGGCCCGAGACCGTCGCGACGATCGCCTTCAGCACCTCGTCGCCTGCCGCGTGACCGAACGTATCGTTGATCGGCTTGAGACGGTCGACGTCGAGCAGGATCAGCGCAGCGGCGGCGCGATAGCGCTTGATGAAGGCGATTGCCCGGATGAGTTCGCGCTCGAAGCCACGCCGGTTCGGGATATCGAGCAGAAAATCAGTCTCGGCAGAGGCCTGCAGTTCATCGATCCGGGCCTGGGCCCGCGCCAGCTGTGCCCGCAGCCGTCGGATCGTGGCCTTGTCGCCGGAGGCGATCGAGGTTCGCGGCACGGCTGCGGTTCCAGCCCGGCCGGGTGCGGATTTTCGCCCGGGTCCGACGCCTTTCCGCGGTCCTGCAGGCCCGGAGGCGGCCGCCCTTGTCCTCTTCTTCATGCGCATCCTTGTCGAGGCCTGCTGAATGAAGGCTTGCCGGGATTCACCAAGACAGGATAGTGCATTCCAACTCCCTTGCCACGCCTTGGATGACGCCCGGGCCGTCCCTATAATCGGCCCACGTTTCCGGATTCCTGCACAGAATTGAAGCCATGACCGCCCCGATCGCCATCATCATGGGAAGCCAGTCCGATTGGGAGACCATGCGCCATGCCGCCGAGACGCTCGCGGCGCTCGGCATTGCCTGTGAAAAGAGGATCGTGTCCGCGCATCGGACCCCTGATCGGCTCTATGCCTTTGCCAAGGGCGCCAAGGCTGCGGGCCATAAGGTGATCATCGCGGGCGCCGGCGGCGCGGCGCACCTGCCGGGCATGACTGCAGCCTTGACCGAGCTTCCGGTGTTCGGGGTTCCCGTCGAATCGAAGGCGCTGTCCGGGGTCGATTCGCTCTATTCGATCGTGCAGATGCCGGCCGGGATTCCGGTGGGAACGCTGGCGATCGGCAAGGCCGGCGCAATCAACGCGGCGCTGCTCGCGGCCAGCGTGCTCGCCCTCAACGACCCCTCGCTGGCGACACGGCTGGCGGCCTGGCGCCAGCAGCAGACCGACGCGGTCAAGGACCATCCGGAGGCCTCGGCGTGACGGCTTCCGATACTTTGAAGCTGAAGCCGGGCGACACCATCGGAATCCTCGGCGGCGGGCAATTGGGGCGGATGCTGGCCATGGCGGCGGCGCGCCTCGGGCTGCGCTGCCAGGTGTTTTCACCCGATCCGGATTCGCCGGCCTTCGACGTCGTCCAGCGCGCGACCTGCGCGGAATATGCCGATGTCGAGGCGCTCGAGTTGTTCGCCAACGACGTCGACGTCGTCACCTATGAGTTCGAGAACGTGCCGGCGGCAACCGCCCTGGTGCTGGCGGCGCGACGCCCGGTGCTGCCGGCGCAGAAGATCCTGGAAACCACGCAGGACCGGCTGATCGAGAAGGACTTCGTCAGCAGGCTCGGCATCGGCACCGCTGATTATGCCGATGTCACATCGGTCGGCAGCCTGCGCGCGGCGATCGCGCGCATCGGCCTGCCTGCGGTCGTCAAGACCCGCCGCTTCGGTTATGACGGCAAGGGCCAGGCGATCATCCGCGAGGGGGACGACCTCGATGCGGTCTGGGACAGCCTGGGCACCAAGTCGGCGATCCTCGAGGCGTTCGTACCGTTCGAGCGCGAGATCTCGGTGATCGCGGCGCGCTCGGCCACCGGCGAGGTCGAGTGCTTCGACGTCACCGAGAACGAGCATCGCGACCACATCCTGAAAATCTCGCGCGCGCCGGCGGCGATCTCCGACGAGCTCGCGACGCAGGCGCGCGCGATCGCCGGAAAGATCGCCGCCGCACTCGACTATGTCGGCGTGCTCGCGGTCGAGATGTTCGTGGTCTCAGGCAAGGGCACGCCGACCGTGCTGGTCAACGAGATCGCGCCGCGCGTGCATAATTCCGGCCACTGGACGCTCGACGGCGCCTCCATCTCGCAGTTCGAGCAGCACATCCGCGCGATCGCCGGCTGGCCGCTGGGCAAGCCGGTGCGCCACGGCGCGGTCACCATGACCAACCTGATCGGCGACGATATCCTGAGCTACGAGCAGTGGCTGACCGTTCCGGGCGCCACCGTGCATCTCTACGGCAAGGGCGCACCGCGCCCCGGCCGCAAGATGGGCCACGTCACGGAAGTGGCGCCGCCCCGCAAGCCCTAGCTCCTGCGACACATCGATGAGAACGGGATCGTGGCGATCACGATCCCGTCCCCCGATCAGGCCGTCTTCACACCGGCGACGATTCCTGTCGGCTCTTCGCTGAGCCAGCGATAGATCACGCCGCCAAGCGCGCCGCCGATCAGGGGCGCGATCCAGAACAGCCAGAGCTGCGCCAGCGCCCAGCCGCCGACGAACAGCGCCGGCCCGGTGCTGCGCGCCGGATTCACCGAGGTGTTGGTGACGGGAATGCTGACGAGATGGATCATCACCAGCGTGAGCCCGATCGCGAGCGGCGCAAAGCCGGCCGGCGCCTTGCCATGGGTCGCGCCCATGATGACGAACAGGAACATCATGGTCATCACCACTTCGGTGAGGAAGCACACGACCAGGCCGTACTGGCCCGGCGAATGGGCGTCATAGCCGTTGGAGGCGAACCCCTTGGCGACATCGAATCCCGGCGCGCCGCTGGCGATCACGTAGAGCAGCGCGGCCGCAACGATTGCACCCGCGACCTGCGCGATGATGTAGGGCAGGATCTGGCCGGTCGGGAAGCGCCCGCCGGCGGCGAGCCCGACCGTGACGGCCGGATTGAGATGACAGCCCGAGATGTGGCCGATCGCGTAGGCCATGGTGACCACGCTCAGCCCGAAGGTCAGCGATACGCCGACCAGGCCGATCCCGACCTGCGGGAATCCGGCCGCAATCACCGCGCTGCCGCAGCCCGCAAATGTGAGCCAGAACGTGCCGATGGCCTCGGCGGCATATTTCTTCATGTCCATGTTGCATCTCCCCTATTTCCAATGTCCGGAGTTGGTCGAAA
Source organism: Bradyrhizobium jicamae (assembly GCF_018130215.1). Classification (GTDB taxonomy): domain Bacteria; phylum Pseudomonadota; class Alphaproteobacteria; order Rhizobiales; family Xanthobacteraceae; genus Bradyrhizobium; species Bradyrhizobium jicamae_A. Next base: position 37,701 of record NZ_JAFCKQ010000038.1, read on the forward strand.
CTCCGGGAACAGCCCCGATCCTGGCGCGAAACCTCCCAAATCAGGGCCGCACAGGGGCAGTTTCGCCGCATTTGATGGCTTTACTAGGCCCGAAAGTCATTCCACCGGTGGACATCTGTTCGTTTGTCTGATACATGCGCGCGCCTAGGGTTAAGAGGCTGGCCTTTTGCCGCCCCTTCGCTTTACCAGAATTCCGAACCGATCAATGCAAAAGAGGATGCCGCGTGCAGGTTCTCGTCCGCGATAACAATGTCGACCAAGCCCTGAAGGCGCTGAAGAAGAAGATGCAGCGCGAGGGCATTTTCCGCGAGATGAAGCTCCGCGGTCACTACGAAAAGCCCTCCGAGAAGAAGGCCCGCGAAAAGGCCGAGGCGGTGCGCCGCGCGCGCAAGCTGGCGCGCAAGAAGCTGCAGCGCGAAGGCCTGCTGCCGATGAAGCCGAAGCCGGTGTTCGGCGCCGGCCCGGGTGGTGAACGCGGCGCCGGTGGCCGTGGAGGCGCAGGCGCTGGTCGCGGCCCGCGCTGAACCGTTTGCTGATCTGAAAGTCTGACAACGCGGGCCCAGGGCCCGCGTTGTTGTTTTGAACAGACGGCGTTCCGGGTTACCAATGCAAAATTACCTCCAAGAGCGTTTTGCATAATGGCTGCCCCGGCGTCTCCCTCCCGCTTCGGACCTGCGGACCGTCGTCACCGGGTGAGGCAACTCGCCGTCGTCGCAGTCGTACTCGCCTTGCCCCTGGGTGGCTGCTCGTTCGACCTCGGATCATGGGGCGGCTCGGACGACAAGCCGAAGCCGGCCGCTGCCGCCGAGAAGCCCGCCGATACGATCACCGCTCAGAACATCAGCGACGCCAGGGATCACGCGACGCGTGGTCAGGTGCTGGCGCGCTCCGGCAAGGCCGACGAAGCGCTCGCCGAATTCGACCAGGCACTGGCTGCAGATCCCTACAACGTTCAGGCGCTCTACGGCCGCGGGCTGATCTACCAGGGTCAGGGGCAGCATCAGCAGGCAATCGAGGATTTCACCGCGGCCAACGGCTTGTCGCCGCAGAAGGTCGAGCCGCTGCTCGGACGTGCCACCAGCTATCTCGCGCTCGACAAGGCCAGGGAAGCGGCCAGCGATCTCGACGAGGCCGTGCAGGCCGATCCGAACAGCGGCGCAGCGTGGAGCGCCCGCGGTCAGGCCTATGAACGGCTCGGCGACAAGGCCAAGGCCGCCACCTCCTACAACCGCGCGCTGGCGCTACGGCCGCGGGACGAGGTCGCACGCAGCGGCCTGGCCCGCACCGGCGGATAGGCCTTCAGTTTCGCTATTTAGGCAGGACGGCGTGGAACACCGACTTCATGCTGGACAGCATGTCATCGGCCACCGACCTGTGCCCGTCCTTCGACGCCGGCATGGTGGCCTCGGCGCGCAGATCAAGCGGCGGAATCTGCACCACCGGGACCGGGATGTCGGCCGGAGGCGTCAGCCGGTTCGGATCCTGGGCATCGGCGCCGGAAGGCGGGCTCGGCTGCGAAGACGGGTCGACATTCTCGCTGGCCGGGTTGGACACCATGATCGGCGGCGGCAGCGGCCGGACGCCGGGCGCGGCCACGGCGCGCGGCGCGTCGGGCAGGCGGGCGACTTCGGTCGCGCGCGGCGCCTCCTGGGCATGCGAAGCCTCCTGGGAGCGCGAAGCCTCCTGGGAGCGCGAAGCGTCCTGGGAGCGCGAAGCCTCCTGCGCACGGGCCGGGCTCTCCTTGCGGAGCCGCTCGATCGCCGCGCGGGCAAGGTCGTTGGCGTCACGGTTTGCGTGATGCGGCTCGGCTGGAATGCTGGCGGTCTCGACCGGCGCATCAGCCGTCTTCGGTTCGGCTGATTTCTCGGCGGGCTTCTCGGTAACGGGCGCCTTCTCGGTGACGGGAGCCTTCTCGGAGGCCGAACGCTCGATCAGCGTCCGCTCGGACATGCCCTTGGCCTTCACGCCGGCTTCGGGGAGGCTGCTGACAACGGTGGGCTTCTCGGCCGGCTTGGCAGCGGCCTCGACCTTGGGATCGCCCTTTGGGTCATTCTTGGGGTCGGCGGCAGCCGACACCGCGGCTGTGGCGGGCACGGTGGGCTTGGCGACGATGTAGTGGTTGACGATGTAGGCCCCAATGATGGTCGCTGCCACCGAGGGCAAGATGTCCATCACGAATTTCTTCAAGTAACTCAGCATGGCCTGCCACTCCCCGCCCCGGAATCTCATGCTGGAACTTTGAGGCACATTAAGGGATCAACTGCGTCGGATCGGTGGCAAACGCCTGTTCCGCCGTCACCTTTGGTGTCACATTTCAGCCGGACGCCGCGTCGCGAACAATAATCGCTGCCGCATCCGCCTTTTAGATCAACGCGCAAGCGTTAACAGCCGATGAATTTCCACATCCACAGACAGCAACCGGCCATTCCGGACCCGCGGTTCCCCCGTCGGCCCGCGAGGTGCGGCTCAGGGCTTGAGCTCGACCTCGAGGAACACGATCTCGCTGGCCGTCTCGTTGAGCACGTCGTGCTGGACGCCGGCCTTCCGGAAATAGGACTTGCCGACGCCGAGCTGCGCCCGGGAGCGATCGCCGTTCGGCGCCACGATGGTCATCTCGCCCGCGGTGATCGGGACGATCACATAGTCCATCTCATGGGTGTGCGGGCCCGTGGCGCTGCCCGGCGCCAGCCGCCATTCGGTGACGCGCACCTCCGCGGTATCCACCTGAACGTCTGACTTGGCGCTAAGCATCGGCTTTCTCCACTCAATGCATGATCCGGAAAGGTGTGAAGCGGTTCCGAATAGATCATGCATGGACAAGAAGCTAGGGCACGAAGACCATGAACACGAAAACGGCGAATACCACCATGTGCACCAGTCCGAACATGATGTTCGTGCGCCCGGTGCCGAAGGTGAGCATGCTCAGCATGAATGTCAGCAGCAGGATCAGCATGTCCTGGTTGCTGAGCCCGAGCACCAGCTCCTTGTCGAGGGCATAGGCGGCGACCGCCACGGCAGGTACCGTGAGCCCGATCGTGGCGATCGACGAGCCGAGCGCGAGGTTGATGCTCTTCTGCAGGTCGTTCTTGCGCGCCGCCGACACCGCGGCGACGCTCTCCGGCAGGAGAATGAGCAGCGCGACCACGACGCCGGCAAAGGCCGGCGGCGCGCCGATCCTCGCGGTGACGACGTCGACGACGATGGAGAACTTCTTGGCCAGCAGTACCACCGCCAGCAGCGCCAGCAGCAGCAGAGCGATGCTGACCACCAGCATGCGGTCCGAGATCACCTCGCCATGCTCGGCCGCCTCGTTGGCACCGCTGACGAAATAGTCGCGGTGGCGGATCATCTGGGTGTAGAGGAACACCGCATAGAGCAGCACGGTGACGATGCTCACGACCGCGAGCTGGGCGGTGGAATAGACCGGCCCTGGCGCGGTGAGCGTGAAGTTCGGCATATCGAGCGTGATGGTCGCGAGCACGAACAGAACGCTCAGATAGAGGTTCGCGCCCGTGATCTGGAAATCCTGCTCGCGATAGCGGATGCCACCGATGAAGATGCAGAGGCCGACCAGGCCGTTGCAGACGATCATGACCACCGCGAACACCGTGTCGCGCGCCAGCGTCGGGGCCGGCGTGTCGCCCAGCATGATGGTCGAAATCAGCGCCACCTCGATGACGGTGACCGAGAGCGTGAGCAGCAACGTGCCAAAGGGTTCGCCGATCCGCTCCGCGATCATCTCGGCATGATGGACGGCGGCGAACACGGTACCGAACAGGATCACCAGCAGGACGATCGCGAACAGCCAGCCGCCCGCCGAGGGTTGGAACGAGTAGCCGAGGGCCGTGACCGCGGCGAACAGCAGCACGGCCAGGGCGGGAAACAGCCAGGACGACCGCGGCATCGGCCCGTGTACGCTCATTTATTCAGTCCCCCACTCCATCTCGTCCGATTATGCGCCAGACCTTTGCCGCCGTCAGCCCTTTGGCGCGGCGATGAACTGCCGCGCCTTCTCGACCGCACCGAAATCATCCAGATTGTCGTGCCCGCCGCCCGGGAAACGGACGAACTGCTTGGGCTCATGCGCAAGGCCGAACAGGCGTTCGCCGAAGCGGATCGGGATCGCCGGATCATCGGTGCCATGCATGATCAGGAGCGGCGCCGTGACGCGCGCAATGCGCCGGTCGGAGTGGAATTGATCCCGCATCAACAGGCTGACCGGCACATAGGGAAACAGTGCGCCGGCGACCTCCGCAGTCGACGTGTAGGGTGCCTCGAGGATCAGCCTGCCGACCGGATGCTCGGCTGCAATCGCGACGGCGACGCCGGTCCCGAGCGAGAAGCCCCAGACCACGATCCGCTCCGCGCTGTAGCGCGCCGTGGCGAACGCATAGGCCGCAGCGGCATCCTGCAGCAATCCCTGCTCGCTCGGATAACCGCTCGAACCGGCATAGCCGCGGTAGGACAGTGCAACCAGTCCGGTGCCATCGGCGACGACACCCTTGAACCGCGCCACTCGTCCGGCGAGGAAATCACCATTGCCGGGAAAGAACAGCACGACGGGCCGCCCCGGCTGCGCCGGCACGTGCCAGACGATCACCTTCTCGCCGTCCGCGCTGGTCAGGACATGCTCTTCCGCTTCGGGAAATCCGGCGGCGGCCGGCGCGGTCCGTCCGACCGGTGGAATCGGGAACAGCATTTCGCGCTGCTTGATAAACAGCCATGCGAGGCCGGCGAGGTAGACGACGGCGACGACGATGACGAGCCATTTCAGGATGGTGATGATCAGGGCCATCCCGGTGAGCCGTCGCTACCCGTGCAGCCGGGATTTGCGCAGCTTCTCGACGTCGAGCCTGATGCTGTCCGGGTTCGCCCGGCATGCGCACGCTGTCGCATGCCACTCCCGGTTCAGCGCCACCCTCGCCTCACATCGCCTTGACGATGTTCTCGGTGACCTTCTTGGCGTCACCGAGCAGCATCATGGTGTTGTCCCGGTAGAACAGCGGATTGTCGATGCCGGCGTAGCCGGAGGCGAGCGAGCGCTTGATGAACATCACGGTGCCGGCCTTCCAGACCTGCAGCACCGGCATGCCGTAGATCGGCGAGGTCTTGTCCTCTTCGGCGGCCGGATTGGTGACGTCGTTGGCGCCGATCACGAAGGCGATGTCGGCCTGGGCGAACTCCGAGTTGATGTCCTCGAGTTCGAACACCTCGTCATAGGGCACATTGGCTTCGGCCAGCAGCACGTTCATGTGGCCGGGCATGCGGCCCGCGACCGGGTGAATGGCGTATTTCACCTCGACGCCTTCCTTCTTCAGGAGATCGGCCATCTCGCGCAGCGCGTGCTGGGCCTGCGCCACCGCCATGCCGTAGCCGGGCACGATGATGACCTTTGAGGCGTTCTTCATGATGAAGGCGGCATCGTCGGCGGAGCCGAGCTTGGCGGGCTTCTGCTCGCCCGAGCCGCCGCCGGCTGCCGCGGTCTCGCCGCCGAAGCCGCCGAGGATCACCGAGATGAACGAACGGTTCATCGCGTGGCACATGATGTAGGACAGGATCGCGCCCGACGAGCCGACCAGCGCGCCGGTGATGATCAGCGCCGAGTTGCCGAGCGTGAAGCCGATGCCGGCCGCGGCCCAGCCCGAATACGAGTTCAGCATCGAGATCACGACCGGCATGTCGGCGCCGCCGATCGGGATGATCATCAGCACGCCGAGCGCCAGTGCGAGGATGGTGATCAGCCAGAAGTCGATCGCGCTGCCGCTCAGCACGAGCCCGACGATGAAGAACACCAGCGCCAGGGCCAGCACGATGTTGATGACGTGACGGAACGGCAGGATGATCGGTGCGCCGCTCATCCGCGCCGAGAGCTTCAGGAACGCGATCACCGAGCCGGTGAAGGTCAGGGCGCCGATCGCGACGCCGAGCGACATCTCGACGAGGCTCTGCGGATGGATGTTGCCCGGCGTGCCGATGTCGAAGGCCTCGGGCGCATAGAACGCGCCGGCGGCGACCAGCACCGCGGCCATGCCGACCAGCGAGTGGAAGGCGGCGACCAGTTCGGGCATCGAGGTCATCGGCACGCGGCGGGCGATCACCGCGCCGATGCTGCCGCCGATTGCGATGCCGAGAATGACGAGCAACCAGGCAAAACCGTCGGCCGGCGGATGGTTCGCCAGCGTGGTGCCGACCGCAATCGCCATGCCGATCATGCCGAACAGGTTGCCCTGGCGCGACGACGCCGGGCTCGACAGCCCGCGCAGCGCCAGGATGAACAGCACGCCTGCCACGAGATAAAACAGTGCAGAGAGATTGGCGCTCATCTCAGGTCCCCCAATGTCCAGATCACCCCGAGGTGATTGCCGCTCACTTGGCCTTCTTCTTGTACATCGCCAGCATGCGCTGGGTGACGAGGAAGCCACCGAAGATGTTCACGCAGGCGAAGATCAGCGCCACGAAGCCGAAGCCGCGGGCCCAGCCGGAGCCGCTCGAGACCAGGCCGACGCCGACCGCAAGCAGCGCGCCGACCACGATCACCGAGGAGATCGCGTTGGTCACGCTCATCAGCGGCGTGTGCAGCGCCGGCGTCACCGACCACACTACGAAATAGCCGACGAACACGGCGAGGACGAAGATCGACAGCCGGAAGATGAAGGGGTCGACGAGCTGTGCAGCATGCTCCATGGCTTCTCTCCTTACGCCCAATACTCAAGCGGTTTTCGGCTGGAAGTTCGGGTGGACCACGGCGCCGTCCTTGGTCAGCGCGGTGGCCTTGACGAGCTCGTCATCCCAGTTCACTGCGAGCTTTTTCTCTTTCTTGTCGACCATGGTCTCGATGAAGGAGAACAGGTTGCGCGCATAGAGGCTGGAAGCCGAGGCCGCGACACGGCCGGCGACGTTGGTATAGCCGACGATCTTGATGCCATCTGTCTCGACCACCTCGCCGGGCCTGGCGCCCTCGACATTGCCGCCGCGCTCGACCGCGAGATCGACCAGCACTGAGCCCGGTTTCATGGACTTCACCATCTCGCCCGAGACCAGCTTCGGCGCCGGGCGGCCGGGGATCAGTGCGGTCGTGATCACGATGTCCTGCTTCTTGATGTGCTCGGCGGTCAGCGCGGCCTGCTTGGCCTGGTACTCCTTGGACATCTCCTTGGCGTAGCCGCCCGCGGTCTGCGCGTTCTTGAATTCCTCGTCCTCGACGGCGAGGAATTTCGCGCCCAGGCTCTCCACCTGCTCCTTGGTGGCGGGGCGGACGTCGGTCGCGGTGACGATGGCACCAAGGCGCCGTGCGGTCGCGATCGCCTGCAGGCCAGCGACGCCGACGCCCATCACGAACACCTTGGCGGCCGGAACGGTGCCGGCCGCGGTCATCATCATCGGGAAGGCGCGGCCGAAGGCTTCCGCACCTTCGATCACCGCGCGGTAGCCGGCGAGGTTGGCCTGCGAGGACAGCACGTCCATCACCTGCGCGCGGGTGATGCGCGGCATCAATTCCATCGCGAACGCCGCGACGCCGGCATCGGCCATCGCCTTCAGCGCGGCCTCGTTGCCATAGGGGTCCATGATCGCGATGACGAGCGCGCCGCGCCTGTATTGCGACAGTTCGGAGGCTTCGGGCCGCTTCACCTTGATGATGATGTCGGCGTCCTTGAGCGCATCCGCGCTGACGGTCGCGCCCGCCGCGGTGAATTCCGAATCAGGCAGGCCCGACTTGATGCCGGCGCCCGGCTCGACGGCGACCTCGGCGCCGAGCGCCTTGAACTTCTTGATGGTATCGGGCGATGCCGCAACGCGCGGCTCGGACGGATCGATTTCCTTGGCAACGGCGATCTTCATGGGCCCTCCGGCGGCGCAAGCGGCGCGCGCATCTTCAAACTAGCGTTATTTTCGCCAGATTGGATACCCGGTTTTTGCTACCGGTTTCGACAGGAATTGCGGCACCGCCGCAGACAGCGGTGCACCAGCCACTCGAAAGTCAGACCAGGAAATAGGCCATCAGGATGAGAATGATCGCAACCGTGATCGTGCCGTATTTGACCAGCGTGAGAAACCCCTCATAGGTCTGCTCATGCGCCACGTAGTCGTTGCCGTCAGCGGTCGTATAGGCCACTTCGCTATGGTCAGCCATCGATGTCCCCAGTCAGAATTCACGTCTGGCGAGGCATTACCGCAAACGGGATGACAGGGCAACGGCGCGGTCCCTATCGGGTCATCGGGAAAGCCGATTGTCGGGGATTCCGGCCATTCCCGAGGCCAAGGACGATCGCTGACGTGCTCGGGCAGGATTTGTCTCCCAATCACGCATGGCGTGGAAAATCATGCCGTCAGGCGCAAAATACGCACCAAGGATCGCCTCGGGACCGGACCTGGTCCGGCGCCGACGGGCGCAGGCCCGGAAGCGTTTTCGAGCGAAGTGGATGCCGGCTCGCGTCAAGAAGACGCCTCGAAACAACATCCAGGGCCCCGTTCCGATTCCATCCGGACCGAGCTCTAGCCCATCGCCTCCAGCTCGTCGATCATGCCTGATATCACTGAGAGGCCCCCGTCCCAGAACTTCGGATCCTTGGCGTCGAGCCCGAACGGCCTGAGCAGCTCGGAATAATGCTTGGTGCCGCCGGCGGCGAGCATGTCGAGATAGCGCTCGGCAAAGCCCTCGGACGCGTGCTCGTAGACCGCGTAGAGCGAATTCACCAGGCAATCGCCGAACGCATAGGCGTAGACATAGAACGGCGAATGGATGAAGTGCGGGATGTACATCCAGAAGGTCTCGTAGCCCGGCTTGATCTCGATCGCGGGACCGAGGCTCTCGCCCTGCACGCCGAGCCAGATCTGGCCGATGCGCTCGGCGGTGAGCTCGCCGTTCTTGCGCTCGGTATGCACGGCGCGCTCGAACGAGTAGAACGCGATCTGCCGCACCACGGTGTTGATCATGTCCTCGACCTTGCCGGCGAGCAGCGCCTGGCGCTGCTTGGCGTTTTTGGTCTGGGACAGCAGCCGCTTGAAGGTCAGCATCTCGCCGAACACGCTGGCGGTTTCCGCGAGCGTCAGCGGCGTCGGTGCCATCAGCGCGCCGTTCCTGGCCGCCAGCACCTGGTGGACGCCGTGGCCGAGCTCGTGTGCGAGCGTCATCACGTCGCGCGGCTTGCCCTGATAGTTCATCAGCACGTAAGGGTGGGCGGACGGCGTGGTCGGATGCGAGAACGCGCCCGGTGCCTTGCCCGGCCGCACCGGCGCATCGATCCAGCGATCGACGAAGAAGCGTTCGGCGATCTCGGCCATCTTGGGCGAGAAGCCGCGATAGGCCGACAACACCATGTTGCGTGCCTCGGGCCAGGCGATGCTGCCGGTCGCCGCGAACGGCAGCGGTGCATTGCGGTCCCAATGCGGCAGCTTCTTCTTCTTGAACCAGCCCGCCTTCAACGCATAATACCGGTGCGAAAGCTTCGGATAGGCCGCGCGCACGGAGGCCACCAGCGCATCGACCACCTCGCGCTCGACGCGGTTGTTGAGATGGCGGGAATCCGCGACATCCTGGAATCCGCGCCAGCGATCGGAGATTTCCTTGTCCTTGGCGAGCGTGTTGGTGACGAGCGCAAAGGTGCGCTCATTGTCCTTGAAGGTCCTGGCCAACGCCTGAGCCGCGGCCTTGCGCCTGTCGCCCGCCTTGTCCTGCAACAGGTTCAGCGTCGGCTCGATCGCGAGCTCCTTGCCGGCGACCTTGAAGCGCAGGCCTGAAATGGTCTGGTCGAACAGCCGGTTCCAGGCAGCGTAACCGCTTTGCGCCTTCTCATGGAAGAGCTGCTCGACGCGGTCCTCGAGCTGGTACGGCTTGTCCTTGCGCAAATCGTCGATCCACGGCCGGTAATGCCCGAGCTCGGGCTCGGCCATCGCGCGCTCGATCACATCATCGTCAACACGATTGAGCTCGAGCGAGAAGAACAGGAGATGCACCGAGGCCGCCGTCAGCCGCTCGGACACGTCGCCATAGAATTTCGAGATCGCCGGATCGACGCTGTCGCCGGCGTGCACGAGCCCGGCGTAAGAGCCGAGACGGCCTGCGAGATCGTCGATCGCCTCATAGCGCCTGATCGCCTCGGCAAGCCACTTGCCGCCGCCGTCGCGAGCGGTATTTTCCGCGAGCCTGCCCTTGTAGTCGGTCTCAAACGCGACGCAATCTGCATCCATCTTTTGCAGGTCACGTGCGACTTCGGGCGCGTCGATACCGGGGTAGAGGTCTGCCAGATTCCATTCCGGCAGCTTGCCGGTATTGCCGACGGCCTGCTTGGCCGCACGCTTTGCAATGGTCGACTTGCGTTGCGCGGTCGTCTTGCGGAGAGCGGACTCTTTGCGGAGAGCGGATTTGGAGCGCGAGGTCATCTTGTTCGAAACCTTACTTCAGTCGGAAAGACGGCGGCGGGCGAATAAGCGCGGGATTGCAACGTTTAAGCAGGCGTTAATCGGCATCGGCGACAGTGCCCCGATTCGAGACAGATAAACGTAACGTGCGGGGAAGACCATGGCTGCCACCATTTTGATCGCCGATGACGACGCAGTACAGCGCCGTTTGGTTGAAAACATGGTGCAGAAGTGCGGCTACGAGCCTCTCGTCGTGGACAGCGGCGATGCCGCGATAGCGGCCCTGACCGCCTCCGACGCCCGGACCATCGATGCGGTCGTGCTCGACCTCGTGATGCCTGGCCTCGATGGCCTTGGTGTCCTCGCAAAGATTCGTGAAGCTGGTTTGAACGTCCCCGTCGTCGTGCAGACCGCGCATGGCGGCATCGACAATGTCGTGTCGGCGATGCGCGCCGGCGCCCAGGATTTCGTGGTCAAGCCGGTCGGCTTCGAGCGGTTGCAGGTCTCGCTGCGCAACGCGCTCAATGCCTCCGCGCTCAAGGGCGAATTGCAGCGGATCAGGCACAGCCGCGAGGGCCGGCTGACCTTCTCCGACATCATCACCCGCAGCGAGGCTATGACCGGAGCGCTGCGCACCGCGCAGAAGGCGGCATCCTCGGCCATTCCGGTGCTGATCGAGGGCGAATCCGGCGTCGGCAAGGAATTGTTCGCACGCGCCATCCACGGCAGCAGCGAGCGCAAGGCGAAGCCCTTTGTCGCGGTCAATTGCGGTGCGATCCCGGACAATCTGGTCGAGTCGATCCTGTTCGGCCATGAGAAGGGCGCGTTCACCGGCGCCACCGAGCGGCATCAGGGCAAGTTCGTCGAGGCGCATGGCGGCACGCTGTTTCTCGACGAGGTCGGCGAGTTGCCGCTCACCGCGCAGGTGAAGCTGCTGCGCGCGTTGCAGGAAGGCACCGTGGAGGCGGTCGGCGGCCGCAAGCCGGTCAAGGTCGATGTCCGCATCATCTCCGCGACCAACCGCAAACTGCTCGACCTCGTGAAGGCCGGCCAGTTCCGCGAAGACCTGTTCTATCGCCTGCATGTCCTGCCGCTGACCATCCCCGCCCTGCGCCAGCGGCGCGAAGACATCCCGCATTTGCTGCGGCATTTCCTGGCCCGGTTCTGCGCCGAGGAGAACCGCACCATCACCGGCATCAGCGGCGAGGCGATGGCGCATCTCGCGCAGCTCGACTGGCCCGGCAATATCCGCCAGCTCGAGAACACAGTGTATCGCGCCGTGGTGATGAGCGACGGCGACCAGCTCGGGCTGGCCGATTTCCCGCAGGCCGCGGCACATGCCGCCCCCGAGGGCAGGGCCGCACATACCGAGCCGCTGGTCGTGTCGCCATCGACGGCGCCCGCGATGACATCCGGTAACGAAATACCGATCGCGGCTCTGCCCAGCACCGCCGGGATGCTGTCGATGCTGAACGGCTCCGGCGACGTCCGTCCGCTGGAAGATCTCGAGAACGAGATCATCCGGTTCGCGATTTCGCATTATCGCGGCCAGATGTCCGAGGTCGCCCGCCGCCTCAAGATCGGCCGGTCGACGCTCTATCGGAAGCTCGACGAAGCCGCAGCCGGCGATCGCACGGACGAGGCGCATTAGAACGACGCGCATGTGTGACCGCGTCACGCGTGCGCGGGTTGCGCGGGTTGCGCGGCGGGAACCTTCGAACCGTGGCTTGGCGGTGACAGACAAACGCTTGACTGCATGGCAAAAACGCACGAACGGAACAAAACTCGGTTGTTCGAAGTCAGTTTGTCGTGAGTTGCCCCGCATGGCGCTGGCTGCATGAAAGGGGCGTCTGTATCGTCGGCGTTCGTTGCGTGCACGCGTGCGAATAGATCGAGAAGGCCAGCGCTTTCGCGCGAGCTGACGAAACCAGACACTGACTTGAACTGTCCCGGAACCGGGCAGTTTCACCCGGGGGGTGCGATGATGCGTGACCGTTCGAACAACCGTCGGGGATACGACCGCGTCTTGATGGCCGTCGCGGCGACATTCCTCACGGTGTCCGCGACCTCGGCCCTCGCGCAGGACACGCCGCGCGCAAGCGCCGCGGAACTCGCGATCGATGCAGCAATCCCGCGCCCCGAACCCGCCAACGTTCCACCGCCCACCGCGAGCGATTTCAAGCCGGATGCGACCGGAGCGCTGCCTGATACAGCGAAGGTATCGGATGCGAAGGCCACTGATCCCAAGACCTCCGACAGCAAGACCTCCGACAGCAAGCCCTCCGACAGCAAGCCCTCCGACAATCAACCGACCGAGCCGAGCACCGCTGCAAAGGCGGTCGAGCCGAAGCCGGGCGATGTCGCGACCACGCCAGCGACCGACACCAAATCCACCGAGACGAAGTCAACCGAGACCAAGCCCCTCGAGGCACCGAAGACCGACACCGCGGTCGCGCCGCCGGCTGCCGCCCCCGCAGCTGAAACCGCCACCGCGCCAGCGGCCACGCCTGCCCCCGCCACCGCGGCTGCACCGGCAGCCGAGCCCGCCAAGGAGCCGGTCAAGGCCGCCAGCAACGTGCCCGCCGACGACCAGCCCGTCGCCGACAAGCTCCGCGAGATGCTGGCCAGCAAGACGCTGCGCGCCTTCGACCGCAAGGTCGAGCGCGCGGCGGCCGAGAAGTTCTACTCGGCCCGGGACTACGCGCCGGTGTTCACGAAGTCCGGCAAGCTGACCGATACCGCCAAGGGCGTGATTGCTCGCCTGAAGGACGCCGCCTCCGACGGACTCAACCCGGCCGACTATCCGGTGCCGGATTTCACGGCCGCGACCTCGCCGGACGCGCTCGCCGACGCCGAGCTGAAGCTTGCCGCAAGCATGCTGGACTATGCCCGCCAGGCGCAGAGCGGCCGCATGCACTGGTCGCAGTTGTCGGCGGACATCCAATATCCCGAACATCCGATCGATGCATCGGAAGTGCTGGCCAACGTGACCTCCGCAAAGGATGCGTCTGCCGCGCTCGACAGCTACAACCCGCCGCAGAAGCTCTACAAGGAGCTCAAGAAGAAGCTTGCCGAGTTGCGCGGCCAGGGCGACGGCCCCGTCATCACGATCGCGGATGGACCCGCGCTGAGATACATGCCAGCCCGCGGCAAGAAGCAGGCTGCGGTCGAGATGGACGATCCGCGCGTGCCGGACCTGCGCACCAAGCTCGGCATCACGGAAAACGCCGACAGCACGAAGTACGACGCGGCCGTAGCCAGGGCGGTCGAGAAGTTCCAGGACAGCGTCGAGCTGAAGCCGACGGGCATTCTGGACGATCGCACCGTGAGGGCACTGAACAGCCCGAAGCGGGACAAGCAGATCGACACCGTGATCGTCAACATGGAGCGCTGGCGCTGGTTGCCGCGCCAGCTCGGCGCGGCCAGTGTCGGCAACGCCTATGTGATCCTCAACATCCCCGACTACACGCTGAAGGTGATGCAGAACGGTGCGCAGGTCTGGACTACGCGCGTCGTGACCGGCAAGCCCGGCCAGCACGCCACGCCGCTTTTGACCGAGACGATGAAGTACATCACGGTCAACCCGACCTGGAACGTGCCGCCCTCGATCATCTACAACGAATATCTGCCGGCCCTGCAGCAGGATCCGACCGTGCTGCAGCGGATGGGCCTCAAGCTCGAGCGCGACCGCGACGGCTCGATCCACATCTCGCAGCCGCCGGGTGAGGCCAACGCACTTGGCCGCATCCGCTTCAACTTCCCGAACAAGTTCCTGGTCTATCAGCACGACACGCCGGACAAGTACCTGTTCGCCAAGGAAGAGCGTGCCTACAGCCATGGCTGCATGCGCGTGCAGAACCCCGATCAGTACGCCTCCGTGCTGCTCAATATCACCGAGCCGAACGAACATTACACGCCGGAGCGGATCCGCAGCATGTACGGATCGAACGAGGTCGACCTGAAGTTCCCGACACCGATCCCGGTGAACATCACCTACCAGACCGCGTTCGTGGACGACGCCGGCAAGCTGCAATTCCGCAAGGACGTCTACGGCCGCGACGCCACCATGCTGTCGCTGCTGAAGAACAGCCGCGGCAAGGATCTGGAAGCGGTCGTGGCGCACGCGCAGCCGAGCTACTCGCGGCCGCCGAGCAGCAGCTTGCCCGCTGGCGTGAATGTTGCCGGCGACAACGGCAGCTGGAATTCCGGACCAAACTTCTTCGAGCGCCTGTTCGGGGGATTCGGACAACCGGAGCCGCAGCCGGCCCGTCGCGGTCAGGCCCAGCAGCAGCGCCGGGTCTATACCCGTTAATTCACCGCAGGGCTGATTCCGGTAAATTTTGAAGTGAAATCAACGAATTCGCCGCCTTAGCGAGATCGTTTGTGTTAACTATTATCCATCGCCGCTTCGGCACTGGGCACGTTTTTGCCACACTCGACCAGTTAGTTAAGCCTAACTTGGGGGCGGGTCGGTAAACCTCGGTTAACCGTCCCGCTTTAAGAAAGCGTTCACCGTCTTCTGCAGGGGGTCTGCGAAGATGCCGATCGAACGCTCGTCGACTGGGTGGGCTCAAAGTGCTGGCTGTTCTCGCACGCCGCTTCTATCCGCTGTCGCTGCCGAAGGCCGGGTACCAAGTGGGCCTGACCTCGCTGCTGCTGCTTGCGGGAGCCGGATCCGTCCACGACGCCACCGCGCTGAACGAAACCCGCACCCTTTCCTTCCACCACACCCATTCCGGCGAAGACCTCACCATCACCTTCAAGCGGGACGGCCGCTATGACGAAGCCGCGCTGAAGCAGCTCAATCACTATTTGCGCGACTGGCGCACCCAGGACGAGACGGTGATGGACCGTCACCTGTTCGATATCCTCTGGGAAGTCTATCGCGACGTCGACGGCAAGCAGCCGATCCAGATCGTCTCCTCCTACCGCTCCCCCGCCACCAACGCCATGCTCCGCCGCCGCTCCTCGGGCGTTGCGCGTCACAGCCAGCACATGCTGGGGCATGCGATGGACTTCTACATTCCCGGCGTGCCGCTGGAGCAGATCCGCTACGCCGGACTCCGCTTGCAGCGCGGCGGCGTCGGCTTCTATCCGACCTCCGGCTCCCCGTTCGTCCATCTCGACACCGGCAGCATCCGCCATTGGCCGCGCATGACGCATGATCAGCTGGTCAAGGTGTTCCCCGACGGCCGCACCGTGCATATCCCGACCGACGGCACACCGCTGAAGGGATACGAGCTCGCCAAGGCCGATATCGAGCGACGCGGTAACGGCGACGATGCCGCGACCGTCGCCAGGCCCAGCCTGTTCGCCAGGCTGTTCGGGGCCGGCAAGTCCGATGATGACGACGATGCTGGCGCCGCCGACGCGAGCGACAGGCCGGCGGCGAACGCCGTGGTCGCCGCCGCGATCCCGGCCAAGTCCGCCGATCCCGTTCCGATGCCGCGCGCCAAGCCGCAGATCGCGGCCGCGATCCGGCTCGCCGCAGCCGACGCCCAGCTCGTGCCGTCGCCGAAGGCCAAGCCGGAGGTTCTGGATGCCGCCGCGAGCGAGCCGAAGCCGCAATCGCCCAGCGACATCATCAACGCGCGCGGGTTCTGGGGGGACGATGCCGCCGGGCCCAAGCAGGCCTCGCCGGCCCAGATCGCCGCGCTGAAGGCGCGTGAGGCGCTCGAAGCCGCCGATCCGCAGGCCACCGCCAGCGTCAAGGACAATTTCAACAGGGCACTCGCCTACGCGCCGGCGGCTTCCTCGCCGGTCGATCGCGCCAATATCGTCGCGGCGACCGCGCCGATCCCGCGCAGCGTGCGCCCGATCCGCAATGCGGCGGCAGCCGCCACCGAGATCAACACCGTGGTGGCGAAGGGCGCGCAGGGCCAGGGCGTGGTGACCACATCCGCGCGCATCTCCGCCGCCAAGAGCAACGACAGCTGGATGCGCGTCGTGATGCTGGCCCCGAGCGCCAGCAATGGCATGCTGACCACCGTGCTCGGCGACACCGACATGGGCCTGATGCGCCAGCATTTCGTGAAGCCGGAGGCCACCGTCACCATGACCTTCTCGGATGATCCGATGATGGGCATGACCTGCGACCGCTTCTCGGGGACCGCGACCGCGGTGCTGCCGACCCAGCCGTTCGTGATGCGCACCGCCTCGCTGCGCTAGGGCAATTTCGCTCGAGAACGCTCCAGGTCCAGGCTCAAGATATCATCGTCAGGCCGGCAATCCTGCCTTGAGCAGGCCGGCTTCGTAGCGCGCCCGGTCCGGCTCCCGCTTGTAGTGCTGGGTCGCGAGATGCGTGGCGACCGAGAAACCCGGCTCGCGCTTCAGCACCTCTGCGGCGTGCGCGGCGGCCGCCACCGCATTGCCCATCTGCGCCAGCGTCGCCGCGAGGAAGGCGTGGTGGGTGTGGTCGGGCCGCGTGATCCGCGAGAACGCCTCGGCCGCATCCGCGTATTTCTCGGCGCAGTAGCAGGCCCGACCGAGATGGCTCCAGAACCGCTCCGGATGGAACGGGTTGAGGCGCATCGCCCGCTTGATCCAATCGATGCCCTCCTCCGGCCGCCCAAGCCATGTCAGGAGTTCGCCCTGCTGTACGACCACGAGGTCGTAATTCGGGTTCAGCGCAAGCGCGCGCTCCTGATGGAAGGTTGCCTTGTCGTGGTTGTCGCGGTTGAGGTTGAGCGCGGCGAGGATCCGGTGAACGTCGCTATCGTTGTCATCGAGCTTGAGCGCGATCTCGAGCTCTGCCGCGACCTGCGCGAAGGTCGCGTCGCGATCCTCGCACCAGTTATAGACCCATGTCTGCCCGAGCACGCAGGCCCGCCACGCGTGTGCATGCGCGTAGCTCGGGTCGAGCACGATGGCCCGATCGAGCAGTCGCTGCGCCTCGAAATTGTCGTCGCGTGCGGAGCGATGATGCAGCACCTTGGCGGCCAGCACGCACTCATAGGCCGCCATGTTGTCGGTCGGCTGGCGCTTCACGCGGTCATGGGCGGCAGCCTCGACGCGGCCCGGCAAGGTCGACACGATCGCGCGGGTCATCTCGTCCTGGATGGCGAAGATGTCGGCAAGCTCGCGGTCGTAGCGTTCGGCCCAGACGTGCCGGTCGGCCTCGGCATCGATCAGCTGCACCGTGACACGGATCCGCTCGCCCGCCTTCCGCACGCTGCCCTCCAGCACGTAGTCGACGGCGAACTCCTTTGCGACGTCCTGCACCCTCACGGCCTTGCCCTTGTACACGAAGGTCGAGTTGCGCGAGATCACCAGCAGGTCGTGGAAGCGCGACAGCTCGGTGATGATGTCCTCGGTGAGGCCGTCGGCGAAGAATTCCTGCTCGGGGTCGCCGCTCATGTTGACGAGCGGCAGCACGGCAATCGACGGTTTCTTGGCGACGATCCGGGCACTCGTCGCGCCCTTCGCCGACGCGGGAATGCCCTCGGCATCCTGTTCGAGACGGACACGGAACACCCGGATCGGGCGCGTGATGTTCTTGACGGTCTGGTCGCCGAGATCCTCGAAGCTGAGCTCCTCCAGGCGATCGCCGACCTGATCGCGGACTGCACCGGAAACGCAGATGCCGCCGGGCTCGGCCAGCACCTCGAGGCGCGAGGCGACATTGACGCCGTCGCCGAATATGTCGGCGCCGTCGACGATGACGTCGCCGAGATTGACGCCGATGCGAAACTGCATCCATCGCGCCGGCGCCACGTCGGCGTTGCGCTTGGCCATCCGGCGCTGGATCTCGGCCGCACACAGCACCGCATCGACGACGCTGTGGAACTCGACCAGCAGGCCGTCGCCGGTGGTCTTGATGATGCGGCCGCGATTCTTGGCGATGGCCGGGTCGATCAACTCGATCCGATGGGTCTTGAGGCGCGCAAGGGTGCCCGTCTCGTCAGCCTCCATGAGCCGACTAAAGCCGACCATGTCGGCGGCGAGGACCGCAGCGAGCCGCCGCTCTGGTCCTGGCACGTCCATGGGAATGATCTGCCCGGTTACCTCGCCGCGCAGCCTAGCAAAATCCGGAAACCGTCCCAAGCACCTTTAGGGCCTTCAAACGGCGTCTCGAGCCCGGCCCCGCGGCTCACAGCATGCCGAGCGCCTGCATATAGGTCTCCAGGATGGTTTCCTGTTCCTGGCGCTCGTTCGGGTCCTGCTTGCGCAGACGGATGATGGCGCGCAGCGCCTTGACGTCGAAACCGTTGCCCTTGCTCTCGGCATAGACGTCACGGATGTCGTCCGAGATCGTCTTCTTCTCTTCTTCCAGCCGTTCGATGCGCTCGATGATGGACTTGAGCTGGTCCTTGGCAAATCGCGTTGCGGGCTCTTCCTTGACGGCGGCAGACATGGCCATCGCGCACTCCTGAACTGGCATTGAAATGTCACGCGAATACGCGTCGCGCGCACCGCTTGTTGCGGTTGACCCTCGATTTTGGGGGGCCTTCCGTCAAGGAAACATCGCGCTCATCCACAGCGCGCCCACAGGAGATGCGGGTGACTGCGGGAACGACGTCACATTGGCTTAATGTCCGGGATGGGCCTTCTTCATCGCGGCGAGTTGCTCCGCCGTCGCTGTGCCCTGGTATTTCGCCTTCCACTCCTCGTAGGGCATGCCGTAGACCGCCTCGCGGCTCTCGTCCTTGCTCACTGTGATGCCGTTGGCATCGGCCGCTTCCTTCATCCAGTTCGACAGGCAATTGCGGCAGAAGCCGGCCAGGTTCATCAGGTCGATATTCTGGACATCGGTCCGATTGCGCAGATGCTCGACGAGGCGCCGGAACACCGCGGCTTCAAGTTCTGTTCTGGTTTTGTCGTCAATGTCCATCGCCGTGATCCCAGTTTGTGATCCGCACCATATTGATATCAGGTGGGAATTGTCACAGATTTTGCTACATCACCGCGCAAGAACGGGTCCAGACCTTCACACCCGCCCTCCCATAGCGTGGGAAACGCGTTCCCCTTCCGTTGACAGTTCCCGCCGGGCACGCGAAATCGTCAATGATTTGATATAGCTTCGCCGCATGACTGCAACAAATTCTCCCGTCTCAATTCGCCACGCCGCCCGCATCGTGCCGGCCGGCCTGCTACCGGTGCTGACGCTCGTTGCCGCGTCCCTGTGGACCAGCCCGGCGGCCGCCGATTTCCGGCTGTGCAACAACACCTCGAGCCGGGTCGGAATCGCGCTCGGCTACAAGGATGCCGAGGGCTGGACCACCGAAGGCTGGTGGAACGTGTCGTCGCGGAGCTGTGAAACGCTGCTGCGCGGCAATCTGGTCGCGCGCTATTATTACATCTACGCCCTCGACTATGACCGTGGCGGCGAATGGTCCGGCCAGGCCTTCATGTGCTCGCGGGACAAGGAATTCACCATCAAGGGCACCGATAATTGCCTGGCGCGGGGTTTTGACCGCACCGGCTTCTTCGAGGTCGATACCGGCGAGCAGCGTGCATGGACCGTCCAACTGACCGAAGCCAACGAACAACAGCCGCAGAAACTGCCGGGAATGCCGGGCGGAGTCGGCCCGGGAAGTCCGGGAACGATGCCGGGCCTGTCAAACCCGCCGCCGGGCGCAGCGCCACCGGGCGCGTCTGGTCTGCCACCAGCCGCACCCGGAAACAAACAATGAGACGCCTGCGCCGCATCAAGATCCTCGCAACGCTCGGCCCCGCCTCTTCAGACAGTGCGATGATCCGCAAGCTGTTCGAGGCCGGTGCCGACGTGTTCCGCATCAACATGAGCCACACCCCGCACGACAAGATGCGGGAGCTGGTCAAGACCATCCGCAGCGTCGAATCGAGCTATGGACGGCCGATCGGCATCCTGGTCGATCTGCAGGGGCCGAAGCTGCGCCTCGGCGCTTTCGAGAATGGCTCGACCCAGCTCAACAACGGCCAGACCTTCATCCTCGATTCCGACAAGACCCCGGGCGACAACAGCCGCGTGCAGCTTCCGCACCCGGAGATCCTTGCCGCGCTCCGGCCCGGCCACGCGCTGCTGCTCGACGACGGCAAGGTGCGGCTGATCGCCGAGGAGACCTCGCCCGAGCGCGCGGTGACGCGCGTCGTGATCGGCGGCAAGATGTCGGACCGCAAGGGCGTCAGCCTGCCCGACACCGACCTGCCGGTCTCGGCGATGACGCCGAAGGACCGGGCCGATCTGGAGGCCGCGCTGCCGACCGGAATCGACTGGGTCGCGCTGTCCTTCGTGCAGCGGGCCGAGGACGTGATCGAAGCCAAGAAGATGATCCGCGGCCGCGCCGCTGTCATGGCCAAGATCGAGAAACCGCAGGCGATCGACCGCCTCGCAGACATCATCGACGCCTCCGACGCGCTGATGGTGGCGCGCGGCGATCTCGGCGTCGAGTTGCCGCTGGAGCGGGTGCCCAGCCTGCAGAAGCAGATGACCCGGATGGCGCGCCGCGCCGGCAAGCCGGTCGTGGTCGCGACGCAGATGCTGGAGTCGATGATCCAGGCACCGGTGCCGACGCGCGCCGAGGTCTCCGACGTCGCCACCGCGGTCTACGAAGGCGCCGATGCCATCATGCTGTCGGCGGAATCCGCCGCCGGAAAATTCCCGGTGGAGGCGGTCTCGACCATGAACCGCATCGGGGAGGAAGTGGAGCGCGACCCGAATTACCGCGGCGTGATCAACGCGCAGCGCGTCGACCCCGAACCGACGGTGGGCGATGCCATCGCCGATGCGGCGCGACAGATCGCCGAGACGCTCGATCTCTCCGCGATCATCTGCTGGACCTCGTCGGGCTCGACCGCGATCCGCGTGGCGCGCGAGCGGCCCAAGGTGCCGGTGGTCGCGATCACGCCGAATCTCGTCACCGGCCGCAAGCTTTCGGCGGTGTGGGGCGTGCATTGCGTGGTCGCCGAGGATGCCCAGAATCTCGACGACATGGTCAGCCGCGCCGGCTCGATCGCCTTCCGCGACGGTTTTGCAAAGGCCGGCCAGCGCGTCATCATCGTCGCCGGCGTGCCGCTGCGCGCGCCGGGCACCACCAACATGCTGCGCATCGCGTCAGTGGGGCCGAACGGCGACGCCGAGGCGATGTGACCGTGTCCCATCGTTCCGGGTTTACCCGGCCCGGAAGTGGAAGTCGGATCAGCCCTGCAATGTCGCCTCGAGCGTGATCTTGGTATTGAGCAGTTTCGACACCGGGCACCCCGCCTTGGCCTTGCCGGCGAGCTCCTGAAAGGTCGCGTTGTCGGCGCCCGGGATCTTTGCGCTCAGCGCCAGATGGACCGAGGTGATGGCGAAGCCGTCGCCGACCTTTTCCAGCGTCACATCAGCCTTGGTCTCCATGTGCTCGGCCGTGAGCTTGGCTTCACCGAGGATCAGCGACAGCGCCATCGTGAAGCAGGCGGCATGCGCCGCGCCGATCAATTCTTCGGGGTTCGAGCCCGGCTTGCCCTCGAAGCGGCTGGCGAAGCCATAGGGGTAGTCGGCCAGCGCGCCGCTCTTGGTCGAGATCGCGCCTTTGCCGTCCTTGATACCGCCCTGCCATTTGGCCGAGCCATGGGTCGTCGTCATGCCTTGCTCCCTGAGGTTGGTTGAACCCAGCCCTCAGGCTTACAACGCCAATACGACAGAAGTGTTCAGGCCCCGACCAACGCCTTTGCCGGCGTCGTCGCCTGCACGACAAGGCCGCGGGCGCGCGCATCCATCACGCCGACGGCGCGCAACCCGAGCAGCGTCACGGTCTGCACCGCATCGCGCAGCCTTGCCGGATCGTCCAGATTGGACGGCGCCAGCGGACCGACCAGCGCCTCATGCAGCGCACCGAGCAGAGCCGTGGCCGCCAGCGCCGTATCCTGGGCCGGCAAATGGCCGGCACGCACCGCGTTGTCGATCCGGGCGGCAATCTCGCCGGAGATATCGCGGCGGCTGGCGAGACGCGAGGCGGTGACGTCGACGTCGACGGGCTCCGCGAGGATGCCCCAGGCGAGTTTGCGCTGCGACAGCACATGGACGGCAATCGTCGTCACGGCCGCGGCCAGCGCCGACGATGGTCCGGGCGCAGCGTCCGCCGCACGGCGGATCGCTGTGAGTTCGTCGCGCGAGACTTCGGCGATCAGCTCCGAGATCAGCTCGGCCTTGGAAGGGAAATAGCGGTAGACGGTTCCCGCCGCGACGTTGGCGCGGACCGCGACGGGCGCGATCTGCACCGCCGCCATGCCGCCGTCGGCCGCCGCGTCCCGTGCCGCCGACAGGATCGCGCTGCGCCGGGCGGCCAGCCGTTTCACAACCTGATGCGTTCGCCGATACACCATGGCGTTACCGTCCCCCGCCGCACGCCCCGGCCGGCGCCCACCGGCAGAACGCACGCGTCTTCAATATTTTGGGCGATTGATCCCGCAATCGCCTGAAGAAGTGAACAACTATTCAGACCGAAACACAAGGTGCAATTGTAAGGATTTTGCGACAGCCGGATGGCACGGGCGTGCATGCCAGCCTCGGCTGCGGCAAAGACACGCTGCGCCGTTATCTCCATGTTAAAGGAGCTCGGGGAATCTACCGCTCTCACATCCGGGTGCGGTCATGGCTGAATCGGACATCCGCCTTGCCTGGCGGCTCTTCAATCTGAACTGGGTTCCGATCGCCGCAATGAGCGGCGTGTTGCTGCTCGCCGTTCTGTTCGGAGGCTTCTCGCTCGAACCGGTCGCGTTCGGCGTGATGAGCGGCATGGCCGGCGAATTCGCGCTGATGGTCTATCTGTATGTCTGGGCGCGCGGATCCGCCGCCGATCCGAAGCTGATGTTCTCACTCGGCGCGATCGCGCAGTTGCTGCTGATCATCGTGATCATGGGGCCGCTGACGTATGTGGCGCTCACGCTCAACGCGCCGCTGCAGGATCACACCTTCCTCGCGATCGATCGCGCCATCGGCCTCGATCCGTTGCTGCTCATCAACTTCGTGAACGATCATGCCTGGCTGATGACGACGCTCACGACGGGCTACGGCTTCATCAAGTGGTTTCTGCTGGCTGTACCGATCATCCTCGCCGTCACGCAGCGGCTGGTGCGGCTGCAGATGTTCGTTGCCGCCTTCAGCTTTGCGCTTGCGATCAC
This sequence comes from Bradyrhizobium jicamae, assembly GCF_018130215.1. GTDB lineage: Bacteria > Pseudomonadota > Alphaproteobacteria > Rhizobiales > Xanthobacteraceae > Bradyrhizobium > Bradyrhizobium jicamae_A. The sequence continues at coordinate 61,143 of NZ_JAFCKQ010000038.1, forward strand.
ACTGGTGATTTCGGCGCTCGTTCCGGCGATCGGAACTTTCTACGGGCTGAACATTTCGCCGGCCGACTTCCCGTCGCTCAACACCCAGGTCTATGCGGCACAGCTGCGTGACATTCTGGCGGTGCGCTCCGGCGTGCTGCGCCATCTCGAACTGTTCAAGCTCGCGGGCGTCGTGTCGTTCCCGAGCTTCCATGCCGCGTCCGCCGTGCTCTATTTGTGGGCGCTGTGGCCGGTGCGCGGCATCGGCAAGGTGGCCGCGGCGATCAACATCCTGATGATCGCATCAACCCCCGTCGTCGGTGCCCACTACGTCATCGATGTGTTCGGCGGGGTGCTGCTCGCAGTAACCTGCATCGCGGCGGCGAAGTACGTCGCGGCCTTCGTCAGCAGCAGGACAGCGACCGCCGAGGTCGGCTTCGTTCCAGCCCGGCCGATCGAAGCGGACGCGCGCTGAACGCCGGGAGCGATGGTGATCGCTGCGAGCGACGGTGATCCGCCCTATGGTAAATCGCGATCTAACAAGATCGCCTCCATTTGAGATACTCCGGCGGCCTGGCGGCGGCTCCTGCCGTTCGGATGCGACAAATTGCGTGGCCGACGCCAGAGTTATTTCCGTTGTTTTGACGCGTTTTCTTCACGCGAGACGATATCCATTCGGCTCGAAAACGCCCTGAATTCGCACCTGATCGAGGATGCATGCGGCCGCAGCCTGGCGTCGCGAAATTTACCCGAATTTATACGAACCTGTGGTCCTGTTCGGCGAACGTCGGATGTGGCGTTGTCTCTGGTCATCTCGGGTCAATCCAGGAAAGCCGATGTCGATCTCCATCACCAGCAGCGTGACGAACCGCAGCATGGCGCGAGGACTGGTGCCGCTCTGCGCAGGCGCCGGGGTCTATCTGTTCTTCCTGTCCGCGGGCGAAATCCTGCTGCGCGATTCCGACTCGATGTGGCAGATCCGGATCGGCCAATGGATCCTCGCGAACGGTACCGTGCCCTACACGGACATGTTCTCGTTCACCAAATACGGCGAGCCCTGGATCTCGAGCTCATGGCTGTCGCAGGTGCTCTACGCGATCACTTACGGAGCTCCGGGAGATTGGGCAGGACCGGTGATCCTGTCCTCGATCGCCATCGGCGCGACGATCTCGATCTTCCTGTATCTGCTGAACCCGTATTTCCATCCCGCGCGCGCCATCCTGATCGCGGCGCTGGCGCTGCTGCAATCTGCGTCGCACTTCTTCGCGCGACCTCACGTGCTGGCGCTGCCTTTCCTGCTTGCCTTCATCGGCGGGCTGATGGCGGCCGCCGATCGCCGCACCCATCCATCCTGGTTCCTGCTGCCGCTGATGACGCTGTGGGCCAATCTCCACGGCGGCTTCGTGCTCGGTCTGGCCCTGATCGGCCCGATCGGGCTGGAAGCGATCTGGAGCGCGGAGCCGAACCGCCGCGTTCAGCTTGCCGTGCGCTGGGCCCTGTTCGGCCTGGCGGCCCTGGCGGCGAGCTGTGTGACGCCCTATGGCTGGAATACCCCGCTCGGCGCGATCAAGATCCTGAGCCTCGGCAAGCTGCTGTCGCTGATCTGGGAATGGATGCCCGTCGACTTCGGCAAGTTCACTTTCTTCGAAGCCACGCTGCTGACCCTGATCGGCGTTGCCTTCTACCGCAAGCTGACGCTCTCGGTGCCGCGGATCCTGCTGCTGGTCGGCCTGATCTGGATGGCGCTGTCGCATGTCCGCAATATCGAGATATTCGCGTTCCTGGCGCCGCTGGTTCTGGCCAAGCCGATCGCGGAGCAATGGGGAACGGCACCCGGTGGCGCGTCCGCCATCGAGGAGATCCGGTCGGCCCCCTTCGTCACGATCATTGCCGCGATAGCGATCGTGATCGGTGGATGGGCCTCGACCAGCATCTTCGTGGCGCATCATCCATTCCTGTTCAATCCGGCTCAATTGCCCGTCGCTGCGGTCGACCTGCTCCAGCAGCGCAAGGCGCAACGCATCTTCAGCACCGCGCCGTTCGGCGGCTACATGGTCACCCGTGACATGAAGGTGTTCATCGATGGACGCGCCGAGCTCTATGGCGAGCAATTCGTGCTGGACTATTTCAACGCCACCGAGGCGCGCAATCTGGGTGAGCTGTTGGCCCTGCTCGACAAGTACCAGATCGACGCCACGCTGCTGAACCCGACCTCGCCGGCAGCCTATGCCCTCGATCACGTCAAGGGCTGGAAGCGGCTCTACAGCGACGACGTCGCCGTGATCCACGTCCGGTCGGGCGAGACCAGGACGAGCGCACTTCCGGCGGCGGCAGGCGCAAACCAGAGCAGTCTCGGTTCTGATTGAATCAGGACCGAAGCTCCAGACTCTCGCTTTGACGCGTTTGCTTCACGCGAACCGGTGTCCGCTTCGCTCGAAAACGGCCTAATTGCCTGTCTGCAACTCGCCAAAGCGGTCCCAGCTCTTGCCGTTGAACCGCATGAACTGCATCTGGTCGACCGGCACGTGGTCGGTCGGCGAGGTGTTGACCTTGATGCCCGGCAGCAGCATCGGCAGTTCAAGATTCCTGATCGAATAGGCCTGCTTCAGGATGTTGTCGGTCGACAGATCGTCGCCGCACGCCTTCAGCACCGCTTCCAGCGCCATCGCGCTGTTGTAGGCGTTGACGTAGTTGGTGTCGTGCTGATCGGCTTCCGGCACGTATTTGGTCATGAACTCGCGCCAGCCTTTCATGCCCGGATCGTCCTTCCAGGCCGGATCATCGGGGTCCTTGACGTAGGCCGTGGAGATGATGCCGGTGCCGGCCTCGACGCCGGCCGGCTGCATCACGGTGGAAATCCAAACCGCCGTGTTGGAGAGGAAGGTCATGGGCCGCCAGCCGATCTCATACGATTTCCGGATCGCCTGCGCGGCGAATTTCGGCGTCGCGGCGATCACGAAGACGTCGGCGCCTGACGCCTTCAGCTTGACGATCTGCGAGTCGATGGTCGGGTCGGTGATCTCGTAGGTCGCAACGGTCACGAGCTGGTCGTATTTCTCGCCGAGCACGTCCTTCAGGCCGGCGAGATAGTCGCGGCCGTAATCGTCGTTCTGCGATATCACGGCAAACCGTGCGTTCGGGTTCTTCGCCAGGGCGTGGCGCGCATAGAGCCGTGCTTCGTAGCGGAACGGCGCCTGCACCCCCATCGTCGCCTGCGGGAATTGCGCGATGTCGGAGAATTTCGAGGCGCCGGAGGCGAGGAAGAGCTGCGGTATATTCTTGCTCTGCAGGTATTTTGCGATCGCCGTGTTGTGCGCGGTGCCGATCGAGGAGAAGATCAGCGCGACCTCGTCGCTCTCGACGAGGCGGCGCGTCTGCTCCACGGTCTTCGGCGGCGCATAGGAATCGTCGAGTGAGATCAGGTTGATCTTGCGCCCGTTTATGCCGCCGCGTTCGTTGAGCATCCTGAAATAGCCGACCTCGCCCTTGCCCAGCGCGCCGAATGCCGAGACCGGCCCGCTATACGGCATGGTCTGGCCGATCCTGATTTCGCCTGCGGTGATGCCGCGCATCTCGGCGGCGACGGAAGTGGCTGATGGCAGCAGGACTGAAACGGCGACGACTGCGCCAAATGCCTTGCGCATCGGCTTCCCCTCCCCCTGATTTTATTGCCGGGCTTCTCGGGGCCCGGCCGTGCCGGAAGGATGCCACGGTGCCCTGATCGACGCCAATCTTAATCGCGGACGAGAAGGCGCGGTCTATTTCGCCGCGTTGCCCCTGTCCCTCGCGGGGATCACGAATTTCAGCCCCGACCAGATCTCGTCGACGGCACAGACCTTGATGTCGACGAGGCCGCTCGCAAGCGCGATCTTGCGCAACGCCGTATCCGTGAGATCGGTGGCAACGCCCGAGCTCTTCTTCGGCCACGACACCCAGATCATGCCGTCGGGCGCGATCGCCGGGCGGTAGCTACGCAGCCTGGCGCCGAGGCCCCGGGCCTCGATCGCAAACAGATGCACGGCGTCGAGCGGTGCCTTCGCGGCCTTCACGAGCCGCACACCGTCAGGCAATTCGCCGACGATATCGCTGTAGGCGACGGACAGTCCATCCACGAAAATGCAAAAGCCCGGCCTGAGGCCGAGCTTCTGCACAATCGACTTGCCGGACTTGCCGGACATGGCGCGCGAGACTTACGCCTGCGGCTGCGGTTCCATGCCGGTGTCCGGATCGGGACGTGGCCGCGGTTTGCCGGCGGGCGGCACGGCGGAAGCGCGCGGCGTCGACGGCTCCAGCACCGACTCGCGATTGGGCTTCTTGCCCTTCAGGAGATCGGTGATCTCGTCGCCGGTCAGGGTCTCGAACTCGAGCAGACCCTTGGCCAGGGTTTCAAGATCATCGTGCTTCTCGGTGAGGATGCGGGTCGCTTCCTTGTAGCCTTCCTCGACCAGGCGCTTGATCTCGGAGTCGATCTTCTGGACGGTCGCCTCCGACGCGTTCTGCGTGCGCGAGACCGACATGCCCAGGAATACCTCGTCCTGGTTCTCGCCATAGGAGACGGTGCCGAGTTCCTCGGACAGGCCCCAGCGCGTCACCATCATGCGCGCCAGACGCGTCGCCTGCTCGATATCGGAGGCGGCGCCCGAGGTCACCTTGTCGCGGCCGAAGATCAGCTCCTCCGCGACACGGCCGCCCATCATGATGGCGAGGCGCGAGGTCATCTGCTCCAGCGACATCGAGAGCTTGTCCCGCTCCGGCAGCTGCATCACCATGCCCAGCGCACGGCCGCGCGGGATGATGGTCGCCTTGTGGATCGGATCGGTCGCGACGACGTTGAGGCCGACGATGGCGTGTCCGCCCTCGTGGTAAGCCGTGAGCAGCTTCTCCTCCTCGGTCATGACGAGCGACTTGCGCTCGGCGCCCATCATCACCTTGTCCTTGGCCTCCTCGAACTCGGCCTGCGTCACCATCCGCTTGTTGCGGCGGGCGGCGGTCAGCGCGGCCTCGTTGACGAGGTTCATCAGGTCGGCGCCCGAGAAGCCGGGCGTGCCTCGCGCGATGGTCTTGAGGTTGATGTCCGGCGCCAGCGGCACCTTGCGGACGTGAACCTTGAGGATCTGCTCGCGTCCGACGACGTCCGGATTCGGCACCACCACCTGGCGGTCGAAGCGACCGGGACGCAGCAGGGCCGGATCGAGCACGTCGGGACGATTGGTCGCCGCGATCAGGATCACCCCTTCATTGGCCTCGAAGCCGTCCATCTCGACCAGCAACTGGTTCAGCGTCTGCTCGCGTTCGTCGTTGCCGCCGCCGAGACCGGCGCCGCGATGACGGCCGACCGCATCGATTTCGTCGATGAAGATGATGCAGGGCGCGTTCTTCTTGGCCTGCTCGAACATGTCTCGCACGCGCGAGGCACCGACGCCCACGAACATCTCGACGAAGTCAGAACCGGAGATGGTGAAGAACGGCACGTTGGCTTCGCCCGCGACCGCGCGCGCAATCAGCGTCTTGCCGGTGCCGGGAGGACCGACCAGCAGCACGCCGCGCGGAATGCGGCCGCCGAGCCTCTGGAATTTGCCGGGGTCGCGCAGGAATTCGACGATCTCCTGCAAATCCTGCTTGGCCTCGTCGACGCCGGCGACGTCCTCGAAAGTCACGCGGCCATGCGCCTCCGTCAGCATCTTGGCGCGCGACTTGCCAAAGCCCATCGCCTTGCCGGCGCCGCCCTGCATCTGCCGCGACAGGAAGATCCACACGCCGATCAGCGCGATGAAGGGCAGCCAGGACACCAGCAGCGAGACGAACCACGGCACGTTGTCGCCCGGCGGCTTCGCGGTGATCGAAACCTTGGCATCATACAGACGCTTCACGAGGTTCGGGTCGCTCGGCGAATAGGTCTGGAAGCTCGAGCCATTGGTGAAGGTGCCGTGAATCTCCGGCCCCTGAATCACGACGTCACGGACGTGGCCCTGGTCGACCTCGGTCAGAAGCTGCGAGAACGAGATGTCCTGCGAGGAGGTGCGCTGGCCAGGATTCTGGAAAAGCGTGAACAACGCCAGCAACAGCAAAACGATGATGACCCAGAGGGCGAAATTCCGCAGATTGGCGTTCATGGTCTTCCTTCGGTGGTCGCGCGGACCGCGGCCTCTCTTATCCTTTGGGCAGGCTCTGTGGGAATCCCCAGGGAATCCATCCAGTCTATCGCGTATCTAATCTAGGTGCCGCCGGGGTCGATGCCAAGGGAACTGCACATGACTATTTACCGCATCCTAGCGCGATTCCGGGTCAAATAATGGCGCTAAACCCGGTGTTTTTCGGGGTAGTTAAGCGTCTCTGCGGGATTATCACAGCGATTGAGCCAGTCGATAGAAGCTCATCTGGTGCGCGTACGGCGCGGCGGCGCCGGCTCGACCCGGATCCGGCCGCCGGCGACGCTGATGACGGCCCCGGCAAGGGTCTGTTTGAGCTTGCCTTCGCGTTCCCCGACGATGCGATCGAGCGCCGCAAGCAGGCTTTCGACCTTGCCGAGCTCGGCGCGCCCTTCGTGTCCGGTCCGGTCGATCGCACGTTTCAAGAGACGAAGGCGGATTTCCTCCGGCATCGCCGCAAACACGACGGCATCGAAGCCTGGACGAGAGGTACCTCGATCTCTCAACGCAAGATAGCGCTCGGCGGCATCGGCGAGCACTTCCACGGCGGCGTTGGCCCGGGCGAGCCGGGCGGCAAGCCGCGACAGGTTCCTCGCATCGCCGCCCTCCTCCGCCAGAACGGGCATCAGCGCGCGCAGCCGCGGGCGCGTGAAGGCCGGGTCGCGATTGGTCGGATCATCAGCGAATTCGATGCGCGCCTTCTTCAGCGTCGCGACCAGCTGCGCCTTGGAGACATCAAGCAAGGGCCGCGCCAGCCGGATACCCTCACGCTCGGTCTCGCGCGCCATCGCCGATAGCCCGGCAATGCCGCTGCCGCGCAGCATCCGCATCAGCAGCGTCTCGGCCTGATCGTCGCGGGTATGCGCCGTGAGAATGTGCGTGGCGCCGTCCTTGCGCGCGGCTTGCGCCAGCAGGCGATAACGCGCCTCGCGGGCGGCTGCGGGCAATCCGGTCTTCGGCTTGGGGCCGGTCCAGCGCAGCGTGCGATGCGGCAGATCGAGACTTCGCGCCAACCGCTTGACATCGCGCGCCTCGCGGGCCGCCTCGGCGCGCAGGCCATGATCGACAGTGACCGGAATCAAGCGCGGCCCGCGCGCCAGCGCCCGGCGCCAGCGTGCGGCAAGCCACATCAGCGCGACGGAATCCGGACCGCCAGATACGGCCAGCACGATCGCGGGCGCGGTGACAAGGCCCGCGAACAGGTATTTGGCGTCCCGCGCCGAGATGGCGGATTGGTCGTCGGACATTGCAAAACCGCGGTTCGCGGCAAGGCCGGAAGCGGCCTTGTCGCCACCGGTTTAGCACTTCACGCGTTTCTGCTCGCGGTCAACCGCAGCCTTGACGCTGCCCGATGCGCGCGGATATTTCCGCGTCACCTCGCCGAACGCGGCGCAGGCGGCTTCCTTCTCCTTCAGCGCCGCCAGCGACTGGCCGAGCCGCAGCAGGGCGTCGGGTGCCTTGGCGGATTTGTCGAACTTGGTGGTCACTCCGAGGAAGGTTTCTGCAGCGTCGCGATATTGCTGGCGCTGGAAATAGCTTTCGCCGAGCCAGTATTGCGAATCCGCAACCAGCGGATCCGAGGGATATTTCGCGGCGAAGTTCTTCATCGTCTCCTCGGCCAGCGCATAGTCCTTGCGCTGCATGTAGCCGATGCCGAGATCGAATTCATCTTTCGGCGTCGCCGACGGCGGCAATGTGGTGAGGGCCGCGCTGGCGCCGGGTGCGCGCTGCGGCACACCGCCGGCATCGCGCGGGCCGGTGTTGCCGAGATCGAGCGGCTCGCCCGGGGCACGGCCACCGGGCGCGCCGACCGCGGCGTTGTTGGAAATCGGCAATTCGCCACCACCGAGGGCGCGCGGCGCGCCCGGGGCATTCGGGTTCTGGCTCGGATCGAACGCGTCACCGCGGCTGCGGCGGCCGGGAACGGCAGCAGCCCCCGGCTCCTGCACGATTGGAGCGGGCGAGGCGATCTGCGGCTGCTGGTCATAGCCACCCTGCCGCCCCTGCTGCGGCTGGCCATATCCAGGCTGCGCATAGCCGCCCTGGGCCTGCGGATACGCCTGAGGCTGTTGCGCCGGCGGCACCGCTGCGACGTTCGGCTGCACGGCCGGTTGTCCAGGCGGTCCAGCCGGCTGACCACCGAGCTGGCGCAGCCGCTCCTCGAGCTGGCGGTTGCGGTACTGCAACTCCTCGTTCTGCCCGGTCAATTGCCGCAGCTGGTTCTCCAGCCGCTGGATCCGCACCTCAGGATCCTCGTCGTCGGACTGGGCAAAGGCGGGGACGGAAACGACCAACATCGCCGCGATCGCCGCGGCGGAGGAAAGACGATGGAGCCTGGATGACATTTTGCCCTGACGACGAGATCGACGTGAAAAGCTGGTCACATTGAGGGACGGAGTACGCCGGAATTGTGACTGGCATTCCGATTCCGGCGCAGCGTCGCGGGCTATGGTTTAGTCTCGGCGGCGGAACAAGCAAGCGGCCTGTTCGGGTCCGCTCGTTCATCATGCTGACAACGCACCGAGCCAAACAAAACCGGCGCCCGATGGGCGCCGGCTGGCAATTCCGGGCAATGACTGATCGTCAGGAACTCGCGTTCAGCACCGTGACGGCACGGCGATTCTGCGACCAGCAGGAGATGTCGTTGCAGACCGCCACCGGGCGCTCCTTGCCGTAGGAGATGGTGCGCATGCGGCTCGGATCGATGCCGCGCGAGGTCAGATAGGCGCGAACCGATTGCGCGCGGCGGGCACCGAGCGCGATGTTGTATTCGCGGGTGCCGCGTTCGTCGGCATGTCCCTCGATGGTGAAGGAGTAGCGGTTATAGGTCTGCAGCCACTGCGCCTGCTTGTCGAGGGTCGCGGTCGCCTGCGGGCTCAGATCGGTCTGGTCGCTCTCGAAAAACACGCGGTCGCCGACATTGACCACGAAATCCTGCTGGCTGCCCGGGGTCGCCGCGTTCGCATTCGCATCCATACCAAGCGGATTCTTGTTGGCGCAGGCGCCCATCGACAGCGCCACTGCCAGCACCGCCGCCAGCTTCATACCCTGGAGGATACGCATCTGATGTTTCATTCCGGAGCCTCCACGCTCACGCTCTTCGTACTGTCATACGGTCTACAGGGCGATGGTTAAGCGAACGTTCCGTCAACCTTGACGGGACCTTGCTGGACCCCGTCAAATGCCGGCTAACTCCGAAAAGCGCCCCCGATGGTTAATGGGTGGCAAATGTGGCGCGATGGTGAAGAAAGGCAAGCTTCGCCAGGAACCGAGCCGCTTTTCCAGGCTATTTCAGCCTGCAACGGCCCGAATCACCCCGAATGCGATCGGCAGGATACGGCGACCTCGCGTTCAGGGATTCGGCACGATCGAGGCGCGCTCGAATTGCTGGACAAGACCGTCGGTCAGGGAGCGGCCTTCGCGCTCGAACAGCATCCGCCGCTCGAACGCGCTCGAGCGCAGGAACGGATAGCGGGCAAGCACCCTCTCCCGTACCGACGGCAGATGCGCCGCCATCAGCCCGACCGGCTTGACGAGCCCGGCATATATGCGCGGCTCCGACCAGACCTCGTGCAGAAACACCCGGCGGTAGAACGCCATGTGCTCGGGGCGGACCGGCGCCAGGCCGTAATCGGCATTGAAGTGCACGCCCGCGGTCGAGCCGAGGCGAACCGTGACGTAGGGCAGTTCCGGGTAGTTCCGAGCCTTCTCGGGATCCGCGACAAAGCGCGTCGAATCGATGAAGACCAGTCCCTGATCGAGCTTGGGATGAAGCACGTCGCCAAACACCTCGACCGTAGGCGCGGAGCGATAGTCGGGCGTCACCACGGTGATTCGAATCGAGCTGCAGAGTTCACCCTGCATGTAGACGCCAAAGACCCAGGCATTCGGTGCGTCGTCAAAATGATCGACCACCCGCTCATCCGCCGACGGCCGGATCGCGCCTTCGCGCAAATAGGCACGGTAGCGAAGCCGGTAGATCTCGTCCTTCTGCTCCGGGGTTTGCGCCAGGCGGTAGTCGACTTTGTCCAGCGGATCCGCAAGCCTCCCCATCGCGGGCTTGATCACTTCAGCCGCGGACCTCATTGGCTACTCCTTGAACTTCAACAACTTCTGCGCGCGTCAAAAAAGATTAACAGCTTCTTAACTTTCGTCAAAGCAATCGAGGCAATAGGGTTAACCTGTGACCGCTCGAGTGCATTCCTCTCCGTGCGGTCATACCTGCCTGCAACTATGGATTGAGAATGTTCCGCCCGCTCACGCGATCGATCGCGAGGGAACTACGTGCAGCTGCTCGTCGGTCCGACGGCCATGCGAGGCGTTCAGCAACTGCCGGATGCGCACGGAGGGAACCGGCCGGCTGAACAGATAGCCCTGAGCCTCGGTCACGGCGCCGTCGGCGCTGATCAGCTCGAGCTGCTCGTTGGTCTCGATGCCCTCGACCACGACCGACATGCCGAGATCGGCCGAAAGCCGCGCCACGCCGCGCAGCAGCGTCAGCGGACGGTCGCTGTCGATGCCTTCGAGGAACGAGCGGTCGATCTTGACTTTCTGCAACGGGAAGTTGTGCAGATAGCTGAGGGACGAATATCCCGTGCCGAAATCATCGAGCGAGATCCGCACGCCCAGTGTTCGCAACTGCGACAGGACGTCATGGGTGAGCTGGGTATTGTGCAGCAGCGAGGACTCGGTGATCTCGATCTCGAGCCGGTGCGCCGGCAGGCCTGAGACCTCGAGCGCATAGCGCACTTCGCTCAGCACGTCGCGCTGGTGGAATTGCTGCGGCGAGAAGTTGACCGCGACGCTGACCGCCTCCGGCCACTTCATGCATTCCATGCATGCCTTGCGCAGGATCCAGCGGCCGAGATCGACGATCAGGCCCATGTCCTCGGCGACCGGGATGATGTCGACCGGCGAGACCGTGCCGCGCACCGGGTGGTTCCAGCGCAGCAGCGCCTCGCAGGTCGTGACCTTGCCGGACCTGAGGTTGATCAGCGGCTGGTAGTACAGCTCGAATTCCTCGTTGGCGAGCGCCTTGCGCAGGTCGAGTTCGAGGATGCGGCGGGCCTCGACGGTCTGCGCCATCTCGTCGCGGAAGAAGCAGAAGGTGCCGCGGCCGTCGGCCTTGGCACGATAGAGCGCCATGTCGGCGTTCTTGAGCAGGGTGTCGGCGCTGACGCCAGGCGCCGTCATCGCGATGCCGACGCTGGCGCCGATCTCGACCAGATGGTTGTCGATCTTGTAGCGCTCGCTCAGACGGTCGACGATGCGGCGGGCAAGCCCGGCGGCGTCCTCGTGCGAGTGGATGTTCTGCTGGAACACGACGAACTCGTCGCCGCCGAACCGGGCGACGAAATCCTCCGGCCGCAGCATCTCGCGCAGCCGCTCGGCGACCGCGCACAACAGCTGGTCGCCGCAGGGATGGCCGAGCGTATCGTTGACCTGCTTGAACTGGTCGAGGTCCACGAACAGCAGCGCCGAACGTTGCTCGCTGCCGTACCGGGTCGCGAGCAGGCGGCCGATCTCGTCGCGGAAATTGACGCGATTGGGCAGTTGGGTCAGCTCGTCATAGCGCGCGAGGTGGCTGATCCTGGCTTCGGCGTCCCTGCGCTCGGTGATGTCCTCGACCAGCACGACGGTGCCGCCGCCGCTCATCGGCTGGAAGGTCCAGGACAGCGAGCGATTCCTGCTCGCGTCAGGATCGTTGGTGATGATGTCGCCGGCCTGCGAGTTCTCGATCTCGGACAGGATCTGCCTGGAGGTCGCGGCCGAGATCGCGCCGGACAGCACGCAGGCATTGCAGATGTCGGACGCGCTCGCGCCGCTCTGCACGAAATCCTCCGACAGCTCCATCATGTCGATGAAGCGGTGGTTCATCACCGCCAGGTGCCCGTCCGCGGTGAACATGCACAGGCCGTGCGGCATGTTGTTCAATGCCGTGTCGAACTGGCCGGCCAGCGCCGCTTCGCGCTCCTTCGCGATCCAGGCGTTGACATAGATGCGCTGGAGGCTCGAGGTGAGATGCCGGATGGCACCGAAGAATACGAAGCTGAGCAGCGCCAGCGCGATGTAAAAGGCACCGCCGACATACATCAGCGTCGCGATCAGGGGACCGATCGACAGCAGCACCTGCAGACGGAATATCTGCGGCCGCCCGAAGGTTCGCCCCACCCCGGCCGATGTGTAGGCGACCACGGTCGTCACGCACAACATATGGGCCGCCGGATCGCTGGTCCTGAGCAGGACCGCGGCGCCCCAGATGCCGAGCGCGATGCCATAGGCGATGGCGCCGATCCGATAGCGCTTTTCCCAGATCCCCGCCTCCTCGACGGTGAGGCGGGAATTGCGCTGCTTGTAGCGGTACATCTGCAGCGCGCGCGCCAGCCCCACGACGATGAAGAGCGGCACGCACAGCCAGCAGAACAGGTCGCGGGTCACGGCAGCGATCACCGCGCCGGCGATCGCAGGCCCGAACGCACCGAAGATCATCGGCGCCGGATTCATGAAAAGGGATTCGACCAGCGCCGCGGAGATCGTCGGCGACATCGGCTGGTCCGGTTCTCCCGTCTGGCTTGCAAACTGCATTGTCGGGGCGCGCGTCCTATTCAGCTCGCACTTCTACCGGTTGCAGATGAAGTCTTTCTGAGGGAACATCGTTAGCCAATCGTTGCCACACGTGTTACAACTCGGAAATATGCCTTATATATCAGCAACCTAGGCAAGATTTGCCGATTGGCTCCCGAGTTCCGCCTGCGCGCCCGGCCCCCGTCACGACAACAGCGGCGACCACGCGGGGTCGGAGGCAAATCCTGGCGTCGGAACCTTCAGCTCGTTGCGGCCGGAGACGTCGATGGTGAACAGCGACGGCCCGGCGTTGCCGCCGGGATCGCGGAAGAACATCACCACGCGCCCGTTCGGCGCAAAGGTCGGGCCCTCATTGTGGAAACCCGAGGTCAGGATGCGCTCGCCCGAGCCGTCGGTCTTCATGATGCCGATCGCGAACTGGCCGCCGCCCTGCTTGGTGAAGGCGATGTAGTCGCCGCGCGGCGACCACACCGGCGTCGAATAGGTACCGTCGCCGAACGAGATGCGCTGCGCCGGGCCACCGGTCGCCGCCATCACGTAGATCTGCGGCTTGCCGCCGCGATCGGATTCGAAGCACAACTGCGAGCCGTCGGGCGCGTAGGACGGCGAGGTGTCGATCGCCGGCGTGTCGGTCAAACGCGTCAGCGATTTCGAACGCAGATCCATCACGAACAGGTTGGAGTTGCCGCCCTGCTGCAGGCTCATGATGATGCGCTGGCCGTCGGGCGAGAAGCGCGGCGAGAAAGACATGCCCGGGAAATTGCCGACGATCTCGCGCTGTCCGGTCTCGATGTTGAGCAGATAGACGCGAGGGTCGCCCTGCCCGAACTCCATATAGGTGATCTCCTGGGTCGACGGCGAGAACCGCGGCGTCAGCACCAGGTCCGCCCCGCGGGTCAGATAGCGCACATTGGCCCCGTCCTGGTCCATCAGCGCCAGCCGCTTGACGCGGCGCTCTGCCGAGCCGCTCTCGTCGACGAACACGACGCGGGTGTCGAAATAGCCCTTCTCGCCGGTCATCCGCTCGTAGATCTGATCGGAGATGATGTGCGCGATCCGCCGCCAATACTCGGCCGAGGTGTCATACGCATTGCCGGCGAGCTGCTGGCCGGTGTTGACGTCATACAGGCGGAACTCGGCCTTGACCCGCCCGTTGGCCTGGCGCGTCATGCGCCCCATCACCAGCGCCTGCGCGTTGATGCTCTTCCAGTTGTTCAGATTCGGCGGCGCGTCGATGTTGATCGACTTCTCGATATAGGCGGCCTGGTCGATCGGCGCGAACAATCCGCTGCGCTTCAGATTGTTGGTGATCACCTGGGTGACGCCGACGCCGACCTCGGTATCGCCGGGCGTGCCCGCGGCAAAGTTCGGGATCGCGATTGGCACCGGCGCGAAGTCACCCTCGGGAATGACGATCTTCTTCGGCCCCTGCGCAAGAGCGCCGCGGCTTCCCGCTAGCACACCGAGCGCAGCGATTCCGGTCAGCATCTGTCGGCGATCGAGCCGGAACGTCATGGCAGGCAAATCATTCTTGTCGGTCATTTTCGGTAGACTTTGTTGCTATTGGCCAAGCGACGCTGCTGTCCTCAGGTCTTTCGCTCTGTGAACACCGGCGCAAAATACTTCCATTCCTCGAAGAAGGCTGCCGGCAGCTTGTACGGCTGACATTCGATGATCGCCCGCAGCGCGCTCTCCTGATAGACGCGCAGATAAGGCGTCGACGGCGTGCCTTCCGGCACCGGCATGCCCTCGAGCGTGCCGTCGCGCTTCAGCTTGACGTCGAATACGGCCTCGGTCTGCTGCGCCTCGATGCCGCCATAGGGCTTCTTCCAGCAGCGCTCGACCTGCTGCTTGAACATGGCGCCCCAGGTCGCGGAATTGTCGGCGGCCTTGCCCTTCGAGGTGCCGAGCGCCGCGGTGGAGTTCAGCGTATCGCCGGTGATCGACGCGCGCGTCGGATCGCGCTTGTCGAGCAGAGCGGCGATCTTGCTCTGATCGAACACCCGCTCCTTCGGCTTCTGCTCCGGCGGCGGCTTGGCGGCCTGCTGTACCGGCTTCGGCGGCGGCTTCTTCTCTTCCTTCTTGATCGCTTCGGCGATCGGGTCGGGCTTCACCGGATCGGGCTTCTTCTCGTCCGGCTTCGGCTCTTCCTTCGGCTTGTTCTCGACCTTCTTCGGCGGATCCGGCTTCTTCTCCTCCGGCTTCTCCTCCACCTTCGGGGTCGGCGGCGGCGCGGTGTCGGTCACCACCGGCGGCTTCTTGTCGTCGATCTTGCCGACCGCGTCGTCGACTGGCTTGGCTTCGGCGACCTTCTCGACCAGAGGCTTCGGATTGTTCTTCTTGCCGTCTTTCTGGCCGGACATGACATGGGAGAGCTGATCATCGGAGATCACGTCGACCGCGACCGAGTCCTCTTCCGGCATCACGAAGGCCTTGGTCGAAAACGTCACGAGGCCCCACCCGATCACGAGGACGTGCAGGGCAATCGACGCCGCCAGTGTCTTGTCGACCTTGACCTTCAATTCAGGCTTCCCCGTGCCGCTTGTCGCACATGGTGTTACGATCCGCCTTCCGGGATGATGACGATATTCGCCTTGTATCCGGCGGTGCGGACCTCCCCGAGCAGTTTCATCATGTCAGTGTAACAGACGTCCTTGTCCCCACGCAGATACACCACGCTTTCGGCGTCCGAACGGGTCTCCCGGATTGCCTTGATCTTGGGCAGCAGGTCCGCAGGCGCGATCGGCGCATCGGCGAGATAAAGCTCGACATTCGAGTTGCAGCCACCGCCGGTGCGCTTGACCGATATCGTCAGGGGCGGCTGGTTCGACGAGATCGACTTGCCGCCGCTGGCGACCGGCAGGTCGATGTCGATGCTCGAGGTCATCAAGGGCGCTGCCACCATGAAGATGATCAAAAGCACCAGCATCACGTCGACCATCGGCGTGACGTTGATCTCGGCCATAACAGGCTTGCGCCCGCGGCGGCGCCTGCCGCCACCGCCGGACCCTGCCATGCTCATCGCCATGATCGTGCGCTCGCAAAGGTGACCATCGACCCTCTCAGCCCCGCTCGTCGATCTGACGCGACAGGATGGCGGAGAACTCGTCGGCGAACCCCTCCAGGCGCTGGGCCTGCCGGTTCACCTCGGAGGTGAACTTATTGTAGAAAATTGTCGCCGGAATTGCGGCGATCAGGCCGATCGCGGTGGCAAACAGGGCCTCCGCGATACCCGGGGCGACCACCGCCAGGGAGGTGTTTTTCGAGGCCGCGATCGACTGGAAGCTCGACATGATGCCCCAGACGGTGCCGAACAGGCCGACGAACGGGCCGGCGGAGCCGACGGTCGCCAGCACCAGCAGCCGCCGCTCCAGCCGTTCCACCTCGCGGGCGATCGAGACGTTCATCACCTTCTCGATCCGGGCCTGGAGGCCGGCAAACGAGCGCGACTGGCTCTCGAAGGAGCGCTTCCACTCCCGCATCGCAGCAACGAAACAGGCGGCCATCGACTGGGTCGGCTTGGCGGACAGCGCCCGGTAGAGCTCTTCGATCGACTGGCCGGACCAGAATGCCTGCTCGAACCGGTCCATCGCGCGCTTGGTGCGGGCATAGAGCAGCACCTTGTCGATCGCGATGGCCCAGACCCAGACCGAGCAGGACAGAAGTCCCAGCATGACGCATTTGACGACCCAATGGGCCTGCAAAAACAACGCGATCAGCGACACATCGCTCGATGCCACGGGCAGAGCTGACTGAGCCACGTCGGCGGGGTTCATCGGCAATATCCTCTCAACGCAAGTGTCCCAAGCAGGCGATGCCAAATCGGCACCGGTTCCACAGCCACGCGTCCGGCGCGGCAAAATCTGCGCGAGAGCCTTTTACATCTGTCGCATGGGGGGCCCGTCCAAAGCCGGGTTCCTGCTTCCCCTGCCAACATGTCAAAACGAGGGCTTTCCGCGCGACATTCCGACCCTAACCAAACGCTAATCATGGTTAAGGCGAGGTTACCAAAGGGAGATTCCGTGGCGGGAAATGCCGCCGGATGAGCCCGTTGGCGGGGGCCCGGCCGGTTTTCGGGCAGACCCGGGAACGGCCGGGTTAGCGCCGCCCCACCGGCATCGTCCTGGCGAAGGCCAGGACCCGTAACCATCGCATTTGGTGCCGAACAGGACCGCGGCCCCAGCGTCGCGCAACAATCGACATGTGGGATAATGGGTCCTGGTCTTCGCCGGAACGACAGCGAATTTGTTGAGCGGCCGGGAAATCATGCGCTCGCGTTCTCGCGACCGCTCTTGCCCGAGTTTTGCGTCTCGTTTCGCCGCTCTGTGAGCAGAGGGCGCAGGGAAAGCCGGGTGCCGATCGCACCCATGGGTCCCGTGCAACAAAAAGCACGGGGGTAGGACCACAGGTGTAACCGGAGCAACCCGGCTTTCCCTGCGCGATGGGTTACGGCTTATACGTGCTCTCCCCGGCGAGACTGGGCTTTATTGTCACCGC
>NZ_JAFCKQ010000039.1 GCF_018130215.1 Bradyrhizobium jicamae
GTAGGACCACAGGTGTAACCGGGAACAACCCGGCTTTCCCTGCGCGATGGGTTACGGCTTATACGTGCTCTCCCCGGCGAGACTGGGCTTTTTTGTCACCGCCGTCAGCAAGAGACCTTGGTCTCTTGCCGACAGGACACCTGCCACCAGGGCGTCAGGCCTGCACGATTTCGCCGTCCGCCCCATGCGCTCTCGTCAGTCACGCATGCAGCGTCCACCGCATCCCACCACAACGTTCGTGACGACCGCGAAGCGCCCCTCGAGCGGGTGAGACAGGAAATTCTATACACTGATTTGTCGTTACGATAAACCGAATTATTTTCCCGCGGGGACTTGCGCCGTCGGGCAAATCAGTGCTTGGCGCCTGAGGGACGGACGGTTGTTACACGGCGCGCAGCAGCGCATCGGTGACGAGTCCCGCGAACAGCAGCAGGCCGGCTTCGCGATTGGACCAGAAGATGCGCAGGCACAGCGCGGGGTTCTTGATGTCGAGCCGCCTGATCTGCCAAGCCAGATGCAGCGCGAAGGCTGCAAGCCCGATCCAGGCCGGCCAGCGCACGCCGCCGAGCACGAAGGCTGCGCCGATCAGGAGCACCGCAAGGCCGTAGAACACCACGAGCGCCCGACGGGTACGGGCGCCGAACAGGCGCGCGGTGGACTTGACGCCGATCAGTGCGTCATCCTCGGCATCCTGATGGGCATAGATGGTGTCGTATCCGATCACCCAGGCGATCGATCCGGCATAGAGGGCGAGCGCGGTGAGGTCGATCCGCTCGAGTGTCACCGCAAATCCCATCAGGGCGCCGTAGGAAAAAGCGAGGCCGAGCACTACCTGCGGCCACCAGGTGATGCGCTTCATGAAGGGATAGATCGCGACGATCAACAGCGAGGCGATGCCGGTCCAGACTGCGAAGCGATTGAATTGCAGCAGCACCGCGAGCCCTACCAGTGCCTGCAGCACCATGAAGACCAGCGCCTGTGTCACCGTGACCTGCCCGGCCGGGATCGGCCGTGAGCGCGTACGCTCGACCCTGGCATCGAGATCGCGATCGGTGATGTCGTTCCAGGTGCAGCCTGCGCCGCGCATCACGAAGGCACCGATGAAGAACAGCAGAACGACGAGCGGCAGCGATCTGACGTCATGCGCGATGCCGGCGGCCAGCGCCGCCGACCACCAGCACGGCATCAGGAGCAGCCAGGATCCGATCGAGCGGTCGAACCGCGCGAGCCTCAGATAGGGCCGCGACCATGCCGGCGCACGCGTATCGACCCAGTTGCCTGTGGAGTCGGCGACGCGGGCGGTGAGGTCGCTCATGTCATGTCGCTCGTGTCAGATCGCTGGAACGCCCGGACCATGCTCCGGGCGATCGATCATCGGGTGAGAACGTTGCCGTTCAGCGTATCGAACGTGCTGCCGCCCTTCTTGGTCGCCGTCGCTTCGGGCACCTGGGCTGCGGAGCCCAGCACGTCGCTCAGGCTCGGACCCGCGGGCCCACGCGGCTGCGACGCGGCCTGCTCTGCCACCTTGCAGACCCTGGTCTGCAAGTTCTCCGTATTCTTGTGGCCGGCCTTGAGCTGGTCGGCGATCTGAGTCGGGATTCCGCATTTCGTCGCGTTGGCCTCGACATACCTGATCATCTTGACCTCGGCCGCGCTGTAATTGGCGATCAGCTTGCAGGCCACGTCCGGACCGGCCTTCCGGTCGCTCGCAGCCTTGATCGCCTTGCCGCGCTTCTCGGCTTCCTCGCGCAGCGGAACGAAGTTCTTCATGCAGGCATCGGAGGGTCCAGCCGCCGCAGCGCTCGGCGGGGGTGGTGGCGCTACGAGCGCGCCACCCTCGATCGGCGCGGCGCCATTGCTCGGGAACGCCTGCGGTGCCGTGCTGACTCTGGCCGCGGGAGCGCCGTTGACCGGGGGAAAGGCGGGGTCGGAGGCGGTGCCGGCCTTGCTTGCACGGGTGCCGTTGACCGGCGGAAACGCCGGGTCGGACGCGGTGCCGACCTGACTTGGACCCTGACTTGGACGCAGGCCATTGACCGGAGGAAACGCGGGATCGTTGGCGGAGCCGGCCTGATTGGGCAGCGGCGCCGGAAATGCGCTCTGGGCGGCGGCATGGCCTGCAGACAGGGCGGTCGCGGCAATGGTCAGCACGAGCAGGCGGCGGATCATCGAGGGTGTTTCTCCGGCAAAGGTCCAGGCAACCCCGGCGGCTTCCAAACGAAGCAACGAAATTTGAGGGGCGTTTTACGATTCCTGCGACGCCTTAACAACCCGTGGATTAGGGCGGCAGCACGGCGTGGAGCCACATTCTCCCCATTAAAATTGTTCCCGGATTCTAAGCCTTTAGGCTAGAAACGGCTCAATACGGAACAATCAAATATGCCTGAATTCGATTTTCGCAGCCCGCGGCTATACGTGGACGCGCCCTTGCGCACCGGTGAGAGGATCGAACTCGACCGCAACCAGAGCAATTATCTGGGCAACGTGCTGCGGCTTGCGGCCGGCGACACCGTGCTGGCGTTCAACGGCCGCGATGGCGAATGGCGCGCCGAGATCGGCGGGCGCAAGCGCGCCGACACGCTTGACGTGACGACGCAGACCCGCGCGCAGGATCATCTGCCCGATATCGCCTGCGTGTTCGCACCGCTGAAGCATGCCCGGCTCGACTACATGGTGCAGAAGGCGGTCGAGATGGGCGCCTCGCGGCTGCAGCCGGTGCTGACGCGATTTACCCAGGTGTCGCGGGTCAATGGCGAGCGGATGCGCGCCAATGTGATCGAGGCGGCCGAGCAATGCGGGATCATCTCGCTCGCTGAGGTGGCCGATCCGGTGCCGCTGGATCGATTCCTTGACGGCCGCGACCCGGCCCGCCTGCTGGTGTTCTGCGACGAGGCTGCCGATGTGGCAGGTCCGGTGCAGGCGCTGCAGGCAGCCGGGAGAGCGAATGCCGGGATCGACGTGCTGATCGGGCCGGAGGGCGGTTTCGCCGAGGAAGAGCGCGCACTGCTCACGCGCCAGCCCTCTGTGCTTCGCCTCGCCCTCGGGCCGCGGATCCTGCGCGCGGATACCGCCGCAGTGGCGGCGCTGGCGCTGGTGCAGGCAGTGCTGGGCGATTGGCGGGGGAATGCGTAGCGTGGATGAAGCGCAGCGCAATCCGGGCAGGTCCATCACCGGGGCAATGCCCCGGATTTCGCTGCCCTGCATCCGGGCTGCAGGTCCCCATCCACCCCTAGCCAAGCTGTCGTAAAATCGTTAACGCACGCAATCATTAAGCCACTTGGCCGATCCCTGTCGAAACCCCTGACAGGCCATGGTAAGGGCTGCGCCAAACCGACCTGGAACTCGTCCGGAACCCGTTTCCCGGACACTTTGGACCTTGAGATGACCGAAGCTGCCGCAACACGCACGCCTCAATCCGCCGGAGGGTCAGTCTCCTGGGCGGATGCGCTGCTGCTGTCGTTCACGCAGGCCGGCTACATCAGGTCCGAGCCGACCATCCTGCAGCCGGCCGAGCCGTTCCTCGACCTCTCCGGCGAGGACATCCGCAAGAGCCTGTACCTGACGACCGACTTGTCCGGCGAGGAGCTCTGCCTGCGCCCCGACCTGACGATCCCGGTGGCGCGCGATTACCTCGCCTCCGCCAGGGCCGGCCAGCCGGCGGGCTTCAGCTATCTCGGCCCGGTGTTCCGCTATCGCTGGGGCCGCCCCAGCCAGTTCCTGCAGGCCGGGGTTGAATCCTTCGGCCGGCAGGATCGCGCGGCGGCCGACGCCGAAATGCTCGCGCTGGCGCTGGAGGCGACGACGGCCTTCGGGCTCGGCGATGTCGAGATCCGCACCGGCGACGTCGCGCTGTTCAACGCGCTGATCGACGCGCTGGAACTCTACCCGGTCTGGCGGCGGCGGCTGATCAAGGATTTCAACCGCAAGGTCTCGCTCACCGACGACATCGCGCAGCTCACGCTCACCACCGCACCGGGCCGCAACGAATATGAGGGCGTGCTCGCCGCGCTTGCGGGCTCCGATCGCAAGGCGGCGCTGGCGCTGGTTACCGACTTGATGTCGATTGCGGGCACCACCAATGTCGGCGGACGCACGGTGGCCGAAATCGCCGACCGCTTCCTCGAGCAGTCGACCTTGAAAGCCGGCGCGCTGCCGCGCGATGCGGTCGCCGTCATCAAGCGTTTCCTTGCGATTACGGGCGATCCCGACGATGCGGTCGCGCAGCTGCGCGCGCTGGCCAAGGATGCGAAGCTCGACCTCGCCGCCGCGATCGACCAGTTCGAGAGCCGTGTCGGCTTCATGGCCGCGCGCGGCATCGACACCCATCAGACGCGGTTCTCGACCTCGTTCGGCCGCGGCCTCGACTACTACACCGGCTTCGAGTTCGAGCTGCACGCCAGGGGCGACGGCGCCGAGCCGCTGGTCGCGGGCGGCCGCTACGACGGCCTGATGACGCAGCTCGGCTCCGCCACCCCGATCCCCGCGGTCGGCTTCTCGGTCTGGATCGAAACCCTGACGCAATATGGCAAGGGCAAGGAAACCTCGCAGGGAGGTGCCGCATGAGCGCGCCCTTCGTCGTCGCGGTGCCTTCAAAAGGCCGCCTGCAGGAAAACGCCGAAGCCTTCTTCGCCCGCGCCGGCCTGATGCTGGCCAAGCCCGGCGGCGCGCGTGACTATCGCGGCACCATCGCCGGCCTCGACAATGTCGAGATCGCCTATCTGTCGGCGAGCGAGATCGCGGCCAATCTGGCGCGCGGCGCCGTGCATCTCGGCGTCACCGGCGAGGACCTGGTGCGCGAGACCATCGCGGATGCCGACCGGCGCGTGCTGCTGATCGACGGCCTCGGCTTCGGCAGCGCCAATGTCGTGGTCGCCGTGCCGCAGGCCTGGATCGACGTCCGCACCATGGCCGATCTCGACGACGTCGCCTCCGGCTTCCGCGAGCAGCACAATCACCGCATGCGGGTCGCGACCAAATACATCAATCTGACGCGCGGCTTCTTCGCCCGCCACGGCGTCGGCGACTACCGCATCGTCGAAAGCGCAGGCGCCACCGAAGGTGCGCCCGCAGCAGGGAGCGCCGAGCTGATCGTCGACATCACCACGACCGGCGCCACGCTCTCCGCCAACGGGCTGAAGGTGCTGGACGACGGCGTGATCCTGCGCAGCCAGGCCAACCTGGTGGCGTCGCGGGATGCGGACTGGTCGAACGGCGCCCGCGAGACCGCGCGCGTCATCCTCGACCACATCGCCGCGCGTGCCCGCGCCAGCAAGTATCGCGAGGTCCGCACCCGCTTCGCCGGCTGCAACGATCAGCTCCTGACCGAGGCGCATAACCGCTTCGGCGTGGTGGCGCCGTTCGGGGGGCCGACCTCCTCGGGGATGCTTACGCTGCACTGCCCACCCGGCAAGCTCTACGCCCTCGGCAGCTTCCTGCGCGACCACGGCGCCGATACGGTGTCGGTGGTTTCGCTCGACTATGTGTTCGACCGCGAGAACCCGCTGTTCGCCAGGCTCGAGGCATTCCTGCGGCAATGAGTCGTCGGAGCTGTTCATGCTGGCGACAGGCGGCGGCCGGTACCATATTCTATTCAAGCGTATTTGATGGGACCTGATCGATGATGCTGGGCTCCGATGTTTCCAGCCTGACCACGACCGCAGCCAACGCTGCGGCGCGAGGGCTGTCGATCGTCGTGCCCGTCTTCAACGAGGCGGCGGGGCTGACGGCGCTGCACGAGCGGCTGGTCAATCTCGCCAGGACGCTGCGCGCCCGCCACGGCCTCGGCTGCGAAGTGGTCTATGTCGACGACGGCAGCGCCGATTCGACGCTGGCGATCGCGCGCGAGCTGCCGGCCGACGCGCTCGATCTCCAGGTGGTGTCGCTGTCGCGCAATTTCGGCAAGGAGGCGGCGCTGATGGCCGGCCTCGACCACGCCCGCCGCGGCGCGGTGCTGTTCATGGACGGCGACGGCCAGCATCCGCCCACGCTGGTGGAGCGGCTGGTCTCGCACTGGATCGACGACGGCTACGACGTCGTCTACACCGCCAAGGCCAATCGCGACAATGAATCGGCGGCGCGGCGGCTTGCCGTGCGCGGCTTCTACGCCCTGATCAACTGGGGCGCGCGGCAGAAGATCCCGGAGGATGCCGGCGATTTCCGCCTGCTGTCGCCGCGCGCGGCCGCCGCCCTGCGGCAACTGCCGGAGCGCAACCGCTTCTTCAAGGGCCTCGCAAGCTGGATCGGCTTCAGGCAGATCCGCGTCGACTACGAGCCGGCGCCGCGTGCGCATGGCGTCACCACCTTCAATGCCGGGCGGCTGATCGGCCTTTCGATCGAGGGCCTGACCTCGTTCTCGGTGGCGCCGCTGCGCTTCGCCAGCCTGCTCGGCGTGCTGCTTGCGGTCGGCGCGTTCCTGTTCGGCCTGTCGATCGTCTGGGAGGTGTGGACCACCGGCAAGCAGGTCCCCGGCTATCCCTCGCTCGTGGTCGGCCTGATGACGATCGGCGGCGTGCAGCTGATCATGATCGGCATCGTCGGCGAATATATCGGCAAGATCCTGTCCGAATTGAAGGCGCGGCCGATCTACTTCGTCGCCGAGCATTCCGAGAAACGCGCCGACAGCGCGGCGAGCGAGACCACCAGCGAGCGGACCGCTGCGGAATGAACGGCGCCGCGCCGCCGCGCCGGATCTGGCTGTGCGCCGACGATTACGGTCTGAGTGACGGCGTCAACCGCGCGATCCTCGAATTGATCGAGCTGGGCCGGCTCAATGCGACGTCGGTGATGATGGTGACGCCTGCGATCGGCCGCGACGCGGCCGCCGGCTTGCAGGCCGCGGTGGCCAACAGTCCGCGTTGCGCGATCGGGCTGCACGTCACGCTGACCGCGCCGTTCCGGCCGCTCACCCTGCATTTCCGCCCGCTCGACGGCGACATGTTCCTGCCCTTCGCCAAGCTGCTGCGCCGCGGGCTGTCGCGCCGGCTCGATGCCGAGCTCGTACATGCCGAGGTGCTGGCGCAGCTCGAGGCCTTCGGCGAGCTGTTCGGCCGCGCGCCCGATTTCGTCGACGGCCATCAGCACGTCCAGCTGTTCCCGCAGGTGCGCGACGGCGTCCTGCGCGCGGTGAAGGAACGTGCGCCGGAGGCCTGGGTGCGGCAGGGCGGACGCAACGCACCGCTCTCACGGCGGCTTGCCGCGCCGAAGGCGCTGGTGCTGGACATGCTCAGCGCGCAATTCCGCCGCAAGGCGGCGAAGCTCGGGCTGCGATTCAATCCGGCCTTTGCCGGCGCCTATGATTTTACGCGCGAGAATGACTTCGCGGCGCTGATGCGCGGCTTTCTCGACGGCCTGCCGGCGGACGGGCTCGTGATGTGCCACCCCGGTTTCGTCGACGAAACGCTGCGGAGTCTCGATCCGCTGACCACGCAGCGCGAGACGGAACATGCCTATCTGGCGAGCGACGATTTCGCCGCGCTGCTGGCCCTGAACAAAGTTACACTGGCCTGACATCGTTCAGGAATAAGGTCGTTTTGTCGCATACATAAATTTAATCCCGCCCCCCACTCCTTGCGCCGCAAACCCCGCCTACATGTGCGGCGCGCCGATTCGATCGACGCAATGGAGAACGCCATGACACCGCAAGAACGCCAACTGATCGACGATCTCTTCGACCGGCTCGCCAAGCTGGAGAACGCCCCGCGCGACAACGAAGCCATGTCCGCGATCATGCAGGGCCTGCGCACCGCACCGAATGCGGTCTACGCGCTGGTTCAGACGGCGCTGGTGCAGGACGAGGCGCTGAAGCGTGCGCACGACCGCATCCAGGAACTGGAAGCCGCGGTCAGCCAGCCGCAGGCGCAGCAGCAATCCGGCGGCTTCCTCGACTCGATGCGCGACGCGGTCTTCGGATCGAGCCAGTCACACGGCTCGGTGCCGCCGGTGCGCGCCCCCGACATGGGCAGCCGTCCGGTCTGGAACTCGGGCCAGGCGATCCAGCAGGCCCAGGGCGGCTACGGAGGCGGCGGCTATGGCCAGTCCCAGCCTTATGGCCAGGCTTATGGCGCGCCGCAGCAGCCGGCCTTCGGAGGTGGCGGTGGCTCGTTCCTCGGCACCGCGGCGGCAGCCGCCGCGGGCGTGGTCGGCGGCTCGCTCCTGATGAGCAGCATCCGCGGCCTGATGGGCGGCGGGAGCGGCCACCAGGCCTTTGCCGACCAGGGCGTGCTCGGCGGCGGTTCGCGGCCGTGGAGCGACCAGTCGTCGAGCGACCTCGCCCGCGACGCCGGCATCAACGACGTCGGCTCGTCCGGCCGCGACAATGATTCCGGGTCACGCGCCGGCCTGTTCGACCAGGCCTCGAACGACCGCAACGACGATTACAGCAACGATCACGATTCCGACGGCTTCGATGACGATGACGGCGGCTTCGACGACGGCGGTGGCGACAACAGCGACTACGCCTGATCGCACCGCTACAAAGACCAGCGGCCGCTCGCACCGAGCGGCCGTTTTTGTTTCCGATTATTCGTAGCCCGGATGCAGCGAAGCGCAGACCAGCGTTACATCACCACGACCTTGGCCCCGACATTGACGCGGCCGTAGAGGTCGATGACGTCCTCGTTGCGCATCCGGATGCAGCCCGAGGAGACGTTGGTGCCGATGGTCCAGGGCTCGTTGGATCCGTGGATGCGGTAGAGCGAGGAGCCGAGATACATCGCGCGCGCGCCGAGCGGATTGTCCGGCCCACCCTCCATGTGCCGCGGCAAGTCGGGACGGCGCGCCAGCATCTCCGCCGGCGGGGTCCAGTCCGGCCATTCGCGCTTGGCCGAGACCGTCTTGACGCCCGACCAGGCAAAGCCCGGCTTGCCGACGCCGACGCCGTAGCGCAGCGCCTTGCCGTCGCCCTGCACCAGATAGAGGAACTTGTTCGGCGTATCGATGATGATGGTGCCGGCGTGTTCCCTGCCTTGATAATCGACCAGCTGCTTCTCGTATTTCGGATCGAACGGGCGCTGCCTGGGATCCTCGGCCGCCTGCTCCTGCTGGTAGATCATCTGCTGCTGCGGATCCATCGGCGGCAGCGCGCGGCCCCTGCCGTAATAGTCCGGCTGCTGCTGATACACCGGCGGCTGCTGGGCGCCGTACGACGCAGGGCCGTCGCCGAACAGGAATTCGATCAAGCCGCCGCCCATGTTGGCGTGCTGCTGCACATAGGCGGTGCGCACCGGCGGCGGCGGTGCCGGCTGGTTGGTGTAGATCACGGTCGGCTCGGCCATCGGCGCCGCGTCGATCGCAAATGCATTGTAGGGGACGGCAATCAGCGAGGAGGCGCCGGCAAGCAGCGCAAGCGTGGTTTTCTTGAACATCGACGTACTCTGTACTGTTTCGTCGTGACGTGACTGGGATGCGGCGCGGACGATCTGCGCCGTTGCACGTGGTCAATAAGCAATGAAAACCGCATCGGTTTGGTAAACGGACCGGGCGTTTCGATTCACCACGTCAGCAATCGCACGCGGTTTTGTCGGACAGCGTTTATTTTGGATGAACGCGCGACAGCCATGGTTAACCGTTGGTTCGGCACCGCGCACGCCTCGCCGCGGCAATCCGTTCCCGCGTGAACCTCACGTTAAATCGGTTCCGTCTAGAAGGAGCGGAGTGAAGGGGCGGGAAGGAAATCATGTCGGTCAATCGCAAGCGTTTTCGTGTCGAGCAGGCCATGATGGGTGATGTGCCGGGGCCGGAGTCGGTGGGTGAAGGCGTCGATATCGGCCCGATGCATCGCGAGATCATGGCGGAGCTGCGCTCGCTGCGCGCCCAGATGGCCGCAGGCGGCATCCAGCGCAACGTCCTTGCCGAAACCGCCGAGGCGTCGGTCGCCCGCGAAGTCGCCGACGCGCATGCGCTGCTCGAGACCTATCGCGCCCAGATCGAGCAATGCGAGAAGCTCAAGGTCGAGCTCGACCTGATCCACGACGCGATCAGCCGCACCAAGCGCGAGATCGCCGTCCTGCACGGCAAGAGCTTCAACGGCGAGGAGATGGCCAAGGTCAATGGCGAGCTCGGCGCCGTCGTCGGCGGCACCGAACACGCCACCCAGCAGATCCTCGAGGCGGTTGAGGCGATCGACCAGGCCGCCACCGCGCTGGCGAAGAACGTCACGCCGGATCAGCAGAAGCTGCTCAGCGAGGAGATCCAGGAGCGCGTGGTCTCGATCTTCGAGGCCTGCAACTTCCAGGACCTCACCGGCCAGCGCATCAACAAGGTGATGCAGACGATGAAGTTCATCGAGCAGCACATCTACGAGATGATGAACATCTGGGGCGGCGTCGACGCCATCAAGGCGCACGCGCCGCCGATCGTCGACACCCGCGAGGGCGACGCCCGCCTGCTCAACGGCCCGAAGCTCGACGGCGACGCCGGCCACGCCTCGCAGGACGACATCGACGCGCTGTTCGACTGAGCGCGGTCGGATCTTCGGCCCGCTACCGGCGCAGCGCCTCCAGCCGCGCTTTCGCCTCCTGGATTCCGGCGGCGTCGGCGCGGGCATAGAGATCCTTCGCCTTGTTCGCATCGCCGCGCGTGCCGTAGGTCCCCCATTTCGCAAGCGTCAACGGGTCGTATGTTTCGGCCAGCGCGAAGCTCGCCTGGGCGCTTCCCATCTCGATCGCGCGCTCCAGCACAAGCCGCGCCGCGCCTACGTCGCCCTGCCGGATCAACGCGCCCGCGCGCGCGACCAGCCCGGTCGCCACCGCAGCCTGTTCCGCACTGACTTTCGCGGCGCTACGAGCGGGCACCGCCGTCGTCGCGGCCACCTCGACCGGTTTGCCCGGCGTGGTCGAACCTGACGTGACTGCACTCGGCGTGACGGCTCCCGCCGCTTCCTTTCCGGCTTTGCGTGCCTGCGCCTCGTACGCGTGGATCGTGCTCCGCGTCAGGGACACGTCCTGGGCCATCGCGTCCGCCCATGCGCGCGGCTGCCCCAGCCCGACGGCATCGGCTCCCGCCACCTGGTTTCGCCGCGACGCGTCTTCTGCCGCCCTTGCTGCCAAAGCGGTCTGCGTCTCGACATCGCGGCGCGCGGCCGCCAGATCCTCTTCCAGCCGCGTGGACCGCTCACGCTCCTGCCGCAGGGATTTCTGCAGCTCCGCAGCATCGCTCTCCGATGCCTGCTTCAGCCGGGAGCTTGCCTCGCCAGCCTTCGTCGCCAGCGCGGTCTGAGTCTCGGCGTCGCGCCGCGCCGTCGCAAGATCCTTCTCCAGCCGTGCGGATCGGTCGCGCTCCTGGCGCAGCGACTTCTGCAGGTCGGCAGCATTGCTCTCTGCCGCCTGCTTCAGCCGTGAGGTTTCCTCGCCTGCCTTCGTCGCCGCCGCTGTCTGGGTCTCGACATTGCGCCGCGCCGTTGCAACATCCTTCTCCAACTGGGCAGATCGCTCGCGCTCCTGGCGCAACGACTTCTGCTGGTCCGCAGCATTGCTCTCCGCCGCCTGTTTCAGCCGGGAGGTTTCCTCGCCAGACTTCGTCGCCAGCGCGGTCTGGGTCTCGACGTCGCGCCGCGCCGTCGCAAGATCCTTCTCCAACCGCGCGGATCGCTCACGCTCCTGGCGCAGGGACTTCTGCAGCTCCGCCGTGCCGCTCTCCGCCGACTGTTTCAGCCGGGAGCTTTCCTCGCCTGCCTTCGTCGCCAGCGCGGTCTGGGTCTCGAGGTCGCGCCGCGCCGCTGCCAGATCCTGCTGCAACCGCGCGGACCGTTCGCGTTCCTGTTGCAGCTCCTTCGTGCCAAGTTCTCCCGCCGCCTTCAGCCGGGTGGCCTCCTCGTTTGCCTTCGCCGCAAGCGCGGCCTTGGCTTCGATATCGCGTTGCGCGCCCGCAAAATCCTGCTCCAGGCGCGCGAGCCGCTCGCCCTCATCCTGTGCGGGTCTGCGCGACGACGCGCTGTCTGCTGCCGCCTGTCTGAGTTCGGACGCTTCGTCTTCGACTTTGCGGGCCTGCGCCTCGCACGCATAGACCGAGCTCCGCGCCTGCGAGAGCTCTTGTGACAGCGCGTCGGCCCTGGCGCGCAACTGCTTCAGCTCGGCCGCACCGGCTTCCGCCGCCTGTGTCCGCCGCTTGACGTCGTCGCCTGCCTTTGCCGTCAGCGCGGTCTGGGTTTCGGCGTCTCGGCGGACCGCCGCGAGTTCCTGCTCCAGCTGCGCGGACCGCTCGCGTTCCTTCTGCAATTCCGCTGCGTCGCTCGCCCCGGCCGTCTTCAGCCGGGAGGCTTCCTCATCCGCTTTGGTCACCAATGCCGTCTGGGTCTCGACGTCGCGTCGCGCAGCCGCGAGGTTCTGCTCCAGCCCCTCCGCCCTTTCGCGCGCCTGCTTCAAGGCGTTCTGCAACTCGATGCCGCCCTGTGCGGCCTGCTTCACCTGGGCAGCTTCTTCCGCCGCCTTGGCCGCCAGCGCCGCCTGCGTCTGGACCTCGCTGCGCGCCGCCGCGAGATCCTGCTCCAGATGCTCCGCCCGCTCACCTGCCTGTTTCAGGGCGTTCTGCGAGTCTGGTTCTCCCTGCGCAGCCTGCTTCGCCTCGGCGGCCTGCTCGACCGCTTTGGCCGTCAGCGCGGTCTGTGTCTCGACGTCGCGACGCGACGCCGCAAGGGCCCGCTCCAGCCATTCTGTCCGCACACGCGCCAGTTCAAGGCGCTGCAGCAACTCGATATCCCGCCTTGCTTTGGTGAGTTCGCAGGATAGTGCATCCGCCCAACGGTGCTGCCGTTCCGCATCGCTGGTCGTCGCTTGAGCAAGCACCATCGATCTGCCGCTGAAGCCTCGCCTCGGCGGCAAGGTTCCAAAACCGTCAACCGTCGTTCCAGCAGGATCAAGCTTGCGGAGAGCCGTTGCGTGCTGCGCATCCGAGAGGGACGGCGCCAAGCCGGGCGAGGCCTGCAGTTCCGACGCCCATGCCGTGGCGAGCGCGGCAGCGACCAACCACAGAGACGCGGATCGTTTCCCCAACATAGGCAGGTGCTGCATTGTCTTCTGAGAAAATGGATTTGTTCAAATCGCTGCTTATTCGGACCTGCGATATTGCAGGTGGAGTTACTTCATCACTCGGGACTATCGTACGCTGTCGCGGCGATACGACCTGTCCGACAGATCATTATGCGCGCCTCTCGGCGCGAATCCTATAACCCGCATGGAGGACCCGACCACCCCTTTCGGGTTAGGCTGCGGGGCTGCTCTCGTCACCGAGCTACGCGATGCAGTCACAAGATCCGGCCGGAACGCCAGGAGCGCTCACGGCTTCACATAGGACCATCCCTTCTCCTGCAGTTCCATCACGCGCACGACGCCCGACTTCACCACCTCGGCCTGGGGAACGATCGGGATGTCCTTCTTCTCGGCGTTGTGCATCTTTTCCTGCGTGTTGCCGCAGGCCTTGAATGAGACCTCCGGCGTACTCAGCGCCATCTCCTCGATACGGCTCTTCACCGGCGAGGTATCTTCACGCAGCATATGCAGGCCGGGCCCGAACGTGATCACTTCGATTTTCACCTTCTCGCCGAGATCCTTGTAGTACTGCGCAACGTTCGAGGCGTTGTTGAGCGCGAGATTCATGGCGGCAGGGTCGTTCGTATTCACCTGCAGGATCAACCGGTGCGTCTTGGTCTCCGGTTCCAGTCGAGCGTTGGCGGAGAGAGGAGGATGTTCCTTGTTGCGGTAGGTCGTCTTTCGGTAGGTCGTCGCCTTATGCGTGGTTGCCGCCATGCGCGGTTGGCCCATCGCGTCGTCCGACGCTGTCGGTACCCAGTACCGTCCGGCCTGTGCGAGTGACGCGGCGAACAGGAGCGTGACGGCACCCAGGACAATGGCCCGGACCGTATGTCGAAACGTGCTCATAATGCCTCTCCTATCGAACACAGATCATCGGGCTCTTCACCCGCTCGATTTCGCAGCCGGACCCGGCCATCTGCACGCGGCGGCCATCTTCGCCCGCACCGCGTTCAGCCCGTCCAGCGGAAACACGATATCCACGGCGGTTCCCAGGCGGGATGTCAGGTGAATGCTGAGGCTTCCACCCTCCGGAAGCGACTGCAGCAGGCCAACCACGTCGCCCGCGAACCCAACGCCGTCTCCGGACGCCGGCACGACTGACGCGATCTGCCGCGCCTGGCCGTCGTTGACGCGATAGGAAATCGCATAATCGGCGCTGCGACCGGAAATACCGGGCCCGGTGACGATCAGATCGCTCCGCCCGCCGCGGCAGCGAATCGAAAGCTTTATTCCGGGGCCGCCTGCACCGTCGCGCGCCGATGTGGTGGCGGTCGCGACCGGTGAATAGTCGACGGGCGATGTCGTCAGGCTGATGATCCAGCTGCTTGCCTCGTCTGCCCGACGAGGCGCTGTGGCCCGCGGTGCATTCTCGGAACACTCGCGGTTTCGTGCACGCTCCGCCGGAGAGCAATCGCGCAGCTGGGCTATCCGGCGATCTTCGGCTTGCGCCGACGCAACGCCGCTTGCCAGCGTCATTCCAGCCACGAACAGGATGGCCGCGCTTCTCATTGGGTTGGACGCGCAGCGCGCGGCTCTTTATCGAGCCACGCCTGCGCCGCGGGGAAGCGCGCGAGGCCGGGAACGGTGGCCGCGAGATTGATTGTCTTCCACTTCGGGTCGAAGCCCGGCTGCTGCAGCTTTTCAATCCGCGAGAACAGATAGTCCACGAAGCGTTCGAGGCGCTCGAAGCGGTTCGAGCCAGCCGGGAAGTTGAACGCGACCAGGGCGGTCGGCACCGCAATCGTGTCGATCCGTTCGCCCTGCTTGATCAGATTGGGATATTCGGCGGCATCGAGTGTTGCCGGAAGGTAATAGTCCTCGAACTTGCTGCTATAGGGAACAGGCAAGAACTTGAACCCCGGCTCCCAATGGCCGCGTACGAAGACGTCGACCGGCTTCGAGGTAATGAAGACGACCGCAGCGATCTCGCCCTTGCGCATCTGTTCGAGCGCGATCTGATGGGGGATGAAGGTCTGATCGACAGAGAGGCCGAGACGACTGAAGATCAGCGGCCCCGAATAGGCCGCGGCGGTACCCAGGGTGTTGAAGTTTACCTTCTTGCCGGTGAGATCGCTCAGGTTCTGGATCTCGGGGCGAACGAAGATATGAAGCTCAGATGGAAACAGGTTCAGGATGTAGGCCAGCCGCTGCTGAATGTCGGGCACTTGGCTCTTGTATTCATCAAGCGAGTCGGAGTTGATGATGGCCGCATCGATGCCGCGCAAATAAAGCAGTGAGTTGACATTCTCCGTCGGCCCGCGCGTCACGACCGGCAAAACGTGCAGCTTTTCGCCGTCATCCACGACCCGCGCCATCTCGGCCGCCAGGCGGATGGGGGCCCCCTCGAGGAGTCCCCCGGCGAGGCCGACCGTCCAGGCATTCATCGTCACTTGCGGCTTTTGCGGCAGCGGCTCACGGCGCAATTGACGGGCCGTCTGCGCACCCAGGTCGGACGGCTGAATGGTCGAGAGCAGCGAGGCCAGCACTGCCAACACGAACAGCGGGCGCAATCGGGCGATTGCGCTTCGTGCCCCGCGTGCAATCACCCGTCTCATGGGATTGCCCCTCTGTGTCCATCATGACGGCAGTTTCATGCACATGCTATTCCTCGCATGACGGAACTGCGACTACCCCTTCCGGGTTAGGCGGTGCGACGGCGACGCCTCCCGTAACCGCATCGATGCGCGGGTTCGACTGATGGTCGGAGATTGACGAGAGCTTTGATCGGGAGCCGCCGGATTTGGTGCGAACTAGTTGTCGAAATCATACTCGTGCAACGAAATCCGGACTTCACGGACAAGGTTTGTCAGTGACGCGGTGAAAAATCCGAGAGCAACCACGAATAATACGGCAACACCGTATTCGTGCCGCATCTGATAAAATGCGCTGATGAAAGCCACGATCACGAGCAGGCACGTCAGTATCGCGCTCGTCCCGGCAAGCAGGATGGCGCTGTTCAACAGTTTCGCGCGACGCTTCAGCCGAGGGATATCTTCCTTGAGAGGGATCTTGGCTGCGTTCCCGTCCGAGATGGAATGGAGCACCTGTATCCGGTCGATGACCCGGTTCATGCGCGAGATGAGCACAGAGATGAATGAAGCAACGGCCCCGAGAAGGAAGGAAGGTGCGGTGACCTGAACAATCACCTGCGAGATTTGTTCGACGGAAGGGGTGTCCGGAAGCATTGAGGCGATCTCCAGGCCAGCGGCATTCACCAGACCGAACCGCCGCCCAGCTCGACGCGAGCGACAGGAGCGGCACCGACCGATCACACCTCGGCTCACTCGGCCGACCCGCTTATAACCACCGTGCTTGGGGGCAAGCGCGACCCGCCAACATTGACTTAGGTCAAGCCCATTGTCGGACGGATGGGGTTACTTTCGTGGGCTCGGGGCTGAGGAGCGCGCGCAATGCGTCACGGCATGTGCAAGAACAAGACCGGTTTGGCTGCTATGGCCCTGTTGGGTCTGTTGGCAGCAATGACATCGTTCGCTCGGGCTGAACCAGCGCCGCCGCCGAGTGAGCAGGAAGCCCACGATATTGCAATGGAGGCGTACATCTACGCCTACCCCTTGGTCACGATGGACGTGACGCGCCGACAGGCCACCAACGTGGAAGCGGGCAAGACGGTTGGCCGGGGGCCAATGAACACCTTTACCCATGTAAGGGCTTATCCGACGGCCGAGTTTCGCGACGTGGTGCGGCCCAACTTCGATACGCTCTATTCCATAGCCTGGCTGGATTTGACCAGTGAGCCGCTCGTCGTGTCGGTCCCTGACACGAATGGACGGTATTACCTGCTTCCAATGCTGGACATGTGGTCTGACGTCTTCGCCGTTCCCGGAGCGCGAACGACCGGCACCAAGGCGGCTCTCTTCGCAATTGTCCCTCCCGGCTGGTCCGGAACGCTTCCGCCGATCACCGAGCGGATCGATGCACCTACGCCTTACGTCTGGATCATCGGTCGCACGCAAACGAATGGGCCAGGAGATTATGATGCTGTCCACAAAGTGCAGGACGGGTTCACCATCACGCCGCTTTCCCACCTGGGGCTCAACGCCGCGACCACGATGAAGGTGGAGATCGATCCCTCCGTGGACATGAAGACGCCACCGCTCGACCAGGTGAACAAAATGCCTGCGGCGGACTACTTCAAGCACGCGGCGCGGCTGATGGCGATCAATCCCCCGCACGCAACGGATTGGTCCACCGTCGCGCGCATGAGGCGGATCGGGCTGGAGGTTGGGAAGCCCTTCGATGCCGACAAGCTCTCGCCGGCGATCCGCGCGGCGCTCGAGCGCGGCGCAGCCGACGGACTGAAGACGATATACGCGAAAATCCCGACGCTCGCGCGCAACGTCAGTGGCTGGCAGATGAACACCGACACCATGGGCGTATACGGCAATTATTATCTGAAACGCGCCATCATTGCCCTTGTCGGACTGGGGGCCAACCAGCCGGAAGACGCCATCTATCCGATTCTTTTGTCTGATGCGGATGGCAAGCCGCTCACCGGCGAGGGGAAGTACGTCCTGCACTTCTCAAAGGAGGAGCTTCCGCCGGTCGCAGCCTTCTGGTCTGTCACCATGTACGACGCTGCGGGCTTCCAGGTGGCAAACCCCCTCAACCGCTTCGCCATCGGTGACCGCGACCCGCTCAAGTTCAACCCGGACGGCTCGTTGGATATCTACATCCAGCACGACAGTCCGGGAGCCGAGAAGGAGCCGAACTGGCTGCCATCTCCCGCGAACGGCACATTGGGCGTGACCATGCGCCTGTACGCGCCCGCGCCACAGGCATTGGACGGTCGATGGAATCCGCCGCCCGTCAAAAAGTCCTGAATTACCGGGCAGACCGGCAAGGCCGTCCGCGAGTTCTGTCGTGACTGCCTTACAAGGGCGGTGCGCTACGCCCTTGGCCCGCAGCGGACGTAGACCATGTTGCCGTAGCGGGTGGCGGCGTCCTTGTCGACGAAGCGGGTGATCATGACGCGGCCGTCGAAGGAGACGATCTCGCGGTCCTGCTCGCCCGGGGTCGGACCGGGCGGGCCGATATAGTTCTTGCCGCTCGGCGAGCCCTTCAGCCGCAGCTCCTGCGGGGTGGCCTGGTCGGCGAGGTGCATGATGACGCCGCCCGACTGGCCGGCACCGATCACATAGGGCTGCTTGCACTGGGAGCGCGCGGCGGCCTCGGTGCGGGCGCGGTCGGCGGGATTCTGGAACGAGGCAAGGCCCCAGCGGCCCACGATCTCGTCGGCCCGGATCGTGGCGGGCATCTCGGGCGCCATTCCCGGCTCGGTGGGCGCGGGTTCGGTGTTCGACGACAACGAAGGCAGGTTCGTGCTGCTACATGCCCCCAGCGTGACCGTCAGCGCGGAAACAGCCGCGAGCCGTGCGACCATTCGCGCATTGAGTGACCTGATCATTCGTAACCCCCGACAATGTCCCAGCCGCACGCACAGGCAGCCAAGCGTAAAACGTTAGGCGGAGCAATGACGGCTGACAAAAATTACGCCATCGCTGCGATTTGGTTTCCGGTCCACCATCCTATATTGGCCTCACCAAGGCCTTAACCCCAGTTTGCTTGACAGAAACCGCGGCAAGCCATATTTCCCGGCCCTCTATTAGCACTCCAGCACCGTGATTGCTAAGTCCGTCGGGCCTCCCGCCCGACGCCGACCGGGCCGGCATTCAACCCCGGCCTCGATGAACCGGACCTGAAACCAAGCCTTCAAGAGGGATCGTCATGGCTAAATCCAAATTCCGCCCGCTGCATGACCGCGTCGTGGTCAAGCGTATCGATGCCGAGGAGAAGACCAAGGGCGGCATCATCATTCCGGATACGGCAAAGGAAAAGCCCTCCCAGGGGGAAATCGTCGCCGTCGGCCCGGGTGGCCGCGACGAGGCCGGCAAGCTGATCCCGATCGACCTCAAGGTCGGCGACCGCGTGCTGTTCGGCAAGTGGTCGGGCACCGAGGTCAAGCTGGACGGCGAGGAGCTCCTGATCATGAAGGAGTCCGACATCATGGGCGTGCTGGTCTGACACCGCGACAAGCTTAAGGAGTTCAAGAGATGGCTGCCAAGGACGTAAAATTCGCCGGAGACGCCCGCGACCGCATGCTGCGCGGTGTCGACGTGCTCGCCAATGCCGTGAAGGTGACGCTGGGCCCGAAGGGCCGCAACGTCGTCATCGAGAAGAGCTTCGGTGCCCCGCGCATCACCAAGGACGGCGTCACCGTCGCCAAGGAGATCGAGCTCGAGGACAAGTTCGAGAACATGGGCGCGCAGATGCTGCGCGAGGTCGCTTCCAAGACCAACGACACCGCCGGTGACGGCACCACCACCGCAACCGTGCTGGCGCAGGCGATCGTCCGCGAAGGCGGCAAGTCGGTCGCCGCCGGCATGAACCCGATGGACCTCAAGCGCGGCATCGACATCGCGGTCAGCGCGGTCGTCAAGGACCTCGAGAAGCGCGCCAAGCCGGTCGCCTCCTCGTCCGAAGTCGCCCAGGTCGGCACCATCTCGGCCAATGGCGACACCGCGATCGGCAAGATGATCGCGCAGGCGATGCAGAAGGTCGGCAACGAGGGCGTGATCACGGTCGAGGAGAACAAGTCGCTCGAGACCGAGGTCGACATCGTCGAGGGCATGAAGTTCGACCGCGGCTACCTCTCGCCCTACTTCATCACCAATGCCGAGAAGATGACCGCCGAGCTCGAGGATGCCTACATCCTGCTGCACGAGAAGAAGCTCACCGGCCTGCAGGCGATGCTGCCGGTGCTGGAAGCCGTGGTGCAGTCGGGCCGTCCGCTGCTGATCATCGCCGAGGACGTCGAGGGCGAGGCGCTGGCGACGCTCGTGGTCAACCGCCTGCGCGGCGGCCTGAAGGTCGCTGCCGTCAAGGCGCCGGGCTTCGGCGATCGCCGCAAGGCGATGCTTGAGGACATCGCGATCCTGACCGGCGGTCAGCTGATCTCCGAGGAACTCGGCATGAAGCTCGAAAGCGTCACGGTGAACATGCTCGGCCGCGCCGGCAAGGTCGTGATCGACAAGGAGAACACGACGATCGTCAAGGGTGCGGGCAAGAAGAAGGACATCGAGGCCCGTGTCGGCCAGATCAAGGCGCAGATCGAGGAGACCACGTCCGACTATGATCGCGAAAAGCTCCAGGAGCGCCTTGCCAAGCTCGCTGGCGGCGTTGCCGTGATCAAGGTCGGCGGCGCGACCGAGATCGAGGTCAAGGAGAAGAAGGACCGTGTCGAGGACGCGCTGAATGCGACCCGCGCCGCAGTGCAGGAAGGCATCGTGCCCGGCGGCGGCGTGGCGCTGCTGCGCGCCAAGAAGGCGGTCGGCCGTCTCACCAACGACAATGCCGACGTCCAGGCCGGCATCAACATCGTGCTCAAGGCGCTGGAGGCCCCGGTCCGCCAGATCTCCGAGAATGCCGGCGTCGAGGGCTCGATCGTGGTCGGCAAGATCCTCGAGAACAAGTCGGAGACCTTCGGCTTCGACGCGCAGACCGAGGACTATGTCGACATGGTCGACAAGGGCATCATCGACCCCGCCAAGGTGGTGCGCACCGCACTGCAGGACGCCTCCTCCGTGGCAGGCCTCCTGGTGACCACCGAAGCCATGGTCGCCGAAGTGCCCAGGGACGCAGCGCCGGCGATGCCCGGTGGCGCCGGCATGGGTGGAATGGGCGGCATGGGCGGCTTCTGAGCCGCCACGCACATCTGCATCGCAATCGAAGGCCGCCTCCGGGCGGCCTTCTTCCTTTGGCGGAGGCCGGCATCGGCCGGACGATCACCCGTCAGGCGCCCCACGGCTCCATCGCCCGGGCGGCGGATTCGCCGAGCGCCGCGGGT
This sequence comes from Bradyrhizobium jicamae, assembly GCF_018130215.1. Taxonomy (GTDB): domain Bacteria; phylum Pseudomonadota; class Alphaproteobacteria; order Rhizobiales; family Xanthobacteraceae; genus Bradyrhizobium; species Bradyrhizobium jicamae_A. The sequence continues at coordinate 20,890 of NZ_JAFCKQ010000039.1, forward strand.
TCGGTGGCCCGCGGCTGGAACCGGCCAGCCTGACCAAGATAGGACTTCTCGAAGTCGGACAGCCGTGAGAGTGCCTCGAAGTCCACGATGGTGATGGACCGGCCATCCACCTTGATGAGCTTGTCCTGCCGCAGGGCGCGCAGCGTGCGATTGACATGGACCGCGGTGAGACCAAGCGCATCGGCGATCAGTTCCTGTGTCAGCGGGATCGAGAGGGTCATCTCGCCGCTGCGATGGCTGGTGTTCAACCTTACGAATAACTCGAGCAGCAGATGACTGACGCGCTCGTAGGCCGAGCGGCGGCCGGTGCCGGTCAGATGCTCGCCGAGGATCGCAGCTTCCTGCACTGTGGACCAGAACAGAGTCTTGGCCAGCGCCGGATCGCGGTCGAAGACATTGTCCGTCATATCGAACGGAATGGCCGAGACGCTGGCTTCCGTGATGGTGATGATGGAGTACGGCGCGCGCGGAAACAGGCAGGCCGGCAGGCCAAAGACCTGACCGGGAAGGACGAAGTCCAGGATCTGGCGAGAGCCCTTGTGGAGGATCTTGTAGCGGGCCAACCAGCCATCATGGTTGAAGTAGATGCAACGATTGTGGCTGCCCGAGATCACGACATCCCTGGCCTTGGCGAAGCTCAGCCGTCGCACGCCAGGGCGGCGCGAGTTGATCCACTCGTCCGCGAAGGTGCCCTCGTGGGCCGCTGCTGCCGGCGCGCACGCGTGTTCCATAGGGCGAACTGGATGCGCGCGGCGGCGTATCGATTGATCCATGTCAACAACGCTCGCTAATCCCGGATCAACGAACGGACCATGACCGGGTTCCCATGCACCGTCGCTGGCAGCCAAAACCCTGAACGACGTGCGTGAGCAGGTGCCGCGGCTCGAAGCTCGCGGGCTTAACCTGGATCAATATCCGCCGTTAGGGCGGAATCGGGCCGATCGTTCCATTCTGCTTTCCCAAACAGACGATGCAAATCGGCCTTCGGCCCAGGGAGAGCGCCTCGTGTCCATGCCATCGGCCCGCAGGGGCCATACCAATCGCTGGTTTCAACTTGTCCTCGGCATCATATGCATGGCGAGCGTCGCCAATCTTCAATACGGCTGGACGCTGTTCGTGCTGCCGATCCAACATCAGTGGGGATGGTCCAAGGCGGAGATCCAGGTCGCATTCTCGATCTTCATCGTGCTGGAAACCTGGCTCGTGCCGTTTGAAGGCTGGATCGTGGATCGCATCGGTCCGCGCTGGATGGTGCTGGCGGGCGGCGTCGGCACCTTTCTCGCATGGTATGTCAACTCGAAGGCCACCTCGCTCGGCATGCTGTATCTCGGCGGGGCCATCGCAGGTTTCGCCGGCGGCGCAGTCTACGGCACCTGCGTCGGCAACGCGCTGAAATGGTTTCCCGACAAGCGCGGCCTGTGCGGCGGGCTCACCGCGGCGGGTTTCGGTGCAGGCGCCGCGATCACGATTGCGCCGATTCGAGCCATGATCCTGTCCAGCGGATACCAGCACACCTTCCTGTTTTTCGGCATCCTGTACGGGGTCATCGTCGTCGTCGTCTCGAACTTCATCAGGGCACCTGACCTCGAGGAGCTTCCTGCGGCCACCAACATCAAGGTGCTGCAGAGTGCCGAGGACGTTCCGCCAGCTCAGGTGGTGCGATCGCCGATCTTCTGGATCATGTATCTGATGTTCTTCCTGGTCGCTGCCGGCGGGCTGATGTCCGCGGCACAGCTTGCGCCGATCGCGAAGGAGCGCGGCATTGCCGACGCCACCGTCGTGATCTTCGGGTTCAGCATGCCCGCGATCGTGGCGGCGCTCACCTGTCACAACATCACCAACGGCGTGGGCAGGCCGCTCAACGGCTGGATCTCCGATCATATCGGGCGCGCGAACATGATGGCAATCGCGTTCGGGATCGAGGCGATCTGCCTCGCAGCCTTCGGCTTCTTCGGTACGACGGCGATATCGTTCATCATCACCGATGGCTTGGTGTTCCTGTTCTGGGGCGACATCTTCAGCCTGTTCGCCGCAACCGTGGGCGATGCCTTCGGGCGGAAATTCGTCACCGTGAACTACGGCATCATGTACACGGCAAAGGGCGTCGCCTCGCTGCTGGTGCCGCTGGGCAACGTGCTGACACATGCCAGCGGAAGCTGGCACGCCGTCTATGCGGTCGGATGCGGCATGAACGTGCTCGCGGCGCTCCTCGGCTTTTTCGTGCTCAAGCCGGTCATCAAGGCACGGCTGGCGCCGCCGGCCCACCCGGTGGCCTCGGAGCCCGCCCATGCCGGTGAGGAAATCGAGAGGCGGCGCGCGGTCGGCTAGAGCTGTCCTCCGGGGCTTTGCGGAAAGGAGGCGTTCCTCTTGCCCATTGAACTGCCGGTCACGACCCCGTCCCCGCCGGCCTCCGAACTCGAGCTGATCGCACTGGCCTCACTCCTGCCGTGGTGCTTGAGCCTGCTGCTCGCCTGTCACTCCTCCGCGATCGCGCAGGCGTTTCTGCTCATGGGCCGGTTCGGCTGATCGATAGCGGCCCGCTACGCGACGCAGATGTCCGGCACCGCGACCTTCTGGAACAGATGCGGCGACGCCACCGCCGACGCCGGATAGGCCGTGAGCTTCGCCCTGAACTCCGGGTTCGCGAATGCCGCACGGAAGGCGGCGGTCGATTCCCATACCGCGTAGTTGAGATAGGCCGGGCTGTCGCCGAGCGCGCGGTGTAGCTGGGTCGAGATGAAACCCGGCTGCCGCTTCATGATCGCGGCGTCGTCCTGCCATGCCTTGAGGAAGGTCTCCTCGTCGGCCTTGTCGAGCGTGAACAGGTTCACGAGCACGACGGAATTGGCATCGACGGCGAGCTGGCGGTCGATCGGGAATGCGGGGTCCATCGGGCGCATCTGCGGCATGGTTGGCTCCGTTCAATATGGTGCTATGATGTCGTCTCGTTACGATGGATACATATGAATATTGACATCATAATGTCAATACCATCTTATGGTGACAAATGTCGCATCCCAGGCGAACCCCGACCGGTGAAACCCTGACCAGCCTGATTCCGGACCTGTTCCGGCTCAACAGCCTGCTGTTCACGGCCGGCGACCGGATGGTGGCGGGGCTCGGCCTGACCAGCGCCCGCTGGCAGATCCTCGGCGCTGTTATCGCCGCGGAGCGGGCGCAGCCGGTCGCATGGCTCGCGCGCGATCTCGGCGCCAGCCGGCAGAACGTGCAGCGGATCGTCAACGACCTGGAACGCGATGGGCTCGTGACCTTCGAGACCAATCCGCATCATCGCCGGGCGCAACTCGTCGTCCTCACCGACAAGGGCCGCCAGGCCTTCGACGCGGCGATGCGCTTGCAGCTGCCCTGGGTGAATGCGCTCGCGGACGGCGTCTCGCAAAAGGACATCGAAACCACGAGCCGCGTCGTGGCCGCGCTGCGCAGGAAACTCGAAAGCAGCGAAGCCTCCGCGTGAGGCCAAAACAGCCGCTGCCTCGTCCGGATTCCGCTTGAACAGATCAAATCAAGCTCGCGGCCGCCTCCGCGCGGCCTTCTTTTTGGCCAATGACACGGAGGTTTGCTAGTTACGACGGAACCGATTCCCCGCGAGGACTTAATCGTATGCGCGCGCTTCCACTCCTGCTGCTCGGTCTCGTCGCCACCTCGGCGCCTGCTCTCGCCCAGATCAAGCTCCAGTCCAAGGCTGCCCCGAGCAACGGCCCGGAGACGCGCTACTTCACGGGGATGGACGGCCTGATGGACAATGCCGATGTCATCCTGAAGGAGACGCGGCAGGGCAAGGCCGTCACTTCGGCCGTGCTCGACGTCTGCTACCCTGCTGCAAAGGGCTCCGACCGCAAGGACCGCTTCGTCGCCAACCTCGCGGTCAACGGCCCGACGCTGTCCGGCTCCACGCAAAGCGTCGCCGGGAAGCAGCCGGTCACGATCAAGCTGACCCGCAAGCAGACCGGCGACAATTTTGAATTCCGCGGCCAGATCACGATCGGCCAGACCGTGACCGAGGTCGCCTCGTCGGACAATTCCGATCTCAGCGAGAAGGAATTCCAGGACAACCAGACCAGCGACGACGGCATCACGCAGCAGCCGAAGGATTTCACCGACGTCTCGCCGGAATCGGTCGGCGTGCGGGTGAAGCTGGAGCAGGCGGCCGACTTCCTCAAGAGCCTGAAGGGCGACCCCGTCGAGATCAGCACCTCGAGCCTCGCGGTGACCTGCGACGCGATGCGCGCCGGCGAGCAGACCATCAACCTCACGGTCGATCCGGAGCACGCATCCGCGCTGCTCGCCAAGGCGAAATCGGCCGCCGGCGTGACCGCGGCGGGCTGGACCAGCGGCGTGGTGGAGATGGATCGCACCATCCGCTTTGCCGCCGCCGACTGGCGGGACGGCGACAAGATCAACCGGGACAAGATCGCCACCACGATCTCGAACGTGCTGGCGAAGACGCTGTCGGCCAAGCCGGCATCAAGCACGTGGAACGCCAACACCGGCAAGCTGAAGCTCGTCCTGAAACGGCCGAGCTCGACCTACCCGACGCTTGGCCTCACCGAGAATCTGGAGGTCACCGCGCTGGTGTCGCCCGACAGGCCCGGTACCTCCGACCGGCTGATCCTGTGGGTCTCGAGCCCCACCAGTTCGACCAGCGACGACAGCGCCGGCGCCAGGCTTGTCCTGTCCGAAGACGCCGCCAGCGACGAGGAAGGCGGCGAGGCGAAGGACGACAACGGCGCGATCGACGCGCTGATCAAGGAATTCAAGGCCCAACGCTGGGATGCCGACAAGTCGGCGTGGAAGTAGGCCGGCGCGCGAAGTCGAGGAAGCCGCCGTTTCCTGCATCAGGCCGCCCTGTTGCCCAGCGGCACGACGTTGTCGCGCGCCGCGATGGGCGCGGCATCCGGACCGGACTGCAGCATCCCGTCGCCTCTGACGAAGAGTTCGGAACAACGTTCGGTGGCAACGCGGTCGAGCAGCGCTCGTAGTTCCGGCCGAAGTCCCTCGCCGCGCAGCGCGGCGATCGCATCGAGCTTGCGCATCATGTGCTCCTCTGTTCGAAGCACGATTGCGCGGCGGCGATTGGCACGCCACCCGATTCCGGTATCGACGGCATTCGCAACGCGACGCGCCAAACGTCGCTGCGTGCAGTGGAATCCCGCATCCTGCATTGCGTTACTGACAATCTGGAATCGGGTGGCGAGACGTACCTCTCCGATTGCTTACTGCGCGCATTGAAGCAGCGCTGCTTGCGATGATCGCAAGACCAGCCATCAGTGAATGGAGACATCCGATGTCAGAAGCGAACAAAAGCATCGTGGCCCGATGGTTCAAGGAATTCTGGGGCAACCCGTGGAATCCGCGCGTCATCGACGAACTCGCCACATCAGACATTGTCGTGCACTACCCGATGCATGAGCCGAAGCGCGGACGCGCCGCGGTGACGAATTTCATGACGGAGTTTCGCGAAGCGTTCCCCGATCTGAATTTCTGGGGAGTCGGCGATCTCATCGCGGAGGGCGACTATGTCGTCGGCCGATGGGAGGGCGGCGGCACCCACACCGGTGCGGCGCTGAGCGACTTCCGCCTCGGCTCGCTGCCCGCAGCCTCGGGCCGCAGGATGAAGTTTGCCGGCACCACCGTGCTGCGCGTGCGGGACGGCCGGATCGCCGAGGAGCTCGGTCAGGAGGACGCGCTGACGGCGATGCTCCAGCTCGGGCTCATTCGCCTGCCCGAGCTCGAGGGCGCGGCCCGCTGAGCCTACGACGCCGGGAAGATCAGGCACGTCGTGGTGCCGTGGGCGAGCAGGCGGCCATGCGCATCGGTGACGCGGCCCTCGGCGATGCCGATGCGGCGACCGCAATTCAATACCTTGCCCTCGGCCCTGATCTCCCCGGTGTCTTCCGTGATCGCGCGTATCAGCGAGATCTTGAACTCGAGCGTGGTTTGCGCGGTGCCCTTCTCGAGCATCGACTGCACCGCAAGGCCCATGCAACTGTCGAGCAGCGTGGCGGTGAGCCCGCCATGCATTGCACGGTGCCCGCAGGATTGAGATGCGCGTCGGTCGGCACCAGCGAGACGACGACGCGGCCTCGCTCGGCTTCCACAATGTCATAGCCAAGCGTGCGCGCGATCGTGTTGAGCGGCAGCGCACCGCTGACGAGCCCCTGGACGAATTCGAGTCCGCTCATCTGCAGCTTCTGTTCGTGACTGACGGTGCCGTAGGTCTTGCTGGTCATTGGTGGTCTCCTCCGGGATTCATGGCGCGGCTGCCTCCGCCGGTCGCTTGTTTCGGAAGGTCGACGGAGGCCGGCCGCAAATCCGGGTGAATGCAGCGCTCATCCGCCTTGCGCTGGAAAAGCCGGCCCGCTGCGCCACCGCCGACATCGGCAGGTCGCTGTCGAAGATCAGCCGTCTTGCCCGCTGCACGCGCAGCCGCAGCGCAAGCTGGAGCGGCGGGGCCCCGAGATGCGCGGCGAACAGACGTGACAAATGTCGCGCCCCGACGCCGAGTCGCTCGGCCAGCGCATCGACATCGCCGTGGTCGAGCGCGCCGTGCTCGATCAGCGCGAGCGCGCGCTCGGCCGTCGTCCTGGTGCCCTTCCAGGCCGGGCAAAACGGTGCGGCCTCGGGGCGGCAGCGCAGGCACGGCCGGAAGCCGGCGCGCTCCGCGGACCTGGCGCTGCGATAGAAGCTGACATTGCGCGCCAGCGGCGTGCGCGCCGGGCAGACCGGGCGGCAGTACACGCCCGTGGTCTTCACGGCGACGAACACGACGCCGTCCCAGGCGGGGTCGCGTCGTCGAAAGGCGTCATACTGTGCGGCGAAGTCGAGCATGACTTCGCTATAGCGGCGGCCGCGCGGCGCGACGACCCGCTTCCCGGAGACCATGTCCGGAAACGACCGCTGCGCGGGCGGGACGATGCTGAGTGAACCGGTTCAGCGGCAGAAAACGAGGTCAACGTCTTGGTTAACGGGCGGAGCTTGGGACACCGCTTCTGACGGTAGTTGTCCGGAATCCACATGCGACCGGGATTCTCTTACAGTTGGATCATCCCAGCGCGGGGTACGAGTTTTCATTCCGAAGCAATTTGGTCGCGAAGGGCCGTCGATGCAGATCGGCGGCCCTTTTTGCTGTTTCGCGTCAATGTTTCAGAACGCCGCGCTCGCGCCTCCCCTCGTTTTCTGCCGCTGAACTGAACCAATCATCGTCGCGCGGACAACACGTCGTGCCCCTCGCGCCGTCGATCACGGCCGGAGGAGCTTGGTCATGAACAGGCTGAGCGGATCGGCCACGTAGTTCCCGAACGGCGCACATTCGAGATAGCCGGATGCGCGATAGAGTCCGATCGCCTCCGGCTGCCGGATTCCAGTCTCCAGACTGATGCGCGCGATGCTCCGCCGGCGCACAGCGCCTTCGAGTGCCTCGAGCAGGCGGCGGCCAAGCCCGCAGCCACGTGCGTCCTCGCGCACGAACATCCGCTTCATCTCGGCATGATCAGCCGCGATGACGCGGAACGCGATCGAACCAAGCACTTCTCCGCCCCGGCGTGCGACCAGGAACACGGTGCCGGGCGCGCTGAGCGCGTCGACATCGACGAGATGATTGCTCCCGGACGGATACAGCGCCTCCATATAGACGTCCGACAGGGCGATCAGCCGCCGCACCTCGGGCTGGCGTGGGTCCTCGGGCACGATGCTGATCTCAGGTTTGGTCATTTCGGGGAGGTCCCGAGCTTGCGCGATCGGCCGCGAAACGGCGTCTCTCGGATATGTCGGCGGAGGCTCCCGATCCGTCGATGCGGGACCTGCGGCCGGACGACACGGCTTTGCCGCAGTTCGGTCACCGAAAATTAAGGGCGGATTCAGTTTCGAGGATCATGATTGCACAAGCCAACACAGGTCAAGCCATGCAAGACCGCGAGCCGAGCAGTGCCGACAGCATCTGGTTGACGGATGCGGCTCACGGCCGATTGCCGGAGCAGCCGACAGACCTTTGGGATCTCTCGAACGGCAATCATGATGCCGCCCTGCTGCTGCGGGAGCCGTTCGCGGATCGCATCGGCACCGCGCTTCTGGCGGCCACGGCGCTGGCGGCGACCTTCGTGCTGGGATGGGCCGGCGGAGCGAACTGGCACGAATTTGTACCGACCTCGACGCCAGCCCCGGTTGCCCAGAAGGAGGCGCCTGCGCCGTCTCACGTTGCGGAGACGCGGCCGAGCGGCAAGAGCGAAGCCACGCGACGGATCGCATCCAGCGGCGATCCTGGCGTCACCGGCAGCATTCCCAGGACCACGGCCAGTCCCACATCCAATCCGCGCCCGCTCGCCCTGGGTGCCGCGCCGACAACCCTGAACGCGCAGGCCGCAGCACTGGCTCCGAGGCAACCGCTTTCGGCGTCCCCGGAGACGCGGCCGAGCACAATTCCCGGATGGTCGGTCGTCGAGGTCCGCGACGGCACCGCGGTGCTCGAAGGGCCCGAGGGCGTGCGGATGGCGGCACGCGGCGACGTCGTTCCAGGACTTGGCCGCGTCGATTCCATCGTGCGCTGGGGCAATCGCTGGATCGTTGCCACCGCGAGCGGATTGATCGCGACGCCCTGAGCGCGGCGCGCCGTTCGCCTTCAATTCGTGTTGATGATGAAGCGCAGCGACCGGCTGCCGGTCAGCGTGACCGCATCGCCCTGCCGCCGCCAGGTCGCGACATCGCCGAGCGCCGCCATCAGGTCGCTGTCGGCCTGCGCACGGTCAGGCGGGCAGTTGCGGTTCTCCATCGCGCCGGGGACGAAGACGATGGTATTGCCCGCAACCGAGAACTGGCCCTTGCCGCCGTTGCACCAGAGCTCGAGCACGACCTCGCCATTGTCGCCGATCTCGATCGAGGGAATCCGCTTCGAGCCTGGCATGCGCGCGGCGTCCAGCGTCATCAGGAAGCCGAACGGAAACTCCTCCTGGGCCAAGGCGGGAACGCTTCCCAACATCGCGCTCACCAGCACAAGACTTTTCAAGATACGACCGGCTGAAATCATTCCATTCCCCGAAACCGCAAGCTCACGGCCGCCCTTGTATTGGACGCGCCTGCGCTTGACCAGATTGGCCGCGACAGAAAAAGTCCTTGAAACGCAAATCCCCGCGAGCGTTGCGCCCGCGGGGATTTCGCTTCAAGCGGATGCGGTTACTTCAGGACCAGTTCGGTGAACGGATACACATAGGCCTGCAAGGTCACGAACAGGCCGACCAGGCACGCCAGCACGATCGAGTGCAGGAACACGTAGCGGAGGATCGAGCCCTCGTGCCCGTACCAGTTGGTCGCGGTCGAGGCGACCACGATCGATTGCGCGTCGATCATCTTGCCCATCACGCCGCCCGAGGAGTTCGCCGCCGCCATCAGGATCGGCGGCAGGCCGAGTTGCTGCGAGGTGATCTTCTGCAGGTTGCCGAACAGGATGTTCGAGGCGGTGTCCGATCCCGTCAGCGCCACGCCGAGCCAGCCGAGCAGCGTGCCGAAGAAGGGATAGAGCACACCGGTTGCAGCAAACGCCAGACCGAGCGTGGCGTCGATGCCGGAGAGCCGGGTCAGCGTACCGATCGCCAGCATCGCCGAGATCGTGATCAGCGAGATCGCGCACAGCTTGATGGTGCGGCCATATTCGGCGATCAGGCCGACCGGCGAGACGCCCATCAGCAGCCCCGAAATGACCGCGGCGATCAGCATGCCGGTGCCGGTGAACGACAGATAGGTGAAGGCAAAGACGGCGCCTTCCGGCGTCGGCTTCGCCGCCACCGGCGGCACCTTGTTGATCATGTTGTGCAGATCGGGAACCGGATAGTTCCAGGTGAAGATCGCGTTCGCCCAGGTCTTGAACGCCCCGTTGCCCCAGATCAGCATCAGGATGCAGACGATGATCCACGGCAGCAGCGCGCCCCACAATTCGGCCGAGGTCAGCGGCGTCTTGTCGAGCGGCTTCGCCGCCGCCATCGTCGCGGCCGATTCATCGCGGCCGCGCAGCGCCGGCGACAACCAGAGCTGTCGCGGCTGCCAGACCTTCAGGAACAGGATCAGGCAGCCCATCGAGATCAGCGAGGCACCGATGTCGACGATCCAGGGATTGATGTAGTTCGAGATCACATATTGCGGGACCGCGAACGACACGCCGGTGACCAGGATTGCCGGCCAGACCTCCTTCATGCCGCGCCAGCCGGCGAACGCGCACACCACCCAGAACGGCACGATCAGCGAGAACGGCGGCAACTGCCGGCCGACCATCGCACCGAGGGTGTAGGGATCGAGCCCGGTCACCGAGGCGAGGCCCTGGATCGGCGTGCCGAGCGCGCCGAAGGCGACGGGTGCGGTGTTGGCGATCAGCGACAGGCCGGAGGCGGCAAGCGGCGAGAAGCCGAGCCCGATCAGCACCGCGCCCGTGATCGCGACCGGGGTGCCGAAGCCCGAGGCGCCCTCGAAGAAGGCGCCGAACGAGAACGCGATCAACAGCAATTGCAGGCGGCGGTCCTCGGTGACGCCGCCGATCGCGCGCTTGAGCAGCTCGAACTTTCCGCACCTCACCGTGACCTGGTAGAGGAAGATGACGTTGAGCACGATCCAGCCGATCGGGAAGAAGCCGGAGACGATGCCGAGCAGCGAGGCACGGATCGACATCCCCGCCGGCATCGTGAACACCACGATCGCGATCAGGTTGGTCACGATCACGGCGATGATGGCGGCGATGTGCGCCTTCACCCGGCCGCTGGCGATCAGGACCAGCAGCGTGACCACGGGGATTGCCGCCGCGATGGTCGACAGCCCCGCATTGCCCAGCGGATTGTAGATTTGATTCCACGTATTCATGGCCCGGCATCTCCCCACGCATTGTGCAGCGCGACCGCCGGCGTGAACGGTCTGGGCGCGCCTGGCACGATCGCGGGAGGCTTCTCGAATGCGCTTGAAGGTTGGCTCGCGAATGAACGATCGGTAAGGATCGCTCACATCCTCGCGAAAAACCCTAGGGCCCCCGCCCCGCACCGTTGCCAGCATGCTAGGGTTGACTTGAACGCCGGGACAAGCGAACGCTTGCATGCCAGTGCTACGACTTTAGTCTAGACACATCCCGATTGTCCCGATTCTTCAGGCCTTTGCTGGTCATTCCCCGGAGACGATAATCTGTGAACAACATCCGCTCGACGCTCGCCACGGTGTGGCGCATCGCCTCGCCTTATTTCAGCTCCGAGGACAAATTGGCAGGCCGCGTTCTGCTTGCCACGCTGGTCGTGATGGAGTTGGTGTCCGTCGGACTCGACGTGTTGATCAATCAATGGCGCAACCGCTTCTATACCGCGCTCCAGGACAAGGACTGGGACACGTTCAAGCGCGAGTTGCTGGTGTTCTGTCTGCTGGCTGCGGCGTCGGTGGTCCTTGGAATCTATCAGCTCTATCTGAACCAGTGGCTGCAGATCCGCTGGCGCAACTGGATGACCGGCAAGTATCTCCGCAATTGGTTGCACGGCGCCAATCACTACCGCATGCAGCTGGTCGGCGATGCCGCCGACAACCCCGATCAGCGCATCACCGACGACATCAAGCTGTTCGTCAGCCAGACGCTGGCGATCGGCATCGGGCTTTTGAACTCGGTCGTCTCGCTCGCCTCCTTCGTGGTGATCCTGTGGGGATTGTCGAAGGTTCTGCCGCTGCTGCTGTTCGGCGTCGATTTTTCGATACCGGGCTATCTGGTCTGGGGCGCGATCATCTACGCCGTGCTCGGGACGGCGCTGACGCAGTGGATCGGCTCGCCGCTGGTCAATCTCAACTTCGACCAGCAGCGGCTGGAGGCGGATTTCCGCTTCAACCTGGTGCGGGTGCGCGAGAACTCCGAACAGATTGCGCTGCTCAAGGGCGAGGGGGCGGAGCGCGAACGGCTGTCGGAGCGTTTCGGCCGCGTGATCGGCAACTGGTACGGCATCATGAGCCGGACCAAGCGGCTGACCGCTTTCACGGGAAGCTACGCGCAGGCCTCGGTGGTGTTTCCCTTTGCGCTTGCCGGCCCGGCCTATTTCGTCAGCAAGACGGTCCAGCTTGGCGCATTGATCCAGATCGCCGAGGCCTTCGGCAAGGTGCAGGACGCGCTCTCGTTCTTCGTGTCGGCCTACCGCACCCTCGCCGAATGGCGCGCGGTGGTTTCCCGTCTCGAAGGCTTCGAGACTTCGATCGCAAACGCCGAAAATCTGGCTGCCGATCCCGCCTACATCCACACAAGGCCGGCGGCTGCCGGCGAGATCGCGCTGCCGCAGCTCCTGGTCGAGTTGCCGAACGGCGCGCCGCTGGTCTCGGCCGATCATTTCAGCTTCCGTCCCGGCGAGCGGACGCTGGTCACCGGCCCCTCCGGTGCCGGCAAGTCGACACTGTTCCGCGCCGTGGCCGGGATCTGGCCCTACGGCGCCGGCACGGTCGAGATTCCGGCCGGCACGACGCTGATGATGCTGCCGCAGCGGCCTTATTTGCCGATCGGATCGCTGCATGCGGCGGTGGTCTATCCCGGCGAAGCCGCGGAATACGACGCCAATCGGGTCCACGACGTACTCGCGGCCGTCGGCCTGCCGCAGCTTGCCGCGCGGCTCGACGAGGAGGCGCACTGGAACCGGATGCTGTCGCTCGGCGAGCAGCAGCGGCTGGGCATCGCGCGGGCGCTGTTGCACGCGCCGCAATTCCTGTTCCTGGACGAGGCAACCGCCTCGCTCGACGAGCCGTCGGAAGCCGCGCTCTACAAGCTGATCGCCGAGAAGCTGCCGTCGACCACGGTGGTCTCGATCGGTCACCGCTCGACACTCGAGGCCTTCCATCAGCGCCACGTCACGCTGGTCCGTGATGCCGACCGCTTCACCTTGCGCGACCCGGTCGAGGTCGCCGCGTCGTAGGCTGCCTGCGACGTCGGTTCACCCTCTTCGCTGCTTCAGGTCCCGCAGGCGCTGGGCTCCCTCTCCCGCTTGCGGGGGAGGACTGGGATGGGGCGGATCGCATCGTGGAGAGCCCCACCCGCCGCGCTCTGGCGCGCACGAGCGCTGCCGAGCGCGTCGACCTCCCGCAAGCGCGACTCGCAAGGGAGAAGGTGCAGTCTGCCGCGCGACTGCCAAAAAGCAAAAGGGGCGGCAGATCGATCTGCCGCCCCTCTGGTCTCCGCAAGGAGAGCTTACTTCAGATTGGACGCCGCCGTCAGGTCGACCGAGAGCTTGGCGATGCCGGCCGCGCCGCACCAGTTGGAGCCGGTGCCGAGTGGGTTGATCGGGGTCACGTCGGTCGTGCCGGAGGCATTGAAGGCGCTGGTGAAGGCGCTGCAATTGCCCTTCGAGAGGTCCGTGTCGGAGTAGCGCAGATCGAGCGTGAACACCTTGTAGGTGAAGCCGATGCCGATATTCCAGGTGTCGTAGTCGGCATATTTGATGCCGTTCGGGAACGCCGGGACGCCATAGAAGCTGTCGGACGTGCCGAGCCACTGCCGGCCGAACTCACCCGACACATACATGCCGACGCCGCTGCTGCCGAACACGGTGCTCGGCGCGGTGTACTTGCCGATGATCGAGGAGTAGTTGCCCCAGGCGCCGGTGTTGAGGAAGTTCGGTGAATAGTACTCGTTCAGGCTGAACGCCCAGTTGTCGTTGATCGTGTAGGTGACCTTGCCGTAGACCTCGAAGAAGCTGACGTCCTTCTTCATCACGTTGCCGTTCAGCAGGAAATTGGTGGCGCACTCTGGGCCGACCGCGTTGCCCGCGGTGTCGAACGGCGCGCCGAAGAAGCAGGTTCCACCCGGATACAGGTAACCCCAGATACCGACGTCGAAGGCGAAGGCGCCAAAGGTCGGGCGGATACCGCCGTAGACGTCGACTTCAGCAGCAGCGCGGTTGGCGAAGGAGATGCTCTCGGTCGAGGTGCCGACGTAGAGCTGCAGGTCCTTTGTGACGTTGTAGCGCGGCTCGAAATAGGCGGTGACCGACGGATTGTGGTTGGACTGGGTGACGCCACGGAAGATGTAGTCGTTCATGACACCGGCGCCAAAGGCGATATCCCAGGGATCGAACGGAGCCGGCGGCGGCGCCTTGACGGCCTTCACCGCCATGTCGGCTGCCATCGCCGAGCTCGAGATCATTGCTAGCGCCGTTGCTAACAAAGCCAGTTTCTTCATGACGGTCCCCATTTACTTGACAGACAGCCCTGCACAGGTGGCCCCCCAGGGCATGCGATAACCGGACTGCAACAAATCGCGTGTGTCCAATTTGAAACGCGCGCACGGAGTCTTGAAGCCAAAAAGAGTTGCAGATGCTGACTTTTTGGGCGTTCAAGCCCTCTCGGCAAACGTTGCTCAGTGAGTGTTGCATTTGAACAACAAGGTTGAAGGCGTGAGGCGAAACGAGCGGTGGGCCAGCGGGCGGCGGGGATCGGCCGAGTCCCGTGCTCGGACGGTCACGCGGTATTGGCCCGGCACGGAAATCGGCCCGCAACTGAAAAAGCCGCAGCGGCGACCGCTGCGGCTTTGAACATCAGTCCAGTTCGCGCTCCCCGAGAGCGCCGGAATCCGGCACCGGGATTCGGCTAGTGGTGCTCGCCTCCATCGGAGGGGTAGCTAGGAGCCGGCTCGTGGCTTGGCGTGGCCCAACTCGGCGCAGGCTGCGGCGCGGGTTCGGGTGCAGGCGCGGCAGCGACCGGCTTCGGGGCTTTCTTCGGCGCGCTCTTCTTGGCGACCGTCTTGGGTGCCGCTACCGCGGGCGCTGCCTTCTTCGGCGCGGCCTTCTTCGGGGCGGCCTTCTTCGCAGCTTTCTTTGCAGCTTTCTTTGCAGCCTTCTTCTTCGGCGCCTTCTTGGCTTTCTTCGCGGACTTCTTGGCGGCCTTCTTGACCGACTTCTTCGCGGACTTCTTCTTCGCCGCTACCGCCTTCTTGGCCTTTTTGGCCTTCTTGCTCTTCTTCGCCTTCTTCGCTTTCTTCGCCATCGTGGTCCTCCTGTTGCCGCTGATGTGAGTCCACCGGGCGTATTGAAGTGATCGCTTGCCGGACAGCGGCTGCACCTCCGCAAGAGGCGCCTTCCGCTTCGCTCGTCGGGCATGATCGCCGCATCGACGCTGCGCGCCTGTGGCGAGGGAGAGCCGGTCCTTCACGTAACGTCGGCGCGAGGCTGACGCGTCGGCAGAAGGCTAAGGTCCGGATCATGCTCGAGTAGCAGTCGATCAATTCAATCCTGGCCGGGGACCTCCTGTCGCCCAATCGAGAAGCTCAATCGTGTGCACCACGGGGACTGACGTGCCGCCGGCAATCTGAACCATGCAGCCAATATTGCCCGCAGCGATCATGTCCGGTTTGACAAGCGCAATATTGGCGACCTTGCGATCGCGCAATCTGCTCGCAATGTCGGGCTGGAGAATGTTGTAGGTCCCCGCCGAACCGCAACACAAATGGCTCTCAGGCACATCTTTCACCACGAATCCATTCTTGGAAAGCAATTCTTTCGGAAGTTGAGTGATTTTCTGTCCATGCTGCAACGAACAGGCTGAGTGATAGGCGACGGTGACGTCGCCTTTTTGCGTCGACGGCGCGAGTTCGATGCCCGCGAGATACTCGCTGATATCCTTTGCCAGCGCGGAGATTCGCTTGGCCGGCTCCGCGAAAGCGCGGTCCTCGCGCAGCAGGTAGCCATAGTCCTTGACGACTGTCCCACAGCCCGAGGTCGTCACCAGGATGGCGTCCAGACCGTTCAGGTCCGCTTCCCTCTGCCACACCGTGATGTTGGCGCGCGCGCGCTCGAGCGCGTCGCCGTCCTGGCCCATATGGTGGGTCAGCGCGCCGCAGCATTGCTCGTCCTTGACCAGCACGACCTCGATGCCGTGCCGCGTCAGCACGTTGATAGCGGCCTGATTGATTCGCGGCGCCAGCACCTGCTGGGCGCAGCCCTGCAGCAACGCGACCCGGCCGCGGCGCCGGCCGGCCGGCGCGAACACGGTTCCGGCCAAAGGTCCGGGCTGCGGCAGGCTGCGCGGCGCCAGCGCCAGCATCGCCGTGATCCGGCGCAGCAGGCCGGGGCTCGATGCACCGACCGACGGGGTCGGCAGCAGCTTCGTCAACGGGCGCGCGAGCCCGGCCAGGATCATGCCGATCCGGAATACGCCCGGCCGCGGCAGCACGAAAGCCAGCACCGACCGCAACAGCCGCTCCGTGAGCGGCCGCGTGTAGTCCCGCTCGATCCGGACCCGGGCCTGGTCGACGAGGTGCATGTAGTTCACGCCCGATGGACAGGTGGTCATGCAGGCGAGGCACGACAGGCAGCGGTCGATATGCTTGACCACGTCAGGCGTCGGCGGCTTGTCCTTCTCCAGCATCTCCTTGATCAGGTAGATGCGGCCGCGCGGGCTATCGAGCTCATCGCCGAGCAGCACGTAAGTCGGGCAGGTCGCGGTGCAGAAGCCGCAATGCACGCAGGCGCGCAGGATCTTGTCGGCTTCCTTGATGTCGGGATCGGCGAGTTGGGTGAGGCTGAATTCGGTTTTCATGCGGCCCCGCCTCGCCTCATCCGGCCTCGGTTGAGGACGCTCCTGGGATCAAAGCTGTTGCGGACCCGCTCGCCGAGCGCGGCAAGCCCGTCCGGCTGCGGCTGGAACACATCGACGTTGCGGCGCACCTCTTCGCTGGCACGGATCAGGGTGGCGTGTCCGCCGGCGGCCGCGACCCGGCTGCGCACCAGCCGAGCCTGCGCATCTGCACTCGGCGGCAGCGCGGCCCAGATCAGTCCGCCGCCCCAGTCGTAGATCACGTCCCCGCCGCTGTCGCGCGCCAGCCCCTCTCCAAGCGCGCCACCGGAGGCCGGCGGGCAGACGATGCGCCACACCGGCCACGCCCCGAGCGCGGCATTCGCGGCGAACGGCTGCACGTCGCGCAAGCCGGCCCACACCGCAAGCGAGGCGGCATCTGCGAGGGTCTCGACCGTCCCATAGGAGGACAGCAGCGCGCCGAGCGAGCCAGCCCGATGCACCGCCGACGCCGCGATGCCCTCGAGCCGCACCAGCGTCACCGACTGCCCCGATCCCGCAAGACCTGCGAGTGCTCCGCTCCCGGCCCGGAACACCTGCTGCGGCAGATGCGCCGCGCCCGACACGTCGAAGGGCGAGCCGAGCGCTGCCGTCATTGCCCGGTTCGCCGTGCCGTCGTCGAGCCCGCGCAGCACCAATGTGCGCTCGCTTTCAGGCTTCGGCATCACCTTCAGCGTAACCTCGGTCATGACCGCGAGCGTGCCCCAGGAGCCGGTCAGGAGCTTGCAGAGGTCGTAGCCGGTGACGTTCTTCACCACCCGGCCGCCGGTCTTGAAACTGTCGCCGAAGCCCGACACCGCGTGCGCGCCGAGCAGGTGGTCGCGCGCGCCGCCGGCCTTGATTCGGCGGGGCCCCGCCAGCCCGGCGCCAATCATGCCGCCGATCGTGCCCGCGGCCGGCCCGCCGAGCAGAACCGAAATATCCATCGGCTCGAAGGCGAATTGCTGGTTCTTGGCATCGATCAGCGACTGCACGTCGGCGAGCGGAGCTCCGGCCTGGACCGTGATGATCAGCTCGTTCGGCTCATAGGCGGTGACGGCGTTCAGGCCCGAGAGGTCGAGCACCGCATTGGTCGCCGTCGGATGGCCGATCGCGCGCTTGGTGCCATGGCCGATGATCTCGAGCGGCTGCTCGCCGGCCACGGCCGCGCGCACCACCTCTTCGACGTCTTTCGCGTCTCTGACCTTGAGCGTGTCCACGGCGTAAGGCGGTATCGAAATTCGGCGCCGAAATCAAATGCGCGCGCCGAACAGCGTCCTGAACGCCGCAAGCCCGGCTGCTGATATCTCGACGGAACGCCCCTCCGGCCGGCGGCGGATCCAGTCCCGGCGGAACGCGAGGTCGGCAAGCGCGGCCCCAGCCCGGCCGGCCAGATGCGGACGCCGCTCGCTCCAGTCGAGACAGGGCCGGCACAATGCCCGCCGATGCCGCGACGAGGGACGCAGGTCGATCTCGAGGCTGCACAGGAACGCCGTCCCGGCGGCGGTCAGCTCGCCCACCTCATGATCAAGCACGAGATAGCCGCGCTCGCGCATCGCATCGCTGACCGCAACCCCAAGCTCGCCGGCAAGGTGGTCATAGCAGGTCCGGGCCCGCCGCATCTCGTCGTCGATCCGCGGCGGCCTGAGGGGCTGCGACCCGGCGACGGCGACCGTCATCATGCCCTCGAGCATCTGCGCGACCAGCGGGTTCGCCAGACAATAGAGCCGGCGCGGACCGCGCCGCTCGACCTTGAGCAAGCAAAACCTCGCCAGCCGCGCAAGGTGCCAGCTCGCGGTCTGCGGGGTGACGCCGGCGACCTGTGCGAGCTCGCTCGCGGTCTGCGGCCGCCCGTCCATCAGCCGCGACAGGATGCTCGCGCGCCCGGGATCGGCGATCAATGCGGCGAGTTCGGCAAGCTCTGGTGCGATGGTCTGCATGGCGGCCTCCGGCGCTGGGAACCACGCCCTTATCGCATCGCGGCCGGCTACTACGCTTCGATCATGATCGAAATATTCACGACATCGACATTTCGATGATCGGCGAACCGAACCCGCCGGTCGATCGCCTATCTCCTGCATGCGGTACGGCACCGCGAGACAATCGGAGATGATCATGCAGCGTTCGGAAATCGAGATCGCCACGATGTCGACCCGACGGTCGGCCATCGGCACATTCGCAGCGATCATGGCGGTCGCCGGCGTCTCACCCTGGGCAGTGTCGCAATCCCGATCGGAGCCAAGCGAAGGAGGAAGACCGATGAAGCACTATGCGATGAGCACGAGAACCATCAGCGACGCCATCAATACGGGTGGCCTCTTGGTGGTGGCACAATGGGAGGCCAAGGAAGGTCAGGCCGACAGGATCGCCGAGATCCTCGACCGTTTCCTGCCTGAAGCGCAGAAGGATCCGGGTGCGAAGCTGTTCCTGATCGGTCGCGGCAAGGACAATCCGGCGCAGTTCCTGTTCTACGAGCTGTTCCAGGACGAAGCGGCGCTGAAGGCGCATCAGGACAGCGCCTACTTCAAGACCTATATCGCCGAGCAGGCGCTGCCGCTGCTGGCGAAGCGCGAGCGCGCGCAATACGCGCTGATCTGAGCGACGCGGCTGCGTTGGCGCTCACAGCAGCGCGCGCAGCGGCGACTTGCGCAGGATCAACGCCGAGGCCGCAAAGCTGCCGGTTGCCGCAAGGCAGGTCAGCAGCGCGGCCTTGGCGAGCGCAGGCCATGCCAGCGGATGCAGCAGGATCGCGCAGGCGATCAGGACCGGCGGATGGATGAGATAGACGCCGAAGGCGTTGTCGGAGAGAAATCTTGCGACAACGCCCTGCCCGTCGAAGTGACCGCGATAGATGGCAAGCATCAACAGGCCCATGCCGACACAGACCAGCGCCTCCCACAGGCATTTGCCGGCGCTGACCCAGTTGAAGCCACCGGAATAAAGCTGCGTGTCGCCCGAAAGCCCGCCGCCGAACAGGATCAGCGCACCGATCAGCGGCACCGAAGCCGCGAGCATCAACCGGCCCGCGCGCACGCAGAAGCGCTCGGGTATTCCGACCAGCCAGTTGCCGCGATAGCCGAGCGTGCCGGCCGCGAACATCAGGACATATTGCGGGAAGTCGCCGGGGTGGACGTTGAGCACCGAGGCGCCCTCGTCCAGCCGGATGCGGACCAGAAAGGTCAGAGCCGCCATTGCGGCAATGAAGCCGGCGAGCCGGAGGCGGCTCGGCCGGTCGTCACCGAGGTCGACCCGCGGCTCGCGCCAGCCGGCAAGGCGAAGCAGCCCGTAGAGGATCGAGAACACGAGCAGCGCCGCGCAGAACCACATCGGCCCGGTCTCCGACAGCCATTCGCCATCCCCGAGATGCCGGAGCCATTGATGGCCGAAGCCGCCGCTGCCCCAGGTCCAAGACAGGAAATATTGCGTCAGCGGACCGATCACGAGCATGTAGAGCAGCGTCGGCAGGCCGAGCCGCAGTACGCGGTCGCGGACGAAGGGTGCAATGCCCTTGCGGTCAAAGGACGCGGCCGCGAAATGGCCGGCGATGAAGAACAGCGCGGCCATGAAGAAGGCCTGCAGGAAACTCTGATAGACGCCGAAGACCAGCGCCGTGCCGAACCCGGTCGCCTTCCGGTCGACATAGTACCAGTTGCCGAACGGGCTGTAGGTGTCGCAGGCGTGCATCGAGAGCACGAGGATGATCATCGACCATCTGATATTGTCGATGAACAGCAGGCGGGACGACGCGCTCCGCACCGGCGCCGCGGTGGCGGAGGTGCCGAGGGAGATGTCAGCCATTGCGCATCACCCCTGGTCTCCCGTCTGCCTGACGCGTTTTCTTCACGCGTCCATTTCGCTCGAAAACGCTCTAGAACCGCGGGATATCCGGAAACGCCAGCTTGCCGGCGTGGACATGGACGCGGCCGAGCTCGGCGCAGCGGTGCAGCGTCGGAAACACCTTGCCGGGGTTGAGCAGGCCCTGCGCGTCGAAGGCGCATTTCAGCCGCTGCTGCTGGTTGAGGTCGATCTCGGTGAACATTTCCGGCATCAGGTCGCGCTTCTCGATGCCGACGCCATGCTCGCCGGTGAGCACGCCGCCAAGCTCGACGCAGCAGCGCAGGATATCGGCGCCGAACGCTTCGGCACGCTCGATCTCGCCGGGCTTGTTGGCATCGTAGAGGATCAGGGGGTGCAGATTGCCGTCGCCGGCATGGAACACGTTGGCGACGCCGAGCTGGTATTTTTCCGAGAGCTCGCGGATCCGCGCCAGCGCCTTCGGTAGCGCGCCGCGCGGGATCGTGCCGTCCATGCAGAGATAATCCGGCGAGATGCGGCCGACCGCGGGGAACGCCGCCTTGCGGCCGGCCCAGAACAGATTGCGCTCGGCTTCGGATGTCGAGATCTGGCAGGTGGTCGAGCCACAGCCAAGTGCGATCGCCTCGACCCGCTTGATCAATTCGTCGACCTCGACGGAGGGGCCGTCGAGCTCGATGATCAGCAGCGCCTCGACGTCGAGCGGATAGCCGGCATGGACAAAGGCTTCCGCAGCGTGGATCGCGGGCTTGTCCATCATCTCCATGCCGCCCGGGATGATGCCGGCGCCGATGATGGCAGCCACGCATTCGCCGGCGGCCTCGACCTCGGCGAAGCCGACCATCATGGCGCGTGCCGTCTCGGGCTTCTGCAGGATGCGCACCGTGATCTCGGTGATGACCCCGAGCAGGCCCTCGGAGCCGGTGATGATCCCCATCAGATCGTAGCCGGCATTCTCCGCCGACTTGCCGCCGATCCTCAGGATCTCGCCATTCATCAGGACAATCTCGCAGCCCAGCACGTTGTTGGAGGTCATGCCGTATTTCAGGCAGTGAACGCCGCCGGAATTCTCCGCGACATTGCCGCCGATCGAGCAGGCGATCTGCGAGGACGGGTCGGGCGCGTAATAGAATCCGGCATGGGCCACCGCCTGGCTGATCGCAAGGTTGGTGACGCCGGGCTCGGTGACCACGACGCGGTTGTCGAAATCGATCTCGCGGATGCGCTTGAACTTGCCCAGACCGAGCAGCACGCCGTCGGCGAGCGGCAGCGCCCCGCCTGACAGCGACGTGCCGGAGCCGCGCGGCACCACCTTGATGCCCTGCGCATGGCAATATTTGAGGACGCGCGAAACCTGCTCCGTCGTGTCGGGCAACACGGCAACCATCGGCGGCTGCCGATAGGCGGTCAGGCCGTCGGACTCGTAAACCTGCAGTTCGGCTGCGCTATCGATCACACCCTCGCCCGGGACGATGGCGCGCAAGGCCGCCACGATCTCGCCACGGCGGCTCAGGACGGCCTGGTCGGCAGCCGGCATCATGATGGACATCGGGATTCCCTCGGAGCCTCTGCCCCCTGTCGATTTGTTACGACAAATCAAGCACGTCTGCACCTGTTTGGGTAGGCGGGCCGAAGGTCGGATTGCCACCCTTGCGCCAGATGAGTTCTCTCTGGGACAAGCGGGCGATCATGAAACCTGTCAAGGTTTCGTGGCTTGTCCGGCCCAAGCGGACCATGCCACAAACAGATCACTGTTCCCGGGACGAAACGAAGAGAACCCCATGAAGATAATGACCTTGAGCGCGCTGGCGGTCGTCACATCGCTGGCTTCCTTGTCCTCCGCGCTGGCGCAGGACGCTGCCGCTGGCAAGACCTCGTTCAACAAGTGCCTGGCCTGCCACGCGATCGGCGAAGGCGCCAAGAACAAGGTCGGCCCCGAGCTCAACGGCCTCGACGGCCGCCACTCCGGCTCCGCCCCGGACTACAATTATTCCGACGCCAACAAGAATTCCGGCATCACCTGGAACAAGGAACAGTTCCTCGAATACATCAAGGACCCGAAGGCCAAGATCCCCGGCACCAAGATGGCGTTTGCCGGCATCAAGAACGAGACCGAGGCCAACAATATCTGGGCCTACATCTCGTCCTTCGACAAGGACGGCAAGCAGAAGCAGTAATTGCTTCTTCTCCTGAGGCCAGCGTGCTGCGCTACCAGGTGTAGCGCACGACGCCCTTGCAGGCGTAGCTCCGCGTCACGTCGGAGAACCCGCCCTCGAATGTCGCCGCCGCGGACCAGCCGTTGATCCACTTCATCTCGACGGCCGCGGTGGTGAGCACGGAGTCCCGGCGAGGCGCCGGATTAGTCGGCACCCCCGTGACAGAGCCGACGGGATGTCGCTCGCAGGACACATCCGGCGCGACCGCCCCGCGGTCAGCGCGGCAACAGATTGGTCTTCGCCAGGTCGACCACCTCGTCGCCACGGCCGCTCATCACGGCACGCAACACCCAGAGGCTGAAGCCCTTGACCTGCTCCAGCGTGATGGTCGGCGGCATCGACAGTTCCTGGGTCGCGGTGACGACGTCGAGCACCGCCGGACCGTCATGGGCGAGCACGTCGCGGACCGCCCCCTCGAGCTCGCCGGGATCCTCGACCCTGACGCCGTGAATGCCCATCGCGCGGGCCATCGCCGCGAAATCGGGGTTTTGCAAATCGACCCCGGTCTCGATGAAGCCGGCGGCCTTCATCTCCAGCGCCACGAAGCCGAGCACGCTGTTGTTGAAGATCACGACCTTCACCGGCAGCTTCATCTGCGTCAGCGTGATCAGGTCACCCATCAGCATGGCAAAGCCGCCGTCGCCCGACATCGACACCACCTGGCGGCCACGCTGCGCCGCCTGCACGCCGATCGCCTGTGCCATTGCGTTGGCCATCGAGCCATGCACCAGCGAGCCGATCAGGCGACGTCGGCCGTTCATCTTGAGATAGCGCGCCGACCAGATCGTCGGCGTGCCGACATCCGCGGTGAATACCGCGTCCTCGGCAGCGTGCTCGCTGAGCAGCCGGGCGAGATATTGCGGATGGATAGGCTTCTGGCCCGGCCTGCCCCGGGCGAGATCGTCGAGGCCCGCGCGGACGTCCTTGTAGTGCGCCATGGCGGCGTCGAGATGCTTGCGGTCAGTCTTGGGGGCAAGTCTCGGCAGCAGGGCTGCGATGGTCTCGTTGACGTCGCCGACGAGGCCGAGGTCGAGCTTGCAGCGGCGGCCGAGCTGCTCGGGACGGATGTCGACCTGCGCGACGCTGACGTCCGTCGGAAAGAACTGCTTGTAGGGGAAGTCGGTCCCCAGCATCAGCAGCACGTCGCAGGCGTGCATGGCGGCATAGCCGGAGGAGAAGCCGATGAAGCCTGTCATGCCGACGTCGTAGGGGTTGTCGTGCTCGACATGCTCCTTGCCGCCGAGCGCGTGCACGATCGGGCTCTTCAGCGCCTCCGCGAGCTTCATCAGATTGTCATGTGCGCCGGCGCAGCCGCGGCCGCAGAACAGCGTGATACGGCGGGCGCCATTGAGCAGATCGGCCAGCGCCGTCAACTCGGACTCGGCGGGGCGCACGACCGGCGCCGGCGGCAGGAGACCGGCATTGGGCGAGACGTTGCGTTTCGGCGCGGGCTTGAACGCGACATCGCCCGGCAGCACCAGCACCGCGACGCCGCGCTTGCCGACCGCGGCGCGGATCGCATTCTCCAGCATGTAGGGCAGCTGCGCCGGATCTGACACCAGCTCGCAATAATGGCTGCATTCGCGGAACAGGTCCTGCGGATGGGTCTCCTGGAAATAGCCGCCGCCGATCTCGGCGGACGGGATCTGCGCCGCGATCGCCAGCACCGGAGTGCGGCTGCGATGCGCGTCGAACAGGCCGTTGATGAGATGGAGATTGCCGGGACCGCAGGAGCCGGCGCAGACCGCGAGCTCGCCGGTGATCTGCGCTT
Organism: Bradyrhizobium jicamae; assembly: GCF_018130215.1. Taxonomy (GTDB): domain Bacteria; phylum Pseudomonadota; class Alphaproteobacteria; order Rhizobiales; family Xanthobacteraceae; genus Bradyrhizobium; species Bradyrhizobium jicamae_A. Next base: position 45,238 of record NZ_JAFCKQ010000039.1, read on the forward strand.
CACCCGCGGCGGCGAACGCAGCGACTTCCTCGTGACGCACATGGACCCATTCGATCGTCCCGCGCTTGCGCAGGGCCTCGGTCAGGCCGTTGAGGCTGTCACCAACGATGCCGAAGATGCGCTTCACGCCGGCCTGGGTGAGTGTTTCGGCGATGAGGTCGGCGACATTGTCGATCCGCATGGGGCTTGTCCTTTGATGAACCGCGCGGCCGCATGATGTTCGGCGCGATGCAGCCACGCAAGCCTCGGGCGGATCACAGATTCGCGGGCGCGGTCCTGTCCGTCCCTGTCGTCGGTTGCACAATCCGGTCGGCCATGGCCGCGATCTCCGACAGCACGAGATCGGGCGCTGCGTGTTGCACCATGTGGCCGACGCCCGGAAGCACGATGAGCCTGGCGTGCGGTGCGGTGGCGGCGAGCGGGCGCGAATGGATCGCGGTCGAGACCGTCTTGTCGGCATCGCCGGAGATGATGGAGACCGGCACCGTGATCTCCGGATAGTGCGGTGCCTGTGCGGTGACGGCAGCCTTCAGCGTCACCAGATCATGGGCATTGGCGATGAACTCGCGCGGCCGCAGCAATAGCTGCGTCGCGCTGCTTTCGACGAAATCATCGGGCATCGTCTGCGGCGCGAACACGCCGCGGGCGCCGGAGGTGGTGACGAGGGTGCCGAGCGGCAACGTGATCGTATGAGCGAGCAGCGGCCCGATCAGCGGCATTGCGATCAGCTCATTGTAACGTCCCACCCGACCGCGCCAGGGATAGGCGACGGGTGCCAGCAGGACGAGGCCGGCGACACGATCGGGATCGTCCAGTGCCATGCGGAGACCGAGTGCACCGGCCCAGGAATGCGCCACCACGATCGCCCGGTCGACATCGAGCCCGGTCAGCGCCTCCATTATCATCCGGCTCTGCACCGCCGGCGTTGAATCCTCGACGCGGTCGCGGCTGCTCCAGCCATGGCCCGGCCGGTCGATCAGGATGACGCGGCGGGTTTTGGCGAGCCGCTCGCCGAGCGGATGCTGCATCACGCGGAGGTTGGAGCTTGCACCATGCAGCATCACCACCGGGGGCCCTGCCGCATCGCGCGGCCCGAGCTCGACCACATGCAGCCGTGCCCCCGCGACCTCAATCATGCGGCCCTGCGGCGGATAGGCCCGCTTGACCAGCACGGCGCCGAATTGCGTCGTCAGCGCCAGTGCGGCGATCGCGAGCACGGCGATGGTGATTAGCATCTGGATGATCCGGACGATCCCACGCATCGAGCTGCCGGGGGATTGGGCTTTTGATCGAGCGCCGCACTGGTCGCCGCGTCGCTTCCCACCGCCTCGAAATTATCCACAATACGTCCAGCCTGTGGATAGCGGGTTCATACCAGCGTCATTAGCCATTTCATACATTGCCGGTGGCAATTTTGCCATCACTCGCGATGCTACATCGAATACGGAACGGTCCCTGATCGATCCACGCTATTCACAGGAACCGGCGTCCCAAACTACGAGTTCAACGGGAACAATCGGAGGAGTACCATGATTTCCGACCCATGCGATGCGGCCATCGAGCAGATCGTGGCAAGCTGCAATGGTGACCTGCGCGGCGCCCTCAAGGCGCTTCTCCTGGTCAACGAGCATCTGGAAGCCGAACTGCAGCAGTTTTACGCGGCGGCCGCCCAGGACAGCGCGCCGCGCGGCAGGTTCCTGCACTAGCGGCTAGCGCGCTTCGTCGTTCTCACTCTGGCTGTCCGACGGATCATCCTCCTTCGGACAGGCGCTAATCGTCGAGCGAGCGAGCTTGGCGTCCGCCATCGATTTGTAGGGTCCGTCGCCGAACCAGATGTCGCCATAGATGACCGGGTTGGAGGTGACGATCGGGCAGCGGCCCGTGGCGCGGTTTCCGACCACCCAATAGAGGCCATCGGCGAGGCATGTCGTTCCGGTTGCGACCACGATCGCGCCGGCCAGCAGCAATGTTTTCATGGCTTTGCTCCTGGGCAGGATTCTATTGCGGGCAGGCCGGCACCGGTGAGTCACGTTCCCGTTCGCGGCGTTCCGAACGCGAATCGTGGTTAATCCCGCGCCATCAGATATCGCGGCCTTCGACCTTTTCGGAGAGCTGCTTCACCATCTCCGGCACCTTCTCGAGGAACGGATCGACCGCCAGAGCCTTGCGGAATGCATCGAGCGCGCGTTTGTCGTCGCCGACATCCTGCATGATCATGCCAAGGCCCGCGAGCGCGCCGAAATGGCGGGGTTCGCGGATCAGAACCTGCTGAATGTCCTCGAGCGAACGGGCGTAGTCGCTCTTCAGGTAATAAAGCGTCGCGCGCCGGTTCCAGGCCTCGACATAGTCGGGCCTGAGCTTGATCACGGCATCCAGCAGCTTCAGAGCGACGTCAACGTTCTGGGCATCCATCGCGGCCTTGGCGCGCATCATCAGAAGCGCGGCGGTGTCGCTCGGGGTCTGCAGCCACAAGGCCCAGATCCGTGCCTCGACATGACGGGCGCTGGCTTCGTCCGGCGCGGCCTTCAGCGCGCCGAACAGGAAGTCCAGCCCGCGGGTGCGATCGGCCGGGACCCTCGGCAGCTTGCTTGGCGCTTCAGGCAGCTTCTTCTGGGCTTTCGGCGGAATGACGCGCGGATCGTCTTGCGCAACGGCGGCAACAGGCATCGCCAGCAGCGCCGCGATCAGCATCGCGAGCCGGTTGTTGCGTCCTAGGAAACTCGATCCCATGGCGGGAAGTCTAGACGCACAAAGCCGCGCTGCAAAGCAGCACGGCGTCAAAGAGCTGTGAAAGGGAATGGCGCGCGAGCAGGCAGGGCGATCAGCCCCGACGATCAACCCTGGCGGGCCTTGAAACGGCGCTGGACCTTGTTGATCACATAGACCCGGCCCTTGCGGCGGACCAGACGGTTGTTGCGATGGCGGCCGCGCAGCGACTTCAACGAGTTACGGACCTTCATGGGACAATCCTGTTGCTTCGAAAGGCCCGTGTCGGAGGCCGTACCTGATCAATGCCCAAAGGCAAAATGGGATTTATCCCGACAAACGGCCCTGCCGCCCGGGACGGGGCGGTTTCTAAGCCATCGGACCGCCAAATGTCAACCGAAACGGGGCGGTTTTCACCTCGTCCGGACCTGCCGGAACCGGCACAAGCCGCAGACGTGACGTTGAAATCGCTCGGCAATCAGGCCGCCGGGAGGCCGACCAGCCCAACCTCCCGGCCGCCAAACCCGCCATCCGCCGGAACTGAGTCCCGGCGTCGCGATATGGCGGGTGTTCTAGAACACTACGAATCGTGCGGTCCCCTCGAGCGCGTAGACCGTGTAGAGTTCGGTCTGCCCGGTCGGGGGTCGGACGATAGAGAATTTGTGCAGCGTCGTGATGCCCTCGGTCGAGATGTTGACGACCTCGGGACCGGTCAGCCGCACGCCCGGGACCAGCAGCGTGAACGACGTTGACGGTCCGTCGATGGTCCGCATCAGGAACACGCTCACGAGCGTCCCGAGCACGGACGTCTGGGTCTGGATCTCGTCGCCGGTGAAGGTCTTGGTCTGCGCCGCGTCGTGATAGGTGAGCACCGGCTTCCCCGTGATGCTCGTCGTCGAATAGGTCACGCTGATGCCGGGACCGGAGACTTCGTAAAGGTTGGGCTGTGTATCGGCCATGGTGCAAGCCTTTCAAATCAGGGTTTTCCAAATCGGGGGGTTCTGGCAATTACAGGTTGTAATCTGTCTCGTCAGTAACCACCGCCCTATGAACTGCCTCACAGCTCGGGTTCCGCCAGGCGAGACACATTGTCGCAATTTGCACGGTGGCAATGATCGGGAGCGGCCCCTTGAGGCGGGCTTGCCAAAATCGTTATATAGTATAATCATTTTCGCGAACCCAACAATCAAGCCGCCGGGGAAGCCGCCATGCCCAAGCTCAAACTGCCCGACATTGAAAAGGTCACAGCGATCGACATCCACACCCATGCCGAGGAGCCTTGCGGCATGCATGGGGACGACGGCTATGACGATTTCCAGGCGCAGATGGCTGATTACTTCAAGTCGCCGCACAAGCATCCGCCGACCGTGCCGGAGACCGCAGCCTATTACCGCTCCAAGAACATCGCCGCTGTCATCTTCCCTGTCGATGCCGAGCGCGAGACCGGTTTCCGCCGCTACAACAATCACGAGATGCTCGAGGTCGCGTCCGACCATCTCGACGTCCTGATCCCGTTCGTCTCGATCGACCCGCACAAGGGCAAGCTCGGCGTGCGCGAAGCACGCAAGTTGATCGAGGAGTACGGCGTCCGCGGCTTCAAATTCCATCCGACCATGCAGGGCTTCTACGCCAACGACCGCATGGCCTATCCGCTCTATGAGGCGATCAACGACGGCGGCGCGATCGCGCTGTTCCACACCGGCCAGACCGGCGTCGGCAGCGGCATGCCCGGCGGCATGGGGATGCGACTCAAATACTCCAACCCGATGTACATGGACGACGTCGCGGCTGATTTCCCCGACCTCAAGATCATCCTCGCGCACCCCTCGTTCCCCTGGCAGGAAGAGGCGCTGTCGGTCGCGACCCACAAGCCGAACGTCTATATCGACCTCTCCGGCTGGTCGCCGAAATATTTCCCGCCGATCCTGGTGCGCTACATCAACTCGATCCTGCAGGACAAGATGCTGTTCGGTTCCGACTGGCCGGTCATCACGCCGGACCGCTGGCTCGCCGATTTTGCCAAGCTCGACATCCGCGAGGAGATCCGTCCCAAAGTGTTGAAAGCCAACGCCCGCAGGATTTTGGGTATATAGGGCTGTACCGCCCTAGCGCCCTCGGCGTCCCGATCGCGCAGGCGGTCGGGACGAGAGGGAACGACAGTGACCATCAAAGCCGTTGTGTTCGACGCCTATGGCACGCTCTACGACGTGCAGTCGGTGGCCGATGTCACCGAGGATGCCTTTCCGGGCTATGGCGACATCATCACCCAGGTCTGGCGAATCAAGCAGCTTGAATATTCCTGGCTGCGCACGCTGATGCGGCGCTATCAGGACTTTTCCGTCGCCACGCGCGACGCGCTCGCCTACACGCTGCGCAGCCTCGGCCTGCAACATGACGCGGCGACGTTCGCGCGCATCATCGACAAATATCAGCACCTCGATCTCTACCCTGATGCGATCACAGCGCTCGAGGCGATGAAAGACAAGAAGCTCGCGATCCTCTCCAACGGCAGCCCCGACATGCTGAATGCGCTGGTGCAGAATTCGGGGCTCGACCGGCTGCTCGATGCGACGATCAGCGTCGACGCCCACAAGGTGTTCAAGCCGGCACCCGAGGCCTACACGCTGATCGAGGAGGTTCTGGCCGTGCCGCCTGCGGAGGTGATGTTCATCTCCTCCAATCCGTGGGACGCCTGCGGCGCCAAGGCGTTCGGGCTCGATGTCGCATGGATCGAGCGGGTGACGCCGGAGGCGATGGCGCTGGCCTGCGTCGAGACCGAGACGGTCGCCCCGTTGACGATGTTCAAGGCGTTGCGTACCCAGATGGACGAGCTCGGCGTCGTGCCCGATCACCGGATCCACGGTCTTTCCGAACTCCCTGCCCTGGTGTCTGCAAGGTCCTGAACAGATGAGTCTCGAGTCCGTCCGCGCCTTCTTCGCCGAGAAGGCGCCCGAAATCTCCGTGATCGAATCCCCCATCAGCTCTGCGACCGTCGTGCTGGCGGCGGAGGCCTATGGCGTCGAGCCGGCGCGGATCGCCAAGACGCTGAGCCTGCGCGTCGGCGATCGCGTCGTGCTGATCGTCACCAGCGGCACCTCACGGATGGACAACAAGAAGGTGAAGGCACAGTTCGGCGGCAAGCCGAAGATGCTCGGCCTCGAAGAGGTCGCCGAGATCACCGGCCATGAGGTCGGCGGCGTCTGCCCGTTCGGGCTGAAGGCGCCGCTCCCGATCTATTGCGACGTGTCGCTCAGGTTGTTCGACGTGGTGCTGCCGGCCGCGGGTTCGACCCATAGCGCCGTGCGCATCACGCCCGACAGGCTGGCGGAACTGACATCGGCCGAATGGATCGACGTCTGCGAGCACAGGCCGTAGACACTAGACTAGTCGTCATCATCGTCGAACGACGACCGCGGCGCGGGCTGGGCCGGCTGTGCGGTGCGCGGGTGCTGCATCACCTGCGGCTGCGGCGCGCGCGCTGTTGGCTGGCGGTGCGCGGGTTGCTGCTGCTGCGCGCTCGCGTTCGATTCGAACACCGCGCGGCAGGAGCTGCCAAGCAATGCCGTGTTCTGCCGCAGGCACGCGACGATCCGGCCGGTGTCGGGAATCTGGTCGCTGCAGAGGCGCATGACGTCGGGCGTGCACGCCATCTGCTGTTCCCAGGTTCCCTGATACTCTTGTGACGACGCCGGCACCGCAATGGCCACGCCGCCGGCGACGATTGCAAGGCTCAGGACAATCCGCTGCGTTCGCATGTCCGGGTCCCCTCTTTCGATTCCCATCCGCGAATTACACAACACACGCATAAAAGTTCCGCGCGTCGCGATGTGCTTCAGGCTGGCCAATGAATGCGGCCAAGGATCGTTCGCGCGGACAACTAAATGTGAGCGAAGTTCCCTCGCCGATCTTGCCAGCGGGCACGCGTTCCTTGCGTGACGGTCATCGCTTCTTCGCTTTCGCAAATTGCCTGGCGAGGAAGTCGGCGAGCACCTCGACGCGGGCGGGACGCGGGCCGCCGGGCGGGGTGACGAGATGCACGGCGGCTTCCGGCTGCTTCCAGCCTTTCAGGATCACCTCGACCTCGCCGCTGGCAATCGCGTCGCCGACGATGAAGTCCGGCAGATCGGCAATGCCCAGGCCCGCGATCAGCGCGGGCATCACGGCTTCGCCATTGTTGACCCTGAGCTGGCCCGCCGGGCGCACGCTCGCCTGCTCGCCTGACGCGTTGGTGTAGTGCCAGGCGCCCTGGGTCGAGAGATAGGCGTAGCCGAAGCATTTGTGATCGGCGAGATGCATCGGATGCGTCGGCCGGCCATAGCGCTTCAGATAGGACGGCGCCGCCACCGTGTAACGCGGCATCGCGCAGAGCCGGCGCGCGATGAGTGAAGAATCCGGCAGCCGGGCGATACGCAGGCCGGCGTCAAAGCCCTCGCCGATCAGATCCACCGTCGCATCGCTCAAGTGAAGGTCGATCGAGACCTCCGGATAGGCCTCCAGGAACTCCGGCAACAGCGGCGCCACCGTCTTGATGCCGAAGCTCATCGGCACTGCGAACCGCACCAGTCCGCGCGGTGTGGTCGATTGCGCCAGCGCCTCGTTCTCGGCGGCCTCGCCGTCGGCGAGCAGCCGCGCTGCGCGTTCCGACAGTTTCTGGCCGGCATCGGTCAGCGCCAGCCGGCGCGAGGTGCGGTTGAACAGCCGTGCGCCGAGCCGTTCCTCCAGCCGGCTCACCGCCTTCGACACCGTGGCCTTGGACAGCGAAAGCTCGCTCGCCGCGGCCGCAAACGACCGCAACTCCACGACTTTTGCGAAGATCGCGAGTGCCTCGAAGTCCGGCAGTTTCGCCATGGCGACCCCCAAAATATGGAAACAATGAGTTTCGATAGTTTCTATTTCTATATCACGACGGACGGCATATCCAAGGCCCAACGACATTCACTCAATCGCCTCGCGCGACATTCGAATTGAACGGAGTATTCAAATGATCGAACTGAAACCATTCGCAAAGCTCGGCGGTGCCGACCACGGCTGGCTGAAGGCCAAGCACCACTTCTCGTTCGCGAACTACTATGATCCCGATAACATGAGCCATGGCTCGTTGCGGGTGTGGAACGATGACGAGATCGCGCCGAACACCGGCTTTCCCGCCCATCCGCATGCCAACATGGAGATCATCACCTACGTTCGCGAAGGTGCGATCACGCATCAGGACTCGCTCGGCAACAAGGGACGCACCGAGGCCGGCGACGTCCAGGTGATGAGCGCCGGCAGCGGCATCCGTCACTCCGAGTACAATCTGGAGCCGGCGAAGACCAAGATCTTCCAGATCTGGATCGAGCCGACGACGAAGGGTGGTCAACCGACCTGGGGCTCCAAGCCGTTCCCCAAGGCCAACCGCTCGGGCAAGCTCGTCACCATCGCCTCGGGCATCAAGGGCGACAACGACGCGCTGCCGATCCGCGCCAACGCACGGGTGCTCGCCACCACGCTCAGGGCCGGCGAAAGCGCCGAGTATGATGCCGACAAGACCCGTCATCTCTATCTGGTGCCAGCCGCCGGCAGCGTCGAGGTCAACGGTGTGCGCGTCAACGCGCGCGACGGCGCCGCGATCCGAGACGAGGCCAGGCTGAAGATCACCGCGCTCGAGGATGCCGAGCTCGTGCTGGTCGACGCGGCCTGACCCTTCACCTCCATGCGCGGACAGACGTCCGCGCATGTCCCTCCCCCGAACTTCACCCACTGCAAAATCTGAAAGGAAGCCATCATGGCCAAGGTTCTCGTGCTCTATTACTCCGCCTACGGTCACATCGAGGCGATGGCGAATGCCGTCGCGCAAGGTGTGCGCGAAGCCGGCGTTACCGTCGACATCAAGCGCGTGCCGGAGCTGGTGCCGGCCGAGGTCGCAAAGGCGTCGTATTACAAGCTCGACCAGGCCGCGCCGGTCGCCAAGATCGACGATCTCGCCAATTACGACGCCATCATCGTCGGCACCGGCACCCGCTTCGGCCGCATGTCCTCACAGATGGCCAACTTCCTCGATCAGGCCGGTGGCCTGTGGGCCAAGGGCGCGCTGCACGGCAAGGTCGGCGGCGCCTTCACCTCGTCCGCGACCCAGCATGGCGGCCAGGAGACCACGCTGTTCTCGATCATCACGAACCTGCTGCATTTCGGCATGACGGTGGTCGGCCTCAACTACGGCTTCGCCGGCCAGATGAAGCTCGACGAGGTCACCGGCGGCGCGCCCTACGGCGCCACCACGATCACCGGCGGCGACGGCAGCCGCCAGCCGAGCGAAAACGAGCTGGCCGGTGCGCGCTATCAAGGACGCGTGATCGCGGAGACCGCCAGGAAGCTCCATGGCTGAGCTCCACGGCTGAGCTCCACGGCTAAGCTCCATGGCTAAGCAAAATAGCTGAGCGCCACGGCCAACTGCATGGCAGATGCGATATGGGCGGCATTCTCGCAAGCGGATGCCGCCCTAGCTTGTTAGGCAGGAGACGACGAACATGGCGATGGTCGAATTTCTCTTGATGGCTCAGTTCGTACAGCGGCCGGTCCAGGCAATCGCGCGGCGATGGTGGTGCATGAGCCTGTTTCGCGCCACCCGCGGAGCGCGCCGTTGCCGGGAATGCGCTGCCTCGTGACGATGCTGTGACAGAACCGCGGCTGTCCGCCCCGTCGGCCTTGCGGAACCGGGAACGACGTCCTTCGCTCAAAGCACCGATACGATGGCCTTCGCCAGGTCGTCGAGCCGGTCTTCCGGCAGGCCCGCCACGTTGATGCGGCTGTCGCCGACCATATAGACGGCATGCTCGTCACGCAGCCGGTTGATCTGCGCCTCGGTCAGGCCGAGACGCGAGAACATGCCGCGATGCTCGGCAATGAAATCGAAACGATCGGAATTGGACTGGCGCCGCAGTGCGTCCGCAAAGGCGACGCGCAGCCGAAGCATGCGCTGACGCATGTCCTCCAGCTCGGCTCGCCAGTCAGAGCGCAGGGCGGCATCGTCGAGCACGATGCGAACGGCCGCCGCTCCATGGTCCGGCGGCATCGAATAGAGCGCGCGGGCGGCAGCCAGCATGTGGCTGATGGCGACATCAGCCTGGGCCACATTCCTCGCCAGAACCATCGCAGCACCGACCCGATCGCGATAGACCGCAAAGTTCTTCGAGCAGCTCGACGCCACGACCATCTCTGGAACCTTGGCCGCCACGATCCGCAGGCCTTCGGCATCCGCCTCGAGCCCGTCTCCGAAACCCTGATAGGCGATATCGACGAACGGCAGCAGGCCTCGTTCCGCGAGCAAGCCGGCAACGCGCTGCCATTGCGTGATTGTGAGATTTGCACCGGTCGGGTTGTGACAGCAGCCATGCAGCAGGACGATATCGCCTGCCTTGGCCTTCGCCAGATCGATCAGCATGGCCTCGAAATCGACGGTCCCGCTCGCGGCATCGAAATATGCATATTCGGCAACCTGCAGCCCGGCGCCACGCATGGTCGGGATGTGATTCGGCCAGGTCGGACGAGAGACCCAGATCGTGGCGCCCGGCCGGGTTCGATGAAGCAGTTCGCCGATCAACCGCAGGGCGCCCGAGCCGCCCGGTGCCTGCGCGACACGAACGCGCGACATCTCGACGCTGTTGCCGAACACCAGGCCGGACATCGCCGCGTTGAAACCGACATCCCCGGCAAGACCGAGATAGGTCTTGGTGTCCTGCGTGTTCAGCAAGCGCTCTTCAGCCTTGCGCACCGCACGCATGACGGGCGTGTTGCCGTCGCGGTCCCGGTAGACGCCGACCCCGAGGTCAACCTTGTTGGCGCGCGTGTCGGCGCGGTAGAGGTCGATCAGGGCGAGGATCTTGTCGGGCGGAGCAACGTCGAGCTGTTCGAACATCGGATCTCTTCAAACCTGGATTATTGCGCATCGCCGTCATAGGAAAATTGCGCCGGCGACGCCAGCGCTTTCGGCCCGACATCCGGTCGATGGGCTGTTCCCGGAGGCGCAAGTGACTGATTCCTCAGATCTCCTCGCGCGACGGCTTCATCCTGCCGAGTGCCTGCCTCAGCCGCACATACAGCTTCGGATTGCGTCGCAGCACCAGCACGGCGCGGTGGCGCAGCGCAAGAGGCCAGCCTCGCCAGCTCAGGGCCGCGTTGAGATCCCGCAGCGGCAGCCGTGTCGGGCCGAAGCGGCGCTTGTATGCATAGTTCCCAACCGAAAAATCAAACTCGCGCACGCCGTCCTTGTGCAGCGCCGCCATGGTGCGTTCGATGATCAGCCGGCCCGGCGAGCAGTTCGACCATTTGTCGCCGGCATTGCTGATGCGGATCATCACATAGCGTGGGCCGGTCCGAATTCCGACCAGCGTCGCGACGATCTCCTCGCCGGCCATGAGCGCCGTCACCACCACGTAGCCGCCATCGATCCCCTCACGCACGAGGTCGCGATAGAACGCGGAGCAGGCGTCGTCGTTGAGGACGAATTCGAGCCCGAGGCTGTCCATCCGGGAGCTCTGCTGCATTTCGGTGGTCGCAAGGATCTCCAGCGCCGCTTCGGTTCCCGCCGCGATCGTGAAGCGCGCGGCGGGATCGCGCGTGAACACGCGCCAGCTCCGCTCCAGCTCCTTGCGCACCGTCTTTTCCAGTGTGTAGCGCCAGGCGTCGTAGTCGTCGCCGGTGAAGACCGGATTGCCGTTCAGCGGGCACGGCCCGGCGCCTCCGAGCAGCGCCAGCGGATTGGCCCGGCCGTGGAGCACGGCAGGCATTTTGAGCAGGCGAAGGAGGTCGGCACCGCCGCTCTCCTTGCGCAGCGCGCGGCGCAGGTCGCGCCAGAGACGCCGCACCGCGCGGGCTTCGCGCGGAGCGGCCGGTCCGAGCAACGGCGCGTTGTAGTCGGTCAGATCGAGATCGGCGAATTCGACAACGCGGAGGCTGCCCTGCCGGCGCCGGATCAGCGGCAGCAACGCGGCGCGTTCGCCGGTCGCGGCATCGGTGACAACGGCAATCAAGGGCTCGACGCCATCAGCCGCCGCAAAGGCGCGGTACCACGACGCATACCATTGCGGATGCTGGAATGCCGTCGACGGCTCGAACGCGCCCCAGCGCGCCGCCGCCTGCGCCCAATTCGAGAGCAGTTCGACATGGAAGCCAGACGCGCGCGCGGTCGCTCGCCCCGCTGTTCGTACTGCCGATGTCGTCAGCACTGTCATTGCAGACTCGTCAGGCCGCCGCGCGCAAATCGACGATCTTGCCGGGATACGCTTCGTCGAGGCGGAAATCGATCGGACGGCGCACGGAGCGCTCCCGCTTCACCCATTTGCCGTCGCGCAGCAGCTTCTGCATCACCTGCTTGGCAAAGAAGGACGGGCCGCGGATGTTGCGGCTCTTCGGCGTGTAGCCAAAGCGATGGCGCAGCATACCGTTGGCGAGGTGCAGGATCTGGGCGCGGCGGATGTCGTCGTCGACATATGACACCGTCATCGAGACGTTGACGGTGCCGAGATTCTCGACCCGGTGCGGCGCGTTCAGCGGCCAGTTCAGCATCTGGCCGGGCTCGAGATCGATCACCTGGGCGTGCCGGTCGTACCAGTCGGCATAGGGGATATCGACCTCGACATCGAACAGCGCGATGCTCTCCAGGTGCTCGGGGCGGATGAACGGCGCGGTGTTCGGGTAAATGTAGACGCGCTTGCGGCCGGCGATTTGGATCAGTCCCTGGCCGGGCAGATCGGCATGGTAATAGACCTGCGCATCCGGTGACGAGATCAGGATACCGGCCTGATGCGTCGGCACCTCGAAGCCCCTGACCTTAGTTGCGATCTCGGCAAACATCCGATCGATCAGGTCGCGGTAGCGGAAATCGACCGCGGTGACGTTGCGTAGATTGAGCCACAGGCCGCCGCGCGAGATCGCCTCGATCACCTGGCGGCCGGAGAGCTTGCCGATCTCGCCTTCGCGCCAGACCCGGCTCGATCCCCGCGCGCCTGTCTTGACCAGGCTGTAATGCTCGCGCGGATAGACCTCGATCAGCCGGGCGAGTTCGTCCATCGAGAACGCCGGCTGCGTATGCATGCTGTGCTCGAGCCGGATCGGTTGATGGCTCCAGAGCTCGGAATGGGTGTCGTCCCAATCCGTGAAGATCTTGCCCATGGTCATAGTCATGCTCCTGTCGGCGTTGCGTTGTTTCGCATCATCCGATGTCCCGTTGCGGGACGATCGGGCCGCCTTTGACCTCGAATTGGCAAGAAGAGTGCCGTTCGCTGCTTACCCGAAACTAATGTCTCGCCTGTATCGCTACCGCCGGTTCCAGCGGAACCGGCGCCTGCCGGCGGTTCCGCTGGAACCGCGACACGGACCCTCGAAGGCAAGATGCGCGAAAAATCCCGATATCGGGCGCTGTTCCTCGGCGCCGGGCCGCAGATGCATTGCGGCGTCGGGCAATTCACGCGCCTGCTGCAGGAGGCGATCGAGAAGATCGATCCCGGCGCGACCACGTCGGTAACCCTGACGCAGACCGACGGCACGGCCGCCGAGGTCTGGCGCGCGGTCGGCAGCGCGGAGAGCGTCGTCTGCAACCTCCCGATCGTGGCCTGGAAACGCGTATTGGCCCGCCCCCTGCTCGCGCTTGCGATAGCGCGGCTGCGGCGGCGCAAGACGGTGCTCGTTCAGCACGAATGGGCCGGCCTCAACTGGATGCGCCGGATCAGCTACATCCCGGCGCTGTGGTTGGCCGATACAATCGTGATGTTCTCGCCCCTTGTGCGCAGGGAACTCGCCGACGATCCGCTGGTACGCCGCATGATCGGCAAATGCGTGCTGGCGCCGCTGCCGCCGAACATCGCGGCGCCCGCGGGAATCGAGGATTCGAGGCTGCGTCACAGGCTGATCGCGGCGCGCGGCGACGGCCGGCTGATCGTCGGTCATTTCGGCTCGCTTTATCCGGGCAAGCAGCCCAATGCGCTGCTCGAGATCGGCGCGGCGCTGAAGGAGCGCGGATTGAAGCCGCTGATCGTCTATGTCGGCTCCTTCATCCGCGGCGTCGACAACATCGAGGAGAAATTCGACGCCCGCGTCAGGGAGCTCGGACTCAAGGGCGACGTGATCGTGTCGGGCTTCGTGGCCTCCGATCACGAGGTGTTCGGCCTGCTCTGCGAAATCGATGCGTTCTGCTATCCGCTGGACGAGGGACTGACCGCGCGGCGCTCGAGCGTGCTGGCCTGCGTGCAATCCGGCCGGCCGCTGATCGTCACCGGCCCGGCGCTGCCGGAGGAGTTCGACCACCATCCGCGCTTCAGGGAGCTGATCGACCGCGGCGCTATCCTGATGGTGCCGCGCGGCTCGAACAGTGCCGATTACGCCGACCGGATCGTGTCGGCGCTGAAGCGGCCCCGCGTCCACAACCTGCCTTTCGATTTCGACGGCTGGTGGAGCGACGTCGCGAACGCGATCCGCGCGCAGTTGTAGATCGAGGACTCAGGTCCGCATCCTGAACCGGGCGAGATAGTGCAGCCCGAACACCGCGATCAGGAACGTCACCCAGGTCGTATCCGCACGATCGAGGAAGAAACTCTCCATCGACGACAGATAGAGGCCGAACAGCCAGATCCGCAGGAACAGCATCGTCAGCGGACCGTCATTGCCGCCCTGGTCCGCGGTCTGGAAGTCGCGCAACGGCTTGACGACGACAGCCGCGATCAGCAGTGCGAGGCCCGGCAGTCCGGTGCCGAGTGCCGTGTCGAGGTAGCCATTGTGGCTATGCGAGGCATAGGCCGCCCACTCCTTGCCCGCCTTCAGGTTCTGGATCGCGTCAGAGCCCCAGAACGCCTCGAAGCCGTATCCGGTCAACAGTCGCTGATGCAGCGCATCGAGCGCGAAGGTCCAGATGTCGGCGCGGCCGGTGAAGGACGTGTCGAGCGGCAGGAGGCCTGCAATCGCGGCAAGCGTGTTGCTCATGACCGTTCCGATGCTGAACAGGTTGAGCAGCACGAGCGGCGTCAGCAGCATGAAAGCGCGCGCCCATGCCGGGCGGACCACCGCCGTCAGCGAGCTCAACAGCAGCACGCCGGCGCAGAGTGCCGTCGAGCTCTTGCCGGCGGTGAAAAACAGGAAGATCGCCGCCAGTGCGCCCACGGCGGTGCCCGACAGCCACCCGCCGGCCCTGACCAGGTAGACGCCGACAAAGATCAGCATCGCCATCATCGCCGCGGCGACGTTCTTGTGGCCGAATGCGCCGCGCCAGTCGCCGGCGAGCGCCGGCTCCTGCGGATCGGTCGCCTGATGGATCGACAGATGCGGGGCCAGCAACACTCCGAGATAGCAGGTCACGAGCAGGACGAGCGCGGCGATGCCGAGCCAGCGCATCAGCTCGCCCTGCGACTTCGGCAGCAGCAACATCGTCGCGGCGACCACGAGCACGAACACCGTCAGCGCAAGCCGGCGCAGCGACGTCGCCGGATCGAACGACAGCACGACGGTGATGCAGACCCATCCGATGAACAGCAGGAACACCGGCGTCATCAGCGACTTCAGCGCCGGCATGTTGTCGTGCATGGTCAGGGCGAGCATCACGACCATCAGCACGCCGAACAAGCCGTAGAGAACTGCGTCGTTTCCGGTCGTGACATCGGCGACAAGGAAGCCGCTCAGATCGTCGAACGGGTGCAGCGAGACCCAGACCAGCAGCAGGATGCCGATGAACATCGCGCCGCGAACGAAATCCATCACCGGCCGGCGCGAGACGTCCGTGATCAGCGCCCGGCTCTCCGCAGTGATGGAAAAGCCGCTCACGACGTGATCTTCGAGGCCGAATAAGGCTGCGGCTCGATACCGAGCACCGCGAGCGCGCTTCCGAGCGCAACCGCCATCGGGTGCATCGCGATCACAGCCTGCTGCTCCTTCAGGACGATGCGGGTGAAGCGGAACAGCGAGAACGGCACCAGACCGAACATCTTGGCCTTCACGACCGCACGTGACCAGATCGTTTGCGCCGCCTTGTGCTCGACGTGGTAGTTGATCGCGCCGATCCGCAGGCCCCGGCGGACGATCCAGCCGAGATTGGTCCGGCTCTCCGGAACGGTCTCCATGATGACGGCTTCCGTCACCCAGAAGAACCGCAGGCCGGCGCGGCGCGACCGCACGAAGAAGTCGCAATCGCCGCCACCGAGGAAATTGAAGCGCAGATCGAATGCGGGCTGCGGCAGCCTCTCGAACACCGCGCGCCGGATCAGGCAGTTGCCGCAGCCATAGATGACGGGGACGGGCCCGCCCACGTCGTAGGCCGGGGCGAACGCCGGATGGCGCTTCAGGCCGCCCTTCTGCTTGTCGTCGAAGTTCGGCCACACCGGGCCGCCGATGATGTCGGCGCCTGATGTCTCGGCGGCGCGCACCATGTGCTCGAGCCAATCCGGCGAGGCAACCTCGTCGTCATCGATCATCAGGAAGTTCTGCGCGTCCGGAAAAGTCTCGAGCGCGGTCTCGAAGGCGGCATTGATGGCCTGGCAATTGCCCTGCCGCGGCTCGACGATGCAGATGCCGGTGAGCCGGCCCGAGGCGAGGAACTCGGCCGCGACCGGCGCGCTCTCGCATCGCGAGGCGTCGTTCTCGACGACAACGACGGCAAAGCGTCGTCCGGTCCGCTGCGCTACGACCGACTCCAGCGTCAGGCGGAGATGCTTGGGCCGGCGAAAGCTCGGAATACAGACGACGGTCTCGATGGAGCAATCGAGCGCCGGCGACGTCATCACCCAGGCGCGGTCGGCTGCGGGAAGCTCGGTCGACATCTGGCTCACGGCCTCCTGAAAGTCCCGGTCCGTCGTCCCGCCGCGGGTCGGTTCATCAAAATGGGACATCGTCGTCCCGGGATGACCGCCGCGGAGAGCTATACGGACGCAGATCAAAGGTTACGGCGAGCTGATGGCAAAATCCGATCCAGCGGCCGCACACATCCCGGTGATTTCGCCGCAAGGTTAATTTGAAGTGTCGCGAAATGAGTCACGATTTCACCCACCGAACGTTGGCACGCCCGGATCAGCCCGCGAACAGTTTCCGGAACAGGCTCGCCGATTTCGGAAGCCGGCCAGTGTCGATCTGCGTCGGCCACAGGCCGTCGACATCGAAATAAGCGGCATACGCAATTGCGGCCTTGTTGGCGGCGAACCAGTCGTGCATCTGCTGCACGAAATAGTCGTTGTCGCCGGCCTGGCCGACGCCCCACTCGGGATAGCTCATCAGCTTGCCGCGCGAAGCGGCGAACTCTCGCTGCCATTCCAGGCCGAATGGCGCTTTGAGATAGGCATTGGTCCAGCGCTCCGCCGCTGTGCCATCCAACGCGAAGTCGTAGACGTCGAGGCCGATCGTATCGACGACGTCGTTGCCGGGATAGGCGGCATCCGCGGGCATATCCTGGGCCCCCCAGCCCGGACACCAGTCGAAGCTGAAGCCACCGGAATGGCGGCGGAAGATGCCGACCACGCGGCGAAACGCGGCGATGTAGTCGTCCTCGTGCCCCCTGGCGAACCAGCCCATGCTGGAGATGTTCATCTCCCAGCCGAGACGGATGATCGCGCTCGGATGGGCCTCTGCGATCGCACGCGCGGCCGCTTCGAAGTCGGAATCGTGCAGGCCGCCGGCGACGTCGGCGAGCGGCGTCCCCGTAATGGTGAGCGGTACCGACCAGACGAGATTGCGCGCCGGGTTGAGCTTTTTCCAAAGCCCGGGGACCCAATCGAAACTGTGAAAATCGTCCCAGCTCGCTTGCCCGTAGAAGTCGACGCCGATCACCGAAGACGGCGGCTGGTTCAGCCATTTCTCCCACGCCTGCAACACGTGCTCACGGCCCGTCTCGCCCCAATTGACGAATGCACCGGCAAACCGCGCCGAACCGCGGGCCAGCCGCGATCCGCGCGATGGTGCGGCCTCTACCACCGATAACCCGCTCAACGTGACCGCCGCGAGCGCCAGAGCTGCGCGCCGCGAGATTCCGCTGGTCCGATCCGTTTGCAACACGAACTCCCATGATCTTCCCGTGCCAAAAGCGGACACCGCTGACAGCAAGGGTGTTCCGAAACGGGCACGCGATGCGCACCCTGGTCCGGCTGCGCTGGTTTCCAGCCGCGAATGCCGGCTGGATTCTCATGCTCCTTCATCCGCGCCGATGCCGTCGGCAATGGAGGCCCGAGCCCTGCAATATCCGGGCAACGCCCGATCCGCCGCGAAATCCATGCGCGCGCAGCCTTGCCCTGCACCGGTTAACCGGCACTCGGCGGTCCCGCTAACCGGCGATTAACCACAGGGGGTGGCGTGCGCCCCGCCGCAAAGCACTCCGGCACCGATCTTGCTGAATTTGACCCAACGACATTGTTGCGGCGGCAGCGTACCGCCGTGACGCACGTTGCCGGAGAAAGTTGCGAAATGAACCCTGTCGCGTTGCTGACCCCGACCTACGGGCGCGATCTGGAAATCTGCACCCTGCTTTGCGAGAGTGTGGACCGGCACGTCACCTCCTTCTCCAGGCACTATCTGCTGGTTCCGGACTGCGACCTGTCGCTGTTCGCGCCGCTGGCGAGCGATCGCCGCATGATCATCCCGGCTTCGGCCTTCCTGCCCGACTGGTTGCGGCCGTTGCCGCGAATGATCCAGCGCAAGCGCCGCCAGTTCTGGTGGTCGCTGCGCGCCAAGCCGGTGAGCGGCTGGCATGTGCAGCAGATCCTGAAGATCGCCGCCGCGATGTCGCTGCCCCATGAGCGGTTCTGCATCCTGGATTCGGACATCGTGTTCTTCCGCGACTTCGATCTCGCGGGGTTCGAATATCCGAACACGATCCCGCTGCTGCGGACGGACGATGCTGTCACCGCAGACCAGCCGCGTCACTCGCGCTGGCTCGAGACCAGCCATCAGCTGCTCGGTGTGCCGACGCCGCCCTTCCCGGCGCCCGACTTCATCGGACATATCATCTTCTGGGACAGGGAGACCACCCGCGCTCTTGCCGAGCGCATCGAGGCCGTGACCGGCATGAGCTGGATCGAGGCGCTGTGCAAGACCCGCGAATTCTCCGAATATCTGCTGTACGGCTTCTTCGTGCAGAACGACGCCACCTCGGCGGTGCGTCACACCGTCGTGCCGAAGACCTCCTGCATCAGCTATTGGGACGACCCGACGCTCAGCAAGATCGAGCTCAACCGGCTGCTTGCGCGCGCCAATCGCGATGACGTCGCGTTCTCGATCGCATCCTTCTCCGGCACGCCGGTCGAGACGATCCGCGAAGTGGTCGCCGAGAGCGATGCGATTCTCGCCTCTCGCGCGGCCGGCGAACCCGTGGGGCTCCCCGCGCTATGTTGATCGGACAGGCCAGCATCAATCTGACCGCCAACGTCATCTCGGCCCTGCTGGGGCTATTGAGCGTCTTCATCTTCACGCGGCTGTTCACGCCGCATGATTATGGCGTCTATCTGCTCGGCGTCGGCTTCGCGTCCGTGATCTCCGTTTTCCTGGTCGGCTGGTTCCGCAACCTGATCCTGAGCGGACATGCCCGCAACGACGGCACCGATGTCCGCGGTGTCGCCGCCTCGGGTTACCTGATCTGCTGCCTCACCGCGCCGATTGCCTTTCTGCTGGCGCGGCTGGTCGGGCTCGACGCGTCAGCAGCGCTGGCTGCCGTCGTCCTTGCAGTCGCAATCGGCCTGTTCGAGCTGACGCAGGATCTGTTGCGCGCGCGGTTGAAGGCGCTCTCGGTCATGAAGGCGACGCTGGTCCGCGCCGCTGCGCTGCTCGCCTTCGGCGGCGTCGTGGCGCTGGTCAGCCCGACCGGATTTCTGCTGCTGTCGGCGGCGGCCGCCGCTTATCTCCTAGCGGTCCTGGTGCAGTCGAAGAGCGCATGGCGCGGCACGACGGTCCGCTTCGACCGCGCCAGCCTGTTCGCGCTCGCCCGCACCGCCCTGCCCCTGACCCTTTCGCTGACCCTGCTCGCTATCTCGAGCGTCACCGACCGCTTCATGATCGCCAACCTGATCGGCGCCGCGGATGCCGGCAAATACGTGGCATCGCTCGATCTGGTGCGACAAACCCTGATGATGCCGGCGATGAGCATCGCCGCCGCGTTCTTTCCGATGGCAGTGCAGATCCGGGCCAGGCGGGGCGACGCCGCAGTCAGGACCCACCTTGCCGAATGCCTCGAATTGCTCGCCGCCGTCACGCTGCCCGCGTGTCTCGGCTTTGCCGCGGTCTCGGTGCACGTCGCAAATATCATCCTCGGTGCCGATTTCCGCGCGCTCGCGGCTGAAATCATGCCGATCATCGCAGTTGCCGTAATCTTCCAGGTGCTGACGCAGCAATATCTGCATGCAAGCTTCCTGCTCTCCGGCCGCAACTCCTTCTATCTGATCAACACCGTCTCGATCATCGCGGCAAACGTGATCCTGTCCTACGTCCTGGTCAGCCACCACGGCACGATCGGCGCGGCCTGGGCGCGGCTCGGTGCCGACGTCGCGGGCTTTGCCTGCGCGCTGGTGCTCAGCCGTTTCGCCTTCGCGGTTCCTGTCCCGCTCGGCCGGCTCGCCTTGATCGCGATCGCGGCGCTCGCGATGGTGCTCGCGATTGGTGCGCTCGACCGCAACCTGCATGTCGCCGATTTCCCCGCCAGCATCGTGCTGATCGGCGCCGGATGCGCCGTATACGGCGCACTGTGCTGGCTGTTCGACATTGCGCGCCTGCGCGGACGGCTGCGGCATGGCCTGACCATGTTCCGCACCAGATTGGCAAACAGCAACATTGGATGAGCCTATGACAAAGACGTTTGCGTTCGATACGCTGGATGCCCCGCTCGCCGCCATGCCAACGCAGGCTCCAGCCGCGCCGGTCCATCCGGAATCGCTGCTCGCGCTGCCGCCCGGCGAGGCCAGGCAGAGCCTGCTGACCGTTCACAGCATCCTCGAGGCGAGGCTGCCGGCGGGCCCGCTGTCGATCTACGAAGCCGGCGGCGGCTCGACCAGCTATCTGCCGCTCGGCGTCCTGCATCGCGCGCATGTGACCGTGGTCGACATCGATGAAGACCAGGTCCGCAACAACAACTACGCGCAGCAGGCTATCCTCGGCGACCTCCAGACCTATCGCTTCGCGCCCGGGAGTTTCGATCTGATCATCTGCTACAATGTCATCGAGCATGTGCCCGACGTCGAGTCCGTGCTGAGCGGCTTCTGCACGGCGCTGAAGCGGGACGGGCTGCTGCTGATCGGCGCGCCGAATCCGGACTCGCTGTCGGGCGTCATCACCAAATACTCGCCGCACTGGTTCCACGTCTGGTTCTACCGGCACATTCGCGGCGAGAAGAAAGCCGGGCTGCCGGGCGAAGCCCCGTTCCCGACCCATTTCCATCCGCTGGTCACACCAGCCAATCTCGAGGCGTTTGCCGGCAGGCATGGGCTGCAGGTGATCTACCGCAAGAAATACGAGAGCCCGCGCTATCCCGAGATGCGCCGGCGCAAGCCGATGCTCGCCGCACTGATCGATATCGCGGCAGGGATGGTGAACGCCATTCTGCCGGGCAGGGTCGATGTCCGGCACGGCGACTACCATGTGATCCTTCGAAAGCTCGAACAATGAACGCATTATGGTCCGAGGCCAGAGTCAAGGTCAGCCACCGGCTGGCGATGCATGTGCAGCTCGAGCACTTCCGGCTGCACAATGCCGCGCCGATGGTGACGTTCACCTTTGACGACCTGCCGCAAAGCGCCGCGACGCTCGGCGCCGACATCCTGGAGTCCTACGGCGCCCGCGGCACGTTCTACGTTTCGGGGGCGCTGGTCGGTCTCGATGCACCTGACTGGGCCACCGGCACCGCCGACGACGTGATATCGCTGCATCGCCGCGGCCACGAGATCGGCTGCCACACCTTCTCGCATCGGCGGGCGTGCGACCTCGACCAGGAATCGCTGGCCGGCGAGATTGCGCGCAATCGCACCTATCTTCATTCGCTCGATCCGACCATGCCGGTCGAGACCTTCGCCTACCCGTTCGGCTACGGCTCCTACGCCCGCAAGCACCAGCTGAAGTCCGAATTCCTCACCTGCCGCAGCATCGTGCCGGGCGTGAACAGCGGCGAGGTCGATTTGCAGTTCCTGCGCGCGATGCCGCTGATCGACCGCCAGATGTCCCGTGACCGGATCGATCGGGCGTTGCACGAGGCGCTGAGCACTAACGGTTGGTTAATTTTCTACAGCCACGACGTCGCCGAGCAACCGAGCCTCTATGGCTGCTCGCCCGACCTGATGACCTACGCGATGGAAGCCGCGACACGACGCGGCATCCCCGCATTGACCATGGCCGAGGCGTTCCGTTGCGCCAGGGCTTAAACGCTTTGTTTGCCTTTCTCGTGAATAGTCCCCTCGATGGGTATGGTTAATTTTCCGTGTTGCGTCTTGTCCGCGTCGCCGTCCCGTGCGCGTTGCGTGACCCGAAGGGAACGCCCTCAGCCGACGCGTGCGGCCGTTTGGATGGAAGCTGGGGTCGATGCTGCTCTATGACCAGCCGATAGATCGGGCCAAGGTCCGGTCCGGGCCTGAGTCTCGCCCCACCGGCGCTCCGGCGGGATTCAGCGTGTACGAGCTGATCCGGCTGCTCCGGGAGCGCATGGTCGCAATCATGTCGGCCGCGCTGATCTGCGCCTGCGTCGCGGTCGCGATCGGCAAGATGCTGCCGCCCAAATACACCGCGAGCGCCCAGCTCTATGTCGACCCGCGTGAATTGCAGCTCGTCGACCGCGAGCTGACCCCGCGCGCCCAGGACGTGTCCGGCCTTTCGATGGTGGTCGAGAGCCAGTCGCGCCTGATCACCTCGAACAATGTGCTGCTGCAGGTGATCCGCGACACCAATCTCGTCAAGGACCCCGAGTTCGGCGGCGGCGCCGCTGGCAAGGGTATCCTCGGATCGCTGCTCGGCCTGTTCGGCATCGAGCCCAAGCCGACCGCGGCGGAGCAGCAGCAGATCGAGATGAACACGCTCGACGCGCTCAACCGCCATATCAACGTCAAGAAGACCGATCGCACCTTCATCGTCGATATCGATGTCTGGTCGCATGATCCGGTGAAGGCCGCGATGCTCGCCAACACGATCTCGAAGGCCTATCTCGCGGAGTCCAAGCAGTCCCAGGCCGACGCCGCCCGCCGCGCCACGAGGGACCTGTCCGGACGCCTCAAGGAGCTGCAGCAGCGGCTGCGCAACGCCGAGGAGGCCCTCGCGGCCTACAAGGCGCAGAACAATTTCGTCGGCTCGCAGGACAATCTGATCACTGATCAGCAGCTGTCGGCCAGCAACCAGCGGCTGTCCGCTGCCCGCGCGCTGACCCTCGACGCCCAGGCCAAATACGACCAGATCGAGGCCAGCCGGCGCGCCTCGACCGATCCGGGAGCCATTCCCGAGGCGCTGCAATCGCCGACCATCGCCAATCTGCGCGCTCAATATGCCGATGCCAAGAAGCGGCAGGCCGAGTTGCAGGGTGAACTCGGACCGCGTCATCCGGCGCTGCGCCAGGTCGACCAGCAGGTCGAGGACCTGCGCCGCACCATCAAGGAAGAGATCGACCGCTTTGCGCAAGCCGCCAGGAACGACCTGGCCCGGGCCCGCGACTACGAAGCGTCGCTTGGCAAGGCGCTCGACGTCCAGAAGCACCAGAGCGTGCAGATGAGCCAGGCGTCGGTGCGCCTGCGCGAGCTCGAGCGCGACGTCGATGCCAGCCGCGACGTGTATCAGTCCTTCCTCAAGCGCTCGCGCGAGACCGAGGAGCAGGAGAGCCTCAACACCTCCAGCGCGCGCGTGATCGGCGACGCCACCATCCCGCAACGCCGCACCTTCCCGCCGGCGATGAGCCTGCTCGCGATGATCGGCTTCATGTTCGGCGGTCTCGCCGCCGCGGCCTTTATCGTCGCCGCCAACCAGCTGGCGCCGGGTGCAGATCCGCTCACGGCGAGAGCGCAGCCCAGGGACGACGTGGCGCCCGAACGGCCCGCACCCGTCGCGCCGGCCAGGCAGCCGGTCAGCGCGCGGACGGCGCCGCAGCCCGCCGTCAGCCTCGTCGACAAGCCCGTCATCACCCAGCTTCAGGAATCCGACGTCGTCCGCACGCTCGGTGGGATCATGAAGGATCATCACTCCGCCGATGTCACGCGGTTCGGCTGGCCGACCCTGCGCAGCGGCCCCGCGCAAGCGGCCTTCCCGACCACGATGCGGGGGATGTGCGCAACGCTGGCGAAGCGGACCAATCCCGAGGGCATGATTGCGCTGGCCGTGATCGGCGCCAACGACGACCGTGATCGCAGCGTCGTCGCATTGAACGTCGCGCTTGCAGCGGCGCGTGGCGGCGCAAAGGTGCTGATGATCGATGCCGACGGCGCGGCCCATACCCTGTCGAACAAGATCGCCCCCGTCATCCCGCGCGAGCCGAGCCGCCTCGGCTGGTTGCCGATCGGCGGCAAGATCGCCCGTTCGGTGGACACCCCGAACGGCATCACGATCCAGCCTGCGATCCAGGGCCGAGGCGCCAGGGCCTTCGAGGCGATCCGCAAGGCGGTCGCGCAGGCGCGCACGGCCGGCAGCCACGACCTCGTGATCCTCGACGGGCCGGCGATGCCGTGGGACGCGGCGGACCGCAAGCTGTTCGACGTCGTGGACGGCCTCGTCGCCGTGCTGCCGGGCGATCGCGACATCAACGACTGCATGGAAGACATCATCGCGGCACTCGGTGGGGCCGAACGCAAGCTGGTCGGGGTCGTCCTCAACGAGCTCAACCCGACCATCACCAGCCGGCAGCGGGACCGCCGCTCGGCCTGAGCGCCGCCAGCCGGCCTTGCCGCACTCCGCGCACATTGCGTGGATGGATTGCGCTGATATCATCGATGGCCGAGGAGAGACCCATCGATGCATCCCGCCGCCAAGCTGCAATTTGCCCGCATCGTCGACGAGTTCGCGCGCTGGCGCACCATTCCCGAACCGGAACGGCCGCCGGCGCCGGCGTGGTGGTGGGGACCGGCATTCGAGCTGCGCGACGTCGCCGCGACGCTGCCGCCCGGCTGGTGCCGGCAATTGCGGCTGCCGGAGGGCGCGACCTGGCGCGACGGTGCCGCCGTGCTGCGCCGCGCGCTGGCCGACCAGACCATGCTGCCATGGCCCAATGATTTCTCGCGCAAGATCGCATCGACCGATTCCGACGTGCGCGACCTCCACGTGCAGCCGTCAGACGACAGCGCGTTTCCGCCCTAGATCCGCCTCCGCCGCGTCATCCGGCGCCGGCTGCAGCGGCGGCGAGGCCAGCACCGGCGATGATTTCAACAGCTCGGCGAGATCGCGCGGCGGCAGCGGCCTCGAGAACAGGAAGCCCTGCATCTCGTCACAGAGATGTGTACGCAGGAATTCCTCCTGCTCGGAGGTCTCGACGCCTTCCGCGACGATCGTCATGCCGAGCGCCTTGCCCATGCTGATGATCGCCTGCGCGATCGCGACGTCCTCGGAATCATTGGGCAGGTCGCGCACGAAGGAACGGTCGATCTTGATGGTGTCGATCGGGAACTGCTTCATCAGCGACATCGACGAGTAGCCGGTGCCGAAATCGTCGATCGCAAGCCGGATGCCGCGGTTCTGGATCGCATCCAGCACGCGGACCGCGCGCGACACGTTGCGCATCACCATGCTCTCGGTGACCTCGAGCTGCAGCAGCACCGCCGACATGCCGCTGCCGAGCAGGGCCGTGTCGACATCGTCGAGCAGGTGCGGATCGGCGAACTGCCGCGGCGAGAGGTTGACCGCCATCGTGACGGGCTGCAGGCCGCGGCGCTGCCAGGCCATGTTCTGTGCGCAGGCTTCCTTCAGCACCCAGCGGCCGATCGGCACGATCAGCCCGGTCTCCTCGGCAAGCGGGATGAACTGCGCGGGCGAAATCGATCCGAGCTCCGGATGGGTCCAGCGCAGCAGCGCCTCGACGCCGCTGATCTGTCCGCTCACCATGTCGACCTTGGGCTGATAGTGCAGCGAGAACTGGTCACGCTCCAGCGCACGGCGCAGCGCGTTCTCGAGCGTCAGCCGCTCGATCGACTGCGGCTTGATCTCGCCCGAGAAGAAGCGGAAGGCGTTCTTGCCGTCCTCCTTGGCAAGATACATCGCCATGTCGGCGTTCTTGGTCAGCGTCTGCACGTCGACGCCATCGCCCGGATACGTCGCGATTCCGATCGAGGCCGTGGTGTGGCACTCGTGCCCGCTGAGCTGCAAGGGCTGGCTGAGTGAAACCAGCAGCTCGCCGGCGACGCGCTCGACGTCGGCACGCTCGCCGGTCTCCCCCAGGATGACGACGAATTCGTCGCCGCCGAGCCGGGCCACCACGTCGCTGGCGCGCAGGCAGTTGCGCAGGCGGTCGGCGATCGCCACCAGCAGCATGTCGCCGGCGTCGTGTCCGAGCGAATCATTGATTATCTTGAAGCGGTCGAGGTCGATGAACAGCACGGCGAACTGCCGTTGGTGACGGTCGGCCGACGCGATCGCATGACGCAGCAGCTCGTTGAACATCTCGCGGTTGGGCAGGTTGGTCAGGCTGTCATGCGATGCGAGGTACTCGATCCGCTCGTCGGCCTTGTGCTTCTCGTCGGCGCGGTCGAAGCTATCGAGCGCGAACCCCAGATTGTCGGCGAGCCGCTGCAACAGCTCGGCGAACTCGGTCGTGAAGGTGTCCTTCTCGCTCGCGACGAAGATCATGACGCCTGCGACCTGTCCGCCGACGATCAGCGGAAACGAGGCGCCGGCTTTCGTACCATCGAGGCGGGCGCGTTCGTGGAAAGCGGCGGTCTCGGTATCGGCGAAATAGTCATTGATGATGCACGCCTTGCCCGAGCGGAATGCGCGGCCCGAGGCGCCGCGACCTTCCGCGTGCGCCTCGTTGGTCGAGAGCGTCACACGACTTGCGCCCTCCGCCGACGGACCCGCGATCGCGACAATCCTGAGGTAGTCGCTGCCGGGCTGCGCCAGCGCGATTGTCGTCGAGGTGAACCTGCCGCCGCTCGCCGCCGCCTCGCAGACCAATTGATAGAGCTCGCCGCGGGATTTCGCCCGCATGATCGCCTCGTTGGTCGCGCTCAGCGCCGCGAACATCCGCGACAGCCGCTCCCGCTGCTCGTCGGCGCGGGCCTTCTCGTCGGCCTTGCCGAAATTGTCGAGAGCAAAGGACACGTTCTCGGCCAGCCGCTGCAGCAGCGCCATCATCTCCGGGCTGAACGTGTCGAGCTCGCCGGAGAGAAACACCAGCGCGCCGATCGCCTCGCCATCCTTCAGGAGCGGCAGGGCGGCGCCGGACCTGGTGCCGCTGTCGCGGACCGCCTGGTAGAAATGCGCTTCAGGACCGAAATCGCCGAGATAGTCGTTGCTGATGCAGGGCCTGCGGGAGCGGATCGCCACCCCGGTCAGGCTCTGACCTTCGGGGCGCGATGCATCGGCTGACAGCAGCACGTCGCGCGCGCGGACGCGGTCGGGTCCCGACGACGCGACGTTCTCCAGGAAGGCCTCGCCCGGCCGCACCAGCGCGATCGCGGTCGAGGTGAACTGGCCGCCGACGGCCGCGGCATCACAGACCAGGTCGAACATCTCGCTGCGGGATTTCGCCCGCATGATCGCCTCATTGGTCGCGCT
Source organism: Bradyrhizobium jicamae (assembly GCF_018130215.1). Classification (GTDB taxonomy): domain Bacteria; phylum Pseudomonadota; class Alphaproteobacteria; order Rhizobiales; family Xanthobacteraceae; genus Bradyrhizobium; species Bradyrhizobium jicamae_A. The sequence goes on from NZ_JAFCKQ010000039.1 coordinate 72,598, forward strand.
CAGCGCGGCGAACATCCGCGTCAATCGCTCCTTCTGTTCCTCAGTGCGCGCCTTCTCGTCGGCGCGATCGAAGCTGCCGAGCGCAAACGACACGTTGTCGGCGAGCCGCTGCAACAGCTCGCCGAATTCGGGGCTGAAGGTGTTGCGCTTGGCCGAAATGAACAGCATCACGCCGACCGGTCGATCGTCGACCACGAGCGGGAACGCTGCGCCCGACCGCGCGTCCTCGCGGTCGATCACGTCGCGGAATGCGCTGTTGGCGACGTCGCTCAGGAAGTCGTTGTTGATGCAGGCCCGCCGCGAGCGGAACGCGCGGCCGCAGACGCCGCGTCCTTCGGGGCGCGTCTCATTGTGCGAGACGGTGAGGCGGCGGGCGTTCTCGGCGGTGGGACCGGCCACCGCCATCATCTCCAGGATGTCGTCGCCGGGCTTGGCCAGCAGGATGCTGGTCGAATTGAAGCCGCCGCCATGGGCTGCCGCTGCGCAGACCAGCTCGAACATCTCCAGCCGCGACCTGGCGCGCATGATCGCTTCATTGGTCGCGCTCAGGGCGGCGAACATACGGGACAGCCGCTCCCGTTCGGCCTCGGCCTTCGCCCGTTCGGTGGTTCGGCCGAAAGTGTCGAGCGCGACCGACACGTTCTCGGCGATGCCGGCGAGCAGCGCGATGATCTCCCCGTCCCGGGACCAGGTGTTGCCGATGAAGAAGATCAGGACGCCGATGCTGTTGCCGAACCGGGTCAGCGGAAGCGCGACGCAGGCCATCATGCCGCTGCCGCGGCCCTTCGCCTGCGAGGCGGTCGCCGATTTGGGGATGTCACGCTCGATGCAGGGCCGCTGGGTGCGGAATGCCTCACCGCAGATGCCCTTGCCGTAGACGTTGTCCGGGTCGCTCGAGAAGCGCGTCTGCGTGATCAGGTCGATCGCCTCGCCGGTGCCGGCGACGGGCTCGAGCCAGTGCGTGTCGGGTTCGGCCAGCAGCACCACCGCGGCAAAGGACTTGCCGCTGAACACCGCGGCATCGCAGACCCGTTGATAGAGATCGTGCTCGGTCTTGGCGCGAAGGATGGCCTCGTTGGTCGCGCTGATGGCGCCGAACATGCGGTTTAGCCGGCGCATTGCCCGCTCGCCGCTCTTGCGTGACGCCTCGTGACTGAAATTGTCGAGCGCAAAGGACACGTTGGCGGCCATGCGCTCCAGGAGCGCAACCATCTCGGGGCCGAGCGAATGCGGTTCGCGCCGCGTCACCATGAAGACGCCGACGCTGCGCCCGCCGCATGTCAGCGGCATCGCCGCCGCCGCGCCGACGCCGGCTCGTGCAGCGCCGCTGCGCCATGCCGCCGAATAGGTTTCGTTGACGTAGTCGTTGCTGACGCAGGCCTTCTGGGCGCGGAAGGCCCGCCCGCCGACGCCCTCGCCTTCGGGCGTGTTGGCGATGATCGAAATGTCGATGCCGCGCAGCCGTGCGACGTCGTCGCCGAAACCGACCGCGAATTTCAGCAGGCCGGTGTCCGGCTCGAGCAAAAAGACGGTGGCGGCGAGGAAGTCTCCGCCCGAGAAAGCGGCTTCGCAGACCTTACCGTACAGTTCTTCTGGCGATTTCGCGTACAGGATCGCTTCGTTGGTGGCATTCAACGCCGCGAATGTACGTCCAATGGTCGACTGCACGATCCTTCGAGGCCCACGGGGCCACCCCTCACCTGTTGCCGGTAACATTGCCCGCGATAGGCCTAAGTGCTGGTTAGTAGGCCCGGCAAGTTGCGAGACACAGTAAACGCATGACGAACAAGTGGCGCGGTCATCCGGAGAAGTACGGGCTGTCCTGTGCCAGGCTGAGGCGCAGGTGCCGGAGCCTGTGCCGGGGCGCCGTCCCGCCCCCGTGACGGCGGTCAAATTCCGCATTGTGACAACAACTGTTCCACGCGGTGAAATCGCGGCGCCGAGCACCCTGCTCCCGGTATGGCGGACCGGATTTTCTGGCCTTGCTCGCCCGGCTCCGCTTTGAGAGCATGCAGCCAACACGACCAAGCAAGATCCGCCGTTCGCGCGGGCCAACGGCGAGGAAACCCCGAGGAAACCATGCCGATCGTCCAGGCCGACCGTCTCGCACGCATCGGCGCTGCGCTGCTCAAAGCCGCCGGCGCATCGGAAGAGGAAGCGAACGCCGTCGCCTCCGGCTGCGTCAACGCCAACCTCGCCGGCCACGATTCCCACGGCGTGATCGCGATCCCGACCTATATCGACCGCGTCAAGGCCGGCCATATCGTGCCGGGCGCGACATGGACCATCGTCCAGGAGACGCCGACCACCACCGTCATCGACGGCCATTGGGGGTTCGGCTTCCACGTCAACGCCAAGGCGATGGAGATGACCATCAAGAAGGCGAAGACCGCAAATGTCGCCGCCTGCACCGTGTTCCGGCAAAGCCATGTCGGGCGGCTTGCACACTACCCGCTGATGGCGATGCGCGAAGGGATGATCGGCATCGCCGCCGCCGATTCCGGCCGCTCGCCGAAGCACGTCGCGCCGTTCGGCGGCCGCGAGGCCAGGCTCGGCACCAACCCGATCTCGATCGCGGTGCCGTCCGATCTCGACGCGCCTTTCTACCTCGACATGGCGACTTCGGCGGTCGCGGCCGGCAAGATCCAGCTCGCGGTGGCCCGCGGCGAAGCGATCCCGAAGGGCTGGATCATCGATGCCGAGGGCCGCGACACCACCGATCCGAAGGATTATCGCAAGGGCGGCGCGCTGCTGCCGCTCGGTGGCAGCGAGGGCTACAAGGGCTCGGGCCTTGCCGCGATGGTCGAGGTGCTGTGCGGTCTGCTGACGGGGCTCGGCTTCGGCGTCGAGCCGACCGGCCGCCACAACGACGGCTGCTTCATGGCGGTGTTCAACGTCGCCGCGTTCCGACCGCTGAAGGATTTCAAGAAGGAGGTCGCCGACTTCGCCCGTTACCTCAAGTCGACGCCGCCGTCCGAAGGGAGCCGCGGCGTGTTCTATCCGGGCGAGGTCGAATATCTGCGCGAGCAGCAGCGCCGCAAGGACGGTATCGAGATCGAGGCTGCCACCTGGGAGAAGCTGAAGGCGCTCGCCGCCGAGTACAAGCTCACCCAGGCACTCGAGCTTCATTGACGGATCGCCGACCACAGGAGAACAGCATGACACGGCAAATGGCCCTGGTTGGCTTCCTGCAGGCACAGAACTGCACCAACCTGCCGAGCTCGTGGCGCCACCCCGAGTCGCGCGACGATTCGATGTCGGCGGACTATTACCAGGAGATCGCGCGCATCCTGGAGCGTGGCAAATTCCACATGGCGTTCTTCGACGACCGCCTGGCGATGCCGGACCGCTACGGCAATGACCACGCCCACACCGTCGAATACGGCATCCGCTGCGTGAAGATGGACCCGATCGTGGTGTTGACCACGATGGGCATGGTGACCGAAAAGCTCGGCCTCGCCTCGACCGCCTCCACCACCTATTTCGAGCCGTTCGACGTCGCCCGCCGCTTTGCCACGCTCGATCTGATGACGAATGGCCGTGCCGCCTGGAACGTGGTGACCTCGGTCAATGACGGCGAGGCCCTCAACATGGGCCGGGAGCACCATCTCGAGCACGACCTGCGCTACGACCGCGCCGACGAGTTCATGGAAGTGGTGCTCGGCCACTGGGATTGCTGGGAAGACGGCTCGCTGCTCATCGACAAGAAGTCCGGCCGCTTTGCCGATCCGACCAAGGTCAAGCGGCTCGACCACCAGGGCCCGTTCTTCAAGTCGCGCGGCCCGTTCACGGTGCCGCGCTCGCCGCAGGGCCATCCCGTCGTGATCCAGGCCGGCGCCAGCGGCCGCGGCCAGCGGTTTGCCGGACGCTGGGGCGAGGTGATCTTCACCGCGGCGCGCAACCTCGCCAATGCCAAACAAGGCTATGACGCGATCCGGGGCGAGGCCGCCAAGGCCGGACGCGATCCCGACCAGATGTTCCTGTGCAACCTGATCACCCCGGTCACTGGCGCCACCAGGGCCGAGGCCGAGGACAGGATGGCTGTCATCCAGAAACTGCCGCTCGAGATCGACGCGCTGTCGCTGCTCGCCGAGGGGCTCAATTTCGATTTCGGCGCCAAGCCGATCGACGAGCCGCTGACGACCGAGGAGTTGCAGGGCATGCAAGGCATGCTCGGCATCCGCGACGGCGTGCTGCGCACCTCCGGCAAGACCAATCCCTCGACCCGCGACTTCATCACCTTCTCGGGCCGCGGCCAGGTGCAGGACGCGATCGTCGGCGGGCCGAAGGAGATTGCCGACAGGCTGGAAGAGATGTTCGTCGGCCGCGGCTGCGACGGCTTCGTCATCGCGGCGAGCTATGTGCCGGGCTCCTACGCCGACTTCGTCGACCATGTCGTGCCCGAGCTGCAGCGCCGCGGCCTGTTCCACAAGGACTACGCCGGCAAGACGCTGCGCGAGAATCTCGGCCTCAAGCGCCCCGCCGCCGGCGCCTGGAAGGCTCGCCCGCAGGCCGCCGCGGAATAGAGGGGCATCATCATGCGTTGGCTCAAATTCACTGCCGCCGGCAAGACGTCCTGGGGACTCGTCGAGGGCGACAAGGTGACGACCGTCACCGGTGATCCGCTCGGTGAATGGACGAAGACATCGCAAACCCACGCGCTCGGTGACGTCAAGATCGAGCTGCCGCTGGTCCCGCGCACCTTCTACTGCGTCGGGCTGAACTACCTGAAGCATCTCAAGGAAGCCGCCGACAAGGCTGGCACCGTGCCCGATATCCCCGGCCGGCCCGAGATCGGCTACCGCGCCCAGAACGCGCTGATCGCCCATGACGAGAACGTCGTGATCCCGGCAAGCGCGACCGAGAAGATCCATTACGAGGGCGAACTCGTCGTGGTGATCGGCAGGAAAGCCAAGCATTTGACCGAGGCCGGCGCGATGGATTGCGTGTTCGGCTACACCATCGGCAACGATGTCTCCGAACGGACCTGGCAGAAGGCCGATCGCGGCCTGTGGCGATCCAAGAACGCCGACACCTTCAAGCCGATGGGCCCATGGATCGAGACATCCGTCGACCTTGCGACGATGGAGACCGCGATCCGCGTCAACGGCAAGGAGACCGGCCGCTTCCGCACCAACGACATGATCTTCGGCATCGTGCCGTTCCTCGTCGAGCTGACCAAATATTTCACGCTGTGGCCCGGCGACGTGATCTGGATGGGCACCGACGGCGCCTCGCCGGATTTGAAGGACGGCGACGTGGTCGAGATCGACATCACCGGCATCGGCACGCTGCGGAACAGGTTCGTGAAGGAGAAGGCGTGAAGCGAAACCCTGATCCATGTCGAACCGCGAAGAGGGTGTGATTCGACATTCTCGCGACATCATCTGTCCGAGTTTTGCCGCTCGTTTTGCCCTCCTCTCTCGGAGAGGGCGCAGGGAAAGCCGGGTGCCGATCGCACCCATGGGTCCCGTGCAACAAAAAGCACGGGGGTAGGACCACAGGTGTAACCGGAAACATCCCGGCTTTCCCTGCGCGATGGTTTACGGCTTATACGTGCTCTCCCCGGCGAGACTGGGCTTGCTTGTCACCGTCATCAGCACGTCTTGCTGATGAGACACCTGCCACTAGGGCGTCAGGCCTGCACGATTTCGCCGTCCGCTATCCGCCGCGACCGTCAATCGCGACATC
>NZ_JAFCKQ010000004.1 GCF_018130215.1 Bradyrhizobium jicamae
CGAGACGGTGACAAAAGAGCCCAGTCTCGCCGGGGCGAGCACGTATAAGCCGTAACCCATCGCGCAGGGAAAGCCGGTTGTTTCCGGTTACACCTGTGGTCCTACCCCGGTGCTTTTTTGTTGCACCGGGCCCATGGGTGCGATCGGCACCCGGCTTTCCCTGCGCCCTCTATTCAAGGAGAGGGCGAACGAAGCAAAACTCGGACTATTCATGTCGCGAGAATGCGGACGTACGGCTCACTGGTCGTGCAAACTGCTCGCTGTCGTCCCTGCGAACGCGCCGTTCGGGCTACCCTTTGCCGGTCCGATCTTCTATGGTGACCACTCAGTTCGCAGGCGGCGGACATGATCATTCTACGATATCAAAGGCTTAGGACTGAGTCGGAAGCCTTTGGAGGTTGCTTTGACGCGATACGTTTCGACCAGGGGCGAAGCCCCCGTACTGGGCTTCTGCGATGTGATGCTGACCGGGCTCGCCCGCGACGGCGGGCTCTATGTGCCCGAGACCTGGCCGCAACTCGCGCCCGAGACCATCGCCGCCTTCTTTGGCCGGCCCTATTGGGAGGTCGCGGTCGAGATCATCCGTCCGTTCGCCGCAGGTGAGATCTCCGACGCCGATCTCGGGCGCATGGCGAACGAGGCCTATGCCACCTTCCGTCATCCCGCGGTGGTGCCGCTCGACCAGATCGGGCCGAACCAGTTCCTGCTCGAGCTGTTCCACGGCCCGACCCTGGCGTTCAAGGACGTCGCGATGCAGCTGATCTCGCGGCTGATGGATCATGTGCTGGCGAAGCGTGCGCAGCGCACCACGATCGTGGTCGCAACCTCGGGCGATACCGGCGGCGCCGCGGTCGAGGCGTTCGCGGGTCTCGACAATGTCGACCTCGTCGTGCTGTTCCCGCACAGCCGCATCTCCGAAGTGCAGCGCCGCATGATGACGACGACCGCGGCCGCCAACGTGCATGCACTGGCGATCGAGGGCACCTTCGACGATTGCCAGGCGATCGTGAAGGAGATGTTCAACAACCATCGCTTCCGCGACCAGGTCGCGCTGTCGGGCGTCAACTCGATCAACTGGGCGCGCATCGTCGCGCAGGCGGTCTACTACTTCACCTCGGCGGTCGCGCTCGGCGCACCCCAGCGCACCGTCGACTTCACGGTGCCGACCGGCAATTTCGGCGACATCTTCGCCGGCTATGTCGCCAAGCGGATGGGCTTGCCGATCCGCTGGCTGCGGATCGCCGCCAATGTCAACGACATCCTGCCGCGTACGCTGAAGACCGGCATCTACGAGGTGCGCGAGGTTCACTCCACGACCTCGCCGTCGATGGATATCCAGGTGTCCTCGAATTTCGAGCGGTTGCTGTTCGAGGCGAGTGGCCGCGACGCCGCCTCGATCCGCCGCCTGATGGCCTCGCTCAAGCAGTCCGGCCGTTTCGTGCTGCCGGATGCGACCCTCGCCGCCGTGCGCCGCGACTTCGACGCCGGCCGTGCCGACGAGACCGAGACGGCCGCCGCGATCCGCGCTGCCTGGCGCGAGGCGGGCGACCTTGTCGACCCTCACACCGCAGTGGCGCTCGCAGTCGCCGACCGCGACACCTCTGACTCGAAGATTCCGAACATCGTGCTGTCGACCGCGCATGCGGCCAAGTTCCCGGATGCGGTCGAGGCCGCCTGCGGCGTGCGCCCGCATCTGCCGGCCTGGCTCGACGGCCTGATGACCAAAACCGAACAGATGACTGTCATGAAGAACGACCCCGAGCTTGTCGAGCGCTTCGTGTTGTCGGTCAGCCGCGCCGCCAAGCAGGGAGCCATCGGATGAGCGTCGAGATCACCAAGCTGCCGTCCGGCCTGACCGTCGTCACCGACACCATGCCGCATCTGGAGACCGCGGCGCTGGGCGTCTGGGCCGGGGTCGGCGGACGGGACGAGAAGCCGAACGAGCACGGCATCTCGCATCTCCTGGAACACATGGCGTTCAAGGGCACCACGCGGCGCTCCTCGCGCGAGATCGTCGAGGAGATCGAGGCCGTCGGCGGCGATCTCAATGCAGGGACCTCGACCGAGACCACGGCCTATTATGCGCGGGTGATGAAGGCGGACGTGCCGCTCGCGCTCGACGTGCTCTCCGACATCCTCGCCAATCCGTCCTTCGTGCCTGATGAACTGGAGCGCGAGAAGAGCGTGATCGTGCAGGAGATCGGCGCGGCGCAGGACACGCCCGACGACGTCGTGTTCGAGCATCTCAACGAGCTCTGCTATCCGGACCAGCCGATGGGCCGCTCGCTGCTCGGCACCGCCAAGACGCTGAAGAGTTTCGACCGCGACATGCTGCGCGGCTACCTGTCGACCCATTACCGCGGGCCGGACATGGTGGTCTCGGCCGCCGGCGCGGTCGATCACAAGCGCATCGTCGAGGATGTGGCGCAGAAGTTTGCCAGTTTCGAGCCGACGCCGGCGCCGAAGCCGCAAGCGGCGATGTTCGGCAAGGGCGGGTCCCGCGTGGTGCATCGCGAGCTCGAGCAGGCGCATCTGACGTTGGCGCTCGAAGGCGTGCCGCAGACCGATCTCTCGCTGTTCTCGCTCCAGGTCTTCACCAACACGCTCGGCGGCGGGATGTCGTCGCGGCTGTTCCAGGAGGTGCGCGAGAAGCGCGGGCTCTGCTACTCGATCTACACGTTCCACGCGCCCTATAGCGATACCGGCTTCTTCGGCCTCTACACGGGTACCGATCCGGCCGACGCGCCCGAGATGATGGAGGTCGTCGTCGACGTCATCAACGACGCGGTTGAAACCCTCACCGAGGCCGAGGTGGCGCGAGCCAAGGCGCAGATGAAGGCCGGCCTGCTGATGGCGCTGGAGAGCTGCTCATCCCGTGCCGAGCAACTGGCGCGCCATGTGCTGGCCTATGGCCGGCCGCAGACGGTCGAGGAACTGGTGGCCCGGATCGATGCGGTCAGTGTCGAATCGACCCGCAACGCCGCGCGTGCGCTGCTGTCGCGCAGCCGCCCCGCCGTCGTCGCATTGGGGAGCGGCAGGGGTCTGGACACGGCGGTGTCTTTTGCGGAAGGATTGACGAAGTCGAAGGCAAAGACGCTGCTGCACTAGGGCGACGACTCGCAGGGCAGGGCGTGACGCCCGAATCCGGGCGGAGGAGTGTCGGGCCATGGCCCTGTTTCGCTTGCCATCCAGCGGACCGGCCGCGCTAATGCCGCGTGGCCACGGGCTGCTGCTGCGCGCGCCGCAAATGTCCGATTATCCGCAATGGGCGCACTTGCGAGAATTCAGCCGCGCCTACCTGACGCCATGGGAGCCGATCTGGCCGTCCGACGATCTGACCCGGCCGGGCTTCCGCCGCAGGCTGCGCCGCTATTCCGAGGACATTGCCGGCGACCGCTCCTATCCGTTCATCATCTTCCGCGAATCGGACGGGGTGATGATCGGCGGGATCACGCTCGCCAATGTCCGCCGCGGCATCGTGCAGGCCGGCACCATCGGCTATTGGGTCGGCCAGCCGCATGCCCACCGCGGCTACATGACGACGGCGCTGCGGGTGCTGCTGCCGTCGCTGTTCGGCGAGCTCAATCTGCACCGGATCGAGGCGGCCTGCATCCCGACCAACGCCCCGTCGATCCGCGTGCTGGAAAAGTGCGGCTTTTCCCGCGAGGGGCTGGCGCGGCGCTACCTCTGCATCAACGGCATCTGGCAGGACCATCTGCTGTTCGGCCTGCTGCACGAGGATTTCCGCGGTTAAGCGTTTTCGAGCGAAGTGGATACCGGTTCGCGTGAAGAAAACGCGTCGAAAGAAGCGTCTGGTGACCGATGGCGGATGGCCGGTGCCTTGGGTTCGCCGCCATTGCCTTGCTATAACGCCCGCGAAACAGGGAACCTCGATTGGAGGCTTAAGGACGACCATGGGTGACAGGGTGATCAGGTTCGCGATCATGACGGCGGCAACGATCGGCCTCGGCGCCGCCTTGCTGCCTTCGGCCGCCCCGGCGCAATCCCTGAGCGACCGCTTCAAGAGCCTGTTCGGCGGTGGATCGTCCGACACACCCAAGCCCGCGGCGCCCGCGGGGCCACAGCAGCTCAACGACAGCGACGCGGAGCTGACCTGTCCGCCGGTGCAGGTCCGCGCCGGCGCCTCGACCTATTCCGTGGCTGCGCCTGGCAAGGAGGCCGTCGGCAACGACGTCAAGTTCCTGGCCTCCATCACCAAGATGGCGCGGCAATGCAACCTGAACAACGGCGAGATCACTGCCAAGATCGGGATCCAGGGGCGGGTGATCGTCGGGCCCTCGGGCGCACCGCCGACCATCCAGGTCCCGCTGCGCGTCGCCGTGGTGAACAGCGGCGTCGGCGAGAAGACGATCATGACCAAGGCCTACACGACCACGGTGCAGATGGACGAGAGCGGCAGCGTGCCGTTCAGCCTGGTGGCCGAGGATGTGGTCTATCCGGCGCCGACCCCGGCGGAGAATGACAATTACGTCTTCTATATCGGCTTCGACCCGCAGGCCCTGAAGCCGGAGCCCAGGCCGCGCGCGGCGCCCAGGAAGAAGGCGCCAAAGGCGGCCGGCGCTGTCGAATGATGCGGCGGACTCGGAGATCGAACAAAAAAGCCGGCGCGATCATCTCGCGCCGGCTTTGTGTTTGGATCGGAAGCGTTTCAGTTCAGCTTGGCGCGAACTTCCGCGATTCCCTTGCCGACGAGGTCGTCGCCGACCGAGCCCTTGACCGACTGCGACAGGATGGTCGAGGCGGCGGCGACCGCGGCATTGGCTGCGGCGGCGCGGACATCGGCCAGGGCCTGGGCCTCGGCGAGCGCGATCTTGCTCTCGGCGGTCTTGGTCCGCCGCGCGACAAAATCCTCCATCTTGACCTTGGCCTCGGCCGCGATCCGCTCGGCTTCGGCCTTCGCGCTCGAGATGATCTCCTCGGCCTCGCGCTCCGCGCTGGTCCGGCGGGCCTTGTACTCGCCGAGCAGCTTGGTGGCCTCGTCCTTCAGACGGCGGGCGTCGTCGAGCTCGGCCTTGATGCGATCGGCGCGGTGGTCGAGTGCCGTCAGCAGCGTGCGATGGACGCCGAGATAGGCGAACACGATCATCAGGATGACGAAGGCGATCGCAACCCAGGTTTCCGGTTCGTAAAACATCGGTCTATCCCTTCAGCGACGCGTCGACGGCGCTGTTCACCGCATTTGCATCCGGCGTCACGCCGGCGAGCTGCTGGACGATGGCGCCGGCGGCATCCGCCGCGATGCCGCGGACGTTGCTCATGGCGTTCGCCCGGGTCGTTGCGATCTGCTTCTCGGCATCGGCGAGCTTGCCCGCCAGCTTCTCTTCCAGCGCCTTGCGCTCGGCGTCCGAGGCCGCGTTCAGCTTCTCGCGGGTCTCGTTGCCGATCGCCTGCGCGCGGGAGCGTGCAGCCGCCAGTTCGCTTTCATAGGCCTTCAGCGCCGCGTCGGACTGGTCCTTCAGCTTCTGCGCCTCGGCCAGATCGCCCTCGATCTTGTTCTGGCGTGCATCGATCGTCCCGCCGACGCGCGGCAGGGCGATACGCGACACGATCAGATAGAGCGCGACGAACGCAATCGCCAGCGACACCAGTTGCGAGGCGAAATTGGAGGAATCGAACGGCGGAAAGGTTCCGCCGTGCCCTCCACCATCGGCCTCGGTGTGGGCACCGGGATTCTGGCCTTTTGCCTCGCCATGACTCTCAGCCATGGTGTTCTCCTGTTGCTGTCATGCGCGCCGCCAATGGGACGACCCCTGGGCGGCGCGGAGGTTACCGCAGAGCGGAACCGGGGTGCCGCTCAGAGCGGAACGAACAGCAGGAGCAGCGCGATCAGCAGCGAGAAGATGCCGAGCGCTTCGGTCACGGCGAAGCCGAAGATCAGGTTGCCGAACTGACCCTGCGCGGCCGACGGGTTGCGCACCGCAGCGGCGAGGTAGTTGCCGAAGATGATGCCCACGCCGACGCCCGCACCGCCCATGCCGATGCACGCGATGCCCGCGCCGATAAGTTTAGCTGCTGCCGGTTCCATTTGTAGCTCCTTGAGAAAGATAGACAGATTGGTGGGTGGAGATTCCCCGGACCGCTTAGTGTCCCGGATGAATGGCGTCGTTGAGGTAGATGACGGTCAGGATCGCAAACACGTAGGCCTGCAGGAACGCGACCAGGATCTCGAGGGCGTACAGCGCAATCGTGAGCGCGAGCGGCAGCGAGCCGCCGACCCAGCCGAGCGCGCCGAGCGAAAAGCCGAGCATCGCCACGAAGCCCGCGAACACCTTCAGCGCGATGTGGCCGGCCAGCATGTTGGCGAACAGACGCACGCTGTGCGAGACCGGCCGCAGGAAGAACGACAGGATCTCGATGAACATGACCAGCGGCAGGATGTAGATCGGAATGCCGGAGGGAATGAAGATCTTGAAGAATTTCAGGCCGTTCTTGTAGATGCCGTAGATCAGGACCGTGAGAAACACCATGAGCGCCATTGCGAAGGTGACGATCAGGTGGCTCGCGATCGTGAACGTGTAGGGGATGACGCCCACCAGGTTCGAGACGCAGAGGAACATGAAGATCGAGAACACCAGCGGGAAGAACTTCATGCCTTCCGCACCGGCATTGCCGCGGATCGTCGAAGCGATGAACTCGTAGGAGATCTCGGCGACCGACTGCAGCCGTCCGGGAACCAGCTCGCGGCCGCTCGCCAGCATCAGCAGCGCGATCAGCAGGACCGCGATGAGCATGTAGAGCGACGAATTGGTGAAGGCGATCGTGTGATTGCCGATATGGCCGAGCGTGAACAGGGGCTCGATGTTGAACTGATGGATAGGGTCGATTTTCATCCGCGCGGCTCTTGGTCCACCGGCCGTTCTGCCGGTAATCGAATTGCAAATGTCATGACTTCCCGTCGACGCTCAGCGCCTGCCGGAAGCCACGCCCGCGGACCTCACCACGTTGACCACGCCGGCGACGAAGCCGAGCAGCATGAACACGATGAATCCGAATGGCGATGTCGACAGCCAATGGTCGACCCCCCAGCCAATCGCCGCCCCGACGGCAACGCCCGCGATCAGCTCCGAGGAAAGACGAAAACCGAGCGCCATCGCCGAAGCTCTGGCCGCACTGTCCCCGCTTTCTGTACCGGATTGATCAGTCTTGCTCATGCGGCTGTCGCGAATTTCTGACAACCGATGATCGAGACTTCCGAGCCTTGCGGAAAGCGCAGCTTCGTCGGGAGACGATTGATCGCGACTTCCACTTGCGTCCTGGTGAGTGTTTTCAGCCATGCTGCGAACACTAACCGATGCCGCGGATGATGGAAATTGCGCCCGTCCCCGTCAAAAGCCGCGCGGACCATACTGACCGCGTCTAATCAAGTCAAGATTGCGTCGTAACCAGTTACTTCTTTGATTTCGCTAGATTTATTCGAAGATATTCAACAGCGGAGTGATGCAGCGTTCGCAGTGCAGCAGCTTGGGGACGACGCGGCCATCTTGCGCGGGTTTTGCCGCTCTGTTGGGATGGCCGAAGACTCTTCCAGCCCGCCAACGGAAATCCGCATGACGCGTCAGATCGACTACTATTTCTCGCTCCAATCGCCGTGGGCCTATATCGGCCATAAGCCGTTCCGCGAGATCGTAAGTACCTATGATCTCAAGATAAATTACAAGCCGGTGCAATTGGTCGACCTGTTCGCGGAGAGCGGCGGGTTGCCGCTCGCCAAGCGTCATCCGGCGCGGCAGCGCTACAGGATGGTCGAGTTGCAGCGCTGGCGCGACAGGCGCGGGCTCAATTTCCATCTTCAGCCGGCGAACTGGCCGTTCAACGCGCGGCTGGCCGACGGTGTCGTGATCGCGGCGCTGGAGGTGGGCCTTGATCCGGAGCCCTATCTGCAGCGAGCCTATCCGGCGGTCTGGGAGCATCAGCTCAAGCTCGCCGATTCGGCGACCCTGGTGAAACTCGCCGATGACGCCGGCCTGCCCGGCGAGCAACTCGTCGCGCGCGCAGCGACGGAGGCGGTCAGCGCGGCCTATGAGCAGAACCGGCAGGATGCGCTTGATGCTGATGTCTTCGGCTCGCCCGGCTACGTGCTCGACGGCGAAGTGTTCTGGGGTCAGGACCGGATCGAATTGCTCGAGGATGCGTTGAAGTCGGGCCGCAAGCCCTATAACTCTCAAGGTTGAGGCATGATCTGGACAAGCGGCACAGACTTGCGGAAGGGATCGTGCCGAAGCGGGGCAGGATCTGATTGAGGCGGAGCAATCTCATGCCCATCGCGATGTCGCTGTCGAAAGTTTCCCTGACGTTTGCGGCAACGGTTCTGCTCGGCGGCGCAGCGATCGCACAATCGGCGCCCGACACCGAGAACGGCCGCTACGCACTGTCGCCCGCGGGCGACGGCTATCTGCGGCTCGACACCCGCACCGGCGCGGTATCGAATTGCACCAATTCGAATACGGGCTGGGCCTGCTATGCGGTGCCCGACGAACGTGCGGCCATGGACGCCGAGATCGGCCGCTTGCAAGCCGACAATGACCGGCTGAAGACCGAGCTTGCGGCGCGTGAACCCACCATCCCGGGCAAGACCGACGAGGCGCTGCCGAAATCCGACCAGTTGAAGAAGCCCGGGCCGAAGACCGCCGAGGGCGATCGCAAGATCGAGATTCCGCTGCCGAGCGACCAGGACGTTGATCGCGTGATGTCGTTCCTGGAGCGCGCCTGGCGGCGCCTGGTCGAGATGGCCAATCGCGTGCAGCGCGACGTCAACGGCGGCAAGATCTGACGCAGTCGAGGACGGGACCGATGTCATCGAGAACGATCACCCGCTCGACGTCATCCTCCGCCGTCGCCACCAGGATCGTGTCGTCGCGACTGACGGTGCAGACGTCGGGCGCAGGCTTCATCGACATCACGCGCGATGTCGACGCATTCCTGCGCGAGGCGCGCGCCGCGGAAGGCGCGGTCACCGTCTTCATCCGGCATACGTCGGCGTCGCTGACGATCCAGGAGAATGCCGATCCGACGGTGCTGCTGGACCTGACGACCGCGCTGGATCGCGCCGCGCCCGAAAACGCCGGCTGGCGTCACGATACCGAAGGCCCCGACGACATGCCGGCCCACATCAAGACCATGCTGACGGCGACCTCGCTGCAGATTCCCGTGCTCGACGGCGACATGGCGCTCGGGACCTGGCAGGGCATCTATTTGATCGAGCACCGCGCCCGTCCGCACCGGCGCGAGATCGTGCTGCAATTCATCGGCGCCACGCGCGACTGATGCCGTAGCGACGAATCGCATTGGACCTCCAAACGACATCGGCCGCGGATTGCTCCGCGGCCGATGCGTTTGGATCGTGATGTCGAGCGATCAGGTCTTGGTGATGTCGATGTCCTTGGTCTCAGGCAAGAACAGGAAGCCGATCACGAGGCTCATCAGGGCGACGCCGACCGGGTACCAGAGACCGGAGTAGATGTTGCCGGTGGCCGCCGCGATCGCGAACACGGTCGCGGGCAGGAAACCGCCGAACCAGCCGTTGCCGATGTGGTAGGGCAGCGACATGCCGCTGTAGCGGATGCGGCTCGGGAACAGTTCGACAAGCCAGGCCGCGATCGGTGCATAGACCAGCGTCACGTAGATCACGAGGATCCAGAGCAGGATCGTCGTCATGACGTAGTTGATGTCGTTCGGATCTGCCGACGCCGGATATCCGTGAGCCTTGATCGCTGCCGGCAGCGTCTTTGCGAAGTCCGGACTGTCCGCTGCCAGAACCTGGTCGCCGATCTTCACCTTAGCCTTGGTGCCGGCCGGAGCAGCCTCATTGGTATAGTTCACCGACAGGTTGACCAGCGCCGACTTGGCGATGTCGCAGCTCGTCGTGAACTTCTCCGTACCGGTTGCCTTGAACTGGAACGAACACTCGTTCGGGTCGGCGACGACAGTCACCGGCGACGAGGCGAGCGCCTGCTCGAGCTTCGGATTGGCGAAGTGCGTGATCCCCTTGAAGATCGGGAAGTACGTCAACGCTGCGAGCAGGAAGCCTGCCAGGATGATCGGCTTGCGGCCGATCTTGTCGGAGAGCCAACCGAAAATGACGAAGCCCGGCGTGCCCAGCGCCAACGCAACCACGATCATGATCTGCGCGGCGACGCCCGGTACCTTGATGGTCTGGGTCAGGAAGAACAGCGCGTAGAACTGTCCGCCGTACCACACCACGGCCTCACCGGCAGTGGCGCCCAGCAGCGCAAAGATCGCGGTCTTGGCGTTGGACCATTCGCCGAATGCCTCGCTCAGCGGCCGCTTCGAGGTCTTGCCCTCTTCCTTCATGCGCTGGAAAACCGGCGACTCGCTGAGGCTGAGGCGGATCCAGATCGATACGACCAGCAGGACGCCGGAGAGCAGGAACGGCAGGCGCCAGCCCCAATCACCAAACGATGCTTCGCCCATCCATGAACGGATGCCGAGGATCAGCAGCAGCGCGACGAACAGTCCAAGCGTCGCCGTGGTCTGAATCCACGACGTGTAGTAGCCGCGCTTGCCGGGCGGCGCGTGTTCGGCGACGTAGGTTGCCGCACCGCCATATTCGCCGCCGAGCGCAAGGCCCTGGATCAGGCGTAGCGCGATCAGCACGACTGGCGCAGCGATACCCCAGCTGTCATAGCCGGGCAGCAGGCCGATGAAGAACGTGCCGATGCCCATCAGGGTCATCGTGACGAGGAAGGTGTATTTGCGGCCGATCATGTCGCCGAGCCGGCCGAAGATGAGCGCGCCGAACGGGCGTACCGCGAAGCCGGCGGCGAACGCCAGCAGCGCGAAGATGAAGCCGACATTGGGCGGCACATTCGAGAAGAAATACTTGGCCAGGAACGCCCCGAGGGTTCCGTAGATATAGAAATCGTACCACTCGAAAACCGTGCCGAGTGAGGAGGCAAAAATGACCTTTCTCTCCTCTGCGGTCATCCCACCTGCACGGACGCCTCCGCCCGCGGCTGCTGCCATCGTCATCGTGTCTCGCTCCCCGCCTTGTTTCCGCGCGCCCCAAACGTCGCCGGCGACATCCGGTTCGACTTTGGTCTTGGCATCGAAGGTAACATCGCAGTGAAACGCGCCCCAATAAGACTTTTGGCTTTTGCACTGTGTCAGCTTAACGTCAGGAAGGTGAACGGGATGCGTCGCGTCCGACTTGCATCTGTTGCAGCGCACAAACCGAGCCGGTTAACTGCGTTTGGCATCTGGCATTATTCAGTGCTTGCGTGGTACTGCCGCGCGGGAGAAAACCAAGATGCGCGGGTCGATCGCGATCCGCCTGCGGGACTGAGATGACTGCTGTTGCCACTACACATCTTGTCATTGCCGACGACCATCCGCTGTTCCGCGATGCGTTGCGCCAGGCGGTGTCGAGTGTCGTGAGTTCGGCCACCATCAGCGAGGCCGGCTCGTTCGAGGATCTGACCGCGCTGCTGGAGCGGGATTCCGATGTCGATCTGATCCTGCTCGATCTCTCGATGCCGGGGATCAGCGGCTTCTCCGGCCTGATCTATCTGCGGGCGCAATATCCGGCGATTCCGGTGGTGATCGTCTCGGCCAGTGACGATGCCGGAACCATCCGCCGCTCGCTCGATTTCGGCGCCTCCGGTTTCATTCCAAAACGCTTCGGGGTCGAGACGCTGCGCGATGCCATCATGAAGGTGATGGAGGGCGATGTCTGGGTTCCGCCGGATACGGATCTTTCGGCGGCCGCCGATCCCGACATGACGCGGCTGCGCGATCGCCTGGTGACGCTGACCCCGCAGCAGGTGCGGGTGCTGATGATGCTGTCGGAGGGGCTGCTCAACAAGCAGATCGCCTATGAACTCGGCGTCTCCGAGGCGACCATCAAGGCGCATGTCTCGGCGATCCTGCAGAAGCTCGGCGTCGAGAGCCGGACGCAAGCCGTGATCGCCGCCGCCAAGATTGCCGGCGGCCAATGGCGTCAGGGCACGCCGACGGGGTAGGCCAAAGGGCATCCCGCCATTCGTTATTTCTGAGAATATGCGGCTCTACTCCGCCGCCACCATCTGCTGGCTGCGCCATTGTCCGAGCAGGGCGCGGAGCGAGGCAGGTTTGACCGGTTTGTTCAGGACCGCGATGTTCTCCTCGCGCGCGGCGGCGCGCACCGCGGGGCTGCGGTCGGCGGTGATCAGGATCGCCGGGATGTTGTCGCCGAAGCGGCGGCGGATCTCGCGGATCGCGGCGACGCCGTTGCCGCGGTCGAGATGATAGTCGACCAGAACGCCGGTGACGCGGCCACCCGCGGTTTCGATCGCGGTGAGGGCGGCCTCCGGATCGGTCACCGCGATCACCTCGGCATCCCATGCCGTCAGCAGCGTCTTCATGCCGTCGAGGATGGCGGGATCGTTCTCGATGCAGACGATGAGCGCGCCGCTCATCGGTGTCTTCGACAGCGGCGTCGCGCTGGTTACTGCGGCGGTGTGGTTGATCTCGGCGGCAACCGGCACGGTGACCGAAAACACCGAGCCTCCGCCGTTCCCGGCGTCGATCGCGATGCGGTGGTTGAGCACGCGCGCCAGCCGTTCGACGATCGATAGGCCAAGGCCGAGGCCGCGCGCGATCCGGGCGCCCTGCTCGAGGCGGTGGAACTCCTTGAAGATCTCGGCGCGTTTCTGCACGGGAATCCCGACGCCGGTGTCGTAGACGGCGATCTGCAGCGAGGAGCCGCGGCGGCGGCCGCCGATCACCACGCGGCCGCGCGGCGTGTACTTGATCGCGTTGGAGATGAAGTTCTGCAACAGCCGACGCAGCAGCGAGCGGTCGGATTCGACCGGCAGCGAGCAGGCCACGAAGCGCAGGTCAAGGCCCTTGTCGCGGGCGATCGGTGCGAATTCGATCTCCAGCGAGCGCATCAGGTCGGACATCCGGAAGCTCGAGATCTGTGGTGTCATGACGCCGGCATCGAGCCTGGAAATGTCGAGCAGCGCGCCAAGGATGTCCTCGATCGCCTCCAGCGAGTCGTCGATGTTCTCGACCAGGCGCGAATCCTCGCCGCCATTCTGGCGCTCGACCAGGCTCGTGACGTACAGACGCGCGGCGTTGAGCGGTTGCAGGATGTCGTGGCTGGCGGCGGCGAGGAAGCGCGTCTTGGAGGCGTTGGCGTCCTCCGCGGTGCTTTTGGCCAGCGCGAGTTCGGAGTTCAGCCGCGTCAATTCCTCTGTGCGGTCGCGCACACGCTTCTCCAGCGTCGCGTTGGCGCGCTCGAGCGCTTCCGCCGCCTCGAAGCTCGGCGTGACGTCGGAAAATGTGATGACGAGCCCGCCGCCCGGCATGCGGTTGGCGCGCACCTCGATCACCAAATGGCGTTCGGTGAAGCGTTCCAGGTAGGGCTCGCCCTCGGTGGTATAGGCGTGCATGCGCTGTTCGAGCAGGCTGTCGCTGTTCGCCGCAGAGGGCGGGCTTACCGCGCCCATGAATTCGAGGATTTCGGGCAGGGGAATGCCGAGCTGGACCAAATGAAGCGGCAGGGCCAGCAACTCGGAGAACTGGCGGTTGGAGCAGATCAGCTGCAGGTCGGCATCGAACACCGCGATGCCCTGGCGCACATGGTTGAGCGCGGTCTGCAGGATCTCGCGATTGAAATGCAGCGCCGCGTGCGAATCGTCGAGCAGCTTCAGCGCAGCCTTGGCCGACACCGTGCGCCGGCGCAGCAGCAGCGACATCACGAGGCGCGACGACGCAGCCCCGATCGAGGAGGCGATCAGCCGCTCGGCGTGCTGCAGCAATTCGAAATCCGCCGGCGCCGCCGGGTCAAGCACGGTGTTGTGGTCGGCGGCGAAACCCGTAAAGGCTTCGCGAGCGCGGTCGGGACCGAGATATTGCGCCACCGTGCTCTGGATGTCCTGCACCGTCACGGTGGTGCGCCAGCGCCGGAAGCTGGGCGCGGTCGGGGCCAGCTCGTCGGGCGCGAATATGTCGGCCTGCAACAGCTCGATCGAGGATGGCGCGCGCGCCAGCGAGAACAGCACGTAGCTGAGCATGTTGAGCGCAAGGCTCCACAGCACGCCGTGCAGCAGCGGCGGCAGGTCGGCGCCGAACAGCGCCTGCGGGCGCAGTGCCTCGATCCCGAACGGTCCATGCTGCAGCAGCATCAGGCCCGCGGTGGAGTTTTCCAGGAAGCTCGGCACGAACAGCGTGTAGAGCCACGTCGCAAAACCGACCAGCATGCCGGCCATGGCGCCGCGGGCGGTGGCGCGGCGCCAGAACAGGCCGCCGAAGAAGGCGGGCGCCAGCTGCGCGATCGCGGCAAAGGACAGCAGGCCGATCGCAACAAGCTGGGTGTTGCCGAGCGCGCGATAGTAGAAATACGACATCACCATGATGGCGAAGATCGAGAAGCGACGCGCCTTCAGCAGGAAGTCGCCGAAGTCCTTCTGGCCGACGCGGGCATCATCGCTGCGCGGCAGCACCAGCGGCAGCACCATGTCGTTGGACACCATGATCGACAGCGCGACGCATTCGACGATCACCATCGCGGTCGCGGCCGACAGGCCGCCGACGAACACGGCGAGGCTGAGCAGCGGCGAATTGCCTTCGATCGGCAGTGCCAGCACGAACATGTCGGCGTCGACGGCGCCGAACGGGAAGATGATCAGACCGCCGATCGCGATCGGGATCACGAACAGGTTGATCGCGACGAGGTAGAGCGGGAACAGCCAGCGCGCCCGGCTGACGTCGGCACCGGTCGAATTCTCCACCACGCTGACGTGGAACTGGCGCGGCAGGAGCATGGTTGCGCAGAACGACAGCAGCGTCATGATCAGGAAGTTGCCGATCGACGGCACGTATTCGATCGCGCGCACCGCCTCCGGCGTCTTCAGGGCGCGCTCGTAGAGTTCGATCGGAGAGAACATCCAGAACGTCACGAAGGCGCCCGCGGCGATGAAGGCGACCAGCTTGACGATGGATTCGGTCGCGATCGCGAGGATCAGGCCGTGCTGGTGCTCGGTCGCGTCGGTGTGGCGGGTGCCGAACAGCACCGCGAACACCGCCATCGCCAGCGTCACCATCAGCGCGATGTCGCCGATGATCGGGATCTTGGAATAGGCCTGGTCCTCGCTCAGGATCGTCTCCAGCGAGGAGGCCATCGCCTTGAGCTGCAGCGCAATATAGGGCACCGAGCCGATGATCGCGATCGCGGCGACCGTCGCCGCCACCGCCTGGCTCTTGCCGTAGCGCGCGGCGATGAAGTCGGCGATCGAGGTGATGTTCTGCGACTTGGCCAGCGCAATCACCCGTCGCAGCAGCGGCGTGCACAGCCCGATCATCAGAATCGGACCGACATAGATCGCGAGAAAGTCGACGCTGGTGCGGGTGGCGAAACCGACCGAACCGAAGAAGGTCCAGGAGGTGCAGTAGATCGCCAGCGACAGCGGGTAGATCCACTGGCTCGCGCGGCCGCGCCCGTCCGGCGGCATGCGGTCGCCGCGGCTGGCCACGAAGAACAACAATCCGATGTAGGCGAACGCCGTGGCGATTACGCCCCAGTCGTGCAGCATTGCTTGCTGATCTCCCTTCCCCGGTCTCGGAGGGCCGGATGCGGGATTATAAACCCAACGGGCCGGCCGCGCACCGCGCGACCGGCCCGTTTCCGCGATCGGAACCGGATAGGGTTACTCGGCCGCCAGCGACTTCCTGCGCAGCGGCAGGCCGAGCCGGTCCCACACCTGCAGCAGGGCTTCCGCCAGCCCGTCGATCAGGCCGTCATCATGGTAGGGCGAGGGGGTGATGCGAAGCCGCTCGCTGCCCTTGGCGACCGTCGGATAGTTGATCGGCTGGATGTAGATGCCGTGCTCCTCGAGCAGCAGGTCGGAGGCCCGCTTGCACTTCTCGGGGTCACCGACGAACAGCGGCACGATGTGGGTGTCGCTCGACATGACGGGCAGGCCGGCGGCGATCAGGATCGCCTTGGTGCGGGCGGCGCGGTCCTGGTGGCGCTCACGCTCCCAGCTCGAGGTCTTGAGGTGACGGATCGCGGCGGTCGCCGCCGAACAGATCGCCGGTGGCAGCGCGGTCGTGAAGATGAAGCCCGGTGCGTAGGAGCGTACCGCGTCGATGATCTCGGCCCGGCCTGCGATATAGCCCCCGAGGCAGCCGAATGCCTTGGCCAGCGTGCCCTCGAGCACGTCGATCCGATGCATCACCCCGTCGCGCTCGGCGATGCCGCCGCCGCGCGGGCCATACATGCCGACCGCGTGGACCTCGTCGACATAGGTCATGGCGCCGTATTTCTCGGCGAGATCGCAGATCCTGGCGAGCGGGGCGACATCGCCGTCCATCGAGTAGAGGCTCTCGCAGGCGATCAGCTTTGGCCGGTCCGGACCGGCCGCGATCAACAGCTCCTCGAGATGCGCAAGGTCGTTGTGGCGGAAGATCTGGCGCTCGCAACCGGCCTGGCGCACGCCTTCGATCATCGAATTGTGGTTCAGCGCATCCGACAGGATCAGGCAGTCCGGGATCAGCCTGGCGATGGTCGAGATACCGGTCTGGTTCGAGACATAGCCGGAGGTGAACAGCAGGGAGGCCTGCTTGCCGTGGAGATCGGCGAGTTCCGCTTCGAGCTGCACCAGCGGATGATGGGTGCCGGCGATGTTGCGGGTGCCGCCGGCGCCAGTGCCGACCCGGGTTGCGGTCTCGACCATGGCGCCGACGACTTTCGGGTGCTGGCCCATGCCGAGATAGTCGTTGGAGCACCAGATCACGACATTGCGCTGGCCTTTCGGCGAGTGCCATGTCGCGTGCGGGAAGCGTCCGGCGATCCGCTCGAGGTCGGCAAACACCCGGTAGCGCCGCTCATCATGGAGGCGGTTGAGCGCGGCATTGAAGAACTGGCTGTAATCCATCGGCAAACCTGAAGCGGGAACCTGACCGGAATAACTGCTTCTTCTTAGAGCTTTTCCAGCTCTGATGTCTATGCATTGGCTCACAATTGGGCATGCGGCACAGTTGGGCAAATTGCCCTAGCCGCGCCCGTCCGGCTTGATGTCGATCAAATCGGCGTGGATTTGAGACGACCCGTGCCGCGCTCAGGTGGTGCGGAAGCGCAGCACGCCGTCGCCGCCGGTCGCGGCCGTCAGGCGGCCCTCGACCAGCATGTAATTGACATGGGCGATCAATTCGCCGGCGGCAAATCCCATCTGGTGGGGATCCAGCACGTGCTTGTGGAACACGACGGGCACCAGTTCCTTGGAGGTCTGCGGGACCTCGCGGCAGGCCTCCGCAATGAGCCGGCAACGCTCCTCGTGATGGTCGGCGAGCTGCTTGATCCGGGTCTTCAGCCCGTAGAACGGCACGCCGTGACCGGGCAGCACCATCAGATCATAGGGCAGGCTGGTGGTCAGGCTCGCCAGCGAGGCCAGATATTCGCCGAGCGAGTTCTGCTCGGGCTCGACCGCCCAGACGCTGACATTGGGCGAGATCTTGCTCAGCACCTGGTCGGCGGAGAGGAACAGCTTGTCCGCGGCGCAATACAGCATCACCTGGTCGAGCGCATGTCCGCCGCCGGTGATCACCTTGAAGCGCCGTGAGCCGATCACGATCTCGTCGCCATGGGTGAGGCGGTGGTAGGACGGCGGCAGCACCGACACTCGCTTCAGGTAGTCCTGGCCGCGGCCGAGCAGCTTCTCGGTCAGCTCCTCGTCCATGCCGTGGCGGCGGAAGAACAGCCGCTGCGCATTGCGCCGCTCTTCGGTGCCGCGGTTCTGGTGATAGACCGATTGCAGATATTCGACCTGCGACATCAACAGCGGGCAATCGAAGCGCTCGGTGATCCAGCCGGCAAGCCCGACATGGTCGGGGTGCGAATGCGTCACGATCAGGCGCGTCACCTTGACGTGCCGCAGCGGGCCCTCGAACAGCGTGGTCCAGGCCGCGATCGATTCCTCGTTGCCGAAACCTGAGTCCACCATGGCCCAGCCGTCGCCGTCGGCGAGCAGATAGATGTTCACGTGGTTGAGGCGGAACGGCAGCTTGAGCCGCGCCCAGAGGACGCCGGGCATCACCTCCACGATCTGGTCGTGGCCGGGATGGTTCTCCCAGGGGTATCGCAGTGCCTCTGCCGAGGAATGGATGCTGTCGGTCTTCTTGTCCATGCTATCGGCTTAGCGGGCCACGGGCCGCCGCGCCAGCCGAAAAATCAGGATGGTGGTCCGGAGACAGGGAGAGGAAGGAACCGAAATTCCGTGGCCCGGATGGAGCGGAGCGCAATCCGGGGCGGTTGCCTGGAAAGAGCAGACCCGGATTTCGCTGCGCTCCATCCGGGCTGCCGCGTCGATCGCTGGTGCTACGCCGCCCTGATGTTCGACAGGAAGCTGTCGATTTCCGAACGCAGCACGTCGGCCTCGCGACGCAGCGCGTCGGAGGCGTGCAGCACCTCGCCCGCGGCGGCGCCGGCTTCCGAGGAGGCATTGCTGACCCCGACGATGTTGCTCGACACCTCGCTGGTGCCGCCGGCGGCATGCTGGATGTTGCGGGCGATCTCGCGGGTCGCCGCGCCCTGCTCCTCGACCGCGGCCGCGATCGCGGTGGTGACGTCGTTGATCTCGCCGATCGTGCTCGAGATGTTGCGGATGGCGGAGACGGCCGTCGTCGTCACCTCCTGCATGCTGACGATCTGCTGGCGGATCTCTTCGGTCGCCTTCGCGGTCTGGCTTGCGAGGTTCTTCACCTCGGAAGCGACCACGGCAAAGCCGCGGCCGGCTTCGCCCGCGCGCGCCGCCTCGATGGTAGCGTTGAGCGCGAGCAGATTGGTCTGCGAAGCGATAGTCTGGATCAGGTCGACCACGACGGAGATGCGCGCGGCATTGTCGGCAAGCCCCTGCATGGTGGCGTCGGTGGCGCTGGCCTCCTCCACCGCCTTGCGGGCGATCTCCGCCGAGGTCACGACCTGACGGCCGATCTCCGCGATCGACGACGACAATTCCTCGGTGCCCGCCGACACCGTCTGCACGTTGACCGAGGTCTCCTCGGCCGCGGATGCGACGGCGCTGACCAGCGCGCTGGATTGGTCGGCGGTCGCCGACATGCTCTGCGCGGTGGTCTGCATCGAGCTCGCCGAGGATTGCAGGCCGCCGAGCGCGGCGCGGACGGTGGATTCGAACTCGGCGATCTGGGTCTCCATGCGCGAGGCGCGTTCGGCCTTGGCGATGCGATCCTGGTTCTGGCTGGCCGAGAGCTCGCGGCCCTCGACCATGCTTTCGCGGAACACCTGCAGCGAGCCGGCCATGACCGCGATTTCGTCGCGCTGGCGGCTCTGCGGGATCTCGGTGTCGAGGTCGCCGTCCGAGAGCAGCTGCATCGAGCGCTGCAGGCCGCGGATGCGGCGCAGGATGTTGCGGCCGACATAGAGCCACACGAACAGGAACGAGCCAATCAGCGTCGCGGCGCCGAGCGCGATCATGACCATGGTCGAGAACGAGATCTGCTGCCGGGCCTGGAAGGTCGAGGCGTCGGTCTCCTTCTGCACGGCGTCGACGAGCTGCTGCACGCTGATGCCGAGGCCGACGTTGAGCTTGCGGGTTTCATCGAGGATGGTCTGGCCGTAGTCGATCGAATCGAGCTCCCGCTCGCGCAGCTTGAATACGCCGGTCTTGCCTTCGCCGAGCACGAGGAGCTTCTGCGCGGTATCCCGGACGGCAACGATGGCCGGATTGTTCGGCAGGTCCTCGAGGTTGGACTTGATGCGCTCGCGCCCGGCCTTGACCTCCTTCTCGATCGCATCGAGCGTGTCGCTGGAATTGGCCGACAGTGCCGCGGTCATGTCGGCGGCCATCAGATTGCCGACGGCGAGCACGTTGCCGATCTGGCCGACGGTGCGGGCCGCTTCGGTGGCGTCGTCAGCGGAGACTTCGGCCGAACCGAGAATCGCGTTGAGCCGGGTCTGCGCGTCGAGCATCGCGGGACCCGCAGCCGAGACGAAGGCCGTCTGTGCCTTGCGCAGCGCGTTGTATTGCTTGTCATGAAGGGCCGCGATCTCCAGCCGCTCGTGCGCCGCCGAGACCAGGCTCTTGGTGGCGTCACCGGTGTTCTTGATGTTGTCGGTCAGCGCGCTGACGACGGATTTGTCGGCGCCGAGCTCGGCGATCTCGCCAAGCTTGGCGGAGGTGAGCTGCTGCACCTCCATCAGCTTCCTGGTGCGGTCGTTCAGCGCGTCTTCGGTCTGGACGGCGAGCAGGCCGGGTCCCTGAGATGCGAGCGAGGCGCTCTGGGCGGAGAGTTGCAGGCTCGCGGCAAGGCGCGGAATGTCGCTGCCGCTGAGGTCGAGCATGGTGCCGCCGAGCTGGTGCAGCACCCAGCCCGCGCCGGCGCTGATGATGAGCGCCATGCCCGCGATGACTGCGAACGCCGCAAACAGGCTGCCCCTGACGCCCACCTGCGGACGACGAATGTGCTTGAGATTGAGCTTGCCGAGCTTGAACTGAAACGCCATTTCCCCACTACCCCTGGATGCTTCCTCGCGCGGCAGTATCCGGGTGCCGGGTTAATAAAATCGGGAAAATTGCAGCGATCTGCGCGATTTTTGAGCGGCTTCGCGCGATGATGCTTTCTTCCGCGCATGTCGACCGATGCACGCGACCGAACGCAAAAAGGCCGGCATGCGCCGGCCTCTTCCACGCCTGGTTGCAGCTGGCGGTCTCAGTACCGCGCGGCCACCGGAGCGCCCCAGTTGCCGAGGTTGAAGCGATAGTTGATACCGGCCTTCACCGTGTGCTCGTCGTTGTGGAACGTGCCGAACGGGACCAGCGCGGCGGGGCTGGTGAAGTGGCTGTCGCCGAAATCGTAATACTGGTACTCGACCTTCGCCGACCAGTTCGGGGCGAACATGTATTCGGCGCCGGCGCCCAGCGTCCAGCCGTTGCTGTGATTGTCGCTGAGCGCAAACGCGACCGGCAGAACGCCGAATGTCAGGGTCTCGTTGTTGTCGGAATAGGCGTAGCCGCCCTTCACATAGATCAGGCCCGGACCCCAGGTGTAGCCGAAGCGCCCGGTGAGGGAGGCGATGCCGCGCTGGTTGTTGTTGTAGATCAGGCCGTTCGGGAAGATCGCGTTGAGCTGGTGATTGCCGACCCAGGAGTACTGGCCTTCGACACCGATCACCCAGCTCGACGACAGCTGCCAGTCGTAGCCGGCCTGCACGCCGCCCATGAAACGCGCGCTGGAGTCGGTGAGCGCGAGCCCGCCGAAGGTGTTGTCGCCTGCGAACACGCCGCCGAGATGGCCGCCGATATAGAAGCCGGTCCAGTTGTAGAGCGGCGCGGCATAGGCAGGCGGCTGCTGGTAATAAGGGCGGGCGCCGAGATCGGCGGCCTGGGCGGTCACGCCAAAGGCAGCGAGGGCAGCTGCGAAAGCTGCGGTTGCGAGCAGGAACTTCTTCATGGGGTCGTCTCCGGACAAGTCACATGACGGCGCCATGGCAAGGCGCCATCCATGGCGGCGAATTAGACCGTATTTGAATAAAAACCTGTCACCCGGAGTCGGCGGCTGCCGTTAACCCAACCCGTTGGCGCGGAAACGTTTTCTTGTGCCTAACGATTGCCTAACGAGGGGTGAAGAGGAGCTTAACGGGCAACGCGCGCGGGGCAGCTTTCCTTAACCAAGCCGGCGGCGCACGTCCTCGCGCATCTGCTCGCGGAACGCCTGTCGGCGCGCGGGGCGCTCCGTCACGGGGACGTCGTGGCGATCGAAGATGTCGAACTTCTCGAGGATCGGGTAGCGCTCGCTTGCCATCGCCAGGATGCCGAGCAGCTTGGCGACCTTCGGGCTCGGGCCGCTGACCTCCCACCTGCGGATCGTGTCGGCGCCGCCGGCGGGCGGCAGTTCGCACAGCTTCGCCATGTCGGCCGCCGTGATCTTCCTGCCGAGCGCCTCGCTGAGGTTTTCGCGCAGTTTCTTGAATTCCGGCCCGGTCAAATGGGTTCAGCTCCGCGACAGGCAAGTGTGAAGTGGGTCACGTCATGCACTCCGGGCCCGAGCTATTACGCCGCACATGCGATCGACAGGGAAGAAGATCATGCACGGCATCATCGAAAGCCTCAGTCCGGAAAGCGGACAGATCGACTGGAAATGGGTCGGCAGTGTGTTCACGTTTTATGTTGTGGTGATGATCGTTGCCGCAAGCGTGCTGCTCACGCATTGATCGACGGATATCCGGTGGACGATTGCAGGGTGCAGATACCAAGCTCCTCCGGTCAACGGCCGAGGTGCATGGTTGAACGGGCTACCTTGGGCAGATCGTCCGCCAGCGTCTTGCGGCCTGCCGATGTCGGGGCGCAGTTCCTGCCGATCCGCACCCGTGTCGCGATCGCCGAAAATCTCGCGGCCTGAGCTGCAAGTTCGTCGGTAGATGCTGACGCGTCGTCGGAAAGGAATGGTGCTGCCAGACAGGATTGAACTGTCGACCTCTCCATTACCAATGGAGTGCTCTACCACTGAGCTACGGCAGCATGCCCGGGAAATAGATTCGGCCCTCAGGGGCCCGTCCAAGCGGGCGGTTCTTGCCACAAGGCCCCCTCCGGCGCAAGCAAAAGGGCGCCCCGGGCGGCCGTGAAATCATCCGGAATCGGCGTGCCCGGCGATCGATTCCTGGCAATCCGGCCGATTCCGGCCGGATTCGGTTCCCGATCGACCGGATCGGCCGTTGGCCGCCGAATCATGCCGCTGAAAGTGCAACTGCCCGGCCGGTCAGGGTGCGCTTCGCCGCGGCATTGTCTATGATCCGCTGCAGGGCTGGGCGGTTTGAAGTACGGGACATGACGGGCGATCAGGGCAAAGGCAACGAACAGGCCGGATCCCGGGTGAAGGATTCACGACAGGACCGCCTCAAGCTGGCGCTGCGCGAGAACCTCAAGCGGCGCAAGTCGCAGGCCCGCGGCCGCGAGGATGCGGCATCTTCCGAACTCCCCGATGCCTTTCTAGATGATGCGGACGGCAACGGGCCGAAGCGCTGACCCGTTTGACAAGACCGGCGCGCTAACCAGCCCGAAAAAGAAAAGGTCGCAAAGATGGCTGCGGACGAGACGACGATCAATCGGCTGAATGCGAGGACGCAAGCCTTTCCGCGGCTCGAGCAAACCTTCCCGACCCTGACGGAGCACGAGATCGAGCGCATGCGCCGCTTCGGCGAGCCGCGCTCGTACCGGGATGGCGAGGCGCTGTTCGAGACCGGCAAGCCCGGCCCGGGCATGTTCGTGGTGCTGTCGGGCTCGGTCGCGGTCACCCAGCGCGACGGTCTCGGCCGCGTCACGCCCATCATCGACCAGGGGCCCGGCCAGTTCCTCGCCGAGATCGGTCAGCTTTCCGGGCGTCCCGCGCTGGTTGACGGCCATGCCGACGGCGCTGTCGAGACCTTGCTGCTGCCGCCTGACAGGTTGCGCGCGCTGCTGGTCGCCGAGGCCGATCTCGGCGAGCGCATCATGCGCGCGCTGATCCTGCGCCGGGTCAGCCTGATCCAGGGCCGCGCCGGCGGTCCGGTGCTGATCGGACCGACATCGGACGGCAACATGGCACGGCTGCAGAATTTCCTGGCACGCAACGGCCAGCCGCACCATGTCCTCGATCCCGAGACCGACAAGGACGCCGCCGATCTGATCGCGCGCTATTCGCCGACGCGCGCCGAATTGCCGCTGGTGGTCTGCCCGAACGGCACCGTGCTGCGCAATCCGTCGGAAACGGCGCTCGCGATGGCGCTCGGCATGATCGGCGGCCGCGCGCATGACAAGCTCTACGACGTCGCAGTGGTCGGCAGCGGTCCGGCCGGGCTCGCCACCGCGGTCTATGCAGCGTCCGAAGGCCTTTCGGTCGCCGTGTTCGATTCCCGCGCCTTCGGCGGCCAGGCCGGCGCCAGCGCGCGCATCGAGAACTATCTGGGTTTCCCGACCGGCATCTCCGGCCAGGCGCTGGCGGGGCGCGCGTTCAACCAGGCGCAGAAATTCGGCGCCGAGATGCTGATCCCGGTGTCGGTGAAATCGCTCGACTGCTCGAAGGCCTCTGGCGCGTTCGAGCTTGCCACCGAATGCGGCCACATGCTGCGCGCCAAGTCGGTGGTGGTGGCGAGCGGCGCGCGCTATCGGCGGCCCGTGATCGACAATCTCGACGCCTTCGAGGGGCGCGGCGTCTGGTACTGGGCCTCGCCGATCGAGGCGCGGCTCTGCGGCGATCAGGAGGTGGTGCTGGTCGGCGGCGGCAATTCCGCAGGGCAGGCGGCGGTGTTCCTGTCGGCGCATGTCCGCAAGGTCACGATGATGATCCGCGGCGGCGGTCTGGGCGCCAGCATGTCGCGCTATCTGATCGAGCGCATCGAGGCGACGCCGAACATCGACCTGATGTTCAACACCGAGGTGATCGGGCTCGAGGGCGCCGAGACGCTGGAGCGCGTGCGCTGGCGCAGCCGGCTCGCGCCCGACGAGTTCACGCTTCCCATCCGCAACCTCTTCCTGTTCGTCGGCGCCGATCCGGCCACCGGCTGGCTCGATGGCTGCGGCGTGCGGGTCGACCGCGGCGGCTTCGTCATGACCGGCGTCCAGAACGGCGACGGGTTGCGCGCCGTGCCGCTGCTCGAGACCACGGTGCCCGGCGTGTTCGCGGTCGGCGATGTCCGCTCCGGATCGGTCAAGCGCGTCGGCGGCGCGATCGGCGAGGGCGCCCAGGTGGTCGCTGCGCTGCACGGCTATCTCGCCGACGACGGTAGCCCGACGCTGTAGCGCAGCGTCGTCCCGGCTTTCGCGAGGACGACGCGATTCGACTTTTCGCAAAGCGCTCCGCTGCATGACGGAGTTACGACGGTTGCTGCTTCACAATCGCATGAGATGTTGATCATCCTGCCACCGATGCGTGTGGCAATTTCCGGAACCGCATCGTAACCTGTGTTGGTGTCCTCAACGGAGAGTGCATCCATGGTGCTCGGCATGAGTCTTGCGACGTTCACCCTTGTTCACGTCATCATCAGCCTGATTGGAGTAGCCGTCGGCCTGATCGTGATGTTCGGCCTGCTTGGCTCGAATCCGATGCCGGCCCTGACCGCGATCTTCCTCCTCTTCACCATCCTGACCAACGCCACCGGTTTCCTGTTTCCGTTCACGCACCTGCTGCCCTCGCACATGATCGCGATCCTTTCGCTTGTGCTGCTCGCGATCGCCTGCATCGCGCTCTATGCGATGCAGCTCGCGGGCGCGTGGCGTGCGATCTACGTCGTGACGGCGATGATCTCGCTCTATCTCAACATCTTCGTGCTCATCATCCAGAGCTTCCTCAAGATACCGTCGCTGCAGGCGCTGGCGCCCGCCGTGCCGCCGAACCCGCCGTCCGGGCCGGTGTTCGCGGTGGTGCAGGGCATCGTGCTGGTGTTCTTCGTTCTGGTCATCATCGGCGCCTGGCGCCGCTTCAGGCCGATGGCCTTCGCCTGATCGACCAAACGAAAGGAGCAATCAATGCCCACCATCACCACCAAAGACGGCGTCGAGATCTTCTTCAAGGATTGGGGTTCGGGCCAGCCGATCGTGTTCAGCCATGGCTGGCCGCTGTCGTCGGACGACTGGGACGCGCAGATGCTGTTCTTCATCAACCACGGCTTTCGCGTCATCGCCCATGACCGCCGCGGCCATGGCCGCTCGACCCAGGTCGCCGACGGCCATGACATGGACCATTATGCCGACGACCTCGCGGCGGTGACCGCCCATCTCGACCTGAAGAATGCCGTCCATGTCGGCCATTCCACCGGCGGCGGCGAGGTCGTCCATTACATCGCGCGCCACGGCGAGAGCCGGGTGGCAAAGGCGGCAATCATCGCAGCGGTGCCGCCCCTGATGGTGCAGACGCCGAATAATCCCGGCGGACTGCCGAAGTCGGTATTCGACGGATTGCAGGCGCAGGTCGCAGCCAACCGGTCGCAATTCTTTCGCGACCTGCCGGCCGGCCCGTTCTACGGTTACAACCGGCCGGGCGCGAAACCGTCGGAGGCGGTGATCCAGAACTGGTGGCGGCAGGGCATGATGGGCGGCGCGAAGGCGCATTACGACGGCATCGTCGCGTTCTCGCAGACCGACTTCACCGAGGATCTCAAGAAGATCAATGTCCCGGTGCTGGTGATGCACGGCGACGACGACCAGATCGTGCCCTACGCCGATTCCGGTCCGCTGTCGGCGAAACTTCTCAAGAACGGCAAGCTGAAGACCTACAAGGGCTTTCCGCACGGCATGCCGACCACGGAAGCCGAGACCATCAACGCGGACCTGCTCGCGTTCATCAAGGGTTGATGATGCAGGTGCCGCCGGGCCGAAGTGATGGAGCTACCGGCGGAAGGGTTCCCTCCCCCTCATGGGCGGAGGGAGCCTGTGCGGTGTACTCACTACGCGATACATCTCGCGCCCTCCGCCGGTTCCGCCGAAAACATTCAGCGGCGGCGAGCTACCTCTCCTGCCTCGAGGCATTATATGTCTCGCCATGTCGCCGTCCGCCCCGCTCAAACTGATTGCGTTGGATGCCGATGACCTCGCGGTGATCTCTGCCCATGTGCAGGATGCCCGCGTCCAGGCCTGCGATATCGTCTGGCGCCAGAGTGAGAAGCGACTGGTGGTCGGCATGAACCGGCTCGACTGGGAGCAAACGCTGTGCGGCGGCACCTGTTCGCGGCGGCTGATCGCCGCATTGCGCTTCGACCGGGTGCTGGCCTGCAAGTCACGGAACATCGACCTGGAGGCTCCGGAGGAGATGCTGGAACTGCTCGGGATCGAGTTCTGCGCCACGGACCCGCCCGGCGGCTGCGCGCTCCTGATGTTCGGCCACGGTGCGGCGCTGCGGCTGGATGTCGAATGTCTGGAATGCGAGCTGACCGATCTGGGCACGGATCATCTGGGCGCTGCCTTGTGATCCGTCGTGCCTCGCGTAGGCCGGGACCCATTACCCGAAATGCCGATTGTTGCGGGACCCCGGGGCCGCTTCTCGCCCTGACAACCGGCCTTGGTGGTTATGGGTCCCGGCTTTCGCAGGGACGACGGCGGATTGTGTATTTTCCAAGGGTTGACGGCCATTATCCGCCGCGCCATTGAGCAGGGACCCGAGTCCCCGTCTCAAGAAAGCCGCCATGCCCGTTCGCCTGGACCGACAGAGCGCCGATTTCGACCAGCGTTTCCGCGATTTCCTGGCGGCCAAGCGCGAGGTATCCGCCGATGTCGAGCGCGCCACCCGCGCCATCGTCGACGACGTCGCGTCCCGCGGCGATGCGGCGCTGCTCGATGCGACCAGGAAATTCGACCGGCTCGACCTCGACGCCTCCGGTCTGCGGGTGACCGCCGCCGAGATCGATGCCGCGGTCAAGGCTTGCGATGCCGGGACCGTCGACGCTCTGACATTCGCCCGCGACCGGATCGAAGTGTTCCACCGGCGCCAGATGCCGAAGGACGAGCGCTTCACCGATGCCGCCGGCGTCGAGCTCGGCTGGCGCTGGAGCGCGGTCGATGCGGTCGGGCTCTACGTGCCCGGCGGCACTGCCGCCTATCCGTCCTCGGTGCTGATGAACGCGGTGCCGGCCAAGGTCGCCGGCGTGCCGCGGGTGGTGATGGTGGTGCCGGCACCGGACGGCAAGCTCAACCCGCTGGTGCTGGCAGCCGCCCATCTCGGCGGCGTGTCGGAGATCTACCGCGTCGGCGGCGCCCAGGCGGTGGCGGCGCTGGCTTATGGCACCGCGACGATCGCCCCCGTCGCCAAGATCGTGGGCCCAGGCAACGCCTATGTAGCCGCGGCAAAACGCCTGGTGTTCGGCAAGGTCGGCATCGACATGATTGCCGGCCCCTCCGAAGTCCTGGTGATTGGCGACGCGACCTCCAATGCGGACTGGATCGCGGCCGATCTGCTGGCGCAGGCCGAGCACGACGTCAGCGCGCAGTCGATCCTGATCACGGACTCGGCGCGGCTCGCCGCCGATGTCGAGCGTGCGGTCGAGGCCCAGCTTGCGACCTTGCCGCGGGCGGAGATCGCGCGAACCTCGTGGAACGATTTTGGCGCGGTGATCCAGGTCGCGAAGCTCGAGGATGCGGTCGAGCTGGCGAATGCGATCGCCGCCGAGCACCTGGAGATCATGACGGCGGACGCCGAAGGCCTGTCGAAGCAGGTCCGCAATGCCGGCGCGATTTTCCTTGGCGCCCATACGCCGGAGGCGATCGGCGACTATGTCGGCGGCTCCAACCACGTGCTGCCGACCGCACGCTCGGCGCGGTTCTCTTCGGGCCTCGGGGTGCTTGACTTCATGAAGCGAACCTCGATCCTGAAGTGCGGGCCGGATCAGCTCCGTGCGCTCGGGCCCGCCGCGATGACGCTCGGCCAGGCCGAGGGTCTCGATGCCCATTCACGTTCCGTCGGATTGCGCCTCAACCTCTCATGACCAAGTCACCCGCCGACGAGGATTCCAACCATCGCATCGTCGCGGTGACGCTCGACGAGGAATCGATCGGCCGTTCCGGGCCAGATATCGAGCATGAGCGTGCGATCGCGATCTACGATCTGGTCGAGCAGAACCTGTTCGCGCCGGAGGGCGCGGAGGCTGGCCCCTACACCTTGCATATCGCCATCACCGGTAACCGGCTGATGTTCGACATAAGGAAAGAAGACGGCGCGCCGGTTGTGGCGCACCTGCTGTCGCTGACGCCGTTCCGCCGCGTCGTGAAGGACTACTTCATGATCTGCGACAGCTACTACCAGGCGATCCGCACCGCGACGCCGGACAAGATCGAGGCCATCGACATGGGCCGCCGCGGCATTCATGACGAGGGTTCGCGCACGCTGCAGGAGCGTCTCAAGGGCAAGGTGCGTGTCGATTTCGAGACTGCGCGGCGGCTGTTTACCCTGATTACCGTCCTGCACTGGAAAGGTGAAGGCGCCGGATGATGTGCGTCACTCCGTGCACCGGGGTATCGCCCCCGCCGAAAAAAGCCTGATCCATGGATGCGCCGCGCGCGCGCAATCCGCAGGCCGTGCTGTTCGCATGCGGGCACAACGCCGTGCGCTCGCCGATGGCGGAAAGCCTGCTGCAGCAGATGTTTCCGAACGGTCTCTATGTGCGCTCTGCCGGCGTGAAGAAGGGCGAGCTCGACCCGTTCGTGGTCGCCGTGATGGCCGAGCTCGGCCAGGACATTTCCACCCACAAGCCGAAGACCTTCGAGGAACTCGAAGACTGGGAAGGGCTGAACTTCGACCTGATCATCACGCTGTCGCCGGAAGCCCACCACAAGGCGCTCGACCTCACCCGCACGGTGGCGGCCGATGTCGAATACTGGCCGACCCCGGATCCGACCGGCACCAGCGGCAATCGCGAGCAGGTGCTCGGCGCCTATCGCGAAGTCTGCGACGGCCTGTTGCTGCGCATCCGCCGCCGCTTTGCCAGGGTCCCGGCGGCGAACGGGTAGGGGAGACGCGCGGAGCCTGCCGGATTTTGCCCTTGTCGCCAGACTGACAAACAGCTGTGCTTATGGGGCCTTGTCTCCATCGGGGAGCGCGATTCGCAGCCGGTTCCAAGGTTGTGCAACCATGCCCCATCCGATAGGTTCCGCGCGCGTTCGTCCCCCTCGAGTCCCAGCCAAAAACCCGCATGCTAGGCCGTCCCAAATTCGTTCTTGCTTCCGGTTCGCCGCGGCGGCTGGCGCTGCTCAACCAGGCCGGCATCGAGCCCGACGCGCTGCGCCCGGCCGATGTCGACGAGACCCCGAAGCGGGGCGAGCTGCCACGCGCCTGCGCCAACCGCCTGGCGCGCGCGAAGGCGGACGCGGCGCTGAAATCCGTCCAGCTCGACGACGATCTGCGCGGCTCCTTCATCATCTCCGCCGACACCGTGGTCGCGGTCGGCCGCCGCATCCTGCCCAAGGCCAATCTGGTCGACGAGGCCGCGCAGTGCCTCAGGCTGCTGTCCGGCCGCAATCACCGCGTCTACACCGCGATCTGCGTGGTGACGCCGCGCGAGGCGTACCGCCAGCGCCTGGTGGAGACCCGCGTGCGCTTCAAGCGGCTCAGCGAGGACGACATCCAGGCCTATATCGGCTCCGGCGAATGGCGCGGCAAAGCCGGCGGCTATGCCGTGCAGGGCATTGCCGGATCCTTCGTGGTCAAGATGGTCGGCTCCTACACCAACGTGGTCGGCCTGCCGCTCTACGAGACCGTGACCCTGCTCGGCGGCGAAGGTTTTCCGATCCGCCACGGCTGGCTCAATGCCGTCGCGGTGTAAGCGGCACGCGGGAGCGGACCTCCGCACAGGCCGGAGCGAGGAACTTTGCGGCCACCGTGCCCTTGCCCGTTTGGTGTAAGCTTCGCGCGACCATGACCGATCAAGCCCAAAACCGCCCGACCTCGCGAGCCTGCCCGATCTGCGGCAAGCCCGCCGAACAATCCTTCCGCCCGTTCTGTTCCCCGCGTTGCCGCGACGTCGATCTCAACCGCTGGCTGACCGGCGCCTATGTCGTCCCCGGCCGTGAGGACGACGAGGAGGATCCGGAATAACGCTTTCGGGCCAACAAGTTGGGGAAATTACAGCTGGCGCGCCTGCCGCGCCGAAGCCCTCGGCGAAGGCGGGTGGACACAGCCCTCCGACCTCTCTATAAACCGCCCGCTCGGCTCACGCCTTTTCGGCCCGGCCAGTATGCCCAGGTAGCTCAGTTGGTAGAGCATGCGACTGAAAATCGCAGTGTCGGTGGTTCGATCCCGCCCCTGGGCACCATTCCCTCACCACAGCCTTGATTGAGCCGCTGCCCCCGTAGCTCGGTTCAAGGATCAGCGCTTACGCGGACGCCAGCAGCCGTCCCGCCAGGGCCGCACCGATCAGTGCCATCACCGCCATCCCAAGCGCCCAGATCACGAACAGCTGGTGGCCGATCAATGCGCCGCTGACCAGCGGCGCGCTGATATTGGCCCCCGACATCAGCGACTGGTTGAGGCCCATGATCATGCCCTGGCGGTTGATCGCGCTGCTGCGCGACAGCTCGGCCGTCAACGTGCTGCGCGCGAACATCGTGCCGACGATGATCAGCGTCAGGAACACGGCGAGCAGGCTGATCCGGCCTGCGATCGCAAGCCCGGCCGAGCCGAGCGCGATGCCGGTGAACGCCGCCACCACGATGCCGCGGTCAGAGGCGACGCGATTGGCGCGCGTGATCAGCAGGCCCTGCACGATCATGTTGATGAAGCCGGCATAGGCGAACATCCAGCCGAGCTCGCGCGCGCCGAATGGATGGCCGTCCCAGCTGAACCGCGCCGACAGGAACAGGCCGATCTGCGACAGGAACATCGAGTTGACGAAGAAGAACACGATCAGCAGGCCGAGCAGGCGCCACGCATAGCGCATGCCGAGAATGGTGCGCATCAGCGTCGGCTCCGGCACCCGCTGCTGGTAGAGCGGCTCGAAGGCGGGGTGATCCGGCGACAGCAGCACGATGGTGGCAAGGATGCTGATCAGGGACAGGCCGGCCGCAGCCCACACCGGCGCGGTGTCGCCGTAATGAACGAGAAGGCCCGACAGCGCCGGGCCGACCAGCAGTCCGGTGCCGATGGCGCCGCTGGTCATGCCGAGCGCCTGCTTGCGGGTCTCGGGCGCGCTGTGCTCGGCCGCATAGGCGTGGGCCACGGAGATGTTGCCCGACGTCAGGCCGTCGATGATGCGGGCGAGGAACACCAGCGTCAGATTGCCCGCCATCGCCAGCAGCACGAATCCGACGAAGGTTCCGATCTGGCTGACGACCAGCACCTTCCGGCGGCCATAGCGGTCGGAGAGGATGCCGACCACCGGGCCGGCAACCAGCTGGCACACCGCATAGACCGAGATCAGCGCGCCGATCAGGAACGGTGAGGCGCCGAGCCGCTGCGAGTAGAACGGCAGCAAAGGCAGGATGATGCCCATTCCGGTGGCATCCACCGCCACGACGACGAAAGTCGGGATCAGCGCCAGGCTGCCGTCGCCCGCATGTTCGTCGCGTATCTCTGCCGTCGAGCGCGCGTCCATCTGCGCTGTCCTCGTTCGCTTCTTCGTGATCGCCTCTCCGGGTCAATATAGTTGCAGCCTAATAGTTTGTGTCCTATCTAATTTGCATGCCTCCCACCCGGGCCCATATCCACGCCGAGATCGGCCGCCTGATCACCAGGCTCGGCCGGATCTGGCGCCGCGAGGCCGACCAGGCGCTGTCCGATCACGGCCTGTCCTACGCCACCGCGATTCCGCTGCTGCTGCTGTCACGACAGGGCGAGAATGTCCGGCAGGGCGTGCTGGCCGACGAATTGGGGATCGAGGGACCCTCGCTGGTGCGGCTGGTCGATCTGCTCCAGGCCGAAGGCCTGGTCGAGCGCCGCGAGGATCCGAGCGACCGGCGCGCCAAGACCCTGCATGTCACGACGACCGGCAAGTCCAAGGTCGAGGAAATCAACCGGGTGCTGCGCCGGGTGCGCGCCAATCTGCTCAGGGATGTCGGCGGCGAAGAACTTGCTGTAACCTTCAAGACGCTCCAGCGCATCGAGCAGCGGGCCGACCGCCTGCATGACGCGAAGGTTGTTGCAGAGGCGAAGTAGCGATGCGCGCGCAAGAGCCGTTCCTGGTACGCCACGCGGACCTGATCTTTGCCTTGAAGACGTTCGCCGCGTCGATACTGGCGCTCGTCTTCGCGATGGCGATCGATCTGCCGCGGCCCTACTGGGCGATGGCGACGGTCTATATCGCGTCCCAGCCGCTGGCCGGCGCGACCAGCTCGAAGGCCTTCTTCCGCCTCGTCGGCACGTGGGTCGGCGCGATCATGACCGTCGCCATGGTGCCGAACCTGGTCGATGCGCCGGAGCTGCTGTGCCTTGCGATCGCGCTCTGGGTCGGGCTCTGCCTCTATCTGTCGCTGCTCGACGGCACGCCACGCAGCTACGTCTTCATGCTGGCCGGATATACCGTGGCGCTGATCGGCTTTCCGTCGGTGTCCGCGCCGGGCAGCATCTTCGATATCGCGCTGGCGCGGGTCGAGGAAATCTCGCTCGGCATCATCTGTGCGAGCCTGGTGTCGACGGTGGCGTTTCCGCGCAGCGTCGGGCCGGCCGTCCGCGGCCGCGTCAGGAAGTGGCTCACGGATGCGCGCGGTCTGTCCCGCGATGTGCTGCTGCAGAGCGGAACGGAGAAGGCGCGCCGGGCCCAGCGCCTGCGTCTTGCGACCGATATCGTCGAGATCGATACGCTCTCGACCCATCTCGGCTATGACCGGCTGGCCGACGCCGGCGCCGTGCGCGGCCTCTCCGAGATCCGGCTGCGCATGCTGATGCTGCTGCCGGTGATGACGTCGATCGAGGATCGGCTCGCCGCGCTCGGCGAGGCGACGCTGCAAAAGCGGCCGGAGCTGCGGCGCCTGCTTGGCGAGATCGCCGAATGGATCGTGGACGAGGATCGCATCCGGCAATCCGGCGACCTGATCCGCGCCGCGATCGCCGAGCGGCACTCGGCGCTCGACGGCTTCGCTGCGCGCGAGCGCATCATCACCATCAGTTTGCTGCTGCGCTTGCGCGACCTCGTCGACATCTCGGCCGACTGCCGCGCGATTGGCGATGCGATCGCCGCGGGCAGGGATATCTCCACCGTCGCGCTGGCGTTCCATCCGGAGTCCGGGGCAGCGCCGGTGCGCCACCGCGATCACGGCATGGCGCTGTGGTCGGCCGCAGGCGCCGTGGTCGCCATCCTGATCTGCTGCGCGCTGTGGATCGCGACCGGCTGGGCGGACGGCGCCTCGGCGCCGATGATGGCGGCGGTCGCCTGCTCCTTCTTCGCCGCGCAGGACGAGCCGGCGCGCGGCATCCGGGCGTTCGGTCTGTTCTCGCTGGTCGCGATCGTCGTCGTTGCAATCTATCAGTTCGCGCTGGTGCCCGGCATCTCCCATATCGAGGTCCTGATCGCCGCGCTGGCGCCGACCTTCCTGCTCTACGGCTTTCTGATCGCACGGCCGGCGACCCAACCGATCGGCTCGGCGCTCGCCGTCAACACCGCGACCCTGCTTGCGCTGCAATCGACCTACAGCGCGGATTTTGCCGGCTTTGCCAATTCTTCCGTCGCCTTCTTCCTCGGCATCGTCATCGCCGAGATCGTGACGCGGGTCGCGCGCGGCGTCGGCGCCGAATGGATCGCCAGGCGCCTGATGCAATCGAGCTGGCAGGAGCTCGCGGTCGCCGCCGAGCGCCGTGGCCGCGGCGATCGCGCTCAGTTTGCCGGGCTGATGCTGCATCGGCTCGGACTGCTGGTGCAGCGCATCGCCTTCATCTCCGAAAGCGACCGCCGCGATGCCGACAGCCTGACCCAGCTTCGCGTCGGGCTCAACATCATCGACCTCAGGCGCGCCCGCTACGGCCTTGCCGCATCGACCGTGATTGCCATCGATGCCATGCTGGACGATCTCGCGGCGGCGTTTCGCGCCCATAGCGACCGGGCAATGCCGGTCGCGTTGCTGTCGCGCATCGACGCGGCGGTGGCCGCGGCAGTCAAGGATCCCAACGAGCGCGCGCGGGACGACGCACTGCTCGGCCTCGTCGGCATCCGCCGCGGCCTGTTTCCAGATGCACCGGCGTACCAGTCGCGGCCGGAGGAGAGCTTTGCAGCATGAGGTTTGAGCTCGACATCTACGGTGTCCTCGTCCCGGCGC
This sequence comes from Bradyrhizobium jicamae, assembly GCF_018130215.1. Lineage (GTDB taxonomy): Bacteria > Pseudomonadota > Alphaproteobacteria > Rhizobiales > Xanthobacteraceae > Bradyrhizobium > Bradyrhizobium jicamae_A. The sequence continues at coordinate 34,680 of NZ_JAFCKQ010000004.1, forward strand.
TGCTGCTGTGGCTGATCGTGGCCTATGCGCTGAGCGTGGTCGTGACAAGGATCATGCAGCGCTTCGGCCTCTACCGGCTGGTCTGGCACCGCGCATTGTTCAATTTCGCCCTCTATGTCTGCCTGCTGGGCGTCGTCGTCTATCTCTCGGAGTTTCTGCCATGAAGGGGACTTTGGCCTGGCTTGGCCGCGTTGCCGTGACACTCGTCGCAATCGTCGCGGCGCTCGCCGTCGCGCGCGGGCTTTGGATCTACTACATGGAGTCGCCATGGACGCGCGACGGCCGGGTCCGTGCCGACGTGATCCAGGTCGCGCCCGACGTGTCCGGCTTCGTCACCGACGTGCTGGTCAAGGACAACCAGAAGGTCCATCGCGGCGATGTCCTGTTCCGCATCGATCGCGCACGCTTCGCGCTGGCGCTGCAAACTGCCGACGCGGCGGTCGCCGGTCACAAGGCGACGCTGGATCAGGCCAATTCCGACCTGAAGCGCTACAGTTCGCTGACCACGGATGCGGTGTCGCAGCAGAAGCAGGAACAGATCCTGGCGACGCAGCTCCAGGCCAAGGCGGCCTATGACCAGGCCGTTGCCGATCGCGCGGTGGCCCAGCTCAACCTCGATCGCAGCGAGGTGCACGCGTCGGTGAACGGCACCATCACCAACATGGATCTGCGCCCCGGCGCCTACGTCACCGCGGGCAAGGGCGTGATGGCCCTGGTTGACACCGATACGCTGCATGTGGAGGGCTATTTCGAGGAAACCAAGCTGGCGCGCATCCATGTCGGCGACAAGGCGGAGGTCCGCCTGATGGGCGAGCCGGTCCGGCTTACCGGCCATGTCGAGAGCATCGCGGCCGGTATCGAGGATCGCGATCGCGGCGAAGGCGCCAGTCTCCTCGCCAACGTCAATCCGACCTTCAGCTGGGTGCGCCTCGCACAGCGCGTGCCGGTGCGCATCGCACTCGACCCGGTGCCCGACAACGTCGCTCTGGTGGCCGGCCGTTCCGCCACCGTCGAGGTGCTGAAATAACCGGGCAAAGGGCGCGACCCGTCAGGACCACGCGCGGGAACCTCGCAGACACCAGATCGTTTGAATCGCGGACCGTTGGATTCTCCAGCCACCGTTCCGCGCCGGCCAGCAATCCGCGCCCGAAGGACGCCTCACTATGGCCAAGAGGTTCAAGATCGGCGATCATGTCGGCTGGAATTCCGAGGCCGGCCGTGTCTCGGGGACCATCATCGCCGTGCACACCAGCGATTTCGACTACAAGGGGCATACGCACCGTGCCTCGGAGGCCGATCCGCAATATGAGATCAGGAGCGACAAGACCGACCATGTCGCGGCCCACAAGGGCAGCGCCCTTCACCTCGTTTAGCGAACGCGGTGCGTGACGCTTCCGTTCTTCACCATCGGCCACTCCAACCGAGGCCTCGAGGATTTCGTCGCGCTTCTGGCCGGACCGGCGATCGAGCGCGTCGTCGACATCAGAACGGTGCCGAAGTCGAGAGCCAACCCGCAGTTCAACAAGGACACGCTTCCCGACGCGCTGGCGGCATTCGGTGTCTCGTATGAGCACATGGCCGATCTCGGCGGCCTGCGCGGCAAGGCGCGGAGCCTGCCCGCTTCCGTCAACGCCTTCTGGACCAATGAGAGCTTTCACAACTACGCCGATTACGCATTGTCGGCGCAGTTTCACGCCGGGCTAAGGCACCTGCGCGAGGAAGGGCACGCGCGTCGCTGCGCGATCATGTGTTCGGAAGCGGTGTGGTGGCGCTGCCATCGCCGCATCGTCGCCGATTACCTGATCGCGTCCGGGGAAACTGTCGTCCACATCATGGGGCCTGGGCGCCTGGAGTCCGCCCGTCTGACCGAAGGTGCCGTCGTTCAGGACGATGGCACAGTGCTCTATCCGGACGCCGGTACGTTGGGTTCATGACGGTGCGTGGCCGCCACGCGGCGGCCCGCCTCACTCCACGCTCCGTCTCCAGTAGCCCGTGCCGAGCTTGCCGGTGATCACGGCAATGGTGTCGTGGACTTCGTAGGATCCGCCGTCTCTGTAGTCTCCCGGCAGCCCCTTGAGCGCGTGCAGCGCCCAGTGGCCATTCGCGAAGGTGACCGTGCCCTCATGCGGTCGCGCGGAGCCGCCTTCGGCGTGGAACCTGTAGGTGCCGTCGCCCATGATCTGCCAGATCCAGCGTGACTGGCGATGGCCGCTCGGCACCATGATCTCCCAGGTGCCGACCAGTGCCGGGTCGATGGCGGCGACAACAGGCGCGACCGGTACGGGCATCGCATTGGCCTGCGCCGCGTTCGCTTCGCCGGCCGGCGGCAGGCCCGCAAGATAGATCGCCTTGCGCGACAGCGAGCCGTAGACGAACGGCTGCTGCTCGTTCCGTGTCGCCTCCATCACGTCGTCGCGGACGTTGCGGAACATGAATGTGACCTCGACACCCGGCGTTGCGATGTTGCGCAGCAGGGCCGCGGTGAACGGGCTGTTGCGGCCGTCGCCGTCGAGCGCGGTGGTGCCGTCGCGCGCGGCGTAGGCGACCAGCACGTTGCCGACCGGCTCGATCCGGCCGAGGCCACTGGTCGGCGCCGCGCGCGTTGCGAGCGCGCGGTTCATCTTCGCAGCGAACGGATTGTTGCGGCAGGCATCGAGGATGACGAGGCCGAGGCTCGTGGTCGAGGAGACCTGCAGCATCACGCTCTGCAGGCTGACGGCCTCGTTCGCCGCATCGGTATCGCGCTTAAGTTCGGCATCGACCGGGATCAGCCAGTTCTCGCCGTTGATCTCCATGCCGTGGCCGGCGAAATACACCGCGGCCATGCCGGCGCCGGCGGCATCGCGGCCGAGCGCGATCAGGCTGCGGCGCATCTCGTCGAAGGTGCCGTTGGCGATGAAGGTTACGGCAAAGCCGAGGCGCTTCAGCGCCGCGGCGACGTCGGCGGCGTCATTGGGCGGATTGGGCAGCGCCGGCACGCTTCTGTAGGCGCCGTTACCGATCACCAGCGCGACCCGCTTCCCGTCGGCTGCGGCCGATGCGGAGCCGGCAAGCGTCGCGACGACGGCCAATCCCGAAACAAACTCGCGGCGGTTCATGCTGTGCCCGATCGGACGTGACGGGCATATGGTACAGCAGCCGGCGCGAACCAGCCATGGAAATGGGGGTGTGTCAGGCCACCGCCCGCTTCGCCGTCGGCGCCCAGACGTTCGGAGGCGCCGGCTCCGCTGGCAGCAGCCTGGTGCCCGGGACGCCCGCGATCGTCATCGTGATCTCGTGGATATCCTGCATCGAGCGGCTCATCGAGAAGCGCGGATAGAGTTCGTTGAAGGTCGCCGCGTTTGCCAGCCGGGCGGCTACGGGATCGGCCAGCAGTGCCTCGACCGCGGCGGCGACGCTGGCCGTGCCTTGCTGGCCGAACGTGTAGGGGGCGAGGTGCGGCATGTGCGTCGTCGAGAAGCTGTTGGCGTCGAACACCGGCACGGTGCCGGCGCTGAGTGCAAAGAACACGCGGTCGTGCACCGACTGATCGACATTGGGATTGAGCGAGACGGCCCCGAGGTAGCTGCCGAGACCCTCGCGCATCGCGTCGAACGTCATCGCGCCGAGCTTGCGCGCCTGCCGTCCGGTGCAGTCGAGGTGCTCCCAGCCGCCGCCGATGATATCGACGGGGTAGTCGGCGAGCGCGGCGCCGACCTCGCAGGTGCGTACCGCGCGCGTGTAGTTGTCGAGCCGCGTGAGGATCGCGTTGAACACGTCGCCGCCCGGCGTCAGGTAGACCAGATGCTCGGCGGCAACCGTGCGGATGATCTCGGGAAACGTGCTGCAGAACTTGCCCTGCGCTTCAGCGATCGCGTCGAACAGGATGGCGAACAGCTTCGGCGGCAGCGTCTTGCGGTAGGTGCGTTCCAGTTCCGCCGGATTCCAGCCCGACTTGGCGAACACCAGCCGGCCGTTGCGCTTGTCGGGCGGCATGCCGCCAAAGAAGCCGGGATCGGGAATGCCCATATGGGTCGCGAACACGGCGCCGGTTCGCAAATGGTCGCGGTTGAACGCGGCATGGTCCGGAAACACGTAGCCGTGCACGGCATAGCGGCTCTGGAGCGTATGCCGCCGCGCAAAATAGCAGGGGTGATCGCAGAACCAGGTGAAGACGGGGATCTGTGCCACGTCCCACAGCAACTGGCCGTCCTTGGTGTGGATTTCGAGCCCGATGCCGGAGAAGCCGATCGCCATCGTCTCGGCCTTCCGCGGCAACAGGGCGTTGATCCGGGCGCCAAAATCGGGGGCCAGAAGATCGACCATCTGCACCTCGTGCCCGAGCCGGTCGAACTCGGCGGCGGCCATCGCCAGGATGCCGCGGAGCGAATCGTAGGTCGTGTGGCTTGAGTAGAGGACGCAGATCACGGACATATGGAAAAACCTCGCCGCTTGTTGCTGTTGGTTCGCGCGCGGGCAATATCCGCGCATGCTGTTCGTTGAACGGGCGAGGTCGCCGTTCCGGGCACGAAATTATCCGTCGCTTAACCAAATTCTCCGCCCGAAGTCGGCCGCCACGCCGTTGAAGCTCCGTCGGGATGTCGTGGCGGGCCACCGCCCGGACCGGCGTGCGGGGTCGGAGCCACATGCAGCTTGATCATTTCGACGTCGTCGTGGTGGGCGCGGGCTTCTTCGGCGCTGTCATCGCCGAGCAGGTGGCGAACCGGCTCGGCAGGAACGTCTGCGTGCTCGACCGTCGCCAGCATATCGGCGGCAACGCCTATTCGGAGGTAGATCCCGAGAGCGGCGTCGAGGTGCACCGCTACGGCACCCACATCTTCCACACCAACTCGGAAGTGGTGTGGCGCTATCTGCACCGCTTTACCGACTTCACCGACTACCGACATCGCGTCTTCACGGTTGCGAACGGCCGCGTCTATTCGATGCCGATCAATCTCGCGACGGTCTGCGCCGCGTTCGGCCGGATCATGACGCCGCAAGAGGCGCGCGAGATGATCGCGGCCGAGGCCCGGGCCCACACCGAAGCGCACGGCGCATCCGACGTCCGCAACCTCGAGGACAAGGCGATCGCCTCGGTCGGCCGCACGCTCTACGATCTGCTGATCCGCGGCTATACGAGGAAGCAGTGGCAGACCGATCCGCGCGAGCTCTCGGCCGACATCATCGGCCGCCTGCCGGTCCGCTTCACCTTCGACGACCGCTATTTCGCCGACCGCTACGAGGGCATGCCGGTCGACGGTTACACCGCGATATTCCGCCGGATGCTCAGCCATCCCAGAATCTCCGTCCGGCTCGGCGTCGACTATTTCGGCATGGCCGATCGCATCACGCCGCGACAGCTCGTCATTTACACCGGAGCGATCGACCGCTTCTTCGAGTATCGCTGCGGCCATCTTGGCTGGCGCACGGTCGACCTCGCGCGCGAGGTGCACGACGTCGCCGACTTCCAGGGCGCCGCCGTCATCAACTACGCCGATGCCGACGTGCCGTTCACCCGCATCCACGAGTTCCGCCATCTGCACCCGGAGCGCAGCCATGCGCCGCGGACGACGATCTACCGGGAGTATTCCCGCTTCGCCGGCCGCGACGACGAGCCTTATTACCCGATCAACACCGCCGCCGACCGCGCCATGCTCGCCTCCTATCACGCCATGACCGCCTCGCATCCGAACGTGATCTTCGGCGGCAGGCTCGGCTCCTACAAATATCTCGACATGCATCAGGCGATCGGGGCCGCACTGAAGACGTTCGAGCACGAAGTCGAGCCGTTCTTCCAGGGTGCGCGTCAGCGCGACGCGGCCACGCACGGCCCAGCCCTGTCTCCGTTATCGGCCTGATCCCGGCCTCGAGCAAACGTCAAAAGGCCCACCGTCCGGACCGGACGATGGGCCTTTGCGCTTGCCTGCCTTACCACTGCCGGTAGATGCCGGTCAGCGTGCCGTTGTTGTTGCCTTCAGGTCCGACATCACCCTGCGACGAACTCGGCTCCGGGTGGTTGGCGCCGTTCAAACCATACCAGCCCGGCCGGGCCGGATAATACATCGCGCCCGGCTGGACCGGCTCATAGCGTGGTCCGGCATTTCGCCAACCCGGATTGCCGTACTGATAGTAATAGCCTTGTGCCGAGGCGCCCGCCGTCGTTGCGAGCAGCGCGGCTGCGACCAGAGACAGGATTTTGATCTTCTGCATTCACAAGCTCCTTGCTGTGTCGCGACCAACAACCGCCGCAGAGGAGCGTTCCCGGCTTCCGGTCAACGTGAATGCGATGTGATCGGGAAGTTCTGCTGCGGGAACGGGCGCGAACTGCGGCGCGGGGATCGGCAAACGAGCATTGCGTCCTGCGCCGGCCCGCTATGCCGTATCGGATATAACGGCTCGGCCTGCATGTCCGCGCGTGGTGCTTTTCGGAAAAGAAGCCCGCCGACCGGGCGGGCAAAGGTTTCAGGGAGGAAGCGCTCTGGAGAACGCCAGGCTCCAATGTGCTCGATTCGGAGGATGATGCTAAGATAGTATAACTACTGTCATCAGCGTCGGCGCCAATGCGGATGCTCTCCGGCCCCGGAGGGCGGCGGTTGCCGGGAGCGTCCACCCAAGCTGCGCCGGATCGTGCGCCAACAAACTGGAGACAATTCATGAGCATGTCCGGCATTTTCGCGCGCGTCGTCGCAGGGATCGGCGCTGGCGCGCTGGCATGGCGGAAAATGCAGGGCGAGCAGCCCAACCCCGCCTGGGGCTCCGCGCCGCGGATTCCGGCGGCAAAATCGCAAGGTGCGATCCCGACGTTGAAGATGCCGACGGCGAGGGGCTGGAACAAGGGCGAGAAGCCGACCGCGGCGCCCGGGCTTAAGGTTAATGCATTTGCGACGGATCTCGACCATCCGCGCTGGATCAACGTGCTGCCCAACGGCGATGTGCTGATCGCCGAGTCGACGCAGATCGCGGGCACGCCGCGCACCGTCTTCCACTACGCGATGCAGGCGACGATGCGGCGCGCCGCGGCGCTCGGCATCAGCGCCAACCGCATCACGCTGCTGCGCGATCGCGATGGCGACGGCGTCGCCGAGACGCGCGGCGCCTTCATGGAAGGGCTCAGCCAGCCATTCGGCATGGCGCTGATCGGCGACACCTTCTATGTCGGCAACACCGACGGTGTCGTCGCATTTCCCTATGTCGCCGGCGCTGACGGCATCACTGCGCCGGGACGCACGCTCGTCACCTTCAAGCCCGCCGGGCACTGGACCCGAAGCCTGCTGCCGAACGCCGACGGTACAAAACTCTATGCCGGCGTCGGCTCGCTATCCAACATCGCCGAGATGGGCATGGAGGTCGAAGAGGGGCGCGCTGCGATCTACGAACTCGATCTCGTTGCCGGCACCAGCCGCATCTTCGCCGGCGGTCTGCGCAATCCCGTGGGGCTGGCGTGGGAGCCGAACAGCAACGTACTCTGGACCGTCGTCAACGAGCGCGACGGCATCGGCGACGAGACGCCGCCCGACTATCTGACCTCGGTGCGCGACGGCGGCTTCTACGGCTGGCCCTATTGCTACTGGGGTCAGACGGTGGACGATCGCGTGCCGCAGGATCCGGCGATGGTCGCCAGCGCGATCCGGCCGGACTACGCGCTCGGCGGCCACACCGCCTCGCTCGGGCTGTGCTGGATGCCTTCGGGCACGCTGCCGGGCTTTCCGGACGGCATGGCGATCGGCCAGCACGGCTCGTGGAATCGTTCGACGCTGTCGGGCTACAAGGTGGTGTTCGTGCCATTCGAGCAGGGACGTCCCTCAGGGCCCCCGCGCGACATCCTCTCGGGCTTCCTCGCGCCCGACGAGAAGTTCTCCTACGGCCGCCCGGTCGGCGTCGCTCTCGGCCCCGACCGCTCGCTGCTGGTGGCCGACGACGTCGGCAACGTGATCTGGCGCGTGACGGGGGCTTAAGACGTTACGCGAAGCTCAGCGCCGCCTCCCGATCGATTGCATGAAGCTGCGGTCGGCCTGCGGCAGAGCGTCGGTCCACGCCGGCTCGTCGCCGGGCTCGGGCAGTACGTGGCCGAACTCGATCATCAGGCGCGGCTGCAGCTCGTTGAGGTAAACCCAGACCGCGCGCTTGCCGTCGACATCGGCGGCCAGCGCGACGGCATCGGCCATCAGGCGGATCATCCGCGTCTTGTCGACCGTCGCGCGGCCTGATCGGATGTGGCCATAGACGAAGATGTGGTCGTGGGCGACCGGGGCGCCGCCCATGAACCAGTTGCCGGGCGCGACCTCGTTGAAGATGACCTGCGCAAAGTAACTGGGCGCGCCCGTCACCTCGGAGTGGATCCGGGTGATTTCACCTGCAATCCTGCTCTTCTGCTCCGCGCTGAGGCGCCCCTGCGCGCTGGTGCAATAATAGGTCGGCATCGGCGTGACCTCACTGCTGGGATTTGGCCGTCCATCCCCAGCATCGGCCCGAATTCGTCGCCGTCAAGAGCATGGCATCGCCCGGCACGAGCGATCCCATCTGCGGCGTCAGCGGGGCAGAAACTCGCGGATCGCCTGCGCAATCTCGGCGGCGTGGGTTTCCAGTGCGAAGTGGCCCGTGTCGAGCAAGCGGACCATCGCGCGCGGATTGTCGCGCTTGAACGCCTCGGCACCGGGCGGCAGGAAGAACGGATCGTTCCTGCCCCATATCGCCAGCAACGGCGGCTGACGGGTGCGGAAATAATTCTGGAATGCCGGATAGAGCGCGACGTTGCTCTTGTAGTCGCCGAACAGATCGAGCTGCACGTCATGGGCGCCCGGACGCGCCATGTAGTAGTTGTCGAGGTTCTGGCCGTCCGGTGACACGCTCTCCGGATCGGCGACGCCGTGGGTGTATTGCCAGCGCGTGGTTTGCGGCGAGAGGAAGGCGCGCAGGGCGTCGCGGTTCGCAGGCGACGGGTCCTGCCAATAGGCGCGGATCGGAGTCCAGCCGTCGCTCAGGCCTTCCTCATAGGCATTGCCGTTCTGCGAGATGACGGCGGTGATCCGCTCCGGATGCTTCAGGGCCAGGCGGAAGCCGGTGGGCGCGCCATAGTCGAAGACGTAGATTGCGAAGCGGTCGAATCCGATCACCTCGGTGAAGCGATCGATTACGCCGGCGATAGCGTCGAACGTGTATTTGAATTTGTCCCGCGCCGGCATGTCCGACTGGCCGAAGCCGGGAAGATCGGGTGCCACGATGTGGAATCTGTCGGCGAGCTGCGGGATCAGATCGCGGAACATGTGCCCCGCGCTCGGGAAGCCGTGCAGCAACAGCAGCTTCGGTGCGCCTGGCGATCCGGCCTCGCGATAGAACACCGTGAAACCATCGACGTCGGCAAAGCGGTATTTGACCTCTGACATCTGTCACTCCTTGTGATCGTGGTTCGGCGGCGAGGTTCGGGACGGTCAGGAATTGGCTTGCTTGGTATGCCGGCTGAACATCTCGGGCTTGAGATAGAGCAGCAGCGCGCAACAGACGGTGGCGAAACCCGCGAGCGGAATGAACGGTGCGATCGCGGCGCCGGCAGCGAAGACGAGCACCGCGAGCAATGTCCTTCGCTGCGCCAATGTCCGCGCCCGCGGCGAGATCACGGTCTGGTCGGCCTGCTGCAGCACTGCGCGCTCGAAGGCGAGATAGGCGAGATCGATCAGGAGGAAGATCACCGCATAGACGACGACCGGTGCCGCCGCCATGTGCGATCGCGCGACCCAGGCGGTCGCAAACGGCAGCAGCGAGACGGCGAAGAGATGCGCGAAGTTCAGCCAGATCAGGCGCGGCGTCGGTTGCCGAACGAGGTGCAGCAAATGATGGTGATTGACCCAGATTACCGCGATGAAGAGGTAGCTCGCCGCGTAGCTGATCGCGGTCGGCCACAGCGGCAGCAGGTCGGCGAGCGCCGAGCCGTCCGGCGGCTTCAACTCGAGCACCATCACCGTGATGATCACTGCGATCACGGCGTCGGAAAACGCGCCGAGCCGGTCGGCCGACACCTGCTTCTCGTTCATGGCAGCTCTCCTGTCCTGAATTGCGCAAACCGTTCAGTCCAGTGTAACGCGGTGGATCGCGTCCTTGATGATGTCGGCGACCGATGCCGGCGCCGACACGAGCGGGGTGTGATCGACGGGGTGTGACCGGACGGTGGCCTGCATCCGCGCGGCCATGAAGCGCTGGGTCCCGGGTGCGATCATCCGGTCGTCCTCGGCGACCAGGAACCAGCTTGGAACGTCCTTCCAGCGCGGACGGCCGACCGGCACCGTGATGCAGGCCGGCGAGATCGGCCGCTGCACCGCTGCCAGCACCGCGAGGTCCTGCGTCCTCGCGCATTGCGCGAAGGCCGATGCGAAGGCGGACTCGGGCAGCCAGATCAGCCCGCTGGCATCGGGCGCGAGCTTGGGTGCGAACGGATGCGGCGGCGAGCGATAGAACATCTCGGCGACCGTCTCGCCTTCGTCCGGCGCGAGCGCCGCGACATAGACCAGCGCCTTGACCCGTGGCGAAGGTGCTTCCGCGATCACGGCGCCGGCATAGGCATGGCCGGTCAGCACGATGTCACCCTCGACGCGTTCCAGCGCTCGGTTCAGCGCCGCGACATCGTCGGCCAGCGAGGTCAGCGGCAGCGGCGCCGCCACGGCCTTGATGCCTTCGGCATCGAGCGCGGTGATCACGCGCGCCCAGCTCGAACCATCCGCCCATGCACCATGCGCAAGCACCACGCCGAGATCCTCGATCGCCATTGTCCGCTTCCTGATTTTGGCTGCCGGCCGTAACCGTATTAATGTCGCTTGTCAGGTTACGAAGCCTATGGCTCGCTGCGCGTAACTTGTCAACGGGAGTTCATCCGGTTATTTGTGGCGAGGTCGAGCGCCGTCATGGTCTGCGAGGAAAGCCTCTCGGACATCAGGCCGTGCGAAGGTCCGGACGGTACGCTCGTCTTCGTCGATCACACCCGCGCCCGCGCGCGGCGCTGGTGCGGCGAGCCCGTCGATCCCGGCAGTGCAGCTATGCGGTCGAAACCGCCTTGCCCGGTGATGCGTATCCATCCCGCGACGGGCGTCGCTTGCTTCCAGGGGGCGTGGTGATGGTGAAGCACCTTGTTTCAGACGAAGTGAAATGCGACGCGTGCAACGGGACCGGTTATCCCGAGGTGAGGCAGCCTAGCGAGCCGGGGCGGCGGATCTATCCGGAGCCGTGCAAGAAATGCGGCGGCAAGGGCCGGATCAAGAAGGCGAAATGGAGCAAGTAGCGGCGCCGGTTCGCACGGCGCGGACCGGCTGCGGTGGAACCGGAACCCATGCGGGCCCGATAGTTCCGAAGCGCTTAAAACCGGAATGAAATCCAAAACGCTTTTCAACCATGTCCCTTGAGCGTTCATCAACCTCCTGCGCCGATGCTCGCGCACGCCATCAGGATCCACGAGGAGCCTCAGCATGCCGGCCAAAGGACGAACGACCGCGACCAAGCCCCAGGCGCTGGAGCGCGAAGATATTCTGAACCCGCACGCCATCAGCACACTGAGCGCGGGCGCCGTCAACGCGATGAGCGCGGTCGGGGCCGCCGTCATCAAGAAGAACAAGGCTGCGCTCGACAACAATGCGGACTGGTTCTGGCACATGTTCGCGAAGTGCGAGGCCAAGGCGGCGCGCATCGCGGAGGAAGCCGCCGGCGACCCGGCGGCCTGCGGCGATGCCACCTTCATCGAAACATATGCGCGGCAACTGCCGAAGCTGATGGCATCGGCACTCGATGCGCGCGACAAGGCGCTCAAGGCAAAGTGAGCCAGGCGTGACGCAACGCGGATTGGCGCAGGCGTTTTCCGCCCTGCGCATCAACGCAATCCGGATTCGCGCGTGTGATCCTTGTCACGGCGAGAGTGAACGCGGAGAGGCAACGATAGCACCATGAAGGGGCGGTCCTCGCGGCCCCACGATCATGGAGCTGACGATGGATACCTCTCTTGCGACTCTCGTTTCCGATGACGGCAACCAGGCTTCTCTGGTTCCCGCTGCCAGCGATGGCGCGGATGCGCCGCAGCGCCAGTTCTGGGAGACGGAGCATACGCGCCCCGATTTTCAGCCCTCCGATGATGCGGCGCCCGAGCTGGTCGCTGCCACCGAGAACTATCTCGGCGAATGCCTGAACCATCCCTATTTGCCGGTCTGCGAGATCCGCGCGCGGCAGTTCGCGCGCATCAAGGAACTGGTCGAGCTCGCCTATCGCGACATCCCGGTCTACCGCGCCAAATATGATGCGGCCGGCTTCAAGCCGTCGCATCTGCGCGATTACGACGACATCCAGAAGATTCCCGTCATCACCAAGCCGGAGCTGGTCGCAGCGTTTCCCGATCGTTGCGTCAACCGGGCGTACAAGCCGGAAGACCTGTTCCCGACGCGCTCGTCAGGCTCGTCCGGCCAGACGCTGCTGATCCGGGTCGACTATGACGCCATCATCACCGACACCATCCAGGGCGTCCGCCAGTTCGCGATGCAGAGCGGCGGCAATTACCGTGCGGAGGATCTGCTCGCCCATGTCTACACGGTGCCGTGGTGGTTCGACTCGATCGGCGGCAAGTATCCGACCGCCTTCATCTCGAACCTGATCCCGCCGGCGCGGGTTGCCCAGCACCTGCGCTATCTCGGGCCGAAGATCCTCTCGCTCTATCCGTCGAGCCTCGATGCGCTGATGCCGCATGTCGACGAGTTCAGCGCCTCGCTCAATCTCGCGGTGACGCATTCGGAATACTCGTCGCGCACCGCCCGTGAGGAATGGTCGCGGCAGCTCGGCGTGCCCGTGCTCGATGAATACTCCTCCGAGGAGGCGACGCGTATTGCGCTCGAGATGCCCGACGGCCAGTACTACGTCTGCGAGGACACCGTACATCTCGACGTGCTCGATCCCGTCACGATGGAGCCGCAGGCTCCGGGCCAGTCCGGCATCGCCGTGATCACCAATCTGCTCAACGAAGCGATGCCGTTCATCCGCTACGTGCAGGGCGATTACATCACGCAGCCGGTCAAGCCGGCTGCGTCCGACATCAACTGGTCGCAGATCGCCAGCATCGACGGCCGGCTCAACGATGCATTCGTCAACCGCGACGGCCGCAAGGTGCCGGCCGGCAGCATTCTGGACGCCACCTATCGCTGGATGTTCGACTGCAACCTCAATCTGGCGCAGTTCGAGATCGTGCAGCGTGACGTCGATCTGGTCGAGGCCCGCGTCGTGCTCAGCGCCGATACGCCGTTACAGCGGCTGCGCGGCGCGGTCGCGCACCTGGAGGATCTGCTTGCGGCCTGCCTCGAGCATCCGGTCCGGGTCGAGGCAAATGCACTCGACGTCTTCCCGCCGCGGCCCGGCAAGCGCCGCCCGATCCGCCGCGAGATGGCCTAGCTCGAGGCAGGGGTGGGTGCCATGAACCAGTCGCTGAACCGAATCGCGGCCATGACGGCGCGCTACTACTACATCCTGCGTTCGTCGTGGCTGAGGCTGCTCGAGATCGTCTACTGGCCGGCGATGCAGATGATGGTGTGGGGTTTCCTCTACACCTATCTGTACCAGAGCAGGTCGGCGATGGCCGATACGGCCGGCCTGCTGCTCGGCGCGGTCCTGCTCTGGGACGTGCTGTTCCGCGGCCAGCTCGGCTTCACCTTCACCTTCCTGGAGGAGATCTGGTCGCGCAATCTCGCCAACCTGATGATGTCGCCGCTGAAGCCGGCCGAGCTCGCGGCATCGCTGATGCTGATGAGCCTGATCCGGCTCCTGATCGGCACCATCCCGGTGACCCTGCTGACGCTTCTGCTGTTCGGCTTCAACATCTACGCACTCGGACCCGGGCTGCTCGTGTTCTTCCTCAACCTGGTGCTGACGGGCTGGGCGATCGGCCTCGTCGTCGCAGGCCTCGTGATCCGTCAGGGCCTTGGCGCGGAGAGCCTCGCCTATTCGATCATGATCGTGCTGCTGCCGCTGTGCTGCGTCTACTATCCGGTCGAGGCCTTGCCGCTCTGGCTGCATCCCGTCGCCTGGTCGCTGACGCCGACCTACGTGTTCGAGGGAATGCGGGCCATGCTGATCCATGGCGTTTTCCGCACCGACCTGATGATCGCGTGCCTGGCCCTCAATGCCGTCTATCTCGGAATTGGCTTCACAACATTCGTCCTCCTGCTGCAGAGCGCCCGCCATAAAGGCGGCCTGCTCACGATGGGCGAGTAAGGGGAGGATTTTCCATGACCCGCATCGCGCAACTGATTCCCGGCAAACACCCCGCGACCGGAATTCCGGCACCGGGCAATTCGCCCGCGCGCAGCGACGCCGACGAGGTGCCGGCCATCGCGGTCGAAGACCTTTGCAAGAAGTATCGCACGCATTGGGCCGTCGACGACGTGAACTTCATCGTGCCGAAGGGCTGGACCGTCGGCCTGCTCGGCGGCAACGGCGCGGGCAAGACCACCACCATCGCCATGATCATGGGCCTGGTGGTCCCGACCTTCGGCCGCGCCATGGTGCTCGGCTGCGACATGGCGAAGGATCGCCACAAGGTGCTGAGCAGGATGAACTTTGAAAGTCCGTACGTCGCGCTGCCGGGACGGCTCACGGTGCGGGAGAATCTGATGGTGTTCGGACGGCTCTATGGCGTGCCGGATCTCAAGACGCGCATCGCCGAGCTGATCGAGGAGTTCGGGCTCGGCGATGTGGCCGACCGCGCCACCGGGCGGCTCTCCGCCGGGCAGAAGACCCGCGTTGCCGTGGCAAAGGCGCTGATCAACGATCCCGACGTGCTGCTGCTCGACGAGCCGACGGCCTCGCTCGATCCCGATCGCGCCGAATGGGTGCGCGGCCGGCTCCGCGACTACCAGCGGCGCCGCGGCGCCACCATCCTGTTGTCCTCGCACAACATGCCGGAGGTCGAGCAGCTCTGCGACTTCGTCGTGATCATGAGCCACGGTCGAGTCGTTGCGATGGGCCGCCCGCGCGAGCTTGCCGAACGCTTCAAGTGCCGCGATCTCGACGAGGTCTTCATCCACCTGGCGAGGGTCGCGTGATGCCGGCGCGGATCAGGATCCGGCGCGAATGCCGCTCCGACATCGCAGGTCGCGAAAGCCTGCTCGATGCCGCCTTTGGTCCCGGCCGCTTCGCCAAGACCTCGGAGCGGTTGCGCGAGGGACGCAAGCCCGCGCCGGGCCTTGCTTTCGTCGCGCATCTGGCCGGCCGCCTCGTCGGTACGCTGCGGCTGTGGCCCGTCGTCACCGCGACCGGCCACACCTGCCTGCTGCTCGGTCCGCTCGCGGTGGCCGCCGACGCGAGACGGCTCGGCATCGGCGCCGCGCTGATGGGGCACGCGTTGTCCAAGGCCCGCGCGCTCGGCCATCGTGCCGTGGTGCTCGTCGGCGATGCTGCCTATTACAGCCGTTTCGGCTTCTCGGCGCAGACGACCGGTGCGCTCCGCATGCCCGGTCCGTATCAGCGGGATCGCCTGCTGGCCTGCGAACTGGTGCCGGATGCGCTGAGCGGCGCGCGCGGGTTGATTGCTGCGAGCTCCCCGCCATCATCACGGCTGCTGCGACTCATCGACGGAATCGCGAAAGGTGAGGCCGCGATCGGACAGCCGGCCTGATTCTCCCTGTTTCTGCTCCTGCAGGCATGGCGATTTGCGCTCGCTTGGCGTAAAGCAGCACGCATCAGATCGCCACGCGCGGCCGTGCCGCCTCCTGCGCCTGAACCAACCCAAGGTTTCCATCCTGTGACATTCCCGACCACTAGTGCGCCGCTCGCCCGAGCCTTGGCCGAGCGCAGCTATCATCAGCCAACCCCCGTTCAGACCGCCGTGCTGGCGGATGAGGCCATCGACCGCGACCTGCTCGTTTCGGCCCAGACCGGGTCGGGCAAGACGGTCGCCTATGGCCTTGCCATCGCGACGGGTCTTCTGGGCAGCGACCAGCGGTTCGAACCGGCTGCCGCACCGCTGGCGCTGATCGTCGCGCCGACCCGCGAACTCGCACTGCAAGTCCAGCGCGAGCTGGCGTGGCTTTATCAATATGCGGACGGGCGCGTCGTCTGCTGCGTCGGCGGCATGGACCCGCGTCGCGAGCAGCGCGAGCTTGCCGCGGGAGCTCACATCGTCGTCGGGACGCCTGGCCGGTTGTGCGATCATCTGCGCCGCGGCCATCTCGACATCTCCGGCCTGAAGGCCGTCGTGCTCGACGAGGCCGATGAAATGCTCAATCTCGGCTTTCGCGAGGATATGGAATTCATCCTCGAGACCACGCCGGACACGCGACGCACGCTGTTGTTCTCGGCGACGTTTCCGCGCGGCATCGTCGCGCTGGCCAAGCAGTATCAGCAGCACGCCTTCCGGATCGAGGTCGCGGGCGACGAAGGTGGTCATGCCGATATCGAGTACCGCGCCATCCGGATCGCCCCTGAAGATGCCGAACACGCGGTCGTCAACGTGTTGCGCTTCTTTGAATCACCGAGCGCGCTGGTGTTCTGCAACACGCGGGAAGCCGTCAGGCATTTGCAGGCGGCGCTGCTGGAGCGCGGCTTTTCCGTGGCCGCCCTGTCAGGCGAAATGACCCAGAACGAGCGGACCCAGGCGCTGCAGGCATTGCGTGATGGCCGTTCGCGGGTCTGCGTGGCGACCGACGTGGCGGCGCGCGGCATCGACCTGCCGAACCTCGATCTCGTCATTCATGCGGATCTGCCGAAGGACCCGGAGGTGATGCAGCATCGCTCGGGCCGCACCGGCCGGGCGGGCCGCAAGGGCGTCAGCATCCTGTTGGTGCCGCCGGCGCGAAAGCGGCGTGCGGAGCTGCTGCTGAATCTGGCTGGCATCGATGTCATCTGGGGCACTGCGCCGCAGGCCGACGAAATCCGCAAGCTCGATCACGAGCGCCTGTTGCGGGATGCGGTGTTCACCGAGGAATCGACGCCGGATGATCTGGTCCTCGCGCAGGCATTGCTCGCCGAGCGGTCGCCCGAGACCATCGCCGCGGCGCTCGCGCGGCTCTATCGCGCGCGGCTGCCGTCGCCCGAAGACATTCTCGATCCCGGCGAGGGAAGGGGCCGCGATCGCGACGAACGCGGCCGCGACAGCGCATCGCGCCGCGACGATCGTGCCGCCGGGCCGCGGTCGAAGCCGGGCAAATCCACGTCGCGTCACGGCATGGCGGAGGCCAGCGTCTGGTTCCGCGCCGCGATCGGACGGCGAAAGAATGCCGAGGCCCGCTGGCTGCTGCCGATGATCTGTCGTCGCGGCGGCATCGACAGGCGCGACATCGGCGCCATCAGGATCATGGACACCACCACCGAGTTCGAGGTCGCCGAGCGCGTCGCCGACTCCTTCGCCGTCAAGATCCGGCGTCCGGACAAGGAGGACAGCATCCGCATCGAGCCGCTGTCAGGCGCGCCCTCAGGTCATGGACCTTCGGACAAGCCCTCGCACGCGGCCTCGCGCGCAGCATGGCGCGATGCCGGCGACCCCGGTCACAAGCTGCCGCGGCGCGATGAGGCGCGTGACGACACGCGGCAGGATCATCGCAGCAAGCCGCACCGCAAGGGCGGGGCGAAATTCGCGGCCGAGCCGGACTTCAAGACCAGGAAGAAACATCGCAACAAGTCCGGTCATGCGCCGCCCGTGAAGGGCGCATTCGGCAAAAAGCTCAAGAAGAAGCGCCGCGGCTGATCCGCCGCCACCACGCAATTCCAGCGCGGCTTGCGCCCGTGGCCACCAGCCCCGGGGCATGGATGCTCGTCGTCCGCCGAATTCGCTATTGACAAACTAGTTTGTTAATATCTAATTGACGCCGGATCATGAAATCCGCCGCAGAGCGGAGCTTTGGGAGAGGAGCCGATGAGGCATTTTCTGGCACTGGCAGTTCTCGCAGCCCTGACGTCGGCTGCACATGCACAGATTTCCGATGACGTGGTGCGGATCGGAGTGCTGACCGACCTGTCGAGCTGGGGCCGCGACAATTCCGGGCCGGGCTCGGTCGAAGCCGCCAAGATGGCGGTCGAGGAATTCGGGTCCACCGTGCTCGGCAAGCCGATCGAGATCATCTCGGCCGACCATCAGATGAAGACCGATGTCGGCGTCCAGATCGTTCGCGGCTGGTTCGACAACGGCAAGGTCGACGCGGTCGCCGACATCCCGAACTCCGGCATTGCGATCGCGGTTCACAACATCGTGCGCGAACGCAACAAGATCGCGCTGTTGTCGGGGCCCGGCGCGAGCTCCCTGACGGACGAGCTGTGCAGCCCGAACACCGTGCATTTCACCTACGACACCTACGCGCTGTCGAAGGTCACGGCATCGGCCGTGATCCAGGAGGGCGGCAAGTCCTGGTATTTCATCACGGCCGACTATGCCTTCGGCCAGCAGCTCGAGAAGGACGCCACGCGGTTCATCCAGGAGATGGGCGGCAAGGTGCTCGGCAGTGTCCGGCATCCGACCAACACCGCCGACTTCTCCTCCTTCGCGCTGCAGGCGCAGAGCTCGAAGGCCGACGTGGTGGCGTTCGCCAATGCCGGGCAGGACACCGACAACGCGATCAAGCAGTCCGGCGAGTTCGGCCTGGTGCAGGGCGGGCAGAAGCTGGTGGGCCTCCTGATGTTCGACACCGACGTTCATGCGATCGGGCTGAAGGCCGCGCAGGGCACCTACATGACCACGGCCTCGTACTGGAACATGGACGACGCCACCCGGGCCTGGTCGCGGAAGTTCTACGAGCGCACCAAGGTGATGCCGACCATGATCCAGACCGGCGTCTATGGTTCCGTGCTGCACTATCTGAAGGCGATCAAGGCCGCCGGCACCGATGATCCGCAGAAAGTGATGGCCAAGATGCGCGAACTGCCGATCGAGGACACCTTCGTGCATGGCGGCAGGCTGCGCGAGGACGGCCGCGTCATCCGTGACATGTATCTGGCCAAAGTGAAGACGCCCGAGCAGTCCAAGGAGCCGTGGGACTATCTCGATATCGTCAAGACGGTGAAGGGCGAGGACGCGTTCCGGCCGGTATCGGAGTCCAAGTGCCCGCTGTTGAAGAAGTAGGATCGGTCGCGTGACAGACAACGCACAAGCGGCGCAAGAGACGCAAGAGACGTATGACTGCGATGCGCTGGTGATCGGCTCCGGTTGCAGCGGCCTGTCGGCCGCCGTCACCGCCGCCCATCACGGGCTCAAGGTCCTTGTCGTCGAGAAGGAGCCGCGCTTCGGCGGCACCACCGCGCGCTCGGGCGGGTGGCTGTGGATCCCCGGCACGTCGCTGGCAAAGGCCTGGGGCATCGAGGAGAACCCGGACCAGGCCAAAACCTATCTCAGGCATGAGGCCGGCAACAGCTTCGATGCCGCGCGCGTCGATGCGTTCCTGACCGAAGGGCCGAAGGCGGTCGATTTCTTCACCACCAGGACGGCGGTGCGCTTCGACATGCCGCTGACCTTTCCGGACTATCACGCCGAAGCGCCCGGCGGCGCGCAGGGCGGCCGTTCCATGGTCGCGCGTCCGTTCGACGGCCGCGAACTTGGGCCGGCCATCAAGCATCTCGGCAGTCCGCTGCCCGAATTGACCGTGTTCGGCATGATGCTCGGCTCCGGCAAGGAGATCGTTCATTTCATGCGGGCGACCCGGTCGCTCACCTCGGCGATCTATGTCGGAAAGCGGCTGTCGAGGCACGCCGGCGACGTGA
The DNA here is from genome assembly GCF_018130215.1 of Bradyrhizobium jicamae. Lineage (GTDB taxonomy): Bacteria > Pseudomonadota > Alphaproteobacteria > Rhizobiales > Xanthobacteraceae > Bradyrhizobium > Bradyrhizobium jicamae_A. Next base: position 54,357 of record NZ_JAFCKQ010000004.1, read on the forward strand.
TCCGCCACGGCCGCGGCATGACGCTGACCAACGGCAATGCGCTGGCCGGACGGCTGGCGAAATCTGCGTTCGACCTCAATGTCCCGCTCTGGCTCGATGCGCCGGTGCGCGAGCTCATCGTCGAGAACGGCGCGGTCCATGGTGCGATCGTCATGCGCGATGGACGCGCGATCCGCGTCAACGCCAGACGTGGCGTCGTGCTCGCATGCGGCGGCTTCCCGCATGATGTGGCGCGGCGGCAGAAGATGTTTCCGCATGCCCCGACCGGCAAGGAACACTATTCGCCTGGCCCTGTCGGCAATACCGGCGACGGGCTGCGGCTCGCGGAATCCGCCGGCGGCCGGGTCGAGGACACGCTGCCGAATGCAGCGGCGTGGGTGCCCGTCTCCGTCACGACGCGCAAGGACGGCTCGAAGGGCGTGATGCCGCACTTCATCGATCGGGCCAAGCCGGGCGTGATCGCTGTTATGCGCGACGGCAGGCGCTTCGCCAACGAAGGCAATTCCTACCACGACTTCGTGCAGGAAATGGTGAAGGCGGCGAAGCCCGGCGAGGAGATCGCAGCCTATCTCGTCTGCGATCATCAGACCCTGCGCAAATATGGCCTCGGCTGCGTGCCACCGCGTCCGATGCCGCTCCGCCATCATCTGAACACCGGCTATCTCAAGCGCGGCGCGACGCTTGCCGAGCTTGCGGCGCAAGCCGGCATCGACGCGAAAGGGCTCGAGGCCACGGTCGCAGAGTTCAACAAGACCGCGGAGGAGGGCCGCGATCCCCTCTTCGGCAAGGGCTCGCGCGCCTATAATCGCTATCAGGGCGATGCGTTGCATGGACCGAATCCCTGCGTGGCGCCGCTCGACCATGGGCCGTTCTATGCCATCAAGATGGTGATCGGCGATCTCGGCACCTATGCCGGCATCGTCACCGACGCGCAGGCGCGCGCGCTGGATGCGCAGCGGCAGGTCATTCCCGGGCTCTATGCCGTCGGCAACGACATGGCGAGCATCATGGGCGGCAACTATCCCGGCGCCGGCATCACGCTCGGCCCGGCGCTGACGTTCGGCTATATCGCGGGAAAGCATCTTGCGGGTGCCGCGGCGGAGAGAAGCGCGGCATGATGTGAACGGCGTGACGATGCCGGTCGACTGCCGGTTTCTCGCCGTGTAAGGACGCTGTGGGCGAGCTGGCAGGACCACATGACGAGAGAAAGCCGCGGCATACAGTCGATCGAGGTCGGCGGAGAGTTGCTCCGCGCGCTCGCCCGCAACGGCGAGCCGATGATGCTGCGCGATCTCGCGCGCGAGGCCGGCATGCCGCCGGCCAAGGCGCATCCCTATCTGGTCAGCTTTTCCCGTATCGGCCTGATCGAGCAGGATGAGACCACGGGCCGCTACGAGATCGGCGCGCTGGCGCTCGAGCTCGGCCTGATCAGCCTGCGCCGACTCTCGGCCGTGCGCATCGCCACGCCCCGGATCGCGGCGCTCGCCGGCACCATCGATCATGCGGTGTCGCTGTCGGTCTGGGGCACGCATGGGCCGACAGTGGTGCGCCTCGAGGAGCCGAGTCACCCCGTGCATATCGCGATGCGCGTCGGCTCGGTGGTGGCGCTGCTGGAGACCGCGACCGGCCGGGCGTTCGCCGCCTTCATGCCGCAGAACACCATCAAGGCGGCGCTCGACAGCGGGCTCGATCGCCTCGGCGTCGGCTACAACCCGAAGCGCACGCCGAAGAGCCCGAAGGTTGCCGAGATGCTCGCCGAGGTCCGCGCCCGCGGGCTGGCGCGCGCGATCGGCGATCCCTTGCCCGGGGTCAACGCCTTCGCCGCCCCGGTGTTCGACCATGCCGGCCATGTCGCGCTCGTCATCACGGCGATGGGGCCGGAGGGCAGCTTCGACGTCGACTGGGACAGCGCGATCGCGACCGCGCTGCGCAGTTGCGCCGGCGACCTGTCGCGGCAGCTCGGGCACGGCACCGTGCGCGCGACCGGGTGAGGGATGCCGGGCGGAGGAGCCCTCGCGCCCCAAGCACTGATTTGCCCGACGGCGCAAGCCCTCGCGGCAAAAATATTTCGGTTTATCGTAATGATGATCCGGTGTATAGATCGATCCGTCTCACCCGATCGAGGGGCGAGCGCACGTCACGAACGCGCGGTGAGATGCGGTGGACGCCGAGGTGCGCGAGACGAATGCGCCGAGGCGGACGGCGAAATCGTGCAGGCCTGACGCCCTAGTGGCAGGTGTCCTGTCAGCAAGAGACCAAGGTCTCTTGCTGACGGCGGTGACAAAAAAGCCCAGTCTCACCGGGGAGAGCACGTATAAGCCGTAACCCATCGCGCAGGGAAAGCCGGGTTGTTCCCGGTTACACCTGTGGTCCGACTTCCGGTGCTTTTTGTTGCACCGGACCCATGGGTGCGATCGGCACCCGGCTTTCCCTGCGCCCTCTCCGGAAGGAAAGGGCGAGACTAGATTCAGAACTCGGGCGGAACACGCCGCGAGAATGAGAATGTACGTTTCACGATCGCGCAACGAACTCGACGATTTGGAGAGGGCGGCGCGCGATATCTACTCGCGCCGTGCGCTGCGCCTGGTCTTCGTCTCCTTCGCACCAGCTTCTCCCTTCGGCGCACGCAGCGCGTCGGCGGCGAGGCTCACCACTTCGGCGATCTGCTGCAATTGTCCGGCGAGCGGGCTGGTCTTGCGCCAGACCATGCCGATGGTGCGCGAGGGTTGCGGATTCCTGAAGCGCGAGACCGCGACCGGTGCCGAGCGCGTCTCCACACTGACGGCCATCTCCGGAATCAGGGTCACGCCGATGCCGGCGCCGACCATCTGGACCAGGGTCGACAGCGAGCTCGCGTCCAGCACTTCGCGCGGAGGCGAGGATTGCATGTTGCAGAACGACAGCGCCTGGTCGCGGAAGCAGTGTCCTTCCTCGAGCAATAGCAGCCGCATCTCGCGCAGCATCTCGCTCGACGGCACCGGCGTTCCCGCAGCCTCGCCCGGCCGCACCAGCAGGAAGTTCTCCTTGAACAGCGCGACCTCGGTCAGCGACGGTTCCGATACCGGCAGCGCCACGATCGCGGTGTCGAGCCGGCCCTCGGACACCTCCTTGATCAGTTTCGGCGTCAGCGTCTCGCGGACATGGATGTCGAGCTCGGGATGCAGCCGCGCCAGCGTCTCGATCACCTTCGGCAGCAGATATGGCGCAATGGTCGGGATCATCCCGACGCGCAGCCGGCCTGCGAGCCTGTCGCGGGAGGCGCGTGCGAAGTCGCCGAGTTCGTCGACGGAGCGCAGGATATCGCGAACCCGGCGCAGCAGTTCCTCACCGAACTTGGTGAGCGTGACCTGCCGCGCGCCGCGCTCGATCAGCACGCCGCCAACGGCCTCCTCCATCTCCCGGATCTGCATCGAGAGCGCCGGCTGCGAGACCGCGCAGGCGTCCGCGGCGCGCCCGAAATGACCGTGCCGGGCCAGCGCATCGAAATACCTGAGTTGCCGGAGTGTGACATTTATCATCAGTTTATCTTATTGCCGCGATCACTAAAGTCAATTTCACCTGATGGATTCGGGCGCGTAGAGTCGTTCCTGGATCGTTTCCAGCATGCTGCAAGATCCATCACCTCGGAGAAGAAACATGGACGCAAAAACCGATGAAGGCGCGGGCAAATGCCCATTCACAGGAGGCTCCCGCGGCCCCGCAAATCGTGACTGGTGGCCGGAGACGCTCGACGTTCAGGTCCTGCATCAGAACTCCAGCCTGTCCGATCCGATGGGCAAGGAGTTCGACTACGCCAGGGAATTCAAGACCCTCGATCTCAAGGCGGTCGTCAAGGATCTGACCGCGTTGATGACGGAGTCCCAGGAGTGGTGGCCGGCCGACTACGGTCACTACGGCGGCCTCATGATCCGCATGGCCTGGCACTCGGCGGGCACCTACCGCATTACGGACGGCCGCGGCGGCGCCGGCGCCGGCCAGCAGCGTTTCGCCCCGCTCAACAGCTGGCCCGACAACACCAATCTGGACAAGGCGCGCCGGCTGCTCTGGCCGATCAAGCAGAAATACGGCCGCAAGATCTCGTGGGCCGACCTGATGGTGCTCGCCGGCAACGTTGCGCTGGAGTCGATGGGCTTCAAGACCTTCGGTTTCGCCGGCGGCCGCGCCGACGTGTGGGAACCGGAAGAGCTGTACTGGGGCCCGGAAGGCACCTGGCTCGGCGACGAGCGCTACAGCGGCGAGCGCCAGCTCTCCGAGCCGCTCGGCGCGGTGCAGATGGGCCTGATCTACGTCAACCCGGAAGGCCCGAACGGCAAGCCGGATCCGCTCGCTGCTGCGAAGGACATCCGTGAGACGTTCTTCCGCATGGCGATGAACGACGAAGAGACCGTAGCACTGATCGCCGGCGGCCACACCTTCGGCAAGACCCACGGCGCCGGCGATCCGTCGCTGATCGGTCCGGAGCCGGAAGGCGGCGCGATCGAGCAGCAGGGTCTCGGCTGGAAGAGTGCTCACGGCACCGGTATCGGCGCCGACGCCATCACCGGCGGCCCGGAAGTGGTCTGGACCCAGACCCCGACCAAGTGGAGCAACTACTTCTTCGAGAACCTGTTCAAGTACGAATGGGAGCTGACGAAGAGCCCGGCCGGCGCTCAGCAATGGGTGGCGAAGGGCGCGGATGCGGTCATTCCCGATCCGTTCGATCCGTCGAAGAAGCGCAAGCCGACGATGCTGACGACCGACCTCTCGCTGCGCGTCGATCCGGCCTACGAGAAGATCTCGCGGCGGTTCTACGAGCATCCGGACCAGTTCGCGGACGCCTTCGCCCGCGCCTGGTTCAAGCTCACCCACCGCGACATGGGCCCGGTTGCGCGCTACCTCGGCCCGCTGGTGCCGAAGGAGACGCTGATCTGGCAGGATCCGGTTCCGGCGCTCGATCACGAAGTGATCGGCGACAAGGATATCGAGGCGCTCAAGGCGAAGATCCTCGCCTCGGGCCTGTCGGTGTCCGAACTGGTGTCGACAGCCTGGGCGTCGGCGTCGACCTTCCGCGGCTCCGACAAGCGCGGCGGTGCCAACGGCGCGCGCATCCGCCTCGCTCCGCAGAAGGACTGGGAGGTCAACGAGCCGGCTCAGCTAAAGAGCGTGCTGGGCAAGCTCGAAGCCATCCAGAAGGAGTTCGGCAAGAAGGTCTCGCTCGCCGACCTGATCGTGCTCGGCGGCGCTGCGGCGATCGAGAAGGCGGCGAAAGACGGCGGCACCGACGTGAAGGTTTCGTTCACGCCCGGCCGCACCGATGCGTCGCAGGACCAGACCGACGTCGAATCCTTCGCACCGCTCGAGCCGCGGGCTGACGGCTTCCGCAACTACATCAGCGGCAAGCGTCAGTTCCTCAAGCCCGAGGAAGCGCTGGTCGATCGCGCCAAGCTGCTCAACCTGACCGGACCGGAACTGACGGTTCTGGTCGGCGGCTTGCGCGTGCTCGGCGCCAACGCCAGGAAGTCGAAGCACGGCGTCTTCACCGGCAAGCCGGGGACGCTGACCAACGACTTCTTCCTCAACCTGCTCGACATGGGCACCGAGTGGAGCCATGCCGGCGAGGGCGTCTATGAGGGCCGCGATCGCAAGTCCAAGGCGGTGAAGTGGACCGGCACCCGTGCCGACCTGATCTTCGGTTCGCACTCGCAGCTGCGTGCGTTCGCCGAGGTCTATGGCTCCGCGGACGCCAAGCAGAAGTTCGTCAAGGACTTCGTCGCGGCGTGGGCCAAGGTGATGAACGCGGACCGGTTCGACCTGGCCAAGTAAGCCGGCCACGTCGACGGCCGGAACCGGCAACGAGATTTCAGGGCGGCACTTCGGTGCCGCCCTGATGCATTGTGGAGCTTGAGGAAAGGCTTTTCGGGGTTTGCGCAATTCCTTCAATCGTGAAGCTTCATGTCCCGGATCACGGCTTCGGCGTCCGCCGGCGTCGGAATCAGCGGCATCGGCAGTGCGTGGCTTGTTGCGGCGGGCGTGTAGCAGAGTCCGGGCTGATTCGAAGGCTGGACGATCGCGGTCAGGCTTGCCCAGCAAACCAGAAGCCCGACGATCCAGTCGAGTGCGTTGGATGAGGTCATGGCAATATCAGCATCGGCATTGTCGTGTGCTGATGCTGCAGCCGAACGGGGGTGCGCGCAATTCGGAAGCTGCGAAGCCGGGCTTCGGCAGTGCCGAGACGAGCGGCTTGCCGCTGCTATCGCCCCTCGGTCCGCGCCCGTCGTCCTTCGATCGGGTAGGCCGGGTCGTTGAATCCCGGCGTCGAGGGATGGCCGCTCGTGACGAGGCGGTCGACCAGCGCTTCATCTTCGGCGGTGAAGCGATAGTCAAGCGCACGCATGTAATCGTCCCACTGCGCTTCGGTGCGCGGACCTGCGATGACGGCGCTCACGAACGAGGAGTTCAGCACCCACGATACGGCGAACTGCCCGGCGGTGATGCCCTTGCTCTCGGCGTGACGCTTGATCTCCTGCGCGAGCTGCAGCGATTCGGGCCGCCACTCGGTCTGCATCATCCGCTTGTCGTTGCGGCCGGCCCGGGTGTCCGCCGGCGGCGGCGCGTCGGGCGCGTATTTGCCGGTCAGCACGCCGCGCGCCAGGGGGCTGTAGGGTACGATGCCGAGCCCGTAATAGCCGCAGGCCGGAAAGTGCTCGACTTCGGGCATCCGGTTCATCGCATTGTAGTAGGGCTGGCTGACGATCGGGCGGTCGATGCCGAGCCGGTCGCAGATGTTGCAGATCTCGGCGACGCGCCAGGCACGGTAATTGGAGACGCCGAAATAGCGCACCTTGCCGGAGCGGATCAGATCGCCGAGCGCGCGCACCGTCTCGTCGAGCGGCGTCGCATGGTCTTCCTTGTGCAGGTAATAGATGTCGATGTAGTCGGTGCCGAGCCGCCTCAGGCTCTCGTCGGCGGCCTGCAACACCCAGCGCCGCGACAGCCCGCCGTGGTTCGGATCATCGCCGATCGGGTTGGCGAGCTTCGTCGCGAGGATCCAGTTCGACCGCCGGTTCGAGATCGCGCGGCCGGTGACCTCCTCGGACTTGCCGCCATTATAGGCGTCGGCACTGTCGATGAAGTTGATGCCGGCCTCGTGCGCTTTCGCAACGATCCGCGCCGAGGTGGCTTCATCCGTCGGTCCGCCGAACATCATGGTGCCCAGGCAAATCGGCGAGATTTTCAGGCCGCTGCGGCCAAGCTGGCGGTATTGCATCGGGGTATCCTCCGCTTGTCATTCCGGGCGTCCGAAGGACGAACCCGGAATCTCGAGGTTCCGGGTTCGATGCTAGCGCATTTCCCCCGGAACGACGCATCAACTCTCGTTCTTCAGAATCTTGAATACGCCGTTGGCCATCGCGATGCAGCGCTGCTCGACGGTGACCTCGGCGGTGATGAAGATCAGGCTGCGGGTCGAGCGCACAACGCGCGGGCGGGTCGTCAGGATTTCGCCGATCTTGCCGGCATCGATGAAATGGGTGTCGAGCTGCACGGTGGCAAGCGTCGGCCTGCCCGAGACGAAACGAGCCGCCATGCCGCAGGCCCGATCGGCAAAGGTCATGATCACGCCGCCCTGTACGAGACCGCGGCGATTGTGGTGCTTGTCCTCGGTGATCAGCGCGAGCTCGAGCGCACCGTCCTTCAACCGTTCCCACAACGGGCCGATCAAGGTCAGGAAGCCCGTGGTATCGGCGACCTTCCAGCCGTCGGATTTCAGTCTGTCCGCGGCCAGTTTGTCCGCAGGCTTGTTGTCCGCAGGCTTGGCCGTCATGTTTGCAGGGTCCATTGCTTGATTGATCGCGGGAGGCATGTGGTGGCAGTCATTTCATCAAACGCAGGACTGTTGTAGTCAAGATCGATGGCCCGCACATTTGACGATGCCACCCGGCGGAATATCGCAGAGCTCTGTGCCGCGTTCACGCGCCAGCTGCCTGCCGATGCGGCTCCGGCGCTGAAGCGGGCGGCGGTCGCGATCGCGCTGACCGAGAGCGATGACGGCCACGGCACCGCCTTCCTGCTCACCCGCCGCAGCGCCAGCCTGCGTGCCCATCGTGCGCAATGGGCGCTGCCGGGCGGACGCTGCGATGCCGGCGAGACCCCGGTTCAGGCCGCGCTGCGCGAACTGCACGAGGAGCTTGGCCTCGCGCTCGCCGAGCATGCCTTGCTCGGCATGCTCGACGATTATCCGACGCGCTCCGGATATCTGATCACGCCGGTCGTGGTGTGGGCGGGGAAACGCGCTGCGATCACGCCGAACCCGGACGAGGTCGCGTCCGTTCATCGCATCGGGCTCGATGCAGTCGAGGCCGACGGCGCGTTCAGCTTCGTCTCGATCCCCGAGAGCACGCGGCGCGTGATCCGCTTCCGCCTCGCCGGCCAGCAGATCCATGCCCCGACCGCCGCGCTGATCTATCAGTTCCGCGAGGTGCTCGCCGGGCGTAACACCCGCGTCGCCGATCTGGAGCAGCCGGTGTTCGCGTGGAAGTAGCAGGAAACGCCGCTGCGGCATCGCGGCGCGCACGGCCACTGGAAATCCGGGCTGACTTCGCGTCGCCGCTTGATACAACGGAATCATGCGCTCGCAATTGATTCGCCTCTCGCATGGATTCGTCGCGCTCGCGTTGACCGCGGGAGCCCCGTCCGTATTGGCCGGCGAGGCCAACGGTCTGCCGCCGCAGACCGCCAACGCGATGGCGCAGGGGGCATCGCCGCTGGCGATCATGGACTATCGCCGCAAGCTGCAGGAATACCAGGAGGCGCGCGCCGCGTTCGAGCAGGAGGCAGGCGCCTATTGGAGCGCGATCGCCGACAAGCGGCGCACCCGCAACGCCAAGCGGCGCGACCGTGTGCAGATCACGCTCGACGATTACGTGCTGGAGCAGCCGCCGGTCTATCGGGGGCCGAAGCGGCCGGTGAATCCGGAGCCGGAAGAGGAGGAGGGCAAGCCGCGCCCGCGCAAGACGATCCCGGTGGTCGCAGATTTGATCCAGGCCGCAGCCGAGCAGTTCCAGTTCGCGCCGCAGCGGCCGGCCAGCGAGATGGAGTTCAAGCGCGCCTATGCCCGCTATGCGCGCACGGCCGGCCTGACGCCGGAGCAGGCGGTGCGGGTCTATTCGTTCGAGACCGGCGGCACCGGCAATTACGACGTGCAGTCGGGCATCGAGCATGGCGGCAAACGCGCCATTTCCACCGCGGTCGGCTACAACCAGCTGCTCACCACCAACAGCGTCGAGCTGATGGCCGAGCAGGGCCACGAATTCGTGCGGGAACTCGCCGAGCGGGTCGCGGCCACCAGTGGCCCGGCGCGCAAGGCGATGGAGCACAAGCTCGCGGTGCTGAAGAAGATGGTCGCGTTCACGCGCAGCGTGCCGGACGACTGGTCGGCGCATGAGCGGCTTGCCGACACGGCGCAGGGCTGGGCTGTTCATGCCATGGTGCTCGACATCGACGTCGGCCCGATGCTGCAGACGCACAAGCTCCTGACCTCGGTGCTGTTCGCCCGCGCCAAGGGCTACAACCGGCCGCTCACCGCCGCCGAGCTCGAGATGATGAACCTGACCGGCGACGGCACCGGGTTCGACATGGTGACCATGCCGCAGGCGATGCGCGAGCAGGTGCCGACCGCGAACTTCTTCCAGCGCTCCGGCTATGAGCGCAACCCGGTCGCGATCCGCCACAACACGGTGGCGAAGCTGCTCGCGGTCACCGACGAGCGGATGGATTTCAACAGCAACAAGCCCGGCGCGAAGGAACTCGCGTCGGCATTCTGATCGTTCAGGGGAGGATTGCCGATCTGCTCGCGATCAATTCGATCCGAACATGAATTTGCCGTTGCCCTCGAGATAGGGACCGGAGCGCATGTAGAGCTGGCCGTTCTCGCCGATAAAGAACAGCGTGCCCTTCGGCACTTTCTTGGCGCCCTTCAAAAGGGTGCCGGCATTGCTGGTGCCCATCTTGTAGGCGAATGTCTTGCCATCCTTGCCGTAGGCATAGCCCATGTCGGGCTTCAGCTCCCACGGCGTGGCCTCTTGCGCGAACGCCGACGTGGTCAACACGGTGAAGGCAGCCGCCAAAATCGTTCTGCTGAAAAAATTCGTCATGTTCATCCTCCCGACCGAAAAAAACGGAATCGTCGCGCCGTCTTGAACAAATCACGAACGCAACTCGGCCGTCAATACGACGATCGGGGCAGACATCACTCACGCTTGTCCGCGACATTGTGATTTTCCGGATCATCCATCGCGACTATGTTCGCGTTTCCGTCTACAAGCATTCATTGCCAGAAACACATTGGGGATGATTCGGATGAGCCACGTCATGAAGATCGGTCTCGGTGTTGCACTGTCGTTCATGATGCTGGCTTCGGTCGCGCATGCGGACGAGTTCAAGCTCTCCAACAACCAGCGGATTTCCTGCAGCCGCGGCCTGTCCGCCGGCAAGCTCAACACTGCGACCTGCAAGTCCTACGCTTATCTGTTCAACGCCAAGACTTCGGAATATTTCCGTTGCCAGGTGTCGCTGGCGCTGACGCGGGACAACAAGGAGGTCATCAACGTCCAGGCTGACGGCGGCTGCACCAAGAAGCCGCGCATTTTCGAAACCGACGGCAATTATTCGTTCGATGCCACCGAGACCGAACCGCCGAACACCAATTCGTTCTTCGGCCCCGGCGGTTATGCGATCTGGGCGAGTGACAACAACAGCCAGAAGATCCGCGGCTGCATCACCATCTCGTCAGGCCTCGGCTCCGACATCTCCAAGTGCCTGGACATGACGTTTCAGTGACGGCGGCCCGGGGCGGGTGACGCGCAGGTCGCGCCCGGGCCTGGCTCGACCGTCATCAAGCCGACGGCTCCTTTTCGGCGGCAAGCTGCAGGCGTGATCGTGCGAACTTCCTCACGCCCATCGGCTTGCCGAACAGGTAGCCCTGGACCAGATCGAAATCCAGGTCGTGCGCGGCGAGATAATCGGTGCGTGTCTCGACGCCCTGGGCCACGACGCGGGCGCCGTTGTCGTGGGCCAGCTCGACGATCCGGCGACACACCGTCTGCCTCAGGCGATGATCGGCACAGCCCGAGACGAACTGACGGTCGACCTTCAGTTCGACGAAGGGAAAGGTCTGCAGTCCCAACAGGGATGGCCAGTTCGCGCCGACATTGTCGATCGAGATCGCGATGTTGTGCAGGCGTACGCGTCGCGCGACGTCGATCGCAAGGTCCAGATTGTCGACCACTTCGGAGCTGTCGATCTCGATCAGCAGACCGGCGAAGGCGGCATGCTCCGGCATCCGGCGACACAGCTCGCCGACCGCATCGGGATCTGCGAGAAAGGAGATCGGCAGGTTGATCGAGAGATCGACCGGCCCCTTCTGCTCCAGCAGGTAGCGCCAGTCCTCGATCGCCCGATCGATGACGAATTCGGACAGCGCCTGGAAATGCGGATCGTCGTCGCCGGGGATGAAATAGGCCGGCGGAACGATGCCCCACGCCGGATGTCGCATCCGGATCAGCGCCTCCGCGCCATGAGGGGCCAGTGTCCGCAGATGGATCTTCTGCTGATACCAGAGCTCGAGCCAGCCCGCCTTCAGTGCCTCGGGCACGTCGACCGCGGGGCTCGGCACCGGCTCAACCGGAAGGAGCGAGGCAACACTGGCGCGAAGGGTTCCGGCGCCGAACGGCGTCTGCAATGCAGGCAGCATCGCGATACCGTACTCATCGCCAATCTGCCTGACCGCCTTGACGATGATGGAGTCCGGCTGGCCGATCACCAGCACCTTGCCGTCATAGTCCTTTCTCACCAAAGTCTCGAGAATTTTACTGACTTCGATGCCGTCCATGGAGACGCCGAGCACCAGAAGATCGGGTCGCTCGGCGTCCAATACGCCGTCGAGTTCGGTTGCCTGGCCGCATTCGCTGGTGATGAAGCCGAGATCCTCCAGCGCATCGGCAAGGAAGGTCCGAAGGTGCTTTTTGCTGTCCGCGATGCAGGCGCGCGGCGTCAGCTTGCGCTGCCCGAACCAGCCGGCTCGCGCGTGTCCGATATGACTGATGTGATTCATGCCCGCCTTGTCCGCAATAGCCCCGACGGATTCGTACATCGGTGCGGCAGCGGCAATCATGGAAATTTCGGGACTATACATGCATTGCTTCGCTAACCTTAAGGCCGCGAATTCGAATCAAATTGCGACGGAAAAGCCGCGGAACGTGACTGAGGCGCCTGCAACGAATGCGTCATCCGGCGTTCATGTGCGCGACTGGACGATTTGCGATCGATCCCGGGCCGCGTGCTCCGATGTGTCATCGGGAGACGGCGTTAATGTCTGTGTTGAGGCGCCGATGCAGGCGCGTTTCTGCACCATTGTCGCACAATTGTTGTGCCGCGTGATCGCGCGCTATCCCCTCGTCGCTGTCTGTCCGGGTCTCTGCAATGTCTCCGCTATCAATGCGCAACAGCCGAGCAGTCCGGCAACTGCGACGGCCGCCAGGAACAGGAACGCTGCGCCGTAACCGGGGTGGACGATGATAATCGGCTACCGACGTGCTCAGCGCGTCGCCGACGCAATCGAGCAGCTGCACATCACGATGAGTGTATGCAAAACGCGCAGCCCGCGTGGAGTGAACTCGCAATCCGGGAACAGCAGGCCGGTTTTCGCTGGCGCTCCATCGGTGCTCCGGTCATAACGACAACAAACAAGGGAGAACAATCGATGGATCGGCTCAAGGGCAAGGTTGCGATGGTGGTCGGCGCGGGTTCGATCGGGCCCGGCTGGGGCAATGGCAAGGCAACCGCGGTGACGTTCGCGCGCGAGGGCGCCAGCGTATTCTGCGTCGATCGTAACGGGACGGCGGCCGAAGAGACGGTGAAGATCATCACCGACGAAGGCGGCAAGGCGACAGCATTCACGGCCGATGTCGCCCGCGCCGCGGAGGTCGAGGCGATGGTCGGGGCGTGCCTTGCGGCCTACGGCCGCATCGATGTGCTCGATAACAATGTCGGTATCGCCGAGGTCGGCAGCGTCGTCGAAGTGGCGGAAGCGGAGTGGGACCGTGTCTTCGCAGTCAACCTCAAGAGCGCCTATCTTTCCATGAAGCACGTCATTCCCGTGATGATCAAGCAGGGCGGCGGCTCGATCATCAACATCTCCTCGATCGCCTCGATCCGCCATGTCGGCATCTCCTATGTCAGCTACAATGCGAGCAAGGCGGCGATGAACCAGATGACGCGCACCACGGCCGTCGAGTTCGCAGCAAGGCACGTGCGCGTCAACGCAATCCTGCCGGGGCTGATGAAGACGCCGATGGTCGCGCACTCGGCCGGGCTGGCGCAAAGCTACGCCAAGGGCGATGTGGAGGCGATGTGGCGCGCGCGCGATGCGCAGGTGCCGATGGGGCATATGGGCGATGCCTGGGATGTCGCAAATGCCGCGCTGTACCTCGCCTCCGACGAATCGAAATATGTCACCGGCATCGAGCTGGTGGTCGACGGCGGCATCACCTGCAAGTCGGGCGCCTGACCCGCCGGAGGCGTTGTCGAGCGAGGCGCATACCGGTTCGCGTGAAGCAAACGCGCCAGGATCAAAGGCGCTGATCATGCTTCGGCGCTGATCTCGGCGCGGTCGAGTTCACTCTCCACCAGGTGGAAGGCGTCGTCGCCGATCGCCTCGACGTGGCGCAGCTTCAGCAACGCAACGCGGGCAGCGGCGATGGCGCGGCGGCGCAGCGGATCGGCCGGAAGCTCGCTCGAGGCCACGCCGCCGTCGGGTTCGGCCTCGGCGCGCAGCAGCACCGCGCGGTATTCGAGCCGGAGGATCTCTGCCTCCTCGGAGGGATCGGCGTCGATTGCGTCGAGCGCTGCCCGAAAGGCGACGCTGCGGGCGTGCGCGGCCTCGCCCGCGACCGGATCGTCATCATCGAACTTGAGTGCCAGGATCAGTGGCCGCAGCGTCAGACCCTGAATCACCAGCGAGCCCAGCACCACGGCAAAGGCCGTCAGCAGAATCAGGTCGCGATACGGAAAATACTCGGGCAGCGCAAAGGCGGCCGCAAGCGTAACGATCCCGCGCATCCCGCACCATGACACGATGACGTTGCGTCGCAACGACGGCACGGCGGTCACCACGTAGTGGGGAAGCAGGCCGCGCGCCTTCAGGGCGCGCAGGAACGCGCCGTAGGACATCACCCAGGCAATGCGGACGAGGATCACGATGCCGAGGATGGCCGCCGCAAAGCTGCAATATTTGAACCGCACGTCGGCGTCGAGTTCCGACCAGATCGGGCGCAACTGCATGCCGATCAGCATGAAAGCCAGAACGTTGAGCACGAAGACGACGGTTTCCCACACCGTATAGGACGACACGCGCAGCTGTGCCGATGTGCGGGCCGGCGCGGTGCGGGCGATCGTGATCGCATAGGCAATGATGGTGAGGATGCCGGACAGGCCGACACGCTCGGCCACGATCCACACCATGAAAGTGCCGCCGAATTGCGTGATGATCGCGCTTGGCGCCTCGGTGATTCGGCGCGTGATCATCATCCAGACCTGCGCGAACAAATAGCCGGCGGCGAGGCTTCCGACCAGCGCAACCGTCAGGGACGGCACGAACTCGCCGATCTTCATGTGCTCGGCGGCGACGAGGCCGACAGCGACGCGATAGATCAGCAGCGAGCTGGCGTCGTTGAGCAGGCTTTCGCCCTCGAGAATCTTCTGGATCCGGTAGGGCAGCTTGACCTGGCGCAGGATCGCGGTAGCGGCGGCGGCGTCGGGCGGGGCGACGATGGCGCCGAGCGCGATCGCGACCGGCCAGGGCATATCCGGGCGGAGCCAGTGCGCGGTCACCGCGACGGCAACGGTCGTGATGCCGACCGCGGCCAGCACGAGCGTCGATACCGGCAACCAGTTGTTGCGCAGATCGCGCAGCGAGGTGTCGAAGGCGGCATCGAGCAGCACCGGAGCGACGAACAGGGCCAGCGCCAGCTTCGGTTCCAGCGCCCAGGACGGGCCCGAGGGCAGGAAGGCCAGCAGCATGCCGCCGATCGCGAGGAAGGTCGGGTAGGGCACCTTGATCCGCCGCGCCATTGCCGACAGCGCGACGGCGGCCAGCAAAAGGGCGATGATCCACTCGAATGTCAGCAAGACGAAACCCCGATACAGCCGATTGTCGCCATTGACGTATAATCCAGCGTGTGGTTTTGCGGCAAATGCCGCGCCGTCGGGTGACGCGCTGCTTGATATGCTGAAGCGCAGGAGAAGGCCGCCCTGTCGGCGATTGTGATGCGACAAAACCGTCGAAACCTCGCCGTGGCGCTGCTCGGGCTTTGCCTGTCCTGCGTGCTCGCAGCCGGCGCCGCGCGCGCGACGGGCAGCGAGCCGGGCAAGGATATCCAGGCCGATCCGGCGCCCTGCGTTGCCGCGGCTGCGGCTGGTGACGACGACAGGACCATCGAAGTCTGCGGTGAACTGGTCGCCAGCGAAAAGGCGTCGAGGCCCGATCGCGCCAAGGCGGTGACGGCACGCGCCGCGGCCTTCGAGCGCAGGCAGATGATCGATCGCGCGATCGCCGACTACGACACCGCCCTCAGGCTCGATCCGACTCTGGCCGACGCGCATAATGCACGTGGCGAGCTCTGGCGCAGGAAGGGTGATCGGCCGAAGGCGATCGCGGATTTCGGCGCGGCGCTCAAGCTCAATCCCGATCATGCCGCCGCCAGGGCCAACTACAAGTCGCTGTCGCTGGAGCTGGAGCGCATGGGCGCCATGATGGCGGTCGCCGGCAAGCCCAGCTTCGATTGCCGCAAGGCGCGCCGCGCCGTGGAGAAGGCAATCTGCGCCAATCCCGAGCTCGCCGATCTCGATCGAGAGATCGGTGCATCGACCTTTCGCGCGGTGCGCGAGGCGCAGAACCCGCGTCAGGCGCGCGAATTGCAGCTCGATCAGGATCAGTTCATCGCCCGCCGCAATGCCGAGTTCGGCAAGGCCGGTTACGATCTGCAGAAAGCCATGCGCGAGCGGCTGCTGCGGATCAATGGAGCCGACGGATACTAGTGCTAACGTCGGTGTGATTTCGGCTTGAAACGCTCCCGCTTCCCGTGACAATGGCGGGCAAAGATGCGCGGACGCGCAGGGAGAAACGCCATGAGCATCCAGCACGAGAGCCGGTATCATGAGGTGTATGCCCGCTCGCTTCGGGACCCGGAGGGGTTTTGGGCGGAAGCGGCGCGCGAGATCGATTGGGTCGAGCCGGCGAGGAAGGTCTTCGACCCTGCGACGGGTTCGTATGGCCGCTGGTTCACCGGCGCCGTGGTCAACACCTGCTACAATGCGCTGGATCGCCATGTCGGCGGCGGCCGCGCCAACCAACTCGCGCTGATCCATGATTCGCCGCTCACCAACACCATCACGAAGTTCACCTATTCGGAGCTGCTGAAGGAGGTGAAGACGCTCGCCGCGGTGATGCTGGATTTCGGCGTGACCAAGGGCGACCGCGTCATCCTTTATATGCCGATGGTGCCGGAGGCCGTGGTCGCTATGCTGGCCTGCGCACGGATCGGCGCCGTGCACAGCGTGGTGTTCGGTGGCTTTGCGGCGAAGGAGCTGGCGACCCGAATCGACGACGCCAAGCCGAAGCTGATCTTCTCGGCAAGTTGCGGGATCGAGCCAGGGCGCGTCGTGCAGTACAAGCCACTGCTCGACGAGGCGATCAAGCTCGCGAGCGCGAAGCCGGAGGCCTGCATCATCCTGCAGCGGCCACAGCATGGGTGCGACCTCGCCGCGGGCCGCGATCACGACTGGGAGAGCCTGCGCCGTGCTGCTCTCGCTGCCGGCAAGGCCGCGCCCTGCGCGCCGGTTCTCGCGACCGACCCGCTCTACATTCTCTACACTTCGGGTACCACGGGAATCCCGAAGGGCGTGGTGCGCGACAATGGCGGCCATCTCGTCGCGCTGAAATGGTCGATATACAATCTTTATGGCGTGAAGCCGGGCGAGGTGTGGTGGTGCGCCTCCGACATCGGCTGGGTCGTCGGTCACAGCTACATCGTCTATGGCCCGCTAATCCACGGCGCGACCTCGATCATGTATGAGGGCAAGCCGGTCGGCACGCCCGATGCCGGCGCATTCTGGCGTGTCATCAGCGAGCACAAGGCGGTCGCGCTGTTCACCGCGCCCACGGCGTTCCGCGCCATTCGCAAGGAAGACCCGGACGGCAAGTTCATCCGCCAGTACGATCTCTCGAAATTCCGCACGCTGTTCCTGGCCGGCGAGCGCGCCGATCCGCCGACTGTGGAGTGGGCCGAGCGGCAGCTCAAGGTGCCTGTCATCGATCATTGGTGGCAGACCGAGACAGGCTGGTGCATCGCCGGCAATCCGGTGGGGTTAGGCCAGCTGCCGGTCAAGCATGGCTCGCCGACGGTGCCGATGCCGGGCTATCAGGTCGATGTGGTCGACGAGGCGGCAAAGCCGGTGCCGGCAGGCACCATGGGCTCGATCGTGATCAAGCTGCCGATGCCGCCGGCCTGCCTGCCGACCCTGTGGCAGCAGGAAGAGCGCTTCAAAGAGGCGTATCTCTCGGAATTCCCCGGCTACTACAAGACGTCGGATGCCGGTTACAAGGACGAGGACGGCTATGTCTGGGTGATGGGCCGCACCGATGACATCATCAATGTCGCCGGCCACCGGCTCTCGACCGGCGGCATGGAAGAGATCCTTGCATCGCATCCGGACGTCGCCGAATGCGCGGTGCTCGGCATCACGGACCCGATCAAGGGCGAGGTGCCCTGCGGCTTCCTGGTGCTGAAGGCCGGCGTGATCAAGCCGCCTGCCGAGGTCGAGAAGGAGGTCGTGGCGCTGGTGCGCGAGAAGCTCGGCCCGGTCGCCGCGTTCAAGCTCGCGATCACGGTGGCGCGGCTGCCGAAGACGCGCTCGGGCAAGATCCTGCGCGGCACCATCAAGAAGATCGCCGACGGCGAGCCCTGGACCATGCCGGCGACGATCGAGGACCCGAAGGTCCTCGACGAGATCGGCGACGCACTGAAGGGGAAAGTGTAGCCCTCTTGCCTCGCCCGCTTGCGGGGAGAGGCCGGATTGCATGGCAATGCAATCCGGGTGAGGGGGTCTCCGCGCACGCGTTGCTCATTGCTCTCGCGGAAGTAGTTCCTCTCCCCGCAAGGGCGGGGCGAGGGGGACGACGACCGCCTACTGCTTCACCAGCGTCGCCACCGTGACGTGCGGCCAGCTCAGCCCGTTGAAGTTCAGCAGCACGGTCTGGCTGTATTGCAGCTGGTGCTTGATCGCGCCGTTGGCTTCACGGACGATTTCGATCCAGAAGATCGCATCGACCTCGGCCGCATTCGCGTTCGGACCGCCGCCTGCGCCCTGCAGGAACGCGATGTTCGAGGTGCCGCCGCCCGTGGTCGGCGGGTTCAGCGGGTTGGTCGATACGCGCAGCACCGTGGTGCCGATGATCGTGTGTCCGGCAAGCGCCGCCGACAACACGCTGTTGGGATTGTCGACCATCGCCTGCGTGACGTGCGGGATGTCGGCGTGCGGCGTCCGGAACTGGCTCGGCGTGGACAGATTGCTCTCCGGAAACTGGATCTTGTTGTTCGGATTGCCGATCGTGAACGGCGTGATGCTGACCGGATGGATCTCCGGGCCGCTGTTGGTCGAGGAACTGGAGCCCTGCGCGACCAGCGAAGTGCCATGCGGGATATTGGCCAGGCGCGCAACTGTCGTCGGGTCGCTCGGATTGGTGGTGGCCGGCGCGGTGAGCCAGAGTCCCGGCTCGATGTGGATGCCGGCGAGCTTGTGGTTCGGGCCGAGCACGTGCGCGTCCTGGATCTGCTGCAGGTAGCGGATACCGTGCAGGTTGATGTCGTTCTGCAGCAGGCCGCGATTCGGGATGTCGCCGGGAATCTCGTCGAACTGCAGCGTCTCGATCGTCTCGTTCAATTCCAGGAAGCGATCCTGCGAACCGTGGAACGGCCGCCAGATCTGATTGAAGCCGCGGCCCTTCCACGTGCCCGGCAACATTGCCAGCGGACCCAGCAGGCTGCGCATGCGGACAGGCGTTGCCTGAAACTCTGCCTCTGACCCTTGTTCGATCCGCCCGGACACTGAAGTGAGTTGGAAATCCTGCAAGACGTCCATCGTGAAAGCTCCATCGTTGAAGGCCGAAACTCGTTGCTCCGCCGGATGCAACTTGGAACTGTAATCTATATGAAATTAGCATTGATGATTGAGAGATGGTTCACAATGGAGTTGCCTGCGGCAAATTTACCCGGGCGCACGGAAAGGCGCGCCCGGACAACGGCCCCGCAGCTGGCGGGCAGGCGAGGTTGGACGCAATTGGCAGCAAAATAGCCTTGATTTTGATGGATTGCGGGATCATTCCCGCGTCACACCTGATGTCGCCACGACCCATGGACCCACGGATGCGATTGATTTCCACACGCGCCCCCTTCGCCCTGCTGCTCGCGCTACCGCTGCTTGCCGGCTGCCTGGAGCGCGGGCAATCGACGGTCGCGGACAGCATGGGCGACGATGATCAATACTGCCAGGCGGGCGGCAAGGTGAAGGTCGGCTCGCCCGAGTACGTCGCCTGCCGCAAGGACCGCGACGTGCAGCGACAGAATGCCGACGCACGCGCCGATCGCAAGCAGCGCGATCTCGGCGAATACATGCTGAACCATCCGGACGTGCACTAGATGTCATGAGGAGGCGATGATGAACGAGGACGTCTTCAACAGCAGCCTTCGCGGATTCCTCAAGAAAGTCGGCATTACCTCCCAACGCGAAGTCGAGAAGGTTGTGCGCGATGCCGTCGCGGGCGGCCGGCTCAAAGGCGACGAGAAGCTCTCGGCGAAAGTTGTGCTGACCGTCGGCAGCGTCAATCTCGTTCACGAGGTATCGGGCGAGATCGAACTCGGCTGAGAGAGCTCGCCGCATCTTCGCGTGGTACTCCTGGCACCGCGAGAACAAAAACGCGGCGGGTTGCCCCGCCGCGCCTGGTGATCCAGCGATCGTTCGCGAGAAGCGCTTACTCCTCGTCGTCGTGCTTCTTGCCGCCGATCGTCTTCAGCTTGGCGAACACCGCGTCGACGTTGAGATCGTCGTGCTGTTTCTCGGTCGGCTCATAATAGTCGGGCTGATCCTTGCGCGTGGTCTCGGAAGCCGGCAGCAGCGTCGCGCCGCCATAGACGGCCGTGGTCGGCTTTTCCTTGGCGGCGCGCTGCACCTCGAAATCGAGCTCGATCTGCGAGCACAGGCCGAGCGTCACCGGGTCCATCGGCGTCAGCGTCGAGGCGTTCCAGTGGGTGCGATCGCGCACGCTCGCGATCGTGGTCTTGGTGGTGCCGACCAGGCGCATGATCTGCGCGTCCTTCAGTTCGGGATGGTTGCGCACCAGCCAGAGGATCGCGCTCGGCCGCTCATGGCGGCGCGACACCGGCGTGTAACGCGGGCCCTTTTTCTTGGTGGCGGTCGGCAGCACCACCTTGCTCTCCTCGAGCCTGAGGCGGTAGTTCGGGTCGCGCTCGCCCTTCTCGATCTCCTCGCGGGTCAACTGGCCGTTCGAGATCGGGTCCATGCCCTTGATGCCTTGGGCGGCGTCGCCATCGGCGATGGCGCGCACCTCCAGGGGATGCATCTTGGTGAAATCGGCCACCTGATCGAAGGTCAGAGCGGTATTGTCGACCAGCCACACGGCAGTCGCCTTCGGCATCAGCGGTGCGTTGCTCATGGCAAATCTCCTTTGTGCTTCGCCCACCTCTGTCGAGGCGAAGCTGGTAGTCATCGGCGATGACGGGAATTATGTGGCCTATATAAGCCCTGAGGGGGGAATGGCGCAATGGGCCAGCAAAATCGCCTTGACAGCGCCCGAAAGCAGTCCCAAGTCCTTATCCGTATTGGCCGTTCCCCGCCCGCCGGCGAGGGGTGATTCGGTCCCGAGATTGCCCCGAGACAACCCCATGTCCGCGAAAAAACCCGACCTGAGAATCGTGCTTTGTTCCCCACGTGGCTTCTGCGCCGGGGTGGTCCGCGCCATCGACACGGTGGAACGGGCGCTCACCATCTATGGTGCCCCGGTCTATGTCCGGCACGAGATCGTCCATAACAAGTACGTGGTCGACAGCCTGAAGACCAAAGGCGCCATTTTCGTCGAGGAATTGGCTGAAATCCCCGATGATACCAATGCGCCGGTGGTGTTTTCGGCCCACGGGGTTCCCAAATCGGTCCCGGCCGAGGCCAAGTCCAGGAACTTCTTCTCGCTGGATGCGACCTGCCCGCTGGTGACCAAGGTCCACCGCGAGGCGGCGATCCATTTCAAGCGTGGCCGCGAGATCCTTCTGATCGGGCATTCGCACCACCCGGAGGTGGTCGGCACGCTGGGCCAGCTGCCGCCCGGCGCCGTGACCCTGATCGAGACCGCCGAGGATGCCAAGACCTTCACCCCGAAGGACCCTGACAACCTCGCCTTCGTGACCCAGACCACGCTGTCGATCGACGACACCGCGGAGATCGTGTCGCTGCTCAAGGAGCGCTTCCCGAACGTCAACGGCCCGCACAAGGAAGACATCTGCTACGCCACCACCAACCGCCAGCTCGCGGTCAAGAAGGTGGCACCGGTGGTCGACGCGCTGATCGTGGTCGGCGCACCGAACTCGTCGAACTCGCAGCGCCTTCGCGAGGTCGCCGAGCGCGAGGGTTGCCGGATTGCGGTGCTCGCCCAGCGCGCCAGCGACATCGACTGGGAGCGCTTCGAGGGCATCCGGAGCCTCGGAATCACCGCGGGCGCCTCGGCGCCGGAGGTGATCGTCGAGGAGATCATGGGCGCCTTCGCCGAACGGTACGAGCTTCACGTGGAGACGGTCTCGGCCGCGGAAGAGAACGAATTCTTCCCGCTGCCGCGTTCGCTGCGGCCCGACGCTGCCGCCGCGGAATAAGCCATATGGCGGTTTACACCGACGTTGCCGCCGAAGACCTCGCGGAATTCCTCAAGAGCTACGGCATCGGCGAACTGCTCTCCTACAAGGGCATCGCCGAGGGTGTCGAGAATTCGAATTTCCTGCTGCACACGAGCCAGGGCGCCTACATCCTCACGCTCTACGAGAAGCGCGTGGCCGAAGGCGATCTGCCGTATTTTCTTTCGCTGATGGCGCATCTGGCCGAGCGCGGTGTGTCCTGCCCGCAGCCGGCCAGGAACCGCAACGGCGAGGTCACGAGCCGGCTGGCCGGCCGGCCGGCAGCGATCATCAACTTCCTCGAAGGCGTGTGGCCGCGGCGGCCCAACGTCGCGCATTGCGCAGGCGTCGGCGAGGCGCTGGCAAGGATGCATCTCGCCGGGCGCGATTTCCCGCTGGTGCGCAATAACCCGCTGTCGGTCTCCGGCTGGCGGCCGCTGTTCGATCTTGCCGCCGCGCGCGCCGACAGCGTGCAGGCAAACCTCTCCGATCTCATCGCGCGCGAGCTCGACTATCTCGAAGCCAACTGGCCGACCGACCTGCCGGTCGGCGTCATCCATGCCGATCTGTTTCCCGACAACGTGTTCTTCCTCGGCGACCGCCTGTCGGGCCTGATCGACTTCCC
Source organism: Bradyrhizobium jicamae (assembly GCF_018130215.1). Lineage (GTDB taxonomy): Bacteria > Pseudomonadota > Alphaproteobacteria > Rhizobiales > Xanthobacteraceae > Bradyrhizobium > Bradyrhizobium jicamae_A. The sequence continues at coordinate 76,968 of NZ_JAFCKQ010000004.1, forward strand.
GTTTTCCTGCAACGACATCCTGGCCTACGACGTCGCGATCTGCCTGAACGCCTGGTGCTTCGAGCCGGATCATTCCTTCAACGTCACCAAGGCGCGCGCGCTGCTCAATGCCTACCGCCGCGAACGGCCGCTGTCGGCGGCGGAAGAGGCGGCGATGCCGCTGCTCGCGCGAGGCGCCGCGATGCGCTTCCTGCTCACCCGCCTGGTCGATTTCCTCAACGTGCCGGAAGGCGCACTGGTGCGGCCCAAGGACCCGCTGGAATATGTCCGCAAGCTGCGCTTCCAGCAGAATGTCGCCAGCCTCAACGACTACGGCATCACGCCGGCGGGATGCGCGGCGTGAACGACAAGCCGCATGTCACGGTGTTCACCGACGGTGCCTGCTCCGGAAATCCCGGACCGGGCGGCTGGGGCGCGATCCTCAAATTCGGCGATGTCGAGAAGGAATTGAAGGGCGGCGAGCCGCATACCACCAACAACCGCATGGAGCTGATGGCGGCGATCTCGGCGCTCGAGGCCCTCAGGAAGCCGTGCTTGGTTGATCTCACCACCGACAGCCAGTATGTCCGCCAGGGCATCACCGGCTGGATTCACGGCTGGAAGCGCAACGGCTGGCGCACCGCCGACAAGAAGCCGGTCAAGAATGTCGAGCTATGGCAGCGTCTCGAGGCGGCGCTGAAGCCGCACGAGGTGCGCTGGCACTGGATCAAGGGCCATGCCGGCCACGCCGAGAACGAGCGCGCCGACGAGCTGGCGCGCGAGGGCGTCGCGATGGCGAAGTTGAAGGAGTAGGGCGGGCTGGGCTCAAACCCATCCTGCGGGCCATGATTGCATCGATGCGAAGCATCGAACCTCAGGGGCGCAATTGCGCCCCCGGGGAATCGCGAGATTCCGGGGCTGGCGCTTCGGGCCATCCCCGGAACGACATCAATGGATCATAGCTGCCCGAGCAGCGTGTCGCCGCCGGAGACCTCGACCTTGCCCGGGGCGGCCTCGAGGTTGAGCCTCTTCACGACACCGTCCTCGACCAGCATCGAGTAGCGCTTGGAACGGATGCCCAGCCCGTTGCCGGAGGCATCGAGCTCCATGCCGATCGCCTTGGCGAAGTCGGCATTGCCGTCGGCGAGGAAGACGGCCTCGTCGCGCTGATCGGTGTCGCGCTTCCAGGCATTCATCACGAAGGCATCGTTGACCGAGACGATGGCGATGGTGTCGACGCCCTTGTTCTTCATGGCGTAGGCGTTGAGGAAGATGCTCGGCAGATGCATCTTGTGGCAGGTGCCGGTGTAGGCGCCGGGCACCGCGAACAGCGCGACCTTCTTGCCCTTGAAGACATCGTCGGTGGTTTTCACCTGCGGCCCTTCGGCGGTCATCACGCGAAACTTGGTTTCCGGCAGCTTGTCGCCAACATTGATCGTCATCGTCAATTCTCCCTCGGTGATCGGACGTGTCTTAAACCCGGCGGTTGGACGGCACAATATTAGCTGGGGCGGAAACGGCAATGCCGGAAACAGGTCACTGTTGCGTCATCGTCACCCCGAAAAGCCTCCGGCGTCGAGAAACGCCTGCTCCTCCGCCGTCGTTTCCCGGCCCAGGACGCGGTTACGGTGCGGGAAGCGGCCGAACCGGCGGATGATGTCGGCGTGGTCCTCGGCATATTTCAGGTTATCGGGATGACCACCGCATTGCCGGAACAGCGCGACGCAGCGCTGCTGGTCGGCGAGATGCTCCGAATGCTCGAAGGGCAGATAGAGGAATTCCCGCAACAGCGGATCGACCCGCGCGTCGACGCCGCGGTCGATGGCACGGCTTGCGACCTCGCGCGCCAGCGGATCGGTGGAAAAGGTCCTGGCGTCGTTGCGGAACAGGTTTCGCGGAAACTGGTCGAGTACGATTGTCAGCGCCAGCGCGCCTTCATCGCTCGCTTCCCATGACGACAATTCGCCCGCAGCCGCCCTCTGCCAGGTGGCGAGGAAGCGGCTGCGGATCTCGGCATCGAATGTAACGTCGTGCCTGTACCAGCGGTCGCGGCCGGCCTCCCGCCAAAAGACGATGACGTCGGCAGGCGCAGCGAGGCGTACGTCAGTCATGGTTCAACGTGCGCCCCACTTGCGCTCTAGGCCGCGGCCTTCTTCTCGTCGCGCAACTCGCGGCGCAGGATCTTGCCGACATTGGTCTTCGGCAGGTCGGTCCTGAACTCGATCTGCTTCGGCACCTTGTAGGCGGTCAGCTGGGTGGCGCTGAACTTGATGATGTCCTCGGCGGTGACGTTCGGATCCTTCTTGACCACGAAGGCCTTGACCGCCTCGCCGGACTTCGCATCGGGCACCCCGATCACGGCGCATTCGAGCACGCCCGGATGGCTCGCTAGCACTTCCTCGATCTCGTTCGGATAGACGTTGAAGCCGGAGACGAGGATCATATCCTTCTTGCGGTCGACGATCTTGGTGAAACCCTGCTCGTCCATCACGCCGATGTCGCCGGTGCGGAAGTAGCCGTCCGCCGTCATCACCTTGGCAGTCTCTTCGGGTCGGTTCCAGTAACCTGCCATCACCTGCGGCCCCTTGGCGCAGATCTCGCCGGCCTGGCCGATCGGCAGTTCGTTGCCGTCGTCGTCGCGGATCGACAGATGGGTCGAGGGCACGGGCAGACCGATCGAGCCCGTGAAACGGTCGGTGTCCGCAGGGTTGCAGGTCAGCGTCGGCGATGTCTCCGACAGGCCATAGCCTTCGGACAGCGGGCAGCCCGTCACCTTCAGCCATTTATCGGCGACAGGCTTCTGTGTCGCCATGCCGCCGCCGAACGAGGTCTTGAGCTTGGAGAAGTCGAGCTTGTCGAAGCCGGGCGTGTTCAGCAGGCCGTTGTAGAGCGTATTGACCGCGGGGAAGCTGTTGACCTGGTACTTCGCGAGCTCCTTGACGAAGCCGGCCATGTCGCGCGGGTTCGGGATCAGGAGATTGACGCCGCCGGCGCGCACCGCGAGCAGGTAGCAGGCGGTCAGCGCGAAGATGTGATAGAGCGGCAGCGCACAGACGATGAAGAGCTGCTCGGAAGCAGGCTGATTCTTCAGTGCGGGCTGCAGCCAGGCGTCGTTCTGCAGCACATTGGCGAGCACGTTCTGGTGGATCAGTGTGGCGCCCTTGGACACGCCCGTGGTGCCGCCGGTGTATTGCAGGAAGGCGACATCCTCGCGCGTCAGCGCGGGCTTGCTCAGCGTCATGCCGCGGCCGGCCGACAGCGCGTCGTTGAAGCCGACGGCGCCCGGGATCGACCAGGCCGGCACCATCTTCTTCACGCGGCGCACCACGAGATTGACGATCACGCCCTTGAGGCCGAGCAGGTCGCCCATGCTGCCGACGATGACATGCTTGACCGATGTGTTGGCGATCACCTTCTGCACGGTGGTGGCGAAGTTCTCCAGCACGACGATCGCCTCGGCGCCGGAATCCTTGAGCTGATGCTCGAGCTCGCGCGGGGTGTAAAGCGGATTGACATTGACGACGGCATAGCCGGCGCGCAGCACCGCGGCGGTCGAGATCGGATATTGCAGCACGTTCGGCATCATCAGCGCGACGCGCGCGCCTTTCTTCAGGCCCTTGCTTTGCAGATAGGCGCCGAGCGCCGTCGACATCTGGTCGAGGTCACGATAGGTGATCGACTTGTCCATGCAGATGAACGCCTTGCGATCGGCGAACTTCCTGAAGCTCTCTTCCAGCAATTCGACCAGCGACGAATATTGCGTGACGTCGATATCGGCGGGCACGCCGGCCGGATAGTGCTTGAGCCAAATGCGCTCCATGGTCGTCAATCCCCTCTCGCGACTTTTGATTGGTTTGCTTGATTACTTCGCCCGATGTCCCGGATTGCTTCCGGGTTGTTCGGGTCTGACCGCGCTATTTATGACAGTATTGAGCGACGCCGCCGCCAATGGCAAGCCGCTGCGCGCTATCGACGCATCGGACGATAAGGGGCCGCCACCCGGTTAGCCGGCCGGCTTGGCCTCGGTCTTCGGCTGGGGCTTCGGCTCGGTCTTGGGCTTTGCAGCAGCCTTCGGCTTTGCGGCGGGCTTGGCCGCAGCCGCGGGCCTGTCGGCGACCGGCTTCGCAGCTGACGCATCCGGCTTCGCATTGGCATGGCGGACCGGCTTGGCCGCCTGCCTGGCCTCGGATTTGGCATCGGCCGCCGCATCCGGCTTGCCGGCCCGGACCACGACGCGCACGCGCTTGCCGCGCTTGACCGGCTGGTCCTTCTCGCTGTCGGCCGCCACCGCCGCGATCAGTGCGGCGCCCGTCCGGGTCGGCCCGGTATAGACCACGACCGGCTCCGACGCCGCGGGCGGCAGATCCAGCAATTCGGATGGTTTCGGCATCGCGGCCTGCAGGCCTGACGCGAAGAAGGTCGCCGTGCTCTCGCCATTGGTGGTCGAGCTGCTGGCGCTGCTGGCCACCGTATCCTCGTCCTCGTCGCTGGCGGGCCGCTTGCGCTTGGGGCCGCACATCTCGTCGTGCAGGTTCGGCGGCGAGGCATCGATCGGCACGAGGTTGTCGACCGTGCCGAGCGAGGGACGCAGCCACGACAGCCCGTTGTTGGCGAAGCCGCGATCCAGAAGTTGCGCGGCGCGCACCGCGCGCATGCGGCCCGAGGAGGCGCCGAGCACGACCGCGATCAGCCGCTTGCCGTCATGCGTCGCCGAGGCCACGAGATTATAGCCGGACGCGCAGATGAAGCCGGTCTTGAAGCCGTCGGCGCCCGGATAGCGGCCGATCAGCTTGTTGAAGTTCTGGGTGACCCGGCGGCCGAAGCGGATCGACGGGATGTGGACGTAATATTCGTACTCCGGCAGGTCCCGGATGATGGCGCGGGCGAGGATCGCAAGATCGCGCGCCGAGGTGATCTGGCCGTCGGCGGGCAGGCCGTTCGGATTGACGTAGCTCGTCTGCGTCATGCCGAGCCTCTGCGCGGCCTGGTTCATCATGACCGAAAAACCGTCGATCGAACCGCCGATACCTTCGGCCAGCACGACGGCCATGTCGTTGGCCGACTTCACCAGCATCATCTTCAGCGCATTGTCGACGGTGACCTGGGTGCCTGGCCGGAAGCCCATCTTCGAGGGCGATTGCGAGGCCGCGATCGGCGACACCGTGAGCAGCTTGTCGAGCGAAACGCGCCCTTCCTTGACCGCCGTCAATGTCACGTAGGCCGTCATCAGCTTGCTGAGCGAGGCCGGATACCACGGCATCGTCGCGTTGTCGGCCTGCAGCACCTTTCCGGTATCGGCCTCGACCACCAGCAGCGCCTCGGCCTCGGCCATGCGCGGCGTCACGACGGCGAGCATCGCGAGGGCCAGAATCCATTTCGACGGGTTACGCAGCAGCGGGCGGAGGAATTGCACGAGTCCGGTTCCGGTCCTTTGAGACCCGCCTTCAGCCAAGGAGGTCTTTGCGATTGTAGCGTTCGGGTTTCAAGCGTGTCCGGGGCCACTTTGCAGCGTTGCAAACCTATACCGGCTTGCCGGCAGAGAACAGAGGCCGGCTGATTGAATCGTGGACAAAGTCGGCCGAATTTCGGCAGCCGCCTCAATTGGAAAGCCCGAATTATGGGGCCTCGATTTCGGCCCGTTGCTGCTCCTGCACCATGAACTGGGCGCGCGCGAGATCGGCAAAACGGCCGCCTTTTGCAACGAGTTCATCGAAAGTTCCGCTTTCGATCACCCGTCCCTGATCGAACATCAGGATGCGCGTGGCATGACGGATGGTGGAGAGGCGGTGCGCGATCACGAAAGTGGTGCGGCCCTTCATCACTTCATCGAGAGCAGCGTTGACCTTGGCCTCGGTGACGGCGTCGAGCGCACTGGTCGCTTCGTCCAGGATCAGGATCGGCGGATCCTTGAGCAATGCGCGCGCGATCGACAGCCGCTGCCGCTCGCCGCCGGACAGCATGCGGCCACGCTCGCCGGCATGGCTCTCGAACTTCTTGTCGCTGCGCTCGATGAAATCCAGCGCCTGTGCCCGGGCGGCCGCGATACGCAGTTCCTCGTCGGTCGCGTCAGGTTTGCCGACGCGCAAATTCTCGGCGATCGAGCGGTTGAACAGCAACGCCTCCTGGAACACGACGCCGATGTTCCGCCGCAACGCAGTCAACTTCAGCGCGCGTATGTCCATACCGTCGATCTCGATGATGCCGGATTGTGGATCGAAGGCGCGATGCAGCAGCGCGATCGCGGTGGATTTGCCGGCGCCGGTCGGGCCGACGAGCGCGATGGTCTGGCCGGGCAGCGCGGTGAAGGAGAGATCCTCGATCGCCGGCCGCTTGCCGTCATAGGAGAACGAAACGTCGTTGAACTCGACGAGGCCGGATAGCCGGCCGGGATCGACCGCGCCGGGCCGATCGCGCACCGCCGGCACCGCATCGAGCACGTCGAAGAATTCCTTCAGCCGCGGCGCTTCCATGAACACGCTGTTGATGAAGCTCACCACCTGCTCGAGCTTCTGGATCAGCATGGTGGCGAATGAGACGAACATCACGATCTCGCCGACCGTGGTCAGGCCCTCGCTGTGCAAGGCGATGCCGACCGTGAAGATCGCGAGCACCGTGATCGTGGTCGAGGCGCGGGTGATCACGGTGACCATGGCCCACCAGGACAGCACCGGCATCTGCGCGGCGAGCAGCTTGTCGGCGACGAAGCGCAGGCCCTGCACCTCGGAATCGATCCGCACGAAGCTCTGCACCAGCGCGACATTCCCGAGCGCGTCGGAGGCGCGCGCCGACAGGTCGCTGTAATATTCCTCGACCTCGCTCTGCATGCCGTAGGTCTTGCGCACCACCATCGTTGTCAGGATGGTGAAGACGACGCACAGCGCGAACAAGAGGACGGCGAGGCGCCAGTTGAGATAGAGCGACAGCGGCAGCAGCACCACCAGCGACATGATCGCGGCGAAATGCTCGCGGAAGAAGCCGAGCCAGAGCCGCCACAGCGCGTCGGTGCCATTGAGCATCACCTTCATCAGCCGGCCCGAATGGGTGCCGGAATGGAAAGTCAGCGGCAATTGCAGGATGTGCTCGAAATAGCCCGTGAGCACCGCCTGGCGCTGGCGATGCGCCAGCCGGTCGGCCTGCAACGCCACCACCGCGCTGCAGCCGATCGTGAACAGGCCGAACACCACCCAGGCGCCCAGCAGCGGCCACGGCGAAGAGGTCGCGAACAGGCCGGTGACGGGCCGGCCCGACAGCACGTCGACGATCTTGCCGAACAGCACCGGCTCGGCGAATTGCGCGCCGGCGAGCAGCAGATTGGCGCCGGCCAGGATCCAGCCCAGCCGCGCTTCCTTGCCGAGCAACTCCAGGACACGGACGTAGATGCGAAGCATGGACATGCCGGCGGGACCGTGAGCAGTGAACGCCCGATCAGGCGGGACGCAATCTAATCAGGGTTCGCGATGCAGGGCCAGCGCGGGATGGTGCTGCACTTTCCGTCACGGGCGGGCTTGACCCGGCCATCCACGCCTTTCTTGCAGCAAGGCGATCGAAAATCTGGATGCAGGGGTCAAGCCCCGGACATGACGAGTCCAAGGCGGAGTCGGTGTCTCAATCGATCAGCCGGCCGTCGCGCGGCGGCAGGAAGGAGTCGTCGAAGACGTCGGCGGCGTGCGGCCGTTTCCGGAATTTGAAATCCTCCGCGAGCTGGTCGATCGACCGGTCGAGACGCGCCGGGTCGATACCGCCGATGCCGTTGCGCCTGATCTCGTCTGTCAGGATATTGTCACGGATGATGGAGCGCAGCCGTTCCAGCTCCAGCTCGCGTGACCCGCCATCCATCCGGCCGACGACCTCGGTGGCGGCGCGGGCGGGATCCTTGATCGCAAGGTTGGTGCCGCCGATCACCGCGCGCACGAATCCCTTCACGGTGTCCGGTTTGTCCGCGACGAGGTGCGGACTGACGATGACGGCGAGGCCATAGGCCTCGCAACCATAGTCCGCGAAGCGCAGCACCGCGAGATCGTCGGCGGGAACGCCGCGATCCCTGAGGTTGACCGCGGAGAGATAGGAAAAGCCGGTGATGGCATCGACCTGTCCGTCCGAGAGCATCGGCTCGCGCACGGCGGCGCTGATGCTGTTCTGCTTCACGCTGCCGAGCTTGATGCCGTTGAGCTTGGCGATCGCGGGCCACAGCCGGATCGACAAGTCGCCCTCGGCAACGCCGAGGTTCTTGCCCTGGATGTCCGACAGCGCCTTGATGCCGCGGCTCTTGCGCGCGACGATCGCATAGGGCGCCTGGTTGAACAGCATCAGCACGGCCTTCACCTCAGCCGCATTCGGCTGGTCGCGATACCGGATCAGCGAATTGATGTCGACGAGGGCGAAGTCGCTTGCGCCGCCGGCGACGCGCGCGATCGCGTCTGTCGAGCTGGCAGCGATGTTGGTGCTGACCGAGAGGTGCTCGGCGCTGAACAGGCCGTCGATGGCCGCCATCACGAAGGGAGCAGCGGCGGCATCGAGCGGACGGTCGAGCGTGAACTGGATCGAGAGCGGCTGCGCGTGCAGCGGCGCGGCAGGCGGCCACGCGCCGCCCGCAAGGCCGATCGCACCAGCCAGCATCAGACGGAGAACGGTGGTCCGGCTTACCTGCATCGATGACATCCGGGGGCGAGGCATAGTGCCGCGCCGGCGGCGCCTGCTTCATGACATCGAAGTGCCGCGGCAAGCGTCAATTGCAGGCATTTTGCCCCGGCAAAGCTGAACGTTCGATGACCGGCATGATTTCACCTTGAGTTGTTCAGCTTGCATTTGGCTGGCGGAACCTAATCTGAAGGGAGTGGTTGAGGTGCAGAGGCCCGTCGGGCCGGCTTCCACAAAGGATGACTGCAATGTTTGCGCGAAAAGGCATTTTTTCGTCCGTTGGCCGCGCAGCCACGCTGGCAACGATTGCCGCGGTGGCGTTGGCGGCCGTTGAACCGACCATGGCATTTGCCGGCTCCGCTCCGGGGGGCAAGGCTTCCCCAGCCAAGGCTGCCGCCGTGACGACATCCCATGGGATCAGCGGCGCCACCGATATCAGCGCGCGGCGCCGCTATTATCCTGGCGGCGGCGCGGCAGCCGCCGCCGCTTTCGCCGGGATCGTCGGCACCGGCCTTGCAATCGCCGCGGCGCAGAACCGTCGCGCCGACTATGACGCGTACGGTTATTATGACGGCGGTCCCGCCTATTACGGTGGCGGTCCTGTCTACTATGGCGGCCCGGGCTACTACGGCGGTGGCTATGGCGGCTATTACGGCAACAGGTCGGGACTGGCCTACCAGCCGTACTGACGCGACCCGTCGACAATTCACAGAACTGTCACACAGCATCGAATCCACCGGCCCTGCGGCCGGTGGTTTTTTTGGTTGTCGAGCGTGGCGTTAACACGCTGGCGAGGTGTTTCGACTAGGCTTGCAGGATGAGTGATTCGATCGAGCGGCTCTATCAGGCGGTGATCGCGGCGAGGGATCTCGATCCAGCGGGCTCGCGCACGGCCCGGCTGTTTCAGCGCGGCCCGGCCAAGATGGCCAAGAAGCTCGCCGAGGAAGCCATCGAAGTCGTGATCGACGCCGTCAGCGGCAAGCCCGATGCCGTGATCCGCGAGAGCGCGGACCTGCTCTATAACCTGACCGTGCTGTGGGCATCGGCCGGCGTGAAGCCGCAGGATGTCTGGTCGGAGATGGCGCGGCGCGAGCGCCTGCTCGGAATCGCAGAGAAGCTGCCGAAAACGGCGGTCAAATTGCCGAAATCCACGCCCGAACCTGCGGTTCGGCGTCGGATCGTCGCGCTGGAGAACCGGCTGCGCAAACGGCAGTCGTAAATCGCCCGAAATTCAGCCCCATCCGGCATGGACAAACGCGCTCCATGATGGTTGATCGCGCCCATGCTGAAACGGATCTACGACTGGTGCATCGACGCCGCGGACAAGCCCTACGCGGTATGGCTGCTCGCCGCGGTTGCCTTTGCTGAGAGTTCCTTCTTCCCCGTTCCCCCTGACATCATGCTGCTGCCGATGTCGCTGGCGCAGCCGAGACGGGCGTGGTGGTTCGCCGCGGTTTGCACCGTCGCTTCCGTCGCCGGCGGCGTGCTCGGCTACGCGATCGGCGCGCTGCTCTACGACTCGCTCGGGCAGTGGCTGATCCATCTCTATGGTCTGTCCGGCAAGGTCGATGCGTTCCGCGCCTCCTACGCCGAATGGGGCGCCGTGATCATTCTGCTGAAGGGTCTGACACCGATTCCCTACAAGCTCGTGACCATCACCTCGGGCTTCGCCGGCTACAACATCTGGCTGTTCATCCTGTGCTCGATCATCGCACGCGGTGGGCGCTTCTTCATCGTCGCGGTGGTGCTGAACCGCTATGGCGATTTCATCCGCAAGGAGTTGGAGAAGCGGCTCGGCCTGTGGGTCGCGATCCTGGCGATCGTGCTCGTGCTGGGCTTTATTGTCGCATTCAAGCTGATCTAGCGCTTGTCGGCTTTTCCGATCGCGGGCTTCGGGTTATTTTGCACGCGATGGCTGATGGAATCGATGACCTGCGTCGCAATGGCGTGTGCGCCGTGTTCGCGGGCTTTCTCCTGTCGATGATCTTCGTCGCGAGCGACTGCGGCTGGGCGCAAACCGCGGCGCCGACCCTCGGGCTACAGTCGCCGGCGCAGCAGCCGGCGCCGTTGGCGCGCGAGCCGCAGCGGATCGAACCGCCGTCCGCGCCGGTCGAGCGCGAGAATCCCGGGCTGATCAACGAAATCGGCAAGCTGTTCGAGAAGTCGATGCTGCCGCCGCTGAAGAGCGCAGGCGAGACTATGAACGACCTGTCGAACGTCACGCGCCCCTCATCGATGGTGACGGGACGGGCGGCCTGCGTGGTCGCCTCCAACGGCGCGCCGGACTGCAAGGCCGGCGCCGACCGGCTGTGCCAGACCAAGGGCTTCAGGGAGGGCAGGAGCCTCGATACCGACGCGGCGGAGAAATGCTCGCCGCTGGCCTATCTGCCCGGCCACAAGCGCGGGCCGAACGATTGCAAGACCGAAAATTTCGTGACGCGGGCGATCTGCCAATAAAGCCAGCGAAAGGCCCGCTGGGATACCAGCTTGCCCGCGCAGAATGTCCGTTGAGGATGAGCTTATGTCATCCTTATCGCAGCGACCAAACGCAATACTTGACACTGGAAAGATTGCCTTGTTGGTATGAAGCCAACAATTCATTCCACACGACCAGATTGGGGATCCGTGTCCAATGTCCATGCCTGCTTTGTTCAAGGGCCGCCTGTCTCTTCCCGTGATCGGGGCGCCGCTGTTCATCATCTCCGTGCCCGATCTCGTCATCGCCCAGTGCAAGGCCGGCGTGGTCGGCTCGTTTCCGGCGCTGAACGCGCGCCCGCCTGAGCTGCTCGACGAGTGGCTGCACCGGATCAAGGAAGAACTCGCCGCCCATGACCGCGCCAATCCGGACCGGCCGTCGGCGCCGTTCGCGGTGAACCAGATCGTCCACAAGTCGAACAACCGGCTCGATCACGACATGGCGCTTTGCGAGAAGCACAAGGTGCCGATGATCATCTCCTCGCTCGGCGCACGCGAGGAACTCAACCAGGCCGTCCATGGCTGGGGCGGCATCGTGTTCCACGACGTGATCAACCAGAAGTTCGCCCGCAAGGCGATCGAGAAGGGGGCCGACGGCCTGATCCTGGTCGCGGCCGGCGCCGGCGGCCATGCCGGCACGATCTCGCCGTTCCCGTTCGTATCGGAAACGCGGCAGTGGTTCGACGGACCGATCGCGCTGTCGGGCACCATCGCCAACGGCCGCGCCATTCGCGCGGCGCGCATCATCGGCGCCGACTTCGCCTATATCGGCTCTGCCTTCATCGCGACGCAGGAGGCGAACGCGGTCGAGAGCTACAAGACCATGATCACCAGCTCGTCCGCCGAGGACATCGTCTACTCCAACCTGTTCACCGGCGTGCACGGCAACTACCTGAAGCCGTCGATCGTGGCGGCCGGCATGGACCCGGAGAATTTGCCGACTTCCGATCCCTCCAAAATGAGCTTCGGCACCGACGCCTCCGGCGAACGCGCCAAGCCGAAGGCCTGGAAGGAGATATGGGGCTCGGGCCAGGGCGTCGGCAGCATCGGCAAGGTGGTGCCCGCAGCCGACCTGATCGCACGCTTCAGGAAGGAATACGACGAAGCCATCGACCCGCCGCTGGCCTGATGCAGCCGATCTTTCGTGTCGACGGCAACCGCGTCGTCACCAGTCCCGATGCCGCAGGTCCCTGGGATCCGCGGATGCAGCACGGCTCGGCGCCGGCGTCACTCGTGGTCTGGGCCGCGGAGGCCATCCCGGCCCCGGTGCCGATGCGGATTGCTCGGCTCACGATCGACCTGATGCGTCCGGTGCCGGTGGCGCCGCTCACGATCGAAACCGACGTGCTGCGCGAGGGCCGCAAGATCCAGCTTTGCGGCGTCCGCCTTCTGGCCGAAGGTGTCGTCGTGGTCTCGGCCAGCGTTCTGAAGATCAAGGCGCAGGAGCTGGAGCTGCCGGCCGATCTGACCGGCTTTCCGCTTGTGCTGCCCGGACCCGACCAATGCGCGGTCGAGCCCGGCAATCTCGCCAACAGTCCGTTCGTGAAATGCATCTCGATGCGCGCCGCGCGGGGCCGCTTCGGCCAGCTCGGACCCGGCGCGATCTGGTTCCGCGTCGACCAGCCGCTGATCGCGGGCTCGCCCGTCTCGCAGGCGATGCGTGCGGTTGTCGCCTCGGATTTCTCCAACGGCGTCTCGCCGGTCCTGGATTTTGGCGATTGGACCTTCATCAACGCCGATCTCACCGTCAGCCTGGCGCGCGAGCCGTCAGGCGACTGGATCCTGCTCGACGGCGAGTCCTGGATCGGGCCTGATGGTGCCGGGCTTGCGATGTCGCGGCTGGCCGACCAGCACGGCTATTTCGGTCGCGCGGTGCAGAGCCTGGTGATCGAGCGGCGCTAAAATAATCCTGCGCGCCGGGAACGCTTGGCGGTTCAAACGAGTTTCGCTCCGGTCAGGGGGAGCCATGGCGCGTGACGATCTCGTTGCCGGCGTGGTGGCCGCCAGGGGCCGCCGGTCGTGCGACGCGACGTCGGCAGGTGTCGCAGCGGCGCAGCCGGAAGGACAGTTGCAGTGAGGCCCGGCCCGTCCTCGGAACGCGCAGTCATCCTTGCCGCGAGCGAGCGGGACGCCGCCAAGACGGCCCATCTGATCAAGGAAGCCGGCTACTACGCCAACATCTGCGGTGACCTCGCCGAGCTGCAGCGCGAGATCGAAAGCGGGGCGGGTCTCGCCATCATTGCCGACGAGGTGATCCGGCACGCCGACGTCGCGGATCTGGCGCGCTGGCTGAACGAGCAGCCCTCATGGTCGGATTTCCCCATCGTGCTGATGAGCGAGGGGGGTGGGCCGCAGCGCAATCCGGATGCGGCTCGGCTCGGTCGGGAACTCGGCAATGTCACCTTCATCGAGCGCCCGTTTCATCCGACCACGCTGATCAGCCTGGTGGCCGCGGCGGTGCGCGGCCGACGCCGCCAGTACCAGACCCGTGCCATCCTCGAAGACCTGACCGAGAGCGAAGGCCTGCTGCAGACCGCGCTCAATGCCGGCCATCTCGGCGCCCTCGAGGTGCATCTCCCCGACTTCGCGCTCGAGGCATCGCCTGCCTGCAAGCGCTTCTTCGGACGTGGCGCAAGCGAGTCTTTCACCTACCAGGACCTGCTGGATGCGGTCCATCCTGACGATCGTGCGCGGCGCACCGAGATCGTCGAGCATACGCTGCGCACCGGCGAGGACTACCGGATCGAATATCGCAACATCTGGCGCGACGGCACCAAGCACTGGGTCGACGTGCGCGCCCGCGCGGTGCGCCGGCCGGACGGCAGCATCAAGTCGCTGGTCGGCGTCTGCTCCGACATCACCGCGCGCAAGATTGCGGAGATCGAGCGCGAGGCCCTGCTGGCGCAGCTCGCCGCCGAGCGCACCGCGCTGGCCGAGCTCACCGCGACGCTGGAGCACCGGGTCGAGCAGCGCACCGCCGATCTCATGAAGGAAGTCGCGGCGCGCGAAAGGGCGCAGGAGCAACTGCGTCACGCGCAGAAGATGGAGGCGATCGGCCAGCTCACCGGTGGCGTCGCACACGACTTCAACAACCTCCTGATGGCGGTGATGGGAAATCTCGACCTGTTGCGCAAGCGCATGCCCGAGGACCCGCGCCTGCAGCGCCTGGTCGACGGCGCCTTGCAGGGCGCCGAGCGCGGCGCATCGCTGACGCAGCGGTTGCTCGCCTTTGCGCGCCAGCAGGACCTGCGCGTCGTGCCGGTCGATCTCGGTGCGCTGGTGCGTGACATGAGTAACCTGCTCGAGCGCTCGCTCGGACCGCGCTTCACCCTGCGGCTGACCATTCCGGGCGGGTTGCCGCTGGGCTGCGTCGACACCAACCAGCTCGAGCTTGCGATCCTCAATCTGGCGATCAATGCGCGCGATGCGATGCCGGACGGTGGCGCGATCGAGATCAGGCTCGCGACCTCGCAGGCCAGGGGTGATCCGTCGCTGCAGCCCGGGACCTACCTGAAACTATCGGTCATCGACACCGGCACCGGGATGGCGCCCGACGTGTTGAAGCGGGCGATCGAGCCGTTCTTCTCGTCGAAGCCGGTCGGCAAGGGCACCGGACTTGGGCTGTCGATGGTGCATGGCCTCGCCGTGCAGCTCGGCGGCGCGTTGCAGCTGTCGAGCGCAGTCGGCAAGGGCACCACGGCGACGCTGGTGCTGCCGGTCGCGACATCGGCCCCTGAACTGGCCGATGCGGCACCCCTGGCGCAGAAGGTGAAGCGCTCGGCGGTGATCCTGTTTGTCGACGACGATCCCTTGATCGCGATGTCGACAATCGAGATGCTTGAGGATCTCGGCCATCGCGTGATCGGCGCCAGTTCCGCCCTGCACGCGCTCGATATCCTGAGGAGCGATCAGCCGATCGACCTGATGATGACCGACCACATGATGCCCGGAATGTCCGGCATCGAGCTCGCCGCCGCCTCGCGCCAGATCCGCCCCGCTTTGCCGGTGCTGCTCGCGACCGGCTACGCCGAGCTGCCCGACGGCATCCAGGTCGACCTGCCGCGGCTCGCCAAGCCGTATCACCAGGACCAATTGCGCGAGCGGCTCGATCAGATATTGGGGCAGGGCGTCGAACGGCCGGAGGACACGCTGTCCACGTCATTGCGTGCGTAGCGAAGTAAGCCATCGCCCCGCATGCCTGGTGCGATACCTTCGGGCTCAACCCACCATGCGGTCGCGGCCGGCCCAGAACCTCGCCTTCAGCACCTTCTTGTCGACCTTGCCGACGCCGGTCATCGGCAGCTCCTTGACGAATTCGATCTGCTTCGGCGCATGCGCCGAGCCCTTCTTCGCCTTGACCAGGCCGATCAGCTCGTCGGCGTTCGGCTTCGCTCCCTCGCGCGCCACCACCACCGCGGTGACAGCCTCGCCCCATTTGTCGTCGGGAACGCCGACGACCGCCACCATCGCGACATCGGCATGCTGCGACAGCACGTCCTCGACCTCGCGCGGGAAGATGTTGAAACCGCCCGAGACGATCATGTCCTTCTTGCGGTCGAGGATGAACATGTAGCCACGCTCGTCCTTGCGTGCGATGTCGCCGGTGTGCAGCCAGCCGCCCTTCAGCGTCTCGGCCGTGATGTCCGGTCGCTTCCAGTATTCGGCCATCACATGGGCGGCGCGAACGCAGATCTCGCCCGGCTCGCCGGTCGCGACCTCCTGGTCGTCACCATCCAGGATCTTCACCTGGCACGCCGCGATCGGGAAGCCGCAGGACACGAACAGGTCAGGCGTCTTCGGATCATGATCCGCCTTGCGTAGCACCGAGACCGGATAGCATTCGGTCTGACCGTAGAGTTGCGAGAACACCGGCCCGATCCGCTCGATGCCCTCGACGAGCCGGCTCGGCGACATCGCGGACGCTCCATAGAGCAGCAGCTCGAGCGAGGACAGGTCGCTCCTGCCGAGCGAGGGATGATCCAGCATCACATAGATCATGGTCGGCACGAACAGCGTGAAGTTGATCCTTTCGCGTTCGATGGTCTTGAACACGGCGTCCGGATCGAAACCCTGGAGCATGTGAACGGTGCCGCCGCGCATCAGCGTCGGCAGCACCTTGGTCCCCGCGACATGGCTGATCGGCGCCACCGTGAGGTAGCGCGGCGTCTCGGGAATCTCGAAATCGGCGAGGATGGCGTTGCCGGAGCCGCTTTGTTCGCGGTGATAGCGCAGCGCACCCTTCGATTTGCCGGTCGTGCCGCCGGTGTAGTTCAGGATCGCGATGTCGTCGTGATTGGCGAGGCTCTTCGGGCTTGCGCTGCCGGCAGCCTCGACCGCCTGCAACAGGTCGGCGCCGTAGCTGGCCGCGCCGAGCGTGAACACGGTCTTCAGTCCGGACGCTCTAGCCGCAAGCTCGCCGCCACGATCGCGAAACGTGATGCCGTCGACGATGAGCATCTCGGCCCCGGAGTCCTCGATCTGGAACAACTGGTCGTCGACAGAGCCCAGCGGATGCAGCCAGGTGATGGCAAGCCGCGACAATTGCGCGGCGACCCCTGCGCACCAGGTATCGGCGCGGTTGGCGGTGAGAATGGCGACACGGGTGCCGGGCGCGAAGCCGAGCCGCATGAACACGCTCTGCATCGCTCCGATCAGGTCGGTCGCGCCCCGGTAGCTGAGCGAGCCGCCGGGCCAGGCGAAGGCGGCTCGCGCCGGATAGCGTGCCAGCGCTCGCAGCGTCTGCTCGCATGATGCCGGAAATGCATAGAGCGGATTGCTCATGTCGTGGTGTCCTCCCGCCTTTGTCTTTGGCTTTCGACGTGCCAATGTTGGCGGCAACGCTAGCATAAAGAGACAGGGAAGAAGCAACTTGCCAGGCACCGATCCTCTCGCCCGTTTCCGCGATCGCCTGCGGCTGCCGCTGATCGCTGCACCCATGTTCCTGGTTTCCGGCGTCGAGCTGGTGGTAGCCGCCTGCCGCAACGGTGTGATCGGCTCGTTTCCGACGGTGAATTGCCGTGAGACGGAACAACTCGACGCGTGGCTCGGCGAGATCGAGCGCCGCCTTCAGGTGCATGCGGATGAGAGCGGCAGGGCACCAGCTCCGATCTGCCCGAACCTGATCGTGCATCGCTCGAATGCGCGGCTGACGGACGATCTCGCCGTGCTGCTGCGGCATCGACCCGAGGTGGTGATCACCTCGGTCGGCTCGCCCGCGCCGGTGCTCGGCCCGTTGCACGATGCCGGTGCGCTGGTGTTTGCCGACGTCGCCTCGATCCGTCATGCCGAGCGCGCGGTCGCTGCCGGCGCCGACGGGCTCGTGCTGCTCACCGCCGGCGCCGGCGGGCAGACCGGCTGGCTCAACCCGTTCGTGTTCGTCCGCGCCGTGCGCGGCTTCTTCGGCGGGCCGATCGTGCTCGCCGGTGGCATCAGCGACGGTCACGCGCTGCGTGCCGCGCAGGCCCTCGGTTGCGATCTCGCCTACATGGGCACCAAGTTCATCGCGACGCGCGAGAGCATGGCCGATGATCGCTACAAGCAGATGCTGGTCGAAGCGAGCGCCGACGACATCCTGCTGACGACCGCCTTCACCGGCCTGCAAACCAATATGCTGCGACCCTCGATCGAGGCCGCCGGGCTTGATCCCGACGATCTGCCGGCGCGCGGCGCGATCGACATCGGCAAGGACATCGACATCGGCGCTCGCGAGAGCCGCCCGAAGCGCTGGCGCGACATCTGGAGCGGCGGCCATTCCACTTCAGGCGTGACCGAGGTGCTCGGTATCGATGATCTGGTGGCGCAGACGCTTGCGGAGTACGAGGCCGCGAGCGCGCGAGTTCGGCTCGTTTGAGCGTTCAGTTCGCCACGAAGTACCAGCCGGTGCCGTAAGCCACCAGCCGGCTCGGCGGCCTGTCCTCGAACTCGAAGAATCTTGTCGGATCGGCCCCTGATGGCACGTACAGGAAGCCGCTGAAGGTGTGCTTCGGCCCGCGCCTGGTGAGGAACAGCACGTAGGTGCCTTCATCGGCCTCGTCGACGACGATGTCGTTGCCGAGCGAGACGTAAGGGCCCGCGTCGTCGAGGGCGATCAGATTGGCGCTGTTGCCGACATTGGGCTTCAGTTCGCCGCGCTCGACCCGCGCCACGATCGCTTCGCGATTCGTGCGGCGCCAGTGGAAGTCGTATTGCAGGTAGAAATCCTCGAGCGGCGCATAGGTCATGAGCGCCAGCGTGGCGGCGCAGACCAGGAAAGGGCTCGCGAATCGCGCGCCGTCGTGTCCGACCCGCAGCAACTGCGTCAGCGACCAGACGGTGCAGCCGATGAACACGAGCGCCGCCAGTGGCAGCAGCAGCATCTCGACCACGCCGGAGGGCCAGTCTGCCATCGACGGCTCGAAGATCGCGATCAGCAGCGTGATGGCGCAGATCGCCGCTGCGGCCGTCAGGCCGCCGCGGACCGACGGCGCGGGCGCTGCGGTCGTCGTCTGGGATTGCATCTCCACGCCTGCGTGCGCCTTAACGCGCCATTAACCATGAAAGCCCCAACAATAGCGCCTCAGGACGATCCGCCGCCACGGCCGGCAATCATGGGACGACGACATGGAATTCGAGGCGCTTATTGCCAAGACCCCGGCGACGCTCGATGAGCTTCGGAACCGGGTCTTCTATGCCCTGCAGCGGCATCCGCTGTGTCGCCAGGTCGAGTTCGACATCGTCAGCACGCCGCGGACCCGCCGGACCAACTGGACGGTCAGCCTGCGCTCGGTGCAGTCGGGCGCCCTTTGGACGGCCCACGAGATCGTGGCCGATATCCAGGAAGCCTACGAACTCGCCGCCGCGGCCTGATTTTCGGCTGATTCGGCGCGATTTTCACCCAATTGGCGGCGTCTCGCCGCCATGGTGGCACGCTAAGGCCGCAATTGCCGTTCACCTTCCGGTGACACCGGCCGGGACTGGAGACGTTTTTGACCAAAGCCATCACCCTCGCCGCGCTGACCTCTATTCTCCTCGGCGGCGCCGCAGTCTCTGCGATCCTCGGCCGCGACAGCGTGCCGGCAGCGTCCGCCGTCGCCGCCGCAGTTCCCGAGGCGGCACCGGTCGCCAACAGGGCCAGCAAGCAGGACAAGCTCGTGGTGGCCTCGGCCGCCGCCTATGAGCCGCCGCAGGCGGCCAATCCGCCCGCCGCGCCGTCTGCGCTCCAGTTGCGCGCCCAAGCCAATATTCCGGGCGCCAATGTAACGGTCACCAATGGCTCCGCCGCGTCCGACATCCTGCGCCAGGCCTATGCCTCGGCCGAGCCCGCCGATGTCGGCCTGCCGAAGATCGCCGATCCCGTCGACGCGGCGCCAAAGGTCGCCGAGCCCGCGGCCGCCCCGGCGCCGCAGAAGCCGAAGGCCGCCGCCAGGCCGGCCGCGCAGAAGTCCTACACGCTGCTGAGCGACGCGCAGATCGCCAGCATCAAGCAGCGCCTCAAACTGTCGTCGGACCAGGAATCCTACTGGCCGCCGGTCGAGAGCGCGCTGCGCGCGGTAGCGCGCAAGATCCACTCGAAGCGCCAGGGCGACGGCACCGGCGGCAGCGTGCCGATCGATCCCGACTCCGAGGAAGTCCAGCAGCTGAAATCGGCCGCGATGCCGCTGCTGTTCCAGCTCCGCGAGGACCAGAAGAGCGAAGTGCGCTCGCTCGCCCGCCTGATCGGTCTGGAAAAAGTCGCGGCGATGATCTAGCCGCGCGATTGTCGGACATTGCGCCGGTCATTCCGGCAACGATGTCAGCATCGTGCCGGCATGCGGCATCGTGGGATTCGTGATCCGTTGCGATCACTTCCGATGCTGATTTCGTGGAGCGCTTCAGCCGAAGCCGGCCCGAACAAGCATTTGACCGTCCCGGACGCCGAAGATAGCCTTCCATCCAGCCGGATTCATCGAATGCACAGCCAGAGCTTTGGTGACCATGGAATTGTCGGCTCGGCAAGGTAACTCAAATCGACCGTTTGGCAGCTGGGCCGACGATCTGGCGGTCGCCTTCGTCCAGCTGGAACCTCGCCGCGTTGCCGATCTGCCCTTCCGTGGTGCGATCGTCAGACAGGATGCGAATCCGATCAGGGTTTCCCGCGTCACCGCGACCAAGCACAGGGTTTTGCGCTTACGTTCCCATATTGCCCGCAGCACCGACGATCTGTGCTTCATAAACCTGCAGCTCGAAGGGGTCGGCCGCTACCTCCAACGCGGGCATGTTCAGATTTGCGCTCCGGGAGACATGGCGCTGGTCGATACGACCGAGCCATTTGAAATCGCGAACACCCACGACTTCCGGCTGTTCTGCTTCGCGGTTCCCCGTCATCTGGTGCCGAGTTGCCTTCTCGGCAGCCCGCGATTGAGTCTGACGGCGACCGAGATGGGCCGCGCCCTGTCCCGGACGCTGGTCGCCTACGCCGACCTTTGCCTCACCTCGCCGTTCTCATCGGAGATTCCCGCGCTCGGCGGCAGCCACATCGTCGATCTGATTTCCCAGATACCTTCCACGCTTGAACAGGTGTCATCGGAGTCAATCAAGGTTCCAGTCTTGTTGTCGATGATGATCGATCACATCGACAGGCATATCGTTGATCCCGACCTGTCGGCGGTGGCGCTCGCGCGACAATTCCATTGCTCGGAACGTTACGTGCACAAGCTGTTCTCGACCACGGAGCAGACGGTCGGCGAACATATCAACGCCCGGCGAATCCAGCTCTGCACCCGTAACCTGCTGGATCCCGGGGTAAGAAAAACCATTTCGGAAATTGCCTACGCCGCGGGCTTTCGCGACATTTCCTACTTCAACCACTTGTTCAAGCGCAGCCTCGGCATGGCGCCGAGAGAATTTCGCCGCTCCATGTCCGCGACGAACACATAAGGCGCTTCAAGCTCTGTCCGCGTGGCATCGCCGTCGGAGCTGTCGTGCGTGAGTGCGCCATCGACCAAAAGACCGTGCGCCATAGCCCAAGATTTCGGGATTCCGGGCCGCTAGCCTGTTCCGGATCGCGCAATCTTGATTGAATCCGGAAAATGGCTATCGACTTTACGCTGACGCCCCAGCAGAGAAAAATTCAGCTTCGATCGCGTGAGTTCGCCAGGGATATGCTCGCGGCCGCGCGGTCCGCCGAGCAGCTGCCGACAGCCGAGCAACGATTCCTTGCGACCAGGCCGATCTACGAGGCGATGATTGCAGCCGGATTTCTCCGCAAGTGCATTCCGCGCGAGGCAGGTGGCGAAAGTGAGGGGTTGGTCGAGCTCGCCATTCTGGCGGAGGAGCTCTACAGCGCCAACGCAGGCGTCAGCCTCACCCTGATCGGCACACTGCTCGGGCTGCTTCCGATCCTGCTTGGCGGGTCTCCGGAGCAGCGCGGCAGGCTGCTCGCTTCCTTCTTGCGGGAGAGCGGCGCGCCGCTGGCCGCCTTTTGCGCGACGGAGCCGGGCGGCAGCGCCAACGCGGCGTCGCCACGTCCCGGCGAGGGCGTTCGAACCACCGCGAAGCTCGAGGGGGACCGCTGGATCATCCATGGACGGAAGAGCTGGGTTTCGTCCGCTTCCGGGTGGGATCGCAGAGGCGCCGAGATTCTTTGCGTCGTCTGCCGAACCGACCCCGCGGCGCCGCCCGAGAGATCCGTCTCGATCATCGCTGTCGAACGTCCGGCTGCAGGCTTTGTGTTCGAACATGCAATTGAATCGCTGGGACATCGCGCGCACCTCTTGCCCCGGGTCCGCTTTGACGGTGTTGCAGCGCCGCGAGGCAATCTGGTGGGTGAGGAGGGCGGTGGTTTCGTCCTGACCGCGGCCAGCTTCACGGGCGCTGCGGCCCTGGTCGGGATCTTCGGCGTGGCCCTGATGCGGGCTGCGTTTGACGTTGCGTTGCAATTCGCCCGGACCGAGCGGCGCGGTGGAATTCATGCTGTCATCGAGCATCAGGCTGTTGGATATGCCCTGGCTGATGCCAAGACGGTCATCGAGGCAGCGCGCGCTCTCGCCTGGCGGGCGTGCCGGGCCGTGGACGAGAGATCGCCCGCCGCCGATGAGCTTGCAATCCAGGCCAAGATCTTCGGCTCGGAGATGGCGGTCCGCGTAATATCGGATCTGATGCGCATCGTCGGCGTGGACAGTTACGACTGCGAGTGTGCTCTCGGCCGTCTGCTTCAGGATGCGCTGGCGCTTCCCATCTTTGGCGGAGGCAATGTCGGCGTTCGTCGCCGCCAGCTCCACGCGATCCTGAAACGACCCGGCTACGATCCCCTCGTCGAGGGGAAAGCCGACTGACATTTGAAATCCGATGCGCGCTTGCGCTTCGTTCAACAATGGCGATCGGAGGAGCTGGTGAAATGACAGATGCAGAAACGAAGGTTGCGGTCGTAACCGGCGCATCGCAGGGAATCGGCGCTGCGCTTGTTCAGGGTTTCCATCACCGCGGATATCGCGTCGTCGCGATATCGCGATCGATCAAGCCGTCCGCCGACGCCAATGTCGTCACGGTGCAGGGCGACGTCGCCGACCGGAAGACCGCTGATATGGCGCTCAAGGAAGCGTTGGATCGCTTTGGGCGCATCGACACGCTGGTCAACAATGCCGGCATGTTCATGGCGAAACCCTTTACCATGTATTCGGACGAAGATTATGCGGCCTACATCGCCACCAATGTCACGGGCTTCTTTTACATGACCCGGGCCGCGGTCGGCGCGATGCTGAAAAGAGGTAGCGGCCACGTCGTGACCATCACCACGAGCCTGGTCGATCAACCGATGACGAGTGTCCCTTCCGTGCTCGCGTCCCTGACCAAGGGCGCGTTGAATGCCGCGACCAGGTCGCTCGCGATCGAGTGTGCGGGTGGAGGTGTGCGCGTGAACGCGGTCTCTCCAGGCATCATCAAGACACCAATGCATCCCGCCGAGGCGCATTCGGCCCTGGCGCGGCTACATCCGATGGGACGCATGGGAGAAGCGTCGGACATTGTCGAGGCTGTCATGTACCTCGACCGGGCTCCGTTCGTGACGGGCGAAATCCTGCACGTCGACGGCGGGCAGGCCGCAGGTCATCACGTGATTCAGTAACCGGAGTCGGAGCCCGGGCCGGGACACGGTCCCCGGCCGATCATGTCGGCGGTCTTTCCATGTCCGCCTGACGAACGCCAACGTTGGTGCAGCATTCGGAGATTTGGTGCAATGGCCATTGACTTCACGTTCACGAAGGCACAACGCGAACTGCAGCTGCAGTCGCGCAGGTTCGCCCAGGACACGCTCGCCGGAGCCGCCGCATGCGAAACGCTGGCAACGCCGGAAGAGCGCTTCCTGGCGACCAGGCCGATCTACGAGGCAATGGTTGCGGCTGGATATCTGCGCAGATGCATTCCGGCGCCCGCCGGCGGTGATGGTGCGGGGCTGGTCGATATGGCCATCCTGGCCGAGGAGTTCTACTGCGTAAACGCCAGCGTTACCCTGACAATGCTGGGCACCGTTCTGGGCCTGTTGCCGATCTTGCTTGGAGGAACGCCGGAGCAATGTGGCCGGCTGCTGGCGCCGTTCCTGAAAGCGACCGGCGCGCCGCTGGCCGGGTTCTGCTTCAGCGAGCCCGGCGGAAGCGCGAACGCGGCTTCGCTACCTCCCGGGGAGGGCGTCCGAACCGTCGGGAAGCTCGCAGGAAACACCTGGACGATCAACGGCCGCAAGAAGTGGGTTTCCTCTGCGACCGGCTGGGACCGCAAGGGTGCCGATATCCTGTGCGTCGTGTGCAGGACCAATCCGGACGCAACACCGGACAAAGGCACCTCGATCATCGCGGTCGAGGGACCGGCACCGGGTGTGAAGTTCGAGCGCGCCATCGACACGATTGGTCACCGGGCGCATTTGGTGCCGGAGTTCGGCCTTCAGGATGTTGCCGCGCCTCGCGACAACCTGCTCGGAAGGGAAGGCGACGGACTGACCCTGGCCATGGGCGCCTTTACCGGGACGGCCGCGCTGGTCGGAATCTTCGGTGTGGCCCTGATGCGGGCGGCATTCGACTTTGCGCTCAGATTCGCCAAGACGGAGAAACGCGGCGGCATCCATCCCATTATCGAGCACCAGGCCGTCGGCTATGCGCTTGCCGACGCCAAGATCGCGATCGAATCGGCGCGCTATCTCAGCTGGCGAGCCTGTCATGCGCTCGATACGCAGTCGCCCGGTGCGGACGAGCTCGCCATCCAGGCGAAAATCTATGGCTCGGAAACGGCCGTTCGCGTGATCACCGACCTCATGCGGGTCGTCGGAATCGAAAGCTACGATCACGAGACGCCATTCGGCCGGCTGTTGCGTGATGCGCTCGCATTGCCGATCTTCGACGGCGGCAATATGGGCGTCCGGCGGCGTCAGTTGCACGCCATGCTCATGCAGCCGGCGTATGACCCGCTCACGGCATGCGGCGGGGCGTGACTGTCCATGCCGGGCTCGCGGCGAAGGACACTCCGAAATTGAAGAATTGACGACCTATGTCAGCGCGCCCAGCACGCCGCGCGTCGCCTTGTCGATCTCATCGACATAGCGACGCCGGGCGAAGGATTCCGTCAGGAATCCGACCACCTTGCGGCTATCGATGGCTTCGACCACCGCGAGCATTTCGGCCCCCGCCTCGTCGAACACCGCCATTGCGGTCTTCACGTTCATCTCGGGCAGCAGCACGACGTCGGTGAAACGGGCAAGCTCGATGACCTGGATATCACTGGCGATGCCGTCGAGGTCGCCCGAATAGAGATCCGGCAGCATGACGAGGCCGACATATTCACCCGCACTGTTGGTGACGACGACGCCGGGCCGCGAACCCAGTGCAAATTCGGCTCGGGTTTCAGCAATGGTCGAAGTCGACGGCACCTTGCCGATGTCGGAGCTCATCATGCGTTCGACGGTAAGGTTGCGCAGCCAGCCGACGTCGTTGGCGCTGCGGATGGTTTCGCCGCGCAGATGCAGACGCCAGGTCGAGAACGAATGCCCGAAGATGGAGCGTACGCAGATCGAGGTGACGATGCAGCCGGCCAGCACCAGCGCGGTGACGTCGACATTGCGCGTCATCTCGAGCACCAGGAACGACATGGTCAGCGGGCCGCCGACGATGGCGACCCCGAGCGTCGCCATGCCGGTCAACATGGCGACCAGCGGATCGGGCGCGAGGGCGGGGCTGACGAGCAGCAGGACCCCGGCAAAGAACTTGCCGAGCAGGCTGCCGACGAACAGCGAGGCGAAGAACAGGCCGCCGCGAAAGCCTGATGCCAGTGACACCAGGCAGGCGACCACCTTCAGCCCGACGATCACGGCAATCAGCCCGATCGCCATCTCATGATGCAGGTCCAGGACCATCGCACCGTGGCCCGCAGCAAGCACCTGAGGCGTGATGATCGCCAGGCCGCCGACGATCAGGCCGCCCAGTATCGGCCGGACCCAGACCGGCAGCCAGGCGAACAGCCGCTCGAAAACCGACGAGCTCCGCATCACCGCGATCCCGATGCCGCCGGCGATCAGCGCCAGCACGAGGAGCGCCAGATATTGCTCGATGCCAACCCCGCCCACCCGCGGGACTTCCAGCGAATAGGGCGCGCCGCCGAGCCATTGCGCAGTCAGGGCGCCGGCGAGCGATGCGGCCAGGATCGGTGCGGCGCTGCCGACCGAATAGACGCCGACGATCAACTCGCATGCGTAGAAGGCTCCGGTGATCGGAGCACCGAACGCGGCTGCGATGGCCGCCGCCGCGCCGCAACCGACGATCAGGCGAAGATCGTTGCGCCGCAGATTGAGGAGGCGACCGAGCAGCGACGCGATACCGGACCCGATCTGGGTGTATCCGGCCTCGAGTCCCACCGAGGCGCCGCATCCGTTGGAAATCATGGTCTGGCTCGAGACAACCACGCTGTCGCGCATGGACAAATGGCCGCCGCGCAGGGCATTGGCCTCGATCGGGTCGACGGCATTGGAAATCTTCATCCGGCGGCGCGACCATTCCATGATGCCGAGCACCAGTCCACCGGTCGCCGGCGCGATCAGCGCCGCCCATGGACTGACGAAGGTATTCGCGGACAGCCGCACATCGATCGGTATCCCGTAGATCAGGACATGCGCGATCTGGGCGATCTCGGCCATCAGGGTGACCACCGCGCCGGTGGCGGTGCCGAGCACCAGCGCGAGCGGGATCAGATAGAACTCGTTGCTGCGCAGAAGTGCGCGCAGGCGGGTCAGGCTTCGGCTCGATCCCCGGTAATCAACGATGTGCCTGATCCGAGCAAACACGCGCTGTTCCTTCTTGCACCAGCCCGACGCCACGGCTCGCGGGCCAAAATTGCCGATGGAGAGCCCGCACTGTGCCATACAATGCGCGCGACGGGATTTCAGTACAACAAACGATGAGTGATGGCGATCCGGCGCCGGGAAGGCCCGCGGCAGCGGCTGATCGCCGGCCGTCTCACGTCAGAAATGCAGTGACAGTGCATTCAATGACGCCGAGCCAAATGCACTGACACCGTGGCCGGAGGCAACCCGTCGTCGTGAGCGCCGTCCGATTTGACTCCGGTATGCGCCTCTGGCCCAATCGATTTTGCCATGGTCGTCATATCGGGGAAGTTCATGAGTGAGGAAGCTGGCCTGCCGCTCGCCGATGCGGCGACGACCCGGTCGATCTTCGACTGGCTCGAACGCTTCGCCGCCTGCGTCAGGGCGGTCGACTATGCCGCTGCCCGTCCGTTCTGGCATCCCGATATCGTCGCGTTCGGCACCTATCAGGAGCTCATCCGCGGCCTCGCGCGCTGGACCGAGACACAATGGGACAATGTCTGGCCGCGCACGGCGGATTTCGCTTTCGACCTCGACAATACCGCGGTGCTGGTCAGCGCCGACGGCGGCATGGCGACGGTGATCACGCCGTGGACCAGCACCGGTTTCGATCCGGACGGCGGCCGCTTCGACCGACCGGGGCGGGCGACGATCATTCTCGCACGCCAGGCCGACGGGCGCTGGCTCGGCATCCATTCCCACATGTCGCTGCAGCGGGGCGTGCCGCAGGACAGCCACGGCAACCGGCCTGTCAAGGCGCGTTAAGCTTAAGCCGCGGGCTGCGAGACGCGAGCCTGCTGCCGCCGGTTACGGCAATGCTTCATACAGGCACCCGGCGCCTTCGCAGGTCAGCGCCACGAACACTTCGGAGCGGATGAGCCAGCGTCCGTCCCGTTTCACCCACTGCGCCGCATAGCGGCCGGCGATGACCGGCTGCCCGTCTGCACCGCCGAGATGTCCCGACCAACGCCCCTCCTCGTAAGCCAGAGGCCAGCGATCGCTGACATCGACGGTGACGGCCGTGCGCTGATAGATGATGGGATCTTGCCCGGAGCTGGTGGACGACAGCGTGTCGAGGTAGGCGGACCGGCCCGCAATCGCCTGGCCGAGCGCCCTGCGCATGGTCACGTCCTCGGTCCAGACCGATGCCGCGGCTTCGAAATCGCGATTGGCCATCGCCCTGGTCTGCGCGGCGCGCGCCATCCTGATTTCAGCCGCGGCGTCGTTCCGATTGCTCATCGATGTCGTCTCCGGGGCAAGCCACGGCGTTTCGTTGATCCGATGGCGCAAGAGATCAAGGTCTCGGGATTACGGTGACGGCGTACGCCATTTTGGCGTTGTCGCCTTCACGCCGCACACAGCGAAGGTTGGTGCCCCTGGCCGGAATCGAACCAGCACTCCTTGCGGAACTCGATTTTGAGTCGAGCGCGTCTACCAGTTCCGCCACAGGGGCATTCGCGGGCTCCGGCCAAACGAAACGGCTGGGGTCGCGAAGCGCGGCGGACTATAGCGGGCAGTCTGTTCCGGTCAACCCGCGCGGATGTGATTGTCCCGCGCCTCGACAGCGGTTTTTGCCCGCGATACGACCCCGATCAGGCACGGAATCCGGATATACCTCTCGCGGACCGATGCGCTCGGGAGATACGATTTGACGCTCGCCACCGCCCATTCCTCGCACGCCCCCGCTCGCGGCAATCCGGCGCTGACGGCATCCGGCGCGATTGCCGTGATTGCAGCCCTGACGCTGGCCGGCGCATGGTTCTTCCAGCTCGTGCTGGAGATCCTGCCCTGTCCGCTCTGCCTCGAGCAGCGCTATGCCTACTACCTCGCGGTCCCGCTCGGCGTCCTGGTTGCGCTGGCGGCCGCACGGGGCGCGCCGCGCCCGGTCGTGCTGGCCGGGCTCGTCCTGCTCGGCCTTGCCGCGCTCGCCAATGCCACCCTCGGGACCTACCACGCCGGTGTCGAATGGGGGTTCTGGCAGGGACCGACCGACTGCACCGGCCCGATCGTCAATCTCGGCAATGCCGGCAGCCTGCTGGAGCAGCTCGACAAGGTGAAGGTGGTCCGCTGCGACGAGGTGCAGTGGCGCTTCCTCGGCCTCTCGCTCGCCGGCTACAACGTGCTGATCTCGCTCTTGATGGCTGCGATCGCCGGCTGGGGCGTGGTGAAGGCGGCGAAGGCCTGACCGAGCGAAACCTGCCATCTCGTCCCACAGAACGAAGTCGAAATGCGCGATCCCGCGCTAATCGTCCACGTCGTCCTGCGGGCGGCCGAACAGATGGATGATCCCCGGCGTCGCGATCGTGACGAAGACGAAGCGCGCCAGATGATGCGCGCCGACGAAGATCGGGTCGATGTGCAGGGTCAGCGCCAGCGCCAGCATCGCGTCCATCGCGCCGGGTGCGAAGGCGACCACCACGTCGGCGAGCCGCACGTTGGTGGTGAAGGCGATCACCGCGACGAAGACGGCGGAGATGGCGATCGCGATCGCGAACGAGCCGAGCCCGGCATTGACGTGGCCGAGCAGGGTCGATGTCTTCATCCGGGCGAAGCGGGTGCCGATGATCGCGCCGATGCCGGCCAGCGCGACGTTGCGCAGCCAGGGCGGCAGGCCGCCGTCGACCAGACCCGCGCCATGCAGCAGGCTGGAGGCGAGCATCGCGCCGAACATCCAGCTCGCCGGAAATTTTATCCAGCGCAGCGCCAGGGAGGCCGCGACCGAGCTCGCCACCAGCGCCGTAAGCCCGAGCGGCGAGGCGACCATGGTCGGCAGGGGCGGCGGCGTGGCATGCGTGATGCCGGTCAACGCCAGCACCAGCGGCAGGGCCGCGGTCAGGATGATCACGCGGATGGTCTGCACCACCGCGATCGCGGCGACGTCGGCGCCCTTCTCGGCGGCGAGGATCGTGATCTGCGACAGCGCGCCGGGGCTGCCGGCAAGCAGCGCCGAGGTATGGTCCCAGCCGTGCACGCGCTGGAGGTAGTAGCTCGAGCCGAAGGTCGAGCAGAAGGTCGCGAGCGCCAACAGACCGACCGTGATCGGATAGGAGCTCATGTGCTGCAGCAGTTGCCGCGACATCAGCGAGCCCAGCGAGATGCCGAGCAGCACCAGCACCGTCTGGGTCAGCACCGGCGGCACCGCGAGCGGCCGTCCCGCAAGGGCTGCGATCGCGACCGCGGCCATCGCCCCCGAGATCAGCCCGCCGGGCAATTCCGCCCAGAGGAACAGCAAGCCTCCGGCGGCGCCGATGACGAGAGTCTCGAGCCCATTCAGGATCTTCGTGCGGTCGGGAATGGCAGTTGCCATCGAAGCGCGGGTCATCACGCCGCTTATGGCAAATTCGCATCCGCAGGACAATTGCGTGCCGCGACTGCAGCAATGCGCCCGAATTCAAGGCGCAGAAAACCTTCACCCTCCCGCGCGGGGAGGGTGAAGTCCTGAAAGATGTCTATTTATTATTGCTTCGCCGCGGGAGCCGCAGCAGCGCCGCCCATCTTTTCCTTCTTGCACTCGGAGCGGAATTTCTTGCGCTCCTTGCCGTGCAGGCCCTTGGCGTCGGCTTCCTTCGAGCACTCGATCGACTCGGCGCTGTGCTGCTTCGGCGTCTTGGCCATCGTGGCCGCGGGGGCGGCGTCCTTGGCGGCCGGCGCAGCGGTTTGCGCGAAGGCGCTGCCCATCAGCAGCAGGGAGGCAATTGCGGTTGCGGTCGCGATCGATGAAATGGTCTTCATGTGGCACCTCGTGAGGAAGGGAGGCGAACCGTTGCGCGTCGATGCTGAACCGTGGATGAACATGCCGGGCTTTCGCTGCCACAATATTTTGAGGCGCGGGCGGGCTCACGCGTTGTCGCAAGTGGTGGTTGCGCTAGGATAATGGTCTCACGCCACTGTCCCCCAAGGGAGACCAAGGATGACCATCCAGACCAGATTGTTTTGCGCGATTGCACTGTCGGGCTTTGCAGCCTTTGCGGCCACCGCGCCGGCGCAGGCCCTGACAACGCAGGAGTGCAGCGCCAAGTACCAGGCCGCCAAGACGGCCGGCACGCTCAATGGCCAGAAGTGGAACGAATTCCGCAAGGCACAATGCGGTGCCGACGCGACGCCGGCCGCCGCGCCCGCCGCTGCCGCGCCTGCTCCCGCCGCGCCGAAGGAAGCCAAGAAGGAAGCCGCGCCCGCCGCGGCACCGGCGATGCCAGGCGCCCCGGCCGTGTTTCCGAATGCAGTCGATCCCAAATATGCCAAGGAGTCCGCGGGTAAGGCGCGCATGCACACCTGCGACGACCAGTACAAGGCCAACAAGGCCACCGGCGGCAATGGCGGGTTGAAGTGGATCCAGAAGGGCGGCGGCTACTGGAGCGAGTGCAACAAGCACCTGAAGGGCGCCTGAACTCGGCGGGCTTGAGTCAGGTGAGTGGCCGGCCTCGTGCCGGCCGCTTTTTTATCCATCATCATTGAGCAGTTGCGCCGACATCGTCAGGAGCTGCGCGCGCTTGCGCGGGCCGTGTTGCGGGAACAGCAGGCTCTGCCCGAAGATGAAGCAGTAGAACAGGAATGCCTTGGCGTCGGCCTCCTCGGCGGAGAGGCCGGTCGCGCGATACAGCTGGCCGACATTCTTCAACCGCGCGGCATCGACGCTCGCGACGGCGAGTGCGGCAGCCTCATCGGTCCGGGCCCATTGCCGGATCGCGAGCTCGATCGCCATCGCCTCGGAGTTCATGCGCTCCGAATACAGCGTGATGATCGCCTTCAGCCGCTCGCGCGCGCTGGCGCCGTCGAGCGCGGTGTGCTTCTCGATCGCGGCGATGCGGCCGTCACGCCATGTCGCGAGCATCGCCTCCAGCAACGCCGCGCGATCCCGGAAGCGGCGGTAGAAGCCGCCCTTGGTCACCCCGAGGTTCTTCGCCAGCACCTCGACCCGCACGCCCTCGATGCCGGAATGCGCGAGCTCGGCAAAGCCGGCCGCGATCCAGGCATCACCCTTGCCGTCAGTCATCTGGTCTCCGCATGTCCCTTGATACGGTACCGTATTGCTAGCCCGCTTCGTTGCTGATACGCTACCGTATCAACGAGCGGGAACGGGCAAAAAGCAGGAGAGCGACACGATGGAGGGCGAGGCGACCTATCGCGGCACGGTCTATCCCTGGCAGTGCGATCACATCGGCCACATGAACATCATGTGGTATGTCGGCAAGTTCGACGAGGCGAACTGGAATCTGTTCGCGCGGCTCGGCCTGACGCCGAGCTACCTGCGCGAATCCGGCCGCGGCATGGCCGCCGTGCAGCAGAACCTCTCCTACAAGCGCGAGCTGCTTGCCGGCGACATCGTCGAGGTCAAGAGCCGGCTTCTGGAGTTCCGCGACAAGTCGATCCGCTTCCTGCACGAAATGCGCAATGCCGAAAGCGGCGAGGTCGCGGCGACCTGCGAGATCACGGCCGTGCACATGGATCGCGCCGCGCGCAAGTCGGCGCCGTTCGCGCCTGCGATCCGCTACGCCGCGATGCATCACCTCGTGCCGCAAGAACGGGCGAGCGCGTGACGGCCATGCCGCGTTTCGAACCCCGCAATCCCGACTACCGCGCGGTCGCGGCCGACATGTTCGCGCGCCAGCGCGCGATGCAGACGCTCGGCATTTCGGTTTCGCGCATCGAGCCGGGCGAAGCCGATCTCGCGATGCCCCATTCCGCCGACTTCACGCAGCAGAACGGCTTCGTTCATGCCGGCATCATCACCGCGGGTCTCGACAATGCCTGCGGAGTTGCCGCCTTCACGCTGATGCCGGCCGGTTCCGACATCCTGACCGTGGAGTTCAAGACCAACCTGCTGGCACCGGCCAAGGGAGAGCGGTTCGTCTTCCGCGCCACCGTCCTCAAGCCCGGGCGCACCCTGACATTCTGCGAGGCAAAGGCCTACGCGCTGAACGACGGCGCCGAGACGTTGGTCGCAACCATGACCGGCACGCTGATGGCGCTGGCCCGGCGGGGGTAGCAGAGGCGACATCGCCGTCGCGCCATTGCGCGCGAAGCGACGCAGTCCGTCTACCCGCATATGCGGAACGATGCATTGCTTGGTCGCGTCAGCGCAAGATTGCTTCGCAATTGCGTCACGAACTCCTCGCGATGACGGAAGGGCATGCGTCAGTATACGTTGACAAGCATCCCGCGCGACGACCTGATGGGACTGTCGCGCGGATGCCCCTTCCATGATCGCCAGCCTCAGCCTGATCCTGCTCTGCCAATTGATCGGCGAGGTGACCGTGCGCGCGCTTGCCGTTCCGGTGCCCGGCCCGGTGGTCGGATTGCTGCTGCTGCTGCTGCTGTTGCTCGCGCGTGATCAATTTCCGTCATTGGCGCGCGGGCCGCTCGCCAATGACGGCGTCGAGGGGGCGAGCCGCGGCCTGCTCGCCAATCTGTCGCTGCTGTTCGTCCCGGCCGGCGTCGGCGTGGTGCAGAAGCTCGACCTGCTCGCCGAGCATGGCGTCGCGATCCTGGCGATCCTCGCTGTCTCCGTGATCGTCACGTTGCTGGTGACGGTCGCGACCTTCGTGGCCGCCAGCAGCCTTCTGTCTCGCGCCGACGAGGAGCCATGAGCGACAATCCGTTCTCGCTCTGGGTCTATCTTTCGCAGTCGCCGCTGCTCTGGCTGACCGTGACGCTGCTGACCTATGCGGCCGCCGACGCAGTGTCGCTTGCGACGCGGCGCCATCCGCTCGCCAATCCGGTGCTGCATGCGATGTGGATCATCGGCGCGTTCCTGCTGCTGACCGGGACGTCGTACACCACGTATTTCGCAGGCGCGCAGTTCGTGCACTTCCTGCTCGGGCCGGCCACCGTCGCGCTTGCCGTGCCGCTCTACGAGAACCGCAAGCGGGTGGCCGCCGCGATCCTGCCGATGCTGATCGCGCTCGCGGCCGGCTCGGTCACCGCGATCGTCTCGGTGGTGCTGCTGGCCCAGGCCTTCGGCCTGCCGCGCAGCCTGATCCTGGCGATGGCGCCGAAATCGGTCACTGCCGGCGTCGCCATGGGCATCAGCCAATCCCTGCACGCCGATCCCTCGCTGACCGCCGTTGCGGTGATCCTGACCGGCATCATGGGCGCCATCATCGTGACGCCGCTGATGAACCTGACCGGCATCACCGACTATCGCGCCCGCGGCTTTGCGGTGGGTATCGCCGCGCATGGCATCGGCACCGCGCGCGCCTTCCAGGTCGACGAAGTCGCCGGCGTCTTCGCGGGGATCGCGATGAGCCTGAATGCGCTGGTCACCTCGCTGCTGGTTCCGCTGGCGGTGACATTTCTGGTGCACTAATGGTCTCCGCAGTGCAGTTTTGTGCTATTGGCATGGCAATCGGCAGCAAATCCTTCTAGGGTGGCGGCCTCTAACGCGAGTCTTCATCCCTTTGTTGTTTTCTGTCACGCAGAGCCTGCTTGGACTGGCATCGGGAATGCTGGTCGGCTTTTCGCTGGGCCTGGTCGGCGGCGGCGGATCGATCCTTGCGGTGCCCCTGATGGTCTATGTTGTCGGCGTGCCCGAGCCGCATGTCGCGATCGGCACGTCGGCGATCGCGGTCGCGGCGAATGCGGCCGTCAACCTCTCCAATCATGCCCGCGGCGGCACGGTGATCTGGTCCTGCGCGCTGTTGTTCGCGGCAGCCGGCATGGTCGGGGCGTTCGGCGGGTCGATCCTCGGCAAGATGCTGGATGGCCAGAAGCTGCTCGCGCTGTTCTCGCTGGTGATGCTGGTGATTGCCGCGCTGATGCTGAAGAACCGCGCGCGGGTCGGCCTGAGTGGCGTCAAGATGGACATGTCCAATATGCCCGCGATCGCCGGCCTCGGGCTCGCGACCGGGACGATGTCCGGTTTTTTCGGCATCGGCGGCGGCTTCCTGATCGTGCCCGCCCTGATGCTGGCGACCGGCATGCCGATCATGAACGCGGTCAGTTCCTCGCTGGTGGCGGTCACCGCCTTCGGCATGACCACGGCGCTGAGCTATGCGTGGTCCGGGCTGGTGTCCTGGGGCCTGGCAGGGCTATTCGTCGCCGGCGGCATCGCCGGAGGGCTGGTCGGCACGCGCTCGGCGCGGCATCTGTCGGAACGGCGGGGCGCGCTGAACATCGTGTTCGCCACTGTCATTATCGTGGTGGCGATCTATATGCTGCTGCGTAACATCACGGCGTCCTGAGCGTAGAAGGGCGAGAGTTCCTCGCGAGACCTGCATATGAACCGGTTGACCACTCCATCCGCCATCAATCCCGGCCCGACCCGCCGCGCTGCGCTCGGCCTGCTCGGAACCGGCGCGGTCCTGCTGGCCGCGCGATCCGCCCGCGCGGATGACGCGCAGGAAGAGAAGGTGCTGACCGAGGCGCAGGTGCTGCGCGACCCGGATATCCCGGTGGCGGGCAATCCTGAAGGCGACATCACCATTGTCGAATGGTTCGACTACAACTGCCCCTATTGCCGCAAGCTCGAGCCCGAACTGCGCCAGGTGGTGCATGACGACGGCAAGGTCCGCCTGGTGCTGAAGGATTGGCCGATCCTCGGACCGGTCTCGAAGGTCGCCGCCCGGATGGCGCTGGCGGCGCGCTATCAGGACAAGTTCCTGGTCGCCCATGAGGCGATGATGGCGGTGAGTTCGCGGATCACCGAGCCCCGCATCGGCGAGTTGCTCTCGGGTGCCGGTCTCGACATGGACCGGTTGAAGAAGGATCTCGACAGCAACGCATCGGCGATCGACGCCGTGCTGGCCCGCAACAACGATCAGGCCGAAGCCTTCGCCTTCAACGGCACTCCGTCGTTCATCGTCGGCAAGTACCGCGTGCCCGGGGTGCTCAGCATGGATCAGTTCGAGCAGGTGATCGCCGACGCCCGCAAGGCCAATATGGGCCGCAAGATCGAGAAGAATAAGCTTTGACTCACGCGGAGCCCTTCCGCTTCGCATAGGCGCGGCGCGCGCGCTCGCGATTGCCGCAGACTTCGCTCGAGCACCAGCGGCGGGTCCGGTTCGGGCTCTCGTCGACAAAGAACCAGCCGCAGCCCTCGGCCTCGCAACAACCGATGCGGCCGGCGTCGTCGGACGCCAGCAGGGCCGTCAGCGACCACAGCACCGGCCATAGCGGCTCGCTGACGTCGGCCCCGGCGAGGGCGTGGCGATAGCCGCGGTCCTGCCGCATCAGCTCGGGTTGCCGCGGCGCGCCTGATAGCATCTGGTTGACGAGGCGGAGGTCCGCGCTGCGTCCGTCGCGCAGCGCGTCCGAGATGGTCCAGATGTCGCGACGCAGGGCGTAGCCCTTCTGCAAAATGGCCTCGGCTTCGCGGCTCGCCGCGCGCGCCTTGAGCTTCCGGCTCGCCGCAAGCGGCAATGTCCCGCGACGTTCGCTCCAGGACAGCAGGGACGCATAATCCGGGATCAGCTCCTGCGGCTCATCAGAGGTTCGCCAGTCGAGCGTGTTCGCGAAGTCGAGGCAGACCCGTCCACCGAAGAACTGCGTCGCTGCCCGCGCGGGATCCCTTGACATCACGGCCTCTCATCAATCTAATCTAATGGTCATGACCATTACAAGTGCAAAAACCTCGCCCCGCGTCCCGACCATGACCTCAGCCGG
Source organism: Bradyrhizobium jicamae (assembly GCF_018130215.1). Classification (GTDB taxonomy): domain Bacteria; phylum Pseudomonadota; class Alphaproteobacteria; order Rhizobiales; family Xanthobacteraceae; genus Bradyrhizobium; species Bradyrhizobium jicamae_A. The sequence continues at coordinate 112,975 of NZ_JAFCKQ010000004.1, forward strand.
ATTCAGGCGGGGCCTGGTCGCGGCCCTGCCGTTCCTGCTCAGCAACGGCGCCGCGGGCCTCGTGATGGGACTGACATACAAGGGGCTCGGGCTGGGAGCGTCGCATGCTTTCCTGTTCAGCCTGCTCGTCTACTCCGCCACGGCCCAGGCGATCACGCTGAGCATGTGGGCCAGCCCGCTGCCGATCGTCGCCATGGTCGTCGCCTGCATCGCCACCAATTCGCGATACTTACTCATGGGCGCGCATTTGCGCCAGCTGTTCGGTCGCTTTGCGATCCGCCGGATGCTGCCCACTCTGTTCCTGCTGGCGGACGCGTCGTGGCTGATGACGAGCTCGGACGCGGAGCGCAACGGGCCTGACGCAGGCTACCTGCTTGGATCGAGCATCCCGATGGCGATCGGTTGGAGCGGCGGCACTGCGCTTGCCTACGCCGCGCCGCTGGCCGCAGGCGGCTCGCTCAAGCTCGCCGGCGCCTTGCTGCCGACGATGTTCATCGCGACCCTGCTTCCGAGCCAGTGGAAAAACTTGAAATCGGTCTGGCCGTGGCTGACCTCCGCGATCGTCGCGCTGCTGGTGGCCCGGTTCGTGGACGCCAGCTGGTCCATGTTGATCGGGGGCGGATGCGGCACGCTGGTGAGCATGATGGAGCGGACCGATGCATGACCTCGAGGTTCTCGCCGCCATCTTGATTCTCGGCGTCACCTGCTACGCCATGCGCGCCGGCGGATACGTTCTTGCTGGATCGCTCCGCGACGACGGTGTCGTGGCGCGGTTTCTTCGTCTCGCGCCCGGCAATCTCTTCGTCGCATTCATTGTCGGCGGCTGCTTGTCCGGCGGATTGGCAGGTCTGGTCGGGACCCTGGTTGCGATCGCAGCGATGGCGATCAACAACCGGGAATGGGCCGCTTTGGGGGCCGGCTTCGGCGCGGCACTCATGGCGTCAGCGCTCGGGATGTGACGCTGCGTCCCGGTGCCGGGACGCAGCTACGATCATTCAGCCGTTACCTGGATGCGATCCTGGTCCACTCCTCATGCGCGCGCGTCTTCAACACGTTCCAGTCATGCGCGGCGACGTCCCAATTGACGATGTTGCGGTTCTCTGCTGCGACCTGCTTGTCCGTCGACTGCATGGAATCATGGGCATAGACGCCGCAGCCGAGCAGCAGAGCGCCCAGGATCATTCCCAAAATGACTCGCATCACACATCCTCCGGTGTTGGCCGGATAACGTCGCAGGGGCGATGCTGGTTCCGGCAGCAACTCAGCCCTGTCCAAACGCGCGCATCACATAATCGATGAAGACGCGGACACGCGGCGAGAGCTGGCGGTTGCGGGGATAGAGCAGGTGCACCGGCACCGATGGCGGCCGGCAGTGCTGCAACACTTCGACCAGCGTTCCCTGCGCCAGATCGGTTTCGGCATGAAAGCGCGGCACCTGGACCAGGCCGAGACCGAGCCTGGCGGTCGCCAGATAGCTTTCCGGCCCGGTCACCGACATCGGCGCGGGCAGCGGAAATTCCTTCAGCACGCCGTCGATCACGAACTCCATGTGGCGCAGCCGTCCCGTCGTCAGCGAACGGAGCCCGATCATGCGATGGCCGTCGAGAGCGAGCGGATCGGTCGGCATGCCGAAGCGCGCGAAATACTCCGGTGTCGCGCAGGTCAGCCGGTCCAGCATCACCACCTGGCGCGCGATCATGTCGCTGTCGCGCAACTGGCCGAAACGCAGCACGCAGTCGACGCCCTCGCGGATCAGGTCGATCCAGCGATCGCTCTCGCTCATGGTGATCTCGATGTCGGGATAGGCGGCGAAGAAGCCGGGCAGATTCGGCAGCAGGAAGTGTCGCGCCAGCGTGCCCTGCACTTCGAGCCGCAGCAATCCCTTTGGTTTGGCGCCGCCGAACGCGCCTTCGGCGTCTTCGAGATCCGAGATCAGCGACAGGCAGCGCCGGTAATGCGCCTCGCCGTCGAGCGTGGGCCGCACGGCGCGCGTGGTGCGCTCGAGCAACCGCACGCCGAGCCGCGCCTCCAATCCCTTCACCGCGTCGGTCACCGTCGAGCGCGGCAGACCGAGATCGTCGGCGGCAAGCGAGAAGCTGCGGCGCTCCACCACGCGGGTGAACACGCGCATCGCCTCAAATCGGTCCATGCTATTGTCCGAATAAAGCGAATAGTGATGCCAGATAATGCACGATTATCCGAAATATGCAAAGAAGTAAGATCCTGCCATCGAAACGCGGCTGATCCGCTCAACCGATGGAGATCTAAAATGACGAATCAAACCAACAAGGTAGCCCTGGTGACGGGCGCGTCGCGCGGAATCGGTGCCGCAATCGCCGAACGCCTGGCCCTGGACGGCTTCACCGTCGTGATCAACTATTCCGGCGATGCCAAATCGGCCCAGGCGGTCGCCGACAGGATCGAGGCCGCCGGCGGCCGGGCGCTGACGGCAAAGGCCGATGTCAGCGACGCCAGTGCCGTGCGCGGCCTGTTCGACGCGGCCGAAGCGGCATTCGGCGGCGTCGACGTGCTGGTCAACAATGCCGGCATCATGAAGCTGGCGAAGATCGCCGACACCGACGATGCGCTGTTCGACCAGCACATCGCGGTCAACCTCAAGGGCAGCTTCAACACCATGCGCGAGGCCGCCCGTCGGCTGCGCAATGGCGGGCGCATCGTCAATTTCTCGACCAGCGTGGTCGGCACCAGGCTCGAGAGCTACGGCATCTACACCGCGACCAAGTCGGCGATCGAGTCCTTGACCGCGATCCTGTCCAAGGAATTGCGCGGCCGCGCCATCACCGTGAACGCCGTCGCACCCGGCCCGACCGCGACCGACCTGTTCCTCAACGGCAAGTCGGACGACCTGATTGATCGCTTCGCCAGGATGGTGCCGCTGGAGCGGCTCGGCACGCCCGACGACATCGCCGCCGTCGTCGCCTTCCTTGCCGGTCCCGACGGGGCCTGGATCAACGGACAGACGCTGCGCGCCAATGGCGGTCTGGTCTGACGCCCGCAAAGATTCATCCAACCCGACAGCAAGGAAAACTTGTCATGAAACAGGTCATCGTCATCACGGGCGCGTCGAGCGGCTTCGGCCGCCTCGCCGCCAACGCGCTCGCCAAGGCAGGACACACCGTCTACGCCTCGATGCGCGGCACCACCGGCCGCAACGCCGCGGCGGCCGCCGACGTCGAGACGTTCGCAAGGGACAACAATGTCGATCTGCGCGCGCTCGAGCTCGACGTCGGCTCGCAAGGCTCGGTCGATGCGGCGATTGCGCAGATCGTCGCCGAGGAGGGCCGCCTCGACGTCGTGATGCACAATGCCGGCCACATGGTGTTCGGCCCGGCGGAGGCCTTCACGCCCGAGCAGCTTGCCGAACTCTACGACATCAACGTGCTCTCGACCCAGCGCGTCAACCGCGCCGCGCTGCCGCAGCTGCGCAAGCAGGGCAGGGGGCTCCTGGTCTGGGTGTCGAGCAGCAGCTCGGCCGGCGGTACGCCGCCCTATCTCGCGCCGTATTTCGCGGCGAAGGCCGGCATGGACGCGATGGCGGTGATCTATGCGCGCGAGCTGGCGCGCTGGGGCATCGAGACCTCGATCATCGTGCCCGGCGCCTTCACCGGCGGCACCAATCACTTCGCGCATTCCGGCCGACCCGCCGACCATGCGCGCGTCGCCGAATATGAGGCCGGTCCCTATGCCGGCTTCGGCGAGCAGATCATGACGGCGTTCTCGGCGATCGTGCCCGCGGATGCCGATGCGTCATCGGTGGCGGAAGCGATCGTCGAGGTGGTCGACGCGCCGTTCGGAAAGCGGCCGTTCCGCGTGCACATCGATCCGACGCAGGATGGCGCGGAGGTCGCGTTCGGCGTGATCGACCGCGTTCGCAGCGAGATGCTGCACAGGGTCGGCTTCTCCGACCTGCTGAAGCCGCGGGTGAACGGGTAGTACGGCACTCTCTCCACGTCATTGCGAGGAGCGAAGCGACGAAGCAATGCTCGCAATGACGAGGACAGGCCGTGCGTCTCTTACGCTTGATTCAGCCACCGCAATATCTCCGCATTGATCTCGCGGGGATAGGTGTGGCTGAGATCGTCGAGCTCGCGGTAGGTGACATTGGCGCCGGCAGCGGACAGCAATTGCCGGGTTTGCCGCGCGGTCTGCACCGGGAACATCCAGTCGAGCTGGCCGTGGGTGATGAAAACAGGCAAGCCGCGCAGCCGCCCGGCGTCGGCCATCTCGGCCATCAGCGGATGGAACGTCGCCGCAACCGGGGCAAGATGCGTGAAGCGCGAGGCACCGTCGAGGCCGCTGACATAGCTGAAGGTGCCGCCGTCGCTCATGCCTGAGAGCAGCAGGCGCTTGCCGTCGACAGTCCAGCGCGAGCCGACATAATCGAGGATGCGGTTGAGGTTCGGGGTGTCGGTGTCGTTGCCCATCAGCGCCCAGGTGTTTCCCGTTGCCGTGGGCGCGACGAGAATGGCACCGAAGCTTCGGGCGTCGCGCAGCCAGCTCCACAGGAAGCCGCGGCCGTTGCCGCTGCCGCCATGCAGCGCCATCACCAGCGGCCATGCGCGATCGGGCGTGTAATATTCCGGCACGTAGAGCGAGAAGCCGCCGCGGCTGCCTGGTTCGTTCTGCTCGTGGAAAATTCCCGTGTTCGCGTTCGCCGGCGCATCGAGCCTGGCGAGCAGGTCGGCGTCCTCGCACAATTCCGGGACGACGAAAAACTGGCTCACCGGCGGCAATTGCGCGACCAGCGCATAGAGCGCTTCCTGCGCACGCGGGAGATAGCGCAGCGCGCGGAACACGCTGACGAGATCGCCCTGACCGCTCTCCACTGCGCGCAGGCCCGCATAACCGGACAGCGCGGCGTCGCACGCCGCCTCGAGCGCCGCCCTGATCTGCGCGAACTTTTCCGGCCAGTCGGCGAGCCGCGGCCGTACCGCCTGCAGCGCCGCGTCGGGCTCGCCCGCGATCTCCATCACCCGGCCGAACTCCGCCGGATTGAGATTGCGCGCGACAAAGGTCAGCGCTTCCAGCGTCTGCAACAGCGGCGGCAGCACGGCCACGATGTTGTCAACCACGGCCTCGCTCATCGCCGCTGCCTTTCAGTCTTGTTCAGTGCAGCCTTGGCGCCTTCAATAGCCGCATGCGGTCGATCGAGTTCAGCGTCACGTCGAAGGTGACGCCCTCATGGTAGACGGTGAGCGGCACGTCGACGCCGGCCGAGCCGAGCGACCAGAGCTTGCGATAGAACACGGTCTGGCTCGTCACCTTTTCGCCTGCGATCGCGAGGATCACGTCGCCGGTCTTCAATTCGGCGCCCGCCGCCGGGCCCTTGCTGGCGATGCCGACCACGACGATGCGGTTGTCGATCTCGGTGGTGAACATGCCGAGCCATGGCCGGGCCGGCTTGTTGACGCGGCCGAACTTGCGTATGTCGCTGATGACAGGCTTCAGGAGGTCGATCGGCACCACCATGTTGACGTGCTCGGCCTTGCCGGAGCGCTCGCGCTCGAGCTGCAGCGAGCCGATGCCGATCAATTCGCCGGTGTCGGAGATCAGCCCGGCACCGCCCCAGTTCGGATGCGACGGATAGGTGAAGATCGCCTCGTCGAGCAGATACTCCCAGTAGCCGGCGAACTCCTGCTTCGCTGCGATCTGGCTGGCGACCGAGCGGGTGCGGCCACCGGCTCCGCCGAGCACGACATTGTCGCCGATCCGCGTCAGCGCCGACGAGCCGATCGGCAGTGGATCGAGATCGAACCGGCCGAGCGCCTGCACGAGGCCGAAGCCGGATTCGAAATCGAAGCCGAGCGCGTGTCCCGGGACCACACGGCCGTCGCCGAGATGCAGCCACACGGTTTCGGCCTCCGTGATCAGATAGCCGATCGTCAGCACCAGTCCGTCATCGATCAGTACGCCATTGCCGACGCGCTCGGTGCCGAGCGTCTCGGCGCTGAAGGCGTCGGACGGAATGATCGAATGCAGTCCGACTACGCTCATCAGCGCGCGATCCAGATTAAAGCGATAATCCTCGGGGCGGGGCTGAAAGGCCGGCGGCACTTTCCATTCGGTCATCGTGGCCATGTAGGATCTCCTGGCGTGCAGGGCGCTGGAACCTCCGAAGTAAATCCGAGGTTCTGCCGGCAGGGAAGATGGAAACATATACCTTGGGCGGGCGCCTGCACAGCTCATGTGGCGTGCAGACGTCCTCATCGCAAGATGAATTGAACTCAATCGCCCCGTGATGCCTTCCGCGCAGGCATGATGCGGAAGGCGCGGTCCTCCTTGATCCAGGCGGCGCGCTCGTCGCGCAGCAAGGTGCGGCGGACCTTGCCGGAATCATCGCGCAACGCCACGCCGACGCGTTCGAAGCTTTCCGGATGCTTGTAGCGGCTGAGCCGGTCGGCAAGGAAATCGCCCATGCCGTCGGCGACGGCCTGCGCGTCGGTCTCGTCGGCCAGTTCGAGGATCGCATGCACGCGCTGGCCGAATTCGGGATCTGCCAGCCCGACCACGACGCAGGAGCGCACATCGGGATGCGCGCTCACCGCGGCCTCGACCTCGGCCGGATAGATGTTGGCGCCGCCGCGCAGCACCATGTCGGCGAGGCGGTCGCCGAGATAGAGATAGCCTTCCTCATCGAGCCGGCCAATATCGCCGAGCGATTCCCAGCCGTCGGTGCGCCGCTTCGGCGCGGCGCCGAGATAATGATAGGTGCTGCCGGCGCCGTCATTGGGCAGGAAATAGATCTCGCCGGTCTCGCCTGTTGCAACGTCATTGCCGTCCTCGCCGATGATGCGCAGGCGCGCGGCCTCCCCGATCTTGCCGACGGAGCCCTTGTGCGCAAGCCACTCGACGCCGTTGATGACGCAGGCGCCCTGCCGCTCGGTACCGCCATAGAGCTCCCAGACCCGCTCCGGCCCGAGCCATTCGATCCACTTCTCCTTCAGCCATGGCGGCATCGGAGCTGCCATGTGGAACACGATCTGCAGGCTGGAGACATCGTAGCGGTTGCGCACCTCCTCGGGCAGCGCCCAGATCCGGTGCATCATGGTCGGCACGAAGTTCACCCACTGCACGCGGTTCTCTTCGATCAGCCGCAGCGTCTCCTCGGCGTCGAACTTCACCATGCCGGTGAGGCGTCCGCCGCCGAACAGCGCCGAGTGCGACAGGATGAACGGTGCGTTGTGATAGAGCGGGCCGGGATTGAGCAGCGAGGCCTGATCCGGAATCCCGAGCATCAGCGGCGTTGCGGTGTCGATCACGGCGGGGTTGTGATCGAGGATCACCTTCGGTCGTCCGGTCGAGCCGCCGCTCGTCATCGCCTTCCAGTAGCGCGCGATCGGGCCGGCGATCGGCTCGTCGGAAAATCCGTCGGGCACGAAACTCGCCGGCAGCGAGTTCGGCGCATTCCAGTCGGCCTCGCCGCCGACGACCAGCGCGGGTTTGAGGATATCGAGCACCGCGGCGGCCTCGCCGCGCGGCAGCCGCCACGACAGCGAGGTCGGCGTCGCGCCGCATTTCCACACCGCAAAGGTGGTCTCGAAGAACGCGTTGCTGTTGGGCAGCCCGATCGCGACGAAGTCGCCAGGCTTGACGCCCCTCGCGGCAAACGCCCGTGCTCGCGCATTGGCCCTGCGTTCGAGTTGCTCCCAGGTCAGCGTGTCCTGGCCGTGGCTGACGGCGATCGCATCCGTCGGCTTGCGGTCGGCATACCAGCGCGGCACGTCGGCGAGGGGAATCAGCATGGGGCGTTTCCGTCAGATGAGGGCGTCTTGAGGCCGCTCTTGTTGCAGGGGGGCGCGGCGGCAAGCCACGCTGCCTCACTTCATCAACAGAGGTGCGATCGAGTCAAGCGACCGGCGCCCAAAGGATCGGTATCCCACTGCCGGATTTGATGAATTCGGCATCCCTAAAAGCCGCGTCAAGATTCCGGTAAAGTTCAAGCGATCGCGCTAAGCCGGACTTTACGGGCCGGGCTGCATTGTGGCTGACGTGGTTGTGCGTCGAGCGGCGTCCGCAGCGAGCGATGTCGTCGGTGCTCTGCCTCTCCCTGGAGTGACGACGATGGCGAGCCATAATGGAAGGATCAAGGTCAGCCGCGAGCCGCGACGGCAACTCAACAACCGCCCGGCCTGGATCACGGTGGATGATGGCCTGACCGAGCGCGAATGCGCGGTCGTCGACGTCTCGCCCGGCGGCGCCAAGATCGTCACCGAGGTCGAGTTCAGCGTGAAGGATCGCCTCGCCCTGACCTTGCTCGCCGATCATTCCAGACGACATGCCTGCGAGGTGGTCTGGCGGCGCGGCAAGACCTACGGGCTCAGATTCGTGATGGCGGAGCCTGTGGCTGAGCCTGCCGAGGCCGCGTCCGAGCCGGCCGGCGTGGAGTAGCGGCCGCCGCTCGCGCGGCGGTGATCGCGCGTGATGAAATAACCCGCTCGCTTCGACGCTCCATGTGCAAGGAGCCGGCTTTGCCGTCTCCATCACCCCGTGGAGAAGAGCCATGACCAGATTGATTTTCGTGGTGGCTGCCCTCGTTGCAGTCGCGATCGACGCGTCCGTTGCCAGCGCCGCGACGCGGCATGCCCAGGCGGCGGGCAGCAAGGCCGTTGACTGCGTGCGGGCGCCGAACGTCGGCGCCTACGCCACCGCGCCGTACACGCAGCCGCCCTGCATGCCCGGCACGACGCGCTGATGATGCGTACGGTCGGGCTCGCGAGCTGTCCGCCAGCCCGGCCGGCGGTGTTCCCCTGCGACTTTCGTCCAGAAGGATTGGTCCGCGAATCCGATGGCCTGTCCGCCCGGCGCCGTGCTTAGATGCATGAGCGATCGAAAGGGGCGCCCGTGGCCGGTGAACCTGTCCAACGACGACTAGCGGCGATACTGGCGGCCGATGTCGTTGGCTATTCCTCGATGATGGAACGTGCCGAGGAAGCGACCTACGCCCAGATCGAGCGGCTGCGCCGCGACGTCGTGGAGCCTGCCCTGGCTCGCCACAAGGGCCGCCTGATCAAGACCACCGGAGATGGTGTCTTCGCCGAGTTTGCGAGCCCCGTGGCCGCCGTGAAATGCGGCATCGAGGTGCAGGAGCGGCTTGCCGCCGATGGGGAAGCGATCCGGCTGCGCATGGGCATCAATCTGGGCGATGTCATCGTGGACGCCCAGGGTGACGTCTATGGAGAGGGGATCAATATCGCTGCCCGCCTGGAAGGATTGGCTGATCCCGGAGGCATCCTCGTTTCGGCCAAGGTGCATGGTGAGGTCGACGGCAAGATCGAGGTGCTGTTCGATGACGCCGGCGAACGGCAGCTCAAGAACATCTCGAGGCCGGTCCGAACCTACGCGCTGAGGCGGAAAGCGCAGGCCGATGCGGCGCCGACCGCCGCGCCTGGCCTTGCTCTTCCCGACAAGCCGTCGATCGCGGTTCTGCCGTTCCAGAACATGAGCGGTGACGCCGAGCAGGAGTACTTCGCGGACGGGATGGTGGAGGACATCATCACGGCGTTGTCGCGCGTGAAGTGGTTCTTCGTGATCGCGCGAAACACCACCTTCACCTACAAGGGCAGGGCCGTCGATATCAAGCAGGTCGGACGGGAGCTTGGCGTTCGATACGTGCTCGAGGGCAGCGTGCGCAAGGCCGGAAACAGGGTCCGCGTTACCGGTCAGCTCATAGAGGCCGATACGGGACACCATATCTGGGCAGACCGTTTCGAGCGCGAATACACCAACGTTTTCGAGTTGCAGGACGAGGTGACGTCCGCCGTGGCTTCGGCGATCGAGCCAACCATCAATCTGAGGGAGATCGAAAGGTCCAAGAAAAAGCCGACCTCCGACTTAACCGCTTACGACTGCTTTTTGCGCGCCCAGCCCTTCCTGCGAGAGCTCAACGCGCCATCCTATGCGCGAGCGGAGGGTTATCTTCGACAGGCGGTCGCCATAGACCCTGAATATTCCAGCGCGCTCGCATATCTGGCTGACTGTATCGGGCGACAATCCATTTTTGGTGCGCGACCGTTCAAGGAGGGGACGCTCGAGGCGGAGAGGATTGCGCAGCAGGCGGTTCAAGCCGATCCCGAAGACGGCACCGCGCTCGCTGTTGCTTCCTGGGTCCTTTCGGTGTTCATCGGCAAGCACGCGAAATCGCGGGAATATGGCGAACGGGCGCTGCGGCTTCAGCCCAATTCAGCTATTGTTTGCGTCAACTGTGCCTATGGCTATCTGTTTCGCGGTGAACTGGATGTAGCACGACAAAACTTTGACAGAGCGTTGCGCATCAACCCGCTCGACCCGCGCAATTATTTCATACCCCAAGGCCTGGGTATGGTGGCTTTCTTCGAAGGGAATTTCACGGAGGCGCTGTCGCAGTTGACCCGCTCGATTGAGCTCGGGCCATCTGTGCGGATATCATGGCGTTACAAGGCCGCAGCGTTGGCGCACCTCGGCAGAATCGACGAAGCCCGGGAGGCCGTCTCGGTCCTCAGATCCCTTACGCCGGTGCAAACGCTGAAAGAGATTGCTGAACGGTCCACGCTTGCTCACGCATGGATGCGCGAAAGTTACGTCGGAGGACTTGAGAAGGCGGGGTACGACTGAACTGCAGCGTGCTCCATCCGTGCTTGTTCGGTGAGCGCGCCGCCTATCCCCGATAGCGCAGCGCGTCGACCAGCAGTGCGAAGGCCGGCGAGGATTGCCGGCGGCTCGGATAATAGAGGTGATAGCCGTGGAACGGCACGCACCAGTCGTCGAGCACCTGGACCAGGTGCCCCCTGGCGAGCTCGGCGCGGACGCGATCCTCGGCGATATAGGCGAGACCGAGCCCGGCGATCGCCGCCTTGATCCGCAGCGCGCCGCTGTTGAACACCAGTTGCCCGTCGACGCGCACCTTGATGGCGCGCCCGCGCTTCTCGAACTCCCAGACATAGAGGCCGCCATAGGTCGGCAGGCGGATGTTGATGCAGGCGTGCTGCGTCAGGTCCTGCGGCCGCTTCGGGCGTTCGTGCCGCTTGAAATAGGACGGCGCGCCGACCACGACCATGCGGAAATCCGGTCCGATCCGCACCGCGATCATGTCCTTCGCCACCTGCTCGCCGATCCGGACGCCGGCATCGAAGCGGGCCGCGACGATGTCGGTCAGGCTGTCGTCGAGGGATAGCTCGACCTTGATGTCGGGATAGCGCGGCAGGAAGCCGGCCAGCTTCGGCCACAGGATGGTTTCGGCGGCGTGCTCGCCGGTGGTGATCCGGATCGAGCCAGCCGGCCGGTCGCGCAGCGCGCTCAAGGCTGCGAGCTCGGTCTCGATCTCGTCGAAGCGCGGACCGACATTCAGCAGCAGCCGCTCGCCGGCTTCCGTCGGCGCCACGCTGCGCGTGGTGCGGGTCAACAGCCGCATGCCCAGCCGCTCCTCCAGCGCGCGGATGGTGTGGCTGAGCGCCGATTGCGACACGCCGAGCTGCGCGGCGGCGCGGGTGAAGCTGCGTTCCCGCGCGACGGCGAGGAAGGCGATCAGGTTATTGACGTCCTGCCGCGGCATTGATGAATCCCATTCATAAGTCCATCCCGATCCTACCGCCTAATCGCTGGCCGGCGCACGCCCTAAATCCTGCGGCGACAGATCCTTGTCATCGATGCGGAGAGACATCATGCAGAAGCGCAAACTCGGCAACAGCAACCTGGAGGTATCGGCGATCGGCCTCGGCTGCATGGGCCTCAACTTCGCCTACGGCCCTGGGCTCGAGAAGCAGCAGGGCATCGCCCTGGTCCGCGGCGCGGTCGAGCGCGGCGTGACCTTTTTCGACACCGCCGAGGTCTACGGCCCCTTCACCAACGAGGAACTGGTCGGCGAGGCGCTGGCGCCGGTCCGGAGCCAGGTCGTGATCGCCACCAAGTTCGGCTTCGACATCGATCCGTCGACCGGCCAGCAGCGCGGCGTGAGCAGCCGGCCCGAGCATATCCGCGCGGTGGCCGACGCCTCGCTGAAGCGGCTGAAGATCGATGTGATTGATCTCCTTTATCAGCACCGGGTCGATCCCGAGGTGCCGATCGAGGACGTCGCCGGCACGGTGAAGGAACTGATCGCGGCCGGCAAGGTGCGGCACTTCGGCATGTCGGAGGCCGCTGCGCAGACCATTCGCCGCGCGCATGCCGTGCAGCCGGTCACCGCGCTGCAGAGCGAATATTCGCTGTGGGAACGCGGCGTGGAGCGGGAGATCCTGCCGACACTGCAGGAACTCGGCATCGGCCTCGTGCCGTACAGCCCGCTCGGCCGCGGCTTCCTCACCGGCGCGATCACGGAGAGCACGACGTTTGCGAGCAGCGACTTCCGCAACCTCGTGCCGCGCTTCTCGCAGGAGGCGCGCCGCGCCAACCAGGCGCTGGTCGACCGGCTCGGCAAGATCGCCGCGGCCAAGGGCGCAACCGCAGCGCAGATCGCGCTGGCGTGGCTGTTGGCGCAGAAGCCCTGGATCGTGCCGATCCCCGGCACCACCAAGCTGCATCGCCTCGAGGAGAACATCGGTGCCGCGCAGGTCGAACTGACATCAGCCGATCTCGCCGAGATCAGCCACGCGCTGGCCGCCGTCGAAGTGCAGGGGGCACGATATCCGGAGCATCTGCAACGGATGGTGGGGCGGTGAGCGCGGAAATACTTCGCTGTCGTCATCCGGGGGCAGCCCGCCGGGCTGCCCCCGGAATCCCGAGATTCTCAGGCGCGCAATTGCGCACCATAGTTCCATGTTGCGCATCGCGCCGGAACGACAGGATGGAGGACGCGGGCCCTACATCTGATTTGCCCGACGGCGCAAGCCCTCGCTGCAGAAATATTTCGGTTTATCGTAATGGCAAATCAGTGTATGGATTCACCCGTCTCACCCGATCGAGGGGCGAGCGCACGTCACGAACGCGCGGTGGGATGCGGTGGACGTTGCGTGCGTGACTGACGAGAGCGCATGCAGCGGACGGCGAAATCGTGCAGGCCTGACGCCCTGGTGGCAGGTGTCTCATCAGCGAGGGCAATCTCTCTCGCTGGCGACGGTGACAAGCAAGCCCAGTCTCGCCGGGGAGAGCACGTATAAGCCGTAACCCATCGCGCAGGGAAAGCCGGTTGTTTCCGGTTACACCTGTGGTCCTACCCCGGTGCTTTTTTGTTGCACCGGGCCCATGGGTGCGATCGGCACCCGGCTTTCCCTGCGCCCTCCGACCAAGGAGAGGGCGGAAGTTTCGGAAAACCTCGGGCGCATCGCGCCGCGAGAATGCGGATGTATGACTCACAACGTTCAGTGTCGTCCCGGCCTTCGCCGGGACGACATGAGGAGAGAGAGCCTCACGGCCGCCACGCCATCTTCAGCACCGGGCGTCCCGAGGTCGGGTTGACGTCCTCGCCGGCATGCGTAAAGCCGCTGCGTTCATAGAAGCGGATCGCGCGCGCGTTGTCCTTGTTGACGAGCAGCGTGACGCCGCCGGGCGCAAGGTGCTTGGCTTCATCGACCAGTGCGCCCGCCAGCGGCGAGCCCCAATGCGCGGGATCGACCACGAGCTGGTCGAGATAGCCGGTGCCGTCGATGGTCACGAAGCCGGTCAGTACGCCATCCTGCTCGGCGACGATGATCGCAGCATTCGGCACCAGCTCGCTCCGCCAGCGCTCGCGCCACCAGGCGACGCGCGCGGTGAAGTCGATCGACGGATAAGCCTGCTGCCAGGTCTGCCGCCACAGCTCGATCGCCGCGTCCTCGTCGGCCGCGCGGTAGGGGCGGAGCTCGAAGGCATTCGCCACCTACTTCTCCGTCAGCTTCAGCTCGATGCGGCGGTTGCGCTTGTAGGCGTCTTCGTTCTGCCCGGTGTCGAGCGGCTGGAATTCGGCGAAGCCGGCGGCGACCAGGCGCTGCGGCGGCACGCCGAGCGAGACCAGATACTGCACCACCGAGATCGCGCGGGCCGCCGACAGCTCCCAGTTCGACTTGAACACCGGGCTGTTGATCGGCCGCACGTCGGTGTGGCCGTCGACCCGCAGCACCCAGGCGATCTCGCTCGGGATCTGCTTGTCCAGATCGATGAGTGCGGTCGCCACCGTCTCGAGCTCGGTCTTGCCCTCGGGCAGCAGCGTCGCCTGGCCGGTGTCGAAGAATACTTCGGACTGGAACACGAAGCGGTCGCCGACGATGCGGATATCCGGGCGGTTGCCGAGGATGGCGCGCAGCCGGCCGAAGAATTCGGAGCGGTACTTCGACAATTCCTGTACCCGCTGCGCCAGCGCGACGTTGAGGCGCTGGCCGAGATCGGCGATCCGACTCTGCGAGTCCTTGTCGCGCTTCTCGGAGGCGTCGAGCGCCTCCTCGAGCGCGGCGAGCTGGCGGCGCAGCGCGCTGATCTGCTGGTTCAGCACCTCGATCTGCGCCAGTGCGCGCGACGAGACCGCCTTCTCGGAATCCAGCGCCTTGTTGAGCTCGTTGGCGCGGCCCTGCGCGTCGTTGCCGGAATTCGCCAGCCCTTCATAGAGCCCCTTCATGCGGTCGCGTTCGCCCTCGGCGGAGGCGAGGCCGGCCTTGAGCTGCGCCACCTGGTCGTCGAGGCTCAGCTTGCCGAGCTTTTCCAGCGACAGCAGCTCGTTGAGCTGCGCGATCCTGGCGTTGAGCTGCTCCAGTGCCTTGTCCTTGCCGGTGACCTCCTGCGACAGGAAGAACTGCACCACCAGGAACACCGAGAGCAGGAACACGATCGACAGCACCAGTGTCGACAGCGCATCGACGAATCCGGGCCAGTAGTTGAACGCGGATTCGCTGCGGCGGGAGCGGGCGAGGGCCATTCAGAGTCCCTTCGGGCCTTGCGGCGCGTGGCAGACGGCCTCGATATTGTGGCCGTCGGGATCGAGGACGAAAGCGCCGTAGTAATTGGCATGATAGTGCGGCCGAATTCCGGGCGGCCCGTTGTCGCGGCCGCCGGCCCTGACAGCGTCGTCGTAGAAGCGGTCGACGGTGGCGCGATCGGCGGCGGTGAAGGCAATATGGGCGCCGGTCTGCGTGATGGCGCGCCGGCCGATCCAGAAGAACGCCTTGGGGCGGATACCGTAGCCTGCGAAATCGGCGCCCTCGGCATAGAGGCGGCTGATGCCGAGCGCGCGCAGCGCCTCGTCATAGAACGCCTTCGATCGTTCGACATCGCGGACGCCGATGGTGACGTGGTCCAGCAAACCGACCTCCGTAGCTCAACTCTTCTCCGGCTGGCGGGCAAGGCGCTCCAGCAGTCGCTTGATCTCGCGGTTCTGCTCGCCCTGGCCGTCGGCCCATTCGCGGATCATCTGCTGCTCGGTGCGCATATGCGCGACCAGCCCCTGGATCGCCTCGGCGAGGTTGGCCATCGCCGCCGTGGTGCTGCGGTTGCTGCCGCCTTCCTCGACCGCGGTGCGCAGCCGCTCGATCGCGCCCTGCAACTCGCCTCCGCCGGCAGCGTCCTCGCCGGAAATGCCGCGCACAGTGGTGGCGAGCCAGTCCTCGAGGTCGGTGTAGAAGCGATTCTGGGCCTGGCTCGATTGCAAATCGAGGAAACCGAGGATCAGCGAGCCGGCAAGGCCGAACAGCGAGGACGAGAACGAGATGCCCATGCCGCCGAGCGGGGCGGCGAGGCCCTCCTTCAGCGTCTCGAACAGCGCGCCGGCGTCGCCGCCGACCTTGAGCCCATCGATCACCTTGCCGACCGAGCCGACCGTCTCGATCAAACCCCAGAAGGTGCCGAGCAGGCCGAGGAAGACCAGAAGACCGGTCATGTAGCGCGAGATGTCGCGGGCTTCATCGAGGCGGGTCGCGATCGAATCGAGCAGGTGCCGCATCGTCTGTTGCGAGATCGTCATGCGGCCGGTGCGCTCGCCGCCGAGGATCGCGGCCATCGGGGCCAGCAGCGTCGGGCGGCGCTCGATCGCAAGGCCGGGGTCGGCGATGCGGAAATTGTTGACCCAGGCGACCTCGGGATAGAGCCGGATCACCTGACGGAAGGCCAGTATGACGCCGATCAGGAGGACCAGGCCGATCAGGGCGTTCAGCCCGGGATTGGCGAAGAAGGCCGTGACGATCTGCTTGTAAAGCACGAAGCCGATCAGGCCGCACAGCACCAGGAACACCAGCATCCGCACCAGGAAGATCCGGGGCGAGGACAGCTTGCTCAGTTCGATCTCCATGTCGGAGCGGGAAGGGGGCATTGCCGGGTCATCCGTTCGCGAAGGCCGCATCAGTCAGCAATATGGCACAGCGGCGGGGGGAGGAAAGTCAGGAAAGCCGAATCCGGCACCCCAAAGCGGCGCATCGCGTTGAAAACCGCCCCGTCGGCATCCGCGCCTTCAGCCGTCGTGCAGGTTGCGGCCCGCTCGAGGAATCGCGCAAGCGAGCGTCGTCGGGCGACGGCAACGGCACGGCCGGCGATTCGTGTCGGGGCGTTACAAAGTTACAGTCCGCGGCGTTTTCGCACGGGCAAATGCCGCGTTCCGCCCATACGGCTTGCAATGGAACCTGCTCACAATCCGGTGAGTCGGCGAAAGGGTCCGCGAAATCAGCGCGATAGGGTTGTGTGACAATGAGCCGCCCGCGAAACGCATTGCGTCGCAGCAAGCAGATTTTATTTTCACGTGGACGCGAGCGGTGTCGAGACGATGCCGCTGTTTGTTTGTTCACACTCTTTCAAGGGGCGACCTTTCCGATGTCTGGACTTCGCGCGCAATCGGCATGCATTGCTTTGATGCTGGCCGTGACGGCGCCACTGCTTGCCGGCTGCGATGAACCGAACCCCGCGACCGCCGCCACGCAAGCCGCCGAGCCGGACGTCAGCGTCGTCACCGTGAAGCCGCAGGCGCGCGCGATGGTGCGCGAGCTGCCGGGCCGCATCGCGCCGACCCGCGTCTCCGAGGTGCGCCCGCGCGTCTCCGGCATCATCGTCAACCGCATGTTTCACCAGGGCAGCGAGGTGAAGGCCGGCGATCCGCTGTATCAGATCGATCCGCGACCGTTCGAGGTCGAATTGCAGTCGACCGAGGCGGCGCTGTCGCGCGCCAAGGCCGTGCTCGAGCAGGCCACGCTGCACGCCCGCCGGATCGCGACGCTGACCAGCCAGCGCACGGCGCCGGAGGCCGAGAACGAAAAGGCGATCGCCGCTCTGAAGCAGGCCGAGGCCGACGTGCAGGGTCGCGAGGCCGACGTCGCACGCGCAAAGCTCAATCTCGATTACGCCACCATCCGTGCGCCGATCGACGGCATCATCGGCGCGGCGCTGGTCAGCGAGGGCGCGCTCGTGGTGCAGAACGACGCCAACAGCCTGGCGACGATCCAGCAGCTCGATCCGATCTATGCCGACTTCCAGCAGTCTGCGACCGAGATGCACCAGCTCCGCCGCGCCTTCGAGAACGGCGATCTCGACCGCATCGCCCAGGACGCGTTGAAGGTCCGCCTCGTGCTCGACGATGGCTCGGCCTATCCGTTGCAGGGCAAGCTGCTGTTCTCCGACGCCAAGGTCGACGCCTATACCGGCCAGGTGACGCTGCGCGGAGAATTTCGCAATCCAAACCGGGTGCTGCTGCCGGGGATGTATGTCCGCGTGCAGATCGAGCAGGGCATCGACTCCGATGCGATCGCGGTGCCGCAGCAGGCGATCCAGCGCAATGGCGGCGGCGGCAGCGAGGTGTTCGTCGTCAAGGGCGACAACCTCGTCGCGGTGCAGCCGGTGCGTACCGGCTCGCTGCAGGGCGGCCAATGGTTCGTCACCGATGGCCTGAAGGCCGGCGACAAGGTCGTGGTCGAGGGCTTCCAGAAATTCGCCGCCGGCGACAAGGTGCGCCCGCATGCCTGGCCGCAGGTCGACGCCGCGGCCGCGGAGACAGGCGATTCCAGGCAAACCGCGCATATCGAGCGGTGATCTGACATGCCCGCTTTCTTCATCGACCGGCCGATCTTCGCCTGGGTCGTCGCGCTGTTCATCTGCCTGGTCGGCGCGATCTCCATTCCGCTGCTCGCGGTCGCGCAATATCCGATCATCGCGCCGCCCTCGATCTCGATTTCGACCAGCTATCCCGGCGCCTCGCCCGAGAACCTCTACAACAGCGTCACCCGGCTGATCGAGGAGGAGCTGAACGGCGCCGCCAACATCCTTAACTTCGAATCGACCTCCGACTCGCTCGGCCAGGTCGAGATCATTGCCAACTTCAAGCCGGGCACCGACACCAGCCAGGCCTCGGTCGAGGTGCAGAACCGCCTCAAGCGCGTCGAGGCGCGGTTGCCGCGCGCCGTGATCCAGCAGGGCATCCTGGTCGAGGAAGCCTCCTCGGCGGTGCTGCAGATCATCACGCTGAACTCGACCGACGGCAGCCTCGACGAGGTTGGGCTGGGCGACTTCATGATCCGCAACGTGCTGGGCGAGATCCGCCGCATTCCCGGCGTCGGTCGCGCCACGCTGTATTCGACCGAGCGTTCATTGCGCATCTGGATCGATCCCGCCAAGCTGGTCGGCTATGGCCTGTCCGCCGACGACGTCAACAAGGCGATCTCGGCGCAGAACGCCCAGGTCGCCTCCGGCAGCATCGGTGCCGAGCCGAGCACCGACGCGCAGAAGATCTCGGCCCAGGTGCTGGTGAAGGGCCAGCTCGCCTCGCCCGACGAGTTCGGCGCGATCATCCTGCGCGCCAATGCCGACGGCTCCACGGTCCGCCTGCGCGACGTCGCGCGGATCGAGGTCGGCGGCCTCTCCTACCAGTTCAACACCCGCCTCAACGGCAAGCCGACGGCCGGCCTCTCGGTGCTGCTGTCGCCGAAGGGCAATGCGCTGGCGACCGCGAGCGCGGTCGAGGCCAAGATGAAGGAGCTGTCGCGCTTCTTCCCGGCCAATATCGGCTACGACATCCCCTACAACATCACGCCGGTGGTGAAGGCCTCGATCGAGAAGGTCCTGATGACGCTGGTCGAGGCGGTGGTGCTGGTGTTCATCGTGATGTTCCTGTTCCTGCAGAACATCCGCTACACCATCATTCCGACGATCGTGGTTCCGGTGGCGCTGCTGGGCGCCTGTGCCACGCTGATGATCGCGGGCTTCTCGATCAACATGCTGACGATGTTCGGCATGGTGCTCGCGGTGGGCATCCTCGTCGACGACGCCATCGTCGTCGTCGAGAACGTCGAGCGCATCATGGCCGAAGAGGGCCTGCCGCCGAAGCAGGCGACCAAGAAGGCGATGTCGCAGATCACCGGCGCCATCATCGGCATCACGCTGGTGCTGATGGCGGTGTTCGTGCCGATGGCGTTCTTCCCGGGCTCGGTCGGCATCATCTACCGCCAGTTCTCGGTCACCATGGTGGCGGCGATCGCGTTCTCGGCGCTGCTCGCGCTGTCGCTGACGCCGGCGCTGTGCGCGACGCTGCTCAAGCCGGTGCAGCAGGGCCATGGCCACGCGCGCAGGGGCGTGTTCGGCTGGTTCAACCGCGCGCTCGACAGCAGCCGGGCCGGCTATGTCAGGACCGTGCAGGGCGGGCTGAAGCGCACCGGCCGCCTGATGCTGATCTACGCCGTGCTGTTCGCAGCCGTGGGTTACGGCTTCGTGCGGCTGCCCGGCGGCTTCCTGCCGGTCGATGACCAGGGCTTCATCACCACCGACGTGCAGACGCCGTCGGAGTCCTCCTATGCGCGCACCGAGGCCGCGGTCGAGCAGGTCGAGAAATATCTGAAGGACCGTGACGGCATCGAGAACGTGACGTTCCTCACCGGCTTCAGCTTCCTCGGCCAGGGCATGAACACGGCGCAGGCCTTCATCACGCTGAAGGACTGGTCGGAGCGCGGGCCGAAGGATTCGGCGGCGGCGATCGTTGCCGACATCAACCGTGACCTGGCGTCGGTTCGTGACGCAAGGATCTCGGCGCTGCAACCGCCGCCGATTGACAACCTCGGCAACTCCTCGGGCTTCTCGTTCCGCCTGCAGGACCGCGGCCAGAAGGGCTACGCGGCGCTGATCGCGGCGTCCGACCGCCTGGTCACGGAGGCCAATGCCAGCCCCGTGCTGCAGAAGGTCTATGTCGAAGGGCTGCCGTCGGCGCCGCAGGTCAATCTGATGATCGACCGCGAGAAGGCGGGCGCGTTCGGCGTCACCTTCGAGGACATCAACAACACGATCTCGACCAATCTCGGCTCGAACTACATCAACGACTTCCCGAACCGCGGGCGCATGCAGCGCGTCATCGTGCAGGCGGACAAGACCAGCCGCATGAACGCGGACGACATCCTCAATTACAATGTGAAGAACAGCCGCGGGCAACTGGTGCCGTTCTCGTCCTTCGCCACCATCGAATGGTCGAAGGGGCCGACGCAAATCGCGGGCTTCAACTACTATCCGGCAGTGCGCATCTCCGGCGAGGCGCGACCCGGCTTCACCTCGGGTGATGCGATATCGGAGATGGAGCGGCTTGCCGACAAGCTGCCGCGTGGCTTCGGCTATGAATGGACCGGTCAGTCGCTGCAGGAGAAGCTGTCGGGCTCGCAGGCGCCATTCCTGCTGGCGCTGTCGGTGCTGGTGGTGTTCCTGCTGCTCGCGGCGCTGTATGAGAGCTGGACCGTCCCGCTCGCGGTACTGCTCACGATTCCGCTCGGCATTCTCGGCGCGGTGGTGGCCGCAACGCTGCGCGGCCTGTCCAACGACGTCTATTTCACCGTCGGCCTGATCACCATCATCGGTCTCGCCGCCAAGGACGCGATCCTGATCATCGAGTTCGCCAGGGATCTGCGCGCGCAGGGCAGGCCGCTGGTGGAGGCCACGGTGGAGGCGTGCAGCCTGCGCTTCCGTCCGATCCTGATGACCGGCCTTGCCTTCGTCTGCGGCGTGCTGCCGATGGCGATCGCGACCGGCGCCGGCGGCGCCAGCCAGCAGGCGCTCGGCACGTCCGTGATGGGCGGCATGATCGCGGTGGTTATCCTGGCGCTGCTATTGGTCCCGGTGTTCTTCGTCAGCGTGCAGCGTGTGCTGGCGGGCGACCGCGAGAAGGCGGCGGAAAGGGGTGAAGTGCATGGGCCGCCGGCACCGGCCAGGATCGGTCACTGATGTCCGAGATCACGTCAGGGCGCGGCGCCGTCCGCGGCTTGCTTTTGCAAGCCGGTCAATCCAGATTGCATCTCTGGATTGAGCCGGAAGCGCGCAGGCAACCCGGGGATTGAGGGCATGGAATGCGTCCGACCGACATTGCGATCGCGAACTATCGCTCCATTCGGCGGCTCTTCATGCCCATCCAACCGCTGTCCGTATTCGTCGGCGAGAATGGCGTCGGCAAGTCCAATCTCTACAAGTCCCTGTCGCTGTTGCGCGATGCGGCGACGGGCCGTATCACCCGCACGATCGCCGACGAAGGCGGATTGAACTCCGTCTGCTGGTCCGGGATCCGCAAGCGCGGCGAGGATGGACGGCTGCGGCTCGCAGCCAGATTCGACAACATCAGATACGCCATCGAGCTCGGGTTTCCCAGCCCGGTCGAAGCCGCATTCTCCGGCGAGCCGATGATCAAGTCCGAATGCATCGAGGCGACCCACGGCAAGCAAAAAGTCCGCATGATGGCGCGGAAGAACTCGCTCGTCAGCATCCGCGGAGAGAGCGGCGCCTGGAGCGACCACAGGGATGCGGTGCTGCCGTCGGAAACGGCGCTCGCCGGTTTCCTCGACGCCAAGGCGTGTCCCGAGATCGACATGATCAGAGGCGCGATGCTGGGCTGGCGTTTCTATCACGATTTTCGCACCGATCCGGCGTCGCCGATCCGAAAGCCATGTCTCGCAATCACGACGCCGTCGCTGAGCGCCGATGGCAGCGATCTGGCTGCCACCCTGGCGACGCTCTGCGTCATCAGGCGAGATGCGTCCGACCTGCAGGATGCGATCGAGGATGCGTTCCCGGGCGCCGAGCTGCGGGCATGGGAAGAAAATGGGCGGTGCGAGTTTGATCTGCAGCTCGCGGACATGCCGCGTCCGTTCAAGGCGCACGAACTATCCGACGGGACGCTGAAATATATCTGCCTGCTCGCCGTGTTCATGGGCTATCGGCTGCCGCCATTCATCGCGCTCAACGAGCCGGAGGCCAGCCTGCATCCATCGCTGCTGGCGCCGTTGGCCAGGCTGATCGCCAGGGCGTCCCGCCGCGCCGACATCTGGATCGTCACCCACTCGGAACATCTGATGGCGGCGTTGCAGGGCGAGAGCTCGGTCCCGCTTCGCCGGGTGATCAAGGCGAAGGGCGCCACGACCATCGAGGGCCTGACCGCAGCCGGCGAGTTTCGCGACGAGGAAGACGACGTTGATGACGATGACGACGATTAGATCGAGCCGCCGCTTTATTGCCCGAGCGGCTTCAGGATCTTGATCAGCTCGCCGTGCACGAACTCGTTGCCGCAGACGACATGGCCGGTTTGCAGCGGGTCGTCATTGCCCTGGATGCCGGAGACGGTGCCGCCGGCTTCCCGGACCATGATCTGGCCGGCCGCGATGTCCCAGGAATTGAGGTTGCGCTCCCAGTAGCCGTCGAGCCGGCCGGCGGCGACGAAGGCGAGGTCGAGCGAGGCAGCGCCGAAGCGGCGGAAGCCCGCAACCCTGGTCTGCAGCGCGGCCATCTCCTGCTGCGCCAGCTGGTGATTGCCGCGGCCGATATGGGGCAGGCCGCAGGCGATCACGCATTCATCCAGCTTGCGGCGGCCGGCGACGCGCAGCCGCTGGTCGTTGAGGAAGGCGCCCTTGCCGCGCTCGGCGATGTAGAGCTCGTCATTGGCGGGGTTGTAGATCACGCCCGCGATCACCGTGCCCTCGCGCGCCAGCGCGATCGAGATCGCGAATTGCGGGATGCCGTGCAGGAAGTTGGTGGTGCCGTCGAGCGGATCGACGATCCAGGTATGGCTCTTGTCAGAGCCTTCGCGCTGGCCGCCTTCCTCACCGAGGAAGCCGTAGCCGGGCCGCGCCTTCTCGAGGTCGGTGTAGAGCATCTCCTCGGCGCGCTTGTCGGCGAGCGAGACAAAATTCGCCGGCCCCTTCAGCGACACCTGGAGATGTTCGATCTCGCCGAGGTCGCGCTTGAGGCTGCGGCCGGCGCGGCGCGCGGCCTTGACCATGACGTTGATGAGAGCGGAATAGAGCATGATGAAGGGCTTGCGGGGTCAGAGGAGCGGCAGGCAGCGCCAGAGGCTTTTCGGACTGGGTGCCCTCTGGACGAGGCGCCGTCAAGGCGTCATTTGACGTTGTTTCCGATCCATTTCCGGGCGGCTGCCTCGCCCTTGGCGCGGTCTTCCGGGGACATGTCCTCGAGCATTTCGTCGATGGCGGGGTCGCCCTTGCCGGCGGTCTTGGCCACCGTATGCCATTTCAGCGCCTCGACCTTGTCCATCGGCGCGCCCTGGCCCGTCGCCAGCACGAAAGCGAGACGGTTCTGCGCGATCGGGCTGTTCTGCCGCGCCGCCTTGCGCAGCAGCGCCACCGCCGCCGGCAGGTTCCGCGGTGTGCCGGTGCCGTTGAACAACGCGATAGCGTATTCGACCTCGGCATCGACATTGTCGGCGAGCGAGGCGGCCTGCAGCAGCCGCACCGACTTCTCGAGGTCCTTCGGCACGCCGGTGCCTTCCTTGTAGAAGGTGGCGAGCGCATATTGCGCTTCCGGATTGCCGGCGTCGGCGGCCATGCGGAGCAGTTCGGCGGAGCGCTTGACGTCCTGCGGCAGGGTCTGGCCGTCGAGATAAAGCAGCGCGAGATTATAGGCCGCCTTCGGCTCGCCGAGCTTGGTCGACGAGGCCAACAGCTTGACCGCTCCTTCCTTGTCCACCGCGCCGCCGCGGCCGGCAATCTTCATCATGGCGAGCGCGAACATCGCCTCGCGGTCGCCGGCGTCACTGGCCTTCTGATACCACTCGTCGGCCTTGGCGTAGTTGCGTTTGACGCCGAGCCCGTTGGCATAGAGCTCGCCCAGCATCGTCATCGACTTCGGGTCGTTGTTGTATTCGACGTGCGCGGTCGCGAGGTCGAACGCGGTCTTGTAGAGGCCGCGCTGATAGGCGCCGTAGACGAGATCGACGTTGGGATCGTCGAAGGCCTGCTTCAGCGAGGGCAAAGGTGCCTGCGCCGGCGTTGGTGTGGGCGTCGGCGTGGCCGCGGGCTTCGGCGGCCCCTTCTTGGCAACCGGCGAGGAGACCTTCGGCTTCTCCTTCGGAGCTTCCTTCTTCGCCGCCGGAGCCTGTGCCGGCGGCGTGATCGAAAGCTGGGCCGTCGCGCCGCCTGCCAGCATCGTGCAGCCGAGCAGAACAGCTATCGGACGCAGGCACTTCATTCCGGCGTCATCCCTCGGCCCCGGCCTTTCCGAGCGCCCTAGCATGCGCATGCGTGATCGCCTCGCCGATTGCGATCAGCGCCGCCCTGGCGCCGCGCGAATCGGCCCAGACGGCGTCGCCGACCAGGATGAAGTCCGCACCCGCGGCCGCGAATTCCTCTGCCTCCCCGCAGCTGGCGGCGAAGCCGACACAGGGCGGCTCGAACAACTCGTCCCACCATTGCAGCCGCTCGGCGATCGCCTCGATCGACGGCCGCTGTCCGTTGGCGTCGGGTTCGCCGAACAGCACGTAGTCGGCGCCGGCTTCGCCCGCAGCCATGGAATCGTGGCGGGTCGCGAGACCACCGACGCCGACGATGCGGTCGGGCTTCAGCGCGGGCGTGGCGTCTTCCATTGCCGCGATGCCGGTCAGGTGCGCGCCGTCGGCGCCGGCGCGGGCCACGAGCTCGGGATGGCCGTCGATCAGCAGTGCCGCACCCGCGTTCTGGATGACGGGCGCCAGCGCCTTGACGCGCGAGGTCATGCTGCGGGGATCGGTCTCGCGCAGCCGTACCAGCACGGCGGCGACGTCGGCCGCGGCCAGCAGTTCGGCAAGATCAGCCGCGAGCTGCGTGGGGTCGTCGACCTCGGGCGTCGCAAGGTAGAGGCGCGGGACGGGGCGCGGTGGAACGGGCTTGGTGGGCAACTACGCCGCCCGCTTTTCGAGGCCGGCATCCCACGTGCCGGTGCTGGCGAGGCCGTTCATCCTGGCGCGATGCGAGAAGGCGCGCTGGCCGGCGGCGACGTTGTCGGCCTTGCCCGACCACGCCTTCTGCGGCGCAGCCTGCAATGCGCGGCCATAGGAGAAGGTCAGCCGCCACGGCAGAGGGCCGATCTTGTTCATGGCGTCGAGATGCGCGGTCGCCTCCTCGTCGCTCTGTCCGCCGGACAGGAACGCGATGCCGGGCACGGCGGCCGGCACGCAGCTCTTGAGCAGGCGGACGGTCTTCTCGGCGACTTCCTGGACGGAGGCCTGCTTCGGGCACTTCTTGCCCGAGATCGCCATGTTGGGCTTCAGGATCATGCCTTCCAGCGCGACGCGCTGCACCCGCAATTCCTGGAAGGTGCGGTTCAGCACCCGCTGCGTCACGTCGTAGCATCGGTCGATGTCGTGATCGCCATCCATCAGCACCTCGGGCTCGACGATCGGCACGATCTGCGCGGCCTGGCACAGCGCGGCGTAGCGCGCCAGCGCGTGCGCGTTGACCCGGATCGCAGTCATGGTCGGGATGCTCGGGCCGCCAGTGCCCCGGCCGCCAGTGCCGCCGCCGCCGATATCGATCACTGCGCGCCATTTCGCGAAGCGCGCGCCGCGCTCGTAATATTTCGCCAGCCGCTCGGCGAGCCTGTCGAGGCCGACGGTGACGAGCTCGCCGGGGCAGGCCGGCAGGGCCTGCGTGCCCTCATCGACCTTGATGCCGGGGATCGCACCCGCCTGCTCGATCAGTTTGACCAGCGGCGTGCCGTCCTTCGCGTTCTGCCAGATCGTCTCGTCGTACAGGATGACGCCGGAGATGTACTTGCTCATCGCTTCCTGCGAGCGGAACAGCATCTCGCGATAGTCGCGGCGATTGTCCTCGGTCGACTCGACCTTGATGGCGTCGAACCGCTTCTTGATCGTGCCGGAGGATTCGTCGGCGGCGAGAATGCCCTTGCCGGGGGTGACCATGGCAAGCGCAACTTTGTTGAGGTCAGCGAGATTCATCGAGGCGTCCTCCGGAGCGAATTGCCTTTGCGAGCCAAAATAGGCGGTTCTCGGGCAATTGCCTAGAAAACGTTCGTCGCGGCGGCGGTCGCAGGGACCGCGGGCCGGAACACCGCGTCCGACTGCGTCAGAAGCGGTGTCCCGTCGTTAATGTTATCAGGCGATCTGATCAGGCGATCTTGGGGTCGAGTTCGCCCTTGGCGTAGCGTTTGGCCATTTCGGCTGTGGTGAGCACCTTCTTGATCTTGCTGGCCTGGCCTGCGGTGTTGAACTCCTGCAGGCGCTGCTTGCACAATCTGGTCATCGCCTCCATCGCCGGCTTCAGGTACTTGCGCGGATCGAACTCTTCCGGATTGTCGTTCAGGACTTTCCGGATCTGGCCGGTCATCGCCATGCGGTTGTCGGTATCGATGTTGATCTTGCGCACGCCGTTCTTGATGCCGCGCTGGATCTCGGCGACCGGCACGCCCCAGGTCGGCTTCATCCTGCCGCCATTGGCGTTGATGATGTCCTGCAAATCCTGCGGCACCGACGAGGAGCCGTGCATGACCAGATGCATGTTCGGCAGCTTGCGATGGATTTCCTCGATCACGTTCATGGCGAGGATGTCGCCATCGGGCTTGCGGGTGAACTTGTAGGCGCCGTGCGAGGTTCCCATTGCGATCGCGAGCGCGTCGACCTTGGTCTCCTGGACGAACTTCACGGCTTCATCCGGGTTGGTGAGCAGCTGGTCATGCGACAGCTTGCCTTCGGCGCCGTGGCCGTCTTCCTTGTCGCCCATGCCGGTCTCGAGCGAGCCGAGCACGCCGAGCTCGCCTTCCACCGAAATGCCGCCGAGATGGGCCATGCCGGTCACCGTCCGGGTGACGCCGACATTGTAGTCCCAGTCGCCGGGGGTCTTGCCGTCGGCCTTGAGCGAGCCATCCATCATGACAGAGGTGAAGCCGGCCTGGATCGCGGTCATGCAGGTCGCCGGCTCGTTGCCGTGGTCGAGATGCACGCAGACCGGGATCTGCGGGTAGATCTCGGTGACGGCATCCATCATGTGCTTGAGCATGACGTCATTGGCGTAGGAGCGCGCACCGCGCGAGGCCTGGATGATGACGGGGGCGTCGACCTCGGAGGCGGCGGCCATGATCGACAGCGCCTGCTCCATGTTGTTGATGTTGAAGGCAGGTACGCCGTAATCGTGCTCGGCCGCGTGGTCGAGCAGTTGCCGCAACGTGATGCGAGCCATTCGAATTCTCCCTGTATTTGCAGCGCGTTCGCGCGTGACGCCCGTGAATCAGGCCTTCTTCAGAACTTCGACGCCGGGCAGCGGCTTGCCTTCCATCCATTCAAGAAACGCGCCGCCCGCGGTCGAGACGTAGGAAAAGTCACCGGCGACGCCGGCTTGATTGAGGGCTGCGACGGTGTCGCCGCCGCCGGCGACCGAGATCAGCTTCTTCGCCCGTGTGCGTTCGGCGGCGTGCTTGGCCGAGACCACGGTGCCGCGGTCGAACGGCGTCAGTTCGAAGGCGCCGAGCGGCCCGTTCCAGACCAGGGTGGCGGCATCGTCGATCGCGGCATGGATGCGTGCGATCGATTGCGGGCCGACGTCGAGGATCATGCCGTCGGCCGGGATCGCATCGAGACCGTAGGCATGCGACGGCGCATTGGCCGCGAACTGGTTGGCGACGACGGCATCCACGGGGAGGATGATCGCGCAGTTCGCCGCGTTGGCCTTCTCCATGATCCGCAGCGCGGTCGGAGCGAGATCCTTCTCGGCAAGCGACTTGCCGACGGCAACACCCTGCGCGTGCAGGAAGGTGTTGGCCATGCCGCCGCCGATCACGAGCGCATCGACCTTGGTCACGAGGTTCTCGAGCAGGTCGATCTTGGTCGACACCTTGGCGCCGCCGATGATCGCGATGACCGGTTTGGTCGGCGCTTCCAGCGCCTTGCCGAGCGCGTCGAGCTCGGCCTGCATGGTGCGGCCGGCATAGGCCGGCAGCTTGTGGCCGAGGCCTTCGGTCGAAGCGTGCGCGCGATGCGCGGCGGAGAAGGCGTCGTTGACCCAGATGTCGCCGAGCTTCGCCAGCTCCGCGACGAAGCCGGCGTCGTTCTTTTCCTCTTCCTTGTGGAAACGCGTGTTCTCCAGGCAGAGGATGTCGCCGTCCTTCAAGGCAGCAACCGCCTTGGCCGCGACCTCGCCGATGCAGTCGTCGGCGAATGCGACGGGGCGCTTGATCACCTTAGACAAGGCTTCAGCGACCGGTTTGAGCGACTCCTTGGGATCGCGCCCCTTGGGCCGGCCGAAATGGGCGAGCAGGATCACCTTGCCGCCCTTGCCGGAGATTTCGGTGATGGTGGGAGCGACGCGCTCCAGCCGCGTGGCGTCGGTGACGCGGCCGTTTTCCATGGGAACGTTGAGGTCGACGCGCAGCAGCACGCGCTTGCCCTTCACATCGACGTCGTCGAGGGTACGGAATGTTTTTGTCATGGGGCGTTTCCTGCGTCATGGCCGCACTCGTCGCGGCCATCCACGTCTCGCATGCGAGGGTCAAAGACGAGAATGCCCGGCACTGGGCCGGGCATCATGGATCGTCGGTCTTACACCAGCTTGCCGATCGCGACCGCGGTGTCGGCCATGCGGTTGGAGAAGCCCCACTCGTTGTCGTACCACGACATCACGCGCACCAGCGTGCCGTTCTGCACCTTGGTCTGGTCCTCGTGGAAGGTCGAGGAGTGCGGATCGTGGTTGAAGTCGATCGATACGTTCGGCGCGGTGGTGTAGCCGAGGATGCCCTTGAGCTGCTGCTCGGAGGCACGCTTCATCGCCGCGTTGATCTCCTTGGCGTCGGTGGCGCGCTTGGCGACGATCTTGAGGTCGACAACCGAGACGTTCGGGGTCGGCACGCGGATCGCGACGCCGTCGAGCTTGCCCTTCAGCTCGGGCAGCACGAGGCCGATCGCCTTCGCCGCGCCGGTCGAGGTCGGGATCATCGACATCGCCGCCGCGCGGCCGCGATAGAGGTCCTTGTGCAGGGTATCCAGCGTCGGCTGATCGCCGGTATAGGCGTGGATCGTGGTCATGAAGCCGGTCTCGATGCCGACCGTGTCGTTCAGGACCTTGGCGACCGGCGCCAGGCAGTTGGTGGTGCAGGAACCGTTCGAGATGACCAGGTGATCCTTGGTCAGCGTCTCGTGGTTGACGCCGTAGACGATGGTGGCGTCCGCGCCATCAGCGGGAGCGGAGATCAGCACGCGCCTGGCGCCGGCGGCGAGGTGCGCGGAGGCCTTGTCCTTCGAGGTGAAGATGCCGGTGCATTCCAGCGCGACGTCGACGCCGAGGTCCTTCCAGGGCAGCTTGGAGGGATCGCGCTCGGCCGAGACCTTGATCTTGCCGTTGCCGAGGCTGATCGAGTCGCCGTCGACCGTCACGGTGCCGGGGAAGCGACCGTGCACGGAGTCGAAGCGCAGCAGATGCGCATTGGTCTCCACCGGACCGAGGTCGTTGATGCCGACCACCTCGATGTCCTTGCGGCCGGACTCGGCGATGGCGCGCAGCACATTGCGGCCGATGCGGCCAAACCCGTTGATCGCGACGCGGATTGCCATGCTCGTCTCTCCTCTAAAAGCTGATGCCCGCCCCGTGGGAAGGCTCCCACGAGGGTTTTGCGGCGGAACGCCCGGTTCGGCCGGGCGCGAGCGGAAAAGATGGAGCCTTGGTAATCCTTTTTCGCGCCAAGCTCAACCGTCAGCGGGCACCTTTGAAGGCCGGCGTCAGACGCGCTTCAGGGCAGTATTAACGACGGCCTCGGCGGTAATGCCGAAGTGCTTGAAAAGGTCCTTCGCCGGGCCACTGGCACCGAAACCATGCATGCCCACGAATTCACCATCGCGGCCGATCACGGCATCCCAGCCCCACCGCACGGCGGCCTCGATCGCGATCTTGACCGGGGCGCTGCCGATAATGGCGTTTTGCCGCTCGGCGGGCTGCGCCAGCAGCAATTCCAGCGACGGCACCGAGACCACCCGCGTCGCGATGCCGCGCTCGGCGAGCTGCTTCTGCGCGGCAACGGCGATCTCGACCTCGGAACCGGAAGCGAACAATGACACTTTTGCGTCACCTTGCGCTGCGACCAGTTCATAGCCGCCGTGACTGCACGGGTTGTCGTTCGGCGCCGTGGTGCGGAGCTGCGGCAGGTTCTGGCGGGTCAGCGCCAGCACCGTCGGTCCGTCGATACGGTTGAGCGCGAGTTCCCAGCACTCCGCGGTCTCGATCGCGTCGCAGGGGCGGAACACGCGCATGTTGGGCATCGCGCGCAGCGCCGAAAGATGCTCGACCGGCTGGTGGGTCGGGCCGTCTTCGCCGAGACCGATCGAGTCGTGCGTCATGACATAGACGACGCCGGTGCCCATCAGCGCCGACAGCCGCATCGCGCCGCGCGCGTAGTCGGTGAACACCAGGAAGGTCGCACCGTTCGGGGCGAAGCCGCCGTGCAGGAAGATGCCGTTCAGGCACGCTGCCATGCCGTGCTCGCGGATGCCGTAATGGATGAAGCGGCCCTTCGGCGTCTTGGCGGCGAAGGCAATGGCCGACTTCGCCTTGTTGTTGTTGGAGCCGGTGAGGTCGGCGGAGCCGGCGACGAACTCCATCGGCATCGCAGCCGCGATCACCTCGATCGCGGCTTCCGACGATTTGCGGGTCGCGACGTTGAGCGGATTTTCCAGCAGCGCCTTCTTGTGAGCGCGCAGCGCCTTGGCCAACGCCTGCGGACGCTCGTGGCGTATGCGGCGTTCGAACTCGGCGCGCTTGCGGCTGCCGAGCTGGGCGAACTGCTCATCCCACGCTGTGTGCGCGGCCGCACCGCGGGCGCCCGCTTCGCGCCAGGCCTTCAGCACGTCGTCAGGCACCGAGAACGGCTCGAGCGAGATGCCGAGATTTTCCTTGGCTGCCTTCAACTCGTCGGCGCCGAGCGCCTCGCCATGCGCCTTGGCGGTGCCGGCCTTGTGCGGCGCGCCGTAGCCGATCGTGGTCTTGCAGGCGATCAGCGACGGCTTGCTCGACTTCTGCGCGCGCGTGATCGCCGCCGCGATCGCCGCCTGATCCTGACCGTCGATCAATTCGGCGGCCCAGCCGGCGGACTTGAAGCGCTTCACCTGGTCGACGGAGTCGGAGATCGAAGTCGGGCCGTCGATCGAGATGCCGTTGTCGTCGTAGAGCACGATCATCTTGTTCAGCCGCCAGTGGCCGGCCAGCGCAATCGCTTCCTGCGAGATGCCTTCCATCAGGTCGCCGTCGGAGGCGATCACATAGGTGTGGTGGTTGACGATCTTCTTGCCGAACTCGGCGGCGAGCATCTTCTCGGCCAGCGCCATGCCGACCGCCGTGGCGATGCCCTGGCCGAGCGGACCGGTGGTGGTCTCGATGCCCTTGGTGTGGAAATTCTCGGGATGTCCCGGCGTCAGCGAGCCGAGCTGGCGGAAATGCTTGATCTGGTCGAGCGTCATCTCCTTGTTGCCGGTGAGGTACAGCAACGCGTAGAGCAGCATCGAGCCGTGGCCGGCCGACAGCACGAAGCGATCGCGATCCGGCCAGGCCGGATCGGCCGCATCGAATTTCAGGAACTGGGTGAACAGCACCGTGGCGATGTCGGCGGCGCCCATCGGCAGACCTGGATGGCCCGATTTCGCCTTCTCGACGGCGTCCATGGCAAGGCCACGGATCGCATTGGCCATACGGGTATGATCGACCTGCGTCATGATGAGGTTCCGCCTGAAATGAGGAGCTTGTTGCGGTACGCATCGGGGCGGGCAGCCGCGACGCGTGCGTGGATGGCCTTACGGGGTTGCGGGCTGGATTAGCACCTCAATTCCCCAACTCCAAGGCGATCAAACGCCCCGGAACGGGGAAAAGTTGCTCGGAATCGGCCGATTCGATTGATCGGTGCATAGTTCGGCGCCGGCGTTGCGCTTCGCTCGCTTGCCACGTAAATTTCGTGCCGTAAACGCTTGCCGAAACGCCGGTTTTGCCGTGCGGCAGGCTGCTTCAGGCAGGCTTAATTCCAAGCAGGCCTAACCGAGGGTTCTCGCCGCGTCTCATGAGTGATCGTCCCGCCAACGGGTCTGGTAGCACCGAGGCACCGCTTGCCGACATCGATGCCGCGACCAAGCGGCTGATGGCGGCGCTTGATGCACTGGAGAGCTCGGTGGAGCGGCGCAGGGAGGCTGACCGCGACGAGAACGAGCTGGCGAGCCGGATCCAGGCGCTCGGCGCCGACCGCTCGCGGCTCGCCGACGAGCTCGACGGCTCGCTGGTGAAGACGCGCAAGCTCGAGCGCACCAATCGCGAGATCTCGGAGAAACTCGACGCGGCGATCGGCAGCATCCGTGCCGTGCTCGACGGCGGAGAGGGCAGATGAGCCACATCAATGTCACCATCAACGGCCGGCAGTACCGGATGGCCTGCGAGGAAGGCCAGGAGGTGCGGCTGCTCAAGCTCGCGGAGAACCTGGAATCCCGCGTGGAATCGCTGCGCGGCAAGTTCGGTGAGATCGGCGACGCCAGGCTGACCGTGATGGCCGCGCTCACCGCCTGTGACGAATTGCTCGATGCCGGCGCGCGCATCCGCAGCCTCGAGGAAGAGGTCGAGCAGCTCCGCAGCGCGCGTGCCACCGCCGCCGAACGCGCCCGCGCGACACAGGTCGCCGTCTCCAACGCGCTCAACGCCGCCGCTGAACGGATCGAGCGCACCACGCAGGTGCTCAACCGCACCATCGGCGGCGGCATCGCGATCGGGTGATCCTCGTCCTCCCATGGAGGGCAGGGGCACGGGGATAGCTCCGGCGGCGTCTTCCTTAGCGCTGGCGGATTGCGGCAACGATCGCTACATTAGCTGCCAGCGAAGCTGCGTCGTGCGTCAGGAGCCATAATATCCCCGGGGCCTTATCGATCCTTTAGGGAACTGTCCCTGGCCGGGTCCGTGGACCCGGACATATGGTGCCCACCTACTTTCGTAGGGAACTCCGGGATCGAGCGCTCCAACGGCCTCTGTGGCTTCGCACTCTAATTTTCTTGTCGTCGCGCTGCGGCGGTTTGATCGAGTAGCAGCGTCCCCGCATCTGCGGGGTGTCAAGTAACGCCGCGGTCTGTCTGCGAAGAATGCACGCGTCTCTGGATCCTCACATTGTCCGCCGCCGCGGATGATGACAGCGGAAGATGGTCATGCACGCATCTCCATCAAAGGCCGAGCTTCGGGCCCTGGCGCTGGCCAAGCGCGATGCGCTGAGCGACGAGCAACGCAGCGCCGCCGCCGAGGCGCTTGCCAAGCGCGGCGCCCCGTTCGAGATCGCGCCGGGCATGATCGTGTCGGGCTACGCGCCAATCCGCAGCGAGATCGACCCGACGCCGCTGATGCTCAAGCTCGCAGGCAAGGGCGCGCGCCTCGCGCTGCCCTGCATCAACTTGCGCGGCCAGTCGCTCACCTTCCGCGCCTGGTCGCCGCATGACCGGTTGATGCTCGGGCCGCTCGGCATCCCCGAACCGTCGCCTGCCGCCGCCGAGGTGCATCCGGACGTGATGCTGGTGCCGCTCGCCGCGTTCGACAAGCTCGGCCACCGCATCGGCTACGGCGCCGGCTATTACGACTATACCTTCGCCCATCTGCGCAAGACCAAGCACGTGATCGGCGCGGGCCTTGCTTTCGCCGCGCAGGAAACCAAGGTGATTCCGGCGTTGTCGCACGACGTCCCGCTGGATTATGTGCTAACGGAGCGCAAGACGTTCGATTTCCGGAGTCCCTAAAATTGCGTATTCTCTTCGTTGGTGACGTCGTCGGCAGGACCGGCCGCACCGCCATATCAGACCACCTCCCCGGCATGATCAAGGACTGGTCGCTCGATCTCGTCATCGTCAATGGCGAGAACTCCGCCG
This sequence comes from Bradyrhizobium jicamae, assembly GCF_018130215.1. Lineage (GTDB taxonomy): Bacteria > Pseudomonadota > Alphaproteobacteria > Rhizobiales > Xanthobacteraceae > Bradyrhizobium > Bradyrhizobium jicamae_A. The sequence goes on from NZ_JAFCKQ010000004.1 coordinate 146,948, forward strand.
GCGGCTTCGGCATCACCGAGGCGATCTACCAGGAGCTGCTCGACGCCGGCGCCGACGCGATCACGCTCGGCAACCACGCCTGGAATCAGAAGGAAGCGCTGGTGTTCATTGAGCGCGCGCCGCGCCTGATCCGTCCCTTGAACTTTCCGCGCCATTCGCCCGGCCGCGGCTCGGCGCTGATCGACACCAAGAACGGCAAGCGCGCGCTGGTGATGAACGCGATCGGCCGCGTCTTCATGGAGCCGTCCTCCAACGATCCCTTCGCCGCGATCGAGCGCGAGCTCGAGGCCTGTCCGTTGCGCGAGGGCGCCGACGCCATCGTGCTCGACTTCCACGCCGAGGCCACCAGCGAGAAGCAGGGCATCGGCTTCTTCTGCGACGGCCGCGTCAGCCTCGTCGTCGGCACCCACACCCATGTCCCGACGGCCGACCACCAGGTGCTGCCCGCGGGTACCGCCTATATGAGCGACGCCGGCATGACCGGCGATTATGATTCGGTGATCGGCATGCAGAAAGAGGAGCCGCTGCAGCGCTTCCTCACCGGCATCCCGTCGAGCCGTTTCGAGCCGGCCGCCGGTGTGGCGACACTGAGCGGCGTTGCGATCGAGACCGACGACACGACCGGGCTTGCCGTGAAGATCGCACCGGTGCGCGCCGGCGGACGGCTGTCGCCCGCGGTCCCGGAGTTCTGGATCTCGTGAGCAGATGCCGGTGCTGAATTGTCTTCGTCAGCCGATGCGCGCATGCAACGACATCGGCAAGATCTGCAGCGCCGGCAAGAGTTGCCGATCGCAAGCACGCTGATCATTCGAGACGTCCGGGGAATCGCAGGTCGTTGAGGCCGCGACCTTCGAGATGCTCGTACGAATTTCTTGTTTCGAGATTGCTCGACGCGCCTCCCGAAATACTTCGAAACTGCAAACGACGCCGCAACAGGAGAAAATTAAACACGATTGCTCATGGTTCGCCGGGGCTTTAACTTCTTGGGCAAACGACATGACAATCACATCAGCAACGAGCGTGAGCAGTTACAGCTCTCCCCTGCAAAGGTTACAGACTGAACTTCAGTCCGAAGTAGCGTCCGGCACCATCAGCTCTGCCGATGAAAGCGCGCTCTCGACGGCACTGACCAGCATCGACACCTCGCTCAACGCGGACCGGCAAGCGGCGGCAGGCACATCGTCGAGCTCGACGCCAACCGACATGCAGACGACGATCGACAATTTGATCCAGGCACAGGTCTCGAATGGCAACCTGACCAGCTCGCAGGCGACCGAACTGCAGAACCTCTTTTCCAATACGTTCGGCAATTCGGGCAGCGGCACGAATGGTGGACTCAACGGCGCCGGTGGTCCGCCGCCGGGGCCGCCTCCGGGGCCACCGCCATCGGACACTTCCTCCGGTACGAGTTCTTCGACGAGCGCCGGCTCATCGTCATCGAGCACCGACGCGTCGAGCGACAGCTCGTCGACGAGCGGCAGCAGCGAAACGCAGGTCCTGCAAGACTTCATCAAGCTGCTGCAGGACCTGCAATCAGGGAGCTCGGGATACGGCGCAACCGGTTCGAGCACGACGGCTTCGTCGTCAGGCTCCATGCTCCTCAACTATACGGCCTAAATGTAAGGGGTTGAGCAGATACTGGCTCCGGCGCTTCCCGGCGCTGGGGCCACTTGTTTTGGTCGTCCGCCATTGACGTTTGTGCCGGCTGGCGCCCTTGGATGGGTGAGCTGCCGGATCGGCTGGCCTTTCCGGGAGGGAGGTGCTCTATTCGACGCGAGGGGAGGGCACCCGAGAGCGGCGACAGGCAACGCATGACGAGAACCGACCTGGCCGAGATCTACCGCGGCTACATTGCCTGCCTGAACAGACAGGATTGGGCCAATCTGGCGGCATTCGTGCACGAGGATGCGCATTACAACGGCAAGCGGGTCGGGCTGTCGGGCTATCGCGAGATGCTCGAAGGCGACTTTCGCGCCATTCCCGATCTCCATTTCGACATCGACTTGCTGGTCTCGGATCCGCCGCGCATCGCGAGCCGCTTGCACTTCGACTGCACGCCGACGGGCGTGCTGTTCGGCCTGCCGGTCAATGGTCGGCGCGTCCAGTTCAGCGAGAACGTGTTCTACGAGTTCCGCGACGGGCGGATCGAAAATGTCTGGTCGGTCATCGACAAGGCCGCGATCGAAGCGCAGCTGTAGCGAGCTAGCCCTGCCTGAATCCCATCCGGAACGCGCCCCAATGCCGGCCGCCGACGAAGATCGGCGATGACACGTCCTTCATCAGGACGAACTTGCCGCCGCCCATGTCGCGACGATAGGTCTGCAGCAGGAACGGCTTGGTGTTGGCCGCGACCTTCTTCACCGCGCGATCGCTGAACAGGCGGCGGTTGCGGCAATTGGCGTTGTTCCAGACCGGATCGGGCCCCTGCGGCAGCCGGTAGTTCGGATTGTGGGTCGGCAGGTAGCCGCCCTTGGCCCAGGCGACGCAGAACACGATGCGCGGGTCGCTCTTCTGGATCGGATCCTGGATCGCGGGCAGCACGCGGTCGGTGAAGGCGACGTAGTCGGTGAGATACTGCTTCGGATCGGTGCCTGATATCTCGCGATACTTCTCGTCCATCAATTGCGCGAGCGTGATCTCGCCGCGCGCGATGGCGTTCTCGAACACCTCGGAGATCTGCCTTGCGGTATCGGTCACGACGCGGATCAGCGGCGCATCCGAGGTCTCGACGCCGCTGTCGGCGATCAGCGCGATCAGGCCTTCGGAGGTTTCCAGCAGCTTCGCCACCCGCTCGTCGGCGTGCTTGAGGTCGCGCGAGGAGAGATCGACGCCCTTGGCGAGCTCGTTCAGCTCGGCGATCACGGTGTCGCAATGACCGAGATTGGAGGTCGCGGCGCGCGCGACGCTGCCGATCTCGGCGCCGACCGACGAAAAGCCCTCCTGCACGCGCATGATGATGCCGGAGATCTGCTGGGCGCCTTCGCCGGCGCTCTTTGCGCGCAGCGCCGCGTCGCTGCTTTCGCCGATCAGGCTGCCGATCTGGCCGTCGAGGTCGCGTACGGTGTCGGAGATCTGATGCGTCGCCTGGCGGGTCGCCTCCGCGAGGCTCTTCACCTCGCTGGCGACGACGGCAAAGCCGCGGCCGGCGGTGCCGGCCCGCGCGGCCTCGATGGTGGCGTTGAGCGCCAGCAGGTTGGTCTGCTTGGCGATCGCCTCGATCGAGCCGGAGACCTTGGCGACCTGGCTCAGCGCGGAGCCGACTGCGGCGAGCCGCGCCTCGATCCGGCCGACCGCGGCGACCAGCTCCGAGATGTGGTTGACGGCCGTCTCGACCACGCTGCGCGACTCCGCGATCTGGCCGACCGCAGCGGATGCGGTCGATTGCACCGCCTGCGAGGCATTGGCGATGTCGTGATTGGCCGACACCATGGTCTCTGCCGTGTTCTGCAAATGGTGGAACCGCTCCGACTGGTTGGTGACGCGGTTTGCCACCTCCTGGACGTTGCCGGCGATGTCGGCGAGTTCCACCCCTAGACCGCCGATCCGGTCGGCGAGCTGGTCGACCAGCCGCTCGGCCAACGCCCGGCTGGATGACGTGTCCAGGACTGCAAGCTGCACGACCGACATCTTCGAGCTTCCTCCCGTCAAAGCGGTCCGTCGACCTGCCGCGACAATTTCCAACCTAGAGCCTGATTCGCGGCTTCGGTCTTGCCTGAGCGCGAACTGCGTAGCCCGGATGCAGCGCAGCGAAATCCGGGATTCTTGACCTTGGAAACACTGGTCCCGGATTGCGCTTCGCTGCATCCGGGCTCCTGATCCCATCAGAGCCTGTACGCCGTGCGGAATCCGCCCCAGTGCCGGCCGCGCACGCGGATCGGCACGTCGATCTCGCGCATCATCACGGTGTTGCCGTTGCCCATGTCGCGCGCGTAGCTCTGGATCAGATAGGCGCGCTGGTTGCGGGCCGCGGCAAGGCCCGCGGCATCGTTGAAGATGCGGCGGTTGCGGCTGTTGGCGGTATTCCAGGCGACATCGCCCGGTCGCTGCGGCTGCGAGTAGATCCTGTTGTGAACCGGCAGATAGCCGTTCTGGTCGACGGTGGCGCAAAATGCCAGCCGCTTGTCCTTGGCGAGGAACGCTTCCAGGAATGCAGGCAAGGTGCGATCGGCCCAATCGAGCATCCTGGTGCGGTATTGCACCGGATTGGTGCCGGGGATTTCGACATAATTGGTGTCGAACATGTCGTCGATCGTGATGGCGCCGCTCGCCAGCCCGCTCTCGAAGGTCCTGGTCAGCGCGTTGCCTGCTTCCATCGCACGGGTGACGAGCTCGGCATTCTCCTCGTGGATCGCCCACATCCGGTCTTCGATCTTCCCGCGCAGCTCGGCGGTCGCAGCCTCGAAGCGAGCCTGCGCACCGGCCTTGGAGCGCTCGCCGATCCTGATCCGGCAGGCGCCGATATCGGCAAGCGTTGCGCTCAGGCTTTCATTGGCGGGCAGCCTGTCGGCATCCGGCCCGCTGATCAGGATGCCATCCATCGCGATCTCGTAGACCGGCGCGGTGATGAAGCCGCGCGCGGTCTTGATCTCGATCTGCAGGTTGCAGGGCAGCCGCTCGTTCTCGCGGGGATCGCCGCGTTCGTTCTGGCGCAGCAGCACCGCGCAGCGCGCCTTCAGCTTCTGGGCGAAGGCGGTCACCGCCTTGCCGGCCCGGGCGACATCGTCGCCATGATCAGCCGCCTCGCGCGTCGCGCTGTCGATCTCGCCGGCGCTGGTGCCGACCGAGACGATGAAGCGGGAAGCGGAGGCCGCATTCTGGCCCATCTCGCCGGTGATCTCGTTCTGCTCGGCGACCGCGCCGTTGACGTTCTCGAACACCGGGCGGATCGCTTCGATCGCCTGGGAGATCCGGTGTACGGCATCCGCCGAGCCGGTGGCGTCCTTCTGCAACGCCTCGATCTTCCTGGTGATCTCCTCAGTCGCGCTCTGGGTCTGCACCGCCAGCGCCTTGACCTCGGTTGCGACCACGGCAAAACCCTTGCCCGCGGCGCCGGCGCGCGCGGCCTCGATGGTCGAGTTGAGCGCCAGCAGCGTGGTCTGGCGCGCGATCTGCGCGATCAGGTTGACGACGTTGCCGATCGCAGCGGACGATTCGCGCAGGCGATCGACATTGGCGGTGGCCTCGCGGGCCGCCGCGGCGGCGTCATCCGCGAGCCGGCTTGCGCTGCGCACCTGCTGGCCGATGCCTTCAGCGGAGTGGGTGAAGCGGTCGGCGGCTTCCGAGAACGTGGTTGCAGTGCTCTGCGCGTCGTTGCTGCGCCCGGTCAGGGCGTCGGTGCGGGCGCGGATGGTTGCGAGCGTCGCTGCGGTTGCCTCGGCACCGTCGGCCACGGAGCCTGCGGCACGCTCGAGCTGGCGGATCATGGCGCCGAGTTCGAGTTCCAACAGCTCCAGGATCGCCTTGGCCGAATCGGCCTCAGCGGAAGGTGCTTCGGGGGCAGCCGCTGCCGCCGCTGGAACCTTTGGATCAACGGCAGGCGCAACCGGCTCCGGCCCTTGCCTTCGAAACAATCCGAACGCCATGGGGGACTCTTGAAAAGTTGGACTCTGGAAAATTGAGGTGGGACGCGAGCGAATCCTCTCATCCGGTCGTGAAGTCAGGGTTAACAAGTGCCTCATATTCCGGCTTGCGGTAGTATTTGGCGGTTGAGTGCCCTGCCGATCTTTGATTTTGGCCGGTCACAGGCCTATAAGGCCGCCTTTCCAACCCGTTCAGACCTGAAGCTTCCAAGAGACGTCGCATGGCCGGCCATTCCCAATTCAAGAACATCATGCACCGCAAGGGCCGGCAGGACGCCCAGAAGTCGAAGCTTTTCGGCAAGCTGGCCCGCGAAATCACCGTGGCGGCCAAGCTCGGCACCCCCGATCCGGCGATGAACCCGCGCCTGCGCGCTGCGGTGGTCGCGGCCCGGGCCGAGAACATGCCCAAGGACAATATCGAGCGCGCCATCAAGAAGGCCGCCGGCAGCGACGGCGAGAATTATGACGAGATCCGCTACGAAGGTTATGGCCCGGGCGGCGTCGCCGTGATCGTCGAGGCGCTGACCGACAACCGTAACCGCGCCGCCTCCGACATCCGCTCCTTCTTCACCAAGTCCGGCGGCAATCTCGGTGAAAGCGGCTCGGTCGCCTTCATGTTCGACCGCACCGGCATCATCGAATACGACGCCAGCGTCGCCTCCGATGACGCGATGCTGGATGCCGCGATCGAGGCCGGAGCCGACGACGTGATCTCGAGCGAAGCCGGTCATGAGGTCTACGCCTCGCAGGAGACGTTCCGTGAGGTGGCCAAGGCGCTGGAAGCCAAGTTCGGCGAGCCGCGCAAGGCGGCGCTGACCTGGAAGCCGCAGAACACGGTGGCGGTCGACGACGAGACCGGCGAAAAGCTGCTGAAGCTGATGGACCTGCTCAACGAGCACGACGACGTGCAGAACGTGTTCGCGAATTTCGAAGTGTCCGACGCGCTGATCGCGAAGATGGGCGGCTGACGCTGCCTGCGGATGCCGCGACGGCCGATGACAAGGCCGCCCCGGAGGCGGCCCTATTTGGTCGGCAGCAGCGTCAGGATCACCCACGGAAGGGGAAAGAGCGGAAACAGCAACGCGCCCCAGGCGAACCAGGCGCGGCTCGATCGTCCCTTTTCGATGGCGCGCATGGCCGTGAAATGCCCCGACAACCACGCGATCGCCAGGACGGCAATCGTCAAAAAAACGACAAGGCAGGACATGGCGGCTCCTGTCGATGCGCCCATCAGCAGCATATGGGATCGGGACGCGGGCATGACAGAGGCGGGGATGACGCTCTGTTTGTGTTTCGTTCTCCGGACGCAGGCGGTATCACTACCGCATGGCATCGTCTCCGATTCGCTCTCCCGTCCGCATCATCGGTATTGATCCGGGTCTCCGCCGCACCGGCTGGGGCGTGATCGAGACCGAGGGCAATCGTCTGGTCTATGTCGGCTGCGGGTCGGTCGAACCGCCGGACAATCTGCCGCTGGCGAGCCGGCTGCTGGCGATCCATGAGGGGCTGGCCGCCGTGCTCGGCGATTTCAGGCCGGCGGAGGCGGCGGTGGAGCAGACCTTCGTCAACAAGGACGGCGTCGCTACGTTGAAGCTCGGCCAGGCGCGCGGCGTTGCCATGCTGGCGCCTGCGATGTTCGGCATCTCGGTTGCCGAATACGCGCCGAACCAGGTCAAGAAGACCGTGGTCGGCGCGGGCCACGCCGAGAAGAACCAGATCCAGGTGATGCTGAAGATCCTGCTGCCGAAAGCCGAGCCGCCCTCCGCCGACGCGGCCGATGCGCTCGCGATCGCAATCACCCACGCCCATCACCGCCAGAGCGCCGCGCTGCGGCTGAAGGTGGCGAGCCTATGATCGGCAAGCTCAAGGGTCTGATCGATTCCTACGGCGAGGATTACGTGATCCTCGACGTCGGCGGCGTCGGCTATCAGGTGCATTGCGCCGGCCGCACCTTGCAGGCGCTGCCGTCGCCGGGCGAGGCCGCGGTGCTCTCGATCGAGACCTATGTCCGCGAGGACCAGATCAAGCTGTTCGGCTTCCGCAGTGATCACGAGCGCGAATGGTTTCGCCTGCTGCAGACCGTGCAGGGCGTCGGCGCCAAGGTCGCGCTTGCGGTGCTCGGGACGCTGCCGCCGACCGATCTCGCGAATGCGATCGCATTGCGTGACAAGGCGGCGGTCGCGCGCACGCCGGGCGTCGGGCCGAAGGTCGCCGAGCGCATCGTCAGCGAGTTGAAGGACAAGGCGCCGGGCTACGCCAATGTCGATCCGGCAGTGGTGCAACTGTCAGGCGCCATCGACAACAACCGCGCCCCGCGCCCGGTGACGGATGCGATCTCCGCGCTGGTCAATCTCGGCTACGGTCAGCCGCAGGCGGCGGCCGCCATCGCCGCCGCCTCGCGCAGCGCGGGCGAAAATGCCGAGACCGCGCAGCTGATCCGGCTGGGACTGAAGGAATTGTCGAAGTGAGCTGTAGACTTCCGCGAGAGCTGTGCTTCACCTCGCCCCGCTTGCGGGGAGAAACCCGACCCTCTCCCCGCAAGAGCGGGGCGAGGGGGAATTGCCAGCCTCGTGATATTGTCTACGCATGAACACGCCCTCCCGCATCGTCACCCCCGAACGCCGCACCGATGACGTCGGCGACACCGCGATGCGCCCGCAATCGCTGACGGAGTTCGTCGGCCAGGCGCAGGCGCGCAAGAACCTCTCGATCTTCATCGAGGCCGCGAAGAAGCGCGGCGAGGCGCTGGATCACGTGCTGTTCGTCGGCCCCCCCGGCCTCGGCAAGACCACGCTGGCGCAGATCGTGGCGCGCGAGCTCGGCGTCGGCTTTCGTGCCACCTCGGGCCCCGTGATCGCCAAGGCCGGCGATCTCGCAGCGCTGCTCACCAATCTCGAAGAGCGCGACGTGTTGTTCATCGACGAGATCCATCGCCTCAGCCCGGCGGTCGAGGAGGTGCTCTATCCGGCGATGGAGGACTTTCAGCTCGATCTCATCATCGGCGAAGGCCCCGCGGCGCGCTCGGTGAAGATCGAGCTGGCCAAGTTCACCCTGGTCGGCGCGACGACGCGCGCAGGGCTGCTCACCAATCCGCTGCGCGACCGCTTCGGCATCCCGATCCGGCTGAACTTCTACACCGAGCAGGAACTGGAGAAGATCGTGACGCGGGGCGCCCGCGTGCTCAACATCGGCATGACGTCCGACGGCGCCAACGAGATCGCGCGCCGTGCCCGTGGCACCCCGCGCATTGCCGGCCGCCTGCTGCGCCGCGTGCGCGATTTCGCCTCCGCAGCCGATGCCGATTCCGTCGACCGGGAGATCGCTGATCGCGCGCTCTCCGCGCTCGAAGTGGACAGTGCGGGCCTCGATGCGATGGACCGCCGCTACCTCACCACGATCGCGATGAACTACGGCGGCGGCCCGGTCGGCGTCGAGACCATGGCAGCGGCTCTGTCGGAGCCGCGCGATGCGATCGAGGACATCATCGAGCCCTATCTGATCCAGTGCGGCTATCTGCAGCGCACCCCGCGCGGTCGCCTGCTCACCTCGCATGCCTTCCGCCATCTCGGCCTCGCCGAGCCGAACCGCGATCCGGCGCAGTTCGGCCTGTTCGGCGGCGATGGCGACGACGAGTGATCTTGATCCCGAAGACGTGAAGGGACGTGTTGGTGCAATGCAGCGCGCAAGCCGGTAATGATGGCGGCATGTCTGCAGCCGTTCTGCACAAATGCGGCCCAATTCCGCTCTAATCAACGGGCCTATGATCGATCAGGCATCACCGATCACATGTCCATGATTTCGCGTCGCCAGTTTCTTTATTCCGCCGGCGGATTGACCGCCACCAGTGCCTCGACCGCGGCCTACGGCGTCAGCGAGCCGGTGGTCCGGCTGGCGCTGACGCGCTACGACCTGTCGCCGCGGCGGTGGCCGGCGGATTTTCCTCTGAAGATCGCCGTAATCGCCGACATCCACGCCTGCGATCCCTGGATGTCGCTCGATCGCATTTCGGAGATCGTCGATCGCACCAATGCGCTGAATGCCGACATCATCGTGATGCTCGGCGACTATGTCGCGGGGCTGCGGCACGTCACCCGGTTCATTCCGGCATCCGAGTGGGCGGCGGTGCTCGCAGGCCTGAAGGCGCCGCTCGGCGTGCACGCCATCCTCGGCAATCACGATTACTGGGAAGACAAGGCGTTGCAGCGCCGGGGAGAGGGCACGCCGCCGGCGCGCCGCGCGCTGGAGCACGTCGGCATTCCCGTCTACGAGAACGATGCGGTGCGGCTCGTCAAGGACGGCCGCCCGTTCTGGCTCGCCGGGCTGGGCGATCAGCTCGCCTACATGCCGGCGCGCCGCTTCCGTCACGTCGCGCAAGTCGGCGTCGACGATCTCGGCGCGACGCTGGCCCAGGTCACCGACGACGCGCCGGTGATCCTGCTCGCGCATGAGCCCGACATCGCGGTCCGCGTGCCCTCGCGCGTCGCGCTGCAACTGTCCGGCCACACCCATGGCGGCCAGGTGCGCCTGCTCGGCTGGTCACCCGCAGTACCGGTGAAGCACGGCATGCGGCTCGCCTATGGCCATCTCAAGCTGAAGACCGACGTCATCGTCTCCGGCGGCCTCGGCTGCAGCATCATGCCGTTCCGCCTCGGCGTGCCGCCCGAGATCGTGCAGGTTACGCTCGGCGCCAGGGGGCCTGCGATGTCCTGACCGCGCTTGCGCGGCCGGGCGGTTTCGCGCGATACCGGCGCTGGAGCATGATCCGGGAAAGTGTAAGGCGGTTTTCCGGAAGGATCATGCGAGCTTCAGCGCAAATCGAGGCCGCAATTGACCCTCCCCCACATCGACGGCGAGATCCGCGACGGCCGCCACCACATGCAGGTCCGCGTCTATTACGAGGATACGGACTTTTCCGGCATCGTCTATCACGCCAATTATCTGCGCTTCATGGAGCGTGGGCGAACCAATCATCTGCGCCTGATGGGCGCCGAGCAGAACGCGCTGTTCGAGGAGACCGAGGTGGAGGGCGGCGGCTTCGCTTTCGTCGTGCGCTCGATGACGCTCGACTTCCTGAAACCCGCGCGGATGGACGACATCCTCGACGTCGTGACCTGGCCGGTCGCGGTCAAGGGCGCCTCGATCATGCTGGCGCAGGAGGTCAAGCGCGGCCATGATGTTTTGGTGAAGGCGCAGGTCCGCGTCGCCTTCATCAGCGGCGGCCGCGCACAGCCGATCCCGAAGGGCATTCGCGCGCTGATGAAGGCCGATATGGAGTAGCTATCGGCCGATAGCAAACGCCCCATCGACTCTTCCGGCCGCGGCACTAAGTTTGCGCTTCAACAACAGCAAGGGGTTGCCGATGTCACGCCCGCCGCTTCCGCCGTTCACCCACGAGACCGCAGCCCAGAAGGCGCGCATGGCCGAGGATGCCTGGAATTCGCGCGATCCCGCGCGCGTCGCGCTCGCCTATACCGAGGACAGCCGGTGGCGCAACCGCTCCGAGGTGTTCGAGGGACGCGAGGCGATCGTGGCCTTTCTCACCCGCAAATGGGAGAAGGAGCGCGACTACCGCCTGATCAAGGATCTCTGGGCGTTCGACGGCAACCGCATCGCGGTGCGCTTCCAGTACGAATGGCATGATGCCGACGGCAACTGGTTTCGCTCCTACGGCAACGAGCAGTGGGAGTTCGACGAGCACGGCCTGATGCGCCGCCGCGAGGCCTCCATCAACGACATCGCGATTGCAGAGAAGGATCGCCGTTTCCACTGGCCGGCACCCGGCCCGCGGCCGGCGGATGTGCCGGGGCTGGGCGAGCGCCCGTTCTGATTGGTGTTGTAGCCCGGGTCGCTCGCTGCTCGCGGAGGCAGCCCCTCACCCCAACCCTCTAAGAGCGAGCTTCGCTCGTCTCGACCCCGCAACAGCGGGGCGAGGGAGCGCAGTTTGCCTTACGCCGCGGCCTTGTCTCTCGCCTTCTCGGCCTTGTAGAGCTCGAACTCCTCGGCGATCGCCTTTGCAAACGACGGCCGGGTGCGCAGACGCTCGTAATAGGCCTTCAGCGCCGGCCATTTTGCCAGCTCGATCGGCGGCGTTGCCATGGTCCAGTTGATGACCGTGACGAGATAGGCGTCGGCGACGCTGAAATGGTCGAGCAGGAACTCGCGGCCCTTCAGATGGTTCTCGAGATAGTCGAGCCGGGAGACGTATTTCTCCAGCGCGTAGTTCTTGGCTTCCGGCGGCGCCTTCTTGTCGAGCAAGGGCAGGAACAGGCCCTTGTGCAGTTCGGTGCCGATGAAGCAGAGCCATTGATGCAGCTTTGAGCGTTCGGCATTCGACGTGGTGCCGATGCCGGATTGCGGGAACTGGTCGGCGACATATTGCAGGATCGCGGCGTTCTCGGTCAGCACGATGCCGTCGTCGGTGCGCAAGGTCGGCACCAGCCCGATCGGGTTGATCGTGCTGAAGTCGGAGCCGTCGTTCCGCACCTGCTTGGTCCTGGGATCGACCTCGAGATAATTGGCCGCCTGGCCCGCTTCATACAGCGCGACACGGGTCGCCATCGAGCAGGCGAGCGGCGAGAAATACAGATCCATGGGTGCCTCCTTCGGAGTTCGGCGCGGGCATCCCGGCCGATATTGATTTTTGTACTGTCTTGGATAATATTTGCTTCGTCAAGGAATTTAATGCGAAATGGTACAAAAAAATAACAAGCCGCCAGCTGCTGCCAAAATCGCAGCGCCCGCTGCGCCGAAGCGCCGTGGACGGCCGCGCGCCTACGAGCCGGAGGTCGCGCTCGCCAAGGCGCTCGATCTGTTCCGGCGCGACGGCTTTGCGGCGACCTCGCTCGATGATCTCTCTGCCGCCACCGGCATGAACCGGCCGAGCCTCTATGGCGCCTTCGGCGACAAGCGCGAGCTCTATATCAAGAGCTACCAGCGCTACCGCGACGACGCGCGCGCCGCGATGGCCGACATCTTCCGCAGCGACGCGCCGCTTCGGGAGCGGCTGAAGCGCATCTACGCGATCGCGCTCGACATCTACACCGGGGGGGAATCGCCGCGCGGCTGCTTCACGGTGATGACGGCGGCCTCCGAGGCGGTGTCGGATCCCGCGATCCGGGCCATGGTGCTGGAAGGCTTTGTCGAGCTCGACAAGGCCTTTGCGATCTGCTTCCGCCTCGCGAAAGAGCGTGGCGAATTGCCCGGCAGTGCCGATCCGACCGTACTCGCGCATCTCGCATCCGCGACCATCCACACCATTGCGATCCGCGCCCGCGCCCGCGTCCCCCGCAAGGAGCTGGAAGCGATCGTGCAGGGCGCCATCGACGTCATGTGCGGGGCGAAATAGCCGCGAGATTTCTTCCGCGTCGAATGTCGGCTCCCGGTCACCCCCGCCGTCTTCCATGCGACGCGTCAGTCATGGAAGTGAGACATCATGGGAAAAGTCAGGACTTCAGTCTTCACGGTATCGATCGACGGCTTTGGCGCAGCGCCCCGCCAGAGCCTCGAGCATCCTTTCGGCGAGGGCGGTCTCGCGCTGCCAGCCAGCTGGTTCTTCGAGACGCGCACGTTTCGCGAGATGACCGGCCAGGAGGGCGGCAGCACAGGGCTCGATGACGAGATCGCGCGGAAGTCGATGGAGAATATCGGCGCCTGGATCCTCGGACGGAACATGTTCGGGCCGGTCCGCGGGCCATGGCCCGATGAGTCCTGGAAAGGCTGGTGGGGCGATAATCCGCCGTATCACACGCCGGTGTTCGTGTTGACCCATCACGCGCGGCCGGATCTTCCGATGGAGGGCGGCACGACCTTTCACTTCGTGACGGATGGCATCGTTGCGGCACTGGAGCGGGCGCGCGCCGCAGCCCAGGGCAGGGACATCAGGGTCGGCGGCGGCGTCGCGGTGGTGCGGCAATTCCTTGCGGCGCGTCTGCTGGACGAACTGCACCTGGTGCTGCCGCCGGTCGTGCTGGGTGAGGGCGAGAGCCTGTTTGCGGGGCTCGACCTGCCGCGGCTCGGCTATGCGGTCGCAGATCGCGTCGTGAGCCCGAACGCAACGCACGTCACCCTGGCGCGCAAGTCTTCCTAGACCTGGACCTGGCACGAGCCGCGTCGAGCGCGCGACAAAATCGGCGCTTGACGTACGCCTCGTCAGGCCGTATTTAACCTCAAGGTTATTTAACCTAGGGGCTAAATAAGAGGCTAAACAAGAATGCCGCTCGACCCCCTCAGCTCGACTTTCGCGGCGCTGGCCGATCCGACCCGGCGCGCGATCCTGGCGCGGCTCGCGCTCGGCGAGACCTCGGTGATGGAACTGGCCGAGCCGTTTGACATGAGCCTGCCGGCGATCTCCAAGCACCTCAAGGTGCTGGAGCATGCCGGGCTGATCTCGCGCGGCCGCGAGGCGCAGTGGCGGCCATGCCGCATCGCGCCTGCCTCGTTCAGGCAGGTCGACTTCTGGCTCGGGAATTTTCGCCGCTTCTGGGACGAGAGCTTCAACCGCCTCGACGGCCTGCTCGAGGAGATGAAGGCGGAGGAGGTCGCCAAGGTGACCGCAAAGGCCTCGCCGCGGACCAAACGTAAAACCAGCGTAGACAAGGAGAAGCAACGTGGACGCACGCGTGGATAAGAAGCTGAAGATCACGACCCCATCGGATCTCGAATTCGCGATGACGCGCCAGTTCGACGCGCCGCGGCGCCTGGTGTTCGATGCCATGACGAAGGCGGAATATGTCGTCCGCTGGCTCGGCTGCGCCGAGCTTGCGATGCCGGTCTGCGAGATCGACCTGCGCGTCGGCGGCGCGTACCGTTTCGTGTTCCGCTCGACCGACGGCATCGAGCACGTGCTGAGCGGGACCTACCGCGAGGTGGTGCGCCCCGAGCGCGTCGTGTTCGGCGAGGTCTTCGCGATGCCCGGCTTCACCAGCGACGAATATCTGGTGACGTCGGTCTTCGTCGAGGCCGACGGCAAGACCACGCTGACCACCACCATCAGGCATCCGACCCGGGAAGCCCGCGACGGCCATCTCAATTCCGGTGTCGACAAGGGCGTCGAGCCCGCCTACGACCGGCTCGCCGAAGTGGTGGCCACGATGGGCTGAGGTCTCTCCGCCGTCATTGCAAGCGAAGCAATCCATGTCTCCCAATATGCGGACGACGGATTGCTTCGTCGCTTCATCGCAAGATTGCTTTGCAATCTTGTCGCGAGCTCCTCGCAATGACGGTCGAATGTCGGGCCCGCCTTCGCCGGGACGGCGGTCAATACCCCCGCTTGCGATCCACCACGTTCTCCAGCACACCACCCGCCTCAAATCGCAGGATCTGGCGCGCGACGTATTTCGAGATCTCGTCGGCATCGGTATCGGCCGCATTGTGCGGCGTCAGCACCACCCTGGGATGGCTCCAGAACGGGCTGTCCTCCGGCAGTGGCTCGGCCTCGTAGACGTCGAGCGAGGCGGCGCCGAGTGTGCCGTCGTCGAGCGCGCGCAGGATATCGGCCTCGTTCTGCAGGCCGCCACGCCCGGCATTGATGATCACGGGCGCGCCGAGCGGGCTGTCGCGATTGAGCTTGGCAAAGACGCCGCGGTTGAGGACATGCCGCGTATCAGGCGTCAGCGGCAGCAGGCAGACCAGGATGTTGGTCTGGCGCAGGAAGCCATCGAAGCCCTCGGCGCCGTGGAAGCATGCGATGCCGTCGATCTGCTTCTCGCTGCGGCTCCAGCCCACCACATGGAAGCCCAGCGCCCTGAGCGCGCGCGCCGACGCCGCGCCGAGCGTGCCGAGCCCCATGATGCCGACGGTCAGCGCGCCCGCCACCCACTGATATTTCGGCGCCCAGCGCCTCGCGCGCTGCGACTCCCGCAAATAGAGCTCCTGGCGATGATGCATCAGCACATGCAGCACGACATATTCGGTCATGCGGTCGGTCAGGTCGTCGACCGCGACCCGCACCAGCGGCACGTCGGGCAGCGAGCGGTCGGCCATCAGCGCGTCGACGCCGGCGCCCAGATTGAAGATGACACGCAGATTCCGGAACGCGGCGAGTTCGCCGGGCTTCGGCTTCCAGACCGCGGCGTAATGCACGTCGGCCGGATCGAGCGCCGGTTCGGGCAACAACACCACGCGCCGGTCGGCGCAAACCGTGTCGAACCGCGCCTTCCAGCGTGCCGGCGACCAGTTCTCGGTGCCGCCGTGCACCAGCAAGGCGAGTGCGCCGTTACTCATCCGGATACCTCCAAGACTAGTGTGATCTAGATCACGGAATGGCCAGAACCACCCGTTTAGTGTCCTGCCATCAACAGGGGAGAACTTCCATGCGCAAACTGTTCCTGATTTCCGCTTTCGTCCTCGCCTCCGCCGCCGCCCAGGCCGGCCAGAGCCGCGGCCTCGTGCTGGCCGCCAACGACACGCCCGCCCCCGCACAGGCGGCCGAGACCACCAAGCCGGCTGATCCCGCGCCGGCATCCGAAGCCCAGACCACGCAGGGTCAGGTGCAAGGCGACGTGCAAGCCTTGCCGGCTCAGCCGCAGGCCGCGCCGGCCGAGACGCCGAAGCGGTACACGGCGAAGCCGGTGAAGAAGGCGCGTGCCCGTTATTACGAGAGCGACGAGGCCAAGGCCCGCCGCATCGCCGCCCGCTACGGCATCTACTGGTAATCGTCGCGTCGCGTCAGTCGCGGTGACGGTCTGACGGTCCATCGCCGCGACCTCTGGCGCGTTTCCGTTCCGATGGAATCGGAGCGGAGCTCCAGATTGTTGTTTTGACGTTCTCTTCGCGCGAACCGGTATCCACTTCGCTCGAAAACGCTCTAGCATTCGGAACCGGCTGGTAAAATTTCTTTCGTTCCGATGTCGGCAGCGGGCATAATCGTTCGTTCCTGGAATGAACGGAGATGCCCTGTCCATGCTTTACGCCATCCTTTGCTATCATGACGAAGACTTCGTCGGGTCCTGGAGCAAGGAACACGACGCCGACGTCATGCAAAAACTGTCCGTCGTGCAGGAGCAACTCGCCAAACAGGGCCGGCTCGGCCCGGTCGCGCGACTGCTGCCGACCACGGCCGCAACCACGCTGCGCAAGGACGATCCGCCGCTGGTGCTGGACGGCCCTTTCGCCGAGACCAAGGAGCAGCTGCTCGGCTTCTACATCGTCGACTGCAAGAACCTCGACGAGGTGCTGGATGTCGCGCGTGATCTCGGCAAGGCCAATCCCGGCGGCACCTACGAGATCCGCCCGGTCGGGGTGTTCCATCCCGGAGGTGCCAAGCCGTGACCGATACAGCCTGGATCGATGCCGCGCTGACCTCGGCGCGTCCCCAGGCCGTCGGCGCGCTGCTGCGCTATTTCCGCAACCTTGATACCGCCGAGGAGGCATTCCAGAACGCCTGCCTGCGCGCGCTGAAGAGCTGGCCCCAGAACGGCCCGCCGCGCGATCCGGCGGCGTGGCTGATCATGGTCGGCCGCAACGTTGCAATCGACGAGGTCCGGCGCAACAGGAAGCAGCAGCCGCTTCCCGAGGACGATCAGGCGATCTCCGATCTCGACGATGCCGAGGACGAGATCGCCGAACGGCTCGACGGCTCGCACTACCGCGACGACATCCTGCGGCTGCTGTTCATCTGCTGTCACAAGGACCTGCCGGCGACGCAGCAGATCGCGCTGGCGCTGCGCATCGTCTCCGGCCTCACGGTGAAGCAGATCGCGCGCGCCTTCCTGGTGTCGGAAGCGGCAATGGAGCAGCGCATCACGCGGGCGAAGGCGCGCGTTGCCGACGCCAAGGTGCCGTTCGAGACCCCGGGCGCGATCGAGCGCAGCGAGCGGCTCGCCTCGGTCGCAGCGATGATCTATTTGATCTTCAACGAGGGCTATTCGGCGAGCGGTGACACCGCGGAGATCCGCTCGCCACTCTGCGAGGAGGCGATCCGCCTCGCCCGGCTGCTGCTCCGCCTGTTCCAGAGCGAGCCGGAGATCATGGGGCTGACCGCGCTGCTGTTGCTGCAGCATGCCCGTGCCGCCGCTCGCTTCGATGCGGGAGGCCAGGTGATTCTGCTCGACGACCAGGACCGCAGCCTGTGGAATCAGGCGCTGATCGCCGAGGGACTGGCGCTGATCGACAAGGCGATGCGCCACCGCAACAGCGGACCCTATCAGGTGCAGGCCGCGATCGCGGCCCTGCACGCCCGTGCCGAGACACCCGAGGATACCGACTGGACGCAGATCGACCTGCTCTACGGCGCGCTCGAGCTCATGCAGCCGTCGCCGGTGGTGACGCTGAACCGTGCGGTTGCGGTCTCCAAGGTGAGGGGGCCCGGGGCTGCACTGGAGATGATCGAGCCGCTGGCGCCGCGGCTCTCCAACTATTTCCACTATTTCGGCGTGCGCGGCGCTTTCCTGATGCAGCTCGGCCGCAACGACGAGGCCCGCGTCGCCTTCGACCGCGCGATTGCGCTCGCCAACACCACCGCCGAAGCGGCCCACATCCGCATGCACATCGACCGCCTGATGCGCGACAGCCAGCCGCGCGATGTGAAGGCGAAGTAGTCGTCGCAAGGTGAGCACGCTGGTTGGGCTCCCTCCCCCCCTTGCGGGGAGGGTGGGGAGAGGGGTGAGGCGCGGACGAGATGATCGACGTGTGCGTCACTCCTTCAAAAAATCCTCGTACACATTGTCGGCCTCCCGCCCCTCCGCTCGTCATAGAGGCAGAGCATCACCACACCTTGGGGACCAAGCCATGCCGACGATCGCCGAGACCGGCGTCTCAAAGCCTGCACGCATCACCGGCCGCGTCCTGAGCGGCCTCGTCATCGTCTTCCTGCTGTTCGACGGCGCCATCAAGCTGGTGCCGTGGCCGGTGGTGACGGAGACGATGGACAGGATGGGCTATGGCGCCAGCGATACGCTCGCGCGCAGCCTCGGCATCATCACCATCGTCTGCACGCTGCTCTATTCCGTGCCGCCGACCTCGATCCTCGGCGCGATCCTGCTCACCGGCTATCTCGGCGGTGCGATCGCTTCTCATGTCCGCGTCGGCAGCCCGCTGTTCACGCACACGCTGTTCGGGCTCTATCTCGGCCTGATGGTGTGGGGCGGCCTCTATCTGCGCGACGGCAATCTGCGCTCGCTGCTGCCGTTTCGCCGCTGATCGATTGCTTCATCATACTCCGGAGACTGCCATGCTCGAAATCCTTGCCGTCATCGCCACCATCCTGTTGCTTGCAATTGCGATCGTCCTCATCCTGGCAGCGACCAAGCCCGATACGCTGCGGGTCACGCGTGCGATCAGCATCAAGGCGCCGGCCGACCGCATCTTTCCGCTGATCAACGACTTCCGCCAATGGGTGGCGTGGTCGCCCTATGAAACCAAGGATCCCGCGATGAAGCGCAGCTATGATGGGGCCCAGCGCGGCCAGGGTGCGGTCTATGGCTGGGACGGCGACAAGAATGTCGGTTCCGGCCGGATGGAGATCCTCGAAGCGTCGGTGCCGTCGAAGATCGTCATCAAGCTCGATTTCTTCAAGCCGTTCGAGGGCCACAACACCGCCGAGTTCACAATGCTGCCGCAGGGCGATGCCACCAACGTCACATGGTCCATGTACGGTCCCGCCGTCTTCATGTCGAGGGTGATGCAGGTGTTCATCAACCTGGATCTGATGATCGGCAAGGACTTCGAAGTCGGTCTCGCCAACATGAAGAAGCTGACCGAAAAATAGCTAGCCAAGGAGCACGCGATGCAGGTCAATCCCTATCTCTCCTTCAACGGCAATTGCGGTGCTGCGCTGAAGCACTATGAGAAGGTGCTGGGCGCGCGGATCGAGGAATCCTTCCCCTACGGCGAGGGCAATGCGGAGATGCAGACGCCGCCCGGCTGGAAGGACAAGATCATGCACGCCCGCGTCTCGATCGACGGCGAGGTCATCATGGCGTCCGACGCGCCTCCCGGGCATTTCCAGCAGCCGCAGGGCTTTCACGTCGCGCTGCAGGTCCAGGATCCGGCCGAGGCCGAGCAGCGGTTCAAGGCGCTCGCCGAAGGCGGTACCGTCACCATGCCGTTCGGCAAGACCTTCTTCTCCAACGGCTTTGGCATGTGCGTCGACCAGTTCGGCATCCCCTGGATGGTGAACTGCCCGGCGCAGATGTAGGTGGGATCAGACCGGGCGCGTCCAAGCTCATTCCAGGAGGCGGAGGATCGCCCCGGTTCCGTCGTCGCGAGGAGCGATAGCGACGAAGCAACAGGTATGGTCAAACAGGTATGGTCACCTGCACCGCGGGTAGATCGCCGCAAGCTCGCGGCCGCGCAGCAGGAGCAGCCGCGAGGTCAGTCCGCCGCGTCTGATGATCCAGCCCCGCACGGGGGGTGGATAGGCCTCCAGCACTGCCTCCGAAGCTTCGGGCTCGGCATACAACCGTCCGCGCCGGTCGATCGAGCGCGCGGCATGGAAGCCGAGCACCGCGCGCCGCGTCACGCAGATGCGGTCGTTCGGCACCATCGAGAGCACCAGCGTGCAGGCCGACAGGCAGGGGCCGTCGATCACCACGCGCTCGCCTGACGCGCGCACCTTGTCGAACAGTTCGATGAACGGGCCGACCTCTCCGCCGGGGCTGGCGAGGATGCGCACCTCGGCATGCAGGAGGGACACGCTGGCGCAGAGCGCGGCCACCACGAGGATCGTCCTGATCGCCAGCATGTGCATCGGCGGCTCCTTCGATCGACGCTTTCCAATCCAGTAACGCTAGTTCATGCGGCAAGAGTTTGTCATCCGGCGCCGGAGACGCCGGCCTCGGCGAAGGTCGCCATGCCGTTGTGGCAGGCAAGCGCGGCGCGGAGCAGCAGGATCGCAACGCCGGCGCCGGAGGCTTCGCCGAGCCGCATGCCGAGATCGAGCAGGGGGGCGAGGTCGAGCTCGCGCAGCAATTCGCGGTGGCCGAGCTCCGCCGACACATGTCCGGCCCGGCAATGATCGAGGATCGCGGGCGCGAGCCGCGCCAGCGGCAGCACCGCCGCGGTCGCCACGAAGCCGTCGAGCAGCACCGGGATGCGTCTGGCGCGCGCCGCCAGCACGGCGCCCGAGATCGCCGCGAGCTCGCGTCCGCCGAGTGCCGCCGCCACCGCAAGCGGATCGTCCATGAGGTCGCGATGGAATTTCAGCGCAGCATCGATCGTTGAGCGCTTGCGCAAGAGGCCCGCATCGTCGACGCCGGTGCCGCGGCCGGCCCAGCGGGCGCCGCGCCCGCCCATCAGCGCCGCGCACAGCGTCGCAGCGACCGTGGTGTTGGCGATCCCCATCTCGCCGACCACCAGCAGGTCGGTTTGCTCGGGCACCGTGCGCCAGCCGGTGTCGAGCGCGACCAGGAAATCGGCGCTGTCCATCGCGGGAGCGACGGTGAAATCGCGTGTCGGCCGCGCCAGCTCGATCGGCTCGACCCGCAGCTCGGCGCCGGCGAATTTTGCGATCTGGTTGATCGCAGCACCCCCCGCGGCGAAATTCGCCACCATCTGGGCGGTGACCTCGGGCGGATAGGCGGAGACGCCGCGTTCGGCGATGCCGTGATTGCCCGCGAACACGGCAATGGTGACGTGGTCGAGCCGGGGCAACTCGCGCCGCTGCCAGCGCGAAAGCCAGATCGCCAGCTCCTCCAGGCGCCCGAGGCTGCCCGGCGGCTTGGTCAGGTTCTGCTGCCGCAGCGCCGCGGCCTCCGCGGCGGCCTCATCGCCCCCGGGCAGCTCGCGACAGAAGCCCCGGATGTCGTCTAGAGTGTTGAAGTGCATGCGATTCCCTCGTCGAGCGGGGCCGCAAAATAGTTCAATTTTCAGGCCTTCACCATGAATCAATGGCTCGACGATCTCAGGACCGCGACCGCCTTCCTGACCCGGCTGCCGATCGCGCATTCTGGCGGGGCGCGGCCGGAGAATTTTGCGCGGGCGCAGCGGGTGTTTCCTGTTGTCGGCGCCTGCGTCGGGGCTGCGGTCGGGCTGTTCTGCCTGTTCCTGCGGGTGACCGGCGTGCCGGATCTGGCCGCCGCGGCGCTCGCGCTCGGCGCTGGTGCGCTGCTCACCGGCGCGCTGCATGAGGATGGCCTTGCCGATGTCGCCGACGGCTTTGGCGGCGGCCGCGATGTCGCGGCCAAGCTCGAGATCATGCGCGACAGCCGGCTCGGCAGTTACGGCGCGCTGGCGATGCTGGTGAGCTTCGTTGCCAGGCTTTCGGCTGTTGCGGCGATCCCCGATGGTTTCATGGTGCAGGGTCTGATCGCGGCCCATGCACTCGGCCGTGGCGTGCTGCCGTGGATGTCGATCAGCCTGCCTTATGCGCGCAGGGATGGCCTGGCCGCCAATGCCGGCCAGGTCGACGGCGGGATCGCAACGATCTCGGCGGGAATCGCGTTGGTGATCGCGCTCGCGGCGCTGCCGTTCGGCTGCGCATTGCTGGCGGCGATCGCGGCCGGCGCCAGTGCCTTCGTCATGGGACTGCTGGCGCAGCGGCAGATCGGCGGCCAGACCGGCGACGTGCTCGGCGCGGCCGAGCAGGTCGCGGAGACCGCGATCCTGGTGCTGATCGCGGCGCGGCTCGGGTGAGCGGTGATGGACGGCGAAACCCATCTCTGGCTGATCCGCCACGCACCGGTCGATGGGCCGCGCGGGATCATTCATGCTGCCGATGCACCGGCCGATGTCCGTGATGACGCAGCGTTTGCCGCGCTGAGAGCGCTGCTGCCGACCGGGGCGTTCGCCGTGTGCAGCCCGGCGCGGCGCACGCGCGAGACCGCGGCAAGGCTCGATCTCGATGCGGCCGCGGACGATGCCTTCGGCGAGCAGGATTTCGGCGACTGGACCGGGCGGCGGCACGGCGAGCTCGAAGCCGAACTCGGCGGCGCCTACCACGACTTCTGGCGATCGCCGGCAAGCAACCGGCCGCCCGGCGGCGAGAGCTTTGCCGATCAGATCGCGCGGGCACGGGCGGGGTTGGCGCGGCTGCCGGCCGGAGAGGTGGTGCTGGTCGTGCATTCCGGCACCATCCGCGCGGTGCTTGCGATCGCGCTCGGGCTCGAACCCGAGACCGCGCTGCGCTTCGTCATCGATCCGTTGTCGCTGACACGGATTGACCGGCTGCGAGATTCCTGGCGTGTCGTTGCGGTGAACCAGCGCTAGCCGTTGCGCCGCTGGCCGCGCAGGGTCGGCAGGCCGATGCCGGCCGCATCGAAGCCGCCGTCGACGGCGAGGATCTGCCCGGTGATGTAGCTCGAACGCTCCGAGCAGAGGAAGAAGATCGCATCCGCCAGCTCGTCCTCGAGCCCATAGCGGTTGAGCGGGATCGCATCGTGATAATCTGCGCGGATTTCCGCGGTGTGGACCGCCTTGGCCATCGCGGTCTCCACCGGGCCGGGCGCGACGGCGTTGACGCGGATGCCGAGCGAGGCGAGCTCGACCGCGAGCTGCTTGGTGAGATGCGCAAGCGCCGCCTTGCTGGTGCCGTAGGCCGAGCGCAGCGTCGAGGCGCGCACCGCCGAGATCGAGGTGATGTTGACGATCGCGCCGCCGCCATGCTCGCGCATGACAGGCGCGGCCGCCTTGGTGCACAGGAACGGGCCGGTGAGGTTGACCGCCATGATCCGGCTCCAGTCCGCATCCGAGGTTTCGAGCACCGGCGCGAACACGGCGACGCCGGCGTTGTTGACGAGGGCGTCCAGCCGGCCGAAGCGGTGGCCAAGCGCCGCGATCGCCGCCGCGACGCCGTCGGCATCGGAGACGTCGCAGGTCAGCGCCAGCGTGTTGTCGGGATCGTCGAGCGACGCCACCGCGCGATCGAGCAACTCGCCCTCGATGTCGAGCAGCGCAACGCGCCAGCCCTCGGCCAGGAAGCGCCTGGCGGTCGCAAGCCCAATGCCGCGCGCGGCGCCGGTGACGAGTGCGGCTTTTTGCTGAGTGGGATTCATCTGACGGTCCAGGTTCAGGCTGACAGGCCCGACCGTCTGCGACCTTTGGTCGGGCGTGTCAACCCGACCGACACTGCCGACAGGCAATGCGGCTCTCGAAGGGTACGCAGCCCGCATCCTCGGCTGCGCATCCTTCGGGCATTGTGCCGTGTCCTACGCCGCGAGCTCGGCGGAGGCGCGTTGCATGTTGGTGGACATGTCCTGCGTCACGATGCTCTGCTCCTCGACCGCGGCGGCGGTGGAGGTGATGTATTCGTTGACGCCGGCGATCGCGGCCTTGATCTCCGTGAGCGAACCCACCACCTCGGCGGCGATGCTGTTGAGCGCATCGATCTCCGAGGAGATCGTGTCGGTCGCCTGCTTGGCCTGGTTGGCGAGGCTCTTCACCTCCGAGGCCACCACGGCGAAGCCGCGGCCGGCTTCGCCCGCGCGCGCCGATTCGATCGTAGCGTTGAGCGCAAGCAGGTTGATCTGCCCGGTGATGCTCGAGATCATCTCGACGATGCCGCTCATCGCCTGGGCCGCCGCATTGAGCTTCTGCGCCTGGCCGTCCGCAGCCTCGACACGGCCGGTGGCGACCGCGGCGTTCTGCTTCGACTTGGTCATGGTCTCGGAGATCTCGCGGATCGAGGCACTCATCTCCTCGCTGCCGGCGGCGACCGCCTCGATCAGGCCGCGCGCGCTCTCGGCCTTCTTGCGTCCGATCGCCTGCGCGGTGATGTCGGTGGCGTATTTCACCACCTTGTAGGGCTTGCCGTTGAGATCGAGGATCGGGTTGTAGGAAGCCTGGATCCAGATTTCGCGGCCGCCCTTGGCGATGCGCCGGTACTCGGCGGCCTGGAACTGGCCGCGGTTGAGCGCGGCCCAGAACTCGCGATAGCCGGCGGAGCTTGCTTCGACAGGCTCGACGAACATGCTGTGGTGCCGGCCCTGGATCTCGGCGAGCGAGTAGCCCATCGCGGCGAGGAAGTTGGTGTTCGCGTCGCGGATGGTGCCGTCCATGTTGAACTCGATCACCGCCTGCGACTTGCCGATCGCGTCGATCTGGCCGTCATTGTCGGCGGCCTTGAGCTTCTGTTGCGTCACGTCGGTCGCGAACTTGACGACCTTGAACGGCTTGCCGCTCTCGTCGAGGATCGGATTGTAGCTCGCCAGGATCCAGATTTCCCTGGCTCCCTTGCCGAGCCGCTTGAACTCACCGGCCTCGAACTCGCCGCGGTTCAGCCGTGCCCAGAAGTCGCGATAGGCCGCGCTGTCGCGGTCGGGCGGCACCACGAACATGCTGTGGTGCTTGCCCTGGATCTCGGCCAGCGAATAGCCCATCGCGTCGAGGAAGTTCTCGTTGGCGGTGACGATGGTGCCGTCCATGTTGAACTCGATCACCGCCTGCGCCCGGCCGATCGCGGCGATCTTGCCGGCATCTTCCATGCTGTGGATCTTCTGCCGGGTAATGTCGGTGGCGAACTTGATCACGCCGACCGTCTTGCCGCTCGAGTCCGTTATCGGGTTGTAGGATGCCTGGATCCAGATCTCGCGGCCGCCCTTGGCGATGCGCTTGTACTGCGCGGCCTGGAACTCGCCGCGGTTCAGGCTGGCCCAGAACTCGCGATAGTCGCGGCTGTCGCGAAAGGCGGGCTCGACGAACATGCTGTGATGCCGGCCCCTGATCTCGTCGAGCGAGTAGCCCATCGCCTTGAGGAAGTTCTCGTTCGCCGTGACGATAGTACCGTCGAGCTTGAACTCGATCACGGCCTGCGACTTGCTGATCGCGTCTGCCTGCGCAAGCGCATTTTGGGTCTTGGCCTTGCTCTGAAAATTGAACACGGGGGGCTCCGTCGAAGTTTTTGCAGTGTCGGGGGAGACAGGGGGAGGTCTGAAAGTCATCAATGCAATTTGCGTAAAGGTTGCACGAGGGAGTTCATGCTCGGTAAATCATGAGTTCCACGCGACTTATCGCGTCATAAGAAGCGCTGATGTCGACAGCGATCGCAACGCTCGCGCCGCGGCTATGCCTCTCGAATCTCCAAACAATTTCTTCGTGTGCACGCTAATGTGCGCACACGCGCGCGCGTATGCTCCCGTATTCATACGGGCGAGAATTGTTGAGCGGCAGCCGACGTCAATCCGACCGCCTTTCGCTTTGCTGTTGAATTATTTCGTATCGAGATGTCGGTTCGAACCAGCTGCGTTCGTTCTCGGGCTGTAGACGATTCGAAGGAGGTTCGATGTCGCTTGTACTGCATTACCATCCGCTGTCCTCGTTCTGCTGGAAGGGGCTCACCGCGCTCTACGAGAACGGCACGCCGTTCACGCCAAACCTCGTCAATCTCGGCGATCCCGAGCAACGCGCGGCGCTGCTCGAGTTGTGGCCGATCGGCCGCTTTCCGGTGCTGCGCGACGAGGCGCGGGGAGCGACGGTGCCGGAATCCAGCATCATCATCGAATATCTCGACCGCCATTATCCGGGCACCACCAGGTTCATACCGGAGGATCCCGATGAGGCGCTGCAGACGCGGCTGCGCGACCGCTTCCTCGATCTTTACGTCCATCTGCCGATGCAGCGTGTCGTCGGCGACCGGTTGCGGCCCGTCGACGCCAAGGACCCGCGCGGCGTCACCGATGCGCGCGCGCAGCTTCGCGCCTCCTATGCAATCCTCGACCGCCAACTGGCGCATGGCGGCTGGATGATGGGTGATCACTTCAGCCTCGCCGATTGCGCGGCCGCGCCGTCGCTGTTCTACGGCAACAAGGTCGAGCCGTTCGGCGACGACCTCAGGCATCTCGCCGCTTATCTCGCGCGGCTGACGGTGCGGCCGTCCTTCGCGCGCGTTCTTCGGGAGGCCGAGCCCTATTTCGGACTGTTCCCGAAGGACGGCTGAGGCCGTCACCTTCAAAATAATTCCGTGACGGCTGTCTTTTCCGGGCCGTTCCGTTCGTCTTTCAGTCGAGGCCGGCGATCCCCGAGGAATGTTCCCTTCGGGAGCGCGCCGGCCCACGCATGTGGAGACGACATTGGCTGCAGCTGGCAACAAGGCGGAGATCATCCGCGCGCTCTTCGCCGCCTATCTCGCCAACGATCGCGAGGCCGCCGCGCAGGCGTTCGCGGAGAACTTCCGCTTCAACACGCCCTATGGCGAGGGCATCGACAAGGCGACCTATTTCGCCGAGTGCTGGCGCGACAGCGACTGGATCGGCCGCCACGAGATCGAGCGGATCATGGTCGACGGCGATGAAGCCTTCGTCACCTATCACTGCACGGCCAGGGACGGCAGGAGCTTCCGCAACAGCGAGTTCTTCGTGTTCGAGGGCGACAAGGTTACGCGCGTCGACGTCTTCTTCGGACCGTCCTACGAGGACGGCGTGCTGGTGCGGCAGGAGCGCTGAGAGCAATGCCGATCATGCCGACCGCGTCAATGACGTCCAGAATAATTTCCGGCCGCATGTCGATCGTGCGAAAGCTCCGTCGTCTTGCAACCGAGCGTTATCGAACAGACAAGGAAATCTGACCAATGCGTTTCATGATGCTGATGATCCCGCGCGGCTACGAGAACGTGACCGAGCTCGACCTCGACCCCGAACGCGTCGCCGCGATGATGAAGTACAATCAGGCGCTGAAGGACGCCGGCGTGCTGATCACGCTGGAAGGCCTGCATCCGCCGGCAAAGGCGGTGCGCGTCTCGTTCGCGACCGGAAAGCCCGTGGTCACCGACGGCCCCTTCACCGAATCCAAGGAGGTGCTCGGCGGCTTCTGGATGATCGATGTCGCCTCACGCGCGGAGGCGATCGAATGGGCCAAGAGGTGCCCGGGAAGCGCGAACGAGATCATCGAGATCCGTCAGGTCCAGGAGATGTCCGACTTTTCGGACGAGGTACGCGAAGCCGCAGCCGGCTTCGACGTGCTGCAGGGCCGGCCGGGTGCCGTCTAGCTCTTCAATCCCTCAACCGCAACGGAGAAGCACTATGAGCACCAACACGTTCCTCGCCGTCTATCTCGGCAGCAAGGATGGCTCGCGCATGGCCGCCTGGAACAAGCTGCCGGAGGCCGAGCGCAAGGCCAAAGAGCAGCAGGGCATGGCCGCCTGGGGCGCCTGGGTCCAGAAGCATCAGGACGTCATCGTCGAGATGGGCGGCCCGCTCGGCAAGACCAAGAAGGTCGATGCCGGCGGAATCACCGACATCAGCAACGTGATGACCGGCTTCACCTTGGTGCGGGCGCCCTCGCAGGAGGCGGCGGCAAAGCTGTTCGAGAACCACCCGCATTTTGCGATCTTCCCGGGCGAGGCCGTCGAGATCATGCCGGTGCTGCCGATCCCGGGAAGGTAGGGCGCGACAGCGGTCTGTTAATGGTGATCAGGGCCGCGCCGCTGATCTAGTGACCTTTGCCGCCGGCTCATGTAAAGATCGTTTACATGAGCTGGCGCAAGGACAAAGACAAGGACGACGGCCGCGCCGAGCGCGGCTATCACCACGGCAATCTCAAGGAGGCGCTGCTGCAGGCAGCCCTCGACCTGATCTCGAAGAAGGGGCCGGCCGGCTTCACCTTTGCCGACGCCGCGCGCATGGCCGGCGTCAGCCCTGCGGCACCCTACCGGCATTTCCGCGACCGCGACGAACTGATCGCGAGCATCGCGCAGCGCGGCTTCGAGCAGTTCGAATCCGTGCTGACGCAGGCCTGGGACGACGGCCGTCCCGACACGGTCACGGCGTTCGAGCGCGTCGGCAAGGCCTATCTGGCGTTCGCCCGCGAGGAGCCGGCGTTCTATTCCGCGATGTTCGAATCCGGCTTGCCGCCGGATGCCAATCCGACGCTGATGGCCGCAAGCGAGCGCGCCTTTGCGATCATCCGCGCCGCCGCCGAACGGCTCGCGGCGTTGGCACCGCCAGGCCAGCCGCGCCCGCCGGCGATGATGATGGCGCTGCACATTTGGGCGATGTCGCACGGCATCGCCTCGCTGTTCGGCCGCGGCGATGCGGCGCGGCGCAAGCTGCCGATGTCGCCGGAGGAACTGCTCGAGGCAGAGGTGCTGATCTATCTGCGCGGCCTCGGCTTCCCGACCGACCGCCAGGCGGAGGCCGCTGCGCCGGCCGGCCCGTGGGGCAAGCCGCGATAAGGTTCAAAACAGGCGCAAAAATAATCCCAGGGGTGCGTCATCCGCTCCGCTTGACTTTCCCTAGGGATGGGCTACCTATGTAAATGTTATTTACATTCACAACGGCGTGATGCCGTCATGGAGAGGCAAATGGCCTACACCGCAGACGTCAATCGCTGGCGCGGTCCTGTCGAAGAACCGTACCGCCCGCACATGATGCACAGTGGGTGGCACCCCGGCTGGATCGCTGTGACTATCCTCGGCTTCATCATCTGGTGGCCGATCGGTCTCGCCCTTCTCTTTTTCACACTCGGGAGCAGAAAAATGGGTTGCTGGAGTCACTACGACCAGGATCGCTGGGCCAACAAGATGGAGCGGATGCAGTACAAGATGGAGCGGATGAAGAACCGCATGGAGCGTCGCGGCTTCCCGTTCGGCGGCTTCGGCACCCCCTCCAGCGGCAACCGCGCCTTCGACGAGTACCGCATGGAGACGCTGCGCCGGCTCGAGGAAGAGCAGGTCGAGTTCAAGAACTTCCTCGATCGCCTGCGTCACGCCAAGGACAAGGAAGAGTTCGACGCCTTCATGGCGCAGCACAAGACCCGTCCGACCCCGCCGAACGACCAGCCCCCGCAGGGCTGATGCCACCGCGGACCACCTAAGCCTTCAGGCGATGTGCCCCCATAGCACCTGAACGGCCACGAGCCGCCCGCTTGCGACGAGCAAGCGGGCGGTTTGCGTTTTGGCATCCGCATGTCCACTTGTTCGCGAGCTGGACCCATGCAGGTGAACTCATACAGGTGAACTCATACAGGTGTGCTCATGGCGGCAGGCGCGATCGCATCCATCAATCAGCTCTGGCAATCGATCCGGCGTGAAGCCGAGGTTGCGATAGAATGCGATCCCGTCCTCGGCCGATCGGCCGCCATCGTGCTCGATCATCCGGACTTTGCCAGCGCGGTCGCGTTCCTGGTCGGGCAGCGCATCGGCGCGTCGGAGCCCGATCGCAGCCGCTTCACACGCGCCGCCACCGAGGCCCATGGCGCCGAGCGCGCGCTGGTCGATGCCGCAGCCTGCGATCTGCAGGCGATCATTCGCCGCGATCCCGCGATCACGGGCTTCCTGCCGCCGCTCCTGAACTTCAAGGGCTATGTCGCGCTGCAGGCCTGGCGCGTCTCGAACTGGCTGTGGCGGCAGGGCCGCGTCGACCTCGCGCTGATGATGCAGAGCGCATCGGCGGATCAGCTGCAGATCAGCATCCATCCGTCGGCGGCGATTGGAACCTCGGTGTTCCTCGATCACGGCACCGGCATCATCATCGGCGCGCTGGTTGCGATCGGCGACGAGGTCACCGTGCTGCAGAACGTCACGGTCACGCGGCACCGGGACGATCCGCGGCGCGCGCCGAGGATCGGCCGCGGCGTCTACCTGAGCGCCGGCGCGATGATCGTCGGCGACATCAGCGTCGGTGATTTCGCCAAGATCGGCGCCGGCGCCGTGGTGACGTCAGACGTGCCGTCCGGCTGCACCGCCGTCGGCACGCCCGCGCGGCTGGTGAATTGCGCCGAAGCCGCGATGTGAGGGCGTGCTCGCCTTACCGCATGCACCCTACACATTCGAGCCGTGGATCGCATCGATCACCGCGTCGGTGACTTCCTTCGTCGTCGCCTTGCCGCCGACATCGGGCGTCAGCACGCCGGCGCCGCACACCTTCTCCACCGCTGCCATCAGCCGCACTGCCGCGTCCTTCTCGCCGAGATGCTCCAGCATCTGTGCGCCGGTCCAGAAGGTCGCGACCGGGTTGGCGATGCCCTTGCCGGTCGCCGTCGTCGCCCTGTCGCAGCGCCACAAGCTGGCACGCCGCAACCAGGTCGCGTTGTCCGATATCGCCGATCAGCCGCTGATCGTGCCGGAGCGCCGGTCGCGGCCGCACAGCCATGATCTGACGACGAAACTGTTCGACGAGGCCGGGCTCACGCCGCGCATCCGCCAGATCGCCGACGAGAAGCAGACCATCGTCAACATGGTGGCGGCACGGCTCGGTGTCGCCATCGTGCCGCGCTGGACCGCGCGGATGGCGATCTCGGGCGTCCGCTTCGAGCCGGTGAAGCTGAAGCGCGGCAGCCAGGCCGGCCGCCTGCCGCTCGCCGCCGCCTGGCTGAAGGGCTCCCGCGATCCGATCCGCGACCAGCTTCTTGCCGTGCTCGAGGCGAAGCTGACGAGCTACGCGCGGGACGCGTGAAGGTTGTTGTGGTCTCGTTGGTGGGTCGGCCGAAGGCGCAACCCGCCATCATCTTCGCACACGAATCGGCGGGTTACGCTTCGCCAATCCGCTCCACGATGCTACGGGACAGCCACGTTTGTTGTCTCTTCGAAGATCTTCACCCGATCGCCCTCGCGTACCAGCAGTGCTGAGTAATAGCCGTGATACTGTCTGCCATCACCGAGTTTGGCCTGCCATTCCCCGGCGTTGAAGACCATATTGCCTTCCAGACGCGAGACAGTTCGTTTGACGCTGTAGTCGTGGAGACCCAAGTCAACCGACACTCTTTGCAATTCCCTGCCAATCGCCTCTCTTCCGCGGAAAATGCCGGCAGGCGTTATGCGCACAGCGTTCTCGCTAAAGAATGCAGCCATGGCAGGAACGTCCTTGCGATTATAGGCGTCAGCAAACTCGGACTGCATTCTTTCAAAGAGCTCGCCACCGGCGCTTGGTTCGATCTGTTGCGGGGATGCCGGCGTTGCAGCGAGAAGCAAGACAATAGGCATTGTACGGATCGCTATCGTGAATGACCTCATCGACCTTCTCCCATCACTTGCATGTCTCTCACGGAGAAACGGCATGGTTCAAGCTGAGGTCCCGCTGACGCACGATAGCCGTCACCGGCCAAAGCATCGTTTGGTTGCGTGGCAAGACGGTTCTGGAATGCCGCCATAAACCGACAACGCGCCGCCATCTCCGTACAGTCAGGGCACTCCGGCCACGGCCTTCTCGCGCTGCAACCAACATCAGGAATCCTGGGAAATCTGGACCCCGTCGCCACATTTCCCTATTCTGCCCTTTTCAGGTTACGCGTCTTATTGAGCAAACCGAATGACGATTTTGGGATTGAGCCGCCGGACCTTGCTGGTGGGATTGGTCGCCAGCCTATGTGCCGTCAGTGTTGTTTCGGTCGTTCTGAGTTATCTGATACCCACGCCGCCCTCGAAAGTGACGATCGGCACTGCGTTCAAAGGCGCCAGCTTCGACTGGTTCGGACAACGTTACCGTGAGCATTTCGCCAACGCCAACGTGACACTTGAACTGCGGGCGACTGAGGGGGCGCTGGAAAATCTGACACTTCTGCAAAATCCCGATTCCGGGGTTCAGATTGGCTTTGTCACGGGCGGAGTGTCGAACGCGGCCCTTTCCCCCGGTCTTCTGTCCCTCGGCGCCATCGATTATCTCCCGATCTGGATTTTTTATGCATCGAACGAGCCGATCGACCGTCTCATTCAGCTCAGAGGCAAGCGCATCGCGGTTGGGCCGGTCGGAAGTGGTACGCGCCACACCGCTGAAGAAATCCTCGTCAAGGGTGGCGTTTCATCCGAAACGGCAACCCTGGAGCCAGTGGCCGGAAACGAGGCGGCTCAAGCATTGTTTGAAGGCAAGGTCGATGCCGTGTTCATCCTTGGCGCGCCCGATTCTTCAGCCGTCCAGTCGTTGCTGCGGGCGCCCAAGGTCCGGCTGATGAATTTTCCGACCGCCGAAGCATTCACGCGCATTTTCCCAAATCTGGTTCGGTTGGTATTGCCGCAGGGCGTGGTGGATCTGGAGGCGAATATTCCGCCGAACGATGTTTCTCTCATCGCTACGACAAGCAGTGTTCTTGTTCGCAGCGATCTTCATCCCACGATTGTCAGCCTGCTCCTGAAGACAATGGTGGAAGTTCAT
This sequence comes from Bradyrhizobium jicamae, assembly GCF_018130215.1. Classification (GTDB taxonomy): domain Bacteria; phylum Pseudomonadota; class Alphaproteobacteria; order Rhizobiales; family Xanthobacteraceae; genus Bradyrhizobium; species Bradyrhizobium jicamae_A. The sequence goes on from NZ_JAFCKQ010000004.1 coordinate 179,478, forward strand.
GGCAGACCGGGAATATTTCAACGCGCTGGAGAATTTCCTCAGCCAACCGACCCGGACTATCCCGTCGCCGCAGCCGCCATCGACTTCTACAAGAACGGTCCTTCGTATCTACAGAGATATCTGCCGTTATGGATGACCGTCCATGCACAACGGGCGATCGCCCTGCTCGTGACAGCTATTGCGATCGGTCTTCCGGCATTTCACTATCTGCCGCTGCTGTATCGATGGATTATGCGTCGGCGACTGCTTTATTGGTACGGCGAGCTCAAATCGCTCGAAATCTCGATCGACTCGAGTGGGGACGGCGGCGACCTGAATCGGCATCAAGCCGAGCTCGATCGTATAGAGAACGCCGTGAGTCACGTTCGCTTTCCGCTGGCGTTTGCCGATCAGCTCTACGACCTGCGCGGCCACATTCACATCGTTCGTCGTCGGCTTGAACCGAAGACGAATGCGGCGGAACGAGCAATGGCAAACTAGACGACGCCTGGCCTCAGGCGTGATAACCAGGAAAAGCGACCCTTGAAAGACGTGTCGAATGTCCGCTCCGGTGATCATCGACGGAGCTGGCGGGCGTCGTCGGCACTCATCTCTTCGGCGCGAGCGGGGGCGGCCGGATCGGATCGTAAATGAACGAGCACTCCTTTTGCTTTTGGCGCTCAACGTCCTTCAGATAACAATTCTCAATTTCGATGCCGTCGCTCTCACAGAAGGCGCTCCGTCTTCCGCATTTGTTTCCGGCCTTGTCCGTGTCTTCGGGGCAAGCGCAGGGGCCTTTCTCTTTATGATATTGCTGGGCAGTCATGGATTGCGCCGCGACACATGTCGGAATGACGACAGAGGCTGCGAAGGTGATAAGAGTCAGCGTTCGCATGACCGGCGCTCCCTCCTGGGGCGTTGGCTATCACCACACCATGATCCGCATCGCCGCATCGCCGCCCTTCACGCGTCGATCCGCTACTCTAGCGCCTCGGACCTGGTTGTTGGAAGCTGAGACGTCAGATCGCCGCTCTGTTTTTGGCTGGAGCGAGGTCGCCTTGGGTCACGACATGCAGAGCTAGGCCGGCGTCGTCGGCAGGTCGACGTCCGCTTTGCCCCGCGCCAGGCCGGGAGCGTGATGCGGAGCACGAACCTGATCGCGGTTTCCAGGCACAAAGACATTGTTCGGGCGTGCGACCCGAGGCCGCCGGACGGATGAGGCCGTCATGGATCTCTGGACCAAATCCCTGCTTGGCGCGACCGCCGCCGCCGTCATCGGCTATGTCGCGATCGTCTATGGCGGCTGCGCGCTCGATGCACATTGTCATCTGCGCAAGTGCGCCAGTGCGCGCAACACCTGCGGCGTGGTCTACGACAACTCAGATGCGACGCCGGCGCGCTGAGGGTGCCCAGCCACTTATCATGACGGCCGATCACGCCGTGAGGGCTGGCAAGGGTCCGATCTCCGCCGATCCCTTTCCGTAGGTGGCCCTTGGTGCGGAAGCGGCCCAGCCTATTGGTCAGCGACACTACCTCAACTCCTCGACGAGCCCAGATGACAACCGATCGCCAGCAGTCGTAGTTTTTCTCGGCTTGACGTTGATCGAGCGAAGTCACACTCGTTTTCGGGAGGACTTCAATGAACAGCCATTTCGATGCCAAACGGGTCCCGCACCTGATCGAATTTGTTTTGAGCAGGCTCAATGGAAACAGTATGACGAAGCTGGGTGCAACGATCAGAGCAGTGATTGCCGCACTGTTCCTGTCAGGTCCAACGGGCGTTCTGCACGCTCAGACCAGCGATCCGACTGCTGACAGCAACGCAATCGACAAGCTGATGCACGACTACTTCGAGGAGTACAGCCGCGGCGACATGGCCGCGGTGATGAGGTTCATAAACGTTCCCTTCGTGGTGCAGGGGCCAAAAGGCTTCATGGCGTTCACCACGGCTGAAGAGGCGCTGGCTTGGTACATCAGGTTTCATGACGCCGCGGTAAAACAGGGCTACGCGAAGACCCAATGGATCGATTTTGGAGTGAGACTTCTCGGCCAATCTTATGCGATCGCCGGAGGTACCTATGTCAGGTACAAGGCCGATGGGAGCGAGCTAAATCGGTCGGGCGGAACTTACCTGCTGAATAAAGTGGATGGCGTGTGGAAGATCGGTGCCAACATCGGCTATCCCATAAAGGACGCGTTCAAGCTTGAATGAAGCGATCAAGCGCGAGTCAGCAAGGCCGCGCGCTCGATGCGCACCGTCATCTGAGCAAGTGTTTGCCTGTCGCAACACCTGCGGCGTGGTCTGCGACAAAGCCGATACGACGCCGGCGCGTTGAGCCCCCTGCCACTGATTTGCCCGACGGCGCAAGGGGCGCGCATAAAAAGATTTCGGTTTATACGAAGTACAGATCAGTGTATGAATCTGCCGTCCCGCCCGATGCGAGGGGCGAGCGCACGTCACGAACGCGCGGCGGGATGCGGTGGACGCCGAGGTGCATACGACGAACGCACCGAGGCGGACGGCGAAATCGTGCAGGCCTGACGCCCTAGTGGCAGGTGTCCTGTCAGCAAGAGACCAAGGTCTCTTGCTGACAGCGGTGACAAGAAAGCCCAGTCTCACCGGGGAGAGTACGTATAAGCCGTAAACCATCGCGCAGGGAAAGCCGGAGTCTCCGGTTACACCTGTGGTCCTACCCCCGAGCTACCTCTGTTGCTCGGGGCCCATGGGTGCGATCGGCACCCGGCTTTCCCTGCGCCCTCAGCAAGACGAGAGGGCGGAACGAAACGCAAGCCTCGGACAAATCATGTCGCGAGAACGCGGGTCCATGACCAGCAAGCTGCGGCACAAGTTCGGTGTCGTCCCGGCCTGCGCCGGGACGGCTCTGGGGGAGCCCCTTCGGCACCTCTGGAACCGCAACGCTGACCTCCGTGTTGGGAACCCCGATAGACTCGCGTAATGTTATAATATAACACTCATCGCCATGGCCCATACGCATTCCCACCCGCACCCGCACCCCCACTCCCACGCCCATCCCCATGAGCACAGCCACGCGCCCCACCCAGCCCAGATCGCGCCGTGGTCGATCCTGCGGATGCCGGTTACCGCCCGCCTGGCGGCGGCTGCGGCGGTCAGTGCCTGCCTGTGGGGCGTGGTTTGGCTGGCGATGAGGTAAGACGTGGCTGCGCTCGTCACATTCCGCGATGTCACCCTCGGTTATGACCGCCATCCGGCGGTGCATCACCTCAATGGCGAGGTCGAAGCGGGCGCGTTGCTGGCCGTGATCGGCCCGAACGGAGCCGGCAAGTCGACGCTGCTCCGCGGCATCGCCGGCGTGCTCAGGCCGCTGTCGGGTGTCATCGATCTCGACGGGCTCCATCACAGGGATATCGCCTATCTGCCGCAGACATCAGACATCGACCGCAGCTTCCCGATTTCGGTGTTCGATTTCGTCGGCACCGGGCTGTGGCGCGCAACCGGTTTCTTCGGCGGCATCGGCCAGGCCGCGCGCAAGCGGATCCTGGCTGCGCTCGCCGCGGTCGGCCTCAACGGGTTCGAGAACCGCCCGATCGGCACGCTCTCGGGTGGCCAGATGCAGCGCATGCTGTTCGCCCGCGTGCTGTTGCAGGACGCCCGCCTGATCGTGCTCGACGAGCCGTTCAACGCGATCGACGCCAAGACCACCGCTGACCTGCTGGGGCTGGTGAAGCACTGGAACAGTGAAGGGCGCACGGTGCTGGCGGCGCTGCACGACCTCGACATGGTCCGCAACAATTTTCCGGAAACGCTGCTGCTGGCGCGCGGCCCGGTGGAATGGGGACCGACCGCGGAGGCGCTGACGCCGGAAAACCTCACGGTCGCAATGCGGATGTGCGAGGCATTCGACGATACGGCCGCGGCCTGCGCCGCCGATCCGCGCTCGCGGGCTGCCTGATCCCATGCTGTACGATGCGCTGATCGGCCCTTTCACCGAATTCGAGTTCATGCGCCGCGCGCTCGCGGCCGTGATCGCGCTGTCGCTCGGCGGCGCGCCGATCGGCGTATTCCTGATGCTGCGGCGGATGAGCCTGGTCGGCGACGCCATGGCGCATGCGATCCTGCCGGGAGCGGCAATCGGTTTCCTGCTGTCGGGCCTCAATCTGTTTGCGATGACGACAGGCGGCCTGATCGCGGGCTTCACGGTCGCGCTGCTTGCGGGCCTGGTGGCGCGCACCACCGAACTGAAGGAGGACGCATCGCTCGCGACCTTCTACCTGGTCTCGCTCGCGCTCGGCGTCACCATCGTTTCCATCAAGGGCACCAATATCGACCTGCTTCATGTGCTGTTCGGCAACATCCTCGCGATGGACGACCAGACCCTGCTGGTGATCGCCTTCAATGCCACCATCACGATGCTGGTGCTTTCGGTGATCTATCGGCCGCTTGTGATCGAATGCGTCGATCCGGTGTTCCTGCGCACCGTCAGCCGGGCCGGCGCGCCGGCGCATCTGGCGTTCCTCGCGCTGGTCGTGATCAACCTCGTCAACGGCTTCCATGCGCTCGGCACGCTGCTCGGCGTCGGTCTGATGATCCTGCCTGCCGGCATCGCGCGGTTCTGGTCGCGCGACATCACCACCATGATCTGCATCGCGGTTGCGAGCGCGATGCTGTCGGGCTATGCCGGGCTCGTGCTGTCGTACCAGACGCGGATTCCGTCAGGCCCCGCGATCATCCTGGTCGCGGCCGGGCTCTATGTGGTGTCGCTGCTGTTCGGCAATGTCAGCGGGCTGGTGCGGCAGCTGTTCCCGGGACGGCATCTCGAGGCGTGACGGCGATGCGGCGGTTGATCGGGCTGATCTGTCTGGGTCTGGTGATGGCGAGCGGGGCGGCGCGCGCCAACGGACCGGTCAAGGTCGTGGCGAGCTTCTCGATCCTCGCCGACATGGTGCGCAATGTCGGCGGCAACGGGGTCGATGTCGTGGCGCTCGTCGGGCCCAACGGCGATGCGCATGTCTATGCGCCGACGCCGGCGGACGCCAAGAAGGTCGCCGACGCGAAGCTGCTCGTCGTCAACGGTCTCGGCTTCGAGGGCTGGCTGCCGCGGCTGCTCGAGGCCTCCGGGAGCAAGGCCCAGGTCGTGGTGGCGACCAGGGGCATCATGCCGCGGAAGATGGCCGGTCATGACGATCCGCATGCCTGGCAATCCGTCGCCAATGCCAAGATCTATGTCGTCAATATCCGCGACGGGCTGATCGCCGTGGCCCCCGACAAGGCAGGCCTCTTCAAGGCCAATGCCGAGGCCTATCTGGCCAAGCTGGAGGCGCTCGACCTCGACGTGACCCAGGCGATGGCGAAGATACCGCCAGTGCGGCGCAAGGTGATCTCGACCCATGACGCCTTCGGCTATTTCGCTGATGCCTACGGAATCACGTTCTTCTCGCCGCTCAGCGTCTCCACGGATGCCGAGCCCAGCGCGCGCGATATCGCCGCGATCATCGCCCAGATCAAGGAAGCGAAAATTCCGGCGGTTTTTCTCGAAAATATCAGCGATCCGCGCCTGGTCCGCCAGATCGCAGCCGAGACCGGCGCCAAGGTCGGAGGGACCCTCTATTCGGACAGTCTGACCGACGAAAAGGGCGATGCACCCACTTACATTGACATGGTCAGGCACAATATAAAGGCCCTGACCAGCGCGCTCGCCGGATAGGGCAGGGGCCTCCCTGCCGGGTTGAGCGCCTTTCAAGTTCCCGGAGTTGTTATGGTTGAAGCTTCGCAAAAAATTCCTGTGACCGTGCTGACGGGCTATCTCGGCGCCGGCAAGACCACGCTGCTGAACCGCATCCTGTCGGAAAACCACGGCAAGAAATACGCGGTCATCGTCAACGAATTCGGCGAGATCGGCATCGACAATGATCTGATCATCGGCGCCGACGAAGAAGTGTTCGAGATGAACAATGGCTGCGTCTGCTGCACGGTGCGCGGCGACCTCGTCCGCATCATGGACGGCTTGATGAAGCGCAAGGGCAAGTTCGACGCCATCATCGTCGAGACCACCGGCCTTGCCGATCCGGCGCCGGTCGCGCAAACCTTCTTCGTCGACGAGGACGTGCAGAAGAACGCCCGGCTCGACGCGGTCGTGACCGTCGCCGATGCGAAATGGCTGAGCGACCGCCTGAAGGACGCGCCGGAAGCCAAGAACCAGATCGCCTTCGCCGACGTCATCGTGCTGAACAAGACCGATCTCGTCTCCAAGCCGGAGCTGGCCGAGGTCGAGGCTCGCATCCGCGGCATCAACCCCTATGCCAAGCTGCACCGCACCGAACGCTGTCAGGTGGGGTTATCCGACGTGCTGGAGCGGGGCGCGTTCGATCTGGACCGCATCCTGGAGATCGAGCCTGAATTCCTCGAGGCCGGCGACGATCATGACCACGATCACGATCACCATCATGACCATGATCACCACCACCACCATGATCACGGCCACGGGCTGAAGCATTATCATGACGAGGACATGCAGTCCCTGTCGCTGCGCTCGGAGCAGCCGCTCGACCCGGCCAGGTTCATGCCCTGGCTGCAGCAGCTCGTCGCCACCGAGGGCCAGAAGATCCTGCGCTCGAAGGGCATCCTTGCCTTCGCCGGCGACGACGACCGCTATGTGTTCCAGGGCGTCCACATGATGCTCGAGGGCGATCATCAGCGGAAATGGAAGAATGGCGAGAAGCGCGAGAGCCGTGTCGTCTTCATCGGTCGCGATCTGCCGGAACAGGCGATCCGCGACGGCTTCCAGCAGTGCATCACGACGTGATGAAAGAGTTCGATCCGGGCGAAGGGCCCTCGATTGTTTCGATCACCGACCGCGTCAAGCTGCTCCCGCTCGGCGGGGCGGTGGGTTCCGTGCATTTCCTCGGTGACCGCGCCTTCTTCGTCGGCGCCGAGGAAAGCGTTGCCATTGCCGGTATTGACGGTGAGGTTACGCGGACCGGGACGCATTTCGGCGCCATCCTCTGCGCGGCCTCGGACGGCAAGCGGCTGGTCACCGGCGGCGACGACGGCAAGCTGATTGCGATCGACGCCAAGGGCGAGACGACCGTGATTGCGACCGACGCCAAGCGGCGCTGGATCGACAATGTCGCGCTACATGGCGATGGCACGGTGGCGTGGTCCGCCGGCAAGACCGCCTTGGTCCGCAGCGCCAAGGGCGAGGAGAAAACCTTCGAGGTGCCCTCGACAGTCGGCGGGCTCGCCTTCGCGCCGAAGGGGCTGCGGCTCGCGATCGCGCATTATAACGGCGTCACCCTGTGGTTTCCCAATATGGCGGCCAATCCGGAATTCCTGGAATGGGCCGGCTCGCATCTCGCCGTCAGCTTCAGCCCGGACAACAAGTTCCTGGTCACGGCGATGCACGAGCCGGCGATGCATGGCTGGCGGCTCGCCGACAACAGGCACATGCGGATGAGCGGCTATCCGGGCCGTGTCCGTTCGATGTCATGGAGCGTCGGCGGCAAGGGGCTTGCGACCTCCGGCGCCGACAGCGTGATCGTCTGGCCGTTCGCCAGCAAGGACGGCCCGATGGGCAAGGAGCCAGCGATGCTGGCGCCGATGCCGGCGCGGGTCTCCGTTGTCGCCTGTCATCCGAAGAACGACATTATGGCGGTCGGCTACAGCGACGGCGTGGTGCTGATGGTGCGGCTCGAGGACGGCGCCGAAATCCTGGTGCGGCGGACCGGCGGCGCTCCGGTGTCGGGACTGGCCTGGAATGCCAAGGGTACGCTGCTCGCCTTCGGCGCGGAAGATGGTGACGCGGGCATTCTGGAAATGTAAGAGATCGCGGCATTCAGTCTGTCAGGTGCCATGCGATTTCTTGCAACCTTCAACAGCGCCGACTTCCTCGACACGCTGATCAGCCTCGCCTCCGCCTTCGTGCTAGGGACGCTGATCGGGGCGGAGCGGCAATATCGCCAGCGCACTGCGGGCCTGCGCACCAACGTGCTGGTCGCGGTCGGAGCGGCCGCCTTCGTCGACCTGGCGATGCATCTCGCCGGCGCCGACGGCGCGGTGCGGGTGATCGCCTATGTCGTGTCGGGAATCGGCTTCCTCGGCGCCGGCGTCATCATGAAGCAGGGCATGGACGTGCGCGGCCTCAACACCGCGGCGACGCTGTGGTCCTCGGCCGCCGTCGGCTCCTGCGCCGGCGCGGATCTGGTGGCGCAGGCCGTGGCGCTGACCGCCTTCGTGATCGCCGGCAACACGCTGCTGCGTCCGCTGGTCAACGCCATCAACCGCATCCCGCTCGACGAGAAGGCCTCGGAGGCGACCTATTACGTCAAGGTCGCGGTGACGCTCGAGGCCCTGCCCGCGATGCGTGACCACCTGGTGGAGAAGCTCGAAGCCGCGAAATATCCGGTCGCCGACGTCGCGGTCGCGGAGATCGGCGACGATCTGCTGGAGATCGTCGCGACGCTGGTCTCGACCGCGGTCGATCCGAGCGAGCTGAATGCCGTCGTCACCAATCTCGAGCGGCAGCCCGGCGTGCGGCACGCGACCTGGGAAAGCAATACCGCGGACTGAGTTCCGGCGTACAGGAACCATGCCCCGGCGTGATCGTTGACCTCGCGAACAAGTCGCAGGTGAACGAGATGGCTGCGGACCAACCCAGGCGAACGCTGCGGAACGACATGCTGATTGCTGCCGCGATGGTGGTGGCAGGCGTCGTGATCGTATGTTTCTCGCTGCGCGCGATCGACGCGGCCCCGCCTGCGCAGATGGCGCAGGCGACGCAGCCGCTCCAGGGCACGCCGGCACCGCAGAAGACCGCGCCGCCGGCCGAATCGAAGCCGGGTGGCGAGCGTCCGACCACGCCGGCGCCGGAGCCCGCCCGTCCCGATGCGGAGGCGCAGAAGGCCGGCGCCAAGCCGGTGCTGCCGCCGGCACCTGCGGAGAAAACCGCGCCGCCGATCAAGCAAAAGTAACCGCGATCCCCGCATTGTGACGCGCATTTGGCAGCCCGTGCACACGATACGGTCTCGCCTCTGTCGTCCGCTGCCCCCATAATCGGTCGTCTCGCAACGACAGATGGGGCCTTCCATGAAGATCGAGGATATCCGGCGTACCGCCTATTCGATGCCGCTCACCAACCCGTCATTCCCGCCAGGGCCCTATCGCTTCTTCGACCGCGAATATTTCATCATCACCTACCGGACCGATCCCGAGGCGCTGGCCGCCGTGGTGCCCGAGCCGCTCGAGGTGGCCGAGCCGGTGGTGAAGTACGAGTTCATCCGCATGCCCGACTCGACCGGCTTCGGCGACTACACCGAGACCGGCCAGGTGATCCCGGTCCGCCTCAAGGGCGAACTGGGTGCCTACACCCATGCGATGTATCTCGACGACGAGGCTCCGATCGCCGGCGGCCGCGAGCTGTGGGGATTTCCCAAGAAGCTGGCGCGGCCCAAGTTCGCGGTCGAGAGCGACGTCCTGGTCGGCTCACTGCACTACGGCTCCGTGCTCTGCGCCTCCGCCACCATGGGCTACAAGTACCGCAAGGTCGACCACACCACGTTGCTGGATGCGATGAAGGTGCCGAACTTCATCCTCAAGATCATCCCGCATGTCGACGGCAGCGCGCGGATCTGCGAGCTGGTGCGATTCCATCTCGATGACATCGTGCTGAAGGAAGCCTGGACCGGCCCCGCTGCGCTCGGCCTGTTCCCGCATGCGCTCTGCGACGTCGCCCGCCTGCCGGTGCGCGAGGTGATCTCCGCGCTGCACTACAAGGCGGATCTGACGCTCGGGCTGGGCTCGGTGGCGTTCGATTACATGGCGAAGTGACCAGGCGGCGGGGCGCGTGCCAGGACGGTGCCCCGCCGTAACTAATGTGCGGCGTCCTTCGGCAGCAGCGCCGCAAAGGCCTGGTCGAGCGCGGCATCGGCCTTTGCAAGCTTGTCGCGCTGTGCGGCGAGCCAGGCCTTGTCGGTATCGAGGCGTTGCCGGGCTTGCTTGAGCATGCGCGCAGCCTCCGCAGGTTGCGGCCCGCCGACGCCCTTGGTGTGCGTCACGATCCACTCGGGCGACATGACTTCCCTGAATTCGGCCTCACTCATCGGGAAGGGCTGCGCCGGCATGTTGAATTTGGCGAGCGTCTTGCCGAACAGGTCGGTCACGACGTCGAAGGGGATGGTCTTCGGCGTCAGGTTCAGCGGCCGCGCATAGCTGACCATCTGCGACGCGAAGCCGTGTCCCACGCGGAACGGAATCTGATGCGATTGCAACAGCAGTTCGGCGAGGTTCATGGTCGACGTCCAGTCGCTCTCCAGCTCCTCCCTGGCGCGCGCCTTGTCGACCACGATCGCATCGAACACCCGGTCGGCGGCGTCGACCATCCTGACGGCGCGCGGGAACAGGCCGAGATCCTCGATCTCGAATTTGGAGTCGACCATGCCCGACGTGACGTTATGCGCGCGGATCGACACGGCCTCCGACAGGCCCACCACGTCGGATGCGGCGATGCGCGCCTGCATGATCAGGCCCGGGTTGCGCTTCTGCGGCATCGCGCTGCTGGTGTAGGTCGAGCCCTCCTGCAGCAGCAGCCACGGTCGTACCTCGGCATATTGCGTGTGCAGGTCCTGCATCATCACGCCGATGCGAATGGCCGCCGAATTGGCGATGGCGCTGGCCTCGAGCTGATTGTCGAACGGAATCACCTGGTTGGCGTCCATCGAATTCTCGACGATGCCGTCAAAGCCCAGCAGCTCGGCGAGGCGGGCGCGGTTCAGCGGCCAGATCGAGCCGGACATCACGCCGACGCCCATCGGGCTGAGGTTGAGCCGGCGCCAGGCGTCGCTGATGCGTTGCTGGTCGCGCTCGAACGATTCCTCATAGGCCAGCAGGTAATGACCATAGGTGATCGGCACCGCCTGCACGCCGTTGGTGTAGCCGGGCATCACCGTCTCGAGGTTGTCGGCCGCCCTGGCGAGCAGCCTCGTGCGCAGGCCGAGCAGCGCTTCGGCAAGATCCAGCGTCTGGTTTCGTAGCTTTGCAGCGCGGAAAGTCGCGTACATGTCCTGACGGCTGCGCCCGGCGTGGACGACGGAGGCTTCCTCGCCGACCTTGTCGGTCATGATCTTCTCGATCTGGAGGACGTCGCTCGGGCGTTTGCCGTCGGGCTCGCGGGCCTGGCGGATCGTGTAGTCGACGCCCTTGGCGATCAACTGGCCGACATCCTTCGGAAAGATGCCCTCCTCCATCAGCATGACCGTGGAGGCCTTGTTGATCTTGTTGAGCCAGTAGAACTGATCTTCGGCGGCGTCCGACTTGCTGGTCGAAGGTTGCGCGCTGCTCGGGGCATTGGCGCCGATCTTCGCGGCGCTTTCGTTGCATTCCTGCGTGGTCTTGCAGGGCAACTGCCCGGTGTCCGCCGCCAGGGCGCTGGATGCGATCAAGAGGCTGACGCCCCCTGCGATGCAGGCGAAATATCTCATGCGAACCTCCCGGATGCCTTGCGGCCGGCTCGTTAGCATCTGAGCCGGCCCAGGGCCATTAGCCGGAAGGCGATCGCGGGAGGCGGCGAGGCGCGCTTCTCAGCAGCGCACCAGGATATTCCGGAACTGCCACGGATCCGAAGTGTCGATGTCCTCCGGGAACAGGCCGGGGCGGCCGGTCAGCGGGGTCCAGCCGGTGTAGTAGCCCTTGACCGGGCCGAGATATGGCATCTGGATTTCCAGCAGACGATCGAAATCCATCTCGTCGGCTTCGACGATGCCTTCGTTCGGGTTTTCCAATGCCCACACCATGCCGGCGAGCACGGCGGAGGTCACCTGCAGGCCAGTGGCGTTCTGGTAGGGCGCGAGTTCGCGGGTCTCCTCGATGGAGAGTTGCGAGCCGTACCAGTAGGCATTGTTGTCGTGGCCGAACAGCAGCACGCCGAGCTCGTCGATGCCATCGACGATCTCGTTCTCATCGAGGATGTGGTGCTTTTCCTGCATCTTCGCGGCGCGGCCGAACATCTCATGCAGCGACAGCACGGCATCGTCGGCCGGATGATAGGCATAGTGGCAGGTCGGCCGGTAGATCGCCGTGCCCGATGCGTCGCGCACCGTGAAGTAATCGGAGATCGAGATCGACTCGTTGTGGGTGACGAGGAAGCCATACTGTGCGCCGCGGGTCGGGCACCAGGTACGCACGCGCGTGTTGGCGCCGGGCTGCATCAGATAGATGGCGGCACCGCAGCCGGCTTCGTGGGTCCGCGCATTCTCGGGCATCCATTTCTCATGGGTGCCCCAACCGAGTTCGGACGGCTGCACGCCTTCCGACAGGAAACCTTCCACCGACCAGGTGTTGACGAAGACATCCGGCTCTTTCGCCGACTTGGAGCGCTGGGTGTCGCGTTCGGCGATGTGGATGCCCTTGACGCCGGCCTGTCGCATCAAGTCCGCCCATTCGGCCTTGGTCTTCGGCTTGGGGGCGTTGAGCTTCAGATCGGCGGCGACATTGAGCAGCGCCTGCTTGACGAAAAAGGAAACCATGCCGGGATTGGCGCCACAGCAGGAGACCGCCGTGGTCGACCCCGCCGGGCGCGCCTTCTTGGCGGCCAGCGTCACTTCGCGAAGGGCGTAGTTGGAGCGCGCTTCCGGGCCCTTCGACGAATCGAAATAGAAGCCGAGCCAGGGCTCGTTGACGGTGTCGATATAAAGAGCGCCAAGCTCGTTGCAGAGCTCCATGATATCGGTAGAGCCGGTATCGACCGAGAGATTGACGCAAAATCCCTGGCCGCCGCCCTCGGTGAGCAGCGGGGTCAGCAAGTCGCGATAATTGTCCTTGGTCACGCCCTTCTGGATGAATCGTACATTGTGCTTCTCGCAATGTGCCTTGCGGCCCTCGTCCTTGGGATCGATCACGGTGATGCGCGACTTGTCGTAATCGAGATGCCGCTCGATCATCGGCAGCGTGCCTTTGCCGATGGAGCCGAAGCCGACCATGACGATGGGGCCGGTAATCTTCGCGTAGATCTGCGAGGCGGGGCTCATGGGATGGTTTCTCCGGAAAGTGCTGGCAGACAAATGGTGAGGGGTGGATCAGGGATTGCGTCGCTTCGCGGTGACTTCGATCTCGACCTTCATCTCGGGCTTCAGGAGCCCCGCGACGATCAGCAGCGTCGCCGCCGGGCGGATGTCGCCGAGAACCTCGCCGCAGACCGCGAAATGGGCGTCCGCGTCGTTGACGTCGGTGAGGTAGTAGGTCGCGCGAACGATGTCGGCCATCGCGAAGCCACCCTCAATGAGGGCAGCTTCGATGGTCTTGAAGCAGTTCCGTGACTGGCTCGTGACATCTGGAGGCATCGTCATCGTGGTGTAGTCGTAACCGGTGGTTCCGGCGACGAAGGCGAAGTCGCCGTCGATTACGGCGCGGCTGTAGCCGGCGGTCTTCTCGAACGGCGAACCGGTGGAAATCAGGCGACGGGGCATGTTGGACCTCGACTGAAGACGGGGTTGCGCGGGGTTTACGGGCATTTTCAGGGCCCGCGCAACCCCTCGGATCAGGCTTTGGCTGACCGCACTGTCAGCGGGACTGCTGCGTGGTGTCCGGCGGCGAGGGCGAACCGGTCCAGCGCCGGACCAGGATGTCCCTGACGATCATGACGGAGATCAGGATCAGCAGGATCGTGGTGATGAGACTGCGCAAACGCGGGCGCGCGACGTCGGTTGCGGGCAGGTTATCCGACATGCTGGCGCCCTTATGCCGCGCGCGGCATGGTGAGCGCTGCCTTCGCTTTGGGCAGCTTGGCTCCGGTCGGCACGATCGTGCCGCTGATGCCATCGAGGGCGCCCTCGACAAGCTCGAGGCCGAGCAGCCGATCGCGTTCGAAGGCGCCCGGCAGGGACAGTTCTCCGGTCCTGGCGGCCGAGAAGCCGAACCTGATGTAGTACGGCGCGTCGCCGAGCAGGATCACGGCCCCATGGCCGCGTGCTTTCGCCACGGTCAGCGCGCGCTGAACGAGCGCGGCACCGATGCCGAGGCCGCGGGCGGTGTCGTCCACCGCCAACGGCCCCAGCATCAGCGCGCTGCGGCCCCCCGCGCTGACGTGCCACAAGCGCACGGTTCCAACCAGCCGGCCGTCCTGGTGCACCGCCGACAGGCTCAGGCCTGCTGCGGGCGCGCGTCCGTCGCGCAGGCGCTGGCAGGTGCGCGCATGGCGGTTGTCGCCAAAGCAGGCATCCAGCAGCGCTTCGCGCGCGACGACGTCGGAGGCTCGTTCCGCACGGATCGCGAACGGAGCGGCATTCCGAATGAGGGCAACGGGAGTGTTCCGATTTGCAGTCATGGCACGTCAGTCCCCGCTTGCAACGGCAGTTGGCGCGCCGCAGCAAGCGTCGTTCAGAGTTTCGACAATAGTGGTGAGAGGAGCCGGCTGGCCGGCTCCCGGTTGGTCAGGCCTCAGGAAGGAGGCGGCTTAGATGTGGTAGGTTCTCAGCGGCGGAATGCCGTTGAACGCCACCGACGAGTAGGTCGACGTATAGGCGCCGGTGCCTTCGATCAGCAGCTTGTCGCCGATCTCGAGCGTCACCGGGAGCGGATACGGCAGCTTCTCGTAAAGCACGTCGGCGCTATCGCAGGTCGGGCCTGCGAGCACGCACGGCGTCATGTCCGCCCCGTCATGCGGGGTGCGGATGGCATAGCGGATCGACTCGTCCATCGTCTCGGCGAGACCGCCGAACTTGCCGATGTCGAGATAAACCCAGCGCACCTCGTCCTCGTCGCTCTTGCGCGAGATCAGCACGACCTCGGTCTCGATGATCCCGGCATTGCCGACCATGCCGCGGCCCGGCTCGATGATCGTCTCCGGGATCTGGTTGCCGAAATGCTTGCGCAGCGCACGGAAGATCGACCGGCCGTACTGCACGACCGGGGGGACGTCCTTGAGGTACTTGGTCGGGAAACCGCCGCCCATGTTGACCATGGTCAGGTTGATCCCGCGCTCGGCGCAGTCACGGAACACGGTCGACGCCATGGAGAGCGCACGATCCCACGCCTTCACCTTGCGCTGCTGAGAGCCGACATGGAACGAGATGCCGCACGGCTCCAGGCCGAGGCGCTTGGCGAGGTCGAGCACCTCGACCGCCATTTCCGGGTCGCAGCCGAACTTGCGCGACAGCGGCCACTCGGCGCCGGCGCAATCATAGAGGATGCGGCAGAACACCTTGGCGCCGGGTGCGGCGCGGGCGACCTTCTCGACCTCGGCGGCGCAGTCGACCGCGAACAGGCGAATGCCGAGCGCGAAAGCGCGCGCGATGTCGCGCTCCTTCTTGATCGTGTTGCCAAAGGAGATGCGGTCCGGCGTCGCGCCAGCGGCCAGCGCCATCTCGATCTCCGCGACGGTCGCGGTGTCGAAGCAGGAGCCGAGGGAAGCCAGCAGCGCCAGCACTTCGGGCGCCGGGTTCGCCTTGACCGCGTAGAACACGCGGCTATCCGGCAACGCCTTTGCGAAGGTCTGGTAGTTGTCGCGCACGACGTCGAGGTCGACGACGAGGCACGGCTCGGTGTCGAGGCCCTCGCTGCGGCGGTGACGCAGGAATTCCTGAATGCGTTCGGTCATGGCACTCTCCAACGGCCCCAGCGACGGGGATCCGCATCAACGTGACGCCGGATAAGAGCGCTCTGGCCACATCGCGCGATGGAGGCGCGTTGAGGCCAAAAGACTCAAACCAGACTGTGCTGCCGTGGATTGGTTGGGAGAGTTTCCCGCCCGCTCACCTGGCAATGAAGGACAAGCCTTTTCAGTAGCCCGCGCCGGCGTTGGAATGCCGGTAGAGACCAAAAAAGCCCGCTCCGTCGTTGCTTTAAGTCGCGTCCCCCGTTGAGAGCGGGGTGCGCCGGTTCGCCTCCGGCTGCCAGTCACGGTTGCAAGAAGTGGTGAGACCTTCAACGGCATCCCTGGAGAGAGATGCTGGCCGCATCAGATGTCCTTCAATCGGACTTGCGCGACCCTCGGTTCTTCCACCCCTTGGCGGCTGTCCGGCCTCTTGTCCGGATACCTACCGACTGACACACGACCACAGGCACGTGCGAAATTGGGCAAGCGAGGAAATAAGTCTTTTGACTCAGCAGCGCAAGAATTTTTTTGCGATAGCGACAAATTTCCCTAACGCGAGCTTGCGATGTCGCGTCGGCCGCGCGCTCGAGCGCGCTGGAGATGAACGGCTGTTAAGAATGACTAACGAAGCGTTGTGCGTTTTAGCCCTGTGCCGCAGCGCTTTCTTGAATCGCTGATGGTCAGGCGCGGCGCGTGAACGGCTCGACGCGTTGCGCTGCGCGGATGAAGGCGATCATGATCAGCACGCCGATCGTGAACAGCACGGCCTGCAGGATGTGCGCACCCGTGTCGTCGAGCCCGAACAGGATCGCGAGCGCCCAGCCGCCGGCGAACGCCGCGCCGAACACTTCCGCGCCGATCAGGATCGCCGCCGAGATCACGGTGATGACGCTCGGCCACATGATCTGGCTCTTGGCTGAGGTGGAGGGCTGCATGCTCATGAAATAGGTCCTGTTCAGGGGGCGCAATCTCTCCGAAAAGTGCCCATCTATCAAGCGCAAAAGGCCCAAAAATGCCGTATCGCGTGATATAGATTGGGCCACATTTTCAAGGCGAAAACGGGACATCCGATGTCAGAAAGCAGTGCGCAGGGCGAGGTCCAGAATTTGGCAAATCCTCTCCTGCAGGGATGGCAGACGCCGTTCGAGACGCCGCCCTTCGCCGAGATCGAGCCGGACCATTTCCTGCCCGCCTTCGAGCAGGCCTTTGCCGACCACTCGGCCGAGATCGCCGCGATCACCCATGATCCGGCGCTGCCGGACTTCGACAATACGATCACTGCGCTGGAGCGCTCCGGCAAGCTGCTCTCGAAGGTCGCGGCCGTATTCTACGACCTGGTCTCGGCCCACTCCAACCCGGCGATCCTCGAGATCGACAAGGAGGTGTCGCTGCGGATGGCGCGGCACTGGAATCCGATCATGATGAACGCCGTGCTGTTTGGCCGCATTGCCATGCTGCACGAGAAACGCGCCTCGCTGGCACTCACCGGCGAGCAGAGGCGGCTGCTGGAGCGGACCTACACCCGCTTCCACCGCGCCGGCGCCGGGCTCGATGAGTCCGCAAAAACACGGATGGCCGAGATCAACGAGCGTCTCGCCCATCTCGGCACCTCGTTCAGCCATCATCTGCTCGGCGACGAGCAGGACTGGTCGATGGAGCTCGGCGAGGATGACCGGGCCGGCCTCTCCGAGACATTCGTCGCCGCGGCCAAGGCTGCGGCAGAGCAGCGCGGCATGGCCGGCAAGGCGATTGTGACCCTGTCGCGCTCCTCGGTCGAACCGTTCCTGCAGAGCTCTGAAAGACGCGACCTGCGCGAGAAGGTCTACAAGGCCTTCATCGCCCGCGGCGACAATGGCAATGCCAACGACAACAACGAGACCATCGTCGAGATCCTCGCGCTCCGCGAGGAGAGCGCCAGCATCCTCGGCTTCCCGACCTACGCCGCCTACCGGCTCGAGGATTCCATGGCCAAGACGCCCGAGGCGGTCCGCGGCCTGCTGGAGCGGGTCTGGAAGCCGGCGCGGGCGCGGGCGCTCGCCGACCGCGACGCGCTGCAGGCCATGATCGCAGAGGAGGGCGGCAACTTCACCCTGGCGCCGTGGGACTGGCGCTACTACGCCGAAAAGCTGCGCCAGCGCCGCGCCAATTTCGACGACGCCGCCATCAAGCCGTATCTGGTGCTCGACCACATGATCGAGGCCGCGTTCGACTGCGCCACCCGCCTGTTCGGCGTCACCTTCGAGGAGCGCAAGGACGTCCCGGTCTGGCATCCCGACGTCCGGGTCTGGGAGGTCAAGGACCGCGACGGCAGGCACAAGGCGCTGTTCTACGGCGACTACTTTGCGCGGCCTTCCAAGCGCTCCGGCGCCTGGATGACCTCGCTGCGCGACCAGCAGAAGCTCGATCACGACGTCGCGCCGCTGGTCATCAATGTCTGCAACTTCGCCAAGGGCGCCGACGGCGCGCCGTCGCTGCTGTCGCCGGATGATGCGCGCACCCTTTTCCATGAGTTCGGCCACGGCCTGCACGGCATGCTCTCGGACGTGATGTATCCGTCGCTGTCGGGGACCTCGGTGTTCACCGACTTCGTCGAACTGCCCTCGCAGCTCTATGAGCACTGGCAGGAGCGGCCGGAGGTGCTGCAGCGCTTCGCCCGCCACTACCAGACCGGCGAGCCGCTGCCGGACGATCTGCTCAAGCGCTTCCTCGCCGCGCGCCGGTTCAACCAGGGCTTCGCCACGGTGGAGTTCGTCTCCTCGGCGCTGGTCGACCTCGAATTCCACACCCAGCCGGCCGCGGCCAGCCGCGACGTCCGGGCGTTCGAGAAGCAGGAGCTGGAGAAGATCGGCATGCCTGCCGAGATCTCGCTGCGGCACCGGCCGACCCAGTTCGGCCACATCTTCTCCGGCGACCACTATGCCTCCGGCTATTACAGCTACATGTGGTCGGAGGTGATGGACGCCGACGCCTTCGGCGCCTTCGAGGAGGCCGGCGACATCTTCGATGCCGCCACCGCCAAGCGGCTGCATGACGACATCTACTCGTCGGGCGGCTCGCGCGATCCCGAGGAGGCCTATGTCGCCTTCCGCGGTCGCGAGCCCGAGCCGGACGCGCTGCTGCGCCGCCGCGGCCTGCTCGAGACGCCGGAGACGGTCTGACGGTGTGGCCGGCCCTGAACCGCCGCCTGATCGGATGGCTCGTACTCGCAGGCGCCGTCATGTTCGGCGCGGCGGCGGAGGCCCATCCCCATGTCTGGATCACCGCCAAAAGCGAGCTGATCTACGCGCCTGACGGCACCATCACCGGCGTCCGGCACGCCTGGACCTTCGACGACATGTTCTCGTCCTATGCGTTGCAGGGCATCGAGGCCAAGACCAAGGGCGCCTATACGCGCGAGGAACTGGCGCCGCTGGCACAGACCAATGTCGAGTCGCTGAAGGAGTATGCCTATTTCACCTTCGCCAGGGGTGACGGCAAGAAGCAGAGGTTCAACGAGCCGGTCGACTATTTCCTCGAATACAGGGATACGGCGCTGACGCTGCACTTCACCCTGCCGCTGAAGACGCCGTTCAAGGCGAAGGAGCTTTCGCTCGAAGTGTTCGACCCGACCTACTTCATCGACTTCCAGTACGCCGACAAGGAGCCGGTCAAGCTGGTCGGCGCCTCCGCCGACTGCAAGATGCAGTTTCAGCGGCCGAACGACGGCAGCGCAGCCGCACAGAAGCTCGGCGAGCAGAATTTCCTGGACGGCGGTGCCGGCAATTTCGGCATGATGTTCGCCAACAAGATCCTGGTGGAATGCCCATGATGCAGACGTTGTCGCGCGCGATGCGCGGTCTTGCCCTGTCGGTGGCGGTGCTGGCAGCCGTCGCGCTGCTCGATGGCGCCGTTCACGCGTTGCTGGCACAGAATCCGTTCGGAGCGCCGCGCGCGGCCGAGCCCGAGGGCGGCATCGTCGGCTGGTTGCTGGCCAAGCAGTCGGAATTTTATCGCCAGATGTCCGCCACCATCCGCGCCGCGAAGTCCGACGGATCGGCGGTCTGGACGCTGCTCGCGATCTCGTTCGCCTACGGGATCTTCCACGCTGCCGGCCCTGGCCATGGCAAGGCGGTGATCTCGTCCTACCTGGTCGCCAATCGCGAGACCGCGCGGCGCGGCATCGTGCTGTCGTTTGCCTCGGCGCTGATGCAGTCGCTGATCGCCGTCCTGATCGTCGGCATCTGCGCCTGGCTGCTCAATGCCACCGCGAAAACAATGTGCGGCGCGGAGAAGGCGATCGAGATCGCGAGCTACGCGCTGATTGCCGCGTTCGGCGCCCGCCTGGTCTGGGTCAAGGGCGGCGGCTTTATCCGCGCCCTGCAGCTGCCGCGCCCGGCGCTGGCGATGGCCGGGGCGCATCACCACCATGACCACGGCGATCACGACCGTGGCGGCGATCATCACCACCACGCGCATGAGCACCATGACCACGGTCATGACCATACCCACGATCATGGCCACGATCCGCATCATGTCCATGACGAGCATTGCGGTCATTCGCACGGGCCGACGCCTGCCGAGCTCGCCGGTCCCGGCGGCTGGCGGCGGGGCCTCGGCGCGATCTTCACGGTCGGCATCCGTCCCTGCTCGGGCGCGATCCTCGTTTTGGTGTTCGCGCTGGCGCAGGGCCTGTTCTGGGCCGGCATCGCCGCGACCTTCGCGATGGGGCTCGGCACCGCGATCACGGTCGCGGCGATCGCGGTTCTCGCGGTGTCGGCACGCGGCGTCGCGGAGAAGCTGAGCGCTGCGCGCGACGGCGGCGGCATGCTGGTCATGCGCGGCCTGGAATTCGCAGCCGCAGCCCTGGTGCTGCTGTTCGGCATCGGCCTGCTGCTCGGCTACGTGGCGGCCGAACGGGTGACGTGCCTCTGAAGTCACCTCGCCCCGCTTGCGGGGATAGGTCGCCGCGCGCTTGCGCGGGGCGGGTGAGAACCCTCTCCCCGCAGGAACGGGGAACGGGAGAAGAACGCCATCAACTCTTCAAATACCCCCTTATCGCGGGCAGGAAGAAGATCGCGATATTGATCGCGAAGCCGATGCTCCAGAGGATCGAGCGCAGCGTCGGGCGGTTGCCGATATAGGTGAAGACGTAGGCGATCCGCACGATCAGGAACAGCACCGCCAATTCGTCGATCAGCCGCAACGGGCCGATGCGGAATTCGGCGAGCAGGACGGCGGCCGCGAAGAAGGGGAAGGCCTCGATGCCGTTCTGGTGGGCGCCGAGCGCGCGCGAGCGGATCGGGTCGTCGAAGAAGTCGGGATCGCGCGGCTTTGAATTGTCGAAGCGGCGGAAGCCGATCCATTTCACGGATACGATCGTCAGGAGCGAGAGCATCAGCGTCCCGAAGACGCACCATTCGGCGACCGTCATGGTTCCTCCCATTTTTCCGCCGGAACGTAGCCAACCCGGGCGCGCCTTGACAAGGTTGGAGCAAAGCGCGAAGCCCGAGTCCTGTGATGAGACAAGGCCCTGTCTTGAGAACACCCGCATGAGCACGGTCATTCCCTTCGAGAGCGCGAAGCCGGCCGCGGAAGCCGCACCGGAACGCGTCGGCGTGCTGCTGGTCAATCTCGGCACGCCGGATACGGCCGATGCCGCCGGTGTGCGGGTTTACCTGGAGGAATTCCTGTCCGATCCGCGGGTGATCGAGGACCAGGGCCTGCTGTGGAAGCTGATCCTCAACGGCATCATCCTGCGCGTCCGCCCGGCGCGCAAGGCGCGCGACTATCTGAAGATCTGGAACGTCGAGAAGAACGAATCACCGCTGAAGACGATCACGCGCTCGCAGGCCGACAAGCTGACGGCTGATATCGCCGACCGCGGCAGCCTCGTGGTCGACTGGGCGATGCGGTACGGCAACCCGTCGATCTCGTCGCGTATCGAGGCGCTTGCCGCCCAGGGCTGCAACCGCCTGCTGGTCGTGCCGCTCTATCCGCAATACTCCGCCGCGACCTCGGCGACCGTGTGCGATGAGGTGTTTCGCGTGCTGGCCGGCATGCGCGCGCAGCCGATCCTGCGCGTGACGCCGCCTTATTACGTCGAGCCCGATTACATCGAGGCGCTGGCGGGCTCGATCAACGCGCATCTCGCGAGCCTCCCGTTCCAGCCCGAGCTGATTCTCGCCTCCTACCACGGCATGCCGAAGGCATATGTCGAGAAGGGCGATCCCTACGAGGCGCAGTGCATTGCGACGACGGACGCCTTGCGCAAGCGCCTCGGGCTCGATGCCAACAGGTTGATCCTGACCTTCCAGTCGCGCTTCGGTAACGCCGAGTGGCTGCAGCCCTACACCGACAAGACCGTCGAGAGGCTGGCGAAGGAGGGCGTGCGGCGGATCGTCGTCGTCACGCCCGGCTTCTCCGCCGACTGCCTCGAGACGCTGGAGGAGATCGCGCAGGAGAACGCCGAGATCTTCAGGCACAATGGCGGCGAGCAGTTCTCCGCGATCCCCTGCCTCAACGACAGCGATGCCGGCATGGACGTGATCCGCACCCTGGTGCTGCGCGAACTCCAGGGTTGGATTTGAAGGCTGGATCCGACCGTTAACGTCCAGGCCGGATTGTTAACGATCCGTGACAACGGACATACAGGATCCGTTCAGCATTCGTACATCTGGCAGCCCACAACGCCGCTTCCTACGTTATGCTTAGAACAACAGCCGGCTGAACCGGCGTAGCGGTGCGGCAGACCAATGCACGACCGCGACCGGCGAGGGTTGCGCCGGCTTTGGAGGACTGTATGACTGGCTTCGATATTTTCGCGATTGCCCTGGTTCTTCTCGTCATCGTTACGCTGTTCGCCGGCGTCAAGACCGTCCCGCAGGGCTATGACTGGACCATCGAGCGGTTCGGCAAATACACCCGCACGCTGGCGCCTGGCCTCAATCTGATCGTGCCCTATTTCGATCGCATCGGGCGCAAGATCAACATGATGGAGCAGGTGATAAATATTCCCGAGCAGGAGGTGATCAGCAAGGACAACGCCACCGTGACGGTGGACGGCGTCGCGTTCTTCCAGGTGTTCGATGCGGCGAAGGCGAGCTACGAGGTCGCCAATCTGACGCAGGCGATCACCGTGCTGACCATGACCAACATCCGCTCGGTGATGGGCTCGATGGATCTCGACCAGGTGCTGTCGCATCGGGACGAGATCAACGAGCGGTTGCTGCGCGTCGTTGACGCTGCGGTGTCGGCCTGGGGCGTCAAGGTCAACCGCATCGAGATCAAGGACATCGTGCCCCCGGCCGACCTGGTCGAGGCGATGGGCCGGCAGATGAAGGCCGAGCGCGTCAAGCGCGCCGACATCCTGCAGGCGGAGGGCCAGCGGCAGTCGGAGATCCTGCGCGCCGAAGGCGCCAAGCAGGGCCAGATCCTGCAGGCCGAAGGCCGCCGCGAAGCCGCGTTCCGCGACGCCGAGGCGCGCGAGCGTCTCGCCGAGGCCGAAGCCAAGGCGACGCAGATGGTGTCGGAATCGATCGCCAAGGGCGATGTCGCAGCGTTGAACTATTTCATCGCCGACAAGTACATCAAGGCGTTCGGGATGTTCGCGGAATCGCCGAACCAGAAGGTCCTGATGCTGCCGATCGAGACGTCGAGCGTGCTGAGCTCGCTGGCCGGCATCGGCGAGATCGCGCGCGCGACGTTCGGCGAGAGTGCCGCGTCGGCTACCGCCGCCGCGCGGCGCGGCTCGGTGCCGTCGGCCGGTACTGCCGCGCCGCCGCCGCCGGTGCCGCCGCAGAGGTGAGGGCGTGATGGCGTCACGTCCGCAATCATAGAGGTCGTGTCATGGCCGAGATGTTCGTGACGTTGGGTACCTGGAACTGGCTGATCTTCGGTTTCATCCTGATGGCGCTGGAACTCATCGCGCCCGGTGTGTTCCTGTTCTGGCTCGGACTTGCCGCGCTGCTGGTCGGCTTGCTGTCGTTCGTGATCACCCCGTCCTGGCAGACGCAGCTTTTGATGTTCGCGGTGTTTGCTGCGGCCGCCGTGCCGGCCTGGCGCCATTTCGCCAGGAGCACAACCCAGGCAAGCAAGAGCAATCCGTTCCTCAACCGCCGCAACGAAGCGCTGATCGGCCGCGAATTCACGCTGGAGAAGCCGATCGTCGATGGCTCCGGCACGGTTCGGATCGACGACACGGTCTGGCGGGTCGCCGGCCCCGACGCGCCGGCCGGCAGCCGCGTGAAGGTCGTCCGCGCCGATGGCGCCAGCCTGACGGTGGCGGCGGCCTAGTTTTGCATGGAGGCCTTCTTTCTTGACCTCGCCCGCTTGCGGGGAGAGGTCGCCGCGCGCTTGCGCGGCGGGTGAGGTGTACAGGTCTCAACTGTCGGCGTGCTCGCGGATGGAGCCGCTCACCCCAACCCTCTCCCCGTGAGAACGGGGAGAGGGGGCGCAATCATCCCTCCCGCCTGGTCCACCGCTCGGCGAAGCGATGCAGCGGCGCGAAGGTCTGGAACAGCTCCCGGCCAAGCCCGGTGAGGCGGTAGCCGTCATCGGTCAGTTCCACGAAGCCGGCCTCGCGCAGTTCGGTCAGTCGCGTCTGCAGGATCGTCGGCGAGGCCTCGTCGCAGGCGCTGCGCAGCGCGCGCGAGGTCAGCGCCTGGTCGCGCAGCTCCCACAGGATCCGCAACGTCCAGCGCCGCCCCAGGAGGTCGAGCAGCGCCATGATCGGGCGGCCGGTCCGCGAGCCGCGGACGCCGCGTGTCGGAGCCTGTCTTGGCATGTCACGTTTCCTCTTGCGCATCGCTACAGATATTGTAGCGTGTTGCTACATTAAATGTAGCAAGGACACCGGGCCATGTCACGCATCGCGCCGCTCGAGCCGCCTTACGCCGCCGACGTTCAACAGCATTTCGACCGCATCATGCGCGGCAAGCCGCCGCTGCTGCTGTTTCGCATCATGGCCGGCCACCCACGGGCCTGGGAGAAGTTTCGCGGCGGCGGCCTGCTCGATCGCGGGCCGCTGTCGCTGCGGAAGCGAGAGATCGTGATCGATCGGACCTGTGCGCTGAACGCCTGCGAATATGAATGGGGCGTCCACGTCACGGCCTTCGGTGCGGCCGCGGAACTGACCCAGGAGCAGGTCCGCGCCACGGTGTGCGGCAAGGCCGACGCGTCCTGCTGGTCGCCGGCCGAGCAGGCGTTGCTGGCTGCAGTCGATGCGCTGCACGCGCGCGCGACGCTCGATGACGCCGAATTCGCGGCGCTGTCGGCGCATCATGATGAGGACCAGATCCTGGAGATCATCCTGCTGTGCGGCTTCTACCGCACGGTGTCATATCTCACCAATGCGCTGGCCATGCCGCTGGAGGCGACTGCGGCAAGGTTTCCGGGCCGGCCTACGCCACGCCCGCCCGCAACAAATCGTGCAGGTGGATGATGCCGACCGGCTTGTTCGCGTCGGTGACGATCAGGGTGGTGATCTTGGCTGAATTGAGCAGCTCCAGCGCCTCGCCGGCGAGCGTGTCGCGGCTGATGGTCTTCGGGTTCTTGGTCATGACCTCGTCGACCGACAGCGTCAGCAGATCGGCGCGCATGTGCCGGCGCAAATCGCCGTCGGTGACGATGCCGGCGATATGGCCGCGTGCATCGACGATGCCGACGCAGCCGAAGCCCTTCGAGGTCATCTCGACCAGCGCGTCCGACATCTTGGTGCCGAGCGGCTTCAGCGGCACCGCGTCGCCGCCATGCATGAGATCGCGGGTGTATTTCAGCAAGGCCCCGAGCTTGCCGCCCGGATGCAGCACGCTGAAATCGGTCGAGGTGAAGCCGCGGCCCTCGAGCAGTGCGATCGCCAGCGCATCGCCGAGCGCCAGCATCATCAGCGACGACGTCGTCGGCGCCAGATTGTGCGGGCAGGCCTCGCGTGCCTTCGGCAGGGTCAGCTGCACGTCGGCAGCCTTGCTCAGCGTCGATTCCTTGTCCGCCGTCATCGCGATCAGGGGAATGCCGAAGCGGGCGGCATAGGCGATCAGGTTGCGCATCTCCGCCTGCTCGCCCGACCACGACAAAGCGAGGATCGCATCATCGGTCGTGATCATGCCGAGGTCGCCATGGCTGGCTTCGGCGGAGTGGACGAAGAAGGCCGGCGTGCCGGTCGAGGCGAAGGTTGCGGCGATCTTGCGCCCGATATGGCCCGATTTGCCGAGACCGGTGACGATCACGCGTCCCTTCAGCTTGCGGATCAGCCCGGCCGCCGCGGTGAAGGATGCGCCGAGGTCGGACTTGAGCGCCGCCGATATTGCGGCAACGCCACTCGCTTCGGCGTCGAGGGTGCGAAGCGCCGATTGAACGGCGCCCTCATCGGGCCCGGATGATTTGGTCATCAGCGGTTTCGGTTTGGCCATGTCGGATTCCAGGGGAGCGCTTTGCGCCCGGGCGTCTCCCTTAGCACGGCCATGCCACGGAGGCGACGCATGCTGCGCCGCCCGCAACGGGTCGTTAACCATAATTGTTTTTACTCCATTAACGACGTTTTCCGCCGCAGGCCGGAATTCGTCCTGCAAGTGTATGAATTAGTTGGGGTAATTTTCACCGTGGTGCGGGGTCCAGCAAGGGGCCGAGATTGGCGCGCACGCTTTGCTCGCGTGGCCTTGCCATGCCTTGCGCTGACCGCGGCACCTGGCCTCGCCAAGGCCCAGACCGTGACCCCGGATCTGTTCAGCCCGATTCGGCAAAGCCAGCTCATCGATCCGAATTCGCCGCTGCGCAGGACCGCGGCTGATGCCGCCGATCCGCTCAACTCGTCGAAATTGCCCGATCCGGACAGCAACAATCAGACGCCGGTGCCTGTGGGGCAGATTCCGACCTATGGCACGCCGGCTGCCAACGGCGCCTCCGACTCGGGCTACGACTCGCTCAATCGCAAGCGTCAGAAGCCGAAATATTATCCGGCGCAAGTCAAGCCGAAGCCGCCGCCGGGACCGGGCTCGCTGCCGCCAACGCCGCCGCCGTTGAACGCGGCCGGACAATTGCGGCTCTCGATTCCACCCTCGGAGACCGCCAACAAGCCGCCGCTGCCGCCGGCGATGGCCGGCACCATCGTCGGTCAGCCGCCGCGCAAGCGGCTCAAGATCGACGACGATCCGTTCGGCGCGGTCGGCGATTACGCCGGCTCGTTCATGGTCAAGACCGCGGTCGAGGTCATGGGCGGCTATGACAGCAATCCCGGCCGCCTGAATCAGCCGCAGGGGCGCGGTTTCTACATGATCTCGCCGGAATTCCTCGCGGTGTCCGACTGGGAGCGTCACGCGGTGGTGGCCGACCTGCGCGGGTCCTTCACAGGCTATGGCTCCAGCCTGACGCCGAACGCCGACGGCACGCCGCTGTCCGCGCCGCTCGATGTCGACCGTCCGAACTTCACCGGCCACATCGACGGCCGTCTCGACGTCTCCAGGGACACTCACCTGATGGCGCAGGCACGCCTCCTGGTCTCGACCGACAATCCCGGCAGCCCGAACATCCAGACCGGCCTCGCCAGATATCCGGTGTACAGCACGGTCGGCGGCACCTTCGGCTTTGACCAGAACTTCAACCGCCTGAACGTCGCCGCCGGCGCCACCATCGATCGCACCGACTATCAGTGGTCGAAGCTCACCGACGGCACCTCGTCGTCGAACGACGACCGCAATTTCACGCAATATGGCGGCGTCGGCCGCGTCAGCTACGAGCTGACGCCCGCCGTGAAGCCCTTCATCGAGGTGGAGGGCGACAGCCGCGTCCATGATCTCTATCTCGACCGCAACGGCTATGCGCGCGATTCCGACGGCGGCTACGCCAAGGCCGGCACCTCGTTCGAATTCACGCGCATCCTGTTCGGCGAGGTCTCGATCGGCTATGCGATGCGCGACTATGCCGATACCCGGCTCAACCGGCTCGAAGGCCTCTTGACCACGGCTTCGCTGACCTGGAACGCGACGCCGCTGACGACGGCGAAATTCTATACCGACACCCAGCTCGGCGAGACCACGCTGCCCGGCACCTCGGGCGTGCTGTCGCGCACCTATACGGTCGAGGTCGATCACGACTTCCGCCGCTGGCTGACCGGGATCGGCAAGTTCACCTACGGCACGCTCGAGTACCAGGGCGACAACCGCAACGACACGATCTACTCGGTGTCCGCCGACCTGATCTACAAGATGACCCGCAGCCTCTGGATCAAGGGCACGCTGCGCCGCGACTGGCTTGATTCCAACCAGCCGCTGAACAACTCGGCGTCCACGGTGGTGATGCTGGGCGTGCGGGTGCAGAATTAGCGGCTGAAGCACAGCTCGCAATACTGCGGCAGGTCATGCCCCGCGAAAGCGGGCGATGACAGTCGAGCTTCTGGCTGCAGTTGAAAAAGAACTGCCGCGTCTTACCGCGGCAGGTCGGTCTTCCCCATCAGGAAGGTGTCGATGGCGCGGGCGCAGAGGCGGCCTTCGCGGATGGCCCAGACCACCAGCGACTGGCCGCGGCGCATGTCGCCGGCGGAGAAGATCTTCGGCCTCGAGGTCTGGTAGTCCTGCAGATTGGCGCGGACATTGCCGCGCTGGTCGAGATCGACGCCGAGCGTCTTGAGCAGGCCCTCGTGCACCGGATGCACGAAGCCCATCGCGAGCAGCACCAGCTCGGCGTCGAGCGTGAACTCGGTGCCGGGCAGCGGCTTGAACTTGTCGTCGACCTTGACGCAATGCAGCTTGGTCACCTTGCCGTCGACACCTTCGAACCTGGTCGTCAGCACCGCGAATTCGCGCACCGCGCCTTCGGCCTGGCTCGACGAGGTCCGCATCTTCAGCGGCCAGTTCGGCCAGGTCAGGGCCTTGTTCTCGTGCTCGGGCGGCGCCGGCATGATCTCGAGCTGGGTCACCGACCTGGCGCCCTGGCGGAACGAGGTGCCGATGCAGTCCGAGCCGGTGTCGCCGCCGCCGATCACGACGACATGCCTGCCGCCGGCGAGGATGTCGGTCACGCCGTTGAGCGACTCGCCGGAGACGCGGCGGTTCTGCTGCGGCAGGAAATCCATCGCGAAGTGGATGCCGGCCAGCTCGCGGCCGGGAATCGGCAGATCGCGCGGGGCTTCCGCGCCGCCGGTCAGCGCCACGGCGTCATACTGCTTGGCGAGCTCCTGCGGATCGATCGCATCGGGCGCGGCGCCGCCGACCGGTTTGCCGTAGTGGAAGGTGACACCCTCGGCTTCCATCTGCGCCACGCGGCGGTCGATGACGTTCTTCTCCATCTTGAAATCGGGAATGCCATAGCGAAGCAGGCCGCCGGCCTTGGCGAACTTCTCGTAGACATGCACGTCGTGGCCGGCGCGCGCGAGCTGCTGCGCGCAGGCCAGGCCGGCGGGGCCGGAGCCGATGATCGCGACCTTCCTGCCGGTCTTGGCTGGAGCGATCTCCGGCTTCAACCAGCCATTGCTCCAGGCGCGGTCGACGATCGCGCATTCGATGGTCTTGATGGTGACCGGGTTGTCGTCGATGTTCAGCGTGCACGACGCCTCGCACGGGGCGGGGCAGATGCGCCCCGTGAACTCCGGGAAGTTGTTGGTCGAGTGCAGGTTGCGCGAGGCCTCTTCCCAATTGCCCTGATAGACGAGGTCGTTGAAGTCAGGGATCTGGTTGTTGACCGGACAGCCCGGCGTGCCCGGCACGGCGGAGCCGGTGCCGTGGCAATAGGGGATGCCGCAATTCATGCAGCGCGCGGCCTGGTCGCGTGTGTCCTTTTCGCTCAAGGGGATGACGAACTCGTTGAAGTTCTTCACCCGCTCGGCGACCGGCTCATACTTGCGCTCATGCCGCTCGATCTCG
Source organism: Bradyrhizobium jicamae (assembly GCF_018130215.1). Lineage (GTDB taxonomy): Bacteria > Pseudomonadota > Alphaproteobacteria > Rhizobiales > Xanthobacteraceae > Bradyrhizobium > Bradyrhizobium jicamae_A. The sequence goes on from NZ_JAFCKQ010000004.1 coordinate 208,846, forward strand.
AGAAAACCTGTGATCTTTCCCATTGAAACCCGATGCCCCTGCATCTCAGTTGTTCCGTCGTTCCGGGATGTGCCGCAAGGGCGCAGACTCGGAGTTTCGAAGTTTATCGCGTCACTCCGGGTTCGCGCGTCGCGCGCTCCGGAATGACGCGTGGTGATACTAAGCTCCGATCGCGATCTTCGGCTCGGCGTCGGCGTTCTTCGCCTTCATTTCGTTCAGCGCGCGGCGGTACTCCACCGGCATCACCTTGCGGAATTTCGGCGCCCACGCCTTCCAGTCTGCGAGAATCTCGGCGGCCTTCTTCGAGCCGGTCAGCTTGGCGTGGCGCGTGATCAGGACGTGCAGCCGCTCGACGTCGGAGTCGAGCAGGTTCTGGAACACGTCGACCCGGCCATGCGCCTCGAGATCGCCGGAGTGATGGTACGTGTCGGCGTTGATCATCTCCTCCGACAGCACCGGCTCGAGCTCGACCATCGAAAGATTGCAGAGCTTGGCAAAATCGCCGGCCTCGTCGAGCACATAGGCGATGCCGCCGGACATGCCGGCCGCGAAGTTGCGCCCGGTCTTGCCGAGCACGACCACGATGCCGCCGGTCATGTATTCGCAGCAATGATCGCCGGCGCCTTCGACGACCGCGACTGCGCCCGAGTTGCGCACCGCGAAGCGCTCGCCGGCGACGCCGCGGAAGTAGCACTCGCCCTCGATCGCACCGTACATCACGGTGTTGCCCACGATGATCGATTCTTCCGGCACAATGCCGGAGATCTTCGGCGGCTTGACGATGATGCGGCCGCCGGAGAGGCCCTTGCCGACATAGTCGTTGCCTTCACCCTCGAGTTCGAAGGTGACGCCCTTGGCGAGCCAGGCGCCGAACGCCTGTCCCGCCGTGCCCTTCAGGCTGACATGGATGGTGTCGAGCGGCAGGCCGGCATGGCCGTAGATCTTGGCCACCGAGCCCGACAGCATCGCGCCGGCGGAACGGTCGGTGTTGTTGATCTCTTCCTCGATCCTGACCGGCGCACCGCGATCGAGCGCGGCCTGCGCCTTCTCGATCAGCCGGCGGTCGAGCACCGCTTCCAGATGATGGTTCTGGGCCTCGGAGTGGTAGATCTTCTGGCCCTTCTCCTCCTTCTGCTTCACGAACAGCTTGGAGAAGTCGAGGCCCTTGGCCTTCCAGTGCGAGACCAGCGCGGTCTGGTCCAGCATCTGGACCTGGCCGACCATGTCGTTGAACTTGCGATAGCCGAGCTGCGCCATGATCTCGCGCACCTCTTCCGCGACGAAGAAGAAGTAGTTGATCACGTGCTCGGGCTGGCCGGTGAAGCGCTTGCGCAGCACCGGATCCTGGGTGGCGACGCCGACCGGGCAGGTGTTGAGATGGCACTTGCGCATCATGATGCAGCCCGCCGCGATCAAGGGCGCGGTGGCGAAGCCGAACTCGTCGGCGCCGAGCAGCGCGCCGATCACGACGTCACGGCCGGTGCGGAAGCCGCCGTCGACCTGGACCACGATGCGGCTGCGCAGCTGCTGGCGCACCAGGGTCTGGTGGGTTTCGGCGAGGCCGATCTCCCACGGCGAGCCGGCATGCTTGATGGAGGTCAGCGGCGACGCACCGGTACCGCCCTCGAAGCCCGCAATGGTCACGTGGTCGGCGCGCGCCTTGGCGACGCCGGCGGCAACCGTGCCGACGCCGACTTCGGAGACCAGCTTGACCGAGACCTGGCCGTCCGGGTTGACGTTCTTGAGGTCGTAGATCAGCTGGGCGAGATCTTCGATCGAGTAGATGTCGTGGTGCGGCGGCGGCGAGATCAGGCCGACGCCCGGCGTCGAGTGCCGGACCTTGGCGATGGTGGCATCGACCTTGTGGCCGGGCAGCTGGCCGCCTTCGCCGGGCTTCGCGCCCTGCGCCATCTTGATCTGCATCATGTCGGAGTTGACGAGATACTCCGTGGTCACGCCGAAGCGGCCCGAGGCGACCTGCTTGATCGCCGAGCGCATGCTGTCGCCATTCGGCAGCGGCTTGAAGCGGTCCGATTCCTCGCCGCCTTCGCCGGTGTTCGACTTGCCGCCGATCCGGTTCATCGCGATCGCGAGCGTGGTGTGGGCCTCGCGCGAGATCGAGCCGAACGACATTGCGCCGGTGGCGAAGCGCCTGACGATGTCCTTGGCCGATTCGACCTCCTCGAGCTTGACCGGCTTGCGCTTGTCGTCCTCGGCGCCCTTGATCCGGAACAGGCCGCGCAGCGTCAGCAGCCGCTCCGACTGCTCGTTGAGGATCTTGGCGAACGCACGGTAGCGCTCCAGCGAATTGCCGCGCACGGCATGCTGCAGGGTCGAGACCGATTCCGCGGTCCAGGCGTGGTCCTCGCCGCGGGTGCGGTAGGCATATTCGCCGCCGACATCGAGCGCGCCCTTGTAGACCTGCGCGTCACCGAACGCGTCGGTGTGGCGCCGTACGGTCTCCTCGGCGATCTCGCCGAGGCCGACACCCTCGATGCGGGTATGCGTGCCGGCGAAATACTTGGCGACGAAGTCCGCCTTGAGGCCGACCGCGTCGAAGATCTGCGCGCCGCAATAGGACTGGTAGGTCGAGATGCCCATCTTGGACATCACCTTGAGCAGGCCCTTGCCGATCGACTTGATGTAGCGCTTGACGATCTCGTAGTCCTCGAGCGCGCCCGGCAGCCTGTCCTTCATCGCGAGGATGGTCTCGAACGCGAGATAGGGGTTGATCGCTTCCGCGCCGTAGCCGGCGAGGCAGGCGAAGTGATGCACCTCGCGCGGCTCGCCGGATTCGACGACGAGGCCCACCGAGGTGCGCAGACCGGTGCGGATCAGGTGATGATGCACGGCGGCGCAGGCGAGCAGCGACGGGATCGGGATCCGGTCGGTGCCGGTCATGCGGTCGGACAGGATGATGATGTTGATGCCCTCTCGCACCGCGCCCTCGGCGCGCGCGCAGAGCTCGTCGAGCACCTGCTCCATGCCCGCCGCGCCGAATCCGGCATGGAAGGTGGTGTCGAGCGTGCGCGACTTGAAATGCGTCTCGGCGACGTCGGAGATCGAGCGGATCTTCTCGAGGTCCGCGTCGGTCAGGATCGGCTGGCGCACCTCGAGGCGCTGGGTCGAGGCCAGGCCCTGCAGATCGAACAGGTTCGGACGCGGCCCGATGATCGAGACGAGGCTCATCACGAGTTCCTCGCGGATCGGGTCGATCGGCGGGTTGGTGACCTGCGCGAAGTTCTGCTTGAAGTAGGTGAAGAGCTGCTTGGGCTTGTCCGACAGTGCCGAGATCGGCGTGTCGTTGCCCATCGAGCCGGCTGCCTCCTCGCCGGTGGCCGCCATCGGCGTCATCAGGATGGTGATGTCTTCCTGGCTGTAGCCGAACGCCTGCTGCCGATCGAGCAGCGGCAGGTTGGAACGCACGCCCTTGGCCGGCGCATCCGGCAGCTCCTCGAGCTGGATCTGGGTGCGATGCAGCCAGTCGGCGTAGGGATGGCTCTTGGCAAGATCGGCCTTGATCTCATCATCGGGAATCAGGCGGCCCTGCTCGAGGTCGACGAGCAGCATCTTGCCGGGCTGCAGCCGCCACTTGGTGACGATCTGGTCCTCCGGAATCTTCAAGACGCCCATTTCGGACGCCATCACGATGCGGTCATCCTTGGTCACGAGATAGCGCGCCGGACGCAGGCCGTTGCGGTCGAGCGTCGCGCCGATCTTGCGGCCGTCGGTGAAGGCGATCGCGGCCGGGCCGTCCCACGGCTCCATCAGCGCGGCGTGATATTCGTAGAATGCGCGACGCTGCTCATCCATCAACGGATTGCCGGCCCACGCCTCCGGAATCATCATCATGACGGCATGCGGCAGCGAGTAGCCGCCTTGCACCAGGAATTCGAGCGCGTTGTCGAAGCAGGCGGTGTCGCTCTGGCCCTCGTAGGAGATCGGCCACAGGCGGCTGATGTCCTTGCCGTAGAGCTCCGAATGCACCGAGGCCTGCCGCGCAGCCATCCAGTTGACGTTGCCGCGCAGCGTGTTGATCTCGCCGTTATGGGCGATCATCCGGTAGGGATGCGCCAGCGACCAGGTCGGGAAGGTGTTGGTCGAGAAGCGTTGATGCACCAGCGCCAGCGCGCTCTCGAAATCCGCCTCGTGCAGGTCGGGATAGTACTTGCCGAGCTGGTCGGCGAGGAACATGCCCTTGTAGATCACCGTGCGGCACGAGAACGAGCACGGATAGTAGCCCGCCATGCCGCGGTCGCGGCGCTGATAGATCGCCTGCGAGATCGACTTGCGCAGGATATAGAGCCGGCGCTCGAAATCGTCCTCGGTCTTGGCGGCGCCGTTGCGGCCGATGAAGACCTGCATGTGGTAAGGCTCGGTCGGCTTCACGCTGACGCCGAGCGAGGAGTTGTCGCTGGGCACGTCGCGCCAGCCGAGCAGCTTGAAGCCCTCGTTCCTGATCTCGTCGGCGATGATGCTCTTGATCACGCCGCGCCAGGCTGCATCGCGCGGCATGAACAGCGCGCCGATGGCGTATTCGCCGGGCTTCGGCAGCTTGAAGCCGATCTCGGCGGCCTTGCGCGCGAAGAACGCGTGCGGAATCTGCACCAGGATGCCGGCGCCGTCGCCGGCGCGCGGGTCGGCGCCGACCGCGCCGCGATGCTCGAGGTTGCAGAGGATGCTCAGCGCGTCGGAGACGATCTGATGCGACGTCTTGCCCTTGATGTTGGCGATGAAGCCGACGCCGCAGGAATCCTTTTCCAGGCTCGGATCGAACAGGCCTTCGGCTTCCGGGCGCCAGGTGTGGAGTTCAGGAGCATGAAGTTCACGCGCCGGTGTAGCGGCTTTCGAGTCCGCGGTCGCCGACAGCGTTTCTGTCACGATGGTCTCGCGCTCGAATTCCGACCCGCTCATGTGTCCTCTCCCTTCCGTAAGGGGCCTCACTGTCATTGGCGCACCTTGGGCGTTGCGGCACCCACCGGGCCACCGCTCGTCCGCCGCGAGCCGCAATTTCCTTAATTCAGGCGCGGAGCGTTCGACGTCCCTGAGGAACGGCCCTGCCTGCGGTAGTCTCGGAGCCCGGAGCGCCGAGTTTTCGTTGCAATCCCCGTGCCGGGATGGCCTCGAAATTGAGACAGCTTTGCTGTCCTAACTCCGACCTTGCCAAATTTTTGTCTATCACACAAGCGGGCGCGAGTCCTCCGCCCCATGCCGGATCGCACGGCTTGCAAGGCATCTTTCGCCCATCGCCGCCCCGGATTTTAGCGCAAACGCGCCCTGATACGGCCCAAGGACCGACCAAGGACCGCCGGATTTCAGAATGTAATTTTGCTCAGGGACGGCCGGCAAGAAGGCGGGAAGGCTTCTCCGGAGTGGGCAGACAGGAGTTATCGGCATGAACTTGTTCACAGGATGCGTTGCCGCGGCCGGCCTGATGCTGGCCTCCGCCGCGGCCCAGGCGCAGCTGCTGGCGCCCTACGAGATCGGCAGTCCGTCGGCCATCAGGGTGTCCGACTTCAACGGGCCCTACGCCGATATGCCGCCGGAGGCTCCGCCGCCACCGCGCTACGGCCGGGTGCCAAGCCTGCTGCCGCCGATGGAGGTCTACACGGTGCTTCGCGAGAACGGCTACCTGCCGCTGGGGGCCCCGCGGCAGCATGGCTTCGTCTACACGATCTCGGTGATCGACCATGGCGGCGAAGATGGGCGCCTGGTGATCGACGCCCGCGACGGGCACATCATTCGCTTCGTCCCGGCCTACCGGATGGGCGACAATTTCGATGACGAACCGACCGCGGTTTATGCATCGCCGCCGGGCCTGATGCCGCGGCCGATCCAGGCCCGCGTGCCGCGTCCGCCGGCCCCGATCCCCCATGTGGCGAACCGTGTGCCGGTGCCGAAACGGAGCCCGCTCGCGACGACCCGGCCCGCGGAAGCGCCGGCTCCGTCCCAGGCCGCGGCGCCACAGCCCGCTCCCACGCAACCTGCTCCGGCACAGGCGGCGACACCCGAGCCTGCGCAGCAGGCGGCCGCCGCCGGGCCCAAGCAGGCCGAGATCCAGTCCGCGCCGCAAGCGCCTCCGCAGGCCGAACCGCCGACCGTCGGCAAGGCCGCAACGCCGGCGCCGGCCGCGCCCGCCATTCTGCCGACCCAGGAGATGCCGAAGGTGCAGGGGCTGGAGTAGCCGCCATCAGCCAATAAAAAACGCCCCGGTTTCCCGGGGCGTTTCCGCGTTCGGCCAATATCTGCCGGCGCGGGATTTCAGGTTAGGCAGCGACCTTGGAGCTGTCGACGACCTGCGGGGCCTTCTCGCCGCCGGAGATCGGAATGCTGCGGGGCTTCTTGGCCTCGGGGATCTCGCGGACGAGGTCGACATGGAGCAGGCCGTTCTCGAGGGACGCGTTCTTCACCAGCACGAAGTCGGCGAGCTGGAACACGCGCTCGAAGGCGCGCGAGGCGATGCCGCGATAGAGCACCTCGGACTGGGCGCCGGAGTTCTCGTTGGCGGTTTTCTCGCCCTTGATCGTCAACGTGTTTTCCTTCGCGACGATGGAGAGTTCGGCCTGCGAGAAGCCGGAGACCGCAACGCTGATCCGGTAGGCGTTCTCGCCGGTGCGCTCGATGTTGTAGGGGGGATAGCCGGGGCTGCCGTCCGAGGTCACCTGGTCGAGCAGGTTGAAGAGGCGGTCGAAGCCGACGGTGGAACGATAAAACGGAGTGAGGTCGTAGCTACGCATAGGGTAGTCCTCCAATGAGCGACTGTTTCAATTACCCGCCCGCCATCGGGCCGGGCTTAGATGTGTGCAGCCTCGTGTTCCGGTTCCGAAACACTGGTAGCGGCCTGCACTTGGGTGATATGGGAGGGGTCACGTCGCGTTCAAGAGGCAGAAACAGCGTCGCTTTTTGACGCCGCATCCGAGATTTTCAACCCGTTCGATCCAGCCGGTTCCCTGCATGACGCTCGTCTCGATTCCCGCCAATCCGGTTCCGGAAGACGTTGTCAGTGGCAGCATCAAGACCCCCGACGGAGCGGAGCTTCGCTTTGCGCGCTGGGCGCCGCCGCCGGGCCGCAAGGGAACCGTGTGCGTGTTCGCCGGGCGCGGCGAGATGATCGAAAAATATTTCGAGACGGTCCGCGACCTGCGCGACCGCGGCTTTGCGGTCGCGATGATCGACTGGCGCGGGCAGGGCCACTCGTCGCGGCGCCTGCGCGATCCGCGCAAGGGCTATGTACGTGACTTCGCCGACTACGAGATCGACGCCGAGACGTTCGTGCAGCAGGTGGTGCTGCCGGATTGCCCGCCGCCCTATTTCGCGCTTGCCCATTCGATGGGCGGCGCGGTGATGCTGCGGTTGGCGCATGCGGGCAAGCGCTGGTTCGACCGCATGGTGCTGTCGGCCCCGATGATCGACCTGCCGCGTCGCCGGGTGTCATTCTTCCCCAGCGCGCTGTTGCGGCTGATGCGATGGACCGGGCAGGGCGGCAGCTACGTTCCCGGCGGCAGCGACAAGCTTGTCGGCGTGTCCGACTTCATCAACAATCCCGTGACCAGCGATCCGGTGCGCTACGCCCGCAACGCCGCGATCCTGGAGGAAGACCCCACGCTCGGCATCGCGGCGCCCACGATCGCCTGGGCCGACACGGCATTCACCGCAATGCGCACGTTCCGCGGCATGTCGTATCCGTCGGAGATCCGCCAGCCGATCCTGATGCTCGCCGCAAGCAACGACGAGGTGGTGTCGACGGCGGCGATCGAGGAGTTTGCCTATCATTTGCGCGCCGGCGCCCACCTCGTGATCGCCGGCTCCAGGCACGAGATCCTGCAGGAGCAGGACCGCTACCGCGCGCAATTCTGGGCGGCGTTCGACGCCTTCGTGCCGGGCACGCCGCTGTTCAAGTGATCCGTGGCGTTTTCGAGCGAAGTGGACGCCGGTTCGCGTGAAGAAAACGCGTCAAACAAAAGCGATGGCGCGGATCGCTCAGCGCTTCAGCAGCGCGACGATCCGGTCCGGAAATCGCCGTTCGATGAACAGGGTTCGCACCTCGGCGACGCTGAGATAACGCTTTTCACCCTGGCCCTTGCCCATGATGTCGAGCAGCACCGGCCATTCGCCGAGCATCAGCAGCGGATAGTAGCAGCGCCGGATCCGGTAGAACCAGGGATGGTCATCCTTCGCACGCTGGAAGTTGGCGGCCATGAAGGTCTTGACCTCGGACTTGCCCAGTCCGCGCTCGGTGCCGCCGTCGGGGTTCGGGAAGTCCTTGCCGAAGGTCGCAAGCCGCGCGATCTCGTCCTCGTGCACCACGGCATGCTGGTCGAGGATGCGCGAGCCGGCGCCGTGCTTGTCGAGCGGACCGTTGCGCAACCGGTCGAGGATCGCGCCCTTGCTCAGGCTTCGCAGCTGGCTGAACGGACCCACCCCGTTCGCGATCATTGCAACCATGAAGATCTGCGCCCGTGCGATCAGCGCCGGCAGTCCGGTCTTGCCGGTGGCGCGGTCGATCGTCCCGCTCAGTTCGGGCAGCGGCACGGCATGGCCGCCGACATAGTCGCCGGCGACCAGCGCGCGCAGGAACGGACAGGGATTGTCGGGCGAAACCTGCGGGGCGGCAGCCTCGCGTATGGCGCCATCGGGCATGAAACCACATCCTGAAAAGACTTCAGTCCAAAAGGTACCCGTCAGCGCGAGATGAGCCCGCTACGAGTCCATGGCGAGTTTGGTCGTCGTTGCAACCAGGGCGAGTTTGCCGAAGGGGATGCCTGCTTTCAAGAGGCCGTCTCGGTAGTGGGCGATATCGGCCGGGTTCTTCCAGTGGAAATTGTGCAAGTGCCGTTCGACGGTCAGGCTGGGATACTTGCCGAGCAGCGACTCGGCGGCCTGTGCCGCTTCGTCCCTGCGTCCGAGCTGCGCAAGCGCGGCGGCGCGGACCGCAAGACCCTGCAGATGGTTCGGGTTGAGATAGAGCGTTTCGCGCGACCATGACAGCGATGCGTCATATTGTCCGAGCAGGTAGTGGCTGAACGCGTTCAAGGCTCCCCATTGATAGCGGGGATCGCTGTTGTCGCGCTGGACCGCCATCGAGAACAGCTCGACCGCCCTGCGGTGATCGCCGATCACCATGTGGCAGATCCCGAGCACGCCGCGTGCGCCCATGTCGTAGGGGTTGAGCTCGATCGCCCGTTTGACGGCGTCCATCGCGGCTTCATAGTGCCCCTGCATCGCGTGCAGATAGGCGAGCAGCGAGAAGGCAAAGGACGAGCGCGGATCGAGCCGCACGCTGCTTTCGGCGAGGCTGACAGACGATGCCCACAATTCGCGCGTGCTCGGGATCCAGCCGAACTGGGAGCCCTGGATCTGGATGGTCGCCAGATAGGCGCGGGCGATCGAGAGCGCGGGATCGAGCTTGATCGCCTCCTTGAACAGCGAGATCGCGACTTCGAAATCGTCCTTGGTCTGCTGATAGTAGTGCGACAGTCCCTTGAGGAAGCGATCCCACGCGGTCAACTCGGAGCTCGGCGAGCGAGCCGGCGCAGAGGCTTCGGCGCGATAGATCTCCTGGGCGACCGCAGCCGAGAGATTGGAGGTGATCTCGTCCTGCATCGCGAACAGGTCGCCCATGTCGCGGTCATAGCGGCCGGTCCACAACTGTTCGCCCTTTTCGGGGGCGATCAGCTCGGCAGTGACACGGATCTTGTTGCCGGCCCGCCGCACCGATCCCTGGATCAGATAGGTCGCGTCGATCTCGCGCGCGATCAGGCGGGTCGAAACGTTCTTGCCCTTGTAGGCGAAGGTCGAGTTCCGGCTGAGCACCCGATAGAACGATTGCAGCGACAGCGCGTGGATCAGGTCCTCGGTCAGGCCGTCGGAGAAATACTCATCGGCGCCGCCGCTGAGATTGTCGAACGGCAGCACGCCGACGATCGCGGTCCGGTATTGCCCCGGCAAATGCGGCCCCTCCTGCGGGGCCTTCTCCTGCAGGTCGGATCCGGCAGGTGCCCAGGTCCAGACATTGACCGGCTCGACGATGTTCTTGAACCGGTGCGGGCCGGCGTCGACCAGGGTGACGGCCAGCCGCCGCCCGGCCTCGGTGCGGGCCTTCTCGGATACCGCGACGCCGCCGGGCGCGGCTACCGTCTCGAGACGGACCGCGATATTGACGTCGTCACCGAACACCTCGTCCTCGTCGGCCATGACGTCGCCCATGTGGACGCCCATCCGGAAGTGCATGGCGCGATCGGCCGGCAGGTGCTCGTTGCGTTCGGCCATCATGGTCTGCATGGCGACCGCGGCCTCGATGGCGCCGATAATGCTCGGGAATTCCAGCAGGAAGCCGTCGCCGGTGTTTTTGACGATCCGGCCGCCATGGTTGAGGATGATCGGGTAGATCGCGCTGCGGTGGGCCTTGAACGAGGCATGCGTGCCCGCCTCGTCGGCACCCATCATGCGGGAATAGCCGGCGATATCAGCGCAAAGAATAGCGGCTAGCCGTCTTTCCATGTCCCCTATGCCCTGGAAGGCCACTCAGCCGGTGTGACCGAATCCATTACTTACAAGACATGCCATAGCAGGCGGAAGTCCAGTCTGCGCACAACTATAGTGCATAGCGGTCCGAATTTGCATGCGACGAACGGTCTTCACGACGCCGTTTCTAACGGGTTTGTATGTCGCAGGGATGGCGCTACTCTGACCGGGCAATCCTTTCCGCTTTGTTACTTCATGGGTTATTCTGGCTGCCATGCTCGGAATCCACGCAATCTGGCTATTTGTCGTCTCGGGCCTGTTGCTCAACATCACCCCGGGGCCGGACACCGCCTATATCATCGGGCGCAGCATCCAGCTTGGGTGGCGCGGCGGCGCCGCGGCTGCCATCGGAATCAGCTGCGGCTGCCTGGTTCACGTGCTGGGCGCGGCGATCGGCCTGTCGGCGCTCCTGATGGCGTCATCGACCGCGTTTCTGGCCGTGAAGCTGGTCGGGGCGGCCTATCTGGTGCTGACCGGCGTGCAGATGCTGTTTTCACGCACCAAGCCGATCGCAGAGATCGCGGCACAGGGCGGCGAGACCTCGATTGCGCGGATTTTCTGGCAGGGCGCGCTGACCAACATCCTCAATCCCAAGGTAGCGCTGTTCTTCCTGGCTTTCCTGCCGCAATTCGTGGCCGCCGACGCGCCGCACAAGGCGCTCGCCTTCCTGCTGCTCGGGCTGATCTTCATCTTCAACGGCACGCTGTGGTGCCTCGGCGTCGCGGCCTTTGCGTCGCGGGCCGCCGGCCGCATCAGGCAATCGGCCGGAGTGATCGCCTGGATCAACCGTTCGCTCGGTTGCCTGTTCGTCTATCTCGGCATCCGCGTCGCGATGCTGGAAGGGCGCTGAGATCAACCGTGCAGCTTGAGCAGCGCGCTGGCGGCGAGATAGAGGCCGAGCAGGATCATCGAGATCAGGAACCAGCGGCGGAACACCTCCGGCTGCATCCGTGAGCGCACCGCCTGGCCAACGAACATGCCGGCAAAGGACGCCGTCATCGCGACCGCGCCCGGCAGCGCGGTAGCGGCGGTCAGGAGGCCTGAAGCCGTCAGGTTGAAGGCCAGCGCGATGGTCGCGGTGGTGAAGAAGACGCCGAGCGCCTGCACCAGTTCGTCGCGCTCCATCCCGATCGCCTGCATGAACGGCATCGAGGGGATCACCTGCACGCCGGTCGCCGCCGAGATCAGCCCGGTCACGACGCCCACGATGCCGCCGACCCACTTCTCGTCGCGCCGCGCGACCTTGAAGCTGAATTTGCTCAATCCGACGATCGCATAGATCACCAGCAACAGGCCGAGCACGACGGTGCCGTAGGGGGCGTAGGGCCCGGTCAGGAGGCCGGCATTGAGCCAGATGCCCACGACAGTGCCGAGCATCAGCGGCCATAGACGCTTGAGGATGTCGCGCAGATAGGGGCCGACGAAGGTCTGCCAGATATTGGTGACGATCGCCGGCACGATCACGATCGCGATCGCCTGTGCCGGCGGCATCGTCACCGCGAGCAGCCCCATCGAGACCGTCGGCAGGCCGAGGCCGAGCGTGCCCTTGACGAAGCCGGCAAGCAGGAAGGCAAATGCGATCAGGATCAGGACGTGGTCGATCATGCCGGCACATTGACCGACGCACCGGATCGGCACAATCTGGAGGTTACGGAGATTGCCTTCGGACCAACCGAAGGGTGAGATCAGGGTGGGACACGTGGTGCGATTCGACCTGACCGACTTGCAACTGTTCATCGCGGTAGCCGATGCGCACAGCATCACGCAAGGGGCATCGCGTGCGAACCTGGCGCTGGCATCGGCCAGCGAGCGCATCAAGGGCCTGGAGGATGCGCTCGGCGTCGCGCTGCTCAAGCGCGGCCGCCGTGGCGTCGAACTCACCGCGGCGGGCGAGAGCCTGCTCGACCATGCCCGCATCGTGATCCACAACGTCGAGGCTTTGCAGGGCGATCTCGCCGCCTATGCCAGCGGCGTCCGCGCCAGCGTGCTGCTGCTTGCCAACACGTCGGGGCTGTCCGAGCATCTGCCCCGGGCGCTCGCCGCCTTCCTGCGGGAGCATCCCGAGATCAATGTCGATGTCGAGGAGCGTGAGAGCACCGACATTGCGGCCGCGATCGCCAGCGGCGCCGCCGATCTCGGCTTTGCCGCGGAGCACGCGTTGCCTGACAGCGTCGAGCGTTTCCTGTTCAGCGAGGACCGCCTGACGCTTGTCGCGGCCAAGCGCAGCGATCTCGGCAACCGCCGCCAGATCGACTTCCAGGAGGTGGTCGGCCGCGATTTCGTCGGCCTGACGGCATCGACCGCGCTCCAGCTGCATATTTCCAGGCATGCGGCAAAGCTCGGCGCCCGGTTGCGCTTCCGCGCGCGCCTGCGCGACTTCGACGCCATCTGCCAGATGGTGTCGGCCGGGGTCGGGGTCGCCGTGGTGCCGGAAACCGCCGCCCGGCGCTGCGCGCTCGCGATGCCGATCGTGATGATCCGGATCCGCGACGCCTGGGCCAACCGGCGGCTGACGATCTGCGCCCGCAGCTTCAAGGCGCTGCCGCGACCGGCCAAGCAGCTGGTGGACTATCTGCGCACCGAAGTGCAGCACTGAGGGCGCTTGCTCACTTCGCGGTCACCACGCCGGCGTCCTGGATCACCTTCGCCCATTTCCTGATGTCGTTGGCGATGAAGTCGCGAAACTGCTCCGGCGTGTCGCCGACCAGTGTCAGGCCCTGATCGGCGAGCTTGCCCTTCACCGTCGCATCCGTCATGGCCTCGGTTGTGACCTTGTTGAGCTTCGCGACGATTGCGGGCGGCGTGCCGGCCGGCGCGACCATGCCGTACCAGTTCTCGATGACGAGGTCGGGCATGCCGACTTCTGCCGTTGTCGGCACGTCGGGCGCGGTCGGGGCGCGTTCGCGGCCGCCGAGCGCAATTCCGCGGAGCGTGCCAGCCTTGATCTGCGGCAGGATCACCGGCAGATCGAGGAAGGACATCTGCACCTGCTGGCCCAGCAGGTCGTTCACCGCGGGCGCCGCGCCGCGATAGGGGACGTGGACGATGTCGATCTTCGCGGTCAGCTTGAACAATTCGCAGGCCAGATGCGGCAGGCTGCCGGGGCCGGAGGAGGCGAAGTTGAGCTTGCCGGGCATGGCCTTTGCCAGGGCGACGAGTTCGCTCATGTTTTTCGCCGGCACGTCGGTGGCGACAACCAGCATTTCCGGCACGGTCGCGACCAGCGTCACCGGCGCGAGGTCCTTCAATGTGTCGTAGGCGACCTTCTCCATGCTCGGGCTGATCGCCAGCGCGCCGGCGCTGGCTATGCCGATCGTGTAGCCGTCGGGCGCGGCCTTCGCGACCGCATCGGTGCCGAGCACACCGCCCTGGCCGGCTCTGTTGTCGACGATGACGGGTGCCTGACGAGTTCCGACATCTTCTGCCCGACCACCCGCGCGATGATGTCGTTGGGCCCGCCGGGCGGGAACGGCACGATCAGCCGGATCGGTCTGGCCGGGAAATCCTGCGCGTCAGCTGCGACGGGCGCTAGAAGCAGGAACAGCCCTGCCAGCAGTCTGCCGCCAATCCTCATGTCCGCGCCGTCCCTGACTTTTCTGGTTGCGGTCAGGATGGGCGCAGAACGCTGCTCCGGCAACCGGATAAATCAGGCGTTGAGCATCCTCATTGCCGCTTCGTGCACCCGCGGGTCGCCGGCGGCGATGATGCGGCCGCCGCTCTGCGCCGGCTTGCCGTCCCAGGTGGTGACGACGCCGCCGGCGCCGGTGATGATCGGGATCAGCGCGGCGATGTCGTAGGGTTTCAGCTCGGTCTCGACCACGAGGTCGAGATGGCCGGCGGCGAGCATGCAGTAGGAGTAGCAGTCGCCGCCATAGCGGGTCAGCCGCGCCGCGTTCTCGATGCGGGTGAAGCAGGCGCGGTCGGCGGGGTTCATCAGCAGCGGGCTCGTGGTGTAGGCGGTCGCCTCCTTCAGCGAGGCGCAGCGCCGCACCTGTAACCGCCGTTCGCCCGAGGGACCGGAGTAATGCGCCGAGCCGCTGTCGCCGGAGAAGCGCTCGCCGATATAGGGCTGATGCATCATGCCGAACACCGGCGTGCCCTTGTGCAACAGCGCGATCAGCGTGCCCCAGATCGGAAAGCCGGCGATGAAGGACTTGGTGCCGTCGATCGGATCGAGCACCCAGACATAGTCGGCGTCCTCGCGCTCGTTGCCGAACTCCTCGCCGACGATGCCATGCTGCGGGAAGCTCGCCTTGATCAGCCGCCGCATCACCGCCTCGGCGGCGCGGTCGGCCTCGGTGACGGGATCGAAATCGCTGTCGCTCTTGTTGTCGACCGAGAGCGAGGTGCGGAAGAACGGCAGGATGGTTTCGCCGGATGCGGTGGCGAGGCGGCCGATGAAGGCGGTGAAGTCGATGACCGTCACGGCAGGTCCTTAAGGCACACGACGAGGTGGAAATCGCAAGCGTTCCTGCCTAGCTCAAATGCGCACGGCGCGCACGGTTAACGGGAGGTTATCCCACCCTGATGACGCGACTTCGGACTTTCGAATTGGCTTCGGATTCGAAAGCCGTCTCCGCCGCCGGGCCCCTTCACGAAGCCGCGAGTTCTGGTATACGGGCTATGCATTCAACGCTTAGCAGTTCGTTCATTTCTTGTAAATTGTTGATATTGTTTAATAAAAAATCGAATTACGCGGCCTGTGACATATCGGTCGACATGGCGAAGATTACGCGGGAAATGTTTCGAAAGTTCTTGCGTTTTGTGCAGCGCGATCGCATATTGTTGCGGTGCGGTAGCGCCTCGCGCTATCGCTGCCCTCCTTGGGCGTTTCCTCCCTAGACTTGGGCCGCTTGTTCATTCAAGCGGCCCTTTTTTCTTTTCACGCCCCGCGAGGATGAGCTTCGCCGCGCGGCTTGTGCGTCGAGAAATTACGAGTTCGCGAAGCGTCGCGTCCGGACATGACGAACGAACAGCGTAGTCCTATTCCGCCGCGGCCTGGAACGGGCCGAGATCGCCGAGCGGGACCTCGGCCAGCGCGTCCGCCAGCGTCGCGAAGTCGGCAGCCACCTGGGCAAAGCGCGGGCCGCGCTCGCGGCGGCGCTCATCCATGTAGACCGCGCGGTTGAGCTCGATCTGCACCGTGTGCAGGCCGCTCGCCGGATTGCCGTAGTGCTCGGTGATGAAGCCGCCGGCATAGGGCTTGTTGCGGCCGATCGAATAGCCGAGCGCGCTCATGGTCTCCTCGACGAGATCGGGCAGCAGCGGCGCACAGCTCGTGCCGTAGCGGTCGCCGATCACGACGTCGGGCCGGCGCGGCTCGTCGCGCGAGACGCCGACCGAGGGCATCGAATGGCAGTCGACCACGATCACGGTGCCGAACGCCTGATGCGCCTTGTTGATCAGCCGGCGCAGCCCGCGGTGATAGGGCTTGTAGAGCACCTCGATCCGGTTGAGCGCCTCGTCGACGTCGAGCCGCTCGCGATAGATCTCCTGGCCGTCGCCGACCACGCGCGGGATGGTGCCGAGCCCGCCGGCGACCCGCATCGAGCGCGTATTGGCAAAGCTCGGCAGCCGCCCCGTGAACATGCGCGGGTCGAGCTCATAGGGCTCGCGGTTCACGTCGACATAGGACCGCGGGAAGTTGACCCGCACCGTCGGGAAGCCGCGCTCGCTCAGATGCACGATCAATTCGTCCATGAAGGAATCTTCGGAGCGCCGCAGCGCAGCGAGATCGATCCGCGAGGCATCCAGGAAATCGGCCGGATAGACCGAGCCCGAATGCGGGGAATTGAAGATGATCGGCGCGCGCCAGGACGTCGGCTCGACGATCTCGAACGGAGGCGACAACTCGCCAGCAAACTCGGTCATTCCCTTGGCGCCGTCCCTTGCGTCCGCCATGTCCGGACGATCTGATTCTGCCGGAAACGCGGAGATTTATGGGTGGGCATTGTCGGTAATCGCGGTCGTTCTGCCAAGTGAAAACAGCAGGCCATCGGCTGGAACGCGTCTCAAGGCCTGAAAATACCGCGCGAGGTTGATTCGATGTGCGGTTGGGTCCACAAATAGAGTGCGCCGCAGGCCGATGGTTTGGCGCAAATTTCACCCGAAATTTACCGACTGTCGGGCTTAGTATCACGAGTGATCCTCCAGCCGGATTCGACTGCTCCTGCCATGCCGAAAATCCTCCTCGCCGAAGACGACAATGATATGCGCCGTTTCCTGGTCAAGGCGCTGGAAAACGCCGGTTTCAAGGTCTCCCCGCACGACAACGGCATGTCGGCCTATCAGCGGCTGCGCGAGGAGCCGTTCGAGATGCTGCTCACCGACATCGTGATGCCGGAGATGGACGGGATCGAATTGGCGCGGCGCGCCTCGGAACTCGACCCCGACATCAAGATCATGTTCATCACCGGTTTCGCCGCGGTGGCCCTGAATTCCGACTCGGAGGCGCCGAAAAACGCCAAGGTGCTGGCCAAGCCGGTGCACCTGCGGGAATTGGTCAGCGAAGTGAACAAGATGCTGGCGGCCTGATTCGGTCGCAAAACCTGCATAATGTATCCTTGCCTGCCCCGCCGGGGTCCGTTATAGGGACCCGATCCAAATACGGCTTTGGGTGCGTAGCTCAGCGGGAGAGCACTACCTTGACATGGTAGGGGTCACAGGTTCGATCCCTGTCGCACCCACCATCCAGTCCCCCGAAACTGGGTAACTTTCCGACAGGCGCAGGTAAGCCGCTTTTAGCGGTATTCCGCGGTCCCTTTTGGCGCACTGCCGGTCTCTGCGCGCATTTGCAATCTCTAGCAGCGATTTCGAGGCTCGTGTCTCTGCATCCAAAAATTCCGTTCCTGGCAGCAACGGTCGGCGGCTGTCGTATGGCTTTCGGCGAGCGAACCCGACCGGCGAGTGGCAACCAACCTTATTGGCGTCGGGCTATTGGGGGTTCAGACCGAGCGCTTCGAACTGCTTGCTCCACTCCGTCGGAGGCGCTCAATATTGATGCCCCGAGCAAGGCGGCCTTCCACGGCGGCCCGGACGAGTTTAGGCGCAAGGAAGGAGAGCGAGATCGTCATGTTGACGTGACGAACACTGCAACGCTCCCGCGAAGCGATCTGTTCGGCGCCAATGGCAGAGCCAGAAATGATCTCATCGGTCAATCAGCCCAGCGATTTGCACACTCCGTATTCCGCGAGCGGGTGCAACAACCCGAAGTAAGCGCAAGCCGTTTTGGGTGGAGTTGAAGCCATAGGAACCGAGGGCAAGAAGCAGAAAGCCTTGACGCCGCTCGGTCAATGGCGTTGGCTGCCATTGCCGATGCGGCTTACGAAAACGCTAGGAATGGTCGCGAGTTCGGTCTTACGATCGAGATCAGAGACGGGGCGCAGGTCGTGGGCGGAGCCACCGTGATGATATCAAAGAAATAGTCTGCCATGCATGAACGGTTGATCGCGCGCTTGCAATCAGTTGCCGGCCTAACGAGCGACGAGCGTGCGGCACTCAATTCCGTCCCTCATAAGGTCCGAACGCTTGGCGATCGCGAGAGCATACTTCAAGAGGGCGACAAGGCATCTAACTGTGTCGCATTGATGAGCGGCTTTCTTTATCGGCAAAGGATAATCGGCGACCGTAGGCAGATATTGTCGCTGCATGTGCCGGGCGACATACCCGATCTCATGACGCTGTACTTACCGACCATGGACCATGACTTGATCAGCGTGGGTCAAAGCACGGTAGCAGTCGCGCCACATTCAGCACTGAAATCGTTGTTCGAGAAGCACCCCTCCCTCGTCCACATTTTCTGGCGCGAGACGCTCATCGACGCGGCAATCTTTAGGCATTGGGTCGGCAATCTCGGCGCGATGGACGCTTTCCACCGTGTGGGCCAACTATTTTGTGAACTCGCTGTTCGCCTAGAATTTGTGGGGTTGTTTGAAAAGAATAGCTTCTCATTTCCGTTGACCCAATACGATGTTGCCTCCGTTTGCGGTCTTTCGAAGGTCCATACGAACAGGACGATACAAGTCCTCAGAAAGCAACGGCTGTTAATATGGCGGGACGACATGGTCGAATTGCCAAATCGAGAAGAGCTCGAAGCGGCGGCAGAGTTCAGCGCTGACTACCTCCAGCGAAAGGCGAAATCGGTCTGATCGGGTGCTTTTGCGCAAATGCGAAACCGCGAGTCGAAAGCCCGGTAGTAGCCCTCTGGCTGCCGGGCTTTTTGACTGATGGATCACATAGCAGCGAACGCTCAATGTTTGGCAGGCGGACCGCATCATTACCGCGCTGTCCCGATTCAAGTCTCTTTTCGTTATCGCTCGCAATTCGACCTTCACCTACAAGGGTCGGGCAGTGGACGTGAGGCAGCTCGGCCGAGATTTAGGCGTTCGGTCCAGCCGCCTTCGAAGCGCCGGCGCCGGTGACGGGCTCGATGCGGGACGCCCAAGGGCATTGCCCTGGGGCGCCTTGAGTGCGCCACCGGAGCCAGCCCACCCTTGATCTGCATCAACGGTGTCGTCTTGGACGGGTTCAACGTCCGAGCATGCCAAGGCAGCGGGTCGATTGGATCGCGGTCGCCGGGTTCGCCTCAATTGCGGTTGCGGCGTTGGCCCTGCTTGTGCTATTCGCGCTGCCCTGAGCGCCGCGCTTCTACGGAAGTGCCGTGGCACAAACTGCACTTTTCACGGGAAAGTTGAGGGCTTAAGGTAAGTTAAGTGTGCCGTGGGACGCGTGCGATGGCAGAGATCCTTTTCCGTGCCGGCATCATCGTTTTGGGGCTATGCCCCGTCGCACTGACGGCCGCCGCCTTGCTCCTCTGAAAACTGCTGAAGGCCTGAAACCGCAAGGTGGGGGCCGCCCGTAACTTGGCAACCGGACGGCCCCTGTCGACCACTTCCAATTGCCCTGCGTCAACAGAAGCCATGGCCGGCGTAACCACTACGGTCCGCCGGCCTTATGGTTTCAAACTGCTGTGAGTTGCGGCAACACTGATCTGCCCTAACCTAAGTTACCACTGCGTAAGTATATTGTGCCCGCTCCCTTGACGATGCCCCAAACGGGCCGCGCTGCCCTGTTGCCCGCCGCCCTCGGCAGTGCCGTGATCTGACGAGAACGGCGGGCCTGCGCGACCTGGGAGACCACGCTGGGCTTTAATGATCGAAGAATGCGAGCGTTCCTTGGCGCGGGGCCTCTTTGACCCTCTCAGGCACAGCGGCCGCCCGCCTCTTTCCAAGTTGCGCCCCGATGGCGTTAGTCGCCGCCAAGGGTATCACCGTCGCCCTTGCAGACGAGCCCCCCGCAACTTCGTATTGGCATCGCGCTATTGCGGGTTCAGGCCCAACGCTTCGAACTGCTTGCTCCACTCCGTCGGAGCATCTCGCAGGCGCTCGGTGTTGATGCCGCGTGGCAAGCGGCCTTCCACGGCGGCCCGGACCAATTTGGGTGCAAGGAAGGCCAGCGAAATCGTCATGTTGACATAACGAACGCTGCAGCGCTCCCGCGAAGCGATCTGATCTGCGCTGATAACCGAGCCAGAAATGATCTCATCAAGCCAGCGTCTGCCTCGCGCGATGGCGCTGACCAGACGGAGACGCCGCTCTGGTCTCTCGGGACGAACTTCCCTTCGCGAGGTGCCATGGGGCAGCAGCATTTCTCGAAATCGTTTTGACGGTGGCTTCTTCCAGGGAATGGAGAGGTGATGATCGGTGGGGTTTTTCGCATTGTCCTCGCCTTCGACATCGCCTGCCAGTTTCGTGGAATTTTGACCTTCTCGAGATCTTAGGTGAAGCGCCAACTTGTCGTTCTGAACCTCGATGCGGCTCACCAACGCCGCGATTGTGTCACGGTCGTTGATGACCGGGCGCGGTAATCGACTTTGACCTCTGAAATGTTCATTGAGGAATTTGAGGACTTTTTCCTCGACCTCGGCTGCAGGAACACGCGTTACGGATCCGACCTTGGCTGTTTTGCTTTCTCCATGGAGGCAGGGTCGTGACACATAATAGCGATAGCGGATGCCCGCTTTGGTCGCATGCGTCGGGATCATAGGGTAGGCCGCGTCGTCGACCAGTAGTCCGGCCAGCAAGTGGTCGCTGGCGTTCCGGGCAGTAGACTTGGTGCTCCACTGGTCCGTTAGCTTCTGTTGGACCGCATCGAACAGGGCGATGTCCATGATCGGAGGCTGCTCGCCAGGCAGAATGTCGCCCTTGTATCTGACCTCGCCGATGTAGAAACGATTGCGGAGAAGGTAGAACAGGGATCCCCGCTCGAACGGAATGCCACCGCGGGTGCCCCCAGTTGATAGGTGCCTTGTCTTAGTGCGGAGGCCGCGCTCCCTGAGATCTCGAACCAGGGCATTAACCCCGCTGAGGTCGAGGTAACGCTGGAAAATCAGGCGAACCTGCTCAGCCTCATGCTCGACAATGGCAATCTTGCCATCCTTCATGTCATAGCCGAGGGGGAGGGGACCGCCAACCCAAATGCCTTTTCGCTTGGAGGCCGCAATCTTGTCCCTGATCCGCTCCGAGGTGACCTCCCGTTCGAACTGGGCGAAGGACAGCAGCACGTTGAGTGTCAGCCGTCCCATCGAGGTCGTAGTGTTGAACTGCTGGGTGACCGAGACAAATGATACTCCGTGGGCATCGAAGAGTTCGACGAGCTTGGCGAAATCGGCGAGCGACCGAGTTAGCCGATCTACCTTGTAGACGACGATGACATCGATCTTGTTGGCGCGGATGTCATCGAGCAGCCGCTGGAGATCAGGCCGGTCAGTCGATCCACCCGAATAGCCGCCGTCGTCATAGCGTGCTTTGATCGGTGTCCAGCCGGCGTGCGCCTGGCTTCTGATATAGGCTGAGGAGGCCTCGTACTGCGCATCCAGCGAGTTGAACTCCTGATCGAGAGCCTGGTCGGTCGAGACCCTTGTGTAGATGGCACAGCGGACGGGTTTGACGGAGGCGGCCTTCATGGGCTGGCCTCGGGCCTTGGTTTTGTTGGTTTGTCCCTCAGCCCAAAAAAGCGGGGGCCGTTCCACTTTGTCCCGGTAATTGCAAAGGCGATCTTGGTGAGGCTGTCGTAGGACTGCCCGTTCCAGGCAAAGCCATTGGCCAGCACCATCACGCGATGCGATTTTTGATCCCATTCCCGAACGAGGACTGTACCCGGTGTGAGGTCTATCCGCTTGCGGTCTAGGCTCTCCAGCCGCTCCGCCATTGCCGAACCTGATTCATTGATGCTGGTTCGATCCAGAACCTTGCGGGTCTCGTGATCGAGATCACCAAATCGATCGGCTTGGAGCCTGAAGGATAAGACCGCACACAAAAGATGCCGCGGCACGTGAGGGGGCGCCGGTCGCTGGAAGATACTTTGCCACCGGGCGCGCAGACCCCCAAGATCGAGATCGCGCAGATGCGCGATCTCGTTTTCTACGGACGCCCTCGACGATTTGGACGTCGCGGAAACGCTACGATATTTACTTTGCATCGTATCACGCCGCCTGTTTGCCCCGGTCCGCCGGCGTGTCGATGATGCGGTAGACGCGGCCGCTTTCGGCGGGTTCTGATACCAAATTAAGACCAAGCTTCTTGCGGACGACGCCGGCGAGGAAACCACGTACAGAGTGCTCTCGCCAGCCGGTCGCAGCGCTGATGGCTGCAATCGTCGTTCCCATCTTACCGCTCAGCATGGCGACGACCTGCGCGTTCTTGGTGCCGCTTCTTGTGAGCGCGGTCGAAGCAGCACCGGTTGGAACCTGCGGTTTTGGTGATTTGCGTTTGGCCGGCGCCTTGGCCGGTCGCGATCGGGTAACGGTTTTTCGTTTGGAGTTGGTCCTGGTCACGGGAGCCTCATAAGGTTTGCGCGACGCCATCCGTCGCACCACCTCAGCCCCACCTAGGCAAATCACCCGGCGGGGCTCTCCCAAAGTGAAGCCTCAGGCGGCTTCCACTCCCGTAGCAATGCTCACCTTGCGGTAGAATGCCAGCCCATTCCGAGCAACATCATTGCTCTTTTGCTTGATCATTCGGCCATTCGCGCGGATGGGCGGGCGAATCCCTCCCTCTCCGCCATCGCTTTTGGACAGCGCAGAAGTCCTTCATAACAGGCTTTTCCTGAACCGCTGGATTTTTGCGGTGGAGCGCCACGGAGCACCGTCGTGGTGGCCCAACCTGCCATCCTTAGATCGAACATGCCAGGAAAAATGCCCGAGCTGCGGGCGCTAAACCCAGGTCATCTTTCCCGAACACCAGCTTTGCGACCACCTTGCCCTGCACGAGCACGATGCCCTGCCGCGCCGAATCGTAGAAAGCACCAGCGTTGATCTACGTCAAAGAATGACCGGGGGCGGGGTCCAATCTTTTGGTCTCTGCTGAGTACATTGATGGTCGGAAGGGCAGAGTAATTTTACGATATCGCATTCTGCACGTGATCAGCGTCGCGCAAGTCTTAACTGGGAGGAAAAGCCTATGTCACGTATGAAACTCATATCTTCGGGCATCTTGTTGGCCTCAGTGTTTTCGGCGCAAGCCTTTGCTGGCGAAGTCAAGTTCGATCAGCAGACCTGCTACACCGGGCCAGCCCACCTCATTCAACACGCTGACGGAATGGTGTCTGGGTCGTACGCCGTTATCGGTACGTCGCCCGGCACGGAAGGTACTCCGTTTCGCATGATGTCAGGGCAATGCCTTGGGGCATTTTCTGACGTCGGTGGCCAGCACGACGAAAACGGCAGTTGCGAATTCGTGGATGCGGCCGGCGACAAGTTCTTCGGGGTATATTCGCGGAAGGGAGATCCTGCCAGCGCCGAGGGTACTTGGCGTGTAGTTCATGGTACGGGCAAATTCGCGGATATGAGCGGAGGCGGGAAATGGATGCCCATCGGCAACTTCCCGGCCAGCGGCATGCCAAACATGTTCAACGGCTGCAATCACGAGTGGGGGTCGTATACCATGAAATAATCTGCGCGCAGGGTGTTTGGAAAGCGGCTGGTGCGGCTTCGCGCAACCAAGCACAATGTCGGTGCGTTGCAGTCGTTCTTCCTCGCATTTCTGCTCGGGATCTGGGTCGCGCGCCGACATTAGGTGCCTGCCGGCAAAGTTGGTCAGGTTGCGGCCGCAGTTATGGGGCGTTCGTCGTCCCCCGACTGATCTGCGACCGTGTCGGCCGGCAGATTGATCTTCATCTTACAAATGACTCGCGACGGTTCGAATAGAAGTTCGGTGTTGCCTCCGAACTGAGCGAGTGCCCGCGACAAGAGCCGGAGTCCAAATCCCTGTTTCTGGGGAGCGATAACCGTTGGTCCGTCCCTTTCTTGCCAATCGATTTCGAGGAGCGTGCCCGCCATCCTCGAGATGAGAAGCACCACACCGCCCGGCACGGACAGAGAGCCGTATTTTGCCGAGTTGGTCGCAAGCCCATGGACCAGAAGCGCGAGCGTCAAGGCGTATTTGGGCGGGAGCCTTACGTCGGGTCCCTGGATCACGACCCGCGAGGCGACGTACGGCCCCAACTCGGTCGTCGCGATGTCATGGACGAACGCCCCACGTCCGTTAGCTTCCTCTATTAGGTGATCCGTCGCCGTCAGGGCCGCGAGGCGGCTGAGGATGCCGTCGCGTACTTGCGGCTGCTCCCCCGGAGTTGCACGCTGACGATCGCCTGTATGGTCGCGATTTTGTTCTTGAGCCTGTGGGCCAATTCTTGGACTGCCAACTTCCGCAGATGCTCTTCGTCCTCGAGGCGTTTCGCGATACGTCGAAAGTGGTCGGCCCCCAACGCCAGGAGCATCGAAACGAAGGCGAAGACGATGAGGGTCAGTCGGTCTCCGTTGCGGTCCAGGGCAAAGCTGAAGGCGGGAGGCATGAAGACCCACCAGGCGGTCACCGCGCCGAGGACCGCCACCAGAACTGCCGGGCCGATGCCCCCGAGAAGAGCTGTGAAAGCCACGGCCGGGTAATAGGCGATGAGCGGCGAGGAATTTTGGTCAAGCCACATCAGCCATGACTCGAAAAGCCCGGCGGCCATGGCGCAGCCCACAGCGAATGCGTACGATTTCGGAGATCCTGGAGCGACGGATGCGCGTAGACGCGCCAAAGCTGAATCCACCGCTGCGGCCAGCTTTGCTGGGTCGCCTTGCTCCATGGCAGGTCCCCCTCTCGTTACTCTGCACCTTGCAGAAAAAAATTAGCACATTGTTGTCGAGCGTAAAGTCATTGGTTTCGGCGTCAGGCAATGGCCCGGGCGCGGGCAGGAACCCCTCGGAGGGGGGTGACCCGCAGAAACCGGTCATTTACCCTTGGATCGAGTCGAAAAAATCGTTTCGGCCCCTTGAAACTTTCTCTGGTCGGCCATCGGCTTCGACCGCCTGTTCGATCCGCCGAAGCCGCTCAGCGTGTGGGCGAGGAAAGCTATCCCCCTACAACATCGAACGCCTCGACGAGAACAGCTTCCAGATCTCGGTTGCGCTCGCCGGATTCAAGCCGGATGAGGTCGAATTGACGGTCGAGCAGAACGTCCTGACCCTCGAGGACCGGAAGAGCGACAAGGAGGGCAAGACCTTCCTGCATCGCGGCATCTCGGCGCGCAACTTCAAGCGCCAGTTCACGCTCGCCGACCATGTCGAGGCCAGGGGCGCACGGTTCGAGAACGGCCTGCTGATCATCGATCTGCAGCGGGAAATCCCCGAGGCAATGAAGCCGCGGCGCTTTGCGATCAAAGGCACTGCGCCCAGCAACGTGACGCAGATCGAATCCAGGGCCGCCTGAGGGCCATCTTGCTGATTCAACGACCAGGCCGCGCGGTCTCCCGAGCGGCTATCCGCCAACTCGTCTTAGAAACGGAGGAAGCCATGCGGCCGACGACCGCTCTTCACGACAACGTTGTCGATCTCAACGCCATCATTCATCCCGGCACGGTTTTCGAACATCCCCGGTACGTGGTCTCCCATCCTTCTTTCAGCCTGTTCGAAAAACGCGCCATTCTGGCTTCGTGGGCATCAGACGCTTCCGCGATCGCATCGTGCCCGTCGCTGCGTGCGCCCGAGGGGCTGAAGGCGCCCATCTCGATCGATGAAATACTGGCCCTTCGCGGGCCGCGTCGTATGCGTATGCGGGAAGATCTGTCGTCTCCTAGCTCCAGGCAGAATCGGATAGTCGATCCCGCGCTCTGTGGCTATTGGACGCACGATCGCCCGTCCTGAGGAGCGTGCACCGTCCGGATGATAGAGGCGTGCCGCACTTGCGATTGCCGCAACGCCTGCCAAGGTTGCTCCTGCCAGAAGGGCGATCACCTCCGAATGGCCGGCGACACGGAATGAGATGGCGGCAAGTATTCCGTCTGCCCTGTAAGGCGTGCCGTGGCGAGCATCCCGCCGGCAGCTCCGCTTCGGGAGAGCGGCGCGGCCGTTAGCATCGAACGATTGTTCGGCGCCTGGAAGAAGCCGAATCCAAGGCCACAGAGTGCCATCCGCCATGCGATCTCAGTCGACGTCGGCTCTGCGGGGAGATCCGCCAACAAGGAAAGACCCGACTCCGGCGAATGCCTTTGTTCTGTGCTCCATCATCGCAAAAGACGCGAGAAATCCGTGGGGACGGGGACGTTGATGCCTACGACGTGTCTACTCGATCGATCTCGCCGCTACCGGCGCCTGGCACAGTCCGAGCCGGACCCTATCAAGGCTGCCGCTTTGCGGCGAATAGCGGATGAGGCCGAAGTGGGCATGCTCTGCGTCGCCAGCCGCGATGACCACATCCGGATCGTCCAATCACCATCGGATGCTCCTCCGATCTGGACTGGTTGGTGGCGGTAAATCGAAGACGTCGTTCACAACGAGA
The DNA here is from genome assembly GCF_018130215.1 of Bradyrhizobium jicamae. Lineage (GTDB taxonomy): Bacteria > Pseudomonadota > Alphaproteobacteria > Rhizobiales > Xanthobacteraceae > Bradyrhizobium > Bradyrhizobium jicamae_A. The sequence continues at coordinate 235,191 of NZ_JAFCKQ010000004.1, forward strand.
GGGTCAAAAGCGAGAAGCGTCCCGTTATTAGCTGCTGGCTGGCCGCGCCATGTTTGATCTGACTTTTCTCGGGACTTCCGCGAGAGTCCCGTCTACGGAGCGAAATCATCCGGGGCTGCTTGTAGAGGCGGGCAACCGGCGCAATCATGGTCGATTGCGGGGAGGGCACGCAGCGGCGGTTGCTTCGGCGCGGCGCCGGCTTTCGAAGACTGAATCGGCTTCTGCTAACGCATGGCCATTTCGATCATGTGCTGGGGATTCCCGGCCTCCTTTCGACGCTTCGCCTCAGCAGAGCACTGAGACCGTGGCGATCCATGCCGGACCAGACGCAATCAAGGTGATCACCCGAATGTTTGCAGGCTTCTGGGGAGAGGGAAGGGCGCCCGTTCCGCTCACACTCGCCCCGCTGACAGGAGGTCGAGTTTTCGAATTCCGTGAATTCAGAGTCGACTGCTTTCCCGTCCGACACCGGGACAACGAGAGCTACGGCTTTTCCTTCGAGAGCCGAGTTCGACGTCACCTCTTGCCTGACCGACTTTCGGCCCTCGGCGTTCCTGATGGACCGGTTCGAAAAAAAATTGGCTGAAGGCCACGAACTTTTATCGGGTCTTTGACAAAGCTTGGAGGAGGCCACTTTGGCCAAAAGCCATCCGTCGCTACCCTATTAAGGGGTACCCCTGTCATTAACGCAGGTTTATTCCGACGGCGCGATGTTTCGATACATTTCCTATCAGAGAATTTGAAGCCGAGCGAATCAATTCGGGGCTCTGATGCTTTCGCTAGCCGAAGCGGAATATTGCAACGTCGATGATCTCAATCCTGCGCCTATCGAACCAACTTGGATCATTGAAGGCGATCCGGAAGCTCGCGCACGCCTTTTGTGGAGAAGCGCATGCAAGACCTCCTCGACCGTGATCTGGTCCTGCACCGGAGGTAAGTTCAACTGGTACTACGACCTCGACGAGACCATCATCATTCTCGAAGGCTCGGTCGTGCTTGAGAGCGAGGGCATGCCGCCGAAGCGCTATGGCATTGGTGACGTGATTTATTTTCGAACGGGTGCGCGTGCCAAATGGCATGTTGAGGGCTATGTCAGGAAGCTCGCCTTCCTTCGCCTGAACAATCCGTTCCCGTTCGGCATTGCGATCCGCGCCGTCAACAAGCTCAAGAAGGTCGCACGAACGTCTCAACCGTCGCGCCTTACTTGAGGGCGCACGTCGCCTTCAGCATCCAAATCGCGAAGCAGCAGGTCGCCCTGAGGGATCAATTCCGGTTCCCCGGAAGAGCTGGGAGCATTTATTGGGCTGCGCCTCGTTCATGGATCATCGCGGCGCGGGCCGCTTTCTTGATCAGGGGGCGAGCGAAGGCCTAGGGTTGAGTGACCTTGTTCGCCAACCGCTCAGCAAGTCCAACGGGGTGTTCTTTGGCGGCTCTTCGCCGATTTCTGCGGCTTCCTGGGCAACTGCTGTTTGTAGCGGATCGCGCCCTGTGATGGCAAAGAGGTTGCCGATCGCGTCCATTTTATTTGCCCCGGGAGCCGCGTACGAGATCTTTGGCGATGCTGGCGTACGAGTTGAGCATGAGAACGCCAGTCATCGTCTTTGCGGCGGTTTCAATCGCGATCGATGCGTTCCTTCATCCCCCGGATTTTCTCGTCGGTCAGCCTGTTCCAACGCCGGAGAGTGCGGACGAAAAGCGATACGCAGGCGATCAGGACAATCAAGACGACTACGGCGATGGTGAAAAGGCTGCTCATGATGCGCCAATAGTGCACTGGCGGGATTTTCCGGCATTTGCCCAAGTAAATCCGGTTCTTGATACGATCCCCGAAGGATGAGCCGTAACCTTATTCAGTGGCGACTGAGCGCTGAGCAGATGCTGAACAAGGAGCCGAGAGAAATGCACAGGCACAGAGCCAGATAAGCAGCCCAACGCCGCCTCTTGGCGCGGAACGGCTTAGTGACCCGCGGGGCAACGCTGATCCGGAATAGCACGGTGTTCCCATCCTCGGAACTTGGGCCGCGTGTTCCAACCTCCGCGATTGGGTTGTATCGCTCAACATCGCTGCGCTATATGACAACGGCTGGCACCTAGGTGAGGACCTGTCGTGTTGCGAATTAGTTTTACGTTCTTTTTTCTGATTGTCGGATTTCTGGCGCTCCTATCACTTCCCGATCCGGACGGTAGCAGCAATTCCAAGGCCACGATCGTCAGCACGAGCCGCTGATGATGCACGGCTGGAGACGTGAGAGCCCGGCGCCGGGATCAGGGCTGGGACCAAGGCTTAGTGAATTTGCACGGTTGCTTTCGACCCCCGAAATCGGGCGGACCGCTGTAGTCTCAACTTGTCTATTAAGCCTCGGCGCCATCTACGCTCTGCAAGATCAGACATATCATGCTCCTCCGAAGGGACAGATTGTGGTCCAGCTGATCAAGCCCTTTTACGCAGAAGGCTACGCTGTCTCGGCTCCAGCCTACGAAGTCGTGCAGCTAGACTCATTTGGCGATGACGCGACGATTGAAGGCGACGCCACGTCTCCGATCAGGGTTTATGAGGACGGTGAGGAGCTAGGGCCGGCACACAGCACTTACCTTGCGGTTCACGACATCGGCGGCGGCCGTTACGCGCATTGGAAGGGCCGCGGACTCGTATTCTCCTCCAGTGATGGCAGCGATCCGAACACCAACGGGCGAAAGTATTTTGCGGTGCTGCCTTACGCGAAACCTGAGGCCGCTCTGCCGGATGACCATGGGTAGCGAGCTTGTTCATCCTTCGCCCACAGTCAACCTTTGGCTGGCGGGTCAACCCTCGGCCGAGAATCGAATAGGCGCGGAATTGGAGGCATCCGTGGGCGCGGTGCTGGGCTCGGCTCACTGACGGATCCAATCTTTACTTTGCGGTAGAATGCCAGCCCATTCCGAGCAACATCATTGCTCTTTTGCTTGATCATTGGCTGGGTCATTCGCACGTATGGGCGGGCGAATCCCTCCCTCTCCGCCATCGCTTTTGGACGGCGCAGAAGTCCTTCAAAACAGGCTTTTCCCGAACCGCTGGATTTTTGCGGTGGAGCGTCACGGAGCACCGCTGGCTATTGGTCAAGTCCTAATTTCGGCATCGGGAGTTCCGGCGCGCCAGACTGTCAGCTCAAGTTGACGCTCTGCGCGGCACGAGCTGCACGCACAATCCCAGGAACCTTCGTTTCAAAGAAATAATGGTGTTGAAATTGGCCAGGCGAGGAGATTGCGATGAAAGACGATGCCGCTATTAGTTGGCTCATGTTCTTCACACTCGCCGCCGCCGTTGTTGTCGGGACGGCCCTGCTGATCTCCTTTTTGCGCTCCCGGCACAATCGCGAGATCGCGGCTAATGCGTTGGAAGGCGATGGCAGGTCTCACCATGGCGAGCCGTCGGGCGCCGGGGCGAGCTTATCGCGGTGGCTGTCGTTGCCGCGATCGCGATGGGGTTGCTCACGGTTGGCTATACATCGCGGGGCGACACAAAGGCGACGCCGGTAACCTCGACGGCAAATAACGAGCTCGCACAATCCCGCACTGACCCAAATACGTCAAAGCCCTATCAACCCGATAATCCCGCGCCCGACAAGCGCTCGACGGTGACCGGCTCTTCCTCGGGCGTTGGAGCCGATAGCGGCGGACACCCTGAGCAGCAACCAAAGTAGGGTGCGATAGCTGATCGTGAACCGACACGAACGTACTGGAGGTAAACATCGTGAAAGAGCCTAAGGATAATCCCCCCAAGCCGGAGAAGCCCACAGAGCCGCCGCTTCCCCAGGAACGGCCGCCTCAGCAAGGAAGGCCAGCTGATTCATATCCTCGCGAGGACTGAACGTGACAGCCGATAAGCTGAAGGCGCTTCATACTGCGCTCGTCGATACCCGCGCGGCTTACGAGCTTGCCGCTGAAAGGCCAAGAGCCCTCCGGTCGTTGCGGTCTGCAAGCAGATGGTAGCGCTTCGGCACGAGGACCATGCAGAACTTCATCGAGCACTTCTTGCCGCTGGCGAAACGCCGGACGAGAACGGGTCGTTCATGACGACCGTTCACGAGACGGTCGTTAGCGTTCGAGCGGCCATAACGGGCATCAGCGAAAAGACACTGCCTGCCTTCATTAGTGGCGAGGAAGAGATCGTGAAGCTGTACGACGAGGCTATTAAGGAAGCTCACGACCAAAGGCGCGCCTCGGACATATTTACTCGACAACGGGCAAATTTGATAACCAAAATCAGTGAAATGAAGCGGCTAGCGGCTTGGGCGCCGGGTGAAGCCAATCTCACCTCGCGCTCGGACCTCAACCGGGCTGAGATAGCCGACGGGCGACGCGTGAAGGTCAATCTCGAGCATCGACTTCGTTAGGCAGCGTATCCCTCGGCTACTGGGTCCCCCTTCCTTCGTCGCACCAAGCGATGAACGAACCTCAACTTCTCGATTACCGGCGGAGCGAGGACGAATGGATACAGATCCTTCGAACCGATCGCACGATTGACGCTGTTCATCGCGAATACGAAAGGCAGCCAGGAGGCCACGACGCGGTCGAAATCGATAATTGCGTAGGGATCGAAGTCGATCCGGGCGGCCATGCCTTCGGAAGCTCCTACCGCCGGAGCTACCCGGATGCCGAAGTTGCCAGCCATCTCGAGCGTATCGATTATGTGCAGATAGTGCGCCCACGTCTCGGCGAAGTCCTCCCACGGATGCACCGAGGCATATCCCGAGACGAAACGATCCCGCCAGTCGGACGGCGGCCCTTGGCGGTAGTGACGTTCGAGCGCCGCCTGGTAGTCCAGAGTCTCGTCACCGAAGAGCAGGCGGCAGCCGGCCAGCTCGCCGCCGTCGCGAACCAGCAGATCCCAATAGTGGTGACCGACCTCGTGCCTGAAGTGCCCAAGGAGCGTCCGATAGGGCTCGCCCATCTCGACCCGGCGCCGTTCCCGTTCGATCTCGTCCGCCTCGGCGAGCGCAATCGTGACGACGCCATTTTCGTGACCGGTCATCACCTTCGCCGCGGGAGTGTCGGCGAGGAAGTTGAATACGAGGCCGTGCCTAGAATCCTCGGCGCGAGTCCGCAGCGGCAGCCGCCAGCGCAACAGAGAGTAGAACAGGCTGTGTTTGGCCGCCTCGAGTTCGCGCCAGCCGATCAGGTTGCTCGGTATGGAAAGATCCGGGACCGTCCCGTTGTGGCGGCAAGCCAAACAAAAGCCGTCGTCCTGACCCTCTAGCAACAGCCAATTGCAGGCGTCTTGACTCGCATTGGAGCAGAAAAAGCGTCGACCGCTACGCTCGACCGTGCGAAAGCCCGGACGATCGCTTTTCAACGCGACCAGGGTATCGCGGTCCGGGTCGTAACCCAGCTTGTGACCGCAGCGGCCACACGACCGGTTCTCGAAATAGAGGACGTTTCCGCAAGACTGACAGGAGAAGATTTTCATAAGGATTGGACTATGACAAAAGTGGCGTTGGGGCCTACCCAATCTCCGAACTGATCTTGAGTTCCAAGCCGCGATACGTATCTGGGGATGGATTCCGGATACGGGCTTCCCGATCGGACTAATGCAGGAAAGCCGAAGAAGTGAGGGCACCTCAGTTGGCGGCTACCAGCGCCGGAGTAATCCCCGATCCTATCCCAGTTCGTGACAGTCCGCGAGCACCCCAGAAGAAACGACCCCAGCGAGGCATCACCAGCTGGGGCCGTTCTTCCTGTCGCCGACCGCCTGGTTGCCGTTTAGTCAGACGGTGGTCTGGGCCATGAAAAACTGTCCTTAATGAAGATTGCCAGCCCAGTACGAATTGTATCCGCGCCAATCGAGGTCCTTGGGAATCACAAGTATAAATCGATCCTACATAAACTTAGGCTTCTTGCGCATCCCAAAAAAGAAACGGGCCCAGCCCGAGGAGCTGATGCCAAAGTCTACGATCCGACTGAACTTCGATCAAACCTAAGCGCCTTGGCTGCGTTCCAAAGAAACGGCCCCAGCGCCGGGGAGACGCTGAGGCCGGAGGTGCTCGTGGCGATTTATCCGAGCATAGCAGGAACGCGGAGTAACGAGACCGGTTCCTAACCCGGAACGGCCGAAGCACCCCTTGGAGGTTGGGTGAAGGACCGCTGGAGTGTTGGGCTGGGGCCAAACATCCTTGGATCGCTTCGTGAGATCTCGGCGCAAGTCGACCGCGGTCATCCCATAGACGCACCGGCGACCGCTAGGAACCCATCGCAAGGGGCGGCGTTCCCTCTTTCGAAGAATCTCCGCGGGAGCGGTTGCCCGGCGGATATCGTGATCGGAATAGCCACTAGTTTCGGAGCGTCAGCGGTACTTACGGCGCTCTATTGGCGCTTCGTTTCGGTTCGGAGCATCTATGATGCCCCACGATTTCGACCGGAACGGCGCCCAGAGGATCGAGAAAGCGTCCAATCGATCCGCGAGATGTCGCGCGACCTTGCAAACGAGGTCGCGCCGCGCCCGGCTTGGATTGACCGAGTCAGCGAGGCGATAGCTTGCGCGCCGATAGGAGCGCGCTACCCGATGACGCTTTTGATGGAACGTGCGGATTGCCCGAGCCTAGCGTTTACAGATGAGTTAGCGCGAGCGTGAAGCACGCGATCAAGGTCGCCGTGCTGAGCGTCATAACGACCAAGGCCCGCTCGCTATTGGCCTTCATGTCGCGATCATCCATCTGACAATATCCTTAGTGCTGAACGTCTTGCTGCGGACCTGCAGGTTGCCACGGCGCCGGCAGAACCACACGGATGTGGTGCTCGACCATTCCCGCAGGCTTCGCGGCAGGCTCTGCCGCAGCGCTCGTAACGGTGCGCGAAGTTGCGGGGGCCTCGTCTGCAAGGGCGGAGGTGATACCCTTGGCGGCGACTAACGCCATCGCAAACATTACCAGCCCGACGGTGACTTCTTCGAAATTCGGCACGGCGTTTTCCTGTTGCTGCTCACAACGCTCGGAAAGTTAAAAGAGATCCCTCGGATTTTTCTCTTTTGTGACTAAGAGAGTGGGAACCCGCCGCAAGGTCGCCGCTAGTCAAGTCTCAGTATAGAACGCTGTACAGAGACCGGCCGGTAGTGATGTCGTAGTGCGCACCTCTCGCATGAAGATGCTTATAGGCCGTCGCAACGCACTGAACCGTGTGAAATAGGGTTCACGGCTGCAAAGATCGATCCGCAAACTTTTCAGATCCCTTCCATTGCGATATTTTCGAAAAGTCCTCCCGCGTGTGGAAGGCGAACAGAATGTCAGCGAGTTGAGACGCGGTCACGGACCTTGCGGGACGACAAATTGCTCGTAGTAAGTGTAGGGTGTCGTGCGGCGTCCCAGCCCGCCACGGCCTGATAGCGCGATCGGATCGCGGGAAGGAACCATTTGTTCCCACAGGTGTTGAGCCCGCAACCGCCTATCTGCGGTCCAACGCTCACCTTGGGATGTCGATGCTGGCGGTCTCTTCCCCGGATCATCCTGTTCGCGTGGGAGAGTCTTCGCCGCCTGGATTGCGGGAAAGGCTTAAGCACGCCATAGCTCACGCGCATCGCGACCTCGATGCGCGCTACGCCGCATATCGTCTGACCAGTGTCGACGGCTACTGCCGCTTTCTCGAAGCGAGCGCGGCCGCATTGTTGCCGCTGGAAGCCGCACTGGACCGCGCCGGAGTCGCCGATCTGTTTCTGGATTGGCCGCGGCGTTTGCGCCGCGCTGCGATCACTGCCGATCTCGACCGCATCGGCGGAGTCGCGCATCCGCTGCAATCGCCAGCGCTGCTCGGCCGCAATGGAGTACTCGGCACGATGTATGTGCTGGAAGGCTCGCGGCTCGGCGCCAAATATCTGCTCCGCACCATCGCCGACTGCGGTGAGCCGCGCATCGCGGCGGCGACGCGCTATCTCAGCCACGGCAGCGGTCAGCCGCTGTGGCGCACGTTCCTCGCAAGGCTCGAGAGCGAACAGGTCACACCGAACGACGAAGTCGAAATCATATCCGGCGCGCAAAGCGCCTTTGACATGTTTGCAAGGGCGGCAGGGGCTGCGGCATGAACGAGCAGGTCAATCTCGTCAATTGCGACCGCGAGCCAATCCACATTCCCGGCAGCGTGCAGCCGTTCGGCTTCCTGCTGACCTTGCTGTCGGACTTCACCATCTGCATGGCGTCGGAAAATGGCGGAGATTTCCTCGGCACCGAGACCTCGGAGCTGCTGCAGCGCCCGATCGAGAATGTGTTTACGGAGGCCGCGATATCAGCGATCCGCGCCCGCGTCGACTATCTCAGCGGTCCCGATGCGGTGGAGCGTATCTTCGGCCTGCAGCTGCAGGCCGGCAAGCCGAAATTCGATCTCGCCGTTCATTTCTCCGGCGCCTATCTGATCATTGAGGCTGAGCCGAGCGTGGTTGAGGCCGACGTCAATTCCGGCGATCTCGTGCGGTTGATGCTCGGCCGGCTGCGCAAGACCAAAGGTCTGACCGAGCTTGCTCAGGAAGCGTCTCGCCAGCTCAAGGTGCTCACCGGGTTTGACCGGGTGATGGTCTATCGCTTCGCCGAGGACGGCTCCGGCGAGGTGATCGCGGAAGCCGCCGCATCCGGGCTCGAGCCGTTTCTCGGTCTGCACTATCCCGCCTCCGATATCCCGCGGCAGGCGCGCATCCTCTATCAGCGCAACTGGCTGCGCATAATCGCCGACATCAACGCCAGGCCAGCGCGGTTGCAGTCGACCGCGACCCACAGCGCCGCGCTGCTCGATCTCTCCATGAGCGTACTACGCTCGGTGTCGCCGATCCACATCGAATATCTGCGCAACATGGGCGTGGCGGCCTCGATGTCGGTCTCGATCCTGCGCGATGGAAAATTGTGGGGCCTGTTCGCCTGCCATCATTACTCGCCGCGGCACATCTCCTTCGAAAAGCGCACTGCCTCCGAACTGTTCGGACAGATGTTCTCCTGGATACTGGAAGGCCGCGAGCGCGAGGAGGATATGGCCTATGAGACGAGTGCGCATCAGATCCAGGAACGGCTGATGGAGACCGCCGCAGCGCACGCGCACTCCTCGCGCGCCATCATCGATTTCATCGGCGAGTACCGCAAGATGATAGCCTGCGACGGCATTGCGTTGTGGTCCGAAGGCGATATCACGCTCGAAGGCGAGACGCCGACCGAGAGCGAGGTCAAGGACCTCGTCGGCTTCATTAACCGCACCTCGCCGGGGCGCATTTGCGCCAGCGCCGAGATCGCCAAGGTCTATGCCAGCGGCCAGTCGTTCCGCGACCGCGCCGCAGGCTTCCTCGCCGTTCCGATCTCGCGGGTGCCGCGCGATTGCCTGATCTTTTTCCGCCGCGAGGTGCTGCGCTCGGTGAACTGGGCCGGCGATCCCAACAAGTCCTATTCCGAGGGTCCGCTCGGCGCGCGCCTGACGCCGCGCAAGAGTTTCGAGCTGTGGCAGGAAACGGTCGCAGGCCAGTCGAAGCCGTGGACGTCGGCCGACTTGCGCATCGCCGAAGGCCTGCGCGTGACGCTTCTCGAGGTGATCCTGCAGCTCTCCGATCTCGCCGCGCGCGAGCGGAAAAATTCGCAGGAGCGGCAGGAATTGATGATCGCGGAGCTCAATCACCGCGTCCGCAACATCCTGAGCCTGGTACGCAGCCTCGTGGCGCAGAGCAAGGACAACGCCGCCTCGACCGAAGAATTCGCCACCGTGCTCGGCGGCCGCATCCAGGCGCTTGCTCGCGCGCATGACCAGATCACCAGCCTGAACTGGGCGCCGGTTGCGCTGAAGTCGCTGATAGATTCGGAGGCCGGCGCCTATCTCGGCGCGCGGGCAGGGCGCATCAAGCTGGACGGTCCAGACGTCGCCCTCGACCCCAAGGCGTTCGCGACCCTGGCGCTGGTCGTGCACGAGATGATGACCAACTCGGCGAAATACGGCGCTCTGGCCGATTCAACCGGCCAGGTCGAGGTAGTGTGGAAGCTCGATCGTGGCTCGGGCTTGGTAATCGATTGGAAGGAGAGCGGCGGTCCGCCCGTGCAGCCGCCGTCACGCCGCGGCTTCGGCACCACCATCATCGAACGCTCGGTGCCGTTCGATCTCAAGGGCGACGCGGAAATCCGCTTCGACTTGCTCGGGGTGCAGGCGCGCTTCGTGATTCCCGCCAACTATGTACAGTTCATGCCATCATTGTCTGGCGCGCCGTCGCGCGTCGAGGCAGACGAGGCGGCCACGCCGCGAATTTCCGAGACCGCGCTGATCGTGGAGGACAATCTGATAATTGCGATGGCAGCCGAAGTCATCCTGCTCGAGCTCGGGGCGCGTCACGTGGAGACCGCTGCTTCGGTCAACCAAGCGATGCAGGCGATCGCTCGCACCAAACCGAGCTTTGCCCTGCTCGACATCAACCTCGGCGGCGAAAGTAGCATACCGATCGGCAAGAGGCTCAAGGAATTACAGGTGCCGTTTATCTTCGCTACAGGTTATGGGGAACGCGCGCCCGTCCCGGAAGATCTGGCCGAAGCGCCGGTTATCCAGAAGCCGTACACGCGGGAGACCGTTGAGGCAGCGCTCGCAAAGTTGAAGTGATCCGAAAAGCTCCGAGCAAACGATGGCTATATTGCCGCAGTGGGCGGTCGAGAATGAGCCCAAACTCGACGAGGAGTTCTTCGCCGTGACCTTAGCGAACTTGGCTGTTGACTAATTTTGAGTAGGCAATGCTGCGATTGAAGACGACTCGCATTGGGAAATATTTGGATGCATTCTTCCGTCCAAGTCATCTCTTATCGGAGTGTGAGGCGTATGGCCGAGTGGATGTCTGGAAGAGCCGACTTGGCCGGGCAATTCAACTTCCTAAACGGCGGCGGTTCCGTCGGCGCGCTTATGCGCGCTCACGACTGGTCGAATTCGCCACTTGGTCACCCCGAAGGCTGGCCGCAGTCCTTGCGGTCAGTAGTCGGTCTTTTGCTCAATTCCAAGTTTCCAATGTTCGTAGCTTGGGGCGAACAGCTTGGATTTCTCTATAATGACGCATACGCGGAGATCTTGGGTGCTAAGCACCCGCGCGCACTTGGCGCTCGTTTCTTCGACATCTGGTCAGAAATCTGGCCTGACATTTCGCCGTTAATCGACTCCGCCATGGCTGGTGATGCGACATACCGTGAGGACCTGCCTCTCACAATGAACAGGCACGGTCATAGCGAGGACACTTGGTTTACCTTTTCTTATTCGCCGGTTCGCGATGAGAGAGGTCACGTCGCGGGAATGTTCTGTGCCGTCGCCGAGACGACAGGCCAGGTGCTGGCAGCGCGTCGGCGCGACGCACTTTTGCAACTCGACGAGCGCCTCCGCAACGTCGCAGACACCGCAGACATCTCGTTCACTGCGTCTGAGCTGTTGGGCAAGGCTTTAGGGGCTTCGCGAGCCGGGTATGGTACGATTGATCACGAGGCCGGAACTACTTTTGTTGAAAGGAACTGGTTCGCCCCAGGATACGATAATCTCGCCGGACTTCATCATTTCTCGGACTACGGCTCCTATATTGATGACCTGCGGCAAGGTCGAGTGGTTACGAACACCGATGTTGAGAAAGATCCGCGCACCGTCGCGAATGCGGGTGCATTTCGAGCGCTTGGAATCAGGGCGCATCTCGATTTACCCATTACGGAGAATGGGCGAACCGTCGGTCAAATGTTCATCCATTCGCGGTTACCGCGCGTTTGGAGCGTCGAGGAAATCACCCTCGTCCGCGATTTTGCAGAGCGTACCCACGCTGCGATAGCCCGGCGCGCAGCAGAGCATGAGCTAAGGCTGAGCGAGGGCCGCTTGCGGCAGTTGAACGAAACGCTCGCAGCTCAGGTTGCGGCCCGTTCGGCGGAGCGCGACCGCCTCTGGAATCTTTCTCAGGACATGCTCGCCCGCGCGGACTACGCCGGCATGATGTCTGCGGTGAGCCCCGCTTGGACGCAGATATTGGGGTGGAGCGAAGCGGACCTCCTTGCACGTGGCTACTCGGCTTTCATGCATCCAGATGACCGGCAATCTACGCTGGCAGCGATTGCTCAGATGGCCAAGACGCGTGAGCCCAGCCGGTTCGAAAATCGTATCGCAAATGTGCAAGGCGACTGGAAACATATTGAGTGGACTGTCGCGCCGGAACAGGATGGCGAAAACTTCATCGCAGTTGGTCGCGATCTCAGCGTCACTAAATCTCGCGAAGCTGAACTCGAAATTGCTCGAGAGGCGCTACGTCAAAGTCAGAAGATGGAGGCGATGGGCCAGCTCACCGGAGGCGTTGCCCATGATTTTAACAATCTACTTACGCCGATCGTTGGTGCGCTTGATATGCTCCAGCGCCGGGGGCTGGGTGGCGATCGTGAAAAGCGCTTAATCGCCGGTGCCGCTCAATCGGCGGAGCGAGCTAAGGTTCTTGTCCAACGACTGCTCGCCTTTGCTCGACGTCAGCCGCTCCAACCGGTTGCGGTCGACATCTCCAAGCTGATTGAAAACATGGCTGAGCTCATGTCGAGCACGACGGGACCACAGATCAAAGTCGTCGTTGACGTCAAAGATGACCTGCCGCCGGCCAAGGCGGACCAGAACCAGCTCGAAATGGCTCTTCTAAATCTGGCAGTGAATGCTCGCGACGCTATGCCGAATGGAGGCACGCTCCGGATAAGCGCGTCGGCTGATACGGCTCAGTCGGGGGCGGACCGAAGGATACCGCCCGGACAATACGTTCGAATTTCCGTGGCTGATACTGGAGTCGGCATGGATGAGGCAACGCTTGCTCGAGCGATCGAACCTTTCTTTTCGACTAAGGGTCTCGGAAAAGGCACAGGCTTGGGCCTCAGCATGGTCCACGGTCTAGCCTCCCAGCTCGGCGGCGCATTGATAATCAACAGCAAGCTTGGCCTCGGTACCAAAATCGAGCTTTGGCTGCCTCAGACTGAAGCTTTACCTGACGCACGTAGTATCGCGCGCGATGCCCACTCAGTGCGAGGCCGCGGCACGGCATTGTTAGTTGATGATGAGGAGCTCGTTCGCTTAAGCACCTCGGATATGCTCGTCGATCTTGGCTATCGCGTCATCGAGGTGACATCGGCCGAGCAGGCACTCGGAGTGGTCCGGGATGAAACTCCCATCGACTTGATCGTGACGGATCATCTCATGACTGGCATGAGCGGCGCTGAATTGGCGCGCACAGTTAGCGCGATCTCTCCTGACATTCCGGTCTTGATCATTTCTGGCTATTCAGAAGTGGAAGGCATCGCCTCGGACCTGCCCAGGCTGACGAAGCCATTTCGAAAGGACGAACTGATGGCATGCCTTTCAGCTCTGGCACCACTGCCGCTAGCAACTCTAGCGTATAGCGCCAGCACACAAACCAGCTCTTCGAAGAACACAATGCTGGATGAAGAAGTGGACATGCGGGAAAAAAAGTCCTTTCCGTAGCGCCAGCTGAACGGCGTTCGAAAGACTCCTGCTTTTGGCCGATTCGGTTGGACAAAGTCCCGCTGCTAGTGACTATCTGGGTCAACTCTGGGGTGGTCTTGAAGCCCAGTTGCAGGCGGTAGCTGGCCCCTCGGGAATTGTCCCGGTACTTCGAAGCTGCGGCCTATCTTGACACCAAACAGCACGCGACGCTCCCCTCACTCCCGAGCAAGCTCCGTGTTCTCTTGCCTGCCATCGCGGCTATGGTCAGCGCAGCGCCACAACCATTTCGGTGGCTGTTGAAGGAGCGTCGCTGTTGCCTGAGGGCAAGTTCTGCCGGTCCCCTGCAGGCGCATCTCGAAAGCTTTGGGGTGAAACGGAGGAATGCCTACCGGTCAGCGTAGTCTTGCTCGGGGGTGCCGCTGAGGTTGGCGAAAGGCAGCACTATGATGGAAAGATGAAGCGGTGAAAGCGGGCCTAACCTCTCAGATACTGAAAATCAGAACTGATCCTATTGCTCCGTGTCGCCTTGATGGCGGTAAACGGCGCACTGGGAACCTATAGCCGTGGCTCCAGTTGGTTCTTACAGACCAAAGATTCGGGAGGAGGCCATGAGAATTGCCGCGGTCATAGTGTTGCTCGCTTCGCCAGCCTTGGCCGAAGAGAAGGCCATCGACCCTGCCGCTCTGCGGGACTGCCCACCGATCGGTCAGTCTGCCAAGGGCGAGCTAATTTACGGAATGGACTGTGCCGCTCTCAAGCCGGAAAACGAGGCGGAAGTTATGCAGAATATGCCGAAAACGAATTTGAAAGACACCGTGATCCCTAAGCCTGGCGCAGTGCAGACGCCGGAGACGACACCGACGTCCGGCGATCTGAAGTAGGTCCGGTTTTAATTGGGAAGGCGAACTAGGCGACGCTTTGCCCGGCCCCCGGTTCAATAACAGCCCTTCAATGTCTGACCGGAGTTGAAAATGTCGATCGACGATACTGAAGCCGATGTAAGATCGACGCTACGAGAATTTTCGAAGGACTTGTCCGGCGAGGCGATACGTCCGACGTGGCTTGCTCGCCTCAACGCGGCCACACGCGAGGCTCCCTTAGAACTGTTGGCTACGGCGTTTTTGATTGGCGTCTTACTAGGCAGGCGACGATAGCTTAATCGGCAGGTGGTCGAGGTTTGGCTTGGCCCTAGACGAGTGGGTCGGCTGGATCCGAGGGCGTCCTAATTGGTCGACCGGCAAAACCATCCTCGACCGTCTGTCACCGTCCGTTTCTGTTTGACTGTCGGCTAGGCAACGTCCTTGGATGATCTGATCACAGTTGATGGCCGCATGCTGTGGATATTGTGCGCCGTCGACTCCATGGTCGAACTTCCCGCCGCCAATCTAAGAATATCGCGGTCCCGACCCCCAGATATAGACAGTAGTGTGGGTTTTTCACCTTTGAAACGACATTTTGCGGTGGGTTTTTCCCACTCGGTCTCGGTTTTCCGGGCCCTAGCATTCGCGCCATTTTAGCGATCTGCGCAGCCTCGGTAAGATCGGCTATCTTGCGCCATTTGTGGCTCGCCAGGACGTCCTTGGTAACCGCATAAGTCAATCGATAAAGCGCTGGCAACCGCCATTCAGCATTTCCGGCACGGCCCGGGCGTGTCACCTCGATGAAACCGAGCGCAGTCGCTTCCCTGATCGCGGGCGCGATGGAGTGCCTTTCACGTTGTTCAGCCTCATGACAATGTCGGTGAACGAATGCCCGGCGCGGTGGGCAAGACCGCAGCCGGGGTCTATTAAGGAAATGCTGACCGTATCAGCGCGCGTTAGTGGCGCGGCACCGACGGTTTAAGCATCCATCCTGAGGATTCCCGCCTATCGGTGGGCCTGAGACAACCGATGATTGCGCTGGCCTACCCGACTGCTGCGATCTTTACGTCGCTCAGCAGGCGGTCGATCGTCGCCGCGCTCACCTTCAAAAGTGGCAAATCGGCGCGAGGGCGGGTGTCGAACACGATCTTCTCCGGAAGGCTCCTGGCTGACGCGATGCGGATAATGGTCCTGTCCGGCTCGGACGGGCCCGTCTGCTCAACAGCCGCCGACAAAGACGAATTAACGAATGATCGGCATGAACGGCCGCTTGCAAATGAAAAATGAGGTATCGGCAGGGGCCGGATTGGAGTGGCGGGGCGCTGCTTTCAGCAACCCGCCTATGGAACCCTAGTCGATCTCTTGGACAACCGTGCGGGTCGACGGATCGACCAGCATCACGCGCTCGCCCGAGTAGACATAGCGGTACTTGGTGAGCGAGGGACCCCAGTCGGCAGGCACCGCCTCGAGCTCGACTTCGCGAGGCACCGGCTGCCCGACCACGATCTTCTCGCGGGTCTCCACAGGACGGACCTTGTGCTCGGTGACGTAGGTACGGATCTTCGTGCGGTATTCCGGCTCGATCTGTACGGCGGCGGCATGTCCGGTGCTTGTGGTGGTGACGACGGTGGACTGCGCCATCGCGCCCGTTGAGATCATTGCCGCCACCGCAGCTGTCAATAGTACTTGGTCATCTTTCTCTCCTCGCCGCCATATGCGGCGAGGTCGAGAACTCTCGAATGGTGGCAAGGTTCCCGCTCGTCCGCAGAGGTCCTCGCATGCGACGGAACATTCAGGTCCGGCGAGGGTTTGCCCCAAGTTCAGCAGGCGCTTGCTTAGGGAGTCCGCTGATGGCACCGGCCGATGCAGTCAGGAGTGCCTCCGATCGACGCCAGCGAAGGCTCCTGATCCTTTTGGCTTTGGGATTCGTCATTTTTGGCGTCGCTGCGGCCGCCCTGGACTACGTTCTCCAGCCCGAGATCCTTCGGGTCGCCGTCGGCCCCACAAGCAGCGACGACTATCAGGTGGTTCAAGCGATGGCGGAGGCCTTCGAAGAGGAAAGCAGGACGGTTAGACTGTCCCCTATCACCACCGCCGGAGCGGCCGAATCCCTTGCCTTCCTGGGTGCCGACAAAACCGATCTGGCAATCGGTCGCGGCGACCTCGCCATGCCCGCTGATGCGCAGACGCTGGCCGTCCTGCGTAAGAACTACGTCGTCATATGGTCGCCGTCCGGACGAGCAGGCAACTCCAAGAAGAAGGCCGCCGCGAAGATCGGAGAGATCGCCGATCTCGCGGGGCATAAGGTCGGCATTATCGGAAAGACCGGCGCCAACGCTGCGCTCCTGCGGACAATTCTAGAGGGCTCAGGCGTTCAGCCCGACAAAGTTGCCACGGCTCAATTCGGGACCGAAGAGATCGAAAAGCTTGCGCTGGATACCACGCTGGATGCGTATCTTGCCGTCGGTCCCCTCGACAGCAAGATCACGGCCGCGGCGATCGCCGAAACGTCCCGATCGCGCGGAGCGCCGAAGTTTCTTCCGGTCGATGCGTCCGAGGCGATCGCCCTGCGGCACTCCCGCTACGAAGCCGAGGAGATCCCCGGCAGCGTCTTCAACGCCAACCCGGCGTGGCCCGAGGCCAAGATCGACACCATCAGCGTAAACCATCTTATCCTTGCCAGAAAAGAATTGTCGGAAGCCAAGGCGGCCGCCTTCTATCGGCAGCTCTTTGCGGTCCGCGACACGATCACGCAACGGGTCTCTGGCGCCGCGCACATAACGAAGCCCGAAACGGAGAAGGAAGCAGAGCCCTCCGTGCATAGGGGTGCCGCAGCAGTCATCAACGGGACCGAGCGGACGTTCCTGGACAAGTACAGCGACTACTTCTGGTTCGCCCTGCTTCTTCTTTCCGGGATCGGTTCGGCCGCCGCCTGGCTCCGGCGCTATTTGAACCGGGACGAACGGGACGATAACAGCAGTCATCGCAACCGCATACTCGCCGCGGTTTCGGAGGTTCGCGATGTCGAGTCCGAACAGCATCTGCTGATATTGCAGCGGGAGATCGACGCGATCATCGGCGAAACCCTCAAGTGCTACGACGAGGGAGCCATCGAACAGGAGGACATGGCAGCGTTTGGGCTCGTCCTTGAGCTGTTCGATCATGCGGTCGCGGAAAAGCGGGCGGCGCTGCAGGGCGGCCCCATCGAAGCAAGGGCCCCTGGACCAACGATAGCCTCTCGCCGATAGGTCGCGGCCGGCGGGCCGAACCTCATTGCTTCTGGATACGGCCGTTCAAGATCGAGAACACCTCTCGCGAAGACAAATGCTCTGCGGCCCTTCGCAAAAGTATCGCTGGCAGACAGAACGAATTTACGGCTCCGGTCAGCAGAATCGGCATGATGGATGGTCTCGCTACCTTGGAGGGCCTTTCGGCCGTCGGTCGCTCGGTACTGCAAGCGGCGACCCACAAGAAAATTGCCTGAGCGGGAATCAACCCGCTGCGGCGGGCTCTCAACCGCACATGCTTCCTTCGTCCTCCGAATAACCTATAACACTACTTTGCAATGATTCAGGCGCCGTTATTCAGGCAGTGTCGCGGGCGTTCGCCGCCAATCCGTCTTCGCACGGTTGAAACGATTGGCGTGGAGCATCCAGCTCTCGAGTGGCATGCCGTCGCGATGACGACCTCCAGCTTCCGCCCCTGCCCATGCCGCAATGGCACCGAACAAGAGTGCTGCCGCGACCGAAAACGCTATTATAATTGTGCTGGCCCTGGCGCGTGAAATAGCGCTCTTTGAAGCGGAAACCGTCGAATCCACGCGCCGCTCAGCGTCAGCGCCCGTCAATCCGGTGGTGGCACCCACCATCTGAACAAGATAGGCGCGATCTTCCGGGCTCACACCACTATGGGAAGAAGAGGTGAGCAGGATACGGCCGGCTTCCGCGCGCGCCGGCGTCAGATCGGCATTGGGTGGCCGCCGCGCCGCGCGAAACAACGTATCGATCTCATAGCTCAACACCGACGGCTCGGTCGCCGATGGCGGCGCCGTCAGAGCGGAACGCCGGCTTGCCGCACCCGTCACCGCCGCTGTCAACAAGATCCCAAGGACCACCGCGAGCGCCCAGGCCGCAAGCCCGTGAAAGCCATCCCATTGCTCCACATCGTCGCTTTCACTAGCCCGATAGGGTGAACGGAGCCGTCCAGCGAGGTAGCCTCCGCAGCCAAAGCTGATGAGGGCCTGAAGAATCAGGAAAAGTCCGGACAGGACCGACAATGATGCGGAGGCATCGCGCCATGTAGGAGCCGCGGAAGCCACGCCTAAACCAAGCGTTGCCCCGAAGGCAATCATGATCGAAGAGGTAGCGGCAGCGGCCAGCGCTCCAACAACAATCGGGCTCCAATCCAGAGCCCACAGATTGCGGACGCGGCCAACGGTCGCCTGTGTTTCGAGGTTCGTCTCCATCGTCATCGGCTGTCAGCTCCTGCCTAGCGCAAGCCCAGGAACGACAAGATGAACATGATGACGACGATCAGTCCGACCAGATAGATCAGGCCGTTCATGGTTCCCTCCAGTTGTTTCGATGATAAGCAGGCTCCAACCTGAAGGTTCCTCGATGCGGGCCGAGAATGTTCGATGGCGAGGCAGTGAAGGAGTAGCTCAAGTTGATTGTTTTTGTGGCTTCGAGCGCTGGATCCGCCGAATGACAGGGATGCCCTGATTGGTAAGCGAGCGCGGCTCGCTTCTGGCGGTCTTCCAGTGCCTGCTGTTCTAGCTTCTTCTCCGACGCTCAAAGCGCTCGACTATGTGGCGCGGGCAATTCTGTTGAACTCATGGTCGCTTCCTTTGACGACGGCCGCGGTTAGTCGAGATCTGGAAAATCCTACTCTTTCTGCGTCGGAGGTATCCGTTCGCAAGCTTGCCGTCGCCGAATTGGTTCTGAGGGGCGCTGGATTCTTATTCTGTGGTCAGCTGCTGTATGGGTGAAGTCCGCTCTCTTGCCGCGCTTCTAAGCACAGCAAGTCCGGGTTAGCCGAATCGCGTTGGAAATCCTGCGCTTGTCCTCATGCGACGGGCACTCCTGAGCGTGCGGGAAGAGATACGGCCCGGCGACGTGGTGAGGGCATCTGATCTCAGCGCGACGCAGCCGGGAGAAGTATTCTTCAGCCATGTCAGTGCACGCGCCATCGAGGCCGTGTGCCTCCTGATGATTGATTCTCTTGATCTTGAAACGCTCATATATGCCATCCTACGCTGCCACTTTATCGGCGCGCGCGGACGTACTCTTCGCGACCGCGCGAATGAATAAAGCGGCTTGGCTTTTCTGATTTGAGAACTGCCGGGATGGAATTTTCCTCCGCGCTCCCGACCATGATGACAACCTTTCGCTCGCCGCTTTGGTTCCAAGCGCAGCGAAGATCACGACGATGTGTTTTGACAACGACAGCACGGACCATTGCCAACGTTGACCTGTCATCCGTGTTCGCTCGGCTGTCAGGGCGCCCTGGCGCAAACCGCGTTTTCCAACCCATTGGATAGCAACATTGACAGCCATCCTGCAGGACAATCGAGAGGCCTTTGGGACCAGAGGGCGAGCCGGTCAGCTTCGATGCCGAGCGAGAGGAACAGTCGTGCGTCAATTCCTGCAGTGGTTTTTTCGCAATCGCCAAACAGGCGCCATAACCATAGCTCAGATGCCCAATCTCATCTTATGGATTGCGATTGTAGTGGGAGTACTGCATTGGATTTGGCCTTTGGATGGCAAGGCCAGCGCCGCTTTGACGATCGTGTTTAAAGGCGGCCTTCTCATCTGGGCGGCCGACGAAATCGCCCGCGGCGTAAATCCTTGGCGGCGCTGTCTAGGGGCCGCTGTGGCTGTCTATGAGCTGACCACGTTGCTCTGACGGGCAAATGGTATCAGAGCGTCAGCTCCCTCCTGGCTTTTCTCCAAACCTTGATCCGGTCGGCCTTGACCCGGATCACGGGCGTATCGATGCCATTTTCGAACCAGGCATCGAGATCCGGTGTCCAGTGCTTTTTGAATGCCGGCTTATCTCAAATGAGTTCAGCCTTTCCTTCAACCGCAATGTAGACAGACCCGCCGAACATGCCGCTCGAAGAATAGCCCAGCCCAGAACGACATTTGAATTGCTTTCGATATCGGAGACGCAACCCGCTGTCTCATTCGAAAAGTAGGGTGCCATCATACTGCACGTCGCCGTTATAGCTCATTAAACGGCTCGCGACGCGTTCCCCGGGAGCACGGGTTTATAGTATCGCGATATCGATGCCCTTCATTCCCTTCGCGACGTGAGCAAGGGCTGGTTTTTCTGACATTTGTACCTCTCTTACCCGGCTCTTGAGTTCTTGGACGTTGACTTGGCCTTACGAGCGCGTTGCCGCTTTTGCGGCCTGCGGCAGCTCGCATATTGTCGACCAGATTTGGATAAGTTCTTCCGGCCTTCCTAGCCGAACGCGTTGCCGTCGCCTTCTTTGCGGAAGACATTTTCTTCGATTTCTTTCCCCTGGCTTTGCGGGAATTCGGCTTCTTCCACGGGGGCTTTGCCATGACTGTCTCGCTAGTTGCGCAGCCACTTAAGTTTCGGTCGAGTGCAGGCCGTCGCGAGCGTTATGAACGCAACCGGGACGCAAAAGGGGTGTTCCTCTTGGGAGGAAGCAGCGTTCTGCTGGATGGATGTGAACGGTCCCGTTAGCGGAGCGCGCGGTTGGCTCGCCGCGCACCTGACCGGACCCGCTGGACTTCCTAATTGAGCTCTGGCCTTCAAGATTGCTTCCTTCAGGTCGTCGCGCGTGTAGGGCTACGCAACCTTGGTGTGCTTGGAGAATCTCTCTCGTAAAGCCGCTTGCTCAGATAGTCGTCAGCGCCAGCCTGAAGACCCTCGACTTTGGCATCTTCGCCCGCGCGGGCCGACAGCAAAATGATGGTCGGCTGAAACTCCGGATCGGACCGGATCTCGCGAAGCAGACTGAAGCCGTCGAGCTTCGGCTCATGACATCGGACAGGATGAGTGCTGGCTTAGTCTTGGCACGGTCGAGCTCAGTCAATGCTCCGCGCGCCGTCGCTCCTGTTCGAAAGCTTCGGCGCTGGCGATCGCGGAGGCGATCTGTCTCGCGACCAGTTCCATGAAGCCGGAATAATGGTCGTCAAAGAGCCGAAAGGGATTAAGGCCCGCGATCAGGATGCACTAATGGCTGCCGTCGCCGGCGGCCATGCCCGGGATCACCACGGCGCTGATTGACGGCCGGTCCCAGGCTCCGCCCGGAAATTCCGCGCCGAAAATGCCGGCTATGTCGGCGACGTGCTAAGCTTTGTGCTGGCGCAAGGCCTGCGCCAGGGCCAGCGGCCGTCTGCATCCAACGGGATCCGCGTGGGGAACGCCGGATGGATCTGGTCCCACGCCAAAGGAGCTGACACGCTCTGCCCGCCTGCCGTCGGGAGACAGGCTGTATAGGACCGCGAACGTCAGATCGCGGCGGTTGGTCGGTAGTGCCTCGAGGGAAAGTCCGCAGGCCGCCTGCCATGTCTTTGCATTGACTGTCCGAGCAGCGAGCTCTGCCGTTCACCCTTTGCTTGTCTTCGGTGTTGGCGCAAAAGATGCCGCCGACCGCTCCATGCTCGTCGGGAATTGGGGTGTAAGAGAAGGTGTAATACGTCTCTTCGGGATAACCATTCCGCTTTATGATGAGGAGCTGAGCCTCGACGTAGGTCCCTTCGCTTCCCTGCCGCGCCTGCGCGAGCATGGGACCGATGTCCTGCCAGATCTCCTTCCACACCTCGGCGGTGGATCGACCGAGCGCCCAGGGATGCTTGCCGCCGATAATTGATTTGTAGAGGTCGTTGTAAAAATAGGTGAGGTCGCTTGCCCAGCCGATCCAGATCGGCTGCCGGGACGTGAGCATGATCCCGACCGCGCTCTTCAGGCTCTGAGGCCAATCCGAAGCCGGGCCAACGGATGTCGCGGCCCAATCGTGATCTTAAACGGCGCCGGTCGATGCCTGGAGTTTTCGAACGACTGGTCGCAATGCCGACGCAAAAAATCCCCCGACCGAAATCCCGGTTTGCAGGTCTTATTCTAAAGGCAAGTACATAACATCGAAAATGATTGGAAGGCGCTCGGCATGGCAACTCTCGCCGCACGATATTACCAGCTCATTCCGGATGGTTCGCATGCCGATCACAGGAATGATCCGGCGATGATGTTGGCGCCCGCGCATCGACGCGGGACAAGCCCAACTTTAAACTAGCCGGCGGCGGCGGAGATCCTTGCCCGTCGCCGGCATTTTTTGAACGGATAACGCAAGGACCGGAAACATGCCCAGGAGATAGGGACTTGGGCCCAAGTTTTCGACGGCCCTCAAAGAAACGGCCCCAGCGCGGGACCGGGGGGAAGTGTCCATTGGTGGAAATTCGGATCTTAGACTTGGGGCCCGCGTTTTTTTGGTTCTAAAGATGGACCGGAGTCATACGGCACCGGTGGTCGCCAGCGCCGGCCGCGCGCAGCGAAACTTCGGCTTGGGGGGCCGGGGTTGAGGTCTCGCCTTCGTGGTAGTTGGGTTTCTCAGCCTTGGAGCGAACTAAGGGCATCATGGAACTCCCTTTGCGGTCGCCCGTCAATAAGCATTGGTGCCGCTAGACGAGCGCCGCAACTTTCAGCGCCACGATGCCGGCAAGGACAACCAAGGCGATGCCGCTGACGATCACCATGAGCCAGAACTGATCCATCTCATCCATGATCGCCCAACAGGCGATGGTCCAAGTCGTTCCTGGTATTGCCTTGTAGCGGGAGACTTGACGAGTTCCACGCGCGTTTTAATTCGGTTTCTGTATTCCAAGGCCATCGGACATGGGATCATCTGATGAAGGACATGCGAGAACATTAGAGAAGCTGCGTGCCGAAGCGGAAGAGTGCGAACCGATCAGCAAGCTTGCGACCGTTGTTCCGGATCGTGTTCAGGATCAGGCGAACTGAGCGATTCGCCGAATGTCGCTTCACTCATCCAAATAACTTCTTCAGGCGCTTCTTGCCGGAACAAGCCGCAACCTCTTTTGTTGTTGCCAACGCAGGCAAGGAAGCCTGAACTACTGGAGGAGGATAGAATGAAGTTGAAGACTTTGATCGTTGCCGCCGCGATGACGTCTATCGCTGCACCGGCGTTTGCGGAGTCGTACTACGTGGTCCAGGACGTCAAGACCAAGAAATGCACGGTCACCGAGACGAAGCCGACGAGCACGGAAACCACCGTGGTAAACGGTGACACGGTCTACAAGACCAGAGCGGAAGCGGAAACCGGTATGAAGACCGTGAAGGTCTGCACATCGAACTAACACAATGCCGTTCCGGCGGTGATCGTTCTTGATCGACCGCGCTGTGGGTGATTTAACCGCCCACAGCGCGGTCCCTTCTGCAGCGGCATTGCGGTGCAAGTCTGCTCCGCGCTAGTGACGTTCTTATTCCGGCTCTTCGAGAACGATTTCTTCGCTATGGCCTTTGGGAGGCGCAAGCCAGTCTCGCTTCGACTCGCTTGCAAAGGTTACCAACCTTCTTGATTTTCTTCGTTCACGGCCGATAATGATCGGCGCTCTTCTTCGCCTCATAGTCCTGACCGGCTGCGACGTCGAGCACGATCTTGCTTTCGGCGCGCGAGTTGACTGCTTCTTCTTAGCCACCCACAACCGTCACACCTGGGCCGCAGTGAACAAGGCAATACGAGCGGCTCCGGACGAGACCTAGAAGGCAAGCCCTGCCGAATCGCGGAAGCGTCTATTGTTAAAGGCGCGAAGTCGCCGGAGAACGTGGAACCCACGATTGAGGAGCAACCCGTGCCCGAGCGGGCCCGGCAGGAACATGCAACCACAATCATAAGTAAAGCTTTGGTCGCCTCTTTAAGTGAGCCGCAGTAATTTCGCGGCGTATCGTTCAGCTAGGAAGCGGAGCTTCTGTAACGTCAAGCAACGTTCCGAGTCCCTGCCGCAGTCGGCGTGATGCGATATTCTCGGTCGCTAAACCGAATACCACAAGAGAGCGCCCCGTCACGGCGTAAGTGTGCCCAAAATCGAACGAAGGCATCTGTGCCTCCGGTTCGTTGGTATCGATCAATCCAAACCAACTGCGTCCCTCAGTGACTTCAGGCAGCGTGAAGTTCACAACATCATAGTGGGCGTTGTACACCAGCAGCACGGTTGCGTCCGAGCCGCGACGCTTGATTCCCGTCTCCTGGGCGCGCCCGTCGAGCAGCATCCCAAAGCATTTGGCGTTGCCGTCTTGCCATTGCGCCGTAGTCATCTCCTCCCCGGATGGTGCCAGCCACGTCACGTCCTTTACATCCAGCTCTTCGTTGTGAGAGCCGATTAGAAAGCGACTGCGGTAGAAGATGGGAAATGCCCCGCGGATGGCGATCAGCTTGCGCGCAAATTCGCGAAGGCTCCGGCCGCGGGCGCTGATGCCCATCCAGTCGAGCCAGGTAGTCCTATTATCCTGCGCATAGGCATTATTGTTGCCCTGCTGGGTATGCCCGAATTCGTCCCCGGCGAGCAGCATCGGAGTGCCGTGGGAGAGAAGCATCGTAGCCAGCAGGTTTCGCTTCTGACGCTCGCGCAGCGCCGTGATCTCGGGGTCGTCGGTCGGCCCCTCGACGCCGCAATTCCAGGAATGATTGTTGCTGTGGCCGTCGCGATTATCCTCGCCATTCGCCTCGTTGTGCTTGTCGTTATACGAGACGAGATCGTTGAGGTTGAAGCCGTCATGGGCGGCGACGATGTTGACGCTGGCCCAAGGCCGGCGACCGCGCTTGTTGAACAGGTCACCCGATCCGGAGATGCGCTTTGCGAGCTCGGAAAGCACCCCCGGCTCGCCCTTCCAGAAAGCGCGCACGGCGTCACGAAATTTGTCGTTCCATTCTGCCCAACCGGGCGGAAACCGGCCGACCTGATAACCGCCCGGACCGATGTCCCACGGCTCAGCGATAAGCTTGGCGCTGGAAAGGACAGGATCCTGTCGGCAAGTATCAAGGAAGCCGCCGCCTTCGTCGAAGCCGTAGGGCTCCCGCGCGAGAATGGTGGCAAGGTCGAATCGAAAGCCATCGACCCGCATATCGGTCGCCCAGTAGCGCAGGGAATCGGCAACTAGTTGCAAAACGCGCTGGTGTGATAGGTTAACGGTATTGCCGGTGCCGGTGTCGTTGATGTAATAGCGCTTCTTGTCGGGCAGCAGACGGTAATAGCTGGCGTTGTCAATGCCTTTGAAAGAGAGCGTCGGGCCGAGTTCATTTCCTTCTGCGGTGTGATTGTAGACGACGTCCAGAATGACTTCGATCCCATAGGCGTGGAACTGGTTGACCATGGCCTTGAACTCGCTTGCGAACGGGCTCTTGAGGTAGCGCGGCTCTGGCGCAAAGAAGGCAATTGAGTTGTAACCCCAATAGTTACGCAGGCCTTTCTCGACTAGATAGCTATCGTCGACGAAGGCGTGAACCGGCAAAAGCTCCGCGCTGGTGATGCCGACCGATCGCAGATAGGCGGGGATCTCGTGATGCGCGAGGCCGGAGAATGTGCCGCGAAGCGCTTCGGGCACCAGCGGATGTAGTTGGGTAAAACCCTTGACGTGCATCTCGTAGACGATCGCCCGCTCCCACGGCACTTCGGGCTTGCGTGCCGCGCCCCAAGTGAAGGCCGGGTCGATGACCCGGCATTTCTGCATCAATGGCGCGCTGTCGCGCTCGTCGTAAGAGAGGTCCTTATCGGCATGATTGAGCTGGTAGCCGAACAACTCCGGCCCCCAGCGCAACTGGCCGACTAGCTGCTTGGCGTAGGGATCGAGCACGAGTTTGTTTGGATTGAACCGATGTCCCGCGTCGGGCTCATATGGACCATAGACTCGGTACCCATAGACGGTGCCAGGGCGAGCGGAAGGCAGGTAGCCGTGCCAGACCTCATCGGTGTATTCGGGAAGTTCAATCCGCTCGAGTTCGCTGTCGCCGGTGTCATCGAACAGGCAGAGCTCGACCTTGGTGGCATGGGCGGAAAACAGCGCGAAGTTGACGCCGAGCCCGTCCCAGGTGGCGCCGAGGGGAAAAGGCTTGCCTTCGGTCACACGTGAGCGACGCAGGCTCCACGCCGCCCGCGTCAGGTCGTCGGCCGAAATCGTCTTTTGATCCATCTCTGCCCCTAGGAAAATCCGGTCAAGATGCCGGCGCCGTTGCCGCTACTTGGGTCGTGGCCTGCTCGTTAACTGCGGAAGAAGCGATCACCGCCGCGGCAGGAATCTCAGCAGCTTGCGTGAGAGCATCTGCTTTTTGGAGCGCCGCTTCCTTGCTTATTGCGGAAATCGAATTGCCGATCCGTCCAACAATTGCGGTAAGCTCCGGTTCGGACAGATGCAACCGCTTTCGCACGATGCGAACCTGGCTTCGGTCGGTCAGGTCGAGTGTGTTTCGCATCGGCTGAAGCTTTGGGCGGCGCATCTTGGGAACTCCCTGTTCTATCGTCGTAACCACGGCTTGATGATTCCGTTCCCTGACAGGGCACGAAAAGGAGGGGCGCCCACATTGGCAGCTCCTAGGCCACGTAGCCGACGCGATCAGCTTCAGAAACCTAATGCGCGACCCGCCGAAATGGCCGCGCAGTCGCGACGACGACGAATGACCTAAGCAGTGAGGAAGGGCTGGGTGCCGGGCGATCGACACACGCAATATGTCAATATACTTCGAATGCGCCGGGATGCGTTGTCGTCCAGGTCATCTTATACCCTCGTCGACATCCACCTCGCCACGCTGAGGGTTGCGCGGGACCCAAGCATGGCAAATCGGCTTATCCCCCGGAATAGCTGCATCCGCTCGTTCGAGGGCCTCGAACGCGGTTGGGCCAAGCTGCGGACTTTGCGCCCATATTGCTACCTCTGCCCGTCTAGAAGCGACGGCTTCGCACCAAAGGCAGATTAGCTCGGTACGTCCGGTTGCGCCAATGACTGGCGCGAGGTTCTGGTCACAATTGCCGCAATGTGTGATGAGCTTCATCGGCCTCGTTCCACTGCCGCCTCCAACCAAGGAACGAACCGCTCGTTCCTAAATGTGTACAAAAAATTGAACCTGAGGATGGTTGAAGCGCGTAATGACCGTCTTTGTCTTCGCCGCGGGCGGTTATGCCCGGATGGCAAGCACCAGCTCTGTGCACTCCATAAGACGCGAGCCGAGCGTCGGGTGAGCTTCACAGGCAGCTGCCTCGGCCCACAGCCCGATCGCATGCTTCCTGGCCGTTGAACTGCGGCCGAGTTTTTCGATTTGCAAGAAGATAAACCAAATCCAGTGCGTCTCTTTGCGGCCCTCGTAGAGCTCAGCCGTGATGGTCGCCCACGTCGCCCTGCCGACGAAAAACGCGTTGGAGAAGCGGTGGAAGAGGTTGGTGCAAAAGCCTTCCTGCAATCCGGCATCATTCCTCGGAATACCGGCAGAAATGTCTGCAAGTTCCTTGCAGCGTGGCAGCGTCATGGTGGCCGTTTATCTCTCAAGGCAGCGCGCTGTGGTTGGAAATCCAGAGTTCTGCGATCGCATCCGTGACGGGAGACATCGAAGGGATCCATGGCAAGACGTCAGTGGCTCACATTCTCCTTCCACCATCGCGCCGATGGGTCCAGCGACGTCGCCGCCGGGTGCGCGCCACTCGAGGCGCCTCGGTCGGTCATCGACTTGCAGGGTTAGCTGACGGGGTGAGCAGACATAGGCTGAGCAGACATAGGCTGAGCAGTGACACAACGAGATCTTCATTCTCCTCCGCGGGTCAAAAAACACCATTTAGAGCGTCATCAGGCAAAGTCCTGCTAACCCATCTCTTCCTACCTAGGAACCCCTCCTCGACGATCGAGTTCATACCGAACTTAAACCTCTGGAGGAGAAGGGCATGAGGAAAGTCATCATCGCGTGCTTGTTGTCAGGCAGCCTCATCACAAGCTCATATGCGGCCACAACCATGTCGGCCGCTCCGAGCGAAAGCTGGACGGTGACTAACTACTACAAGCAGGCCGTCTACGATCCTAACGAAAGCAAGATCGGCGACATTGACGACGTACTGATCAACAAATCAGGCCAAGTGACAGGGCTTGTGATTGGCGTCGGCGGATTTTTGGGTGCGGGCGAGAAGGACGTAATCGTACCCATCACTGCCGTAAAGACCACGAAGAAGAACGACAAGTGGTGGCTTACGCTGGACGAGTCGAAGGAGAACCTGAAGAGCGCTCCCGGCTTTTCCTATGATAAGGCCAGCACCACCTGGGTGCCGGAGAAGAAGTGAGAGGCGCAAGCTTGCGCATTTTGTAGGAGGAGGACACCATGGATTGGAACCGCGTGGAAGGTAATTGGAAGCAGGTCAAGGGAAGGGTCAAGGAGCAATGGGGCAAGCTGACTGATGATGATCTGGATGTAATCAACGGCAGGCAGGATCAGCTCGAAGGCCGTCTCCAGCAGCGGTACGGTTACGCCAAGGACCAGGCCAAGAAAGAGGTCAACGACTGGTACGGCCGGCAAAAATGGTGAACTGACCGCAGTGTTGCGGAAAACAGCCCTCCTGAATCGGGAGGGCTGTTTTTTTAGGGGGTGCTGTGAGCGACTTCCGCATCGCAGGACCTCCTTCCTTTGAGCAGGTTCGCCGCGGCGATGCTATTTAGTTAGAAAAGTCTCCTCGAAACGGGCGAACAGCGCAACCGGTCCCGGATAGACCTCCACACATCCAGCCTGGCGGAGCAGGTTCTCCGTGAAGCCGCCGCATAGCACACCAATGGTACGGACCTTTGTCTTTCCGGCAGCCTCGGCGTCGTAAGGGGAATCCCCGACGGCTAGCGCACAGCTCCCAGTAATCGCAAGTTTCTGAAGAGCGATCTCGAAAATGTCAGTTTCTGGTTTCGATTCGTGAGCCTCGTCGGCCGAAGTCGTCACGTCGACCAGCTTTCTGATAGCCGCTATATCAAGATATTTTTCAAGCTCATCTCTCTTGGCGGATGAAGCGATCGCGATCAGGAGGCCGGCGTCCCGCGCACGGTGAAGCAGGTCCGGCACCGCGGAAAATGGCCGGATCAGCGGTAGGTATTTGGCTTTGAAATGCTGGCTCCGCCAGGCGTCGAGCTCTTCGCCATGATCTCGCTGCGCACTCTCGGACAGGAATACGGGTATGAGGTTGTCGCCGCCTTTTCCGATTTGGCTTCGGATCTGTTCGAAGCTAACGTCATGGCCAAACCTCACCATGGCTTCATGCCACGCGATGGCATGTAGATCAATGGAATCCAGCAGGGTGCCGTCAAGATCGAAGATCGCGGCCCGTGGCAAATCAATCTCCCTAAATTAGAGGTCAGGCATGTTGTCGAACTTGCTTCTGGGCTGCAGGTTCCAGCTAACCAGCTTGCGACGGGACCCACGCGGGCATGACGCCCCAGGGCCGGCATGCTCCGCCCAAATTCAGTAACTATCGGGGTCGTAGTACTCTGGCACGCCTTGAGCCGGTGCTTCGGGCAGAGCTTTTGCCGTCTATCTGGCGCATCAAAGAAATTGGCGTTCCAGCGAGAAAGATGCGCGGGCGGTCGCGACATACGAGACGCCTGCGCCCCGGTGGATGACGGGAAGAGTGGGACCCTGATATCGCTCCCGCTTCAGCAGCTCCGTGCATATTGGAACGATCGAGCTTGAGAAATCCAGGCCCACTCCGCCATATGCGGGCTAGCTCGCTAGGCGCGCGCCGATACCTCGCATCCGTGATGGCTTACTTAAGGTCTTCTCGGACCTCGCAAATCCAACCAAGTGGAACTTTTCTTCCTCGAGGACGTTTGCGGCGAGCGGTCCGCCGCCGAACTATCTTAGCGACGCTTGGTTTCGGGGCGAGTCTTGGATCGCGGGAGCTGAGGTATGAACATCCAAGAACGAACGCTCCGCGCCGACGACATTCAGTCGTTGGCGTCTTTGGTTTGGCAGCTCCCTTCAGCTTTCTTTATAGAGAAACTCCCTCTTGCCGTTTACGCCTGTGACGCGCAAGGGCGCATACTTTGGTTCAATTCCCGTGCAGCCGACCTTTGGGGCCGCTCTCCGCGCATTGGCGACGACAGTGAACTCTTTTGTGGTTCGTACAAGTTCTACTTCGCCGACCGACCTGTCTCACGCCAACGGACGCCGATGGCCGAAGTCCTGAGGACGGGCATTCCCATCAGGGGAGCGGAGGGGCGTGTTGAGCGACCGGACGGCTCCTTCATCTGGGCAGTCGTCCACATAGCGCCGATTATCAACGAGGATGGCAATACAGCGGGTGCTATCGGCTGTTTCCATGAACGTGTCGACGGTGGGCGGCTGGAAGTTCCCGACGCGCGACCTCAGGATTGGATGCTGGCTCGGGATGATCGCCTGGCCGCGACGTCGGGGCCGGCATCGTCAAGGTCGACCAGGACGGTCGGATATTGCGTGTCAACCGGCAGCTTTGTCAGCTGACCGGCTATTCCGTCGGCGAGCTTCTCGGGAGAACGGTCTTCCAGGAGACCCTTCCTGAAGACGTGTCTGCCGACCGCACTCAGTTCGATCGCCAGCTAACGGGCGAGATTGATTGCTACAGCGTTGAGAAAAGAATCTATCGCAAGGACGGTGGTCACTTCTGGGCATCCGTGACCTCATCAAGCGTCCGGGATGCGGGCCAGTTCCTATTTGCCGTGCGCGTGCAGCACGACATCACCAACCGCAAGCGCGCCGAGATGGCTCTTGCTCAAAGGATGGGAGAGCAGGCCGCCTTATTCGCGTTTTCGGAGCGCCTTCAGCATTGCACGTCTGCCAACCAGATTTATGCAGCCGCGCTTGACGCCGTCACGCGCGCCTTGGATTGCGAACGGGCCTCGATCTTGCTGCTTGATCGTGCGGGCACCATGCGGTTCGTTGCTTGGCGGGGTCTGTCAGCTGAGTATCGCCGGGCTGTCGAAGGTCATTCTCCGTGGAACCGGGATGACGTCGATCCGCACCCGATTTGCGTATCGGACGTCTCGCGTGCCGATTTACCGGACGAGCTGAAGCAGGCAATCGTTCGCGAAGGCATTCAATCAGCGGCCTTCATTCCGATCATGGACGGCGGCAGGCTCAGCGGCAAATTCATGGCCTATCACGGCGCGCCATATAGCTTTGCCGATACCGAACTCGATGTCGCCCTCACGCTCGCTCGTCTGCTCGGCTTCAGTCTGGCTCGTCTTGACGCAGAGACGGCTCGGAGAGTGGCCGAAAAAGATGCGCGACAGCTTGCCGCCATCGTGGAGTCGTCGGAAGACGCGATCGTCAGCAAGGATCTCGAGGGCACGATCCAAACCTGGAACGACGGTGCGGAGCGTCGGTTCGGCTTTAAGGCGAGCGAGGTGGTCGGGAGATCCATTACGCTTCTCATACCACCCGACCGCCAGGATGAGGAGCCGCGTTTATTTTGGCGCAGATCAGGGCCGGTCAACGGGTCGATCATTTCGAGACGATCCGCCAGCGCAAGGATGGGACCCCCTTCGACATTTCGCTGACGATTTCCCCCATCCGGGACCGCGATGGACGTGTCGTCGGAGCCTCGAAGATTGCGCGGGACATCACCGAGCGGAAGCTTGCCGAGACTCGCCTTCGTGACAGCGAGCGACGATTGCAGGAACTGCTTGTGGCCATACCGGCTGCGATCTACACCACGGATGCGGACGGAAAGATCACCTATTTCAACCAGCTTGCCGTGGACTTCGCTGGCCGAACACCGGTTTTGGGAAGCGACGAGTGGTGTGTGACTTGGAAACTTTACAAGCCGGATGGCACCCCTCTGCCGCACGAACAATGTCCGATGGCAATAGCCCTGAAGGAAGGACGCCCGATCCGCGGCGTGGAAGCGGTGGCGGAGCGGCCGGACGGCACCCGTGTGCCTTTCGTTCCGTTTCCGACGCCCCTGCGAGATAGCTCAGGTAAGATCGTCGGCGCCATCAACATGCTGGTCGATTTGAGCGAGCGCAAACAATATGCAGATGCTGCAATCTTTGCTGTTTGCCGCTGCGAGGAGGACGAGCAGCGAAGATGCGCGGCGGGTTCTCGATGAGGCAAGCGGCCGAACAGCGGCCATGGCCGCGGCCCAGCGCGTGCTCTATGGCACGACCGACGCAACCTGTTTCTTCGCCGAAAGCTTCCTGGCTGCCGTGGTCGAGACAATCCATCAAATGATGCCGAACATTTCGATCGATCGATCACCGGCAAGCGGCACTCTCTCGAATGACATCGCGATGCCGCTCGCCTTGATCCTAAATGAGCTCCTCACAAACGCTGCGAAGCACGGTATTGCCGACCCGCCGCGGGGAAGGATTCGTGTTGGATTGATGGACCATGGTGGTTCCTTCGAGCTATACGTGGAGGATGATGGACCGGGTTTCGATTTGGAGGAGGCCCGTAAAACGTCTTCGGGCCTGCGACTTGTGCTCGGTCTCGCCGTGCGCTGCATCTTCGCGACCGCCCACGACGATCAACAGGTGCGTGCGCGCGCCGAACCGTTTGCACCTCTTGGCTGGCTGACGAAGCCTTACACCATGCCTTCGCTGATAAACCTGGTCCAAGCGTCCATTTCGGCACGTGATCTGAGAAATACATCTGACCGGCACTTAGTCCTGTTGCAAAGCTTTAGGCCGAGAGCCTCCAATTCCAAAAGCCCAACCCAACCCGTTTTCCGGGGTCCCTTGGCAGCACTCCTCGCGAGACAGTGCCAGCTGCTCATCTTTCAAAGCGATCGAAGCAGAGGCTTGACTCCGAAATTCCAACATTGAATTTTGTTATGCTGAAGATCGGAGGCCCCCATATTGCACGATTACCGAGAGGCCGCCGAGCGCGTCCTAATCCGTGACCTCGCAACTGACAGGGTTAAGCGCGCGACGTTTGATCGGTTGACGGCCCATCTGATCAGACTCGTGGACAAGGTCGAGCTGAAGATGCTCAATCGGAGGGCGGTCGAACAACAATGAAAATGCTCACTGAGTACTTAGAGCGCGCGGTCGAATTCGAAAAACTTGCCGCCGCTGAGGAAAACAACGCATTCAGAGCAGAGCTACTAAAGCAGGCGGCGGCTTATCGGAAGCTGGCTGCCCAACGCGCTGAGCGATACGGACTGCCGATGCCAAGCCCGCCGGAAAACAAATAAGGAAATCTGGACTTGCGCTCGACCGTCAATTGGAGCGGAATCAGAGCGGCGCGACAACGGTTGGTGCTCTGTCGCCTGATGATCGACATCATGAGAAATCTGCACGGTGCCTATGCTCCTGCTAGTGAGCCGTTTGGTAGTCGCCTGGAAACGTTTTTCATCGCGTTGTGCCTAGCTCTCGGTCAGTTTGAAGAAAAGCCCTTTTCAGTCAGCAAAGTCGCAGCATTTATGCACGTGCCCCGCACGACCGTGCTACGCAGGCTCGAACGCCTACGCACGTGGGGTCTCGTCCATCAAGAGGGGCGTCACTATTACATCGACGAGAAGGCGCTCAATTCTCTTTTGGGCATGCGCAGCTATCAGCGTATCAGGAGGCTTCTCGAGAAGGCGGCCAGCGAATTGACCGTTTTGGACACTTTAGCGGATTGACCGCCGCGTTCGCGAAGGCCAAGATACTGTCAGTACGCGATGAGTGAGCCTGCTCGCGCACCGTTTTTCCCAGATCTTTGCAGTCGTGGTTCGACGGCATTCAATGGAGCCGGCCGGTGCTGTTTGCACACGCATTCGATAAACCTAACTTGCTCGGCCGGATTCGTCGCTTTCGGAAAAATGCCGCGTGGGTATATGGGTCGGCCATCGGAATAGTCGCTGTAGCCACTCTCGTGAGGCTAGCACTGCACCACGAATTGTTAACCACAGCACCATTTACGACTTACAGTCTTGCGGTGCTCTGTAGTGCGCTCGCTGGAGGCTTCTGGCCGGGCATGGTGACATTGGCGGCTTCTGTGGTCGCGGGCTCAATCTTGTTCCTCCCGCCCGCTTTCAGCGTTGCTCTCGCGGACGGAGCCGGGTGGACGCTGTTGATGTTCGCCTTGTTCGGTAGCATCAACGTTGTGTTGATTTCGGGGTTGATCGCCAGCATTTTGTTGCACGACGAACATCAGCAATTCCTGTTTGGAGAATTGCGACACAGGTCACGAAATTTGTTTGCCGTCGTGCAGAGTATCGTGTCTCGGACCATAGTGGAGAGTCAAACGCTTTCTGAAGCGAAGCAGGCGCTCGAAACACGTCTCGCCACACTGGCACGCACGCACGCGATGCTCGCGGATAGTGGGTGGATGGGAGCTCCACTCGACCAGATTGTTTCGGAAGAATTGATGAGCTTTGCCAATCAGGTCAGCTGCGTAGGCTGTGGCCTGATCCTCAACACGCCGGCCGCACAAACGTTTGCGCTTATCATCCATGAGCTTGCAACGAACGCTGTGAAGCACGGCGCGCTTTCGCGGCCGGAAGGTCAGGTCACAATTGTGGGACGGATTGAAGCGAGCAAGGGAAATAATCTGTTTCAATTCGCGTGGACTGAAGTTGGAGGGCCGCCGGTGGAGGCCCCGCGACGTAGAGGATTCGGAAGTTCTATTTTGAGCGGAATGGCCAAACGGTTTGCCCAGAATGTCGATATGGACTATCGCCCGGAAGGTCTTACATACGAGCTTCAGGCCTCGCTTGCCTCGATTCAGGCATCTCACGAGGTCAACTCGACCCTAGACGGGGGCATTGGCAACACTTCTCCCACAAATGCTCGGTTGGCCAATGCCCCGCGCGACCTACGCCTGTCCGCATTCAACGATGTATAGAGGTGGGCTCCCTTGCGAGTGTCGCACGGGCAGTGTCGAAGGGTGCTTTCATGCAAGATATGAAAGCGCACAAGCCCCGAATTGAAGCCGAGAAATGCGAGCCGATCTCCAGGCTTGCGACCAGCGAAATCACAGCGCCGCAGTTCGCCTATCGGCAGGCGTTAGCCGACGACGTGCGAGCGGGTCATCCAGGCATCCAGAGCGGGATAGGGATCTGGAACCTTACGATCACATGACGGTTGGAGTGCTCATTCCGGGCAGAGGAACCTATGAGGGAGGGAATGCCATGAAACGCCAACGGCGCCGCTACGCGCCGCATTCTAACGCGCTTGAAATACGCCTTGCTGATGAAGCTAGGGAGCTACTTAAGAAGGCGAAGCAACTTTCACCCGGCCCCGAACGTGAGGCGTTGATCGTCAGGGCGCGTCACAACGAAGCCGCTGCACGGATGACGGAATGGCTCATGTCGCCGCACGGTTCAAGAACGCCGATCTAGATCAAGCCTGTCGCTCGCATGAAGCCCATTGCCGGAAGGGAACACCTCCCTGTCACCCGGTTGCATCGAGCACGCGTTGATTGCCAGAAATTTGCCTATGTCCGAGACATTTATCCATAGAGGCGTGACGTTCCGGGTGACACGCCGCTACGACGATCTATTCGAGATCATTATTCAGGTTGACGGCAAATCGACCCGCAACACCGTACGAACTCGGTTGCCAGAGCTCGCAAAGCGACGTGCCGAAATGCTCATCAACCGAATGCTGAAAGATAGGACCAGACCTGTATGCTGACGGCTCAGTTGGCCGCCCTTTTTATCGCGTGTTGCTTGTCCCGTGAAAGTGCGGTGCTAACGAAAGTGGAATTGGACAGCCGGACCCCGCGCAATGAATGGTGCGGCGTTCAAAGGTCCATACTGGCAGTGTCCTGCTGCGAGTGACAAAAAAAGTTCGTCGCACCTCTTGAACCAGATTTCCGCTGTTCTTAGGTCGATTTTCGCCCGGAGGCCTAGTTACCAGCTCCGGAGAAACGACATCGCTAGACTGTCAAGGAGGATGTGCGGGCATTGTCCATCGTCCGGCCGCAGCTTATGCGCCCCTTCGCGCCCAAGAACGGCGGCATCATTCCTTACGCGGCAAAGGAGAGCCCGCGAGATGGCGAGATATTCGCCGCGGGTCCAGGAGCGTGAAGTGAGCAAGGTCAACTTGTCCTGCTCGACGTGAAGGCCGGTGATCGCGTCCTGTTTGGCAAATGGTAGGGAACTGTAGTGAAAATCGAAGGCCAACACCTCTGAGTATGAAGGACAGCCACCTGCTTAGGATCATCGAATACGGCGGCCTAAGGGCCGTCGACAAGCTGACGGTCATTGATGCTTTCTTCTTGCAACCTATGGAGGAAACCGATGTTTGTTAGATTCAGTGACCCCTTTGAAGCGTTATCGACGCTGCAGCGTGCTCTCGACGCACGTATCGCAAGCGATTGGATGGGACGCGGGACGGCTGCGAGCGGCAGCTTCCCACCGATTAACATATTCCAGAAGGGCGACGACTTCGTCGCAATTGTCGAGCTTCCGGGTATAGAAAAGAGCGACCTGGAGATTGAGGCGAAGGAGAATACCATTCGCATCAGGGGCAAGAAGATAATCGCCTATGGGGAGCAGGCCAGTGTCCATCGTCGCGAGCGCGTCTCCGGTGTGTTTGACCGAACGTTATCGGTCCCGATTCGAATTGAACCTGATCGCATCAAGGCCGAATATCGCGATGGCATACTTGCATTGTTCATACCGCGCGCAGAGGCCGACAAGCCGCGCGCGATCAAGATCAGCTGAGGAGCTAGTGCCATGCCAGAATCACAGGAGCTTCAGGTACAGCAGAAGCGCGAAGTCGAGAAGAAAACCGAGGGCACGACGCCCGGACGGGTGTTTGTGCCGGTGACGGATATTTTCGAAACACCCGAAGAGCTGACCGTCGCGCTTGAAATGCCGGGCGTCGACCGCAGCAGCCTCGAGGCGCGCGTTGAGGACGACGTCGTGACGATTGAAGGTCGGATCGACTTCGCGAAGTATGAGGGGATGCAGCCCGTCTATACCGAGTACATTGTGGGCCACTACGCTCGCAGCTTCGAGGTTTCCAACAAAATCGACCAGAGCAAGATCAGTGCTCAGATGAAAGACGGCGTGGTCACGATTGTGCTGCCCAAAGCGGAACTGGCCAAGCCACGCAGAATCGACGTGTCTTAGCCGTGGTCTCGGCTGTGACGCTGGTCTCGAAGCTCCGGCAAATCAATGCCTGATCAATGAGGCGTCGGCCGCCAGCTGGGATTAGCGTCACGCCATGAGCCCTAGTTGTAATTGCAAGAAAAGGACGCCGGCACCTTTCTTGTGGCGAACCGTGCACTGCGCTTCCTGAAGAAGAGTGGAATTTTCGTTGACCAACTAATCACATGTCGGAAGCAGAAACCAGATCAGGTCTCCCATCGCCTTATAAAGGAAACGGCCTGGGCGCAGCCGACGAGGTCCAGCAATTCTTGGTCGAGAGCGAACGGCGCGTCATTGTGCACTGCCGAAGGTTGCTCCAAAATAAGAATTTGCCGGCCGAGGAGCGGCATCGGCTGACACAGCTGATTGACGCCGCGCAGACATCGCTGGAAAGCCTGCTTTTAAGAGGAGCAACCGAAAATTAACCGAGGAAGATTGCGCGAAAATTTTTCACGAGAGCCCTTGAAATTGATTTCGGTTCTTCTAAGTCGATTTTTGCCGCTTGCGGGCGGTGCCGGGCGCCAGCTTTGGGTCCGGCATGAACAGGGCGCCGGACAGGTGTCTTGCGCTCCTTCGTATCCATCTTGCTCTCAGGAGGACCTGGCTATGAGGACTTACGACTATGCTCCCCTGTGGCGTTCGACCATTGGCTTCGATCGCCTTTTCGATCTCCTCGACGAATCGCAGCATCGGACCGAGGACAACTACCCGCCCTACAACATCGAGCGGCTTGGCGAAGATCGCTACCAGATCTCCCTGGCGTTGGCCGGGTTCGCGCCGGACGAGATCGCCTTGACCGCCGAGCAGAACGTGCTGACTGTGGAAGGGCGCAAAAGCAACAAGGATCAGCGCGACTATCTCTACCAGGGGATCTCCGCTCGGCCATTCAAGCGACAGTTCAGCCTTGCCGATTACGTCCAGGTAAAGGTCGCGTCGTTCGACAATGGCTTGCTTCGGGTCGAACTCATCCGAGAAATCCCCGAGGCCATGAAGCCCCGGCGCATCGCAATCGGCGCTGTCGCTTCCGCCGGGCAGATCACGCAGAAGGCCGCGTAGATCGCCTGTACCACTGATCAAACCTCGCACGCGGACTGCCAGCCGTCCGCGTGCCGACCAGCTTCATATCAGGGAGGATATCATGGGATTTCGTGATTTTGTCCCGTGGACCAGAAGCCAGCAGCTTTCGACCGGGCGGGAGGCCTTCGATCCGCTCCTCACGCTTCACCGCGAGATGAACCGCCTCTTCGATGACGCCTTTCGCGGATTCGGTTCGTTTAGCCGGTTTGGCAGCCCAATGATGGAGGGGCAATTCGCCTGGCCAAGACTCGAACTCAGCGAGACCGAGAAGGCTGTGACGGTTTCCGCCGAACTTCCGGGACTGTC
The DNA here is from genome assembly GCF_018130215.1 of Bradyrhizobium jicamae. Lineage (GTDB taxonomy): Bacteria > Pseudomonadota > Alphaproteobacteria > Rhizobiales > Xanthobacteraceae > Bradyrhizobium > Bradyrhizobium jicamae_A. The sequence goes on from NZ_JAFCKQ010000004.1 coordinate 273,913, forward strand.
GGAAAAGGACGTTCAGGTCGAAATCGCCAACGGCGTTCTTTCGATCCGCGGGGAGAAGAGGGTCGAGCGCGGCGACCAATCCAAATTCGTCAGCGAGCGCTACTGTGGATCGTTCCAACGCCAGATTCCGTTGGAGAACGTCGAGGAAGACAAGGCCCAGGCAGACTTTAAGAATGGCGTTTTGACGGTGACGATACCGAAGGCCGAGCAGTCGGCCCAGAACACTGGGCCTATCCCCGTCAACGCCACGTGAACCACGAGGGCGGCGAATCGCCGTCGTCCTTTCCCCGATTCATATCACTCGTCTCTGGACGAAAGGAGCAAATGGGAGACACGACATGAGCCAAGTTGACCATACGCCAAACAACGTTACGTCCATTTTTCGCCCGGCAGCCCACTACAATTCACCCGCCGATGTCTTGAACGACGCCACGCTGTCAACAGACGAGAAGCGCGTGATCCTCTCGTCATGGGCGTCGGACATGTATGTGGTCGAATCCCAGCCGGCTTTTCGAGAGGTACCTGGTATCCCGAACCAACTTCTTCTCGATGACATTGTAACCGCGTTGAAGCGACTGGACGATGACAGCGATCCGTCGCCACGCGGGGGCGCCATGCGGTTGCCGCGCTTAAGCAAGGTCGAATGCTTCGGCTTCGTGGATCCGCAACGTGTCTTTAACAGTTGTTCCGCGACGCGGCGCTTTCGATCGACACAGGCGTCGCGCACGGCCGGCTGCTCGCGATGGAGCCGTGAGGCAAACGTACGGCGATATCGCAAGCTCCTCGACACACAATTGACTGACGTTGAACGCAGCTTCATCGAGCGACGGCTCGTTAAAGAATTGCAGGGCTGATCAGTTCTCGGATCAGCTTCAATCACGTTGGCTTAAGCGGGATCAGATGCGTGCGGAACGACTCGGCGATGTCGGAAGCTGCTTTAAACTGATCCGCCTGATACCGAGCAACGAGAAATTGATTGACGCCTGCTCGAACTGCGATCGGGTCTTCAATAGGCTACTGGAGTCGACATTTCCATGGTCTCTGAAGCTTCGAAAACAGGTCGGAGATTCGGCTGCGGCCAATTGGAATCGGACCGGGAGGAATAGGGATGAATGGAGGCTCATTAGCTCAGGTCAAGATGGGTACGGAAGCGCTTGCTCTTTGCATCGCAGGAGTCCTATGCGAACGCGATCCATCAGTCGTGGCCGCATTTTGGGAGAGAATACAAATTCTCTACCGGGTCCTCGACGAGCGCGGAGACCATGAAGCGGCGGCTATGGTTGGGGCGTTTGGGCGGGCGTTGAACGACCCCGCATTCAAGTGTCTCCCAAACTAACCGATACGGTCGTCCAATGACAAGACTGCCTGTAACCGCTGCAGGTTATATAGCCTTCGAAGAGGAACTCAGGCATCGCATCCGAGCCGCGCAACCCGGTCTTGTTGAACGAATTCAGCACGCGATCTCCGACGATGCCAATTTACCCGAAATTTCCGAATACAGGCTGCTCTGGCGGAGCAACATCTCAATGAAACTCGTATCGCCGATTTAGAAGACAAACTCGCGCGCGCCGAAATCGTCGATGTATCTAAACTTTCTGGTAGCACGGTCAAGTTTGGCGCCACGGTGACCTTGATCGACGAGGACACCGGTGAGAGGCGGATCTGGCAGATCGTCGGCGAGCCTGAGGCCGACGCGAGCGCGGGAAGAATTTCAGTGACCTCCCCCATGGCCAGAGCCTTGATCGGGAAAACCAAAGGGACAACCGTTCTTGTAGAAGCTCCGGCCGGAGCTAAAACGTACACAGTCCGGCAGGTGGAATGGCTTGAGCGCGGAGAAAAGAAGCGATAACGGTATGATCGAAAGAGTACAGGATCGAGGCATTGTCAGTGGAAATGGCACTCCCTGCGAGGGAATGCTGCCGAACTAACTCTCGGAGGTGATGATCCTCGCGAGCGTCGAAGTTGATCGTACTGGGGTGTCCGACCTCTCCAACTCTGAGCTTAGCCCTTAAAGAGATCGATCAAAGAGTCGCGACAGCTGGTTCGGGACGGCTTGGTGCGCTCGCGGAACTGACGAAGCCCGTCACGCGACACCGGACGGCGGTAACGCGCTTCGGCTCATTGATGCGACCCGACATCAAATTGTTGCTCACTGACGTGGTTTTTTCGGCGGTAGGAACGGAACGTAGCTCGCGGACGAAGCAAGACGCCGAAAAGCAGGGCTCAAATTCGTGTTCAGGAGCGGTTATGCCCGAAACGCGATCGCCCACCACAAACGGTTTGATCCGGGCGTCGCGCTGCTTTCTAAACCCTACTCGTTCGCCACAATAGCACATTAACCGGCGAGTTCGGCGGATCCTCAATGCATTGTGAGTTTCGGAGCGCGCCTAACCCTTTGGTCGCTGGTTGTATGGCCAGCGGCCGACAAGCAGTCTCGGTCTATGCTTTCAAGCGGGGTGACGGGCGGCGACCAGATCGACTGCGAAGCCATCAAATACGAAGGGGCATCCGCACCTCTTCCAGTCCTTATCACAGACGGAGGACGCCGCTCCCCTTAACTGGCCTCGGCATTTACGGACGATTGGGCAAGCTTGCTCAAGGCATCATCGGTCTTTCTTTCCTCGGCCAGGGTCGCGTCCAGGAGCTTTATTGCGTCCTTGTGGCCAAGCTGGTTGGCCCAAGTTTTTAGCGTGCCGTAGCGCGATATCTCATAGTGCTCGACGGCTTGAGCCGCCGCCAAAAGCCCCGCATCGAGAGCCTGCGTATCGGCGTACTCGTCCATGATTTCCTTGCCTTCATCGAGGATGCCCTCGATGGCATCGCATCTCTTGCCGCGCGCCGGTTTGCCAAGTTGTTCGAATATTTGCTCGAGGCGCTCGATTTGGCCTTCGGTTTCGTCGTGATGCTTTTCAAAGGCGGCGCGGAGCTGGTCGGAGGCCGCCGCCTTGGCCATTTTCGGCAGGGCCTTATAAATCTGCTTTTCGGCGTAGTAGATGTCTTTCAGCGTATCGACAAAAAGGTCGTTGAGGTCCTTCTCAGACATTTTAGGACTCCGGTGTGAGATAATCCGTGTTTTCTGCCAACAAGCGCTTGTGAGCGTTGTTCCTAATTGTGTGCCGAGCCTACCGCGACAGCGTGAGGGAAAAGGAGAGGTATGGTTGAACGCGCCGACAAGGTGGGTAGGATCCGATGGATTCGAACCGTATGTGAATGCAACGAGAACGGTAAGGATCAAAGAAACGCTACACCTGATTGATGACGATCTCGAAATTCTTAACCACGGCAGGTCAGCCCAAGGCCACCAAAGAGGGCTTAGGCTCAGAACCAAGCCGAAAGAGAATTACCGCGTGGTGCGATTGTAGAGGTGGTGAACGCCGCAACGATCGGAAGGCCGACGTTAGCTTCGGCCTAGCTTGACGTCACCTTGGAAGCAGACTTTCGCGTCGATTCTGCTGGAGCCGGCTTCTTGTGTCCAAAAGTGAACGCAGTTCGCCCACTTCACCCCGCTGGATATTCACGGCATCATCGGGCCGTAACATGAGAGAATCCGTCAGAAGATGAGCCGTCCATCCCTCCGGAATGACATTCAGGACACGATCGACTGCTTGCTCGCGAGAGGTTGCCGCGACCCACAGTTGATGCGTCCGATCATCGGTTGTCACTCGTACTAGATGAATTGTCCTTGCGTCCATGATTGCTGTCGCTCTCGCCCTATCTCAATAGCACTTGAGAGACAGTTTGTGTACCCCGGGCAACCACCGTTAGCTAAAGGCAGAAAATAGGTACTTTGAGCCAGAAGGCGAGAAACCGCGACAAAACAGATTTCGCAAGATGCGAGCGGTGCTTGGCGCCTTTGTCCAGCTGCGCGGTTTAGTTGGGCCTTCAGTTCGCTGGACGCCAATGCTCGTCCCACTCGCTAGGAACATGCCGTGAACTTCAGAGTAGTAGCTTCGTCCCGCCGAGCGGGATGCAACATAACGGGAGAAGCACATGTCAAAAGAAGCGGCTGAACATCACCGCAAGGCCTCAGAACACCATACGCAAGCCGCGAAACACCACGGCGAAGCAGCCAAGCACTACGAGAGCGGCAATCACGAAAAGGCTTCACACCATGCTCATTCTGCGCAGGGGCACAGCTCGCATGCCAGAGAGCATGGCGAAAGCGCAAGTCGTGCGCACAGCAAGGATTATGGCAGCAAAACCTAAGGCGTGCGGTGACGGGCCCGTTTGAGACGGGGCTGCAGCGCACAGGTGTATAAACAATAGTCGCTGCGCTGAGTTAATAGCATTGGCGCGGCGGCTTTTCTTACCGCAAGTTGGCTCTCCAAGAACTACCGGAAAAATGCCAAGGGAGCAGTCTCGCCGGGCGACGCCGTTGTAAAAGGATCCGCGAAAGTCCGCCACAGACCGCCGGCGAGAACGGTCTCGATTTCGACCGGCTCTCCGATGGTTCGGCGTAGAAGCTGAGACATGCCGCTGACGAGCTTGTTGATGTCGAGAACCTTCGGATCAAGCGTTTTCCGCTCCCGACAGCCTTCGTCTGGCGACATCGAGCGATCCGATCACGATCGCGAGCATATTGTTGAAGTCATGGGCTATGCCGCTAGTCAGTTGGCCGACCGCTTCCATCTTCTGCAACTAACGGACCTGACCGGTCGCCTGCTTCCGCTCGACGGTTTCCGCCTCCAGTTTCTTGTTGGTGGCGACAAGATCCGCCAATCGCCGCCTTCCATCTCGCACCGTAGCGACGGCCGTGATCAGCACGAGGATGGTCGCGATGGCGAGGCCGATTACCGAAAGGATGCGGAGGTTGTCCGCGGAGGCGGTGCTGTCCTCCAATCCTTTCTGCCCCCTGCTCCTCAAGGTGGCGATAGTGTCGCGGATTCCGGTCATCAGACGATAGCCGCTGTCGCCATTGACGATGGCAAGAGCCTCATCGGTCTTTCCCGTGCGCCTTGCGGAAATCGTCGATTCCAGTTCCGCGAGTGTGTCCGCCGCCAGGTTGCGCAAAGTGGACACATGGGAGTTCGGGCTACCCTCGCCGCGGATCAGGGTAGAGAGGCTGTCAATCTCGTTCAACAGGTCCCGCTTGGCGATGTAAGGCTCGAGATAGCTATCGCGTCCCGTCAGAAGATATCCGCGCTGGCCTGTTTCGGCGTCGGTCACCCACGTCGAGACGCGGTTCAATTCGTTTTTCGGTCTGCAGCGCAGTCCGGACGGCGAGGGAGGTTCGTTGCTGCTCGAACTCCATGCTGTGGCAACGACAGCGATCAAGAGAAGCGCAAAGCCGAAAACAAGGGGCCACAGTGGCCGGAATACGGTCGAAGGACTATTCATTGACCCACACTAGCCAAATATCGCAGTTTTGTGGCTTAGTCCGAGTATCTTGTCCAGACGGTTACCCGCGCGGTTCCCGTCCGACCGTCGCCTGCGTGGTAGAATTTAACGAGGTCGCCGTCGTAACCGGCGCGACGAGAGGCATGGTCGCGCGATCGCGATGGAAATGGCAGCCAACGGCGCCGACGTCGTCGCGATCGACATCGTGGTTCCATCTCGCCGGCATCGAACGCCGTGCCGGCCACCCCGAAGAACGGGATAAGACCGTCCGTTTGATAAAAAGTTTTGGCTGAAGCTATCAAGGCCGACATCCGCGACATCGGCGCGCTGCGTAAGCGCCTTGCGATCACGCGGAGAGCGGCATTGCATGGTACTTTGAAGCCTTCGACCATCGCCTTATCGAATTGGCCAGGACCCATTCTCTTCGAGAGCGGCATATATGCCGCTTGCGAGTGTCGTCCAGCAATCTTTGCAAAGCGACCCTTGCGGGAGTTTCGACCAGGCCCTCTCGCGCAGCGTCTTCGCCGATCCAGCTCAAGATGGTTCGCACAGCCTTTTCCACATCCGCGAGGGCGAGGGGGCGCAGGCTTTAACGACGGCATCAGACTATTTGCTGCAGCGGACAGTCTCCAAAGCTGTAGAAACGACGCCTAAGGGCGATTGGATCAGTGGTCGTCGATTGAATTAGCAAAGGTTTGCTCTCGGTGTTCCTCTGATGGGCTTTCGCCATCAGAGCCAATCCATTCCTGATCGCGCGTCGTTTGATCAATCATGTGCAAGCATGAGGAGTTGCAATGATCTACGTCTCCATGACGGGCTTTCGTCCGAAAGGGTTCGCCCAGCTTCCCATCTTTTGGTGGCGAACCATCGCCTCAATTACGCAGGCCCGGCGCGCGCCCGGCAACGTCGCCGTGATGGTCAAACTAGTTGACGGGGTTTACCACACGATGACTGCATGGTCGGACATATCAAGCATGAATCGCTTCGTGTTGAGTGGTGCGCACCTTCGGGCGATGAAGAACTTTCGTAAACTTGGTACGGGCCGGACTTACGGGTGCATCCGGCAAAAGCTACTAGACTGGCAAGTTGTGTATGAACTCTGGAGGCTTTATGGGCGAGACGTTTAAGCCGCCGCGCAACTGAAAGCACGACCAACATCAACCACGGGTCATTCTCGGCTGCGCTAAGATAGCCAGCTTCGCCCGGAGCCGCTCTTTCGTCAGCGGCTTTTCCAGAACGGCAATTGGCTCTATCGCTTGCGCTCGCGCCAGTGTGGATGAATCAGTATTTGCGGTCACAAAGATTGATTGCCAAATTGAGAACGAGTCTCGCGAGCGGCTGCAATGCCATCGCGAGCACCGACGAGACGAATGTTCATTAAAATAATGTCTGGCCTTTTCTCTCTGGCCATTTGCAAAGCTTCATCGGCCGATACCGCTATTCCCACCACAGTGTGACCGAGTTCGCCGTAGAAAGGGCCACCGCCGATGCCGCTGAACCCGCCCAACAGCGCAATAAGTGTGATGAGGATGTCAACGCCCTCAATGATGCCAAAACAGCGCAAGTAGCAGTACGATCGGCAGGGGTACGCCAAGCAACCACAATAGTGCGCCTCTTCCGAAGCCCATGGATTCCTCCTCTATAAATTGGTCAGGAGTAACTCACGGTGAAACTTAAAGTTCCACGATCGCAACAAGAACGGTGTCCGCTTTTCGCATTCAGTCTCAACGAAGATTGCCAGGCGATACACAACCTGTCTGATACCGCCAAAGCCGTTTTGGGCCGATCATTTAACGCTCGCTTTATGGCAGCGAGGATTCGGGAGGGCTTCAGAGCTTGCGGCCCAGTGGCCGCACTCGAGGACGGTGCCTGACTTCTAATCGGTATTGTCTCTTGGTTTTCGCCACGCAAGACGGCGGGGTTTTGGGAACTCTGCCGACCGAAGCGCGTTTCCGGATTCAATTCACGCGGTTGACTGGAGCTGATCGAACAACAATGAACCCCCAATTGGCCAGTGCGACGCTGGCGATCTAGTTGGCCGCTGTGTTGTTGATGTGGGGGAGCATGTACTCCCAGGCGCGCAGCAACGCACTACGCCCGAGCCCGACCCTGCTTAAAGTTTCGCTTCGCTAGTCGGCTAAGAAAAACCCGCCCCGGCGACTCGTGCACTACACCACGTGATGACCATACGCGGCGACAGCTACCGGCTCCGCACCAAGCAAAAGAGCGGCCTCATCAAGCCGGCGCCGCGACGGCGCTCCGGTCGGCTCTGCCTCCCGTCCCGTCAGCGGCGGAACACACAGAAATCATGGACGCAAGGGTGGGAGCAGTTCCGGATGGCACTTGACACGGGGCGCTTTTACCTTCGCTCCGAGACCTTTTCGAGGCGGGCATGCGCACGCTGGGGGCGGCGCTGCGAGGCGGGAGGTGTGCGCTACCTAGCGGCGCTCGCTTTCACCGTCTTTTACAACTTTGGCGACCAGGCCCCTATCCTCCATTTCAGCATGATCATGTGCTGCGGCAAGTCGCGGTGTTGGGCAATTGGGCCGAGGGCATGACGGCGGAGACGGAGCGTTCGATCAGGGATCGAATGCAGCGCGAAGCCATGAAGAGCCGTTGTGATCTTGAGCAGCGGCAGGCGGAGGCGCGTCAATGCGATTGAAATTCTGCCCGGTCGCCGCTCCCTGAGCGACGACAAGGTGAGGCATATCGCTGAGTCGATGAAAGAGATCGGACTGAAGGAGCCGATCACTATTCACGGGGCCCTGGGGGACCGGACGGGGTTTCGACTCGCCGAGCCCATCGGTCCCAACTCCGGCAGTACCAAAAGCCATGGCCGCAGACCCCAATCTCTCGGCGGGGGCTTCCCATTGGGAGCTCGTACCTCGTCACAGAGGTTTTGACTCTTTGAGTTCGGTCTAGTTTGGCGGCGGGTTTGGGGTAGGCACGGCCCATTT
>NZ_JAFCKQ010000040.1 GCF_018130215.1 Bradyrhizobium jicamae
GGGGGGGGGGGGGGGGGGGGGGTAATAGTTGCGGCTCGGGGGAACTGGATGGCGAGGATTTAGCCGGACGGACATCAGGACGGGGCATTGGCAACACTACCAGCCGTGCGGCAACGGTAAGTCGCTGGGATGGTCCCTTCTGGCCCAACCCGGAAGTCGATGTCCACTTCAGCGCCGCTATTGGGGAAGGAGCGGACATCGGTCACGCAGGCCGTTTAATGAGCACACGCCTAGTCCTACTTCCCGGTGCATGACGCCTGGCAGCTTTCCAGCCGGTCGAAGCACGCGTCGATTTCATGCTTGTCCGTCGTCGAGGGGAAGCATGCCCCCAGGCGATCACTGCAACCGGCGCGACAGGCGTCAACACTCGGGTGTGCCTCTTCCGAGGCTTCGCTCGAGCACGTGCTCGCGAACGGCACGTTGCTCCACGACCAGTAGAATTCACGGCCGTCCATATCGACGCATTTCCTCAGCGACGTCGACGGCGCGCCGGAGGGCGATTCGGCGGCAGGCGCCGCGGTGCTGGCCGTCAAGCCGAGCAAAATCAGGACGACCGGAAGGCTGCGGGTTCGGGCCATGGATCGATGCCGCGATGAGGGACGCGCACCACGATACAACGGCTCGCGCGCAATCTGAATCCGATTTGCCCGTCGTATCCGATCCGAACTCACGCGATCGCGACGATCTCGAGTTCCTGACTGCCGGAGCCAACAACATCGCCGACAGCTTTGCCCATCAGTGATCTCGCCACCGGAGCGACGAATGAAATCGACCCGAGCTTGGGATCGGCTTCATCCTCGCCGACGATGCGATAGGTCTGCACGCGCCCGTCGGCTCGGCTGAAGGTCACCGTACTGCCAAAGGCGACTGTTTCGGTCGACGCCGGATTTGGTTTGACCTGCGCCGTGCGGATTCTTTCAGTCAGATAGCGCTTGTCGCGCAGCGGGACCGCCGAGAGCCTGCGTTTCTCATTGACGTCTTCAACCTGCTGCGCGGCGTCATACGCCTCGCGCGCCTCCTGCAATTGCAGCTCGAGCGCCTTCAATCCCTCCGCCGTGACCAGGTTCGGATGCGGCGAGATCGGGCGATCGGGGAGCAGGGTCTCCGACGCCGTTTCCGCGCTTTCTTCCTTGGTGAAGGCGACACTCAATCCTGACGCTCCCATCGCACAGACGCTCGCCGCCCTCCGCTGAACGCAGACCCGACGCGCAAAGAGTAAATGTATGACGATATAATGAAAATGCCCACCCCGGGTTCCTCCGGATGCCGGCGGAGGGACGGGTCGTCGCTGCGGGGCGATGCGGCAACGGGTGTTGCCCGTTCGACACGACGGGCAAATCAAACGAAAACCCGTCAAGTCTCCCGGCAGCAAAAATAATTCTGTTTTCACGAATATCGAATTGATGTATGAATTCGCCCGTCTCACCCGCTCGAGGGGCGCTTCGCGATCGTCACGAACGTTGTGGTGGGATGCGGTGGACGCCGATGTCGCGATTGACGGTCGCGGCGGATAGCGGACGGCGAAATCGTGCAGGCCTGACGCCCTAGTGGCAGGTGTCCTGTCAGCAAGAGACCAACGTCTCTTGCTGACGGCGGTGACAAAAAAGCCCAGTCTCACCGGGGCGAGCACGTATAAGCCGTAACCCATCGCGCAGGGAAAGCCGGGATGTTCCGGTTACACCTGTGGTCCTACCCCCGAGCTACCTTTGTTGCTCGGGGCCCATGGGTGCGATCGGCGCCCGGCTTTCCCTGCGCCCTCACTACTGAGAGAGGGTGAAACGAGATGAAGGACTCGGACAAATCATGTCGCGAGAGCGCGAAGCCGCGTCGTCATCCTCGTGCCATCGCCCGGCTCGACCGGGCGATCCGGTATGCCGCGGCCTCTCGGCTCAAGCACAGCCGCATCTGGAATACCGGATCGCCCGCATGCGCGGGTGACGACACCGGCGGGCTGTTTGACAGTTGAATCGGAATTCGCCCCCGTCCATTGCGACGTGGGGAAGCTGCGACCCTACAGCCCCGTATACCCCGCCTTGATGTGATCCGTGCTGCCGTCGAGCTGGCGCAGATAGGTGAGACCGCACACGGTGAGGCGATGCGTATCCTTCTCGCCGGCCTCGAACAGGGTACGGACATAATCCGTCACCTTGGCCCGCGCCTCCTCGCTCGCGGCGGTCGAGCGATTGAGCAGCAGGTCATAGGTCAGCATGATGCGATCGATGGCGGCTTCCACTGATGTCTCCGGATTTGCGACTTAGACGAGGATCAGCGTCTCGGCCTCGAATCTCGCGATCGCCTTGTTGGCGAGGCGGATCCGGTTCATCTCACCGTGCTGGAACAGCTTCACGATGATACCGAGCAGGCGCTGATTGGTGACGTAGGCATCGGGGATGGCGCCGCACTTGCGCAGATAATTGGAAGCGATGGCATAGGCGTCGCCAACCACCTCCATATTCAACACCTGCGACTCGCGCTCAACCAGCATGTCCTGCTTCTCCAATGGCTAACGGATAAAGCGCTGATGAAGCCATGGTTCCACGGCGGGAAGAATTTATTTCGCAACCGCGAAAACGACAAAGCGCACCGGCCGGGCATGGCCGATGCGCTGATTGGAGGATGGCTGCCGGTCTTTTGAACCGCCGGCTTGGCCGACAGGCGGGAGGGGAAGTTCAGAGGCGATACAGGATCTGGTCGGTCCAGAACCGCTCGAGCCGGTGCAGCGACTTGTTGAGGCTCGCGAACTCCTCGTTCGAGATGCCACCGACCTGCTCGACCGTCTTGACGTGCTTCTGATACAGCGCGTCGACGATGCGGCGGACTTCCTGGCCCTGCGCAGTCAGACGGATACGAACAGAACGCCGATCGACGCGCGAGCGCTGGTGATCGAGGAAGCCGAGCTCGACGAGCTTCTTCAGATTGTAGGAGACGTTGGAGCCGAGATAGTAGCCGCGGGTGCGCAGCTCGCCGGCAGTCAGCTCCTTGTCGCCGATATTGTACAGCAGCAGCGCCTGCACCGAGTTGATGTCGGCACGTCCGCGGCGATCGAACTCGTCCTTGATGACGTCGAGGAGCCGGCGGTGCAGCCGCTCCACCAAAGTCAGGGCTTCGAGATAGAGCGGCTGCACCGGAGCCTGACCGGCAGCGCGATCGGCGGCATCCGCCGCCGTTGTCGCAACGGCTTTCATCATGACACTTCCCCTGTTGTCGTTTTTATCGACTTATTCGACGAAACTTGTGTCCCGCCTGATAGCTGCAACTTAAGGGGGCCGTTTGAAGATCAGCTTAAATAAGACAATAAAGAGATCATGAATTTAAGACAGTGAATCGCGGATTAAGCCCATGGATCAAGGGCTTTTCGAAACTTTTCATTGACGGTGCAGAGCACCTGTTCACGCTTCGTCTGCCTCCCCTGTCACATTCGGAAACAGCTTCGTGTGAATTCGAAACGGTGGCGTAACGGTCGTGCGGGAACCCTTTACGGTCACCGAAGGGTTAGCGGAAAAATCTTCGAAAATCTTACGGGATCGCACGGCTGGGTTCTGCACGCATGACGCGTGGCGACGCTGGACAGCAGCAAAGTGGTCCCGCCGCCGGCCAGCGCAACACCGGCTGGCAAATATGCCTAGACCCGACAACAGGCCCCGGCGGCAGTCCCGAGAGATCCGCGCTGCACGATCTGTCGTCTCTGAACAGCGCGGTCCGGGCGCTTCACCTAGCAGAGCCTGTGATTCTGTCTTCTCAGTGCGCGCACCGGCGTTGCGAAGGTGGCGATTCAGACGCGCTGTCGCAGTGAGGCAACAGTGGAGACTGGACTACGGCGGACGTTCACGGGCTGCCATCCAGGCCAGCGCAAGGTAGGCCGCAAGCATCACGGCCTCGAAGGCGACCACCGTGAGGCTGCCGCCGTAGATGCCGGGAAACATCAGCTCAATGACCGCCATCGACACGACCGCGGTCAGCCACACCACCGCGCCCCAAGGCGTCGCGAGCCAGAGCCCGACCGCTGAGACGAGTTCGATGACGGCGAAATAGATCGTGGCGGTCTGCCAGGCCATCGACTGGTTCTCGAAGGCCTCCTCCTCGCCGCCGACGAAGCCGGTGACCTGGGCCCAGTGGTAAAGGCCCTTGGCGATCGACACGACGGCCATGATGCGCAGGAAGATGACGAGACGCCGCGTCCAGGCGTTCTCGTCCGGCTCGATGCGATCGGACGAGATGCCGCCGACCGGCATGGCAGTGTCCCGTGCCTGATCGCGCGCAGAGGTGTCAGACATGCGAGGTGCCGCGCAGGGGCTGCAAAGCGAGGTTCATGGTGGGACTCTTGACCCGCCCGAGCGGCAAAATCAATCGCCGTTACGGCAATTCGAGGGTGTCAGGCTGCGATGACGCCCGCCCCTTAAAGGTGCTAGAAGCGGAATTATATCAGGTCGAAACCAAGCCGCCGTCGGGAGAACAGACATGGCGATCAAATTCGGACGCCCGATCGAAATGCGCGACGCGCCGCGACGCCAGGGCGAACGACAGACACCCCTCGCCTCATCCTCGCTCGATCTCACGGTGCGGCCGCGCCGCAACCGCAAGTCCGAATGGGCACGCCGGCTGGTGCGTGAGAACGTGCTGACGACCGACGACCTGATCTGGCCGATGTTCGTTGTCGACGGCCACAACACCCGCACTCCCGTTGCCTCGATGCCCGGCGTCGAGCGCCTCACCGTCGACCAGATCGTGCGCGACGCCGAGCGCGCGGCCAGGCTCGACATCCCCTGCATCGCGCTGTTCCCGTTCACCGAGCCCTCGCTGCGCGATGAAGAGGGTTCGGAGGCGCTCAACCCCGACAATCTGGTCTGCCAGTCGGTGCGCGCGATCAAGCGGGAATTCCCCGATCTCGGCGTGCTCTGCGACGTCGCGCTCGATCCCTTCACCAGCCATGGCCATGACGGGCTGATTGCCGACGGCAAGATCCTCAACGACGAGACGGTTGCGGTGCTGGTGAGGCAGGCGCTGACGCAGGCCGAGGCCGGCTGCGACATCATCGCGCCGTCGGACATGATGGACGGCCGCGTCGGCGCGATCCGCGAGGCGCTCGACGACAACGGCTTCGGCGAGGTGCAGATCATGTCCTACGCGGCGAAATACGCCTCCGCCTTCTATGGACCGTTCCGCGATGCGATCGGCTCGGCCAAGACCCTGACCGGCGACAAGCGCACCTATCAGATGGACAGCGCCAATTCCGACGAGGCGCTGCGCGAGGTCGAGCTCGACATCGCCGAGGGCGCGGACATGGTGATGGTCAAGCCCGGCATGCCCTATCTCGACATTGTCCGGCGCGTGAAGGACACCTTTGCGATGCCGACCTTCGTCTACCAGGTCTCGGGCGAATACGCGATGATCGCGGGCGCCGCCGCAAATGGCTGGATCGACGGCGAGCGCGCGATCATGGAGAGCCTGGTCGGCTTCAAGCGCGCCGGCGCCGATGGCATCCTGACCTACTTCGCACCGAAGGCAGCGGAGAAGATCAAGGCCGGCGCGTGAGGGTCGCCGGCACGAATGGAATTTCATCTGCTTCCATTCGCCATTCGCCGCTCCCTGTTCGCCATGGTTCCCCCGGAATATTTCGGCTCCATGGAGTTTCCCGGGGCTTGGCTTGCGTTCGACCAGTTCCCATGTCCTGCCCGGGATATCAATCGGAGGTTGGCATGTCGTACAGCAATGACAGGGGCCCTTATGGCGGTGCCTGGCGCAACGACGGCGGTGTCCCGCCGCATGCGTTCGATCCGTGGGCGCAGCCGGAACTGTTCCGGGGCGTGCTGACGCGGCGGGTGTTCGCGTTCCTGATCGACCTCGTCGTGCTGTCGGTGCCGGTCATCCTCGGCGTGATCTTCATCGCCCTGTTCGGAGTGGTCACGCTCGGCCTCGGCTGGGCGCTGTTCTGGCTGGTTTCGCCCGCCTCCATCATCTGGGCGATCGTCTATTACGGCTGCTCGATCGGCGGGCGGCATTCGGCCACCATCGGCATGCGCGTGATGGATCTGGAGTTACGCACCTGGTACGGGTCGCCGGGCTATTTCGTGCTCGGCGCGACCCGCGCGGTGCTGTTCTGGGTATTGGTCTCGTTCCTGTCGCCGCTGGTGCTGCTGGTCGGCCTGTTCAACGGCCGACGCAGGCTGCTCCACGACATCATCCTCGGAACCGTGGTTATCAACAGCTCGGTCCGGACCGAGGTGACCCGGGCAGCGCGTGCCTATTAGGCCCGCCTAAACCAATTGACCGTTAGCTTCTGGAGGGCGATGCTAACTCGGCTGCCTTGTTTGTTTGGAGCCTGACGATCTGACGTGACCCAGCATTCGCGTGACACTCCGCAATTTTACCTGACGGCGCCATCGCCATGCCCGTATCTGCCGGGCCGGCACGAGCGCAAGGTGTTCACGCATCTGGTCGGCGACAAGGCGGGCGATCTCAACGACTTGCTGACACATGGCGGCTTCCGCCGCAGCCAGTCGATCGCCTACCGGCCGGCCTGCGACCAGTGCCGGGCCTGCGTTTCGGTGCGGGTGGTCGCCAACGAATTCCGCGCCTCCCGCAATTTCCGCAAGGTTCTCGCCCGCAACGCCGACATCATCGGCGAGCAGCGCAACGCGGTGCCGACCTCAGAGCAGTATTCGGTGTTCCGCGCCTATCTCGACCGCCGCCACCGCAACGGCGGCATGGCCGACATGACGGTGCTGGACTACGCCATGATGGTCGAGGACAGCCATGTCGAGACCCGCATCATCGAATACCGCAAGCGCAACGTCGACAGCGGCATCACCGGCCGAGGCGACGAGTTGATCGCGGTGGCGCTGACGGACGTGCTCAGCGACGGGCTGTCGATGGTCTATTCGTTCTTCGAGCCGTCGCAGGAGGCGCGCTCGCTCGGCACCTTCATGATCCTCGACCACATCGCCCGCGCCCGGCGGCAGGGCCTTCCCTACGTCTATCTCGGCTACTGGATCGAGGGATCCAAGAAGATGGACTACAAGGGACGCTTCCTGCCGCAGCAGCGCCTCGCGCCAAGCGGCTGGCTCCGCGTCGAGGCAACCGGCGAGGTCCCGGCGGAGCCGCAGGACTGAGCGATCGGCCTCAGCCCGTGAACGTATCGATCAGGAGCTTCAAGTTGAGGATCACGATCAGCCCGGCGACGATCCATGCCGCTGCTGCCACCGGCGCCGAAATCGCGAACGCGCCCATCTTGCGCCGGTCGGCGACGAAGCGGACCAGCGGAATCACCGCGAACGGCAGCTGCATCGACAGCACGACCTGGCTGAACACCAGAAGCTGCCCGGTTCCGCGCTCGCCATAGAGCGCAGCAACGACGATCACGGGCACGATCGCGATCCCCCGCGTCAGCAGCCGCTGCGCCCAGTCCGGCAGCCGCAGGTCGAGAAAGCCCTGCATCACGATCTGGCCGGCAAGCGTCGCCGTTACCGTCGAGTTGAGGCCGGAGGCCAGCAGCGCGACGGCAAACAGCGTCGAGGCGATGCCGAGGCCGAGCAGCGGCGACAGCAGCTCGAACGCCTGGTCGATCTCGGCGACGTCGGAATGGCCGCTCTTGTGGAAGGTCGCGGCCGCCAGCACCAGGATCGCGGCATTGACGAACAGCGCCAGCATCAGCGCGATGGTGGAATCGACAGTCGCCCATTTGATCGCATCACGCCGCCCCTCCTCGGTACGCGGATAGGCGCGGGTCTGCACGATCGAGGAATGCAGATAGAGATTATGCGGCATCACGGTCGCGCCGATGATGCCGATCGCGATGTAGAGCATCTCGGGATTGGTGACGATCTCGTGCGACGGCATGAAGCCGCCGATCACGGCGGCGACCGGCGGCGCGGCGGCGGCGATCTGCACCACGAAGCACACCGCGATCACGATCAGCAGCGCGATCACGAACGCCTCGAGGAAGCGGAAGCCGCGGTTCATCAGGAGCAGCAGCAGGAACGCATCGAGCGCCGCAAGCAACGCCCCGCCGACCAGGGGAATGCCGAACAGCAGCTTGAGCGCGATCGCGGTGCCGATCACCTCGGCGAGGTCGCAGGCGATGATGGCGGCCTCGCAGGCCAGCCACAGCATCAGGTTCACCGGTCGCGAATAGGTCGCCCGGCAGGCCTGCGCCAGGTCGCGGTCGGTTGCGATGCCGAGCCTTGCCGCAAGCGCCTGCAGCAGGATCGCCATCAGGTTGGATAGCAGGATGACCGAGAGCAGCGTGTAGCCGAACCTCGAGCCACCCGCGATGTCGGTGGCCCAGTTGCCGGGGTCCATATAGCCGACCGAAACCAGGTAACCGGGTCCGGCGAAGGCCAGCAGGCGCCGCCACCACAATCCGCCGCTGGGGACCGCGACGGTCGCATTGACCTCCGGGAGGCTGCGGGCATGGCCTGCGTCGCCGCGCCAGCCAGCGGCCGGAAGGGCTTCCTGGAGGGCAACCGTGTGCGTCTGAGGCGTTCGAGCGTCCATACCACCAAGATGGCGTAGCCGATCACTTAATGCAACTCATTTGCAACTGCATCTAGGCTTACGAAGATGCTATCGCCGCCCTTCTTGTAAAGCACTGAAGAAGTGCTTTATATTCTAAGCATGATCAAACTACCCGTCGAGACGCCGACCGCCACGCTTCGCTACGCACTCGCCCCTGACCCGACAGGCATCGCGGCTATCGAGGCGACGTTTGCGGCCTATGCCCGCATGATGGAGATCCTCGCGGAAGTCGCCCCCGTCGGCGCCAATCTGGTCTCGCTGCACGCCCAGGCCTACGAGACGATCCGGCGGGAGACCGGCCTGCCGGCACGGCTGGTGACGCTCGGGCTGCGCGACCGCGCCAACTATGCCGCTGACGCGGCCGTCCGCCGGATCCCGCTCGACGACAAGTTGTTCGCGATCAAGGGTCCAACTTCACTGACCATTAGCACTGTCAGCGGACGCGTCTTGGTGCCGTTCGAGGTGCCGGGATATGTGTCGGGCTGGGAAAGCCCCTTCCCGGCACACTTGGTCTCGGATGGACGCGGCTACGAAATCCACATCGCCGTGAAATCGAAATCAGCACAACCGGAGGAGAAGACCATGCTTCACGAAGGCATCCTTGCGCGCATGGGCCGGCTTCTTGCCGCCATCGCGAGCCAGACCATCGACAATGCCGAGAACGCCAACAAGGTCGCGCTGGTCAAGCAGGCGATCCGCGAGATCGACGCCGGCGCCGACGAGGCACGCTACGCGCTCGGCAAATCGCGCGCCGAAGAGTTTCGCCTGAAGCGGCGGCGCGAAGAACTTGATACCGAGACCGCAAATCTCACCGAAAAGATTCGTCTCGCAATTGCGGAAAATCGCGAGGACCTCGCGCGCGCCGGCGTCGCACGGCAAATTGATCTGGAGTCCCAGATGATCGCGCTGGAGCGCGCGATGGATTTCATCGAGCTCGAAATCGACGAGCAGACCAAGGCCTTGCAGGCGATGCTCGGCGCGCGCCGCGAGGCCGAGGCGCGATTAACCGATCTCGAACAAAGCCTGATCCGGGAATCCCAGCAGGAAACCAACCGGGGCCCATCGCCGACCAATACAATGAGTGCCGAACGCGCCATGGCGGCGATTGCACGGGTGACCGGCGTTCCCGCAGCGAGCGTGCTCGGCGACAAGGAGCTTGACGAACTCGATCGCCTGCATCGCGAAAAGGAAATCGCGGCGCGGCTTGAAAGGATCAAGTCACAACAATGAGTGCAGTTGGCGACATTCTGCTCGCCTCCGACGTGCGGCCGTTTGCGGTCGCGGCTGCGATCATGGTGGCGCTTGGCGGTATCGAACTGCTGAGCACCATGATCGGACTTTCGATCAGCGAACTCATCGGCAAGGATTTCGCGGTCGAGGCCGAGAGCCATAATGCTCTCAGTGGCCTGTTTCTCTGGATCAACGCCGGACGGCTTCCCCTCCTGATCCTGATCATCCTGGTTCTCGGCATATTCTCGATCGGAGGCTTTTTGCTCCAGGGCGTGGCGCATGCCGTCGGCACCGCCATCCCCGTATCGATTGCCGCGCTGGCGGCCGCCGCCGTCAGCGTCCCCCTCGTCAGGACCGCGAGCCGCGGCCTCGCGCGCATGATCCCGCGCGACGAGAGCTACGCGGTTGATGACAACGACTTTGTCGGCAAGGTCGCCACCGTTGCGGTCGGCCCGCTCGATCAGGGCCTGCCCGGCCGCGTCCGTCTCAAGGATGTCTTCGGCAACTGGCATACCGTGTCGGCGCGTGCCAGCCGCGAATCCGAAGCGTTGCCGGTCGGTGCCAGCGTGCTGCTGGTCGATCGTGACGCGAGGTGCTTCATCGCGATCGCCGCTCCCGCCGACCTCATTCAGCAACAACAATCTTCCAACAGGGCATAACACATGTGGGAATTCGCTGTACCCGTCGCCATTGGCGTCCTAGCCATCCTCGTGATTGGCCTCCTCTTCGCAAAGCTCTACAAGCGCTCGACCCGCGACGAGGCCTATGTCCGCACCGGCCTCGGCGGCCAGAAGGTCGTGCTCGACGGCGGCTCCATGGTGCTGCCGATCTTCCACTCGACCGCCGCGGTCAACCTCAAGACGCTGCGGCTCGAGGTCGCGCGCGGCGGCCCGGATTCGCTGATCACCAAGGACCGCATGCGCGTCGACATCGGCGCCGAGTTCTATCTCCGCGTCAAACCCGATACCTCCTCGATCGCCCTGGCCGCACAGACGCTCGGCAACCGCACCAATGACGCGGCCGAGCTCCGCGAGCTGGTCGAGGCGAAGTTCGTCGACGGCCTGCGCTCGGTCGCCGCGACCATGAACCTCGAGGAACTGCAGGAGCAGCGCGCCACCTTCGTCAAGGCGGTGCAGGACGCGGTCGGCGCCGACATCCAGAACAATGGTCTCGAGCTCGAATCGGTGTCGCTGACCAAGCTCGACCAGAGCGACATCAAGCATTTCAATCCGAGCAACTTCTTCGACGCGCACGGCCTGACCACCCTGACCAAGATCACCAAGGAGCGTGAACAGGAGCGCAACCAGATCGTCCGCACCACCGAGGTCAACATCGCGCAACAGGACCTGGTGGCGCGACAGACCACGCTGACGATCGAGAGCACCAAGCGCGAGGCCGAGTTGGCGCAGCAGCGCGATATCGCCAACAAGACGGCGGCGATGCGGGCGCAAACCGCGCAGGTCGAACAGACCGCGTTGCAGAACGAGGCCGAATACCGCATCCAGCAGGAGCTTGCGGTCGCCAACAAGCAGACCGAGGCCAACCAGGCCCGCGACACCCGCAAGATCGAGGCGGATCTGGCGGTGAAGCGCCGCAACACCGAAATGGAGCGCGACCTCCAGATCGTCGCCCAGGAAAGCGCGATCGCGGTCGCGGCCAAGAGCAAGGAGCAATCGGAAGCCCAGACCATCGCCGAGACCGCGCGGGCGGTTGCGATTGCCGCCGAGGAAAAGGTCACGACGGCGCGCGCCACGGAGATCGCCGAGCGCGACAAGATCATCAACGTGATCGCCGCGCGCAAGGCTGCCGAGACCAACGCGATGCCGATCACCGTGATGGCCGAGGCCGAGCGCCAGGCCGCCGCCAACAAGGCGGAAGCAACCAACGTTCTCGCCAAGGCCGATGCGGCCGCGGCGACCACGCGTGCTGCCGGCGTCAAGTCGCTCGGCCAGGCCGAGGCCGAAGTCGCGACGATGAAGGCGGAAGCACGCAACAGGCTGAGCGCGGACATGATCGCATACGATCTCAACCTTGCGCGCATCAACGTGATCCCGAACGCACTCGCCGAGGCGGTCAAGCCGATCGAGAAGATTTCCGACATCCGTATCTTCGACACCGGCGGCCTGCTCGGCCGCGGCGGCGGCAACGGCCACGCCAACGGCAATGGCGGTCTCGGGCTCGGCGACGGCCTCGCCGCTCAGCTGCTGTCGGTCTCGGCGTTCAAGCCGATGATCGACAAGATCCTGTCCGAGGCGGGATTCCCGGCCGGACCCGACGCACTCTCGAGCCTCACCAGCGCGCTCGCGCAACGCAAGGCCGAGACCGCTGCGCCCGAGGTGCCCGCGATCGCCGATGGTGTGCAACCCCAGGCGCTGGTCGGCACCATCACAGGCCACCTCGCACCCGGTTCCAAAACGCAGTGACGGCCTGATCAAACATCGCGTCAAAAAAGGCCCGCCTTCCCGGCGGGCCTTTGCATTTGGCGTTGTCGGGAAACGGGTGGGATCGGACGCCGCCCATCCACACACTATGGCTGGATCGAATCCTCACAGGAATCTGACATGTCCGCCGACACACATCATTTGCCCACAACCTTCAACCGCCTGGCCTGGTCCAACCTCGCCGCACAATCGGCGGAGCAGATCGCGCTCGCCGCGGCTCCGATCGTCGCCGTGCTGCTGCTCGGCGTCGGCGAGGGACAGACCGGCCTTCTGCAGACCGCGCTGACGCTGCCCTTCATCCTGTTTGCCATACCCGCGGGCCTGCTCGCCGACCGCGTATCGCGGCGCTGGGTGATGGCGGGTTCGGAGGCGCTGCGTGCCGCCGCGCTTGCGGCGATCCTGCTTTTGCTCTGGCTCGGCCTGATGACCCTGCCGCTGCTGGCGCTGCTCGGCTTCATCGCCGTCTGCGGCACGGTCGCCTACAGTGTTGCCGCGCCGGCGCTGGTGCCCTCGCTGGTGACGCCTGCACTGCTGCCGGCGGCAAATGCCCGCATCGAGCTGGCGCGCACCGTCGCCTTCGCCAGCGGGCCCGCGCTCGGTGGCGTGCTGGTCGGCTGGGTCGGCGCCGCACCCGCGTTCGGCTTTGCCGCGGCGCTGTCCGCGATCGCGGTCGTACTGCTGGCCGGCGTCTACGAGCCGGCGCGCCCGCCGGCGCCGCAGCGCCACCCGCTCAAGGACATCAAGGAAGGCGCCGCCTTCGTGTTTCACCATTCCTTGCTGCGTCCGGTGTTCGTGACCCAGTTCATCTTCAACACCGGCTCGTTCCTGTTGCTCGCTGTGTTCGTGCCCTATGCAGTGCGGCATCTCGGGCTTAGCGCGACCGGTGTCGGCACCACGCTTGCGATGTACGGTGTCGGCATGGTGGTCGGCGCGCTGTTTGCGACCCGCGTGATGAAGCGGCTGGCATTCGGCACCGTGATCGGACTAGGCCCGGTGACCGGCTTCGTTGCATCGGTCGTGATGGCCCTGACCACGTGGTTTCCGACACCGCTGCTCGCTGGCCTCAGCTACTTCCTGCTCGGCGTCGGCCCGATCCTGTGGGTGATCTCGACCACCACGCTGCGGCAGTCGGTGACGCCCCCTTCGCTGCTCGGCCGCGTGTCGGCGATCAACATCATGAGCTACGGCGCCCGCCCGCTCGGCTCCGCGCTCGGCGCTGTCGTCGGCGGCCTCTACGGTGCCGAGACCTGCCTCTACCTCGCCGCCGCGATCTTCGCGGCGCAGGCGCTGGTGATCCTGATCTCGCCTGCCGTCTCGCTGACGCGGCAACCCGACATGGTCGGCGAGCTGGCGCGCTGCTAGCAGCCGTCATTGCGAGCACCGAAGCAATGACAGTGGAGAGACCTCAGCTCGCCAGATACCGTTCGTACTTGCCGCCGACGACCTCGTCGGCGGCAATGGCCGGGTCGAGGGTGAAGAGATCCTGGGCCTGGCCGATGCCGCGCAGCGCATAGCGGCCGGTGGAAACGAGGTAGTTTCGTCCTGCCGCGTCGAGGCCGGCACGGAACGCCGACGACGTCAGCAATTCGCGATCGACTGAACGGCACATCGAGGCGATGCGGCTGACCTCATTGACCGCCGGCCCCACCACGGTGAAGTCGAGCCGGTCGTCGCTGCCGATATTGCCGTAGAACACCTCCCCGACATGCAGGCCGACATGTGCCGAGGTCGCCGCCCTGCCCTCCGTGGTGCGACGGACATTGACCGTCTGCATGTTGTGCCGGAAGCGATGCTCGGCGCGCAGTGCCGCGCGCTTGGCCTTCGCCATGTTCTCGTGCGTGAACATCCCCAGCACGCCGTCCCCGATCAGCTTCAGCACCTCGCCGCCGGCGTCATGGATGGCATCGATCGAGGCCTGTGCATAGTCGTTGAGGAACGGGATGATCTCGTCGGGTTCTATGCTTTCGCTGATCGCGGTCGAGCCGCGCAGGTCGGAGAACCACAGCACCGCATTGATGCGCTCGGTGACGCCGCGGGTGATCCGGCCGCGAAGCACCTGCTCGGCGGTGTCGCGCCCGAGATAGACCCGCCCCAGCGTGCGCGTGATATCGGCCTGCGCCGCCGACTTGATCGCAAGCCCCAGCACCGGCACGAGATCGCGCAGCGCCTCCAGCCCCTGCTCGCCAAATCCCTCGTCCCGCCGGGTCGTCCAGTAGGAATAGACGCAGTCCATCTGCCCCATCGTGCCGCCTTCGCCGAACTGGTGCACATAGGCCACCAGATGCTTGTGACCTCTGTCGAGGAGATCGCCGGTGAATTTGAAATTGTAGGACTGGCCTTGAGCGAGCTCGAGCGGCATCTCCTGGTGGCCGTTTTCGAGCATGTGGTAGAAGATCGAACGCCGCCAGGCGTCAGCGGCTTCGCCTTCGTTGGTCGAGCCATATTCGAACGCGTCGCTCTCGTTGGTCTCGGCGTCGTTCCAGCGGAAGCCGCGCCCCTCGAAGATCGGGTGCAGCGTGTCGATGAACACCATGCCGCGCGCCAAATGGAGCCCTTCGGCGCAGCAGCGCTCGCAGAAGCCGCGTATCAGGTCGTTTTCGGGCAGGCCCGTGAGACCCTGGTGGACCAGCCAGTTCATCAGGCGCAAGCGGGGTGTCAGTTCCATACAGCGAATTATGCCGGGCAATTCCTGCGGAAGGAAGATGCGTCGCCGCAACCCAGACGCACGCGGACCAAGCACACTGACCAACCCGGCCGATTTGCGCTTTCATTCGGCACGGCTTTCGCGCACAAGACGACATGGACAACGATGCCGCCCCGGCCACCTCCTTCCAGCGCCTCGTGAAATGGGCGATCACCCCGCCGCAGTCCTACGGGGTCTATCTGGTCGCCCTGATCCTGATCTTCACCCTGTCGTTCTACGCCGGCACGCTGAAGCCGAAGCACAGCCCCGCGCCGCCGCCGGTCACCGCGCCGTCACCACCGCGAAGCTAGCCATCTATTTGCGCTCCGACGTGGCGATCCAGATCCCGGCAAACACCGCGATCAGGCCGGCCACCAGGTTGGGCGTGATCGGTTCGCCGACCAAGCGGGTCGCAAGCAGACCGGCTGCGATCGGATTGACCGTCATGGTGTTGGCGACCCGCGTCGGGGACGCCCGCTCCAGCGCCTTCACCCACAAGATGAAGGCCAGCGCGCCGCCGGCCACTCCGAGATAGAGTCCCGCGATCCACTGCGGTGGACCGAAATCGCGCAGCGTCGCTAGGCTACCGGTCAGCATTCCCACAAAGACGAGTGCAAAGGCCCCGGTGCCCATGCCGACGGCGAGGAACCCGAGCGCGCTCGACCGCCGGATGAAGGGACGCGACAGGACATTGTAGAACGCCATGCATAGCACGGCTGCCATCATGATCAGTTCGCCGCGCCACGCGCCCGCCGGCGCGGTCGACAATCCGGATGCAAGCGCGGCCCCCACGCCGAGCACCGCAATCAGGACGCCGGTCGATTTGCGCAACGTCAGCGGCTCGACCCCTAGCGCGGCACCGACCACCATGGTGGAAAGCGGCAATGTCGCCAGCGCGAGGCTCGCGCGTGCCGCCGTCGTGTAGGACATCGCAATGTTGTAGAGCACGAAGAATACGCCGAAGAACGCCAGGCCGAGCGCCGCGACCGCAGGCAGGTCGGCACGCTGCGGCCATTTTGCGCGCGTCAGGACGGCGACGGGGCCGACGCAGAGAAAGCCGATCGCCCAGCGCAGAATGGCGAGCGTGACCGGATCGGCATTGCCTGCCAGATAGCGCGTGATCGCCGCCGCAGTACCGCCGAGGCAGCTCGACACCAGTGCGATCGCAACGCCGATCCATTCGCTCATTCCGGGCCCAATGCGTTTGGGTTTCTGATGTGGCATCTTGCCCCATGAGGTCGTTTCGGCAACTACCCGGCAGGTATTCATGTCGCAGCAGCACGAATTCGCGGCCAGCCTCCGCTGGTGGCGGCAACGCAAGGGCTATTCGCAGCTGGAGCTCGCCGGGCGCGCCGACATCTCCCAGCGGCATCTCAGCTTCCTCGAACTCGGACGGGCCGCGCCGAGCCGCGACATGGTGATCAGGCTTGCCGCGGCGCTCGACGTCCCGCTGCGTCAGCAGAACGCCCTGCTCGTTGCAGCCGGCTTCGCGCCGGTGTGGCGGCAGACCGATCTCGCGGCGCCCGAGCTTGTGCAAATCCGCGCTGCGCTGGACTTCATGCTGGCACAGCAGGAGCCGTTCCCTGCGGTCGCGGTCGACAGGCACTGGAACCTGCTGCTCGCCAATGCAGGCGCCGGGCGGCTGGTCGAATTCCTGGTAGGTCCGCTCGCTCCCGGCACACCGGTCAATCTCGCCGACGCGCTGGTCGCACCCGACGTGCTGCGGCCGTATCTCACCAACTGGACCGAGGTCGCCGGCTATTTCATCCGCAGCGTGGAGGCCGACGCTGCGGCCGACGGCAGCGCCGGCACAGCCGAATTGCTGAAGCGCCTGCTCGCCTATGACGGCGTGGCGACGGCGCTCGCTGCGCCACCTCCCTCCTCCACGCCGGGGCCGGTGCTGCCGATGCTGTTTCGCAAGGGCGATGTCCATCTGCAATTATTCACGACCATCGCGACGCTCGGAATTCCCCAGGACATCACGCTGCAAGAACTTCGCATCGAGAGCTTCTTTCCGATGGACGAGGAGACCAGCCGGATCTTCCGCGGATGGGCGGCGAAGGCCGACTGACCTCCGCCTACACCATTTCCGCCGGCGCGAGCCGGCAGGTCTCGCTGCTGATCTCGACCTGAAGCGTGGCGTGGTGAATCTGGAACCGGTGCGAGAGCTCGGCGCAGACATGGTGCAGGAACGCATCGTCATGGCCGCCGGGACGCACCAGATGCGCCGTCAGCGCGGTCTCGCTCGTGCTCATCGCCCAGATGTGGAGATCGTGAACCTCGGTGACGCCCTCCAGCGTCGCGAGATACGCCCTCACCACCTTGAGATCGATGCCCCGCGGCACCGCGTCGAGCGCCAGATTGACGCTGTCGCGCGCCAGTTCCCAGCCGCTCACCAGCACGACGGCGGCGATGACGAGGCTGATCGCGGGATCAAGCCACTGCCAGCCGGTCGCCATGATCAGCAGCGCGGCGACGACGACGCCGAACGAGACGCCGGCGTCGGCCGCCATGTGCAGGTAGGCGCCGCGGACATTGAGGTCCGAGTCGCGGCCGCGCATGAACAGGAGCGCTGTGCCGCCGTTGATCAGGATGCCAAGCGCCGCAACCCAGACCACGGTCCAGCTTGCAACCTCCGCCGGCTCGCGGAAGCGATTGAACGCCTCGACCGCGATGCCGCCGACCGCGATCAGCAGCAGGCCGGCATTGAACAGCGCGGCGAGGATCGAGGCGCGGCGATAGCCGTAGGTGTGGGTGTCGGTCGGCCGCTTGCCTGCCAGCCACGTCCCGCCCCAGGCCAATAGCAGGGCGATCACATCGGAGAGATTGTGAACGGCGTCCGACACCAGTGCCAGCGAATTGGCGGAGTAGCCGAAGATCACCTCGGCCACGACGAACGCCGCGTTCAGCCAGGCCCCGATCGCAAACGCCGTGCCGAAACTGGCTGGCGCGTGGCTATGCCCGGCATGGCCATGAGAATGACCGTGGGAATGACCGTGGGAATGACCGCTGTGGTCGTGGTCGTGGTGATGATGATGATGATGATGCGCCATTGCGTGGCAACCGTCGCCTGATATCGTTGGCGACGGTTATAGCGCCGTAAAATGTGGATACTATCACATCCGGCTCGCCCAAATGCGCAGCCCGGATGGAGCGCAGCGCAATCCGGGACCGCTCTCGCGTTTGGCGCAGATCCCGGATTTCGCTCCGCTGCATCCGGGCTACGGGATCCCTACTCCACGCCGCGGTTGAACTTGTTCGACTTCGGCAGGCCGTGTGCGAGCCGGCCGGCGTCGGCGCGGTTGCCGCGCCAGTCGGCCAGTTCCTTCAAGGTCATGCTGTGCTCGCGGCCGGCCGAGTCCTTCCAGGTCAGGCCGATCTTGGAGTCGAACACCGCCACGTCGGACAACGACGCGCTGGTGTATTTCTGCAAGCGGACGCCGCGGCCGCGGGCCATTTCCGGCACCTGGTCGACGCCGAACAGCACCATCTTGTGGTTGGTGCCGATCACAGCGATGGTGTCGCCGGTCACAGTCGCGATCGCCCGGGCCTCGTTCGGCATCTCGACATTGAGCACCTGCTTGCCCTTGCGGGTGTTGCCGACGCAGTCCTCTTCCTTGACGATGAAGCCTTGGCCCTCGCTGCTCGCGATCAGGAACTTGCGCTCGCCCTTGTTGACGAACAGCGAGACGATCGCGGCGTCCTGCTCGAGCTCGATGAACATGCGGATCGGCTCGCCATGGCCGCGGCCACCGGGCAGCTTCGCGACGTCGAGCGAGTAGAACTTGCCGTTGGTGGCAAACAGCAGCAGCTTCGAGGTCGTCTCGGCGAAGAACGAGTGCTCGAGCTTGTCGTCGGTCTTGAAGGCGAGCCCCGACAGATCCTCGACGTGCCCTTTCAGGGTCCGCACCCAGCCCTTCTCCGAGATCACGACAGTGCACGGCTCGCGCTCGACAAAGGCCTCCTCGATCGCGGCGAGATCGTGCTCGGGCGCATCGGCGAAGGTGGTGCGGCGCTTGCCGAGCGGGGTCTTGGGACCGAAAATGTCGCGGACCTTGGTGACCTGCTCGCCGACCTTGGCCCATTGCTGCGTCTCGGAACCGAGCAGGCCCTCGATGCCCTTCAGCTCCTTGCGCAGCTCCTTGTCCTCGTTGCGGATCTCCATTTCCTCGAGCCGGCGCAGATTGCGCAGCCGCATGTTGAGGATGGAGTCGGCCTGGATGTCCGACAGCTTGAAGGTCTTCATCAGGACGGGCTTCGGCTCGTCCTCGGTGCGGATGATCTTGATCACCTTGTCGAGGTTCAAGAAGGCAACGAGCTGACCGCCGAGCACTTCAAGGCGATGCTCGATCTGCGCCTTGCGGTAGTTGGAGCGGCGGATCAGCACGTCGCGCAGATGGTCGAGCCATTCGCGCAGGCATTCGGCAAGGCCCACCACCTTCGGGATGCGGCCCTTCACCAGCACGTTGAGGTTCAGCGAGATCTTGCTTTCCAGCTCGGACAGCCGGAACAGGGATTCCATCATCAGTGCCGGATCGACCGTGCGCGACTTCGGCTCGATGACGAAGCGGATGTCATCCGCCGATTCATCGCGGACGTCGCCGACCAGCGGCAGCTTCTTCTGGTCGAGCAGCTCGACGATCTTCTCGTGCAGGCGCGCCTTCTGCACCAGCCACGGGATTTCGGTGACCACGACCACCCAGGTGCCGCGGGCGCCCTCCTCCACCGACCAGCGCGCGCGGGTGCGGAACGAGCCGCGGCCGGTGGTGTAGGCCTCGATGATCGCTTCCTTGGAATCGACGATGATGCCGCCGGTCGGGAAGTCCGGTCCCTTGACCCACCTCAACAGCGCCTTCGACTTGGCATCGGGCTTTTCGATCAGATGCAGCGCGGCGTCGCACAGCTCGGCCGCGTTGTGCGGCGGAATCGAGGTCGCCATGCCGACCGCAATCCCCTGCGAGCCATTGGCAAGCAAATTGGGGAAGCCGCCCGGCAGCACCACCGGCTCCTTCGACTGGCCGTCGTAATTGAGGCGGAATTCGACGCCGTCCTCGTCGATGCCGTCGAGCAGCAGCCGCGCGACCTCGGTCATGCGGGCTTCGGTGTAGCGGTAGGCGGCCGGGTTGTCGCCGTCGATATTGCCGAAATTGCCCTGGCCGTCGACCAGCGGGTAGCGCGAGGAGAAGTCCTGCGCCAGGCGCACCATTGCGTCATAGATCGCCTGGTCGCCATGCGGATGGAACGAGCCCATCACGTCGCCGACGATCTTGGCCGACTTCTTGAACGCGGTCCCCGGATCGAGCCGCAGCAGCCGCATCCCGTAGAGGATGCGCCGGTGCACCGGCTTCAGCCCGTCGCGGGCGTCCGGCAGTGCGCGATGCATGATGGTCGAGAGCGCATAGGCGAGATAGCGCTCCTCGAGCGCATCGCGCAGCGGCACCTCGTGGATTTCGGCCGGCTCTTCCGGCGGTACCTGTCGTTTTCCCATGGGGAGGCGTTAAACCGTGTCGCTGAATCGGGCAAGCCGCGAATCAGCAGCAATTTAGGTCCCGAATCGGGCCTACGGAACCGCTGTGCGTGTCCGCCGCTTGGTGACGGCGTTGATAAACCCCCCGCGGGCGTCGGAATGGCCCTGCCCGCGCGGCTCCAGCACGTGGCGCCGCAGGAACAGGCCGGTAATCTCGAAGCCGTCGAGCAGATCCTGGTCCGACCAGGCATTGGCGCCGCCCTCGCCTTCGCGCAGGAAGGCCGGCAATGGCAGCAGCCGGTCGCGCCACGGCTCGCCCGCCGCGCGCGACACCGCGCCGCCGGATTTCGGCGAGACGTAGACCAGCTCGCTCGTTGCGCCGGTTGCCGCGCAATTCTCCAGGTCAAGCCCGAAGCCGAGCTCGGCGAGCATCGCCAGCTCGAAGCGGATGAGATGCACCGCGGCCGTGCCGGCGTCGTCGAAATCGTCGAGCGTCCCCTGGAGCATCTCGTAGATGTCTTCGTGCGGATCGCGCTCCGGCAGCAGCCGCGCCAGCGCGGCGAGATGCGTGACGCCGTAGACCGCGTGCGACGAGGCGAGCAGCGTCGCCGCGCGCAGTCTCGTCCCTTCCAGCGTGTACATGCCGAGATGCTCGTCGAGCCGCGCACGCCACACCGCGGCGACGCTGTTGCCGGGCTGCAGCAGCGGCCGCATCCGCGAGCTTGCACCGCCGCGCACCAGCCCGAGATGGCGGCCATGCTCGCGCGTCAACAGCTCGACGATGGCGGACGATTCGCCATGCCGCCGCACGCCCAGCACGATGCCTTCGTCGGTCCATTCCATGAACGAGAGATTACAGGATTCCGCCTGTCCCTGCAGTCGTCATTCCGGGATGAACTGAAGGACCAGACCCGGTATCTCGAGATTCCGGGCTCGATGCTTCGCAGCGCCCCGGAATGACACCTGGCGCCTCACGCGTTGAACCAGCCCTTGGCGTCGCCGGTGAACGAGAAATAGAGGCCGAACGCGGTCACGATGCAGGACACCACCTCGATGCCGCTGTCGAGCGCGAGGCCTTCCACCCCGATCGCCTGCAGCAGCGAGGCCACCGAGAGCGCCAGCATCGCGGCCAGCACCCAGCGCGCCCAGTTCTTGCGCCGCTGCGCGGCAAGCCAGACGAAATACATCAGCAGCAGGATCATGCCGCCCGTCACCAGCGTGTCGCCCATGATCATCTGTTCGGTCCTCGCCTCGCTCGGCGTGCGGTCCGCGAACGCGACCGACAACGAGTCCAGCGTCAGCGACAGATAGAGCAGCACTTCAAACCACAGCACATTTCTCGGGACGGTCATCGCACAGCCGGTTCTTACTCTTTTGGGAATTCCAGTCCCATTTCCCGGTAGCGATCGGGATCGTCGCCCCAGTTCTCGCGCACCTTGACGAACAGGAACAGGTGCACAGGGACGCCCATGATCTCGGCGATCTCGGCACGTGCCTGCGCCCCGATCGACTTGATGGTGGCGCCGCCCTTTCCGAGCACGATCTTGCGCTGGCTCTCGCGCTCGACATAGATCGTCTGCTCGATGCGGATCGACTGGTCCTTGCGGTCCTTCCAGCTGTCGGTCTCGACCGTCGACTGGTACGGCAGTTCCTGGTGCAGATGGCTATAGATCTTCTCCCGGGTGATCTCCGCCGCCAGATGCCGCATCGGCGCATCCGACATCTGGTCCTCGGGATACAGGAACGGCCCCTCGGGCACCATCTTCGCCAGCGTATCGCGCAGATCGGCAACGCCGTCGCCCGACAGCGCCGAGACCATGAAGGTGTGCTCGAAGCGCATCCGTTCGTTGGCGGCCTGCGCGAGCGCCAGCAGCTTCTCGCGCTGAACGAGATCGACCTTGTTCAGCACCAGGATCTTCGGATGCGCGACGCTCTCGAGCTTCGTCAGGATCGCCTGCGCCTCGTCGTCGAGCCCCGACTTGGCGTCGATCAGCACGCAGACGAGGTCGGCGTCATGGGCACCGCTCCAGGCGGTCGACACCATGGCGCGATCGAGTCGGCGCTTCGGGGCGAAGATGCCGGGGGTATCGACCAGGATGATCTGCGCATTGCCCTCGATCACGATGCCGCGGATCAGCGCCCGCGTGGTCTGCACCTTCCGCGACACGATCGTGACCTTGGAGCCGACCAGCGCGTTGACCAGCGTCGACTTGCCGACATTGGGGGCACCGATCAGCGCGACGAAGCCGCAGCGCGTCGCGGTTGCTTCCGCTTTCGCCTCGTCAGTCATTGGTGCCGACGCCTTCGCGCTCGATCATTGCCGACGCCGCGGCCTTCTCTGCCGCACGCTTGTTACCGCCGAGGCCCTCCGCCGAGGTCAGTCCCGGCAGCTCGACCGCGACGCGGAATTGCGGATCGTGGTGCGGGCCGGTGCGCTCGATCTCGCGATAGACCGGCGTCGGCAGCCCCTTGCCCTGCGCCCATTCCTGCAACACGGTCTTGGGATCGCGCAACGGACGGCGCAGCTTGTGCATCCGCTCCGTCCAGTTGCGCTCGACGAACAGGCGGGCGGCATCGAAGCCGCCGTCGAGATAGATCGCGCCGATCACGGCCTCGCAGATGTCGCCGAGGACCGACTTGCGCAGACGCGCCCCCTCCACCGCCTTCACCAGGCCGAGCTTGATGTCCTCCAGCAGCCCGAGCGACTTCGCGACGTCGGCGCAGCTCTCCTTGCGGACGAGGTCGGCAAGCCGCTTCGACAACTCGCCCTCGTCGGCCTTCGGAAAGGCGCGGAACAGCATGTCGGAGACGATCAGCCCGAGCACGTGATCGCCGAGGAATTCCAGCCGCTGGTAGCTGTCGGCGCGGTTGCGGGCGGCGGGCTTCAACGCCGAGACGTGGGTGAACGCGGCGGTCAACAGTGCCGGATCGGCGAATGTGTACCCGATGCGCGCCTCGGTGCCGGCGATCGCGGCCCTCTCTTCCGCGGCCTTGGCGGCCTTGCTGCGCCGCTTCTTCGGCACGGCTGCGCCGCCGGCGGCGGCGCTCTCGCTCGGCTCACCGGGAGGCGGTTGGTCCTTGATGGCTGGCGTCTCGTCGTTCATCGCACGATGGAGAATATGCGATTCCACCGCACGGCGGTGGGCCAGCGCCAGAACATCCAGGCGTGCTCGCCCTCGGCGATAGAGAAAAAGATCATCTGGGCCCGGCCGACGATGTTCTCGAGCGGCACGTAGCCGACCGCCGACAGCACCCTGCTGTCGGTCGAGTTGTCGCGGTTGTCGCCCATCATGAAGAAATGGCCTTCGGGCACCGTGTAGACGTTGGTGTTGTCGTAGAAGCCGTTGTCGACACAATCGAGCGTCTCGTAGGTGACGCCGTTCGGCAACGTCTCCTTCCAGCGCTTGACCCTTGCGGTGGCATCCGAGCCGCAGGGGTCCTCGCCGACGAAGTCGCTCAGCCGCTCGCGCTTGACCGGGACGTCATTGATGTAGAGCAACCCCTCCTTCATCTGGATGCGGTCGCCCGGCAGGCCGATCACGCGCTTGATGTAGTCGGTCGTGTCATCCTTCGGCAGCCGGAACACGACGATGTCGCCGCGATTCGGGTTGGAGCCGAAGATCCGCCCCGAAAACAGCGGCGGCGACAGCGGGATCGAGTAGTGGCTGTAACCGTAGGAGTATTTCGAGACGAACAGGTAATCGCCGACCAGCAGCGTCGCCTTCATCGAGCCCGAGGGGATGTTGAACGGCTGGAACAGGAAGGTCCGGATCACGAGCGCAATCAGGAGGGCGTGGATGACGACGCGGATGGTTTCTCCGAAGCCGCTCTCAGATTTGGTCCCGGTGGTCGCGCTCATTGCTTTCCCAATTCCCGCGGGTCCTGGCGCCCACGTGGTGGCAGAACGTTTTCTTCACGCGAAGCGTCCCCTCGCGCGAGGAAAATGGCCTTGATTCTGAACTTGAGGGCAAATTCCGGCGTAAACCCGAATTCGCGTCTCGCTCGATAATACCCTGCGGCGTTTTAGACGGTTGTTCGCGGGCACGCAATCAATCGTCGGGTCAAAACTTCGCAATCCATTGAAATATCAATGATTTTTAGTTTTGCCGGAGTTTCGGAAGCATCCCCGCATCGCGGGCCTCATTTGCCGGGGGCAACGGCCGAAATTATGACGAAGGCCTGCGCCAGCGGCCAGTCGTCGGTGATCGAGAGGTCGATCCGCGCCTCCATGCCCTCGGGCGTCAGTTCCTCGAGCCGCGCCAGCGCGCCGCCGGTCAATTGCATCGTCGGACGGCCGCCGGGCAGGTTCACCACCCCCATGTCCTTCCACCACACTCCGCGGCGGATTCCGGTGCCGAGTGCCTTGGAGCAGGCTTCCTTGGCTGCGAAGCGCTTGGCGTAGGTCGCGACCACCATCTTCTCGCTGTTGGCGCGCCGCATCGCCTTGGCACGCTCGGCGTCGGTGAAGATGCGCTCGAGGAAGCGCTCGCCATGGCGCTCGATCACCTTGCCGATGCGGGTGATGTCGATGAGGTCGGAGCCGATGCCGATGATCATGCGCTGGTCGCACCTTGCACCCTGGCGCGGCCGCGCTCCATCGCGGCGCGCATGGCGCGGACCGTCTCGTCGATGCCGACGAACAGGGCCTCGCCGATCATGTAATAGCCGATGTTGAGTTCGCGGATCTCTGGCAGCACCGAGATCGCCTCTGCGGTCTCGTAGTCGAGGCCGTGGCCGGCATGGACTTCCAGCCCGGCCGCTTGCGCGAGTTTCGCGCCCTCGACGATGCGCTTCCACTCGGACGCGGCCTTGTCGGCGTGGCCGTCGACCACCGCATCGCACCAGCCGCCGGTGTGAATCTCGATCACCGGCGCCTTCAGTTTCGCGGCCATCTCGATCTGCCGGGGATCGGCGGCGATGAACAGCGACACCCTGATGCCGGCATCGCTGAGCCGCGCGATGAACGGGGAAAGCACATTGTGCTGGCCGACCACGTCGAGACCGCCCTCGGTGGTGAGTTCCTGGCGCCGCTCCGGCACGAGGCAGACGGCATGCGGTTTGGTGGCGAGCGAAATACGCAGCATGTCGTCGGTCGCTGCCATCTCGAAATTCAGCGGCTTCGAGATCTCGGCCTTCAGCCGCGCCATGTCCCCATCGCGGATATGGCGGCGATCCTCGCGCAGATGCGCGGTGATGCCGTCGGCACCGGCCGCGATCGCGGCAAGCGCCAGGCGCACCGGATCGGGTCGAGCCCCGCCCCGCGCATTGCGCAGGGTCGCGACGTGATCGACATTGACGCCGAGGCGCAGCGGTGGAGCTTTGGACATTCTCTGACCTGCAAATAGAACCGGCGAAGCGCGGGTGCGCACCGCGCATCACTCCTGGAGATGGATCGCCGGGTCGAGCCCGGCAACGACGACAACCTATCCGTTGACGCGCTCGACCCGCGCGACAACGGCCTTGGCCCGCAACTGGGCAATGATAGCGCTGAGATGCTTGAGGTCATAGACCTCGAGGTCGATGGTCAGCTCCGTGAAATCGGGGGAGCGACGCGACATGTGGATGTTGTCGATGTTGCCGTCGTGCTCGGCGATCACGGTGGCGATCTGGGCGAGGCTGCCGGGCTCATTGACATTGTGAATCAGGATCCGCGCCGGGAAACGCTGCGGCATGGTCTCGTCGATGTCCCAGCGCACATCCAGCCAGCGCTCCGGCTCCTCCTCGAAATCCTTCAGCGCCGGCGACTGGATCGGGTAGATCGTGATCCCCTCGCCCGGCGTGACGATGCCGACGATGCGATCGCCCGGCACAGCGCCGCCGTTGGGCGCGAACTTCACCGGCAGTTCGGAGTTGATGCCGCGGACCGGGATCACCGAGGCCGCACGCGCCGGATGCGGCGTCGCCTGTGTCTTCAGCTTGGCAGCGAGTCCCTTCTTGGCACCGTAGCGGACGAGCCGCTCTTCCTTGTAGTCGGGATACATCGCGCGCGCGACGTCGGACGCCTTGATCTCGCCGCGCCCGACCGAGGCCATCACGTCCTCGATCGAGGTGCGCGCCAGCCGCGGCAGCGCGCCCTTCAGCTTGTCGTCGGCATATTCGATCTTGGCGCGGGCGAACAGGCGGTCGACTATGCGGCGCCCGAGGCCGGCATACTGGTCGCGCACCGCGTCGCGGGTGGCGCGCCGGATCGCCGCGCGCGCCTTGCCCGTGACGGCGAGGACCTCCCAGGCCGACGGCGGGGCCGACTGGGCCTTCGAGGTCAAGACCTCGACCTCGTCGCCGTTCTGCAGCTCGGACGACAGCGGCGCGAACTTGCCGTTGATCTTGCAGCCCACCGCGCTATGGCCGACGGCGGTGTGAACCGCATAGGCGAAGTCGATCACGTTGGCCTTGCGCGGCAGAGCGATCAGCTTGCCCTTCGGCGTGAAGCAGAACACCTGGTCGTGAAACAGTTCGAGCTTGGTGTGCTCGAGGAATTCCTCCGGATTGGCGCTGTCCGAGAGGATACCGATGGTGTGGCGCAGCCAGGCGAAGGCGTTGGATTCGTGCTTCAGCCGCTCGTGCGGCGAGCCCGCCCCTTCCTTGTAGAAGGCGTGGGCCGCGATACCGAACTCGGCGATCTGGTTCATGTCCTCGGTCCGGATCTGCAGCTCGACGCGCTGCTTGCCGGGTCCGATCACCGTGGTGTGGATCGAGCGATAGTCGTTCTGCTTCGGCGTCGAGATGTAATCCTTGAAGCGCCCCGGCACGACCGGCCAGGTCGTGTGCACAACCCCGAGCGCGCGGTAGCAGGCGCCGACGTCTTCGAGGATGACACGGAAGCCGTAGATGTCGGAGAGCTGCTCGAAGCCGACCGACTTGCGCTCCATCTTGGTCCAGATCGAGAACGGCTGCTTGCGGCGGCCGAAAACCCGCGCGGTGATGCCGTTCTTCTGCAGGTTCTTCGAGAGCTGGGTTTCGATTTCGCCGATCAGGTTGCGGTTGCGGTCGGCGAGCGCGTCGAGGCGCTGCTTGACCACCGCATAGGCCTCGGGATCGAGCACGAAGAAGGAGAGGTCCTCCAGCTCCCCGCGCATTTCCTGCATACCCATGCGGCCGGCGAGCGGCGCGTAGATGTCGAGTGTCTCCTCGGCAATGCGGCGGCGCGAGGCCGGCGGCACGAACTCCAGCGTGCGCATGTTGTGCAGCCGGTCGGCGAGCTTGATCAGGAGCACCCGGACGTCGTCGGCGATCGCCAGCAGCAGCTTGCGCAGGTTCTCGGCCTGCTTGGCCTCGCGCGACACCAGCTCCAGCCGCTTCAGCTTGGTCAGCCCCTCGACCAGCGCGCCGATCTCGTGGCCGAACACGTGGTCGATCTCGGCCCGCGTCGCCTCGGTGTCCTCGATCGTGTCGTGCAGCAGCGCAGCCACGATCGTGGCGTCGTCGAGCTTGAGGTTGGTCAGGATCGCGGCGACCTCGAGCGGATGCGAGAAATAAGGGTCGCCGGAGGCACGCGTCTGGGTGCCATGCGCCTTCATGGCGTAAACATAGGCGCGGTTGAGCAGGTCCTCGTTGGTGTCGGGGTTGTAGGAGCGGACGCGCTCGACAAGGTCGTATTGCCGCATCATCCGTGTGCGCGGCTTGGCCACCCTCTCCACCGCAGACGACGCCGGTGCCACCGCGACCGTCTCGGTCGCAGCCTGCATCTGGCTGGAACTGCGGCGTCGATACGCCATGATCTCACTGCCTCCCGCGGGCCAACGGCCCCCCTGATCAATCTAGTGCGCCCCGGACCGAAGCTGCACCCTGCGCGGGGTCAGAAACGTTCAATTTCCCGCGTCCCCCTAGGACGCATCGTAACAACGAAATTGTCAACAAAAGCAAAGGCCCGGAGCAATGCCCGGGCCTTTGGCAGGAATCTCTGAAAGCGGGACCTTGGCGTTCGCCCTATTCGTCCTCTTCGGGCTGCTCTTCCGGCGGGGCCAGACCCTCCAGGCCCTTCAACAGCTCTTCTTCGGTCATGCGCTCGACCGCCACCTCGGTGTCGTCGGCATCGACGCTGGCGCCGGCGGAACCGATCAGCGGCACGGTGTCCGGCTCGGGCTCGTCGACCTCGACGAACTTCTGCAGGGAGTGCACCAGTTCCTCGCGCAGGTCTTCCGGCGAGATCGTGGAGTCGGCGATCTCGCGCAGGGAGACGACCGGATTCTTGTCGTTGTCGCGATCAACCGTGAGTTGCGAGCCTGAAGAAATCATCCGGGCGCGATGCGCGGCCAGCAGAACCAGGTCGAAGCGATTGTCGACCTTATCAATGCAATCTTCAACGGTGACGCGAGCCATCTAGAGGCGCTCCGTGGTAAAAGGGACCGAACATGTTGGTTATGAGCGTTAGTTATAGGCCCGGCCGACGTTTCGCAAGGCAAAATTTGTGATTTGCCTTCCCAACAGGCTCTGATAACCCCATTGGCCGGGGCCAGAACGGCCGGAGCGTCTGACGACATGGCCTGGTTGCCGTGCGGGACAAGTAAATCTCTCCTTTGACATGTCAAAAGTCTAGGCTTTTTGCCCTCGCCTCACCATAATTGCGGTGGTGACTGTCGTGGGGAAGATTCACCGAACTTTAGGCAGCAACGCAGGAAATTGCGCGCGGTCGAATGCCGCTGCGCTAATAACACTAACAACCACGCGAGAACACTTTGATGTCGTCACCAGTTTCCAACAAGATCGCGCTCTTCATCGACGGCGCCAATCTTTACGCCACCGCCAAGACGCTCGGGTTCGACATCGACTACAAGCGCCTGCTCAAGGAATTCCAGGGCCGCGGCACGCTGCTGCGCGCGTTCTACTACACCGCGATCATCGAGGATCAGGAGTATTCGTCGATACGTCCGCTGATCGATTGGCTCGACTACAACGGCTACACCGTCGTTACCAAGGCCACCAAGGAGTTCATCGACGCCAGCGGCCGCCGCAAGGTCAAGGGCAACATGGACATCGAGCTCGCGGTCGATGCCATGGAGCTGGCCGAGCACATCGACCAGATGATCCTGTTCTCCGGCGACGGCGATTTCCGCTCGCTGGTCGAGGCCGTGCAGCGCCGCGGCGTCCGCGTCACCGTGATCTCGACCATCGCCAGCCAGCCGCCGATGATCGCCGACGAGCTGCGCCGCCAGGCCGACGTCTTCACCGATCTCGTGGAATTGCAGTCCAAGCTCGGCCGCGACCCGTCTGAGCGCCCGGCCCCACGCGAGCCGCGTCATCACTCCCCGCAATTCCTGCAGCGCGCGACCACCACCACCGTGGCGCCACGGTCGGCCGATGACGATTTCGACGAGTAATTTCGTCACTCCTGCTGTCGTACCTGATCGCAACTGCCCGCTCTGTCCGCGGTTGGCCGACTTCCGCGCCCAGACCCGCGCGCGCGAGCCAGGCTGGTTCAACGCGCCGGTCGATTCGTTCGGCGACGCCAAGGCGCGGCTGTTGATCGTCGGACTTGCGCCGGGAATGCAGGGCGCCAACCGCACCGGCCGTCCCTTCACAGGGGATTACGCCGGCGACCTGCTCTACGCGACCTTGCTCGAATACGGCTTTGCCAGCGGCGTCTATCGGGCGCGACCGGACGACGGGCTGCAGCTGGTCGACTGCCGGATCAGCAACGCAGTGCGGTGCGTGCCGCCGCAGAACAAGCCGCTGCCGGTCGAGATCAACACCTGCCGGCAATTCCTGGCCGCGACCATCGCTGCGATGCCGAAGGTGCGCGCGATCGTGCTGCTCGGACGCATCGCCCACGAATCGACCGTGAAGGCGCTGGGGCTCCGGCTGGCTGCCGCCCCCTTTGCGCACGGTGCCGTGCATATGGCCGGCAATTTCAAGCTGTACGACAGCTACCACTGCTCGCGCTACAACACGAACACGGGCGTGCTGACATCGGACATGTTCCGCAGCGTGTTCGCGAACGTTCGGAAAGATCTCGGCTGATCGTCAGCCCTGCTCGACCGCCTGATCAATCAGCGATAGGCGCTTCACAACCGTTGATTGTGCCAGGATTGCGCCCGGGGCGATGACGGCGTTGGCGCCGATCCGTGTTCGGTCGCCAACCAGGGCGCCAAACTTTTCCGCTCCGGTCTCGAGACGTCTGCCGTGGTGGAAGAACGAAATCGCCGGCCTCGGCCATTCGTTTCGGTAATTGGCGATAATCGACCCTGCCTCGAGGTTGACCCCGCTGCCGAGAAGGCTGTCGCCGACGAAATTGAAATGAGCAAGCTTCGAGCCACGGAACACGAATGATGACTTCAGTTCGGCTCCAGGCCCGAGAATGCAACCCGCTTCCAGCCAACAACCCCCGCGGACGTAGGCGCCTGCCGCAATGAAGCAGTCTGGGCCGATGATGGCCGGGCCCTTCAGGACCGCCCCATTCTCGACGGTTGACGTGTGATGCACGGCGACGCCGCCCGCGATCGCGTAGCCGTCGCGAAGGCCGCTCAGCAGCCGCTCGACAATTCCAACCGAGCCGAGGGTCAACTCCCAGGGCATGCACTCGGCAAATCCTCCGAGCACGGACGAGCCAAATCCACTGATGTACTCGTCAATCACCGCTGTTCCCGACATCTACTCGACCGGGTTTTCCCGGAGCCAATCCAGCACGTCGCCGGCGCTGCGGTCGGGCGGAAACACCGGGTAGAATACGTGTGTGATGCGCCCGTCGTCGATTACGAGCACCAGCCGCTTGATCAGCGTCAGCCCTGCAACCGACAGGGTCGGCAATTTCAATGCCCGGGTCAGCTCCAGCGCCTCATCCGACAACACCGGGAACGGAAGGTGCAATCGCGACGCCATTTCCGTCTGGTACGCGTTGCTCTGCGTCGACAGGCCGAACACCTGCGCGGCGCCGGCTGCCTTCAGCTCGGCGAACAGGTCACGGAACGAGCAGGCCTGCGGCGTGCAACCGCGGGCGCCGGGGATCATGTCCCAGTCGTCGACCAACCCGATCTTGCCCGGCTCGCCGGTTCGCGGATAGGCGAACACCACGGTGCGGCCGTCGAGCGCAGACAACGTGACCGTGGTGTCGTTGGTGGCGCGCAGGCTGAGCGGCGGGAGCTTCATGCCCTTCAGGTGCGCCGCTTCGCCGTCATCCACGGGCGCCGGGATCTTGCTCCAGTCGACGTCGGTAAGGCTGCTCTGGGTCATCGCACCAACCTCCATCGGCCGTCATCGCGAGTAGCGTTTGCGACGAAGCGATCCATCTTCGGTCTTTCTCAAAGATGGATTGCTTCGGTTCGCTCGCAATGCCGGCAAGGACAAAAGTTCTACCCCCGCGCCCGCATCAGGCGGCCCTTCTCGCGGCCCCAGTCGCGCTTCTTGACCGTCTCGCGCTTGTCGTGAAGCTTCTTGCCCTTGGCAACCGCGAGCAGCAGCTTGGCGCGGCCGCGCTCGTTGAAATAGAGCTTGAGCGGAATGAGCGTCATGCCCTCGCGGTCGACCGCGCCGAGCAGCTTGTTGATCTGCTTGCGATGCAACAGCAGCTTGCGCGGCCGTTTCGGCTCGTGGTTGAAGCGGTTGGCCTGCAAATATTCCGGGATGTTGGCGTTGATCAGCCACAGCTCGCCGTTCTTGGAATCCGCATAGGACTCCGCGATCGTGCTCTTGCCGCTGCGGATCGACTTCACCTCCGTGCCGGTCAGCGAGATGCCGGCCTCGACCGTGTCCTCGATTGCGTAGTTGAAGCGGGCCTTGCGGTTCTCGGCGACAACCTTGATCGGGCGTTCGTTCTTGTCGGCGGCCACTTTAGCTCTTCTTGAGGAGGTCGCGGATTTCCGTCAGCAGCACGACCTCTGCGGTTGGCTTCGG
Source organism: Bradyrhizobium jicamae (assembly GCF_018130215.1). Taxonomy (GTDB): domain Bacteria; phylum Pseudomonadota; class Alphaproteobacteria; order Rhizobiales; family Xanthobacteraceae; genus Bradyrhizobium; species Bradyrhizobium jicamae_A. Next base: position 32,162 of record NZ_JAFCKQ010000040.1, read on the forward strand.
CGGCTCCGCAGGCTTCGCTTCTTCCTTGCGCTTGAACTGGCTCATCACGCGGATTACGAGGAACAGCACGACGGCGACGATCAGGAAATTGATGGTCAGCGTCAGGAAGTTGCCGTAGGCAAGCACCGCGCCCTGCTTCTTGGCGTCGGCCAGATTGCTGGCCGTCACCTTCGCGGAGAGCGGGATGTAATAGTTGGAGAAGTCGAGGCCGCCGGTGATCGCGCCGATGATCGGCATGATGATGTCGCCGACCAGCGAGGTGACGATCGCACCGAATGCCGCACCGATGATGACGGCGACAGCGAGGTCGACGACGTTGCCCTTCATGGCGAAGTCACGGAATTCCTTCAGCATTCCCTTCCCCTTCTCTTCGACATTGCGCACTGTGCTCACGGCGGATCCCACTTCCCTCAGTTGATCAAACCGGCATGGACCATGGCGCTGCGGACGGCGGCACGGGTCGATTCGGCGACCGGCACCATCGGCAGCCGCAGCCTCTCGTCCATCTTGCCAAGCAATGACATCGCGTATTTGACCGGTGCCGGGTTGCTCTCGATGAACAGGTTGGTGTGCAGCGGCATCAGCTTGTCGTGAATCCTGAGTGCCGTGGCCGCGTCGCCCTTCTGCCAGGCCGCCTGGAACTCCGCGCACAGCCGCGGCGCAACGTTCGAGGTCACCGAGATGCAGCCGTGTCCGCCATGCGCCATATAACCGAGGATGGTCGCGTCCTCGCCCGACAATTGGTTGAAATCCTCGCCCATCGCGGCGCGCTGCTGCGAGACCCGCACCATGCTCGCGGTCGCGTCCTTGACGCCGGCGATGTTCTTCAGCTCGAACAGCCGCTTCATGGTGTCGACCGACATGTCGATCACCGAGCGCGGCGGAATGTTGTAGATGATGATCGGAATGCCGATCGCATCGTTGATCGCCTTGAAGTGCTGGTACAGGCCTTCCTGGGTCGGCTTGTTGTAGTAGGGCGTCACGATCAGCACCGCCGTCGCTCCGGCCTTCTCGGCGTGCTCGGACAGTTCGATGGCTTCCTGGGTCGAGTTCGAGCCGGCGCCGGCGATCACGGGCACGCGGCCCCTCGCCTCCTCGACACACCATTCGACGACCCGCTTGTGCTCGTCATGGCTGAGTGTCGGGCTCTCGCCGGTGGTGCCGACCGGCACGAGGCCGTGCGTGCCTTCGGAGATCTGCCAGTTCACGAGGCTGCGGAACGCGGCCTCGTCCACCGATCCGTTCTTGAAGGGTGTCACCAAGGCAGTGAATGACCCCCGGAATTTTGTCTTGGCTGCCATGGATTTCCTCCAAACGCTTCAGGCCTAAGGCCAGGTCGACGGACCTTCGTTCCTGGCGTGCTTTCAGAACGCCATGAAAGGCAATTCATATCGGGTCTGACGGAGAGGTGAAAGGGCCGCGCCGTACCTATTCCCAACGGTATTCCGCTTACTGGAACACCCCTCCCGGCCGCGATTTTGCCGTTGTGCTGGCGCAAACAGCCGCACCGGCGAGGTTCTTAGTATTTTGTCGACATTTTCAATCGGATAAGAGCCGATGGCCCGAACGATCAGGTGATTCGGGACCGCAGGGGACCGCTGTGATCCGTTCCTTCAGCGTAGCTACATTGCGATCGACGGCGCTGGCCACCAGTCTGGTGTTTGGGATCGGTTTTGCCGTCTCGATGGCCGGTGCCCGGGCCGCTGCGGAGGTTCCAGCGCCTGATCCGGCCGCCCACAGCGCAGCTCCCAAGGCCGCCGCGGCCAAAAATCCTGCCACCAAGACTCCAGCCAAGAAGAGCGACGCATCCAAGTCCGGCACCGCAAAGGCAACGCCCGCCAAGCCGACTTCCGCCAAGCCAACTCCCGTCAAGCCAGCTCCCGTCAAGACAAGCACCTCCAAATCTGGCCCTGCCAAGGCTGAAGCTGCCAAGGCTGAGGCGACCAAGACTGGCGCGTCCAAAGCCACGGCCACCGCCTCCAGAACCACTGCAGCCTTGCCGAAAAAGCCGGCTCCCGCGAGGGCCGTCGCGCCCGCACTGGTCCCGGCGACCCGCCAGCACGCAGCACCGGTGGTGCGCAAGCCGGTGACGCCGGCGGCAGTGGCCGCGACATCGTCGACATCGCAGGCCGACAAGGAGACGCTCGAGACCGTCGTCGACCTGCTGCGCAAGCGCAAGCCCGACGACGCCACCCAGGCCGAGGCCTCGATCTCGGATCCGGTGGCGCGCAAGCTCGCCGAGTGGCTGATCCTGCGCAGCGAGGACAATGGTGCTTCGGTCGAGCGCTACCGCGCCTTCATCGAGGCCAATCCGAGCTGGCCGTCGCAGACCTTCCTGCGCCGACGTCTCGAGGCGGCATTGTGGGACGACCATCGCGACGATTCCGCGGTCTGGGCCTGGTTCCAGAATGAATCGCCGGTTTCGGCCAAGGGCCGCTTCGCGCTCGCCAAGGCAATGATCGCGCGAGGTGATCGCGCCAATGCCGAGCGGCTGGTGCGCGAGGCCTGGCGCAACGACGGCATGAGCGAGGAGACCGAGACCACCGCGCTCGACCTGTTCGGCTCGCTGCTCACCGGCGGCGACCACAAGGCGCGCATGGACACGATGCTCTATGGTACCGACAACGAGGCCGCCGGCATGCGCGAGGCCAGGCGGCTCGGCTCGGGCTACGTTGCGCTGGCGAAAGCGCGCATCGCGGCCAACCGCAAGGATTCGAACCTGCGCGCCTTGCTCCAGGACGTACCGCGCGAGCTGTCCGGCGACACCAGCTATCTGTTCGCGAAGATCCAGCTGCTCCGCCGCGAGGAGAAGTTCACCGAAGCCGCGCAACTGATGATGAGCGCGCCGAAGGAGCCGGCGCGACTGTTCAACGTCGACGAATGGTGGGTCGAGCGCCGGCTCCTGGCGCGCAAGATGATCGATGCCGGCGAGTATCGCACCGCCTATCTGATCGCGCGCGATGCGGCCCTGCCCGCCCGCGACATCTACAAGACCGAGCAGGAGTTCACCTCGGGCTGGATCGCGCTGCGCTTCCTCAACGACCCCTCGCTGGCCCTGGAGCACTTCGAGCGGATCGGCGTCGGCAGCGCCAATCCGACTGCGCTCGCGCGTGCCGGCTACTGGCAAGGCCGCGCCGCAGAGGCCGCCGGCCGCAGCCAGGAGGCGCGCGCCGCCTATGCACGCGCGGCCGAGCAGTCGACCAGCTATTACGGACAACTCGCGCGTGCCAAGCTCGGCCTGCCGCAGATCGAGCTCAATGGCGCGCCGCGCGGCCGCGGCGCCGAGCGGCTCGAGATCGTGCGCGCGGTGGCGCTGCTCTATGAGATCGACCAGCGCGAGCTCGCGATCCCGGTCTTCAGCGACATGGGCGACAATGGCGACCCGGAGGCGCTGGCGGGGCTCGGCGAATTGACGGCGCGCCATGGTGATGCGCGCGGCATGCTGCTGCTCGGCAAGTCGGCGCTCAACCGCGGACTGCCGTTCGACCACTACGCCTACCCGGTCAACGGCATTCCCGCGTTCCGGCAGGTCGGACCGGAGGTCGAGCCCAGCATCGTCTACGCCATCGCGCGCCAGGAGAGCGCGTTCAATCCCGCCGTGGTCTCACCGGCGCAGGCCTATGGCCTGATGCAGGTAACGCCGGAAGCCGGCCGCTATGTCTGCAAGCGCGCCGGCATCGCCTTCGACCTCAGCCGGATGAAAACCGATCCGGTCTACAACGCGGCGCTCGGCGCGGCCGAGCTCGGCGGCCTGCTCGAGGATTATCGCGGCTCCTACATCCTGACCTTCGCCGCCTACAATGCCGGCCGCGGCAGCGTGAAGAAGTGGATCGAGCGCTACGGCGATCCGCGCGATCCGAAGGTCGATGCGGTCGACTGGGTCGAGCTGATTCCATTCTCGGAGACCCGCAATTACGTGCAGCGGATCATGGAGAACCTCCAGGTCTATCGCGCGCGCTTCGGTGGCGGGACGCGGCTCCAGATCGAAGCCGACCTGCGCCGCGGCAGCAGCCTGGAATGACCCGCGGCGGCGGGTTTTCGACAGGCGAACCGCCAGAATGTGGGCAGCGCCGGCAGATCTTTGCATAAGCCATTGTCATAAATGGTATTTTCGCAACGGCAACGCGAGCCGAGCGCATCGTCATGCCCCGAAACAGGGGCTCACGGCCCGTTTGAGGCCGATCCCGCGACGCCCGAACCGCGGCGTGAGAACGGGCTGCCACCAAATCACCTTGCCACAATCCCAAACTGCACCTTGCGGCTCAGCGCCCTCTCGGGCATATCGGCGGCATTGGAGACGTGGCCGAGTGGCTGAAGGCGGCGGTTTGCTAAACCGTTATAGGCTTGTAAAGGCCTATCGAGGGTTCGAATCCCTCCGTCTCCGCCAGATTTCGCATTTTCCGAAGGATTATCAAGCGCGACGCGCGCGGTGGCGTCGGAGGCTGTCGGCGGGTCGACTTCCGAACTGGACGCGCTGACCTGTTCGCATGAGGCTGGTCCCGGCAGTTCTTCGACTGCATCGAACTGCCGGGAAAGACCCCACTGCCTTAGCCGGGAGGAAGGTAACCGCCCGGCTTCAGCTGCTTCACCATCTCGAGATTCTTGTCGATCGACGCAAGCAGCTTGTCGAACGCATTTGCAGGAACACTGATCGGCGCACCTCCCGAAACTGCTTCGAGCTCGGCGGTCGACAGGTCACGAATGCTGGTCGTCTTCATCTGTGCTTCCTCTCTGTTGCCGGCGGCTCCATTGCCACCCGGTGCTGGATGGATACGAACTCCAAGCGACGGTCGCTGTGACGTGCGTCACACGCGTAAACAGAGCCATAGTCGGCGCAATAGATCAGCGCGCCGCGAGCGCCGGGGCGTGTCATGCCGACGCTCGCCCGCTTGTTGCAGAACTCCACAGCTCCCTGATCCAGCTCGTGGCTGCCGCCACGCGGTCGCCGATCGGTGGAGCGATGATCTTTACCCTCGCCCTCTTTCACCGTTTGATCGATGATCCGACGGGGACCCCGGAAGCGCCTTTCATCCATCGACACAGTCAACTGCGGGAGAATACGAGCAATGATCATTCGTTCGTGGCGGGCCTTCGCCGGCTCCGATGACGTCCTCGCGGCGTATACGGATCACCTCAGGAAGACGACGTTTGTCGAAATGGCGGAACTGCCCGGTCATCTCGGTGCAACCCTGGCTCGAAAGGTGAAAGGGACTGACAACGAACTCGTCGTCATGAGTTTCTGGCAAGACATGTCGTCGGCCGGCCACTTCATGAAGGGCGATTTCGACGACGCTGTCGTCAAGCCGAGTACCCAGAAGCTGCTCAAATCCTATGATTTGAAAGTCGAGTATTTCGAGACGCTGGTGTCAACGGGTGTCGTCGGAGGACATGACATCGCCGCCGGATAGGGCAACAACACAAGCCTAGTAGCGAATGGTGCGCCTCGTCGTCGATCACGCGCTCCCATTGCGGCTCGATGCTCAAGCCGCCTGCCGGCGTTAATCGTTCAGTCATTTTCGAACTCTAGGGTCCCGTTGCGGACCCTTGTGACTCGTGCCGCGTTCAACGAGTCGCACTATGTCCAGAAACACCCTCAGCATACTGATTGTCGCCTTCGCCCTCGCCGGCTGCGCGTCGACGCCCGCGATCAGGCCAGGCGAGTTCGCCTGGGACGGACTGGGCCGAGACCCCAATCATCCGGCCGCCGTCACCAGGCCCCATGTGAAGGAGAAAACCGTCCTCGCCAGCGATCCGAACAGTCAGCGCGAGAAGGTGCTCGCTACCTTGCGGCCGTATTCCGCAGCATGGTGGGCTGTGCACGACGAGATCGAAGCCGAGAACGATCGATTGATACGCTCAAAACTCGTGATCTGTCGCGGCTGCCTTGAACGCGCGTCGGCGCAAGACATCACCGGATCGATACCCTGAATCAGCGAGCACGCGACGCGGGTGCGGAGGTCGTCCCGGACATTCCGCGAGGCAGGCTACGAGATCGAGGCCGCCGGCAAGGCGGCCTCCGGCATCGCTGACGCGCAATCTCGATGAACGAGCGCCGTCCCCGCGCCTCGCCTGGCGTTACCCGCAATAGGCGGGATCGACTGGAGCGTATTGTCCCGACGGATAGCGATAATAGCAGGAGCCCTGCGACCAATAGTATCCGGGCCGCCGCGTCGCCTGAGCACCCACGATCGCGCCGGCCGTCGCGCCTGTGACCGCGCCGACGGCCGCACCAACGGGCCTGCCCGAAATAAGACCGCCGAGCAGTCCACCCACGACGGCACCTCCGACGATGCTCGCGGCAGGGTCCGGCGCTGGCGGCGGCGGAGGTGGCGGCGCGTAAGCACCAGCGGGCGGCGGGTATCCTCCAGGCGGCGGATAGCCGTCGGCCACGGGCGGCCCATCGGGACCGCCGGCGTCATCGTAAACCTCGACGTCGGAGACGTAGGCGGGCGGTCCTTCCATCGGCTGCGGGTAGAAGTACCAGACGCCGCCCACATCCCACCACCAGCCCATGCGTCCATTATGCATCTCGTGGCGCCAGCGGCCGCCCTCCCAGGCGAGACGACCGTGATACGCGTGTCCGCCGAAATTGCGAGCGGGCAAGGCGCCATGCGCAAATCTCGCGTCATGCGGTCCCCTTCCCGGCGCGGGCCGGGCGGGCGCCGGTCTCGCAGCGTGAGGAGCCGCCCCGCCCGGCGCCATGTGTTCCTGCGCCTGCGCCGGCAGCGAAAATAGCGCGAGGGCTGACAACACAATGCCACAGCGCCCGAACGTATTCATGTGAGACCCCCTCGAAAAGCTGGCCGCGTTTGCTGCGGACTCTCGCAGGGTCCGTGAGTCTTGTCTCGTTACAAATCTGTCAGACCAAAGCCGTCGAGACCGGGCAAAGGCAGGTCGATCACCTGCAGCACCGGGCCGGAATGCGACATTTTTCTTACACGCAACGTGGCTATCGTCCCCGCCCGAGCCGCCGAGAGGGCGAGGCCATGAAGCAATATTTGACCGTCGGGCTGGCCGTCATCGCGGGAGCCGCCCTTATCGAGGTGGCGCTCGTTCCGGGAGTTCTGATCGGCGGCGCCGCCATGCTCGCGCCGAGCTACCTGCCCGGCTTGCGTCGGCGGAAGCGAAAGTCCGGGACAAAGCCGCGCAGGGAAACAGCGCCCGCGGCGTCTTTGCTGAGCAGGCTTCCGGTCAGGCCGCCGTCGATCAGGCTGCTGCCGAAGCTCGCGCTGGGGCAGACGGTCGCGAAGACCATTACATTCCGGATCATCGTCACGAGCCTCGACTTCACCACGAATTACCTGGTGATCGGCGAGCTCGCTACCGCGGCCGGTCTTTCATCCTTCAACCTGGTGGCCGGCCCGCTGTTCTATCTCGCCCATGAAACCGCCTGGAACTACTTCAAGTCCTCCGACACCGCGGTCGAGCCGGGCCCGCTTGACTCATCCGCAGGAGACGCACGATCAGCCGGCGACACCGGCACCACGATCAGCCGCGCGCTGGCCAAGACGATCACCTACCGGGCGATCGCAACCGTGGTGGACTTCACCACCAACTATGCGGTGGTGCGCAACGTCGCCGAAGCAAAGATCCTGTCGGCCTCTGGCTTCATCCTCGGCCCGTTTGTTTATTTCGGCCATGAGAAGACCTGGGAATATTTCACGTCGAGAGCCGCGCGGGCGCCCGACGAGCCGATGCAGACCCGCCTCCTGCCGGCGCCGGGCTGATCTCGCTGCTTGCTCGCGCTATCTCTGGAAGCAGGCACGCATCTGCGGATTCCAGACGAAGTCCGCGGGACATCGGGGACGCGGCCGGGCTCCAGCCGGGCATTCATTCCTGACCTGCGCTCCGGTCCCCCAGCCATCGACGACGCACGCGCCGTAGACCGTCGCGTGGCAGCCGGGCCCGCATCCTTCGAACGCAGCAGCCGAGCCCGCGCCCAGCATCAGCATCGCGACTGCCGTCACCAGAACTTTCATGTGAGCCTCCCTGCCCGCTGAGCCGGCGCCGAAGCCTCGACGCGCCGTTCGAACAGGCCGTCAACGGTGCAGGTGCCGATCGAGTTCCAGGCCTTGCGTCTACGGACGTCAGACGCCTCCGTGCGTCGAGCGCCGGCAATGTTCAGCTATCTGTCGGCATGGGCCGATTGCGCGATCGGCCCGAGGATCCACTCCCTGAATGCGACGATCTTCGGAAGCCCTTGCCTGTTGTCGGGGCAGACGAGGTAATACGCGAACTCCTCCATCTGCGCAGTCTCCAGCAATTGGACCAACTGGCCGCCGGCGATTTCATTCGCAACCATCGCCGCCGGCAGCAGGCCAGTCCCCTGTCCCGAAAGCACGGCGGTCAGAAGCAGACCAGTGTCGTCGAATGACGGCCCGCGCGGCGCACGAACCTCGTCGACGCCGTTGCTCTGAAACCACAGGCTCCAGCCCTTCCGATCGGCATCATGCACCTGCGGCCAGCGCGCGAGATCGGACGGTGATGTCGGGCGCCCGAGGCGCGCGACGAGTGATGGCGCTGCGACCGCCACCATCTCGACCGTGACGACACGGTCGCTGCGCAGGCCCGGATAGCGGCCGAGACCATGGCGCACCGCGACGTCGATGCCGCTGCGCGAAAAATCGACCAGCGCGCTGCTCGTGACGATCTGCAGATCGATCTCGGGATGTGCGTCCTGAAACGATGCGAGGCGCGGCACCAGCCAGGCCGACGCAAAGAACGGCGTGACGCTGACGGTGAGCGTGCCGACGTCGGTCGACGCAGCGACGCGGCGCGACGCCTCCGCGATCTGCCGAAACGCATTGCGGATCGACGGCAGATAATCGCGGCCGGCGTCGGTGAGATAGATGCCACGCGGCACGCGCTCGAACAGTTTGATGCCGAGATGGCTCTCGAGCGTCTTCAGCATCTGGCTCACGGCACCCGGCGTCACGCAAAGCTCCTCGGCCGCGAGTTTCACCGACAGATGGCGAGCGGCGGATTCGAATGCCTTGAGGGCATTGAGGGGTGGAAGCCGGTCATTCACGATTTAGATTTTCTAACTCCAATTGCGCAGAATTTCTCGTTTGCGAACCTCATGTTTCGTTAGCATATCTGGCACATCTGAGCCTCGTCAACGCCGGGCGACGGCATCGGAAGATTAGATTATCTACTTCATATGAGGGGCGCCTGCATGAGCAGCCTGGCGGATCGGATCAACGCGTCGCAGGCGGGCAGCCTGCCCGGAGTGCTGGAGTTTCAATGGCTCGAAGTCGAGACGGGTCGCGTGCGCGGCCGCTTCGACGTCACTGCAAAGCACTTCTCGCCGCACGGCTATCTGCATGGCGCAACCATCGTCGCACTGGCCGACAGCGCGTGCGGGTTCGGCTGCCTCGCCTCGCTGCCCGAGGGCGCTCACGGCTTCGCCACCGGTGAGCTGAAGACCAACTTCATCGGCACCACGCGCGAAGGACAAGTGAGCTGCGAGGCGCGCCTCGTCCATTCCGGACGCACGACCCAGGTCTGGGACGCCGAGATCCGCAGCGAAGCCACGGGACGGAGCATCGCGCTGTTTCGCTGCACGCAGATGCTGCTCTATCCGCACGGCGATGCCGCACGCCGCACGCCAACACCAGAACAATCGCAGGGAAGCTTGCCGTGATCACTGACCCTCCAAAGACAAGACTGTTCTACGGCTGGTTTGTCGTGGCGGCCGCCTTCGTCGTGACCTTCATCGGCTTCGGCAGCGCCTACACATTCTCGTCGTTCGTGGATTCCCTGCAACGCGATTTCGGCGCCTCGCGCGGCTCGGTGTCGCTGGTATTCTCCTTTGCGGGCTTCCTCTATTTCGGCCTCGGCATGATCTCGGGTCCCCTCGCCGATCGCTGGGGCGCGCGCAATCTCGGTGCCCTCGGGATGGTGCTGGTCGGACTTGGCCTTGGCCTCGCAAGCCAGGCCCAGACCATCGTGCAGGTCTACGCCGCCTACAGTATCGGCATCGGGGCCGGCGTCGGCTGCGCCTACGTCCCGACACTCGGCGCGGTGCAACGCTTCTTCGTCAAGCGGCGTGGATTTGCCTCGGGGCTGGCCGTCAGCGGGATTGGTGTCGGCACGCTGGTGATGCCGCCGCTCGCGACCTGGCTGATCGCAACGCTTGGCTGGCGGGATGCCTATCTCGTACTCGGCATCGGCGCCGCCGCGATCGGCGTCGGATCATCGCTCCTGATCGCGGATGATCCGCGTCGCTTTGGCACCGGACCGGACGGCGATCCGCTCGACGCGCGCGCAGCCGCACCGACACGTCAGGGTGTCTCGATCCGCGAGGCGGTGCGGACAGCGCGCTTTGCCGGGCTCTATGCAGCTTGCCTGATCAGCGCATTCGGGGTGTTCGTCCCGTTCGTGCATCTCGTGCCCTACGCCGTCGACCATCAGGTGACGCCAGGTGTCGCGGTGCTATTGCTCGGGATGATCGGCATCGGCAGCACCGCGGGTCGCTTCTTCCTCGGCGGCATCGCCGACCGGGTCGGCCGCGATACGTTCCTCGTCGCGATGTACATCGGGATGGCTGTCTCGCTCGCGATCTGGGCCGGAGCCGGCGGGTTCCGGTCGCTCGCGGTCTTCGCGTTGCTGTTCGGCTTGTTCTACGGCGGCTGGGTCGCGATCCTGCCGGCCGTCGTCACCGATCATTTCGGCGGCCGCAACGTCGGCGGCATCATCGGCATCCTCTACACCAGCGTCGCGATCGGGACGCTGCTGGGCCCGAGCGCAGCCGGTTTCGCCTTCGACATCAGCCACAGCTACTTCATCCCGGTGGCGATCAGCGCGGCTGCCAATGCGGTCGCCGCACTCATCGCGGCCGCCACGATGCGAAGCCGCTCGCCGGTCGTTTCGCTCGCGCTGAATGACCTCTGAGGTAATCGACCCGCCCCCGCGCGACGCCCAGACTTGCCACAACAGGCAGTTCATGAAGACCGGAACCCGCGCAATGGCCGTCACCTACCTGATCAAATTCAACGTCGTCCCGGATCAGCGGAGCCGCTTCCTCGCACTTCTGCAAGACGTGCTCGACGCAATGCGATCCGAACCCATGTTTCATGAGGCGGTACTGCATTGCGATCCGGCATCGGATTGCCGTTTCATGCTCTACGAGACGTGGGAGGATCACGACGACGTCTTGCAGGTGCAGCTTCAACGGCCGTATCGGCAGGCGTGGCACGAAGCGTTGCCCGCGCTGCTCCGCTGCATTGCCGCCTCGATCAGCGGCTTCGGAACGACATCTGGAATAACCACTGAGCCGCGCTCTGCGAAGGTGCGCAACTGGTGCCGAGCGGGCGTCCGGGGACGTTCACGGCCGGGATATTCCTGACCGACCAGACGGCGACCGATATGGGCAATCTCTGGGTCTGGCCCGGCTCGCACTACGTCGCGGCGTCGTATCTGCGTCAGCATGGATCCGACGCGCTGTTCGATATCGAGCACCCGACCTACCCGATGGCCTCACCGGAACAGGTGTTGGGACGGGCCGGCGACCTCTTCATCGGGCACTACTTGCTCGGCCACAATATGGGTGGAAACACGTCCGAGGTGGTCCGACGCGTCGTCTATTTCCGTCTTCATGCGGAAGACCATCGCGCCAGATGGCGGGACTGTGTGCAGGATCCGCTGCTGGAATTTGAGCCCGCGCGGATCTCGCTTGACCGCGTAAGGTGACGATCCATCGGACAGGGGGGCGTGCGTTGGCTCGCCCTTTTTCCTCAACGCTATGTCTGACGCGCTGGGCACGCCGTTCAGTGCGTCGTCATCCAGGCACGGGCTTCGCGCTGGGCGGTCGAGATCTCGGCATCCGACATCTGCTCGGCGACCTCACGACGCATCGCGATCGCATCGGTGCGGCCCTTTAGGGCAGCAAGGTTGAACCATTTGTGCGCCGCGACGAGGTTGACGACGCCGGAGCGGCCGCTCGCCCAGTACAGACCACGTTCGAACAGCACGTCCTGGATCGCAGTCGCTGCAACCGGAATGGCCGTATCCTGATCGATGAACCCCTGAAACACTGTCGCAACTCCCCATTTTGTTGTTGGCCACCCTCCCCCGAGCGCGGCCCCCATCCACTGTTAGATCGCCTGTCTGTCTCCGCGCTGATCTTGGGATCATGCGCCGCGCCGATCCGCTGGATCAGCGCCCGCCGCTTGCCGGCTTGTTGAGGCGATCATGGCCCAGCAAATTTGAAGAGCGGTTTAAGTATCGCGATGAACGGGATGTAAATTCGGGATATGGATGGCGTTTCCAGGAATCACAGAAGTGCCTGTGCCGCAGGCATTTTTCTGCATTCGTGAACGCTCGTTTACCCCATCGTTTCGGACAACGATAACCATCGCGGGCAAAGACGGACGCCGTGCGGGCCGGTTACGGCTGCGAACTCACGGGTTCGATCTCGACGGTGGGGTCGCATGGTCGGGTCCCGGGTTCCCGACGGGACCAACCGGCGCGCTAGCAAAGACGGAGCCATCAGGCTCCGCAAGCAAAGACGGAGCCATCAGGCTCGCCGACGATGGGGACTAGCTGTTGGGAAAACGGGCGCCAAGCGCGGACCGCGCGGGCCGCCGGAACGAGGGCGTCGGCGAACACGTCAGGGCCAGATCTCACTTGGGCATTTGCGCCGGTGAAATTGCGGAGCCGCATGGAATCCGCACCGAACGAAGAAAACTCTCGTTTCTTCTGCCGGACCGGTTTGGGAAGAGCGAGCCCCCTTTCAGGAGCGAAGTCTGCCGAAATACGATCCAGCCGTTTGACCTGATGTCTCGCCGACACCCTCTTTCGTCAACCAGAGCCGCCGGGGTTTGCCTCTCGGCAGTTCGTCCAGTGGCTCTCGTGACGTGCCGGCATCAAGCTGCCGGCGAACCTCTCGAGACGAGAGGCTTACTTCTTCTTCTTGGCGACCTTGCGGGTCTTCTTCGCAGTCTTCTTCACTGCGGACTTCGCCTTCTTCGCCTTCTTAGCCTTCTTAGCCATGTTGCCCTCCAGTATGTGAGATGGCTCTACTTCGCTGCGCGCACTCGGGAATCGAGATGCACGACATCCCGAATACACCAACACGTCGAAAAAAACAGTGTCCAGCTTAAGGAAGTGTTGACGCAGTGATGCCCCGTCACGCAGCGCGCGTCGTCGAGCAAATCGATGATGCGTTCGCGCGACAATCCAAGAAGTGCCGACGCCGCCGACATCAGCATTTGTCAACATCGCAGGAAACATCTTTATTTAAGGCATTTCCTGAATTCGCATTCGATTGATCGGCGCGCGAGCGTCATCACGCTGAGTCGACGGCGCCGCCGAAAAATCTGACGTCGCGATCTCCGAGTCGCGATTTTTGGCAACGAAAAAAATTTCGTGGGTAACCCCCGTTCGTCGCCTCAGTGGCGGCCAAAAGCCGGCTTTTGGCCGAATCGACCGCCGCGCGATTCGACGGCGGCGACGACCGACGGGGCGTTCCAAGCGCCGCCGCGGCGCGTTCAACATGAACGCGATGCCGCCGTGGAGACGATGTGCGCATCGTCTCCGTGTGCGCTCAGATGCCGAGCTTGGACTTCAGGAGGTCGTTGACGGCCTGTGGGTTCGCCTTGCCGCCTGACGATTTCATCACCTGGCCGACGAACCAGCCGATCAGTTGCGGCTTCGCCTTGGCCTGCGTGACCTTGTCCGGATTGGCTGCGATGATGTCGTCGACCACCTTCTCGATCGCGCCGAGGTCGGTGACCTGCTTCATACCGCGAGCCTCGACGAGCGCGCGCGGATCACCGCCCTCCTGCCAGACGATCTCGAACAAGTCCTTGGCGATCTTGCCGGAAATCGTTCCCTCGCCGATCAGATCGACGATCGCGGAAAGCTGCTCCGCCGACACCGGCGAGGCGGCGATGTCGCGGCTCTCCTTGTTCAATCGCCCGAACAGCTCGTTGATCACCCAGTTGGCGGCGAGCTTGCCGTCGCGCATCCTGTCGCCGAGACCTGACAGCACCGTCTCGTAGAAGTCGGCGCTCTCGCGCTCGGCCACCAGGACGCTGGCGTCGTAGGGCGACAGGCCGTAGCCCGTAATAAAACGGGACTTCTTCTGGTCCGGCAGTTCCGGCAGATGCGCCTTGAGATCGTCGACGAAAGCCTGGCTGAACTCGAGCGGAAGCAGATCGGGATCGGGGAAATAGCGGTAGTCGTGCGCCTCTTCCTTCGAGCGCATCGAGCGCGTCTCGCCCTTGTTCGGATCGAACAGCCGGGTCTCCTGGTCGATTGTGCCGCCGTCCTCGATGATCTCGATCTGACGCCGCGCCTCGTACTCGATCGCCTGGCCGATGAAGTTGACCGAGTTCATGTTCTTGATTTCACAGCGGGTGCCGAGCGGACCGCCCGGCTTGCGCACCGACACGTTGACGTCGGCGCGCAGGTTGCCCTTTTCCATGTCGCCGTCGCAGGTGCCGAGATAGCGCAGGATCGAGCGCAGCTTGGTGACGTAGGCCTTGGCCTGCTCGGCATCGCGGATGTCGGGCTTGGAGACGATCTCCATCAGCGCGACGCCACAGCGGTTGAGGTCGACATAGGACAGCGTCGGTGACTGGTCGTGCAGCAACTTGCCGGCATCCTGCTCCAGATGCAGCCGCTCGATGCCGACCGTGACGCTGCGGCCGCCGGTGAGCTCGAGTTCGACCTCGCCTTCGCCGACGATCGGCGATTGGTACTGGCTGATCTGGTAGCCCTGCGGGGAATCCGGATAGAAATAGTTCTTGCGGTCGAACACCGAGCGCAGATTGATCTTGGCATTCAGCCCGAGACCGGTGCGCACCGCCTGGCGGACGCATTCCTCGTTGATCACCGGCAGCATGCCCGGCATCGCGGCGTCGACCAGCGAGACATGGCTGTTCGGCTCGCCGCCGAACTCGGTGGAGGCGCCCGAGAACAGTTTCGAGTTCGAGGTAACCTGGGCGTGGACCTCCATCCCGATCACGACTTCCCAGTCGCCGGTCGCGCCTTTGATCAGTTTATGGGGTGCGGCAGGAGCATTCATGGGTCTGATTTTCCGGATGAGGCTTATCTGGGGTCGGTTGGGCTTCGCGCAACCGACCGCCTCAGTCAAGCCGGATCGGAGCCCGGTCGGGAGCCGTTCAGAGCCCGCGGCGAAACGACTGATAGGCCTTGCTGATGCGGAGCGCGTCCGCGCCGCCCGCGACGAGCTGGTCGACCTGCTCGGCGGGCAGCGAAAGCCGTGTCGGGATGGCATTGAGGAGGCCGGCGCGCTCGGGACCGAGCTGCTCGAAGCTCAGCCGCTCGATGTAGAACGAGACGTCACTGCATTTCCAGTTGGCGCCGACACCGAGCCGGGAGCGCTCCGCGGCCGACAAGCCGCAGCGCCAACGCCTCAGCTTGCCGTTCCAGTCATTGGCCAGCGCCGTGAAGGCTGCATAGCTCGAGCGCACGCTGGAATCGATCGCGGTATCGGCTGCCGCGGACACCAGCTCGACGCCGTTCGGCCCTTCGAGGGTCTGCACGAAGTCGCCGGTGATGCCGCGGCCGGCATCGACCACCAGGAACAGGATGCGGCGCAGTTTAACTGCCTGCCGCTCGCTCAGCGGCTCATATGGCCGTTGTGCCGCGAGCAGCGCGATGCTGATGCCCGACAGCCCGTAATTGTCGACCAGCCCGCCATCGAGCAGCTTCACGTATTTCATCGAGCCGTCGCGGTAGCGCGCCTGGGCCTCTGCATAGGAACGCAGCAGCGGCTGCGCGTTGGGATCCTTGCGCACCTGGTCGAGCCAGCGCGGCAGCGGCGCGGCGCAGCCGCCGGGATAGGTTTCCAGCACGATCGGCGCGAACGCCAGCGGCACCGCGGCCGAGGCCGCAACGGCTTCGGCGACACGATAGGATCGGATGTCGCTGCACAGCGCGTCGAAGGACGTCTTGCCGAACACGAAGGACGTGCGGTTGTAGATGTCGGACGCGTTGATCCAGACCCGCGGCCGGCGTTCGTCGGGCAGCGCATCGAAGCGCGCGCCATCGAACAGATTGTGGTCGAGCCAGTCGGTGAACTGGCTGTCGTTGACGCCGCCACCGAGCGCACGTCCGATATTGCCGAGCGAGATCCGGGTCTTCAGCCCCTCCTCGGCGTTGCGCAGCAGGAAGCGCTCGCGGAAATCATCGAGCGCCGCGCGCCGCTTCAGGCCGAAATAGGCCGCGGTGATCGAGCCCCCGGAGACGCCGGACACGAAGTCGACGCGGTCGAGCAATGTCTTTGTGCCGGAGACGCCGGAGCGCGCGCGATCGAGCTCCTGCAATACGCCGAAGGAGAACGCCGCCGCGCGCGTGCCGCCGCCGGAGAACGACAGCGCGAGCAGCACATCATCCTGGTAGTCCGGAAGGTCACTCGCGCTACCGGTGTCGGCGAGCGCGGCGCCGAGCGGCACATTGCCGGGCAGATTGTAGACGGTCGCGCACCCCGCGAGGCCCGCCGCCAGTACGGCCACCAGCATCGCCGACAGCCATCCCCCACTACCCAACCCACGCACGAAATACTCTCTAGCCGCCGGCCCCCGCCTGGTTCCATCAGCGTATCACGGCCAATCTGGGCGGCGGCATGGCGGAAGAAACACGGTTAACGGTCACGGTGCCGCCGCACCGGCGTTCACGGGCGATGCGTCAGCAGCGCGGCGACGATCCGCTCCCATTCCGCCTCGAGCGTATCGCTCGCGACCGGCTGCCCGGCGCGCCGATACCAGTAGCCGGCGTTGCCGAGATCGCCCTCGACCCGATGCAGATAGGCATGCACCCAGGCGGAACTGGCGTCGTCCTCGTCCTGGACGATCCTGTGCGCCTGAGCCCAATCGCCCTTGGCAGCCCACCACAGCGCTGCAAGCGGCGGCGACAGCGTCCTGTCAGGCGCGGCCTCGGCGAGACTGGCGCGGAAATCCGCCATCGCTCACCACCATCTCGCCGGCGTGAAGCGGCCCGCCGCCTGCTCGATGATGGCGCCGAGCGAGAACAGCGTTTCCTCGTCGAACGGACGGCCGATCAATTGCAGGCCGAGCGGCAGGTCTTGCGCGTCCCTGCCTGCGGGCACCGCGATGCCCGGGAGGCCCGCCATGTTGACCGTCACCGTGAAGATGTCGTTGAGATACATCTCGACCGGATCGGCGCCGCCCTTCTCGCCGATGCCGAACGCCGCCGACGGGGTCGCAGGCGTCAGGATCGCGTGCACGCCCTTGGCGAAGCAATCCTCGAAGTCCTTCTTGATCAGCGTGCGCACCTTCTGCGCGCGCAGGTAATAGGCATCGTAATAGCCGGCCGACAGCACATAGGTGCCTATCATCACGCGGCGACGCACCTCGGCGCCGAAGCCCTCGGCGCGGGTCTTCTCGTACATCTCGATGATGTTCCTCGCAGGCTCGCGCAGGCCGTAGCGCACGCCGTCATAGCGCGCCAGGTTCGACGATGCCTCCGCGGGCGCCACGATGTAGTAGGCCGGCAGCGCGTATTTGGTGTGCGGCAGCGACACCTCGACGAGTTCGGCGCCGGCGGCCTTCAGCCACTCCGCGCCCTCGCTCCAGAGCTTCTCGATCTCGCCCGGCATGCCGTCGAGGCGATATTCCCTGGGGATGCCGATCCTCATGCCCTTCACGGACTTGCCGATCGCGGCCTCGTAATCCGGCACCGGCACGTCGGCCGACGTCGTGTCCTTCGGATCGTGGCCCGCCATCGAGCGCATCAGGATCGCCGCGTCGCGCACGCTGCGCGCGATCGGTCCGGCCTGGTCGAGCGAGGACGCGAACGCCACGATGCCCCAGCGCGAGCAGCGGCCGTAGGTCGGCTTGATGCCGACGGTCGCGGTGAACGCGGCCGGCTGGCGGATCGAGCCGCCGGTGTCGGTCGCGGTCGCGCCCATGCACAGCATCGCCGCCACGGCCGAGGCGGAGCCCCCGGAGGAGCCGCCCGGCACCAGATCGGTGTTGGAGCCCGCGCGCCGCCACGGGTTCGCAACCGGACCGAAGCACGAGGTCTCGTTCGACGAGCCCATCGCGAATTCGTCATTGTTGAGCTTGCCGAGCAGCACCGCTCCGTCGCGCCATAGCTGCGAGGTGATGGTCGACTCGTAAGACGGGATGAAATTGCCGAGGATCCTCGAGCACGCCGTGGTCCTGATGTCGCGGGTCGCGAACAGATCCTTGATGCCGAGCGGGATGCCGGCGAGCGGGCCGCCCTCGCCCTTCGCGATCGCTTCATCCGCCGCCCGCGCCATCTCGCGCGCGCGGTCCGGCGTCTCGAGCACATAGGCATTGAGCAGGCGCGCCGCCTCCATCGCCTTCAGATGGGCGTCGGTGAGTTCACGCGCGGTGAACGCCTTGTTCGCCAGGCCCTGGCGGGCCTCGGCGATCGTCAGTGATGTCAAATCAGTCATTTATTGATCGGGCTGCAGAAGAACGGAGACAGGGTCTTGTCGTTGGCGGGGTCGTCCTGCCGTGCCTTGGCATTCTCCCTGGCGCGCGCCGCGTCGAGCGCCTCGAGTTGATCGAGCACGGCGTCGATCGCCTCATTGGGATCGGCGACCTTCCCCTTGCGCTCCATCGCGTCGAGGAAGTCCATATAGGCCTTGTAGGCCTTCTCATCGTCGCAGAGCAGACACATCGGACTTACCGGTTAGCAATTACTCGACCACCTTCGGCACCAGGAAGAAGTCGCTCATCGTCTCGGGGGCATTCCGGACGATGGCGTCGGCGATGGCGCCGTCATTGACCACGTCGGCGCGCTTCTTCATTTCCATCGGCGTCACCGAGGTCATCGGCTCGACGCCCTCGACGTTCACTTCCGACAGTTGCTCGACGAAGGCCAGCATCGCGTTCAGTTCGCCCTGGAGATGGGGAACTTCGGCGTCGCTGACCGCGATCCGGGCCAGATGCGCGATACGGCGGACGGTCGTGGCGTCAACGGACATTATATAGGGCCCCAAGGCGAAATGGTCAGCCTGCCGTATAGCAGAGGCCGGTTTTGCACCGCAACCACGGCAAGCCACCGCTGCGGCCCTGACTCCCCGCCGAACCGTCCACCTGCAGCAGCCGATTTAGGGGCCAAACCCCCGCGACGAAACCACTTTGCGCCCCCGACGCAGTCGTCCTGAAACATTCACGGTGCGTACTTGCTCCAAAGAGAAAAGTGGAGCGCGTCATGTCCATGCTCGACAGCAATCGCCGGCCGGAAGGCTGGGATCCTGCGCTTTGGTCAATAGGCACGGTGCTCGGGATCGCGATCGTCTACGTTTGTTGCCTGGTCTGAGCGAAGCAGTAGCCCAATCACGCCTGAGATAGCGCGCTCATGCGCGCCAGAGCAGCTCCCGCGAGCGCGCGCGTCAACTCGGCCGCCGGCATCTCCCGGCCCATCCGCACCGCCTGCCCGGCCCACAGATTGCTGAAATCGACCCTGCCCTGCTTTTCGGCCGCTGCTTTCAGCGGGCCGAGCGCGGTCGCGGCATGCGGGAATGCGGGCGCATCCGGCGCAACCGGGCCGACCTCGCGCATCACGCGGTTGGCGACGCCGCGGGCCGGACGGCCGGTCATGACATTGGTGATGACGGTCGATTCGTCGCTCGCTCGCGCCAGCATGGCCCGTGCGGCCGGGGTGACCCTGGACTCCGGGCAGCGCAGATAGGCCGTGCCGATCTGAACGGCGGACGCGCCGAGCGCGAAGGCGGCTGCGATGCCGCGGCCATCCGCGATGCCGCCGGCCGCCACAACTGGCACCTTCACCGCATCCACCACCTGGGGCACCAGTGCGAAGGTGCCCGGCTGCTCGGCAATGGTTTCGGTCAGGAACATGCCGCGATGCCCGCCCGCCTCCGCACCCTGCGCGATGATGACATCGGCGCCGTTCTCCTCGAGCCAGATCGCTTCCTTCACCGTCGTCGCCGACGCCATGACGATGGCGCCGGAGGCCTTGACGCGCTCAAGCAGCTTTTGCTCCGGCAAGCCGAAGTGAAAGCTGACGATCTCCGGCTTCAGCTCCTCCACGACGGCGCAGAACGCGGCGTCGAACGGCGCGCGGTTCGCAGCATTGACCGGGGCGTCCGGATCGAGGCCGTACTCGCGATAGTATGGCGCGAGCCGTTGCCGCCACTTCGCTTCGTGCGCGGGATCGGCATCGACCGCCTTGTGGCAAAAGAAGTTGAGATTGACCGGCGCCTTGACCCGCTGGCGGATGATGTTGACCTGCTCGCGCGCCTTCTCCGCCGACAGCATCGCGCAAGGCAGCGAGCCGAGCCCGCCGCCCTGCGCCACCGCGATCACGAGCTCCGCATCCATTACGCCTGCCATCGGCGCCAGCACGATCGGGAATTCGGTCTTGAAGAGGTCAATCAGACGACGATCCGGCCACATGGTGTGTCTCGCGTGTTTCAGCCAATGGAAGCGGTCGAGTTGCGCCGGCCGCGCAACGATTGCTCGGCCTCGGCGATGATGCGGCCGACGATCTCGGCCGCAGGAGGAATATCATGGATCAGCCCAACCGCCTCGCCTGCGATCACCGCGGCGATGTCGAAATCGCCGCGCGCCTTGGCTTCGGCATAGTCGGCGCCGACCTTCCTCACGTTCTGCATCAACTCCACCTCGCGTCCAATCCAGCGCCGTGCATGGTCATTGACGAGGCAGCGTCCGGTGAATGGCGCCGGCCAGACATTGTTGCGCGAAAGATCGAAAATGATGCCGCGTACGGTTTCGCCGCTTTTGGCGGCGCACACGCGGCGTTTCGCTTCCTCCGCGATATCGGCCTCCTCGCTCGCATAGAAGCGCGTCCCGAGAAGCACCCCGGAGGCGCCAAGCATCAGCATCGCGGCGAGACCCCGGCCATCCGCGATGCCGCCGGCGGCGACCACCGGCACACGGCCCGCGACCAGATCCACGATCGCAGGCACGACATCAAGTGTCGTGCGCGAGGCGCCGTGTCCACCGGCCTCAGTCCCCTGTGCAACCAGGATGTCGGCACCGGCGTCCAGCGCCTGCCGCGCGAGTTCCTCGTTTTGCACCTGACAAATCAGGATTGCGCCCGCCTGTTTGATCCGGGCCCCGAATGGCTTTGGGTCGCCGAACGACAGCATGACCGCACGCGGCCGTGCATCAAGCGCGATGTCGAGCAGTTCCGGCTGCTTCGCCATGCTCCAGGTAATGAAGCCGATTCCGAACGGTGCCGTCGACTTCCCGAGCTTCGCTGTCTCCTGCTCGAGCCATGTCCGGTCGCCGTAGCCGCCACCGAGAATACCAAATCCGCCGGCCGCGCTGACCGCCGTCACAAGCCTGGCATTCGCCACCACATCCATCGGCGCCAGCAGCACCGGATGCTGGATGCCCAATCGATCCGTCAATTCGGTGCTGATCGGCATGCGCTTGCTCCCTGTTCTGGACAGCGACTGTAAACCCGTCTAACATTCTAAAAAAATGAATACTTGAGAACTCTACCATCTGAAAAATGAAACGGAGCCGGCTGCCGTGGAACTGACCGATCTCCTGACCTTCTCCACCGTCGCCCGGCTCGGCGGCATCACCCGCGCGGCTGACGAGCTCAACACCGTGCAGTCCAATGTCACCCAGCGCATCAAGGCGCTGGAGGCCGAGATCGGCACCGCATTGTTCGAGCGGCACAGCCGCGGCATGACGCTGACCGGCGCCGGCCGCAGGCTTTTGCCCTACGCGCAACGGATGGCGGCGCTGTCGCGCGAGGCCGTGCTCGCGGCGCGCGACGATGGCGAGCCGAAGGGCCCGCTGTCGATCGGCTCGATGGAGACCACCGCCGCAGTGCGGCTGCCGGCGCTGCTTGCCGAATTCCATCGTCGCTTCCCCGCCGTGCGCCTGACCTTGCGTACGGCACCGACCGCCGACCTCGTCGCTGCCGTGCTCGACGGCTCGCTCGACGGCGCCTTCGTTGCCGGCCCGATCGAGCATGGTGAGTTGGTCTCGACCCCGGCTTTCCGGGAGGAACTCGTACTCGTCACCGCGCAACGCTGGAAGAGCCTCGCTGCCTTGCGCGCCGGCACGCCGGAATCTGGACCAACGGCGCTGGTGTTCCGCACCGGCTGCACCTACCGCCAACGGCTCGAACAGGCCTTCGTCGAATTCGGGTGGCCATCGGCGGCGCGCTTCGAACTCGGCACGCTCGACGGCATGATCGGGTGCGTCGCGGCCGACATGGGCGTCACCCTGCTGCCGCGGGCGGTGGTCGAGCGCGATCACGTCAAGGATGACGTCAACATCCACGCGCTCAGCCCGCAGCACGCGCGCGTCGAGACGCTGTTCATTCAGCGCCGCACCGCGCACCAGTACAGCGCATTGCAGGGCTTTGCAGGCTGCCTCGCCGGCGAGGATCGCGTCATCGCCGCTTGAGGCGGCGTTTTCGCATGACGCCACGCGCCGATACGGCTTTGCCTCGTCGCGCGGGCGCATGGTATGCGCATGAGCCATGCCTGCGCCCGTCCTTCCCCTTGTCGATGCAGCCCCGCTCTGGTCCGAGCGCGGCGCGCTTGTCGGCCTCGATCTCGGCACCAAGACTATCGGCGTCGCCGTCTCCGATCCGGACCGGCGGCTCGCGACCGGGGTCGAGACCATCCAGCGCAAGCAATTCAAGGTCGACGCGGCGCGGCTGCTTGCGATCGCAACCGAGCGCAACGCGGTCGGCTTCGTGCTTGGCCTGCCGATCAACATGGACGGCAGCGAAGGCCCGCGCGCGCAGTCGACACGGGCATTTGCCCGCAACTTCGCGGGCCTGACCCCGCTTGCAATCGCGCTGTGGGACGAACGACTCTCGACGGCAGCCGTCGAGCGCGAATTGATCGGTATGGACGTCAGCCGCGCGCGCCGCGCCGAGGTGATCGACGAGCATGCCGCGATCTTCATCCTGCAAGGCGCGCTGGATCGGCTCGCAAGGCTGCGCGGAGACCGTTGAGCATGGCGGTGGTGATCGCGGCGCTGCTGCCGGTGTTCTTGCTGATCGTGCTGGGCTTCATCCTGAAGCGCACATTGATGCGGCTGGATACGCAGTGGCATGGGCTCGAGCGGCTGACCTATTACGTGCTGTTCCCCGTTCTTCTGGTGCAGACGCTCGTGAAAGCCGACCTGACCAAAGTGCCGGTCGCGGGCGTCGGCGGCGCGCTGCTGTTGTCGGCGCTCGCGATGTGCCTGCTCTGCCTGGCGTTGCGTCCGCTGCTCGGGCGCGCCGGCGTCGACGGCCCGGCCTTCACCTCAATCTTCCAGGGCGCGACGCGCTGGCAGACCTATGTCGCGCTGTCGGTGTCGGGCAATCTCTTTGGCAGCACAGGCCTTGCGCTCGCCTCGGTCGCGATGGTCGCGATCATCCCGCTGGTGAACGTGTTCAGCGTCGCCGTGCTGGCGCAGTACGCCTCACCCGGGAAACGTTCGGCAGGCGCGATCATGATGACGGTCGCGACGAATCCGCTGATCTGGGCCTGCGCGATCGGTCTCGCCATCAACCTGGCCCATGTCCCGCTGCCGCAGATCTGGCACGAAGTGGCGAATGCACTCGGCGGTTCGTCGCTTGCGATCGGCCTGCTCGTCACCGGGGCCGGCTTGCATCTGGAAGGCATCTTCCGCCCGAGCCTTGCGGCCAGTGTCGCACTGGTCCTCAAGCTGGTCCTGATGCCCGCACTCACGGTCGCGCTGGCGGTGTGGTTCGGCCTCTCCGGCTCCAATCTCGTAATCGTCACCGCCTGCGCGGCGGTGCCGACCTCGCCGTCAGCCTACGTGCTGGCACGGCAAATGGGCGGCGATGCCCCATTGCTTGCCCAGATCATCACCCTGCAAACGATTCTGGCCGCGATCACGATGCCGATCGCGATTGCTGCGATCGGGCCTTGAGGCCGCTCCCTCACGAGATCGTTACGTATCCTCAAGGCGATTTTGAAGCTGACACGGCCTTCGCCATGGGTGAATGGCCTGTTGCGGCGCGGATGCTCTGGCGGCAGCTTCGCGGGTGAGGTAAGTAGCGGCCAGGCGGTGACTTCTTGATGTTGGGGTCCGGGTAGCACGCCGGTGATCGGCGTCCCCTGCCTTGGAGGACGTATTATTTCGCTTCGCACGCCTCTGGCGCTTCTTTTGATATCCCTGGGTGCGATCGCCGCGGCGTGGTGGTGGCTGGCCACACCGATCAATCTGGCGCGCGCACCGATCGATCCGAGCGCCAAACTGCAATGCATCTCATACTCGCCGTTCCGCAACACCCAGACCTCGTCGACGGCAACGCCTGTGTCGCGGGAGCAGATCGCAGAAGATTTCGTCGGACTTGCCAAGATCACCGATTGCGTCCGTACCTACGCTGACGACCTTGGTCTCGATCAGGTCCCCGAGCTTGCAGCCAAGGCGGGGCTGAAAGTCATCCAGGGAATTTGGCTCAGCAAGGACCGGCAGAAGAACGCGACTCAGATCTCGACGGCCATACGGCTCGCGCAGCAATATCCGGACACCATTGCCGCGCTCGTGGTCGGCAACGAGGTCTTGTTGCACCGGGAAATGACCGTTTCCGACCTTGCCGCCCTGATCCGCTCGGTCAAGGCGCAGGTCCCCGTCCCCGTCACCTATTCCGACGTCTGGGAATACTGGCTGCGCTATCGCGAGCTTTATGACACCGTCGATTTCATCACCATTCACATCCTGCCCTATTGGGAAAATGTCCCGATCCCGGCGAAAGCTGCCGCCGCTCACGTTGACGCCGTCCGCAAGCAGGTCGCGGCGGCATTTCCGGGCAAGGAAATCCTGATCGGGGAAACAGGCTGGCCGAGCGAGGGGCGGATGCGCGAGTCAGCGCTGCCGTCGCGCACCAATCAGGCGCGGGTGATCTCGGAGGTGCTCGAGCTTGCCCGCCGCGAGCATTTCCGCGTCAACCTGTTCGAGGCCTATGATGAACTGTGGAAGCACGAGTTCGAGGGCGCGGTCGGCGCATCCTGGGGCCTGTTCGATTCCGCAGGGCGCACGCTGAAATATCCGCCCGGCATTCCCGTCAGCAATTATCCGCTCTGGAAGCTGCAGATGAGCGGCGGAATGGCGCTGGCGATCGTGATCTTCGGCGTCGCAGGACTGACCTTGCGCCGCAAGCCCCGGCAGACCGGGCTCGCCTCATGGCTTGCAGTCGGACTATCGGCGACCACAGCCGGAATCCTGCTCGGGGTGGCCGCGCAGAAGATGTTCTATGAAAGCTACGGCGTGGTGAACTGGCTTCAGTGGGGCACGCTTCTCGCGGCGGCGACCGCATCGCCGCTGTTCGCAGCCAACGCCCTGATGGCGGGGCGCGCGCCGCCCACATTCCTGGAATTGATGGGTCCGAAGGAGTACCAGACCCCGTCGCCGCTGACGCTCATGCACGGATTGGTCTGGATCGTCATCATCGTGATCGGCACCGACACCGCGCTCGGCTTCGTGTTCGACCCGCGCGAAAAGGATTTTCCTTACGCGTCGCTCACGATGGCGGCGATCCCCTTCCTGGCCATGACGCTGCTCAACCGCCCCAGGAAAGGGATCCGCCCGATGGCGGAATCGATCTTTGTCGGCGTCTTTCTGTTGGCAGCGATCTACATGGGATTCAGCGAAGGCTCGGACAACTGGCAGTCACTGTGGACTTCTGGCGCCTATGTGCTGCTTGCGATGACGCTGTGGCGGGCGCGTGCTTGAGACAATTCGGCCGGCCGACTTCGACCTTCCCTTCAAAGCCGCCTCAGATCGCGGATCGCCGTGATCGGGCCTCAGGTGTATCGGCCTGTCAGGAAGAAGCTGACGATATTGAAGGCTGAATCGATAAGCACGGTCAGCCACGCTGAATTGCTCCGCCACACGGGTAGACGCGGACAAACCTGCCGACAACCTCCGCTGAATCCTTCGAAAATGACCCTGAACCGACATCTATAGCCAAAGCCGGTCCACGTCCTCATACTAAACGCCAGCGCGCGGGAGGTGCGTTGCCAGCATTACGTTTACGTCGTCCGATAGCTCGACACGAAAATCAGCATATTCTGATCGCCGTCATCGGCTGCAAATATCATGGTGGAGGCATTTATGAGGCGCCGTGATTTCCTGGAGCGAACGACAATTGCCGTTGCGACGAGTCTCGTTGGCAGCATTTGGCCCGATGGATATCACCTGGTCGGATCGGCACTCGCCGATGGTAAGGGCGACGGCCAGAATGCAGCGCTCGAACAGAAATTTGCAGAATTTGCGATTGCTGTCAGATATGAAGATCTCCCGGCAGACGTGATCGCCTCAGCCAAGCGCGTCCTTCTCGATACGCTCGGCTGCGCGTTCGGGTCGGTCGGGTCTGAACCCGCAAATATCGCCGAGGCAACGATTCGAAAGACCTTCGGCGATGGCAATACGGCAACCGTGATCGGTTATCCGCGATCCGCGACCGTAGAAGGTGCAGTTTTCGTCAACGGGGTTCTCGTCCGCTCGCTCGACATGAATGACACCTACATCGGCACCGAGCCGCTTCATCCAAGCGAGGTGATTCCGACAGCGCTTGCGCTCTGCGAAGAGCGGGGGCGAAGTGGCCGCGATCTGGTCGAGGCGATGGTCGTCGGTTATGAGGCCAGCATGCGCGTCAATGATGCCATCTCCTTTCTTGAGCGCGGCTTCCACCCGTTGTGTGCAGCCTCGTACGGTGTCCCTCTGATTGCGGGTAAGGTCTGGGGGATTCCGAAGGAAGCCCTCGCAAACGCGGTCGGGATATCTGGCGCGCGCGGATTCACGAGTTTTGTCGTCAACAGCGGCGCCATTAGCATGATGAAGGCCATGGGACTCGCGGCAACTGCGATCGACGGCGTATTCGCAACGCGGCTTGCCGCACAAGGCTTCACCGGCCCATCCGGCACGCTGGAATGGCTGGCGTCAAAAATGAAACCTGCGAAGGAAGGGTTTGCCGTCGACCTCGAACTTGCGCGATACCGGCTGCCCCGCGTGGCATTCAAGCGCTTCCCTGTTCAGATCGAGTTACAGGCTGTAGTGGAGGCCGGCGCGTCACTTTCCCGAAGGATCGAAGGTCGAACCCAGGAAATACGGTCCATCACGGTTGAGACCTATCCCGGAATAATACAGCGCGTGGCAGATCCTGCGAAATTCCGGCCACAGACCAAGGGTACCGCTGATCACAGTCTTCCCGTGTGCCTCGCGATGGCTCTTCTCGACGGTGATGTGACGGTCTCGCAATTCGAGAAAGACCGCTGGCGGGAGCAGGACGTGATGGCCTTGGTGGAGAAGACTTCCGTCAAGCCCGGAGAATCACTCATTGCAAAACTACCCAAGGGCCGCGGCGCAAGCGTCGAGATTGTCCTCGCAGATGGTCGGTCTTGGCGCGAAACAGTGGAGGTTCCCGAAGGCGATGCACAACGCCCGCTCTCGCGAGCGTCTCTCGAACGGAAGTTTATGAACTTTGCCGTCCCGGTTGTTGGTAAAGCTGCTGGAGAGCGCGTCATGTCGCTCGTCGATGGGATCGAAGACCTAAGAGATGTCCGGGAATTGACTCGGGCCCTGAAGGGGATGGGAAAACAAAATCCGGCGTGAACCTGACAGGCATGCCGATTTCCGACTTTGGCCCATCACGAACATATTGCGCTGCCGCACAAACTTAGTCGCGAGGGGGGCAAAGCGGATATTGCGCTCGTCGCACAACGCTGCTCGGTTTATGGGTACACGGCCCAGTACATCAATCGCTCACCCCGCCAGCCACCAGGTCTGGATTGTCGCCGCCAGGTTGTTCAGCGCATGCAGCAGGATGGTCAGCCAGGTCGAGCCGGTGCGGAAGCGCAGGTAGCCGAACAGAAGACCGATCGACAGCACCTCGCAGAGGAAGAACCAGTCGTATTGCAGGTGCATCCCTGTCCAGACGATAGACGACAGCGCGATCGCGCCATAGGGACCGAGAAAGGATTCCGACCAGCCGCGGTAGAGCCAGCCGCGCGCGAACAGCTCTTCCCAGACCGGCGCAGCAACCGCAAACGCGATCACCAGAATCCACAGCGCGCCGTCGGCCTGCGCCGATTTCAGCACGTCGCCCATGAAGCCGGGGGTCACCTCGCGGCCGGCCGCGCGCGACACGAGGTCCCAGAGCGTGACGAGAACCACCAGCGAAACGATGCCGATGATCACGTTTCTCCACGACGTCCCGCGCAGCCCGAGATAGTCGGCGAAGGTGATCCCGGTCGGACGGGTCGCGATCCACAGCACCAGCAGCACCATCGGCAGGCCGGCCAGGACCGAGAGCGAAATGGTCAGACCGTCGCCGACCACGCGGATGATGCCCTCCGCGGTCAGCGGCCCGCCCTGAAGCAGGACGTAGTAGACGATGACCGCGGCCTGGCCGAGGAACATCGCACCGAAGATCACGAAGCCCCACACCGTCGTGCCCCAGAACTTCCAGGCGCGCGGCGGCCGTGGCGACGGCTCGATCGCCTCAGGTGGTGTGTCGGGATGAAATGCGTCCATTACAAAACCTTCAGGGCAGCGCCCGCGCCAGCAGCGCGCGCATATCGACATCGGACAATTCGACCGCGCCATACATGCCGGCGTGGGTGGAGGCAAGCCGCGTGGCCGCGAACAATTCGGCGCTCCCCGGCGCAACCTGGTTGAGGGCGGCGGCCGCCGCCAGCAATGCCAGCCTCTCGACGGCGAGCCGCGCCACGCGCTCGCTGTCGGCGCGGCGGAAGGATTCTCCGATCGATATTGCCGCCTCCGCCGCGCCCGGCAGGCCCTGCGTGCCGTCGGCGAGTGCGCGCAGCACCGCCAGCGCCGCATCGGCCTCGCGGCCGAGCGCGCGCAGCACGTCGAGACACATCACATTGCCGGAGCCTTCCCAGATCGCATTGACCGGTGACTCCCGGTAATGGCGCGCCAGAATGCCCTCCTCGACATAGCCATTGCCGCCGAGGCACTCCATCGCCTCGTAAAGGAAGCCGGGCGCGCTTTTGCAGACCCAGTATTTGATCGCAGGCGTCAGCAGCCGCATATAGGCGGCCTCGCCGGTGTCCGCAGGCGCACGGTCGAAGGCACGGCAGAGCCGCATCACCAGCGCAACCTGTGCCTCGACATGCAGCGCCATGTCGGCAAGCACCGCCTGCATCAGCGGCTGGTCGGCGAGATGCTTCTGGAAAACGCTGCGATGTCGTGCGTGATGCAGCGCATGCGCAAGCCCCGAGCGCATCAAGCCCGCGGAGGCGATCGCGCAATCCTGCCGCGTCAGCTGCACCATCTGGATGA
This sequence comes from Bradyrhizobium jicamae, assembly GCF_018130215.1. GTDB lineage: Bacteria > Pseudomonadota > Alphaproteobacteria > Rhizobiales > Xanthobacteraceae > Bradyrhizobium > Bradyrhizobium jicamae_A. The sequence continues at coordinate 61,405 of NZ_JAFCKQ010000040.1, forward strand.
TGGTACGGATCCCCTTGCCCTCCTCGCCGATCAGTTCGGCATAGGCACCGTGGAATTCGACCTCGGAGGAGGCATTGGAGCGGTTGCCGAGCTTGTCCTTCAAGCGCTGGAAGTGGATCGCATTGACCGACCCGTCGGGCGCGAAGCGCGGCATGAAGAAGCAGCTCAGGCCGTCCTTCGCCTGCGCCAGCACCAGGAACGCGTCGCACATCGGCGCCGACATGAACCATTTGTGACCGGTGATGCGATAGGCATCGCCGTCGCGCGTCGCACGCGTCATGTTGGCGCGCACGTCGGTGCCGCCCTGTTTCTCCGTCATGCCCATGCCGAGCGTCATGCCGCGCTTGGTCCACCACGGCGCAAACTCGGCATCGTAGGAGCGCGTGCCGATCACAGGCATCGTCCTGGTGAGGATGTCAGGCTGCGCGGCGAGCGCTGCGACCGAGGCACGCGTCATCGTGATCGGGCAGAGATGACCGGTCTCGACCTGCGATGCGATGTAGAACTTCGCCGCCCGCACAACTTCGGCGGCGCCACCGGCCGGCTTGCCGTCGGCGGTCCAGGTCGAGTTGTGCACGCCGGCATGCGCAGAGTGCGCCATCAGTTCGTGGTAGGCCGGGTGAAACTCGACCACGTCGCGGCGATATCCCTTGGGATCGAACAGCCGGAGCTTTGGCGTGTTCTCATTGGCGATGCGGCCGCGCTCGGCCATCGCCGCTGAACCCCAGTGCTTGCCGAAATCGGACAGTTCGGCGGTGGCCCCCGCGCCGCCATTGGCTGCCACCGCCGCGGCCAGCGGCGCATCCGAAGCGAACAGGTCGACATCCCAAAGCGGCGGCGACTGGTTCAGCACGTCGTGGGTGGCAAATGAAGCCTGCGTCATGGTCTGGTCTCGTCAGGAATCAGTTGCGGTGCGGAGGTATCGGGAAATCATAGGCTTCCCGCCCTGCCCCCGGCAGCGAAAAGTGCCACCATTCCTTCGAATAATTCACAAATCCCTGTCCGGACATCACTGCCACCAGGGTGTTGCGCCAGCGCCGCTGCAACGGCGTGATCGAGCTCGAGGCGGTATGGGCCCTCGTGTCGGAGCAGTCATAGCCCGTGCCCATGTCGATACTGCCCTCCGGCGCCCGCGCCGCGGCCGGCGCGGTGCAGTCGGCATAGTCCTTCGCGGGATCGAATTTGCCGGAATTGTCTGCCGTCAGGTCGACCAGCGTGAGATCCACCGCGGCGCCGGTCGAATGCCCCGAATGTGTCGCGATATAGCCCAGGCGGAACAGATCGGCCTTGGAGAAAGCCGGGTTGTAGCGATGCTCGGCCGCGGTCTCGCGGCCTTTCTTCGACCACGCGACCATGTCGGCGACTGCGCGGACCGGCCGGTAGCAATCGAACATCTTCAGCGACAGCTTTTGCGGCGCGAGTTCCTGCTGCACGGCCTTGAGGCGGAGCCCGACGCCGCGCTTCACAACGCACTCGGCGGCGTCATAGCCCGCCATCCGCCGCCCCATGAAATTGTCGGAGGTGGCGTAACGGATGTCCTGGATGATCGTCGGGTCGATGTCGCGGAGGAACATGAAATCGCCGGGCAAGCCCTGTGCCAGGGCCGGCGAAATCGATACCGCAACAGCGGCCGCGATCATGATAATTCTCATAAGATTCACCCTGGTTACCGTCATGACCGGCATGACGGCGGAACATCTTACTCGGGGAAAACTCTTCCGGGCCCTCTTCGCCCTTGCCCCTCGGGCCATCCACCCCTATAGCTCTGGCTTTAATGACCCCATCATTGAAATCGACTTTCGTCCTCGGTCACCGGCATCTGCTGGGCATCGAGGGCCTTTCCCCTGACGACATCACCGGCCTGCTCGACCTCTCCGAGGAGTATGTCGAGCTCAACCGCCAGGTCGACAAGAAACGCGCCTCCCTGCGCGGCCGCACCCAGGTCAACCTGTTCTTCGAGGCCTCGACAAGGACCCAGTCCTCGTTCGAGATCGCCGGAAAGCGGCTGGGCGCCGACGTCATGAACATGTCGGTGTCATCGATGTCCACCCGCAAGGGCGAGACGCTGATGGACACCGCCGTGACGTTGAACGCGATGCACCCGGACATCCTGGTGGTCCGCCACCACGCCTCCGGCGCGGTCGAGCTGCTCGCGCGCAAGGTCGACGGTTCCGTGATCAATGCCGGCGACGGCGCTCACGAACATCCGACCCAGGCCCTGCTCGATGCGCTCACCATCCGCCGCAACAAGGGCCGGATCGAGGGCCTCGTGATCGCGATCTGCGGCGACGTGCTGCATTCGCGGGTGGCACGCTCCAACATCCTCCTGCTCAACACCATGGGCGCCCGCGTCCGCGTGGTCGGGCCCTCCACGCTGCTGCCGTCAGGCATCGAGCGGATGGGCGTCGAGGTCGCGCGCGACATGCGCGAAGGGTTGAACGGTGCCGATATCGTGATGATGCTGCGACTGCAGCGCGAGCGCATGAACGGCTCCTTCGTGCCGTCCTCGGCCGAGTATTTCCACTATTTCGGCCTCGACAAGAAGAAGCTCGGCTACGCCAAGCCCGACGCGCTGGTGATGCATCCCGGCCCGATGAACCGCGGCGTCGAGATCGACACCTTCGTCGCGGACGGCGCGCAGTCGCTGATCCGTGAACAGGTGGAAATGGGAGTGGCGGTGCGCATGGCGGTGCTGGAAGCACTCGCCCGCAACCTGCCGAATGCGTGACACAATGCTGACCGACCGCAGACCAATCCTGCTCGCCAACGCCCGCGTCATCGATCCGTCGCGCGATTTCGACGGTCCGGGCGACGTGCTGATCGCCGAAGGCGTGATCCGCGACGCCAAGCGCGGCATCGGCGCCGCCGGCGTCCCCGAGGGCACTGACGTCGTCAACTGCGCCGGCAAGATCGTGGCCCCCGGCCTGATCGACATGCGCGCCTTCGTCGGCGAACCCGGTGCGAGCCATCGCGAGACCTTCGCATCGGCGAGCCAGGCCGCGGCCGCCGGCGGCATCACCACCATCATCTGCCAGCCGGACACCTCGCCCGTCATCGACAACTCGGCGACCGTCGACTTCGTGCTGCGCCGCGCCCGCGACACCGCGATCGTCAACATCCACCCGATGGCGGCGCTGACCAAGGGCCTGCAGGGCCACGAGATGACCGAGATCGGCCTCCTGAAGGCCGCCGGCGCGGTCGCCTTCACCGATGGCGACAAGAGCGTCACCAACGCGCAGGTGATGCGCCGGGCGCTGACCTATGCCCGCGATTTCGATGCGCTGATCGTGCATCACACCGAGGATCCGGATCTGGTCGGCGAAGGCGTGATGAACGAGGGCGAGTTCGCGACAAGGCTCGGCCTGATGGGGATCCCGACCGCCGCCGAGTCGATCATGCTCGAGCGCGACCTGAGGCTCGCGGCGCTCACCGGCGGGCGCTATCACGCGGCCTCGCTGAGCTCGATGGAGTCGCTCGAGATCCTCACGCGCGCCCGCGATGCCGGGCTCGACGTCTCGGCCTCGGTCTCGATCAACCATGTGACCTTGAACGAGAACGACATCGGCCCCTACCGCACCTTCCTGAAGCTGGCCCCGCCGCTGCGCACCGAGGCCGACCGCAAGGCGCTGGTCGAGGCGCTCGCCACGGGGCTGATCGACGTCGTGATGAGCGACCACAATCCGCAGGACGTCGAGGTGAAGCGGCTGCCGTTCGCGGAAGCGGCAAGCGGCGCGGTCGGCCTCCAGACCATGCTGCCGGCGGCGCTGCGGCTGATCCACAATGGCGAGATGGAGTTCAAGACGCTGATCCGCGCAATGTCGACGCGCCCGGCGGAACTATTGGGCCTGCCTGGCGGGACGCTGCGCGCCGGCGCGCCGGCCGACGTGATCGTGATCGATGCCGAGACACCCTGGGTGCTCGATCGCGACGATCTCAAGTCGTTGTGCAAGAACACGCCATTCGACGATGCCCGCTTCTCCGGACGCGTGATGCGAACGATTGTCGGCGGCCGGACCATCTATGAGCATGTGTGATATGCTGCAAATCCGCTTCGACAGACAGAGCTGCAACCATGTCGGGTGACTGGTTTCTCATCGTCGCATTCCTGATCGGCTACCTGCTCGGTTCGATTCCATTCGGCCTGATCCTGACCAGGCTCGCCGGAACGCAGGATCTGCGCTCGATCGGCTCGGGCAATATCGGCGCCACCAACGTGCTGCGCACGGGGCGCAAGGGCCTCGCCGCGGCGACGCTGATCGGCGACATGCTCAAGGGCACGGTCGCCGTGATCATCGCCGGTTCCTACGATGGCCCCGACGCCGCGATGCTGGCCGCGCTCGGCGCCTTCCTCGGCCACCTCTTCCCGGTCTGGCTCGGCTTCAAGGGCGGCAAGGGCGTCGCGACCTATATCGGCGTGCTGCTCGGCCTGTTCTGGCCGGCGGCGCTGGTCTTTGCCGTGATCTGGCTGGCGACCGCCTTCACCTCGCGCTACTCGTCGCTGTCGGCGCTGGTCGCGGCCTTCGTGACGCCGATCTTCCTGTGGTGGTTCGGCCACAACGCGCTCGCCTCGCTGTTCGCCGTGCTGACGCTGATGCTGTTCTACATGCACCGCGAAAACATCAAGCGCCTGCAAAGCGGCACCGAAGGCAAGATCGGCGAGAAGCGATAGCTCGCTACGCCCTCAGCGCGTCCTCGACAAAAGCCGCGGCGGCCAGCGCCCTCGCATCCGCGCCGAACGGCGCGATCACGGTCACGCCGACAGGCAAGCCGCCCGCGGCGGTGAGCGCCGTCACGTTGACGCAGGGCACACCCATCAGGGTCCAGAGCCGGTTGTAGCGGGGGTCGCCGGTTGACGATAAGCCCTCGGGTGCCGCGCCCGGCGCCGAGAGCGTCAGCAGCACATCGACCTCGTCGAACACGGCGGCGAGCGCCAGCCGCGCGCGAGCGGCGACGGCGATGGCCGCGTCGTAGTCCGCTGGCGTGCCGCCCCTGCTCTCGTCGAGCCGGCCGCGCAGCAGCGGCGGCATCGCATCGTGGTTCCGGCCGTATTCCCAGGCGAACGACTGATGCGCCTCGAAGTCCTGCACCACGGGGTGGATGCGCCAGGCCTCGGCGACGATCTCGGGCATCGCGAGCGTGCGCACCGAGGCACCCGCCTGCTCCGCCGCGCGCGCGGCGCGCTGTAACGCCTCTGCGCCCGACGGCTCCGGCGCGCCGGCGAAATCCTGCGTCACCACGCCGATCCGCGGCGCGGCGATGCGTGCCGGCACCACCAGCGCCGGGCGGACGGTCATCGCCGCCAGCCCGCGCGCGACGTCGCGCACGCCCGATGCGAACAGCCCGACAGTGTCGAGCGTCCAGGAGAAGCACTTCACGCCGACCGTCGGCAACAGCCGGTAGCTCGGCTTGATCGCGGCAACGCCGCAGAACGACGCCGGCCGGATCACCGAGCCACCGGTCTGCGTGCCCAGCGCCAGCGGGATCATCCCGGCCGCGACTGCGGCGGCCGAGCCCGACGACGATCCACCCGGCGTGTGCGAATGATTGTGCGGGTTGCGCGTCGCGGTCGGATCGTTCGCCGCGAACGCCGTCGTCGTGGTCTTGCCGATGATGGTCGCGCCGGCATTCCGCAGCGCCATCACGACCGGCGCGTCGGCACGCGGCTGATGGCCGCGGTAGATCGCGGCCCCCATCTCGGTCGGGAAATCGGCGGTGTCGATGATGTCCTTGATGCCGACGGCGATGCCGCGCAGTGGCCCTGAATCCTGCGCACGCGCGCGCTGGTCGTGGCGAACGAACGCGCCGATGGTGCCGTCCTGCACACGGATCGCCTCCAGCGCCTGCGCGATCGCGCCATCCGGCGACAGCGCGCCCTGTTCGATCCGCTGCTGGATGTCGGCGAGTGAGATCATGGGAGTGCATCCTGCTGCTGTCGGGCCGTTCTAGGTAGCGCGTCGCGCCCCTTGTGCCAACCAGGCCGTTGATCACATCAGCGCCTTGGGCGAAGCTGCATGTCGCATGCATGACCGGGCTCATACCCTCTCCGACACCGAGCGGCTCGACCGCCTCAGGCTGATCCGGTCCGACAATGTCGGGCCGCGCACCTTTGCATCCCTGCTCCGCCATTTTGGCGATGCGGCAAGCGCGCTGGAGCGCCTGCCGGACCTTGCGCGCCGCGGCGGCGCCTCGGGCGCAGGGCGCATCTGCAGCGAGCAAGACGCGGCCGCGGAACTCGCCGCCTGCCGCAAGCTCGGCATCAGCCTCGTCGCACCTGACGAGGCCCACTATCCGCCGCGGCTTGCCACCATCGACGATGCGCCGCCACTGCTCGGCGTGCGCGGCGCGCTCGAGACCCTGATGCGGCCGATGATCGCGATCGTCGGCTCGCGCAACGCCTCCGGCGCCGGGCTGAAATTCGCAAGGCAACTCGCGCACGATCTCGGCGACGCCGGCTTCGTCGTGATCTCCGGCCTCGCCCGCGGCATCGACGGCGCCGCGCATCGCGCGACCGTTGCAAGCGGCACCGTCGCGGTGCTGGCCGGCGGCCATGACAGGATCTATCCGCCCGAGCACGAGGACCTGCTGCAGGCCCTGCTGGCGAATGGCGCGGCGATGTCAGAGATGCCGCTCGGCCACGTCGCCCGCGCGCGTGACTTTCCCCGCCGCAACCGCCTGGTGTCGGGGGCCTCGCTCGGAGTCGTCATCGTCGAGGCGGCGCATCGCTCCGGCTCGCTGATCACGGCGCGGATGGCCGCCGAACAGGGCCGCGAGGTGTTCGCGGTGCCGGGCTCGCCGATCGATCCGCGCGCCGCAGGCACCAACGACCTGATCAAGCAGGGCGCAACGCTGGTCACCGAGGCGGCCGACGTGATCAACGCGGTCGCCCCGATCATGGAACGGCCGGTCATGCTGCCCGCGCGCGAAGACGACGAGCCGATGGATTTTTCCACCGGCACCCCCGACCGCAACAGCGTCATCGATCTGCTCGGGCCGAGTCCGATCAGCATCGACGATCTGATCCGGATGGCCGACGTTCCGCCCGCGATCGTTCGCGCAGTGCTGCTCGAACTCGATCTCGCCGGCCGGCTCGAACGTCATGGCGGCGGGCTGGTGTCGATGATTTAGCGCTCGGCTGATTTCGGCGCTTCGCTGCCGCTATGACGCGGATGGCATGAGGATCACTCTCCATTCCGCCCGTCGAACCGCGAGCGCGCGCCCTGGATCTCGGACAGGTTTGAAAACGCCCACTCGCCAAGCGCCTTGATCGGCTCGGCGAGACCGCGGCCAAGATCGGTCAGCTCGTAGTCGACCCGCGGCGGAATGGTCGGGTAGATCGTGCGGGTCACGAGGCCGTCGCGCTCGATGCCGCGCAACGTCAATGTCAGCATCCGCTGCGAGATGCCGTTGATCATGCGCTTCAGTTCGTTGAAGCGCCGCGGCCCGCCGGTGAGGGTCATGATCACAAGCACGGTCCATTTGTCGCCGATCCGCGCCAGCACCGAGGCGACCGCCCGGCAGTCGCTGTGATCAGGGTCGGGCTGTGGCGGCAGGGCAGGCACACGGATGTGCTCGGGTCTCATGGCTGTGCTCGGGTTTCAAAAATGTGCGTTCTTGCGGACATTTAGGGTGGTCACTCATATAGCGCCAGTTACAAACCTATACCAAGGGTGATCCCAGCCATGAAACTTCTGCATCTCGATTCCTCCGTCCTCGGCCCCCACTCCGTCAGCCGCCAGGTCTCGGCCGCCGCGGTCGAGCGGCTGCGCCAGGCCAATCCGGACCTTCTCGTGACCTACCGCGATTTGACCCAGACCCCGCTCGGCCATCTCTCCGGCCTGCACCTTGCCGCCGGTCAGGGTGCGGCGCCCGACCCGTCGGTGCGGGACGATTTGGCGGCTGGTCAGGCGGTGCTGGAGGAGTTTTTGGCCGCCGATATCGTCGTGATCGGCGCGCCCATGTACAACTTCACGATCCCGAGCCAGCTCAAGGCCTGGATCGATCGCGTGGTGGTTGCGGGCAAGACCTTCAAATACAGCGCCGCCGGCGTCGAGGGCCTGGCCGCTAACAAGCGCGTCGTCATCGCGGTCTCGCGCGGCGGATACTACGGCGCCGACACACCGATGGCCGCGCTCGAGCATCTCGAGACCTATCTGCGCGGCGTGTTCGGCTTCATCGGGGTGAAGAACCTCGAATTCATCCCGGCCGACGGCATCCAGGTCGGCCCCGAGCATCGCGAGAAGGCCGTCGCCGGCGCGCTGCAGGCCGCGGGCAGCCTGAACGCGGCGTGAGGAACAGCGTATCCGCCGTCGCGATCGCGGCGGCGGATACGCTCATTCAGGTCAAGTGTTCAAAACCACGCGCCCTGGACGCCGAGCATCACGGCGACGAGCGAGATCAACAGGCCGATCCCGGAAAACAATGCGACCGCTACAAGCTGCGAACTGTCCGAATCCTCAGGTGTCGAGGAAATCACTCTGGGTTCCCACGACGCACGCTTGGTCATCGGCTTGGACGTCGGCTTGGACGTCGAGGAAAACGGCACCGATGTCGGAATGCGGGCGGCCTTCGGCATAGTTCCACTCCAAATGATTCGGTTTGAAAAATTCCCCGCTCTTGCAGATGTCTTGTCACCCGGCGCGAAGGTTCAACGCGTTCGCGCATCGACACATCAAGAAACAACAAACGATCAGCGCGACAGTCGTCGCGCTGATCGTTCCGAACAATTCGATTCAATTCAGCCGCGATAGATCGGCGCGCCTGCGGGCGATGCCGTCGCGCCGCCGTCGACGAACAGTTCCTGTCCCTGCACATGCGCGGAATCATCAGATGCCAGGAACAGCACCGTCTTCGAAATGTGATCCGGTTCACCAATGCGTCCGAGCGGCGTGGTCTTGCCGATTCGCGCCTCGAAGATCTTCTCCGCTTCGGGGGTCGCAGTCGCCGCGCCCCAGATCGGCGTACGCACAGCGCCCGGCGCCACCACGTTGACGCGGATCCCGCGCGGCGACAGTTCGGAGGCGATGACCCGCGCCATCGCGCGCACGCCGGCCTTGCTCGCGGCATAAGCCGAGTAGCCGGGATTGCCCAGCACCGAGATCACCGATCCGTTGAGGATGATCGAGGCGCCGTCGTTGAGATAAGGCGCAGCCGCCTGCACGGTGAAGAACACTCCGGTGAGATTGGTACGGATCACGGTCTCGAAAGCCGCGAGCGTGGTGCCGCCGACCGGCGTCTGGCCGGGGATGCCGGCATTGGCGAACACGACGTCGTATTTGCCGAATTTCTCCGCGCCCTGCTTCACCGCGGCTTCCAGCGCCGCGACATCCGTGGCGTCGGCGACGACCGCGAGTGCGTTCGCCCCCAGCTCCTTCGCCGCGGCAGCAAGCGTTTCCTTGTTGCGCCCGGTGATCACGACCCTGGCACCCTCGGCCACGAACAGCTTTGCCGTCGCAAGCCCGATGCCGCTGTTGCCCCCGGTGATCAGTGCCGTCTTGTTTGCCAGTCTCATGTCCGCCTCCAATGATGGTTGCATTATTAAACTTCATTGCCTAACTAGGGCATCCGGTTTAATATTGCAACCACACAAGCCCGTGATGTGCGTTTTTCAGGAGGCGGCGCGGTGAAACGAACAAGCCTTGCAGGCGACAGTTGCCCGGTCGCACGCGCGCTCGATGTGTTCGGCGACTGGTGGTCGCTGCTGATCATCCGCGACGCGAGCCTCGGCCGTCGCCGCTTCGGCGAGTTTCAGGAGAGCCTGGGCCTCGCAAAGAACATCCTGGCGAGCCGGCTGCGCACGCTGGTGGAGCGCGGCATCCTGAAGATGATCCCCGCCTCCGACGGCAGCGCTTATCAGGAATATGTGCTGACGCCGAAGGGCCGCGGCATCTTCCCGATCCTGGTCGCGCTGCGGCAATGGAGCGAGGAGTTCGACGAACATCCGGACGAGATCGCAACCATCATGGTCGACCGCGACAAGGGCAAGCCGGTGAAGAAGCTCGTGCTGTACGCACAGGACGGCCGCGTGCTCGATGCCGCCGACACCGCGTTGAAACCGCGGCCCGCAGCGAAACGCGCACGGCGCGTCCCGGCATAGACGCAGGGCGGATTAGCCCGCTACCGCGCGACGTTCGCCCCTGGCATTGATTTGCCCGACGGCGCAAGTCCCTCGTGTAAAAATATTTCGGTTTATCGTAACGGCAAATCAGTGTATAGATTTCCCGTCTCACCCGCTCGAGGGGCGCTCGCGATCGTCACGAACGTTGTGGTGGGATG
>NZ_JAFCKQ010000041.1 GCF_018130215.1 Bradyrhizobium jicamae
CCTTAAAGCTAGACTAAAGGTCACACGCTTCGCGAATTACCACCCGTCACGCAAGACGGCCCTCGTCGGAGGCGTACTCAATGCCGACGCACAGACCGAACGATTCTTGGCCGCTCATGAAGAATCCGCCGAGAGGGACGGCGGAAAATTGCTTCGCGACGCCGTCAAAATCGATTTTCATCATGTTGCTCCTTAGCTTTAGTCCGATCTCGATCGACCGTCGGATCAGCCAGGTCGCAGAATGGATTTTCGGGTTACGGAAAGGCTTTTACCGCAAGTTGCAATTCTTGGACTCGGATCAGAGGCTGGCGCAAATGCCGCGCTGCACGAGGACTCAGTGCAAGCCTAAAAGCATCCCGCAACCGATAGTGGAAGGCAACGGGGGCCCGGGCTTTTCCGGTGATTAAGCGACAGGCGCCCTACTGCTTCGTGCTAGCGGGGGCCTTTTGCTGTCTGGGCGTTGGTCGCCCTTTCCTGGAAGCCAGCCGGACGACGCTCTTGCATTTCGGGCAACACAACAGCTGCACCTCGTATTCAGCATTCAGCGGCTCGACACCGATCGAGCGTCTCGGACCGCGGCAAGTCTCGCACAACTGCTCAACGGAAATGGTCATGGCGAACCAGATACGAGGCGAATTGTTTCGAGGGCGGCTATGCAGTGAGATCAAGAAGCAGGACGACAGAAAAGGGCGGCCCCGGCTCGTCACGGACCGAGGCCGTCAGGCGTAGGGTCCTCTGTCGCCCCAGAACGGGGGCCGGTGGACAGAGTAGCGTCTGATTATCAGTCCAGGCTTACACACACCTTACCGCGCGTTGGCTTTCTCGACCCGATCGAAGGCGGGTGCGTCGGGTTTTTCGCCTTGATCCAGTCTTTCGACGGGCCGCCGCGGCATTGACAAATATGCCCTCAGGTCGGCGGTGCAGCAGCCGTTCGAGGTTCGTTGCGCATCGACAGCGGCAGGCCTCGCAGATCCTCGTCGGTCGTGCACCGCATCGAGCCACGGGACCGTCGGTAACGCTGCGTTCAGCAGTCTGGGGCTATGATCTGCGGCGTCAGGTAACCCTTGCCAGCCTGCCTGATGCGTAGAGTTGGAATGAGGAAGGCCCCGGATCTGTCCCCGGGGCCTTTTCTTTTTTAGAGGTGCGACTCGCGAGCATCGGTGTTGGGTCCGTGTTGCGTTCCGGGATAGCGGGCACCCAGGCCCAACTCCCCGGCGCATCTCCATCCTCTTGTGCACACAGGGAGCGCGAAGCCGTCCACCAACAGGGGCGCCTTCGCCGGATTACAGAAGGAGAACCGCGGCGAGCGCGATCGCCTGCCAGGATTAAGGGGTATCCGGCAATCGCAATCTCGTCGGGCCGTCCGTTCGTCATGCTGGGACGGTTGTTTCAAACGCCAGCACGACGTTGATTCAAGTTAAACGACCCAAATGGGCCTCCAGTGTTCTTCGGCTGTGAACACAATGTTTTCTACTGGTCAGGAACGCATACCGAGATCTGAACGCAATAAGCCCGCCCCGAGAGGCGCCCTTGGTCGCCTTTGAACCCAGTCGGTGGCGTCCGGCACGTGGGCGGGATCGCCGCCAGTTGGAGCAAGCGGCGATCCCTGATCGCGCGGTACGCACGGCCAAGCGGCGTCGGCCAACCCGCGCAACTGTCGACAGGCTAAAATTCAGAACGCCCCCGGCAATTGCGATATCGGAGCAGAAAACCGACTCGTTAGGGGTAATCTCATGGGGTCGGGCCGAACAGGCCTTTCCCGGCCCGAGCCAAGCCGCGCAGGCTTACATCAACCTGTCAGTGATGGTTTCTATGTATTCTGGCGGCATGGCTGGGCGGGATCGTCGCCCCTTGGGGATGAAGCGGCGATCCCTGATCGCGCGACGGTCGGGGGATTGCGTGGGGCGCATCGGCCAATCTACACGACTGACGATATCGTAGATGCTAGAATGGAAGCAGCAATTGCCATTCCGGACTAGCCCTAAAGGCTGGGCGAAGCGGCGACTGGCCGATGAGTGCGATGCCGCGTATGAAGGCGGCGAGGTCGCTAAGAACGGTGGCGCTCGCGGCAACCAGTTTGCCGGCTTTCCGCGAGAGAACACTGCCACCTCGGCCGACCTCGGTCTCTCCCGCAAGTCGCCGCCGGGGATCATCGATATGAGCACTGCAGCGGTATCGCTGAGCACACGACGAACAAGTCCTGTCGTTTGCAGCATCAGATCATCTCGCGTTCGTCACCCGCATTTCAGACAGGGAAGACACCCGGCATCGGTGCCGGGTTGCCGACGTAGCGGTTGACCACGCGGAAGAGGTTCAGGATCGAGGCTTGGTTGGTGGTGATCGAATAGAGGTCGCAATACAGGATCCGCCGCCGATGCACTCGAAGCTAGATCACTCTCTTTTTGGAAGCTCGCAAGCTGCGAACGTAATACCCCTGTCTCTCAACGGCAGACTTGATCTCATCACTGACCTTGAAAACTCTTTGTCTGCTCTTGCGCCATTTATGACTGGAAGAGAGCACGGGTATCGCAGAGCCTCTGCTTAGTACGAGTACGTCGCGCTTATCGTTGCGATAGATATCAAACACTTCTCGCTCCGCTGATAATATTGAAACAAGCATGAAGTATATTTTCGTTCGTCCGGGTGGGTCAGCGTAGTATCTCGGACGACTGCGCGGGTTGTAAATTTGCAACGCCGACGACTTCTGCTTCACCGCGTTCCAAGCAGGGAACAGGTCGAACCCACATTGTGGATTGCGGGGGAAATTCTGACGCGTGCAACGATCGCCGTGGCGTGTGCCTGCAATTTACGGCGCGGCCGGGTTTGTTGTCTCCTCGAAGATCTTCACGCCCGTCGCCCTCGCGTACCAGCAGTGCTTCGCCGCTCCACCGGGGGGCCAGACTTGGTCCTCCGTGGTCATCCGGATGGACGCTCAACCTGCTTTTGTGCGGTTGGCCGCTTCAGCCTCCCGCGCCAGCCGTTCTGCCTTTAGGCGCTCTCGATTATCGTGGAACGCTTTTTGGGCTTTGGCGTAATCGGTCATAGCTTCCTTCGCGCTGACCGCCTTGAATACCTTGTGGGCTTCGCGTTCCGCAGCAGTCGTTGGCAGCCGCTTTCGGTCTCTGATCATAGTTGACCTCCCCACTTGGGGCTCAATAGTCAACGCGCGGAGAGGGCTTTCGATCCTGTCCGCCAGCCAACTCATCTGACCTTCGCCTTCAGTCCGATCTCGACCGGCGGATGGCCGCGGGGTCCGGGGAGATCGGCCTGGATGCGCCGCCAATCGTCGAGCGACTTCAAGGCGTCAGCCTTCACATAGGTCAACTCGCCGGTTCACGCCGGCGGGTTTTCCCTTGGCGCAATTTCCATTGTTTCAGGTGGTCGACGGCGACGCGCGCTATGTTCGGTCATGGCTTTCACCGCCTCATTTTCGTCGGCGCAGAAAGCGATGCTTCGCCGATCGGCAAACACCAGCCACTGGCGAAGGCCAACTTCCCTGATGACGTACTCGGTCATTTTCGAGCGTCCTGCAGCGAGTAGAACTGCATCTTATGCGAGCGACGTTGCTGTTCCATTAATCAGAAGCCAGCCGAGGCGGTGACGAATGGAGCGGCGAGCGAAAGGCCGGCGTTCTTTCCAGAGATTGGGAGCGGTCGCCGCCAGGAAGCGCGGGCCGCAACGTCCAGCCTCCTATGATTTCGGCCGCGACCTCTGCTTCCAGGGCATCGGCGCCTCCGGCTTTGCAATGGGAGCGATCGGGACCAGGGAGCCGCCCGCAAGCGGCGGGTTCGCGCTGCGCTATGCCGCGGTCATGCAGAGCCTGCGCGACGAATGGTGCGGCCACGATGATCAGACCAACCATCATGTCCCGATAGCGAGGCGGCTACTCATCGACCTCGTCGGCGGCGAGTGCGCGCAGTCCCTCCGCGAACAGTTCGCTTGGCTCCGAAACTCTTCTCGGTGGGGCCCGTCCGGACGTCTTCGGCGGGCCTTTTCTGTTATCGGACCAGACGGGAAAGCCTGAAACCAAAAGGTCTTCCGCCACACTGGATGAGACGCGCAAATCTCGAGGACAAACCTGGCAACCTTTTGAAAATACTGGCGATCCCGGCAGGATTCGAACCTGCAACCCGCGGAGTAGAAATCCGCTACTCTATCCAGTTGAGCTACGGGACCGTTAGCCGTCTTCTAGCACCGGCAATATGAAAAATCCGCTGTCGCGCCAAGCCTGTCCCGGCCGATTTTTTGTGAATGGGAGCCGTGGGCGTTCGCCGGGTGCGGCATTTTCGCGCCGTGCTGGCTTCTGTGAACGAACCCACATGTTCGCGCTTAACGTGCGTGATATTTCTGAACATGTCCAGCGTGTGATGGCCTGCGCTGGCTGAAACGACGCGAGACTGCCGGCAATCTGCGGATCAAACCCCATCAATGGAGATGAATATGCCTCATCATTTTGGTCGAGCAGCGTTACCCCTGTTGTGCCTCGCCCTCGCGGCCTCGGTCACCCCGGCGCGTGCGGAGCAGGCGCCGTCGATCCAGGTCGGATCGGATACCAGGGCGAAGTCCGTAACGGAATGTTTGAAGGACGCAAAGTTCGCCATCACGGAGACCGGCCTCAGCGTGACCTTCACGTCCGGGCCGCATATCGGCGGCGCCGGAACGCTGCGGGGCACCGGCGCGGCCGTGCTCGTCACCTGCCTCGAGCAGGGCGGACGAACCTTCATCGAGGTGGTCGGCACCAGCCTCGACGGGGGCGCCGCCGAGGAAGCCCGCAACCGGGTGCGCACCATCACGATGGGGCCGCCGAGCTGAGGCCCGCAATCGGTTCGCGATCGCGCCGGGTGGCGAGCCCGGCGCGACGCGTCATCCTCCTGTACCGTCCCCGCGAAACATCCACCCATTCCCGACATTGGTCCGAACCGATGCTTGCGATCGTGCGACAAAGGCGGGTGGGGACCGCGTGCGGCGGTTGCCCCACTCGGTTCGGCACTTCTCCGGTGCGGTCGAGGGATCGGTTTGGCAATGCAGGCCGCGACATCGTTGCTCGTTCATCTTGACGCCTTCACTCCGTCACCTTTTCGCGCATTTTTGTCTGCCACGCGGCTGACGTCCGCGGCCCAGGGAGCTCCATCATGGTCGGTTTGATTCGTGCCGCGGCATTTTGCGCCACGCTGGCGCTTGGCCTCAGCCTTGGTGTCGCACAGGCCGCCGACAAGGCCTTCAGGCGCGACGATCTCGCCGATTCCGCGATCAAGCTGGAGGCCCAGATCAAGAGCGAGGCGGGCGCCGTCAACAAGCCGGCCGCGACCTTGCGCACCGACGCGGACGCCGCCTTCAAGCGCAACGACTTCCGCTCGGGACTGCAGATCCTCGGCCAGATCGCGGCCACCACGCCGGAGGACGGCGCCAACTGGCTGCGGCTCGCCAAGACCATCTTCCAGATCCGCTCGAACAGCACGAGCGAGCAGACCTTCCTGCTGGAGCGGGCCTCGACTGCGGCCTACATGGCCTATCAGCGCGCCGGCAACCAGGGCGAGGAGGCCGATGCGCTCGCCGTGCTAGGCAAGGCCTTCGCGGAGCGCAAGCTGTGGCGGCCCGCCCTGGATAGCTTGCGGATGTCGCTCGACATGCGCGAGGTGGCCGATGTCCGCGGCCAGTATGAGAAGATGCGCGACGAGCACGGCTTCCGCCTGCTCGACTATACCGTCGATTCCGATTCGGCGTCGCCCAGGGCCTGCTTCCAGTTCTCCGAGGACCTGGCCAAACGCGTCGACTTCGCGCCGTTCCTCGCGCTCGCCGGCACCGACAAGCCGGCGCTCTCGGCCGAGGACAGGCAGCTCTGCGTCGACGGGCTGAAGCACGGCGAGCGCTACAACATCAACCTGCGCGCCGGGCTGCCGTCCGCCGTCAAGGAGGGCTTACCGAAATCGGCCGAGTTCAACATCTACGTCCGCGACCGCAAGCCCTTCGTGCGCTTCACCGGCCGCGCCTACGTGCTGCCGCGCACCGGCCAGCGCGGCATCCCGCTGGTCAGCGTCAACACGCAGGCGGCGGTCATCAACGTGTTCCGGATCGGCGACCGCAACCTGATCAACACGGTGATCGACTCCGACTTCCAGACCGCGCTGAGCAGCTACCAGCTCTCCGAACTCGGCGGCCAGCGCGGTGTCAAGGTCTGGTCCGGCGAGCTTGCGACCGCTGCTACCCTGAACCAGGACGTCGTCACAGCGTTCCCGGTCGACCAGGCGCTCGGCGACCTCGCGCCCGGTGTCTACGTGATGACCGCCACGGCCAAGGGGCCGGGCAGCGAGGAGGACGGATCGCTTGCGACGCAGTGGTTCATCGTCTCCGACATGGGCCTCTCGGCGTTCTCGGGTAACGACGGTATCCACGTCTTCGTCAACTCGCTGGCGTCGACCGATGCTGTGGCGAATGCCGAGGTGAAGCTGGTCGCGCGCAACAACGAGATCCTCGCGACCCGCAAGAGCGACGCGGCCGGCCACGTGCTGTTCGAGGCCGGACTCGCGCGCGGCGAGGGCGGACTGGCGCCGGCCTTGCTGACGGTGACGAGCGAGAAGGCGGATTATGCCTTTCTCAGCCTGAAGACCAACGCCTTCGACCTGACCGACCGCGGCGTCGCGGGAAGAGCGATTCCGACCGGTGCGGACGCCTTCGTCTATGCCGAGCGCGGCGTTTACCGCTCCAACGAGACCGTGTATCTCACCGCGCTGCTCCGCGACGGGCAAGGCAACGCGCTGACCGCAACGCCGCTGACCATGGTGATCGAGCGGCCCGACGGCGTCGAATTCCGCCGCGCCGTGCTACCAGACCAGGGCGCCGGCGGCCGCACGCTGGCGGTGGCGCTGAACTCGGCGGTGCCGTCAGGCACCTGGCGGGTCCGCGTGTTCACCGATCCGAAGGGCAATTCGGTCGGCGAAACCACCTTCATGGTCGAGGATTACATCCCCGAGCGGATTGAATTCGACCTCACGGCCAAGGACAAGCTGATCAAGGCTGAAGTTCCAGTGGAACTTCAGGTCAATGGCCATTTCCTGTACGGCGCGCCGGCCTCCGGCCTCCAGCTCGAGGGCGACATGCTGGTGGCCCCCGCGGCCGCCGGCCGGCCCGGCTATCCCGGCTACCAGTTCGGCGTCGACGACGAGCAGAGCGCGAGCAACGAACGCACCTCGATCGGCGACCTGCCGGAGGCCGACGCCAATGGCGCGGCGACCTTCCCGGTGAAGCTGGAGAAGGCACCGACCTCGACGCGGCCTCAGGAGGCCCAGATCTTCGTCCGCATGGCAGAGACCGGCGGCCGCGCGGTCGAGCGCAAGATCGTGCTGCCGGTTGCGCCTGCGACCTCGCTGATCGGCGTCAAGCCACTGTTCGGGGACAAGAGCGTCGCCGAGGGCGACAAGGCCGAGTTCGACGTCGTGTTCGTCGCTCCCGACGGCAAGCAGATGTCGCGGGACGGGCTTCGCTACGAACTGCTGAAGATGGAGTCGCGTTATCAATGGTATCGGCAGAACTCGTCCTGGGACTATGAGCCGGTCAAGTCGACCACGCGAGTGGCCGACGGCGATGTGAACCTTGCCGCCGACAAGCCGATGCGGCTCACGTTCCAGCCCCAGCCCGGCCGCTACCGGCTCGACGTCAAGTCGCCCGATGCCGACGGTCCGGTGACCTCGGTGCAGTTCGACGTGGGCTGGTATTCCGACGGCAGCGCCGACACGCCCGATCTGCTGGAGACCTCGATCGACAGGCCGGAATACGCGTCGGGCGATACCATGACGGTGTCGGTCAATGCGCGCACGGCCGGCAAGCTTTCGGTCTATGTGCTCGGCGACCGCCTGCTGACCACGGACAGCGTCGACGTCAAGGAAGGCACCCAGCAGGTCAGGATCCCGGTCGGCAAGGACTGGGGCACCGGTGCCTATGTGATGACGACCTTGCGCCGTCCGCTCGACGTCGCCGCCGGGCGGATGCCGGGCCGCGCGATCGGATTGAAATGGTTCGGCATCGACAAGAAGACCCGCACGCTCGCCGTCGAGCTCACGCCACCCGCTTTGGTGCGGCCCGGCTCGACGTTGAAGATTCCGGTCAGGCTCGGCGGGCTCAATCCCGGAGAGGACGCCAAGGTGGTGATGGCGGCGGTCGATGTCGGCATCCTCAATCTGACCAACTACAAGCCGCCGGCGCCCGACGATTACTATCTCGGCCAGCGCCGCCTCACCGCCGAGATCCGCGACCTCTACGGCCAGTTGATCGACGGCATGCAGGGCACGCGCGGCCAGATCCGGAGCGGCGGTGACGCCGCCGGCGCCGAGCTGCAGGGCTCGCCGCCGACTCAAAAGCCGCTCGCGCTCTTTTCCGGCATCGTCACGGTCGGGCCCGACGGCGCGGCGGAAGTGAGTTTCGACATCCCCGAATTCGCCGGGACCGCACGGGTGATGGCGGTGGCGTGGAGCGCCACGAAGCTCGGCCGCGCCACCACTGACGTCACGGTGCGCGATCCCGTCGTGCTGACCGCGACGCTGCCGCGCTTCCTGCTGTCAGGTGACAAGGGCACCATGAGCATGGACATCGACAATGTCGAAGGCACCGCGGGCGACTACTCCATCAGCGTCAAGGCGAGCGGACCGGTCAAGGTCTCGGGCAATCCGACCACGACCCTGAAGCTGTCAGCCAGGCAGCGCTCCTCGCTGTCGCTCGGGCTGGAAGCCGGGGGCGCCGGACGCGCCGAGTTCGACGTCGATATCGCTGGCCCCAACGGGCTGACATTGGCGCGGCACTACGCGCTCGACGTCAAGCCGGCGACGCAGGTCCTGGCGCGCCGCTCGATCCGGACGCTCGCGAAGGGCGAGAGCCTGACGCTGACCTCTGACATGTTCTCCGATCTCGTCCCGGGCACCGGCAGCGTGTCGATCTCGGCCTCGCTCTCGACCGCGCTCGACGCTGCGAGCATCCTGAAGGCGCTCGATCGCTATCCCTACGGCTGCTCGGAGCAGATCACGAGCCGCGCGCTGCCGCTGCTCTATGTCAACGATCTCGCCGCCGGCGCGCACCTGGCGATGGATACCGCGGTCGACCAGCGCATCCGCGACGCGATCGACCGGCTGCTGGCTCGACAGGGGTCCAACGGCTCGTTCGGCCTGTGGTCGGCGGGCGGCGACGATGCCTGGCTTGACGCTTACGTGACCGACTTCCTGACCCGCGCCCGTGAAAAGGGCTTTGTGGTGCCCGACGTGCTCTTCAAGAGCGCACTCGACCGCGTCAGGAACTCGGTGGTCAACGCCAACGAGCCGGAGAAGGACGGTGGCCGCGATCTGGCCTATGGCCTCTACGTGCTCGCACGCAACGGCGCCGCACCGATCGGCGATTTGCGATATCTCGCGGACACCAAGCTCACCAATCTGGCGACACCGATCTCGAAAGCGCAGCTCGCCGCTGCGCTGGCGCTGGTCGGCGACAAGGCGCGTGCCGAGCGGGTCTACAGCGCCGCGCTCGATGCGCTGAACCCGAAGCCTGTGCTCGAGTTCGGGCGGGTCGATTACGGCTCGGCGCTGCGCGACGCCGCAGCACTGGTCTCGCTGGCGGGCGAGGGCAACGCACCGCGCGCGACGCTGACGCAGGCGGTGTTGCGGGTCGAGGCGGCCCGTGGGCTTTCGTCCTACACCTCGACGCAGGAGAATGCGTGGATGGTGCTGGCGGCGCGTGCGCTCGCCAAGGAGACGCTGGCGCTCGACATCAACGGCCAGGCGATCAAGACCGCGGTCTATCGCAGCTACAAGGCCGGGGAGATGACGGGCCAGCCGCTCAAGATAACCAACACCGGCGAGGCACCGGTGCAGGCGGTGATCTCGGTGTCGGGCTCGCCGGTCACGCCGGAGCCTGCGGCCTCCAATGGCTTCAGGATCGAGCGCGCCTACTACACGCTCGACGGCGAGCCGGCCGATGTCGGCAAGGCGAAGCAGAACGATCGTTTTGCGGTCGTCCTGAAGATCACGGAAGCCAAGCCGGAATTCGGGCACATCATGGTGGCCGATTATCTGCCGGCCGGGCTCGAGATCGACAATCCGCATCTGGTGTCGTCAGGCGATTCCGGCACGCTTGACTGGATCGAGGATGGCGTCGAGCCCAAGGACACCGAGTTCCGCGATGACCGCTTCACCGCGGCGATCGACCGCGCCGCCAACGACAAATCGGTGTTCACCGTCGCCTATGTCGTGCGTGCGGTGTCGCCGGGCAAATACGTGCTGCCGCAGGCCTATGTCGAGGACATGTACAACCCTTCGCGCTACGGCCGCAGCGGCACCGGCGCGGTCGAGGTCCGGGCGGCGAAATGAGCGAGGCGGCGACCATCGGGCCGGTGCGCGGATCGCGCTGGCGCTGGATCAAAGCGACGGCAGCGATCACTGTCGTCGCGGCCGTGATTGTGACTGGCGCCTTCACGGCCTGGGTCGCTTCGCTCGGACCGTTGCCGATTGGCGAGGCGAGGCAGGTCTCGACCTCGGTGGTCGACCGCAACGGAAAGCTGCTGCGCGCCTATGCGATGGCCGACGGGCGCTGGCGGCTGCCGGTCGATGCGAAGACCGCGGTCGATCCAGGTTACCTCAAGCTGCTGTTCGCCTATGAGGACAAGCGCTTCTACCAGCACGGCGGCATCGATCCGCTGGCACTGTCGCGGGCGGCGTTCCAGCTCGCCACCCGCGGACACATAGTGTCCGGCGGCTCGACCATCACCATGCAGCTCGCGCGGCTGATGGAGCCGCGGCACCAACGCTCGGTGTACGCAAAATTGCGGCAGATGGTGCGCGCGATCGAGCTCGAGCGCCAACTCTCCAAGGACCAGATCCTCGACCTCTACCTCACGCTGGCACCGTTCGGCGGCAATCTCGAGGGGGTGCGTGCCGCCTCGATCGCCTATTTCGGCAAGGAGCCGAAGCGGCTCTCGCTGGCGGAGTCCGCACTGCTGGTGGCCTTGCCGCAATCGCCGGAGCGGCGGCGGCTCGATCGCTATCCGGACGCCGCGCATGCAGCACGTGACCGCGTGCTCGACCGCATGGTCGAGGATGGCGCAGTGTCGATGGAGGATGCCGCGCAGGCCAAGGAAACACCGGTGCCGAAGATGCGTCGGCAGATCCCGATCCTTGCGCCGCATTCCGCCGACCAGGCGATCGCGACGATGAAGGATGAGCCCGTCATCAAGCTGACGCTGGATGCCGCCTTGCAGAAAAACCTCGAGGCGCTGGCACGCGACCGCGCCATCGCGCTGGGGCCCGACGTCTCGGTTGCGATCATCGCGGTCGACAATGACAGCGGTGACGTGCTGGCGCGGGTCGGCTCGGCGGATTATTTCGACGAGCGGCGGGCAGGGCAGGTCGATATGACGCGCGCGGTGCGCTCGCCGGGCTCGACCCTGAAGCCGTTCATCTATGGCCTCGCCTTCGAGGACGGCTTCGTGCATCCCGACAGCCTGATCGAGGATCGCCCGATCCGGTTCGGCACCTATGCGCCGGAAAATTTCGACCTGACGTTCCAGGGCACGGTGCCGGTGCGCAAGGCGCTGCAATTGTCGCTGAACGTCCCGGCGATCGAACTGCTCGACCGCGTCGGCGCGAGCCGGCTGTCGTCGCGGCTTAGGCAGGCCGGCACCAGCCTCGTGCTGCCGAAGGATGAGACGCCGGGGCTCGCGATGGGTCTCGGTGGCGTCGGAGTGACCTTGCAGGATCTCGTGCAGCTCTACACCGGGCTGGCGCGCCTCGGCGCGACGAAACCGCTGCGCGAGATCGTGCGGGCCGATGACAACCGCGACACCATGCGGCTGATGGATCAGGCGGCGGCGTGGCAGGTCGGCAACGTCCTGCTCGGTACCCCGCCGCCGGAGAACGGCGTGCACGGAAAGATCGCGTTCAAGACCGGCACCAGCTATGGCTATCGCGACGCCTGGTCGGTCGGCTTCGACGGCCGTATCACGATCGGCGTCTGGGTCGGCCGTCCCGACGGCACGCCGGTACCGGGCCTGGTCGGCCGCGCCGCCGCCGCGCCGATCCTGTTCGATGCGTTCGCGCGGACCGGCAAGATGCCGGCGGCACTGCCGAAGGCGCCGCGCGGCGTGCTGGTCGCCAGCAACGCCAGGCTGCCGCCGCCGCTGCGCCGCTTCCGCCCGCTCGGCGAACTCGTGCGCTCCGGCAACGACCAGGCGCCGCATATCCAGTTCCCGCTGAACGGCTCGCGCATCGACGTCGATCATTCCGACGATGGCCGCTATGCGGCGATGCCGGTGAAGGTCGCCGGTGGCGTGCTGCCGCTGACGGTGCTGGTCAATGGTGTCTCAGCCGGAGACATCGACAGCCGGCGCCAGCGCCTGATCGACCCGCCCGGGCCCGGCTTTGCGCGCCTGACCGTCATCGATGCCACGGGGGCTGCGGATACCGTTGTGATCCGCGTGCAATGATCGCGCAGGAAAGCGGAACAGCACGGTTGTTTGCGCTGCAGTTTCATCGTATGCGAAGCCCATGGTGGATGGCCTCCAATCCCGGCGCTTTGGAGCAGGGCAACAGTCTGTAAAACCTGCGCATTCCAGCCGCAGGCTATTCATGGCGTTCGAGTTCGCGACGGCCAGCCAATGGCGTTCGGTCGCGTTCCTGACGCTGACCTGTCTGATCCTGTTCCTGCCCGGCTTCTTCACCATCCCGCCGATCGACCGCGACGAGGTGCGCTTTGCCCAGGCCACCAAGCAGATGGTCGAGAGCGGCGACTTCGTCGACATCCGCTTCCAGGACGACGTCCGCTACAAGAAGCCGGTCGGCATCTACTGGATGCAGGCGGCGGCACTGAAGACCATATCCGCGCTCGGGGTGCCGCGCGCGCAAGTCCGGATCTGGGTCTACCGCCTGCCATCGCTGCTCGGCGCCATCGGCGCGGTGCTGCTGACCTACTGGTCCGCGCTCGCTTTCGCGACACGGCGTGGCGCCGTGCTGGCTGCCTTGATGATGGCGAGCTGCGTGCTGCTTGGGGTCGAGGCGCGGCTGGCCAAGACCGATGCGATGCTGCTGCTCACCGTCACCGCGGCGATGGGTGCGATGGCGCGGGTCTATCTGTCCTGGCAGCGCGGCGAGGATCCGGCTCATCCGCCATGGGCGCCGCCGGCGATCTTCTGGACGGCGCTGGCGGCCGGCATCCTGATCAAGGGGCCGCTGATCCTGATGTTCGTCGGCCTCGCGATCGCCGTGCTCGCATTCCTCGACAGGTCGGCGGCATGGCTCTGGCGCATGCGTCCGGTCTGGGGACTGATGTGGATGCTGGTGCTGGTATTGCCGTGGTTCGTGCTGATCTTCCTGCGCGCCGGCGACGCCTTCTTTGCCGACTCGGTCGGTGGCGACATGCTGAGCAAGCTCGGCGCCCAGGAATCCCACGGCGCGCCGCCCGGCATCTATCTGCTGCTGTTCTGGATCACGTTCTGGCCCGGCGCGCCGCTCGCCGCCATGGCGGCGCCCGCAGTCTGGCGCGCGCGGCGCGAGCCCGGCGCGCAATTCCTGCTTGCCTGGCTGATCCCGTCCTGGCTCGTATTCGAGGCCGTGCTGACCAAGCTGCCGCATTACGTGCTGCCGCTGTATCCGGCGATCGCGATCCTGACCGCGGGTGCCGTGGAGCGGCGCGTGCTGTCGCGCTCCTGGCTGGTGCGCGGCGCCGCCTGGTGGTTTGCGATTCCTGCGCTTGGCGCGGTGCTCGTGATCGTCGGCGCGATCAAGGCGATTCATCAGCCGGTGTTTCCGGCCTGGCCGCTGTTTGCGGTCGCGATGGTGTTCGGCCTGGTCGCCTGGTGGCTGTTCGAGGACAGCCGCGCGGAGCGCTCGCTGCTCAACGCCGTGATCGCGGCGGCGCTGATGGCCGCCGGCACCTATGGCGTGGTTCTGCCGCGGCTCACCACGATGTTTCCGAGCCAGGAGGTCGCGCGCGCGCTGCGCAACGTGACCTGCGTCGGGCCCAAGGCGGCGGCGGCGGGATTTCTCGAGCCGAGCCTCGTGTTCATGACGGATACCTCGACCTTGCTGACCGACGGATCGGGCGCGGCCGATTTCCTGGCCCAGGGCTCCTGCCGCTTCGCGCTGGTCGAGCAGCGTTCCGAGCGGTCCTTCGTCCAGCGCGCCGAGGCGATCGGGCTGCGCTACAACGCGCCGGTGCGCATCGAAGGCTACAACATCTCCCAGGGCAAGGCCGTCTCGATCGCGATCTTCCGCTCCGAAGGAACGGAATGACATGCCGTCGCTGCCAGCACGCCCGGAGTCTGTGAATTATTTCGGACGATTGCTGACGCTGGTCCGGCTGTCGGCGGTTCAACTCGTGCGCGCACCGACGCATTCGCGCCGGTCGGAAGCGGGGCGCCGCGCCGCACGCCACGCGCTGCTGCTCGTGGTCATCGCCGGGGTCGTGATCCTGACATTGATGTACGCCGTCGACGTCGCGGAGATCAGCCTGATGCCGCCGCGCGGCACGCCGAGCCTGTGGTGGGTCCGGATCCTGACCGACTTCGGCAAGGACGTGTACGTGCTCTGGGCGCTCGGCGTCCTGCTCGTCGCGGTCGCGCTGGTGGCACCGGCTCTGCACGGGAGATCGCGCGTGATCGCTCTCGGCCTCGGCACGCGTCTGCAATACCTGTTCCTGTCGGTCGCGCTTTCGGTTGCCGTCGGCGAGGTCGTCAAGTGGATCGTCGGCCGCGGCCGACCCTTTGTCGGCGGCAAGGCCAATGCCTTCAACTTCCAGCATTTCGCCGGCACCGAAGCCTATGCGAGTTTCCCGTCGGGGCATGCGATCACGGCCTTCGCGCTGGCCTTCGCCGTGTCAGCGGTGTGGCCGCGGGCGCGCATCCCGATGCTGATTTACGCCTTGATCATCGCGGCGACCCGGCTGGTGCTGCTGGCGCATCACCCGAGCGATGTGGTCGCCGGCGCGCTGGTCGGCGTGATCGGCGCCATGGCGGTGCGCCACTGGTTCGCGGCCCGCCGCCTTGGTTTTGCCATCCATCAGGACGGCGCCATCGTGTCCCTGGCGGGGTCCCCGGAAGGGCGTCTCAAAAGGGTTGCGAGGAGCGCTTTCGCCTCATAAAAGCGGTCGCCCGGCGGCCGGACCGGGCCGGTTCCAGCCGCTGATAATACCAACCACGAGTGCCGATTTGCCTGCTCCCGACCAGATGCCGGTCGCCGTCTCCATCGTCGTGCCTGTGCGCAACGAGGCCGACAACGTTGCTCCGCTGATATCCGAGATCGCGGCCGCGCTCGACGACCGCTGGGCCTACGAGATCATCTACGTCAATGACGGCTCGACCGACGCGACGGGCGAGCGGCTCGCCGAGATCATGGCGCAACGCTCCAACCTCAGGCAGCTTCGGCATGCAGTGTCGTCAGGTCAATCGGCGGCAGTGCGCAGCGGAGTGCGCGCGGCGCGGGGCGCGATCGTGGCGACGCTCGACGGTGACGGGCAGAACAATCCGGCGTTCCTGCCCGATCTGGTCGCGGCGATCGAGAGCGGCGGCGGCCGCGTCGGCCTCGCCGCGGGCCAACGGGTCGGACGCAAGGATACCGGCTTCAAGAAGCTGCAGTCGCGCATCGCCAATGCCGTGCGCGGCACGATCCTCCGCGACGGCACCCGCGACACCGGTTGCGGTTTGAAGGCGTTTCCGCGCGAGGTGTTCCTGTCGATGCCTTATTTCGACGGGCTGCATCGCTTCCTGCCGGCGCTGGTTCGCCGCGAGGGATTTGCAATCGCCTATGTCGACGTCGTCGACCGCCCGCGCCATTCAGGTGTGTCGAACTATGGCTTCTTCGACCGGCTCTGGATCGGGATCCTCGATCTTGCCGGCGTGTGGTGGCTGATCCGCCGCAAGAAGCCGACGCCGACGGTCACCGAAGTGCCCGATGTCACTGAAGCGCCCGATGTCACTGGCGTGCCGGGCGCAACCGAGGTGAAGTGATGCTGATTCAATACGGCCAGGCGCTCAATGCCTATCTGTACGACGTGTTCGTCGCCAAGTTCGATTTCTGGCTGGCGTTCGGCCTCGTCGCGCAACTCCTGTTCACCGCGCGCTTCCTGGTGCAGTGGATCTCGAGCGAACGCGCCGGCCAGAGCGTGGTGCCGATGGCGTTCTGGTTCTTCTCAATGGGCGGCGGCTTCATGACGCTGATCTACGGCCTCGCCAAGCGCGAACCGGTCATCATCATCGGCCAGGGCCTTGCCACGCTGATCTATGTCCGCAACATCATGCTGATCGTGAAGAACCGCGGCAAGGCGTCGAAGACGCTCGAGCGGTAAATTGTGATCCGGAAAAGTGTGAAGCCGTTTTCCGAAAAGATCATGCGCGCGATGACGATTCAGCCCTATCTCATCGCGCTTTAGGTCAGCGAAACGACGAAGCGCAGGCTGATGAAGATCAGGTACGCGGACAGGGCGATCTCCATCTGGCGCTTGTTCAGCTGATGCGCAAGGCTGACGCCATAGCGCACCGTGAGCAAGCTCAGCGGGGTCAGCAGTGCAAACCCGATCAGCGATACATAGCCCAGCGAGAGCGGTGGCAGGCCGGGGTGCCCCCAGCCGGCCACGACGTAGCCGATCGCGCCGGGAATCGAAACGATGACGCCGACGCCGGACGCCGTTGCGACTGCGGCGTGGATGGGGAATCGGTAGAGGCTGAGAACCACGTTCGCCACCAGTCCACCGCCGATGCCCATAAGCGACGCCGACGAGCCGGTCACAAGGCCGTAGATCGCCATGGCGCTCCTGCCAGGCAACTTGTCTCCGAGCTTCCATGTGTCCTTGCCGGCCAGAAGCCTGACGGCAAGAAACAGGCAGACGAGGATGAAAACGGCCTTGAACAGGACAGGCCTGGCGAAAGCTGCGGCGATAACTCCGATGCCGACGCCGGCCGCGATCGGCACGATCCACATGCGCAGCACACCGGTGTTCACCTGTCCCTTCCTGGTGTGACCAAGAAACGACGAGATCGAGGTGGGCACGATGACGGCAAGCGAGGTGCCGACGCAGAGCGGCATCCGGATCTCGTCCGGCACGCCATAGAGTTCGAACACCTCGTAGAGCACGGGCACGATGACGGTGCCGCCGCCGACCCCGAACAGGCCTGCCAGGATCCCGGTGCATGCGCCAGCAGCCGCAAGCGCAGCGGCGAGCCATGCGGTGTGACCAAATGCGAGTGCGGCCATCGGTCATGCCTCCGCAGCTAATGGGGTGGGGGTAGTCTCGAATTCCAGGTCGTCGCACGCTCATAGGCCCGGGCCAATTGCAGAGCGGCGATGTCGCCATGGGCGGGCGCGAGAATCTGCAGGCCCATCGGCAATCCCTCGGGCGAAAAGCCGGCAGGCACGTTGATGGCTGGACATCCGGCCATGGTTGCCGGGATCACCACCTCCATCCAGCGATGGTAAGTATCCATGCTGCGACCGCCGACGGTTCTTGGCCACGTCAGGCTGGCATCAAACGGAAAACACTGCGCCGTCGGCAGGACCAGGAAATCGAATCTCTCAAACAGCCGGGCGACCGTCCGGCACCAGGCGGCGCGGCGCGTCGATGCCTCGAACACGTCCATGGCGGACAGACGCAAGGCGCGCTCGACCTCCCAGCAGGCCTCGTCCTTCATCAGCGCCCGCTTGGCCGGATCGGAGAAGCGGCCGGCGAGGGCGCCTCCGGTGAGCCAGGCGCGGAGAATGATCCAGTAGTCCCAGACCTCCTCCATCGGATGATCGACCGGCAGCGGCTCCACGTCACAGCCGATGTCGGCAAAGGTCTGCAGGGCGCTTTCGCAGAGATCGAGCACGCCGGGTTCGAAGGCGAGATAGCCGCCGAGATCACCGAGCCAGCCGATCCTGATGCCCTGAACGTCGCGTTTCAGCCGCTCGCGAAAGGCATTCGGATTTTCGCTGCCGGCCTGGACGGCGAGCAGCATGGCGAGGTCATCGACCGTTCGCGCCATCGGCCCGACCGTCCCGAGTGACGGCAGGCAAATGTCCCGTCCCTCGGCGGGGATCAGCCCCTGAGTGGGACGCAGTGCAAAGACGTTGTTGTAGGCCGCGGGATTGCGTATCGAGCCCGCGCTGTCGCTGCCGTCGGCGACCGGCAACATCCGCGTCGCCAATGCGACGGCGGCACCGCCGCTGCTGCCCCCGGCTGTGCGGGTTCGATCGAACGCATTGAGGGTGGTGCCGAACACCGGGTTGTAGGTCTGGGATCCCAGACCGAATTCGGCCGTGTTGGTCTTGCCGATCACAATGGCGCCCGCGCGCTTCATCCTGCGGACAAACCCCGCGTCTTGCGCGGGAAGGGCGTCGCGATGGAGCGGAGAACCTTGCGTGGTCCGCAAGCCCTTGGTCGCGGCGAGATCCTTGATGGCTTGCGGAAAGCCGTGCATCCAGCCCTGACGCTGGCCGTGGGCAAGGAGGTCGTCCTTTTCGCGCGCCTCCGCAAGGACGTCGCCGCGATCGCGCATCGACACGATCGCATTATGGGCCGGGTTGGTGCGCTCGATGTGGTCCAGATAGATCGTGGCAACCTCGGCGCAGGAAATGTCGCGCGCTGCAATCAGATTCGAAAGCGCGCGAGCGTCGAGATTGAGGACGGCGTCCTGCCGGACATCGAACGAGCCAGTCTTGAAATCCTGGAGGCTCGCTTGGTCTTCAACGGACGGATTGAAATTGCGCTTTTGATGAAACATGTTTTGCCAAGGCCCTGTTCATTGACGTTGCTCGTTGGCTGCGGCTCTGCCTAAGGGGACCTGCAGGTAGAGAATTGTTTTGTTTATGAAATCGCGTCCGGCGCGGTTCGGCCGGCTACTGTCGTCTGCGGAACGACCGCAGTATGCTCAGCACTGATAATTTCGGATGCGCGGTTCGTATTCGCCGGGCATTTGCCCAGACATCACTGAAATAAATCGCTCGAATTTTCCGGCAGCGTCTTGCCCAAGCATGGCGTTCGCGCCGCGTGAGGTAAAGTCAGACAGATCACATTTCGCAAAGTTTTGGTTCGATTGCGCTTGGCCAAATGCAGCCCGCTGGAAATCGTAAACCAATCCTGAAACCGTCGGATCAATTGCGACGAGTTCAGCTAGGCAGTTTCCAATCTTTTGCCGCTATCAAGGCTGGAACCGAAAACTGTCCAGCAAGGGTTGGGGATCAGAATGTTTGTCAATCGCCGCAAGAGCGAACGCCGTGCCTGCAGAAGCGTCGCCAAGATCCAGGTGGCAACCGGCTCGCTGCCGCGCGACTGCATGATCACGGATATCTCGTCCGGCGGCGTCAAGGTGATCGCCGAATATCTGGAGATTCCTCCGGAATTCACCATCATCTTCTCGACCGGCAGTCCGCGTCAGTGCCGCCTGGCCTGGCGCATCGGGCATGAATTCGGTGCCCAGTTCGTCGACTGACCTGACATTCGTGCGAGGGGCGGCGGGAAGCCGCCTCTAGCCTGGCCCGGTGACCCAAGATCGGGCAGGTATGACGGCGGCATGATACCGGGCTTAACCGGACCTTAGGGTTAAGCTGTGAGCATCCCGGAACCTTCGCTGTTCCGAGTCCCCGTTGATGTTCCAGAAGTCGTCCCGACAAATAAGCCGCGTGAGTCGTCTCGCGGGCGCCGCATCTGCTGCGATCCTGCTGATCGGGCTGTCCGCCTGCCAGACCTCGGGACCTTCCGACATCGCAGACATCACTGGGTCATTGGGCGACAAGGCGGACCAGACCCAGGCGTCTGCCGATCCCCGGCGCGACCTCGAGACCTATCGCGAGCGGGTCCACGCCAACCCGAAGGATGTCGACGCGGCACTGCAATATGCCAAGGCGCTGCGCGCCACCGGCCAGCGCGCGCAGGCGGCGGCCATGCTGGAGCAGGCGGTGCTCGCGCAACCCAACAACAAGGCGCTACTCGCCGGCTACGGCCGCGCGCTCGCCGACAACGGCAATTTCCAGCAGGCGTTCGACGTGCTCGGGCGCGCCCACACTCCGGAAGATCCGGACTGGCGCATCCTGTCGGCGCAAGGCGCCGTGCTCGATCAGCTCGATCGCCACGACGAGGCGCGGCAATATTATGACAGCGCGCTCAAGATCAGGCCCGACGATCCGTCGGTGCTCTCCAATCTCGGGTTGTCCTACCTGCTCTCGAAGGATCTGCCGAAAGCCGAGGAGACGCTGCGCCATGCCCGGGACCTCGCCCCGGCCGACATGCGCGTGCGCACCAATCTCGCCGTGGTGGTGAGCCTTGAGGGCCGGCAGTCCGAGGCGGAGACCATCATGAAGGCCAATCTGCCGCCGGAAGAGGGCGCCGCCAATGTCGCCGCGCTCAAGCGACTGCTGTCGCGCCGGGAGGCAAGCCGGTCGGACACGGACAAGATTCCGGTCGCCGGCGGCCGCCGCAACGACTGAAAGACCTTTTCGTTTCGATGGAATTGGAACGGAGTTCGAGATTGCCTGCGCCGATTATCCGGCGGCCCTGCGACCACCCTGCAGCTTGTTGAGGATCGGTGACAGGAATGAGTCTCGCTGTTCGGCGAGGTCGGGACGACCGGTCAGTCGATGCGCCATCCGCAGGAAGGTCTTGGTGGTGCGGTGACGTCCCGAGACCTCCGCAATCATCTGGCCATTGTTGGCGGCTTCGCCGAACAGCCGACAGTCGAACGGAATGCTGGCGATCGGCTGGGTCTCGATTGTCTTGGCGAATTCCTTGACCTCGATCTCGGGGCGCTTTGGCATGCCGACCTGGTTCAGGCAGTAGAGCGGCGGGCGGTCGTTCGGGCGCGCAGCCTTGAGCAGGCTCAGCATGTTCTTGGTGTTGCGCATGTTGGCGAGGTCGGGCTCGGCGACGATCAGAATGTCGTCGGCGCCGATCAGCACGCGCTTGGTCCAGGCGGTCCATTGATGCGGAACGTCGAGCACGATGCATGACGTGGTCATGCGCATCGTGTCGAAGATCGCGTCGAACGCGTCGGCGCCGAAATCGTAGACCTGGTCGAGTGTGGACGGCGCGGCCAGCAGGCTGAGATGGTCGCTGCACTTGGAGAGCAGGCGTTCCATATAGGCGGTATCGGGCCGCTCGGGCGAGAACACCGCGTTGGCGATACCCTGCACCGGGTCCTGGTTGTAGTCGAGCCCGGCGGTGCCGAAGGCGAGGTCGAGGTCGACGACAACGCAATCGAGGCCGATATCGCGCGCAATCGTCCAGGCGACGTTGTGGGCCACCGTCGATGCCCCGACGCCGCCCTTGGCGCCGGCAACCGCGATCAGGCGGCCCACCGAGACGGCCTCCGATGCCGAGAACAGGCTGCAGATCGTGCGCACGATGTCGAGCACCTGCACCGGCCCGATGACGTAGTCGTTGACGCCGCGGCGGACCAGCTCGCGATAGGGCGCAACATCGCCGGGATTGCCGAGCACGACGACGCGGGTGCCGGGATCGCAGACGCCGGCAAGCTCGTCGAGGCCGGCGAGGAAATCGCTGTTCGGCTCGGTCTCGATCACGATGACGTTCGGCGTCGGCGCCTTGTGATAGGCGTCGACCGCAGCGGCGATGCCGCCCATGTGGACGGACAGGTGGGCCTTGGCGAGCCGGCGGTCCGCCGCGGCGGCCTTTGCGTTCGCGGCCGTGGCAACGGTGGCGCAGAACGCCTGCACCGAGATGCGCGGCGCAGGCGCGATGTAGTCGTCGGCCTGCGGCGGTTGATTTTGTTGGGCGCTCATTTGCCTGCGTCGCTCAGCTTGGCCTTTTCGGCTTCGGGATAGTTGGTCGCGGTGGGCGTGCCCTTGCGGTACTTGTCGAATTCGATCCCGCGACGCGGTGCATACGGGGCGGTCTCGCTGCGCGGCTGCTCGAGGTCGGACGGATTGTCGATCATGGCGGCCAGGTTGCGCTGCGTGGCGCAGCCGAAATTGTAGTACGACTTGTTCTCGCTGTAGTTCGGATTGTAGAGCGAGGGGCCGAGGTCGTTCGGCCAGGTTCCGCAGGGACCGGCGACCGCGGTCATCTTCGGATAGCTCAGGCGGATGGTGGCAAGCGCGCGCGGATCGTCATTGCGATAGGGGCGCCTGGTGATGGCGTGAGCCGGCACGCCCATCGACGACAGGATGCCGTGGATTTCGCTATAGACGGCCTGTGCGGCGCGCGAATTCGGCGTATCCTCCGGCACGTCGGCGACAATCGCACCGGTACCTTCGCGGCGCCAGCTGCGCGCCAGTCCCATGACGTCATCGCGCTGCGTCGCGGTCAGGTTGCCGCGGCTCTTGCCGACGAACACGACGATCGACTGTTCGCCTTCAGTGACGGCGATCGGATGGCGTTGGCGGTAGTCGTCGGGCACGGTTCCCGTGACGACGTCGGTGGTCTGGATATTGCAGCCGCCGAGCGTGATCGTCGCGACGAAGAGGGCCCCGAACAGCGGCAACGTTGCGATGCGGCCGGCTTGTGTGTTGCGCGTCATCTTGCGATCCCCCAATCCCAAGCCCGGTGTCAGTCGATGATGAAGCCGAAATCGACCGGCGTGGCGCCGATCGGTTCGGCGCGTGCGGCGACGCCATAGATGCGGTTGATGCGTGCCAGCAGCGCCGACTGGGCGTCGGAGGCGGGCGCGAAGCCGTCATCCGGACGCGACAGCTCTTTCTGCGCGACGGCGCGCACCACATAGGGCGTCACGATGACCATCAGCTCGGTCTGGTTGTTGACGAAGTCCTGGCTCCTGAAGAGCTGACCGAAGATCGGGATCTGGTCGACGCCGGGCATTCCGTTGATGGCCTGCTTGGTCTGTTCCTGGATCAAACCCGCCATCGCGACCGAGCCCCCGGAGGGGACCTCCAGCGTCGTGTCGGCGCGACGGGTCTTGATCGAGGGAATCGTCGTTCCGCCCTGGCCGCCGGTCAAAGCGTTGTCCATCGAGACTTCGGACACTTCGGTCATGACCTTCAGGCTGATGCGCCCCTCCGAAAGCACCACCGGCGTGAAGTTGAGCGAGATGCCGAATTTCTTGAAGGAGACCGTCTGCACGCAGTTTCCGATCGTACCCGTCGTCGACGTCTGACAGGTGACGCCGGTGGGGATGGGAAACTCGCCGCCGGAAACGAAGGTCGCGGACTCGCCCGAGATTGCGGTCAGGTTCGGCTCCGCCAGCGTTCGCACGACGCCGGCGCTTTCCATCGCGCGCAGCGTTGCGGTCACCGACGGCAGGCCGGCCTTCGTCAAGGCCGATGTCGTCAGTGAGTTGCCGGAGACCAGGGGGCCATTGTTGGCGCTGAACGGATTGCTGTTGTTGAAGACAACGGCTGCGGAGCCGTAGTTCATGCTGGCGCTGAGATCGATGCCGAGCTGCTTGATGATGTTCCGCTGCACTTCGGCAACCGTCACCTTCAGCATCACCTGATCGCGGCCGCGCACCGTGATCGAATTGACCACCTTGTCGGCGTTGCCGACCAGCTTTGCCGCGATGTCGGCCGCGGTCTGGGCCTCGACCGGCGTCGCCACCGAGCCGGTCAGAACGACGCTGTCGCCGACGCCTTCGACCTCGACGCCAGGCGCTACCTGCCTGAGGGTCGTGCGCATGCCGTTGAGGTCGCGCTTGATCGCGATGTCGTAGGAGGCGACCTGCTGGCCGTCGGCGTCGAAGAACACCACGTTGGTCTGGCCGACGGAGGCGCCGATGATGTAGGCACGCTGCGACGAGCGGATCACGGCGTTGGCAATCTTGGGATCGGCGACCAGCACGTCCTTGGCCTCGCGCGGCAAGTCGACCACCACGGACTTGCCGACGCCGAGCGCAACGAAGCGGGTCTTGGTCGGGATGCTGCTGGTGAACGTGACGTCGCCTGTCTTGTCGGTGGTCTTGTCCTGGTCGGCTGCAACCGCCGGCGCTAGGACAGGGACGAGGGTCAGCGCGGCGACCGCCGAAAACGACAGCAAGCGAACCAGGGTGGTCCGTAGCGTCGGTTGTTTTGCACCGGATGTCATCTCGAAGTCCCCCACTTCACTTCTGTGTCGTCTGAGAGCTGAGGACGCCGTAGCGGACCACATTGATGCTCTCGCCCCGCTTCGGGGCCTGTTCGTTGGCCGAAACCTCGACCGACGTTTCCTTGTTGTCGACAATGCTGCGCAGCGCGAGCGCCAGGGTGCCGGTTTGCCGTCCCCGGGCGAGCGTCTCGGCCTGATCGGGCTTCAGCTCGAGCGTCACGGTCTTGCCGACCAGCGAGTTGCTGCCTTCCTTCTCCTTCGGAGCCTGGTCGATCGCGAGTACGCGGACGTTGGCAAGCAGGATCTCGGTGACGATGATGTCCGGACCGACGTGAT
The DNA here is from genome assembly GCF_018130215.1 of Bradyrhizobium jicamae. Lineage (GTDB taxonomy): Bacteria > Pseudomonadota > Alphaproteobacteria > Rhizobiales > Xanthobacteraceae > Bradyrhizobium > Bradyrhizobium jicamae_A. The sequence goes on from NZ_JAFCKQ010000041.1 coordinate 24,325, forward strand.
CGGGATTCTTGTCGCGCCGCGACAGGATCACGTCGACGCGGTCGCCCGGCAGGATGAAGCCGCCGGCGCCGGTCTCCGGCGAGATTTCGGTGGAGATCGCGCGCATCCCGCTGGGGAGTATCGCGGCCATGAAGCCGCTTCCGTTGGCCTTCACCAGCTTCTGCTCGCGGATCGGCTCGCCGACGATGAAAGGCGCGCGCGCGATTGCGCCGATGACATCCTTCATGGCGTCGACATTGGTGTCGCGGCGCATGAAGCCGGCGCTGGCGGTTTCAGCCGGCCAGCGCTGCCATTGCACGTCTTCGGGTTTGACCGCCTGCCCGAGGCCGATTTCGGATTTGGCCACCAGCACGTCGACGGTCGGCAGCTGGACCACCGGTGCGGCGGGGGCCGGCGTGTGAGTGTCGGTCCTGCTCGCGAGATAGGTCGCGGCGAGACCGGCGACGCCGGCGATAGCCAGGACCACGATGCGTGCCGTCTTCATGTGATTGTCTGAATGCCCTTGCCAGCGGCGGTCGCGACCTTGCGGTGCTGACAGCCCTTCCCGGGAGCATGACTACGGCAGCAAAAGTGTAAGCGAACTTGATAGGAGGTTCGGTCGATTAAGGGATTGGTGGGGATGGTGAACGCTTGGTTATCGGCACCACTAGCAACTCCGCAAAATCCCGGAGATCGCGCAGGCGATCGACCCGTGAGGCGATGTCACTTAACCCGTGGTTGAGGCACTGCGAAGACGCCGCGCGAACGCCGGTCAGAGCGGAGCCTTCAGCGCGGCGAATCCGCGATCGAGATCGGCCTTGAGATCGTCGACGCTCTCCAGCCCGATATGCAGCCGCAGCGTCGGGCCGCCCGGCGCCCATTTCGTCGCGGTGCGATAGTCGCTGCAATCGAACGGGACCGCGAGGCTCTCGAAGCCGCCCCAGGAAAAGCCCATGCCGAACAGGCGCAGCGTGTTGAGCATGGTGTCGACCGCCGGCTGTGGCACCGGCTTCAGCACGATACTGAACAGGCCAGAGGCGCCGGTGAAGTCTCGCTTCCAGATCTCATGCCCGGGATCGGTTTCGAGGGCAGGGTGCAGCACACGGTCGACTTCCGGGCGGCCCGCGAGCCAGCGCGCCATTTCGAGCCCGGAGCGGTGGTGCTGCGCAAGCCGCACCGACAGGGTGCGCACCCCGCGCAGCGCAAGATAGACGTCGTCGGGGCCGGCGCAGACGCCAAGCAGGCGGATCGCTTCCGAGACCTTGGGCCAGGCCTTGGCGTTCGCCGAGATAGTGCCGAACATGATGTCGGAATGTCCGCCGATATATTTGGTCGCGGCCTGCATGCTGATGTCGACACCCTGCTCGAGCGAACGGTGATAAAGCGGGGTCGCCCAGGTGTTGTCGTCGATCATGATCGCGCCGCGGGCGTGGGCCGCGGCGGCGATCGCGGGCACGTCGGGCATCTCGAAGGACTGCGAGCCCGGCGCTTCGAGCAGCACCGCGCGGGTGTTCGGCTTGAACAGCGCCTCGATGCCGGCGCCGATCAGGGGATCGAAATAGCTGGTCTCGATGCCGAAGCGCGTCAGCATGCCGTTGCAGAAATTTCGCGTCGGCCGGTAGACGTTGTCGCAGACCAGGAGATGGTCGCCCGCCTTCAGCACCGCGAGGAGCGTTGTCGAGATGGCGGCGAGGCCCGACGGCGCCAGCCCGACGCCGGCGCATTGCGGGCCCTCCAGCGCCATCAGCACGTCCTGCAGCGCCCGCGTGGTCGGGTTGCCGTGGCGGCCATAGGTGAACTCGGCGCGATGGGCGTGGAGGTCCTCGGCGGTCGGATAGAGCACGGTCGAGCCGTGGAACACCGGCGGGTTGACGAAGCCCCTTTGCCCCTGTGTGTCGCGCCCGGCGGTGACCAGGCGGGTTGCTGCATGTTGCTGGGAGGCGGGGGGGTGGCCGTTGGAAGTGGTCATGGGTATCAGACTTTTTGCCGCGGCCGTGACGGGTCGGGACGACGGGATCACGCCGGGGGTGTTACTAACAGGACGCAGAAGAGGCACGTCAACCCCTTGACCCGGAACGTCAGTCGCTATGTGATGCGCCGCAACTTCCAGTCGCCGCACGTTGAGGGGCCTGCCGCGACTTTCGATCCTTTGCCTGGCCGACATGTTCGTCAATCTGCCGGTCAGAACAGCGTTTTCTGCTGCAAGGGATCGATCCGGTGGGCCCGTGAGCGCCAGGCGGTCAAATGCAACGTCCACGGACGACCCTGAAAGGCCTGCCCATGAAACGCGTTTCCCTGGCTCTCACCCTTGTCGCTGCCACCGCCCTTTCGGTCCAGGGCGTCTCGGCGCAAACCCTCAAGACCGTCCAGGACCGGGGCATGTTGTCCTGCGGCGTCAGCCAGGGCCTGCCCGGTTTTTCCTCTCCTGACGACAAGGGAAACTGGACCGGGCTCGACGTCGACGTCTGCCGCGCGCTCGCCGCGGCGGTCCTCAACGATCCGTCCAAGATCAAGTTCGTGCCGCTCTCGGCCAAGGATCGTTTCACGGCGTTGCAGTCCGGCGAAATCGACGTGCTGTCGCGCAACACCACCTGGACGGTGTCGCGCGATACCTCGCTCGGCGCCAATTTCACCGGCGTGACCTACTATGACGGGCAGGGCTTCATGGTGAAGAAGTCGCTCAAGGTGAATTCGGCGCTCGAACTGAACAGCGCATCGGTCTGCGTGCAGACCGGCACCACGACCGAGCAGAATCTCGCCGACTTCTTCAAGGGCAACAACATGAAGTATGAGGTGATCGCTTTCGGCACCATCGACGAGGCGGTCAAGGCCTATGAATCCGGACGCTGCGACGTCTTCACCGACGACGCCTCCGGGCTCTATGCCAGCCGCCTGAAGCTCGCCAACCCCGCTGATCACGTCGTGCTTCCGGAAATCATCTCCAAGGAGCCGCTGGGGCCGATGGTACGGCACGGCGACGACCAGTGGTTCGACATCGTGAAGTGGACGCTGTTCGCAATGGTCAATGCCGAGGAACTCGGCGTGACCCAGAAGAACGTCGATGAGATGTTGAAATCGGACAAGCCGGAAATGAAGCGGGTGCTGGGCACCGACGGCAATCTGGGCGAACAGCTCGGCCTCACCAAGGACTGGGTGGTGCGCATCGTGAAGGCGGTCGGCAATTACGGTGAAGCGTTCGAACGCAATGTCGGCACCGGATCGCCCCTCGGCATCGCCCGCGGCATCAACAATCTCTGGAACAAGGGCGGTATCCAGTACGCGCCGCCGATCCGCTGATCTGGCCGGCAAGCGGCTGCGGCGATGACCATCGCGCCCCGAAAACCACCGGCGCAGTTTGCCCTCAGGCTGAAGCGCGCGCTTGGCGGCAAGGCAGGCTGGAATGGGCTCGCCGCCCAGCTTGCCTTCGCCGCGGTCCTGGCCTGGATCGCCTACGAGATCGTGGCGAATGCGCGCGCGAACCTGGAGACCCAGCACATTGCGTCGGGCTTCGGCTTCCTCAAGTACAATGCGGGCTTTGACGTCAGTCAAAGCCTGATCTCCTACACGAATTCCGACACCTACTGGCGCGTGTTCTTCGTGGGCCTGCTGAACACGCTCGTTGTCTCCGTGATCGGCATCTTTTTTGCCACCATCATTGGTTTCGTCGTGGCGTTGTGCCGCCTGTCGCCGAACTGGCTGCTGTCGCGGATCGGCGGCATCTATGTCGAAGCCATCCGGAACCTGCCGCTGCTGTTCCAGATCCTGTTCTGGTATCTGGCGGTGCTGGCGGCATTGCCGGCGCCGCGACAGAGCATCTCGATCTTCAGCACCTTCTTTCTCAACAATCGCGGGCTGATCGTGCCGCGACCGATCAGTGAGCCGGGGCTCGATCCGTTCCTGGCCATGCTCGCGATCGGCATCCTCGCGGCGCTGGGCGTGCGGCGCTATGCGCGGCAGGCCCTGTTCCAGCGGGGACAGTTGATCCGGATCTGGCCTTATGTGCTGGGCTTGGTCGTCGGCCTGCCGCTGATCGCGATGCTGATCTTCGGCCGGCCAATGACTTTCGAGGTCCCGCAGCTGAAGGGCTTCAACTTCGCCGGCGGGGCGCGGATCATCCCCGAATTCGTCGCGTTGACGGTGGCGTTGTCGACCTATACGGCGGCCTTCATCGCCGAGATCGTCCGCGCCGGAATCCTGTCGGTCCACAAGGGACAGATGGAGGCGGGCTCCTCGCTCGGCCTGAGCCGCGGCACGACGCTGCGGCTGATCGTGGTGCCGCAGGCGATGCGTGTCATCGTACCGCCGCTGACCAACCAGTACCTCAACCTTACCAAGAACTCGTCGCTTGCGGTCGGCATCGGCTATCCCGACCTGGTGTCGGTCTTTGCCGGCACCGCGGTGAGCCAGACCGGGCAGGCCATCGAGATCATCGCGATGACGATGGGCGTCTATTTGCTGCTTTCGCTGACGACGAGCGCGATCATGAGCATTTATGGCTGGCGCATCAACCGGAGCCTCGGGACATGACGGATCTCGCCGCGCCGACCTTTGTCCGGCAGGATCTGGTTCCCGAGCGCCCGACGCCGGTGAGGACCACGGGCTTCCTCGGCTTTGTGCGCACGCGCCTGTTGAATTCGCCAGGCAACATCCTGCTCACGATCCTCGCGCTATTGCTGCTCTGGTACGTCGTCGTCCCGGCGATCAGGTTCACGCTGGTTGACGCGGTCTGGACCGGCAAGGATCGCACCGCTTGCCTTGCCGAGAAGGCGGGACACGAGGTCGGCGCCTGCTGGCCCTACATCCAGGCAAAGCTGTCGCAGCTGATGTATGGCTTCTATCCGGAAGCCCAGCGCTGGCGCGTCAACCTGACCTTCCTGCTCGGCGCGGTGCTGTTGGTGCCGCTGCTCGTTCCCCGCCTGCCGGCCAAGGGACTGAATTCCGGCCTGTTCTTCTTCGCGTTTCCGGTGGTGGCATTCTTCCTGCTGCGCGGCGGCGGCTTCGCCGGTTTCGGCGTGAGCTGGGCCGCAGGCCTGCTGCAGCTGTTCGAGCAGAGCATCAGCGGCGCAGGCCAGGCCCTGGTCAATGTCAGCCAGACCTCAGCGATCGGTCCGCTGCTTTGGCTGCTCGGCAAGCTGATTGTGCTGATCGGTCTGATGATCCAGTGGCTGATCTTTCCGCTGACCTGGCTGCGTGACCAGTTGCAGGCATCATCCCAGCCGGTCTGGATCGACTTCCTCCTTACTGCCGTGATCGTCTCCGCCGTTCTGTTTGTCCTCGGCGGCGGCGTCCGGACCGGCCGCAGGGCGCTCGTCGGCAGCCTGGTGACGTTTGCCGGGATCGCTGCAATCATCCGGTTGATGGGGCTCGATCGCGGCGGGTTTGCGCTCGTCGATACGCGGCTGTGGGGCGGCCTGCTGGTGACGCTGGTCATCGCCATCACCGGCATCGTCGCATCGATGCCGATCGGGATTGCGCTTGCGCTGGGCCGCCGCTCGACCATTCCGCTGATCCGGATCTTCTCGATCACCTTCATCGAGTTCTGGCGCGGCGTGCCCCTGATCACGGTCCTGTTCTTCGCGACCTACATGCTGCCGCTGTTCGTGCCGTCCAATTTCACCGTGGACGGCCTGTTGCGCGCCCTGATCGGCGTGGCGCTGTTTACCGGCGCCTACATGGCCGAGGTGATCCGGGGCGGCCTCGCCGCGGTGCCGCGCGGGCAGGCTGAAGCCGCGTCTGCGCTCGGCCTGTCGTGGTGGAAGACGACGTCGCTCATCGTGCTGCCGCAGGCGTTGCGCTTCGTCATTCCGGGCATCGTCGGCAGCTTCATCTCGCTGTTCAAGGATACATCGCTGGTGTCGATCGTCGCGCTGTTCGACCTGCTCGGCTCGTTGCGCGCGTCGTTCTCCGATCCGAACTGGACCACGCCGACCACCGCGTTCACGGGCTTCGCCTTCGCCGGAATCCTCTATTTCGCGTTCTGCTTTGGAATGTCGCGCTACTCGCTCTTCGTCGAAAGACGGCTCAACGCCCATCGCCGCAACTGAACAAGGTCATCATGTCCGATCCGATCGTCAACATCTCCGCGCTCAACAAGTGGTATGGCGACTTCCACGTGCTGCGCGACGTCAATCTCGAGGTCGGCAAGGGCGAGCGCATCGTGATCTGCGGCCCCTCGGGCTCGGGAAAATCGACGCTGATCCGCTGCATCAATGCCCTTGAGGAATTCCAGGAAGGCGAGATCGTGGTCGACGGTATCGAACTCGGGCCGAACCTGCGCCGGGTCGACGAGGTTCGCCGCGAGGTCGGCATGGTGTTCCAGAGCTTCAACCTGTTCCCGCATCTCACGGTGCTCGACAATTGCACGCTGGCGCCGATCTGGGTGCGCAACATCCCGAAGAAGGATGCCGAGGCGGCCGCGATGAAGTTCCTCGAGCGGGTCAAGATACCGCATCAGGCCAACAAGTTTCCCGGGCAGATGTCGGGCGGCCAGCAGCAGCGCGTCGCGATCGCACGCGCGCTGACCATGAACCCGAAGGTGATGCTGTTCGACGAGCCGACCTCGGCGCTCGACCCGGAAATGGTCAAGGAGGTGCTCGACACGATGGTGGACCTCGCCAAGGAAGGCATGACCATGCTCGTCGTCACCCACGAGATGGGCTTCGCCCGCGAGGTCGCCAACCGGGTCGTGTTCATGGACGCCGGCCAGATCATCGAGTCGAACACGCCGCAGGAGTTCTTCGCCAATCCGCAGCACGCACGGTCGAAGCTGTTCCTGAGCCAGATATTGCGCTGAGAGCGCGAAAAGGGGCGAAAAGCAGGTAGCGGATGGATTTCCCGCTATTCGCCACTCACCATCCGTTATTCGCGACCTACGCGAACGGCAGGTCGATCTTGGTGCGCCTCTGCAGCCATTCCGGAACCGGCAGGTTCTTCGAACGCATGAAGTCCGGATTGAACAGCTTCGACTGATAGCGATTGCCGGAATCGCAGAGGATCGTGACGATGGTCTTGCCGGGGCCGAGCTTCTTGGCGAGGTGGATCGCGCCTGCGACATTGATTCCGGTTGAGCCGCCGAGGCACAGGCCTTCGTGCTGCAGAAGGTCGTAGATGATCGTCACGGCTTCCTCGTCGGAGATCAGGAATGCGTCGTCGACTTCAGCGGTCGCCACGACCGGCGTTTTGCGTCCGAGTCCGATGCCTTCCGTGATCGAGTTGCCCGGTGTCGATTTGACCTCGCCATGCTTGAACAGTTCGTACATCGCAAAGCCGTGCGGATCAGCGCATGCGGTCACGATGTCCTTGTTCTTTTCCTTCAGGTAGCGGCTGATGCCGGCGAGCGTGCCGCCGGTGCCGACCGAGCAGATGAAGCCGTCGACCTTGCCGTTGGTCTGCTGCCAGATCTCGGGTCCCGTCGAGTCGTAATGCGCCTTCGGGTTATCGAGGTTGTTCCACTGATCGGCGAACAGCACGCCGTTCGGCTCGGTCTTGCGGAGCTGGTCGGCAAGGCGCCGGCCGAGATGCTGATAGTTGTTCGGATTGGAGAAGGGCAGCATCGGCGCCTCGACGAGTTCGGCGCCGCACAGCCGCAGCATGTCCTTCTTTTCCTGGCTCTGCGTTTCCGGAATCACGATCAGGGTACGATAACCCCGCGCGCTCGCCACCACGGCGAGCCCGATACCGGTATTTCCGGCCGTCGACTCGACGACGAGGCCACCGGGTTTGAGATCACCGCGCTTCTCGGCCTCCAGGATCATCCATTTGCCGGCGCGGTCCTTCACCGACTGGCCGGGATTCATGAACTCGGCCTTGCCGAGAATGGTGCAGCCGGTCAGTTCGGACGCGCGGTTCAACTTGATCAGCGGCGTGTTGCCGATCGCTTCGATGACGTCTTTGTTGAAAATCATGTCGGGGGGTATTCTCTTGCCGGTCGTTGCTTTGTCCCAGTCGGAACCTAGTGTGCCTCAGGCAAAAGGGGAAGGCTTTTGCAATGCGGCGAAATCAGCTGACTGTTCCGGGCGTTAACCGATGGCCGGCCACTCGATGAGGCATTCGCAAGAAGCGTTTGTGTGAGCCCTTCAGGGGGACAGAATGTTGCCGAAAATCGCAGTTCCGCAGCAGATCGTACTATTGCGGGCGGCGATCAAATCAGGCTGATCGTTCGATCTTGTAGAGGCCGACATCGAGCGCGCCGATCTCGAAACCCAGCCTGCAATACGAGAGGTAATATTCCCACATCCGCTTGAAGCGAACGTCGAACCCAATCGCTTCGATCGAGGGCCATGCGCTCAGGAAACGCTCGTGCCAGTCGGCCAGAGTTCGGGCGTAGCTGCGGCCGAAGTATTCGGACGACACCAGCCGCAAACCGCTGTTGGCGACCTGCCGCTCCACAATCTGGGCGGTCGGAAGCATTCCGCCCGGGAAAATATAACGCTGGATGAATTCCGGGCGACGGCGATAATTCTCGAAGCGGCTCCGCTCGATGGTGATGACCTGCAACACGGCAATGCCGCCGGGCTTGAGCCGTTGCTGGAGATTGTCGAAGAACAGCGGCCAATAGGCCTCGCCAACTGCCTCGAGCATCTCGATTGACACGACGCGGTCGAAGTTGCCGACGGTGTCGCGATAGTCCTCCAGCCGCAGATCGGCGTTGCCGGCGAGACCGCATTCGGCGATCTGCTCGCGTGCGTAGCCAAGCTGCTCGGTCGACAAGGTGAGGCCGGTGACCTCTGCACCGGCCGCGGTGATGATGTGCCGCGCGAGCGCGCCCCAGCCGCAACCGATTTCGAGGACTTTCTCGCCTCCGCCGAGATCGAGCAGTTCGGTCACACGCTCGAGCTTGTTGCGTTGGGCCTGTTCGAGCGTGCGGCTCGACGACGTATAGATCGCCGACGAATAGGTCATGCTCGGGTCGAGCCAGCGGCGGTAGAAGTCGTTACCGAGGTCGTAATGTGCGCGGATGTTGCGCCGGCTGCCGCGTCTGGTGTTGCGGTTGAGCACGGCATGGCGCAACCATGTGAGCGGTTGCGGCGGCCTCAGCCGCTCGAAGGACGTTGCGCTCGTCGATCGGGGGGCGGCTGCACTCAGGAACGCATGGAGGTTTGGTGTCGACCATTCGCCGGCGAGATACCCCTCGGCGAAACCGAGGTCTCCGCCGGTCAAGAATCGTAGCAGGCATCTCCAACTATGGATTCTGATCTGTGCATGCTCGCCGCGCCGGGTGCCGGCAATGACGATGCTGCGCCCGCCGGGAGCCTGCACGACGATCTCGCCGCAATCGAGCCTGCGAAGCAGCGGCCGCAACAACGCGCCGAGTGTTGCGCTGAGCACGGGCGGCCACGCGACAGCAAGTGAGCCGGGGACGGTCTGCCGACGGTCAGAGGGCATGCGTATCGATCCGTTGCTTCGCCGAGGTGGCTGCGAGCGTGATGTCGTGAGCGGCGGACTGCGGGCGTGCGCGCAGCCGCAGGCCCTTCAGCCAAAGCCGCAAGGCTTCCCAATGAATGGCCAGGATGACTTTGGCCGTGATGAACGGCATCGCGGCGAAATTGCGCAGCAAAGCTGCGTCGCTGAGCGTCTGGCGCGACGCGGCCAGGCAGGCGCTGAGCACCGTGCGCCCGTGCTGGTGTGCCGTGATGCCGAGTTCAAAGCGCTCGTCCGGTCGGGTCAGGCGGAAGCGATAGGACATGTCCATGTCCAGGAAGGGCGATACGTGGAACGTCTTGTAGCAGCCATGGCCGATTGCGCCGGCGCCGGCATCGACCGGCGCCACATAGGCGTGACGTTCGCCGAACGTGTTGTGCACCTGATAGATGATCGCAGCGAGCGCACCGCCTGGCCGATGGCAGAAATAGACGCTAAGCGGGTTGAAGCTGTAGCCGAGGGTTCGCGGCATGCAAAACAGCCGTATCGGTCCGCCGGCGATGTCGATTCCGGTGCGCAACAGGTGCCTTTCGGCTTGCAGGCGCAGCGGGGTTGCGCTGCCGTCGCCGTGATCGGCATCGTAGAGTGCGAACAGGTTGAAGCGGTTGCAGGAGAACAGCCGCAGCTGCGACGCAAGCTCGGGCAATTCGTCGAGGTCGAGCAGCGTCCAGAAGGCGCGGTAGCGAAAATTGTGCACCTTGGGCCGCAGCCTGCGATGCATCACGCTGCCGCGATAGAGATACGAACACGCCGTCATCACTGCGGCTCCGGTTCGGGCACGGGCCGGGCGGCACTGCCGAGCAGGATGCGACCGGACTCGTCGGGCACGGTCCACGGCCGGCGCACACCGCCGAGCTGCTCGGCGACCGCGAGGGCTGATTGCAGTCCATCCTCGTGGAAGCCGGCGCCGAAATGCGCGCCGCAGAACCAGATGTTACCCCGCCCTTGCAGTGACCACAGCCGACGCTGCGCAGCGATCGCGGCGGCATCGAAGATTGGATGCTCGTAGACCTCACTGTGATGAAGCGTTCCGGCGCGTGGTGGACGTGCCGGGTTAAGCGTGACGAACAGCGGCCGTCGTTCGGCAATGCCCTGTAACCTGTTCATCCAGTAGGTGACGCCGACTCCGGCATCGAGCCGGTCGCGCCAACCGACATAATTCCAGCTCGACCAGGCGGCCCGGCGGCGCGGCATGAAGCTCGTATCCGAGTGCAGCACGGCATGGTTGCGGCTGTAGCGGAACGCGCCGAGCAGTTCGCGTTCGGCGAAGGTCGGCGCATCGATGACCGCGAGCGCCTCGTTGGCGTGCGTTGCCAGCACCACGTGGTCGAACCGGTCGATGTCGCCGCGAACGTCAGTGACGACGACGCTGCTGCCGACACGCCGCACATTGGTCACTCCGGACTCCAGGCGGATCCGGTCGGCGAAGCATGCGGCGAGCCGCTGCACATAGACCTTGCTGCCGCCGATGACGGTCTCCCATGGCGGCCGTTGCGCGAGCCGCAGCAGTCCATGACTATGATGGAAGCGGACGAACGTCGCCGCCGGGAAGTCGAGGATTTCATCCGGGGATGCCGACCAGATTGCGCTTGCCATCGGCAGCAGATGATCGTCGCGGAAAGCGGCGCCGTACCCGCCCGTCCTGAGGTAGTCACCGAGGCTGATCGTTTCGTCGGCCAGGATTGCCGCATCGCGCGTGGCGCAGTCGTAGAATCGCATGAGGTCGCGCAGCATCGACCAGAACCTCGGACGCAGCAGGTTGCCGGGCTGCGCCAGTAGACCTGAGATGCCCGTGCCCGAATATTCCAGCTCGCCATCGTTCAACGACACCGACAAGGACATTTCCGACGGCCGGGTGGGAACGCGCAGATGCGCAAACAGCGCGGTGAGGTTCGGGTAGGTCTTGCGGTTGAACACGATGAAGCCGGTATCGACAGGGATGCTGTCGCCGCCGGTCGAGGCCGTCACGGTGTTGGAGTGTCCACCGAGCCGATCGGATTTCTCGTACACAGTTACGTCGTGCCGCTGGTTCAGCAGCCAGGCGGCCGAGAGGCCGGAAATGCCGGTTCCGATCACGGCAATATTGAGTCTAACGTCGCTCCTCAAGATTACCCCCCGGTCGCGATGCTGGCCTGACGGTCGGTTTCCCCAGGCGTCTGAATGAGAAACGATCGGCCCCGGCCATTGGATCACCGGCGGTGATCCATGAGCTGTGGCCGGACGTTTCGGGAGTATGCACGTCACCGCGCGACATACCCTTCGCCGCGACGCTCTGGTCAGGCCGGGCGCGATCCGGTACTCACGTCCCAGCGGTGTTAGCGACCTGGAGCGCCCACAAGGTATGGTGAGCAAGATCAGCGGCGAGGCGGCGCCGGACGGCGCCAGATGGGCGCGGCTGATCGAAGCGATCGCGGTCGATGGGGATCGCGAGGCCTTTGCGGAGCTGTTCCGGTATTTTGCCCCCCGCATCAAGACTTTCATGCAACGGTCCGGCGCGAGCGAGCAGGGCGCTGACGAACTCGCGCAGGATACTCTGCTAGCCGTGTGGTCGAAGGCGGAGCTGTTCGATCCGCGGAGCGTTGGTGCCGCGGCCTGGATATTCACCATTGCGCGCAACCTGCGCATCGACGCGCTCCGTCGTCAGAAACGAACCCCGAGTGATGATACGGGCGGAGCCGAGCTGGAGTTTCGTCTCGACGAAGGTCCGCAACCCGACTCCGGTATCGAGGCCTCGCAGGTCGAGGCCCGGGTGCGGAATGCGATCTCCGCCTTACCCGACGACCAGCTGCGCGTGATCGAGCTGTCCTTCTTTCAGGAGAGGGCCCATGCGGAAATCGCCAAGACGCTCGACATTCCGCTCGGGACGGTCAAGTCACGCCTGCGGCTGGCCATGGCCCGGCTGCGCAACCTGCTGGACGATTTCTCATGACGGTTCATCACCACCCCTCGGATGAGCTGCTGACGGCGTTCGCGGGCGGCACGCTCGACCTCGGTCAGCACATCGCGGTCGCGACGCATCTGGTCGGCTGCCCACGGTGCCGCACCGTGGTGCACGCGATGGAGCATGTCGGCGGCGCGGTACTGGCCGATATGCCGCGGAGCGAGATGTTGCCCGGATCGTTCGAAGCGCTGGAACGCAGGCTGGGCGAACCGATTGCCGCCAACCGGCCGTTGCCCGAGCTGCCTCGGCGCGGATTTGGTGATGTCGGAGGACTGCCGCCGTTTCTCTACGGTTATCCTGACAGCTCCTGGAGATGGATCGCGCCGAAGGTGCATTTGCGGCCGATCCGGCTGCCGCAGCCCAGCCCGACACGGGTGTTTCTCCTGAGGTCCAGTCCGGGAACGAAGATGATCGAGCACACCCACAGCGGCTTCGAGATGACCTGCGTGCTGTCGGGCAGCTTCACCCATGCCGGTGGGCATTTCGGACCTGGCGATTTCGACTTTGGCGACGGATCGGTGGATCACGACGTGATCATCGATTCGACTGATGACTGCGTCTGCCTGGTCGCGATGCAGGGTGATCTGAAGCTCAGCGGCTTGATCGGCCGTCTGCTGCAACCGTTGATCCGCATGTAACGCGCGGCGTTGCGCGGGAGACGCGTCATGAGCCTGCTGCAATTGGTGACCCAACTTGCGATCATGGCATTCGCGCTCGCAGCTGGCATGACGGCCGCCTGGGCGATTCAGCGGCGGACCGGACAGACCGGATGGATCGACGTCTGCTGGACATTCGGCACGGGCGCGGTCGCAGCAGTCGCGAGCCTCGTGCCATGGACGCCAGACGCGATGCCGACGCCGCGCCAGATCGTGGTCGCTATGCTCGTCGTGATCTGGTCATTGCGGCTTGGCGGGCACTTGTTGTCACGCACCCGGCAGCATGGGGACGATCCGCGCTACCGCGACCTGATTGATCAATGGGGTGACACCGCCGACAAGCGGATGTTTCTGCAAGTGCAGGCGCAGTCGGCTGTCGCGCTGATCCTCGCGATGTCGGTCGCGCTCGCCGCGCATAGCCCGCGCCCCAATATCGGACTTGCCGATGGGCTCGGTGCCGCGCTGCTGGTGATCGGGCTGATCGGCGAAGCGCTATCTGACTGGCAGCTCCGCGGATTCCGCGCCGACCCCGCCAACCGCGGGCGGATCTGCGAAGCAGGTTTCTGGCGGTTGTCGCGCCATCCCAACTATTTCTTCGAGTGGCTGTGCTGGCTGGCCTATCCGCTGATCGCGATCGATGCGGGCTATCCCGCCGGGTGGTTCACGCTGCTCGCGCCCGCCACCATGTACTGGGCTCTGGTCCATGTATCAGGGATTCCGCCGCTGGAGCAGCACATGCTGCGATCGCGTGGCGAACAATTCCGCGAGTTGCAGACGCGCACCCGCGCGTTCTTCCCGCTCCCGAAGCCTTCCTCAGGCCGTTAGCCTGGCCGTGACCCAGCAGGCGGCTACTGCAGAGATCGCGCCGAGCAGCGTTCCCCATGTGACGTCGAACAAGCTTAGTTGCGATGTCCAGTTCCGCAACGTGGCCTGGTTTGTCAGGTCATAGGTCAGATAGCTGAAGAAGCCGAACAGCGCACCGCTGAGCGCAGCTTGCGCAAGGCTTTCCGACTTCAGTCCCGGAAGCACCGCGAAGATGACGAGCCCGGCTGGATAGACCAGATAGAAGGCAACCGCCGGAGACAGGTTGACGTCCGTGAGCAGGATGTCGCCAAGCGTCGGGCGGTACAACCGACTTGCCATGGTGCCAAGCCAGGCCATGTCGCAGATCAGGAAGATCACGAGCGTCGACAGATAGGCGAACAGATAAGTCATTTCGAGCCTGCGGTTGGGTCGCCCGATCGACGGCCTCAACTGGTAACGACGCGCCGGGGCACATGGATCATGACCGCCACAGACGCCGTGCAGGCGCAAGCTGCGGATTTGCTGCAACAGGGGCGGGAAATCCCCATGAAATCTTTGTAAGAATCGTGCCGGTGGCGCGGCGATCCGAACCGCGCGGGAACACAGTAAAAACAGGCAAATGTCGAGATTCCGGTCGTCTGGGAATCAGCTCCGGTGCGACGTTGCGGGCTTGGGACAGGGCTGTCCGCACCATCGTCGCAGGGCTAGGATGCCGGTCCGGTTCCTTTGAAAGCATCACCCGTGAACGTCCCTCGGATCATCGCTGACCGCGTCATTCGTGCGCCATGGGTGAGGTGCGTGCTTGGCGGAGCGCAGGTGTGACCGGGCCAGCTCCCGTGACGGTGCCTGCAGGCCGATCGGGCCCCGCCGCGCGTTGGCGGCGACTGGCCGGACGAGCGCTCGTCGCGTTCGGGCTTATCGCAAGCTCTGCCGGCTGCATCCTCACCCAGGATATTCCCGATCCGGCGCTCGACGTGCCAAGGGATTACAAGGGCTACAAGGCTGCCGGGTTCGGCCGGCAAGGCGATGCGCCACCCACGCTCGACTGGTGGCGGGGCTTTCAGTCACCCGAACTGACGCAGCTCATGGAGGAAGCCCAAAAGGTCAACCTCGACATCGCAGTCGCGGTGGCGCAGTTCCGCCAGGCCGATGCGCAGGCCCGGATCGCAGGTGCCGCGCTGTTGCCCACGCTGACCATGGCCGGTCCAGGCAACCTGGCGCAGGAAAGCTATTCCCGGGTTTCGGGCTCCAGCCTGAATGGCCTGTCCACCGGCGGACGCGAGGTGGTCAATTATTCGACGACAATGGCCGCCAGCTACATCCTGGATTTCTGGGGCCAGTATCGCGACGCCGCGCAGGCGGCCGAGGAAACCTCGGTGGCGAACCGGTTCAACCGCGACGTGGTCGCGCTGACGACCCTGACCGCGGTGGCAACCGCATATTTCCAGGTGTTGGCCTCACAGGACCGGATCCGCACCGCCCAGAGCAATATCGCCAGCGCGACGCGGATCCTCGATGCGATCAAGGAACGCTTCAAGGCCGGTACTGGCACCGACCTCGACGTTGCGCAGCAGGAAAGCGTGCTGGCCAATCAGCGCGCCGCCGTGCCGCCTTTGCGGCAGACGCTGGACCAGAGCATCAACGCGCTCGCGCTGCTGGTCTCGCGTCCGCCGGAAAGCGTGAAGATCGACGGAGGCTCGCTGAACCGCATCGCGATCCCGCGCGTGACACCGGGCCTGCCGTCGGAATTGCTGGCGCAGCGTCCGGACATCCGGCGACAGGAAGCCCAGCTCGCCTCGGCGACGGCCAATGTCGGCAGCGCGCGCGCGCAGTTCTTCCCGAGTATTTCGCTGACCGGTTCAGGAGGCTACCAGAGCTCGGCGCTGACATCGCTGTTCCAGCCACATGCGACGTTCTTCAATATGGTCGCCAGCATCAATCAGCCGATCTTCGATGGCGGCGCCATCCTGGGCAATTTCGAATACAACAAGGCCCTGCAGGACCAGATGCTCCAGACCTACCGCAAGACGGTGGTCTCGGCATTCACTGATGTCGACAACGCGCTGGTGGCGATCCGCGACACGTCAGACAAGCTGCGCCTGCAGCAGCAGGTCGTCGCGACCTCGCGGCGGGCCTTTCAACTGGCCGAGCAACAACTCAGGGCCGGGACGGCCGACATTGTCACGGTGCTGAACACGCAACTGACATTATTCCAGGCGGAGGACGCGCTGTCGCAGGCCCAACTGGCCCGGCTGCTCGCAATCATCAGCCTGTATCAGGCGCTGGGGGGCGGCTGGGAGCCGAGGATGGAGAAGCCGGTCAATGCTCTTTAAGCCCGATACAAAGGACGATGAGCAGCGTGCGGTACCGCGCAAGCCCGGCCTGGTTGCACGCCTGCTCAAGCGCATGGTGTCGCTCGCGATCACCCTCGTGATCCTCGGCGGTCTCGGCTATGCGGGCTGGTACGCGTTCCAGCAGAAGCAAGGCGCCGGCGGCCGACGTGCGGGGCTGCGACCGGACCTTGCGGTGCCGGTACTCGCGGCGACGCCGCGCCTGCAGGACGTGCCGGTCTATCTCGACGGCGTCGGCTCCGTGAAGGCGCTGAACACGGTCACCGTGCGCTCGCAGGTCGACGGCAAGTTGATCGCGGTGCATTTCGTCGAGGGCCAGGACGTCCAGAAGGGCGACGTGCTCGGCGAGATCGATCCCGTGATCTATCAGGCGCAATACGACCAGGCCGTCGCCAAAAAGGCGCAGGATGAGGCGCTGCTTGCCAACCAGAAGCTCGATCTCGCACGCTACCAGCAACTCGCCGCCAGCAATGCCGGATCGAAGCAGCAGGCCGATACGCAGAAAGCCGTCGTGGCGCAGCAGGAGGCGCTGGTAAGGGCCGATCAGGCCGCGATCGACAATGCAGCGGCAACGCTCGGCTACACCAGGATCGTCGCACCTATCTCAGGGCGTACCGGCCTCCGCCAGGTTGACCAGGGCAACATCATCCACGCCTCCGATACGACCGGGCTCGCCCTGTTGACGCAGTTGCAGCCGATTGCGGTGTGGTTCAGCCTGCCGCAGCAGCAGATCGTGCGAGTGAATGCGGCAGCCGCCAAGGGCACGCTGGCGGTCGACGTGTTCGGCAATGACGGCATCACCGTGGTGGACACCGGCAAGCTGACCGGAATCGACAACCAGGTCGACCCGACCACCGGCACGCTGAAGCTGAAGGCCGAATTGCCCAACGCGAACTATCAGCTGTGGCCAGGCCAATTCGTCAACGTGCGCCTCAAGGTCGAAACCCTGTCGCAGGTGATCGTGGTGCCGACATCAGCGGTGCAGCGCGGGCCTGCCGGCACATTCAGCTACGTGATCGGCGAGGACGACGTCGTCACTGCCAAGCCGGTGACCGTAACCCAGCAGAACGAGCATGACGCCGTCATCGCGAGCGGTCTGACCACATCGGACCGGGTCGTGACCACGGGCTTCGCCAATCTGGCCGACGGCTCCAAGGTTGTCGTCGGCAAGGACGGGCAGGCGCCGACCGCCGACCTGGCGCCGCGCAAGCGCAGCCGCAATCCGGATGGCCGACGCGGCGGCCAAGGTGAGGGGCAGAGCCGCGAAGGCAGGAAGGATGGGGAAGGCAAGCGGGAGTGGCAGGGCAAGACCGGCGAGCATCGCGGCCGACGTGAGCGTGGCGATGGGGATCAAAAGGGGCAGACCGGACCGGCGCCCGCGCCGCCGGCAGTGAGTGAACAGTCTGATGGCACGGCGAAGTCGCCGCCATGACTGAACCGTCGACCTGATGTCTGATTTCGCAACGGGCACTTGAGCCATGGGCGTCTCTGAACCGTTCATCCGCCGGCCGATCGCGACCTCTCTGCTCGGGATCGCGCTTCTGATCGGCGGCGCGCTCGGTTACTGGGCGTTGCCGGTCTCGGCGCTGCCGCAGGTCGACTTCCCGACCGTAGAGGTGACGACACAACTCCCCGGCGCAAGCCCCGACGTGATCGCCTCGCTCATCACGGCGCCGCTGGAGCGCCAGCTTGGCCAGATCCCGTCGCTGTCATCGATGAACTCGACGAGCTCGTTCGGCATCAGCCAGATCTCGTTGCAGTTCGATCTCAACCGCGACATCGACGGCGCCACCCAGGATGTCCAGGCCGCGATCAATGCCGCGGCCGGCATTTTGCCGAAGACGCTGCCGTATCCGCCTGTCTACGCCAAGGTGAACCCGGCGGACGCGCCGGTCATGACGCTGGCGCTGACCTCGGACACGATCTCGCTGCGGGCGATGAGCGATCTCGCCGACACCATCCTCGGCCAGCGGTTGAGCCAGATTTCCGGCGTCGGCCGGGTCTCGATCCTCGGCGGGCTGAAGCCCGCGGTGCGGGTGCAGGCCGACCTCGCCCGGCTAGCCGCATACGGCATCGCGATGGAGGACCTGCGCAGCGCGATCGCGGGCGCCAACGTCTCGGGGCCGAAAGGCTCGCTCGACGGCGCCCAGCAGTCCTACACGATCGCCGCCAACGACCAGATCGCCGCGGCCGACGCCTACAAGCCCGTTATCATCGCCTATCGAAACGGATCGCCGGTGACGATCGGCGATGTCGCCCAGATCGTCGACGGGCTCGAGAACGACCGCACCGGCGGCTGGTACAACGGAACGCCGGCCGTCATCATCGACATCCAGCGCCAGCCGGGCGCCAATGTGATCGACGTGGTCCGCCAGATCCGCGCCGAGATTCCGCGGCTGCAGCGGGCGGTCCCGGCCGGCGTCAGGCTCACCGTGGTCGCCGACCGCACGGTGACGATCCGCGCATCGGTCCATGACGTGCAGTTCACGCTGCTGCTGAGCGTGGTGCTGGTGACGCTGGTGGTGCTGCTGTTCCTGCGCTCGCTGCGTGCCACCCTGATCGCGGGCGTCGCGCTGCCGCTGTCGCTGATCACGAGCTTCGGGATCATGTATTTCGCCGGCTTCAGCCTCGACAATCTGTCGCTGATGGCACTGACCATCGGCACCGGCTTCGTGGTCGACGACGCCATCGTCATGATCGAGAACATCGTCCGCCACATGGAGGAGGGCGAAACGGTGATGGAGGCGTCACTGAAGGGCGCCAGCGAAATCGGCTTCACCGTGATCTCGTTGACGCTGTCGCTGATCGCCGTGTTCATCCCGCTGTTGTTCATGTCCGGCCTGGTCGGCCGCATGTTCCGCGAGTTCGCGCTGACGCTGACGATCGCCGTCGTGACCTCGGCGGTGGTTTCGCTGACCCTGACGCCGATGATGTGCTCGCGGTTGCTCAGGAACATCCACGAGGAGATCGCGGTCCCGGGTCTCGCGGCCGTCAGCCGTCTCATCGACCACATGGTGACGTTCTACCACCGCACGCTGCTGTGGGTCCTGCGGCGTCAGCGCGCCACGCTGGCGGTGACGTTCGCAACCCTTGCGCTGACGCTTGTCATGTATGTGATCGCGCCGAAGGGCTTTCTGCCGCTGCAGGACACCTCGTCGATAACAGCGGTGACCGAGGCCGGTCCCGACGTCTCGTTTGCCGAGATGCAGCGGCGGCAGGCCGCGGCTTCGGGCCTGATCAAGGCCGATCCCGACGTGGCCGGCGTCGTCTCGGTGATCGGCGCGGGCTCGGTCAATCCGACCACCAATGTCGGCCGCCTGGTGATGACGCTCAAGCCGCGCGACCGGCGGCGCGGCGACATGGCGACGGTGGTCGCGCGGCTGAAGGAGAAGGTGGCGTCGATCCCCGGCATGACGGTCTACTTCCAGCCGGTGCAGGACGTGCAGATCTCGACCGAGTCGAGCCGCTCGCAATACCAGTATACGCTGACCGGGACCGACGCGGCCGACGTGTCGCGATGGGCACGAAGGCTCGTTGCCGAAATGCGCCGCGACCCCATCTTCCGCGACGTCTCGTCGGAGGCGCAGGAGGGCGGCTTGCGTGCCGATCTCAATATCAACCGCCAGCGCGCCGGCCAACTCGGCGTCAATCTGCAGGGCGTCACCGATACACTGAACGATGCCTTCGCGCAGCGGCAGATATCGACGATCTACGGCCAGGCCAACCAGTACCGCGTGGTGCTCGAGGCTCTGCCGATGTACCAGCGCGATCCATCGATCCTCGACAAGCTCTATCTGCCCGGCGCCAACGGCGCGCAGGTGCCGCTGTCGGCAGTGGCGACGCTGGTGCGGACGACGACGCCGCTCGCGATCTCGCATCAGGCGCAATTCCCCTCGGTCTCGCTCAGCTTCAACCTCGCGCCGGGGGAGGCGCTCGGCGACGCAGTCGAAGCCGTCAAGGCGATCGAGACCCGCATCGAGATGCCGGGCAGCATCGTCGGCATCTATTCCGGCGACGCCGCGGAATTCGCCAGGTCACTGGCCGGACAGCCCTGGCTGATCCTGGCCGCGATCATCACCATCTACATCGTGTTGGGCGTGCTCTACGAGAGCTACATCCACCCGATCACCATCCTCTCGACGCTGCCCTCGGCCGGCGTCGGCGCCATCCTCGCCCTGATGCTGTGCGGGCAGGATCTCTCGGTGATCGGCCTGATCGGCATCATCCTGCTGATGGGCATCGTCAAGAAGAACGCGATCATGATGATCGACTTCGCGCTGGAGGCCGAGCGGCATCAGGGCATGTCGTCCGATGACGCGATCGTGCAGGCCTGCCTGCTGCGCTTCCGTCCGATCATGATGACGACGCTGGCGGCGCTGTTCGGCGCGCTGCCGCTCGCGATCGAAAGCGGCACCGGCGCCGAGCTGCGCTTTCCGCTCGGCATCTCCATCATCGGCGGCCTTCTGCTCAGCCAGTTGCTGACGCTCTACACCACGCCGGTGATCTATCTCGCGCTCGACCGGCTGAACCGGCGGATCGAGACGGCGGTGCCGGAGCCCGGGCCGCAGGGGCCGCCGGTCGCCGGCGCGACCGAGGGGATGCAATGATCTCGATCTCGGTGCCGTTCATCCGCAGGCCGGTGGGCACAACGCTGCTTGCGATCGGGCTGTTCCTGATCGGGATCGTCGCCTACGAATTCCTGCCGGTCTCCTCGGTTCCCAATGTCGACTTCCCGATGATCCGGGTGTCGGCGAGCCGGCCCGGCGCCGATCCGTCGATCATGGCCGCGACCGTGGCGGCACCGCTCGAGCGCAAGCTCGGCGCGATCGCCGGCATCGACCAGATCACGTCGACAAGCTCGCTCGGCTCGACCTCGATCCAGGTCCAGTTCTCGATCGGACGCGACGTCGACCGTGCCGCGCGCGACGTGCAGGCCGCGATCAACGCCTCGCTCGCCGACCTGCCGAGCGACCTGCCGTCGCTGCCGAAATTTCGCAAGGCCAATCCGGCGGCCGCGCCCGTCTTCGTGCTGGCGCTGACCTCCAGGACGATCTCGACCAGCGCGATGTACGACGTTGCCGACACCGTGCTGGCGCAGCGCATCTCGCAGGTGCCGGGGGTGGGCGAGGTCACAGTCAGCGGCGCCGACCAGCCGGCGGTGCGCATCGCGCTCAACCCGGTGGCGCTGGCCAATGCCGGGATCGCGACCGACGACGTCCGAACCGCTGTTATCAACGCCAATCCGCTCGGTCCGGTCGGCATCTTCAATGGCGACCGGCAGAGCGAAACCCTCTCGATCAACAAGCAGATGCGCACCGCAGCCGAGTTCCGCGACATCCTGATCAAGAGCTCGAACGGCAATTTCGTGCGCCTGTCCGACGTCGCCGAGGTCGAGGATTCCGTCCGCAACGCCCGCTCCATCGCCTGGTTCAACAAGCAGCCCGCAGTGCTGATCCAGATCACCAAGCAGGGCGATGCCAACGTCATCGACACGGTCGATCGGGTCCGCGCGCTGCTTCCCGAGCTGAAGCAGTGGATTCCGGCGGGGGTCGATATCTCGACCCTGGTCGACCGCACCGGCACGATCCGCGCCAGCGTCCTCGACATGCAGCTCACGCTGCTGGCGACCGTCGTGCTGGTGATGGCCGTCGTGTTCGTGTTCCTGCGCCGTGTGGTGCCGACGATCGCCGCCGGCGTCTCGGTGCCGCTGGCGCTGGCCGGCACCTGCGCCGGCATGTGGCTCGCCGGCTTTTCGATCGACAATCTCTCGCTGATGGCGCTGGCGATTTCCGTCGGCTTCGTGGTCGACGACGCCATCGTGATGATCGAGAACATGTACCGCAATCTCGAGCAGGGCATGGCGCCGTATCCGGCAGCGCTCGAAGGCGCCAGGCAGATCGGTTTCACGGTGTTGTCGATCTCGGTGTCGCTGGTCGCGGCGTTCGTGCCGCTGATCTTCATGGACGGAGTTGTCGGCCGGCTGCTCCGCGAGTTCTCGCTGACCCTCACCTTCGCGATCGCGGTTTCCACCGTGGTGTCGCTCACGGTCACCCCGATGATCTGCGCCCACTACATCAAGGAAGCGACCTCGCACCACGCCACCTGGTACGATCGCGCCATCGAGGGTGCGCTGTCGCGGGTCGTCGCGTTCTATGCCTGGACGCTGCGGGCAGTGCTCGGCTATCCCTGGCTGACGATGGTGGTGTTCTTCGCCACCATCGCCTTGACTGTGACGCTCTACATCAAGACGCCGAAGGCTTATTTCCCGACCGATGACAGCGGCTTCGTGATCGGCTCGACCCGCGCTTCCCCCGATATTTCATTCCAGGCGATGCTCGGCCTGCAGCAGCAGCTCGCCGATATCGTGATGGCGGATCCGGCCGTCGCCGGCATCGGCTCGTCGGTCGGCGGCAGCACCGCGAACCGCGGCTCCATGTTCATCAGCCTCAAGCCGCCGGAGCAAAGGGACGGCCTGGCGACCGAGCAGGTGATCGACCGGCTGCGACGCAACCTTTTCATGGTGCCGGGCATTCGCCTGTTCATGTTCGCGGCACAGGATATCCGCGCCGGCGGCCGGCAGAGCGATTCCAACTACCAGTACACGCTTTCCTCGACCGATCTCGATCTGTTGCAGAAATGGGCGCCGATCGTGGCCAAGCGCATGGAGACGGTGGAGGGCATCACCGACATTTCCGCCGATCGCGACCCGGGCGGCCTGCAGCTCAATCTCGTGATCGACCGCAGGACCGCCTCAAGTCTCGGCGTCCGCGTGCCGGACATCGACAACGCGCTCAACAACGCCTTCTCGCAGCGGCAGATCTCGATCATCTACACCCAGCGCAACCAATACATGGTGGTGCTCGAGATCGATCCCAAATTCCAGGACGATCCGTCGAACCTGGAGCGGATCTATGTCGCCGGTGCCAATGACGTACAGGTACCGCTGTCGGTGCTGGTACACTATCAGCGTGGATTGGCGCCGCTCGCGGTGTTCCATTCGCAAGCGTTCCCTTCGAC
Source organism: Bradyrhizobium jicamae (assembly GCF_018130215.1). Classification (GTDB taxonomy): domain Bacteria; phylum Pseudomonadota; class Alphaproteobacteria; order Rhizobiales; family Xanthobacteraceae; genus Bradyrhizobium; species Bradyrhizobium jicamae_A. The sequence goes on from NZ_JAFCKQ010000041.1 coordinate 47,493, forward strand.
CACCGTATCGTTCAACCTCTTGCCCGATGTGCCGCTGGAAGTCGCGACCACGAACATCCAGCGGGCCGTCGGCGAGCTGCATATGCCGGAGGGCATTCGCGGCAGCTTCGACGGCAATGCCGGCGACTTCAACAAGACCACCGGCCGCCAGCCTCTGCTGATTCTCGGCGCGCTGATCGCGATGTATATCGTGCTCGGCGTGCTCTATGAGAGCCTCGCGCATCCGATCACGATCATCTCGACCTTGCCGTCGGCCGGCCTCGGCGCATTGCTGGCGCTGCAGGTCACCAACACGCCGCTGACGGTGATCGCATTCGTCGGCATCATCCTGTTGATCGGCATCGTCAAGAAGAACGGCATCATGATGGTCGACTTTGCGCTGGACGCCGAACGCCATCAGGGCCTGTCGTCGCGCGATGCGATCTTCGAGGCCTGCCGGGCCCGCTTTCGCCCGATCCTGATGACGACGATGGCGGCGCTGTTCGCCGGCATCCCGCTGGTGATCGCCACGGGGCCGGGTACCGAGCTGCGCCGGCCGCTCGGCATCACCATCATTGGCGGCCTTTTCGTCTCGCAGATCCTCACACTGTACACGACGCCGGTGATCTATCTGTTGATCGACCGTCTGCGCCGGCGTTCCGCACCGTCGGCCGCGCACGCCCCGGCGGAATAGGTTGAATTGCGCGATCCTGAGCGTATAGCGGACGGATGTCTGATCAGACCGAAGCCGAGACCAGGGATGCGGCCGCTGATGCAGCGGACTGCCCGCATTGCGGCAAGCCGCTGCCGCTCTGCATCTGCGACAGCGTCACGCCGATCGAAAGCCGTATCCAGCTTTTGATCCTGCAGCATCCGCAGGAGCAGGACAGGGCGCTGGGTACGGCGCGGCTGACGGCGCGGCATTTCAAGGACGCCGTGGTTCGGATCGGGCTGTCGTGGCCAAGCCTCGCCAAGGCGCTCGGCCGGCCTGTGGCCGACCCGTCACGTTGGGCGGTGCTCTATCTCGGTTCGGCCAAGGTCGACGACCTCGATACCGATGCCGAGATCGTCGCGATCAACCGAAAGGGCGAGCTGGAGCCGCACCAACGCGGCATTCTCGCCGATATCGAGGGCATCGTGCTGCTGGATGGCACCTGGAGCCAGGCCAAGGCGCTGTGGTGGCGCAATGCCTGGATGCTGAAATGCCAGCGGGTGATTCTCGGGCCGAAGCGGCCCTCGCGATACGGCAAGCTGCGCCGGGAACCGCGGCGCGACGGCCTTTCGACCATCGAGGCCGCGGCGCTGCTGCTGGCGCGACTGGAGAAGCGGCCGGATATTGCCGAAACGCTAATCGGCAGTTTCGAGCGGATGCTGGCCAGATTTCGCGAAGTGCAGGCAGACATGCCCGAATTGGCGCCGAAACCGAAGAAGCGGGACTTCCGTCGACGCCGCCGCTAACCGTCCGGCTTGGTTGCCTATCCGGAAGAGGCCGTATATGAGTGCGCCTCACGGGGCCACGTGGCGGAGTGGTGACGCAACGGTCTGCAAAACCGTGTACACCGGTTCAATTCCGGTCGTGGCCTCCAACAAATTCAATAGTTTAAGAGAGTTCCTTCTCACGGCGTCAATTCGTCGTCAGCGTTTCGGGGCCTTCCAGGTCGTGGGAGACCGGACAGCCGACATGAAGCGAGCGGGTGCTGCCTGTCAGGCAATGGTTGTGGTGCTCCGACCCGACCCGTGGCCGCCGACGACGGTTTGAGCGCGGTGCCGGATTCGGATTCCGCCGATAGCGGCGCAAAACGACTGGCCGGACGCCAACGCAAAAACGCATTCGACGATCAGGCGGCGCAGCGGCGAGACCTCGTGATCTGCCAAGGCTGCGTCGCAAGCCAATCCAAGGCCCAATGATTCCGACCTGCAAAACCGTGTACCGGTTCGATTCCGGTCGTGGCCTGCACTCATCTCATCAATGGCTTGCAATCGATAGATGAGAAGCTGCTTCAAAGCGTAACGCGATCCCGCTTTGGTTTCTTGTCTAGTCAGCTTGCGGCGTACCAGCCCTCGGGAAACGGGATCAGCGGCCAGGGCGCCTGGTTGTCGTTTGCAGCGCGCGGCTGCGGCTGGATGCGAGGCTGGGGCTGCGATTGCGACGGGGCCAAAAAAACCTCCTCGGAAACGGGCGCGACGGCCGTTCGCACGGCGTCCAATAACAAATCAAATTCGACTTCGCTCATCGCGCTCTCCGGGGGTTCGAGAGCGCCATGATCGCAAAACTGTCTTGTGCCTGGATTGAGCCGATCGTTCGAATTTTAGCTAAAGAACGCCCGCATCCAGTTCAGTTAATGAATTGCTGGTGAACCCCGCCCTGGAACTTAGGTCCGGTCGCCCGGACCCTGGTGTGAGAGAAATCACATTCTTAGAAAATCTGTTCGCGTAGTCCCGGCGATGCCCGCGACCGGCGGGCGTCGCAGTGATTTTAGGGAGACGTGATCATGAAGGCAAGCTTCGCCCCGACATCGGCGATCAAGCGTCGCGCCCATTGTGCATTGCTGATTGGCCTTCTGCTCGCATCGCTCGCAAGTGCTGCCCAGGCCGAGCCCGGCACGCCGGAGCAGCGCAAGGCGTGCACGCCGGATGTCTATCGACTGTGCGCCGGCGAGATCCCCAACGTTCGCGCCATCACCGCCTGCCTCCGCCGCAACCGGGCGAGCCTGAGCGCGGCCTGCGCAGCGGTGTTTGAGCAGTGACGCTGGAGCGCCGCCAGGTCACTTCTGAAAGGTCGTGCGGCAGTATCGCCTTGAACCGCGCCAGCGCATCGCTCGCTCGTTGTTCATGCCTCTCTTCCTCGGCACGACGCTCGCCTGCCTGCTGGCAGGAGCGGGGCGCGATCGCGGTGATTTGCGGGGGCGCCCTCTATGTTGCCGGCATGTTCGTCGTCACGGTCGGGTTCAACGTGCAGCTCAACGACCAGCTCGCCGCGGCCGATACCGCGACCGGCGCAGCGACGCCGGTCTGTGCGCGTTACCTGACCGAATGGACATTCTGGAATCACGTGCGGACGATCGCCTCGACGGCGGCTGTGCTGTTCATCGTCGCGATCGCCACGCGTCCGTGAGATTGCGCCAAGATCCAGCCGCCAGGCGAATTTCGGAATCGCCCGCGCGTTTGCTTCTCGGGGAGCCCACGGCAGGCGCGGCAGAGCAGGCGGGTCCCCGGACTGCCCCTTCAGATCCGGTAAGCCATTGCGCCGCAGCAGCTTTCCGGTCCCTGTTAAAGTTGCGCGAGAGCACCATTTGGTTCTTTGCAAGGCCGGAAGGCTTTGTTATACGCTGCCCCGCGCGCGAACAGATGTTCGCCTATTCCTCGGTAGCTCAGCGGTAGAGCATTCGACTGTTAATCGAATGGTCGCTGGTTCGAATCCAGCCCGGGGAGCCAGTTCTGGCCCCAGCGACATGTCCTTATCCCTGGATCACAACCCCGTGGCCTGCGGCCGGGAGGGAAAATTAGTCGCCAAATCGACTTAATCGCTTTCGACGTTACGCCTTGCCGGGTTTTGCAAGGTGATTCCGAATGTCCGTGAACCTGATCGACCTGTCGTTGCGCCAGCCGACCCTCGTTCCGAGAGATGGCCCCGAGATCAGCGACGACGAGTGCGTGCGCCGGCTGGCAAAAGCCCTTGAGGAGCCCGATTCCGAGCATCTGGATGAGGTCGCCCGGTTGATCGGCCGGCTCGCGGTCACCATCGAATAGGCTGGCCTGACACGGTGGGCTTGCGGTGCGCTCGCGCGCGCCAACGGCGTGTTGCGTTTTGGCGGAGCTTGCTCCAAAAGATGGCCCGGTTCTAGCTCCTACAGCGGCAACGCCGCGCGACTTGCAGGGTCCCGCCAATGTCCGGTTTTTCGACCGCGCGCCAGTTCATGGTCGATGGTCAAGTGCGTCCGAGCGACGTCACTGATGAGCGCATCCTCGATGCCATGTTGATGGTGCCGCGCGAGGCCTTCGTGCCGGACGGCAAGCAGGCGTTGGCCTATCTGGATCTTGATCTTGACGTTGCCGAGGGCGGAGCAGCCAGGCGCTGCCTGATCAAGCCGGCGCTGCTCGCCAAGATGCTGCAGGCGGCCGAGATCAAGAGCACCGATCGCGTGCTGGTTGTCGGCTGTGCGACCGGATATGCCGCCGCCGTGCTGGCGCGCTTCGTGGGGCAGGTGAATGCGACGGAAAGCGATTCGTCGCTGGCGGCCAGGGCGACCGCGGCGCTGGCCGCGCTCGGCATCCAGAACGTGTCAGTCACCACCGCAGCCGCGGCCGACGGCGACGCGGCGGGGGCGCCGTTTGACGTCATCGTCCTCAATGGCGCCACCGAGGTCGTCCCGACCGGGCTCTATGGCCAGCTCAAGGACGGCGGTCGGCTGGTCGGGGTCTTCGCCCTGGAGCAGCCGCCGCGTGCCAGCCTCGTGGCCCATTCCCACGACGATTTCGGGCACCGGGAACTGTTCGATGCGACGGCTCCCGTCCTGCCCGGGCTCGAGCGGCTACCCGCGTTCGTGTTCTGACCCGCTACCAAGGGCTGATAAAATCCCATTCTGAATCAGAAGTGTGGCCCGTTTGCCCCACGTGAAGAGTTTCCATCGTGTTCCATTGCGGGGTGGTTCCGTTGCCCCCAGCTGCAGACTAAGGTGAGGCGGGACTCACTTCGTCTGAAGCGACGCTTGGCCCATATCCGGGGCCGGCGACTACAAATGAATGGAATACTGGGGATGCATGGGGTGAAGGTAATCACCGCGGCTGCGATTGCGGTCCTTCTGACGGCCGAGATGGGCCCGACCGCGGCTTTGGCCGATACGATTGAGGCCGCGCTGGTGCGTGCCTACCAGAACAATCCCCAGCTCAACGCACAGCGCGCGCAGGTGCGAGCAACCGACGAAAACGTCCCGCAGGCCCTCTCGGGCTATCGTCCGAGGGCGGCGCTAACCGCAAGTGGCGGGTATCAATACTCCGACGACAAGTTGAGTGTGGACGGCACCCCGATCAGCGGCAGTCAAGCGCCGCGCAGCGTTGGCGTGACGGTGAACCAGTCATTGTTCAACGCGCAGAACGCGCCCAAGGTGCGCGCGGCGGAAAGCCAGGTGTCGTCGGCCCGCGAGGGATTGCGCGTGCTTGAGCAGACCGTGATCTTGAACGCGGCCACGATCTACATGGACTATCTGCGCGACTCCGCAATCGTCGAAGTCCAGCGCAGCAACACCCGCGTGCTCGAGCAGACGCTGAAGCAGACCCAGGATCGCTTCAATGTCGGCGAGGTGACGCGGACCGACGTCGCGCAATCCGAGGCCCAGCTCGCTGCCGGCAAGACCCAGCAGCTCCAGGCCGAATCGAACCTGACGACGACGCGGTCGAACTTCCGACGCATCATCGGCAACGAGCCGCAAAATCTTGCACCGGGCTCGCCGGTCGATCGTTTCCTGCCGTCGACGCTCCCCGCGGCCGTGGAACTCAGCCTGACCCAGAACCCGAACGTGACGGCCGCGATGTTCGGCGTCGACATCAATTTCCTGCAGCAGAAGGTTGCCGAGGGCGCGCTGCTCCCGACCGTCGGGTTGGCGCTGTCGGCGACCCAGGCGGTCGATCAGCAGTTGACGGTGTACCGTGCCTTCACTACCTCGGCGCAGGTTCAGGTGTCGGTGCCGATCTATCAGGGCGGCGGCGAGTACTCGCTGATCCGGCAATCGAAGGAATCGCTCGCGCAGCAACGTCTGGTGCTGGAGCAGACCCGCGATCAGGCCCGCGCCAACACGGTCACTGCATGGGGCCAGCTGGTTGCCGGCAAGGCCCAGGTGGCGTCTGCGCAGTCGCAGGTGACGGCGTCAGAAATCGCGCTCAACGGCGTGCGCGAGGAAGCCAAGGCCGGTCAGCGCACCACGCTCGACGTGCTGAACGCACAGCAGGCGCTGGTCAATGCCCGCAATGCGCTGGTGACCGCGCAGCACGACCGCGTCGTCGCCTCCTATAACGTTCTCAACGCGATCGGCCGGCTCGCGCCGCAGGTGCTCGGCCTGAAGACCAACGTCTACGATCCGAGCGTGCACTACCAGCAGGTTCGTGACAGCTGGGCCGGCGTGCGCACGCCTGACGGCCGCTAACCGCCACATCAACGTCGCTTGCCGGGCCTAGTCTAAGGTTCTGAGTTCAATCAGAACCTCAGACGGGCCCGTTTGCTTGCAATCGATAATTGGCCTGACATACCGTTTTGTCGGGCAGCAAAGCGATTCGCGACGAGGCGCGGCTCGACGCGATGCCGGGTGTCTTGATGTCAGCTGTTGATGTCGAGTGTCTCGGGCGACACGCGCCCGCGCGAAGCACTGGGTGGGCTTGATCTGGGGACAAGTCGGGCGCGAGAGATGAAATTCTCCGCCCGCATCATCGGAACCGGCGAATCCTTTCGGGCTTGGTGTAAAATGGTTTCGATGTGGAGTCGGCGATGACGCAACCTGCGAAGGTCCAAGAGCCCTCGATGGAGGAGATTCTGGCGTCGATCCGTCGCATCATCGCCGATGATGAGGCCAAGCCGGCCGCCGCCGAAAAGCCGGCCGCCGCGGCTGCGCCGCCGGCAGATCCACCGCCGGCGCCTGTCAAGGCCGCGAACCCTCCGTCGGCGCCCGCCGCGACGGCTGCCGCACCCGCGCCGAAGGCGCCATCACCTCCGTCGCCGGCTCCAGCCGCAAGCAACAGCCAGGACGACATCGATTCCCTTCTCGCCAGCCTCGACGAGGCAACGCCAGCTTCCGAAATCAGGCCGCCACAGCCGGACGGCGACGTGTTCGAACTCACCGATGAGATGGCCTTGCCGGACCCGGAAGCAGCACCGGCTGCCGCACCTTCGTTCCGCAAGGTCGAGCCGCAGGACGATGTCGAGTTCACGGAATCGGCCGCCACAAAAGGGTTGAACCGCCAGCCGGCCTACGAGCCGCCGCCGATCGAGACCGCGCCCGTTCCGCCGATCATCTCGGGGACGACGATGCGGGCGGTCGAATCCGCCTTCAACTCTCTGGCCAACACCGTGCTCAGCAACAATGCGCGCACACTGGAGGATCTGGTCAAGGAGATGCTCCGGCCGATGCTGAAGAACTGGCTGGACGACAACCTGCCGGGGCTGGTCGAGCGCATCGTGAAGGCCGAGATCGAGCGGGTCTCGCGCGGACGATAGGTCCTTGGCCGCAGGGCCGGAACGGCCCTCATTCAGCCTTCCAAAGAGGCTAAACGCCGTTTCCGCGCACCGGTCCGGTTGACTCGGTGGCTCCGGGCGGCTTTCTAGCCGTTTCCATGGTCCAAATCGTATTGTCATGATCGAGAAAAACTACCAGCCTGCCGATATCGAGAGCCGGATGTCCCGCATCTGGGAGGAGAGCGGTGCGTTCAAGGCCGGACGGCCCGAGCGCAAGGACGCCACGCCCTTCACCATCGTAATCCCGCCGCCGAACGTGACGGGGTCGCTGCATATGGGTCACGCCCTCAACAACACGCTGCAGGACATACTGTGCCGGTTCGAGCGGATGCGCGGCCGGGACGTGCTCTGGCAGCCCGGCACGGACCACGCCGGGATCGCGACCCAGATGGTGGTCGAGCGGCAGTTGATGGAACGGCAGGAGCCGGGTCGGCGAGACATGGGCCGTGCCAAGTTCCTCGAGCGGGTCTGGCAATGGAAGGCCGAGAGCGGCGGCACCATCGTCAACCAGTTGAAGCGCCTCGGCGCTTCCTGCGACTGGTCGCGCGAGCGTTTCACCATGGACGAGGGGCTGTCGCGCGCCGTCGTCAAGGTGTTCGTCGAACTGCACCGCGACGGGCTGATCTACAAGGACAAGCGGCTGGTCAATTGGGACCCGAAGCTGCTCACCGCGATCTCCGATCTCGAGGTGCAGCAGGTCGAGGTCAAGGGCAGCCTGTGGTACCTGCGTTACCCGATCGAGGGCCGGACGTTCAGTCCTGATGATCCAAAGTCCTTCATCGTGGTCGCGACAACGCGCCCCGAGACCATGCTCGGCGACACCGCCGTCGCCGTGCACCCGGATGACGAGCGCTATACCGACCTGGTCGGCAAGCACGTCATCCTGCCGCTGGTCGGACGCAAGATTCCGATCGTCGCCGACGACTATTCCGATCCCGAGAAGGGCTCGGGCGCCGTCAAGGTGACGCCCGCGCATGACTTCAACGACTTTGAGATCGGCAAGCGCCACGGCCTGCCGCAGATCAGCGTGCTCGACCAGGAGGGCTCCCTCAACCTGGTCGACAACGAGGATTATCTGCGCGGGCTGCCTGAAGGCGCCTCGCAGTTCGCCGAGGAATTTCATCAGATCGAGCGCTTCGCCGCGCGCAGGAAGATCGTCGCACGGCTGGAGGAGTTCGGCTTCCTCGAGAGGATCGAACCGAACACCCACATGGTGCCGCACGGCGACCGCTCCGGTGTCGTGATCGAGCCCTATCTGACCGACCAGTGGTACGTCGATGCCAAGACGATGGCGCAGCCGGCGATGGCGGCGGTGCGTTCGGGCGAAACCACATTCGTGCCGAAGAACTGGGAAAAGACCTATTTCGAATGGATGGAGAACATCCAGCCCTGGTGCATCTCGCGCCAGCTGTGGTGGGGCCATCAGATTCCCGCCTGGTACGGGCCCGACGGCAAGGTGTTCGTCGCCGAGACCGAGGAAGAGGCGGTCGGCCACGCGCTCGGCTATTACGTCGAGCAGGAGATCATCACGCCGGAGCAGGGCCATGAGATGGCCGTGGACTCGTCGAAGCGCGAGGGCTTCATCACGCGCGACGAGGACGTGCTCGACACCTGGTTTTCGTCGGCACTGTGGCCGTTCTCGACGCTGGGCTGGCCGGACGACACGCCGGAGGTTGCGCGCTATTACCCGACCAACACGCTGGTCACGGGCTTCGACATCATCTTCTTCTGGGTCGCCCGAATGATGATGATGGGCCTGCACTTCATGAAGCAGGCGCCGTTCTCGACCGTCTACATCCACCGCCTCGTCCGCGACGAGAAGGGCGCAAAGATGTCGAAGTCGAAGGGCAACGTCATCGACCCGCTCGGCGTGATCGACGAATACGGCGCCGACGCGCTGCGCTTTGCGCTGACCCGCGAGGCCGCGCAGGGGCACGACATCCGCCTGTCGCCGCATCTGGTCGAGACCAACCGCAACTTCGCGACCAAGTTCTGGAACGCCTGCCGCTTCGCCGAGATGAACGAATGCGTCAAGCCTGACGATTTCGACCCCAAGGGCGCGAAGCAGACGCTGAACCGCTGGATCGCGCACGAGACCTCTCGCGTCACCCGCGAGGTGACGGAGGCGATCGAGAGCCATCGTTTCAACGATGGGGCCGGCGCGATCTACCGCTTCGTCTGGAACGTGTTCTGCGACTGGTATCTCGAACTGGCAAAACCGGTGCTGATGGGCGAGGAGGGTGCAGCCAAGGCCGAAACTCGCGCCATGGTCGCCTGGACGCGCGACGAGATCCTCAAGTTGCTGCATCCGTTCATGCCCTTCATTTCGGAGGAGCTATGGGCGGTCACCGCAAGGCGCGAAGGCCTGCTGGTGCTCGCACGGTGGCCCCGCAAGCCGGCGACCCTGACCGGCGAGCAGCTGGCATCGATGGCGATGGCCGGACCGAATGGCGAAATCCTTCCGCCCGTCATCGTCGCACCTGACGAAGACGATTTCAGCGATCCGGCGGCGGAGGCCGAGATCGGCTGGGTGGTCGACCTCGTCACTTCGATGCGCTCGGTCAAGGCGGAGATGAACATTCCGCCGTCGACGCTGACGCCGCTGGTGATCTCGGGCGCCTCCAGCGAGACGAAGGATCGGGCGCAACGCTGGAACGACACCATCAAGCGGCTGGCTCGACTCTCTGACGTCTCGTTTGCAGATCGCCCGCCGGAAGGGGCGATGCAGCTGCTCGTCCGCGGCGAGGTGGTCGCGCTGCCCCTGAAGGGCGTGATCGATCTCGCCGCCGAACGCGCGCGGCTGGAGAAGGAACTCGGCAAGGCCGACGCCGACATCAAGCGGGTCGATGCCAAGCTCTCCAACGAGAAGTTCGTCGCCAACGCGCCGGAAGAACTCGTCGAGGAAGAAAAGGAAAAGCGCGAAGCGGCGTTGGAGCGCAAGGGCAAGATCGTCGAGGCGCTCGCGCGGCTGAAGCAGGCCTTGTAGCGGCGGAGCAGCGATGCTGGACCATGTTTCCATCACGGTCTCCGACATCGCTGCGGCAACCTGCCATCACGCGTGTGTGAACCCGGCCGCGTCGGCCGCCGACCAACAAGCGAACGGGTCGGTCATTCATCCTGGCCGCGAAATCGTCAATGATCGTATCCGGCAGAGCGTTGTTGACCGCGATGGGAGTCTTGCCAATGCTGGCAGAGGGCCACGGGGCTCATGCAGCCGGACCAACGGTGAGGCCGCGTCATGTGCTCTGCTTCCTCGGCGGCGAAGGAACGTTGTCGCGGCTGTCGGAAGCCGCTTCGCGCGCAATCGGAAAGTTCGCCACCGGGTTTAGTGTCGACACCACCTATTCGCAGGACGAACCGGACTCGCGCATGACCGGCTCGTTTTCCGTCTCATGGGACCGCGTCGCGCCGAATGCCTGGTCCGCGAAGGACGAGGCGGCGGTTGGCGGGTAACGTCTATATCGAGACCGTCGGCTATCATCTCGTCGGTTTGCCCGAAGTCCATGTTGCCAAGGATTACGGCACCGAGCGCGAGGTCGCTGCCCTGATGGATACGGTCGGGGATGAGCTCGCCCAGGGCGGGCTGCAGGCCGTTCTGTTCGATCGCAAGGCGCGGCTGTCCCATGCGTCGTCCTATGAGCCCGACGATTTCAAGTTCAATCCGTATGGGATCGTGCAGATCAATCGGGCCTGATCGATGACTACAGCTCAGGACGGAAACCGCTTGCTGAGGAATTTCGATCCCTTGACCCCGTAGCGCCAGGGCAGGTCAACAGCCTTGGTGATGCCGATCCGCATGCCGATGTCGATCTCGGGCGTTTCGGAGCGTGCGTAAAGTGCGATCGGCGGGCGGTCGAGCGGCAGTTCGCTGTGGGCAATCGTGATGCCGAGCGCCTCGCAGAGCTTACCCGGCCCCGAGCACAGCGATTGCTCGTCTCCGAGCCCGCGACGACGGCGCATCGCTGCAAGCCCGTGGGTCGGCTCCAGTGCACGTATCAGCACGGCGCTGGCCGAGCCGGGCGCCTCGCAGACGAAATTGACGCACCAGTGGATGCCGTAGGAGCGGTAGACGTAGGAAAAGCCCGGCGGCCCGAACATCACCTGGTTGCGCGGAGTCGGCCCGTTGAAGGAGTGGGCGGCCGGCTCGGTCTGATGATAGGCCTCGACCTCGACGATGATGCCGCCGACACCGCCGACCAGGAAGGTGGTGCCGATCAGATCGGGCGCCACCTCATGCACGCTGCGGTCAAAGAACGCGCGCTTCAGCGGCTTGCCGAGGCGATGTGTGTCCGATCGGGGTTTTTGAGCCATTTTGAGGTGGGAATCGCGGCGGAACGGACCGAAACACTGCCAATATATTGGGCGCTCTGCTAGTGTCGCATCGGGCCGGGTTGCGAGCCGCGCCAACACGGATTAGCTAAGGTCCTTGGTTTTGAGCATGATCTCCGCGCAAGCCCGTTCCGGGTTTGTCGCGAGGGAAAACCGGTCTCTCCGGGTCATGCTCTCGCGACTTGCAGGCACCATGGTCACTATCGTCGACACCCTTTCCACGACCCCGTTGCGCCCGCGGCACCCCGAAAAGGTGAACCGGCCGGACGCGGTTTCGCCGCCGAAGCCGGACTGGATCCGGGTGCGCGCGCCGAACACGCGCGGCTATGCCGACACGCGCCGGATCGTGAAGGAGAACGGCCTGGTCACCGTTTGCGAAGAGGCGGGCTGCCCGAATATCGGCGAGTGCTGGGACAAGAAGCACGCCACCTTCATGATCATGGGGGACACCTGCACGCGGGCTTGCGCGTTCTGCAACGTCAAGACCGGCATGCCGGGTGCACTCGAAGCCAATGAGCCGGAATATGTCGCTGAGGCGACCTCCAAGCTCGGCCTCGCCCATGTCGTCGTCACCTCGGTCGACCGCGACGATCTGGCCGACGGCGGCGCCGAGCACTTTGCCGAGACCATTCGGGCGATTCGCGCGCGCTGCCCGACCACCACGATCGAGATCCTGACGCCGGACTTCCTGCGCAAGGATGGCGCGCTGGAGCGCGTGGTCGCGGCCAAGCCCGATGTATTCAACCACAATCTGGAAACCGTGCCGTCACGCTACCTGACGGTTCGTCCGGGCGCGCGCTATTTTCATTCGATCCGGCTGTTGCAGCGGGTCAAGGAAATGGACCCGACCATCTTCACCAAGTCGGGCATCATGGTCGGGCTCGGCGAGGAGCGGCACGAGGTGCTGCAGGTGATGGATGATCTGCGCTCTGCCGAGGTCGACTTCCTCACCATCGGGCAGTACCTGCAGCCAACGCGCAAGCATCACGCCGTGATGCGCTACGTGCCGCCGGACGAATTCGCAGGCTATGAGCGGGTCGCGTATACCAAGGGTTTCCTGATGGTATCGGCGAGCCCGCTGACGCGCTCGTCGCATCATGCCGGTGAGGATTTTGCCAAGCTGCAGGCAGCGCGCGTGGCCCGCGGGCGCTAGCCTGGATCAAGCTCAAGATAGACCGGCCTCGGATCGACCTCGATGCAGCGCGTTCTGGTGATGGGATCGTCGGGGTCCGGCAAGTCGACATTTGCGCGGCGGCTGTCTGCCATCACGGGGATCCCGTTCGTCTCGATCGACGCGATCTTCTGGAAGCCGGGCTGGATCGAGTCCAACAGCGAGGAGTTTCGGGAACGCATGACGGACGTGACGCGGCAGCCGCGCTGGATCATGGACGGCAACTACACCAGGAATGGCGCGGGCGAGTTGCGGCGCGAATTGTCCGACACGATCATTTGGTTCGACTTGCCGCGCTCCGCCTGCATGTTCGGCATCCTGAAAAGGATATCGGGCAGCTATGGCCAGGTCCGGCCCGAGATGGCCGAGGGATGTCCCGAGAGGATCGACCTCGAATTCCTGCGTTATGTCTGGACCTATCGCCACCTGCAGCGGCCGAACCTCCTGAGCTATTTCGAGGGCCTCCGTCCCGATCAATCGCTGGTCTGCTTCACCGAACGGAAGCAGGCGGACAACTATCTGATCGACCTCGCGCTCAGGAAAAATCGTGCGAGTATCCACTGATGCCGCGATTCTCAAGCAAGCGGCGGGTACACCATACCGCGCTGCAAATGTTCGATCTGGTCGCCGACGTCGAGCGCTATCCGGAATTCGTGCCGCTGTGCCACTCACTGAAGATCCGCCAGCGCACGCCGAAGGACGACGGCACCGAGGTCGTGGTCGCCGACATGACCGTGTCATTCAAGCTGGTACGGGAATCCTTCACCAGCAAGGTGACGCTTGACCGGCCCAATCTGAAGATCCTGGTCGAGTATCTGCGCGGCCCGTTCAGCAATCTCGAGAACCGCTGGACCTTCGAACCGAAATCGGACGCCGATTGCGATGTCGGCTTCTTCCTGAACTACGAGTTCAAGAGCCGGGTGCTGGCGATGCTGATGGGCTCGATGTTCGACGCCGCCTTCGGGCGGTTTGCCCACGCGTTCGAGAAGCGGGCGGATCAGGTCTACGGCAAGCCGGCCACTTCGTAGCGCATTGCGCACGTCAACCCGCGAGACCAAAAGCGCTGCGAACGAATGAGCGTGCGCCAGTCACCCGCGCGGCGAGCGGCGGCGCTTTGCGGCATGGCTGCGCGGCGAGCGGGCAACCCGTGGCCGCAGCCGGCTGATGGCTTCGCGGCGCGGCTTGGCAGCCTGTGGCGGGCGCGCCAATTCCATCAGCATCCGCAGCGCCTCGGCCACCGAGCGCTGGCGTACCGCGCTGCGTCCGATCGCACCGAAACGCTGCTCGCGGTGGAGGATGCGGCCGTCGCGCGCGGCGACGGCAAAGTGCACCAGGCCCACGGGCTTGCCCGGAGTGGCACCGCCGGGCCCCGCGATGCCGGTGATGGAGACGGCGAGGTCGACACCGGCCTTTTCCAGCGCGCCGATCGCCATCGCGGTCGCGGTTTCCTTGCTGACGGCGCCGAAGGTCTCGAGCGTCGCCGCCTTGACGCCGAGCATCACGCGCTTGGCCTCGTTCGAATAGGTGACGAAGCCGCGGTCGATCACGTCTGACGACCCGGGGATGTCGGTAAGCGCGCCGGCGACGAGGCCTCCGGTGCAGGATTCGGCGGTCGCAATTGTCAGCTTGCGCATCCGGCACAGGTCGAGCAGCGAGCGGGAGAGGGCACGAGCGTCGCTGCCGCCCATGTTATGCGCTCCGGCCTTTGTCGTCCCAGCCTTGATCGGTCCAGGGCAGCCGGATGGTCGCGCTTGCGGTCGCCGCGATGCCTTCCTCGCGGCCGGTGAAACCGAGCCGCTCGCTGGTTGTCGCCTTCACGGCGACGCGCGAGATATGGACGCCCGAGATCTCAGCGATCCTCGTCCGCATGGTGTCGCGCAGCGGGCCGATCTTCGGCCGCTCGCAGATCATCGTCACCTCGAGATTGGCGATGCGTCCGCCGCGGGCGGTGACGCGCTCGACGGCATATTTGAGGAACTGGTCAGAGGAGGCGCCTTTCCACTTGGCGTCGCTCGGCGGGAAATGCGAGCCGATGTCGCCGTCGGCCAGCGCGCCGAGGATGGCATCGACCAGCGCGTGCAGCCCGACGTCGCCGTCGGAATGGGCCAGGAAGCCCTTGCTGTGCGGTACGCGAACGCCGCAGATCATCACATGATCGCCCTCGCCGAAGGCGTGCACGTCATAGCCGGTGCCGGTCCTGATGTCGCCGAGCTGGCTCGCCAGTCGCGCTTCCTCGCGCACGAAGTCTTCGGGAGTGGTGAGTTTCATGTTGGCAGGATCACCTTCAAATGTCGCAACCGTCAATCCCGCCCATTCCGCCAGCGCCGCATCGTCGGTGAAGTCGGAGCGCGCCTCGCGGGCGGCGCGGCGATGCGCCTCCAGTATCACATCAAAACGAAAGGCCTGTGGCGTCTGCGCGATCCTCAAGCGCGCGCGCTCGGGCGTCGCCTCGACATCGCCGGCATCGCCGGTGAGCTTGATGGTGTCGGTCACCGGGATCACCGGAATTGCCGCGCCGGTGCGGCCGGCAGCTGCGATCGCGCGCGAGATCACGGCTGCCGTGACGAAAGGGCGCGCCGCGTCGTGGATCAGCACGATCTCCGGCTTCTCGGCTGCGAGCGCCTCCAGCCCGGCATGCACGGAGGCCTGGCGGGTCGCCCCGCCCGGGGTCGGCGGCCGGTGGCGCAGGCCGAACGTCGCCTCCTGAAACAGCGCGGCGTCGTCGGGATTGACCACGGGCTGCACGGCAAACACGTCCGGATGCCCGGAGAATGCCTGCATCGCTCGGTAGATCACGGTCTGTCCGCCGATGGTCCGGTATTGCTTCGGCCCGCCCGCGCCGGCGCGCAGTCCGCGTCCGGCCGCGACAAGGATGGCTGCAGTACGCTCAGGCTTCGGCATTTTGAACCAATGACAGACGAATCAGGGATGAGGAGGAGACGACGGGGTGCGCCGCGCACAGCCCTTACCATGACCGGTGCGCAAAGACAGAGCGTTTCCCATTCGCTGTGGGAAAAGCAGATTTTGTTGCAGTGCACTTGTACAAATGGTAGAACTGTCTAAACTGTAGGCATAAGACTTGACTGCACAAGAATTGTGCTCAAAATATGCGACATCGGCTGCAATGGCGTGGTCGACAGAACGACGAGACGGCTGACCGGCGTGCAAAGTGTTCCTCGTAACCCCTTGAAGATAGGCGATATTGCTGTCGCCAACCGTGTCCTCCTCGCGCCCATGTCGGGCGTCACCGACGCGCCCTTCCGGCGACTCGCGGCGGCGCTTGGCGCAGGCCTCGTGGTCTCGGAGATGACCGCCAGCGATGACCTCGTAAATGGCAAGCCGATTTCGAAGCTGCGCTGCGAAGCGGCAGGGATCGGGCCGCATGTGGTCCAGCTCGCGGGCTGCGAGACCCGCTGGATGGCGGAGGGCGCTCGGATCGCCGAGGGGGCCGGCGCCGACATCATCGATATCAACATGGGCTGCCCGGCGCGCCATGTCACTGGCGGACAGTCCGGCTCGGCGCTCATGCGCGATCTCGACCATGCGGTCGGGCTGATCGATGCGACGATCGCGGCGGTCAAGGTGCCGGTGACGCTGAAGATGCGGCTCGGCTGGGACGAGCGCTCGCTCAATGCGGCCGAACTGGCGCGGCGCGCGGAGGCGGCGGGCGTTGAGATGATCACCGTGCACGGTCGCACCCGATGCCAGTTCTACAAGGGCAAGGCGGACTGGAGCGCGGTGCGTCCGGTGAAGGATGCCGTCTCGATCCCTGTTGTCGTCAACGGCGACATCACCTCGTTCGACCGGGCGGTTGCCGCACTCGACTCATCGGGCGCCGACGCCGTGATGATCGGCCGCGGCGCGCAGGGGCAGCCCTGGCTGCCCGGCCAGATCGGCCGGCGCCTCGAGACGGGCATCGCGGAGGCTACCCCGTCGCTGGCCGATCAGCTCACGCATATCCGCGCGCTCTACGATGAGGTTTGCAGCCATTACGGCGTGCGTGTCGGGCTCAGGCATGCACGCAAGCATCTCGGCTGGGCGCTCGACACCGCCGCGAGCTACAGCCGTGCGCCGGCCGCGACGCTCAAGGCCTGGCGACAGAAGATCCTGACCTCAGACGAACCGTCCAGCGTGCATCGTTCGCTCGAACATGCCTACGACGATTTTGCCTGGAGTGCTGCCGCATGACGTCAGCCGCTGAACACCGCCGGCCGGTACCCACCGATGGCGAGGCCATCCTCAACGCGCTGCCCAACCCGGTGCTGCTGGTGGCACCGGACGGCCGCATCGTCGATGCCAACATCGCCGCCGAATCCTTCTTCGAGATCTCGGCCCAGTTCCTGCGCCGACAGTCGCTGAAGGAGCTGGTGCCGTTCGGCAGCCCGCTGCTGGCGCTGATCGAACAGGTGCGGACCTCGGGCTCGCCGGTCAATGAATACAAGGTCGATCTCGGGACACCGCGGATCGGCGGCGACCGCCAGGTCGATCTTCACGTTGCTCCCTTGACCGAGCGTCCCGGCCATATCGTGGTGATGCTGCAGGAGCGCACGATCGCCGACAAGATGGATCGCCAGCTGACCCACCGCAGCGCTGCGCGCTCGGTGATCGCGCTCGCCGCGATGCTCGCGCATGAGATCAAGAATCCGCTGTCGGGCATCCGCGGCGCCGCGCAGCTGCTGGAGCAGCAGGCCTCCTCCGAGGACCGGTTGCTGACCCGGCTGATCTGCGATGAGGCAGATCGCATCGTGACTTTGGTCGACCGCATGGAAGTGTTCGGCGACGACCGCCCGGTGGCGCGCGGTCCGGTCAACATCCATTCGGTGCTCGACCATGTGAAGCGGCTGGCGCAGTCCGGGTTTGCGCGCAACGTCCGCTTCATCGAGGAGTACGATCCGTCGCTGCCGCCGGTGCTCGCCAATCAGGATCAGTTGATCCAGGTGTTCCTCAACCTCGTGAAGAACGCCGCCGAGGCCGTGGCCGATCTCGGCACCGACGCGGAAATCCAGCTCACCACCGCGTTCCGCCCGGGCGTCCGGCTGTCGGTGCCGGGCAAGAAGTCGCGGGTCTCGCTGCCGCTCGAATTCTGCGTCAAGGACAACGGAGGCGGCGTGCCGGAAGACCTGCTGCCGAACCTGTTCGATCCGTTCGTCACCACCAAGCAGACCGGCAGCGGCCTCGGGCTCGCGCTGGTCGCCAAGATCATCGGCGATCACGGCGGCATCATCGAATGCGAGTCGCAGCCGCGCAAGACCACCTTCCGCGTGCTGATGCCGATGTACAGCGCCGCTAAACAACAAGATCAAGGCAACCGCGATGACGTCCCGGGTAAGGCATCGCCTGCCTCTCAGGATGCACGATGAGGACCACCAATGCCCGCAGGTAGCATACTTGTCGCCGACGACGACACCGCCATCCGCACTGTCCTGAACCAGGCGCTCTCGCGCGCCGGCTACGAGGTGCGCTTGACAGGGAACGCCGCCACATTGTGGCGCTGGGTGAGCCAGGGCGAGGGCGATCTCGTCATCACCGACGTGGTGATGCCGGACGAGAATGCGTTCGACCTGCTGCCGCGGATCAAGAAGATGCGGCCGAACCTGCCGGTCATCGTGATGAGCGCGCAGAACACGTTCATGACCGCGATCCGGGCCTCCGAGCGCGGCGCCTATGAGTATCTGCCGAAGCCGTTCGACCTCAAGGAGCTGATCACCATCGTCGGCCGGGCACTGGCCGAGCCGAAGGAGCGGGTGGCCAATCACGCCGACGACACCGAGTTCGACTCGATTCCGCTGGTCGGCCGCTCGCCGGCGATGCAGGAGATCTACCGCGTGCTGGCGCGGCTGATGCAGACCGACCTCACCGTGATGATCTCCGGCGAGTCAGGCACCGGCAAGGAGCTGGTCGCGCGCGCGCTGCACGACTACGGCAAGCGCCGCAACGGCCCGTTCGTCGCGGTCAACATGGCAGCGATCCCGCGCGACCTTATCGAGTCGGAGCTGTTCGGACATGAGCGCGGCGCGTTCACCGGCGCCAACACCCGCGCTTCCGGACGCTTCGAGCAGGCCGAGGGTGGCACTCTGTTTCTCGACGAGATCGGCGACATGCCGATGGAGGCGCAGACCCGACTGCTGCGCGTGCTGCAGCAGGGCGAATACACCACGGTCGGCGGCCGCACCCCGATCAAGACCGACGTGCGCATCGTCGCGGCCTCCAACAAGGACTTGCGCATCCTGATCCAGCAGGGACTGTTCCGTGAGGACCTGTTCTTCCGCCTCAACGTGGTGCCGCTGCGCTTGCCGCCGCTGCGCGAACGCATCGAGGATCTGCCCGATCTGATCCGGCATTTCTTCTCGCTCGCCGAGAAGGACGGATTGCCGCCGAAGAAGCTCGACGGCCAGGCGCTCGAACGGCTCAAGCAGCACCGCTGGCCGGGCAATGTTCGCGAGCTGGAGAACCTCGCCCGCCGCCTGGCGGCGCTTTATCCGCAGGACGTCATCACTTCCTCGGTGATCGACGGTGAACTGGCGCCGCCGGCTGTCGCATCGGGCGGAAACGCCGCCGTCGGCGTCGACAATCTCGGCGGTGCGGTCGAGGCCTATCTGTCCTCGCACTTCTCCGGCTTCCCGAACGGCGTGCCGCCGCCGGGCCTCTATCACCGCATCCTCAAGGAGATCGAGGTCCCGCTATTGACCGCGGCGCTGGCGGCGACCCGCGGCAACCAGATCCGGGCTGCCGACCTGCTGGGGCTGAACCGCAACACGCTGCGCAAGAAGATCCGCGACCTCGACATCCAGGTCTACCGGAGCGGAGGCTAGGGGCAGGCAGAGCAAGCAGCGGTCGAGCACGTCGAACGGCTGCCGGCGAGCGGCTGGTGGATCGCGTCCGATCCGGAGAGCGGGAACTCGGGCTTCCGGCTCCATCGGGTGACTGCGTGGTCTCGACCTCACGTTTCGATGCCGCTCAAGGCCCTCCCGCGGAGTTGGCCGCAAAAATACGGATGCGCTAGCCAGTTGCACAAGAAACAGCCGACGGTACTTGACGCTAGAGCGGTTCACGGCTTGATTGAATCGGAAGGGATTCCCGATTTCGGACGAATATGATTCAAGATGCTGGCTGGGCTGGAGGCCAGCATCCGATGGTCCGACCAATTTCCAATGATCTGCGTAAGCGGG
>NZ_JAFCKQ010000042.1 GCF_018130215.1 Bradyrhizobium jicamae
ATTCGCTGGACCAAGCTGTCGATCAACCAGATCGTCAAGGATCGGGTGAACATGCTGCTCGAGGCGTCGATGGCGCTCGAGCAGGTGACGTTCGAGACCGCCGACCACAAGGAGGCGACGATGTCGTTCAAGGAGAAGCGGAAGCCGAAATTCGGCCAGAGCTAGTGCGCCCCATGGATGCGATCGAGCTCCCCTCCGACGACGTCAGGGACATGCTCCGGGATTCCCTGCGCGGGTTTCTCGGCGGGCATTGGAATGCCGATAGTGTCAGGCGCGGGGCCGCTCCGGGGGAGATCACGGCGATATGGTCGATGCTGGTCGGGCAGGGCGTTGCCACGCTCGGCAGCAATCCCGCCGAGGGCGGTTTGCGCGAGGTGTCGGTCGTTCTTGGGGAGCTAGGCCGGGCTGCCTGTCCGGCGCCGATGTGGTCCGCGGCTCTCACCAATTTCGCGCTCGCGGCCTCGCCGTCGGCTGCTGCGATCGACCTGCTGCAGGCGGTTCATGCGGGCTCCGCGCGTGCCACATTCTCGTTTGGAACGCTCGATCCGGATCTCGGGAGCGGCGATATCGAGGTCACGGGTGACCGCGCGACAGGGCTGCTTCGTTTCGTCGAGGCCGCCGCAAGCTGCACGCATCTACTCGTCGCGACTGCCCGGTCCACACTTGGCATTGTTGCGTTGAATGGCCCGGGGGTCGAGGTCTCGCCGGCTCGTGCGATGGGCGCGTGGGGCTTCTGCGAGGCGCGCCTGGACATGGCGCCGGTGACCTCGATTGCGGTGCATGACGGTATGCTCGACGATCTTCTTCTCAAGGGCAAGTTAGCCCTGGCCGCCCGCGCACATGGCGCCGCCCGGCGTGCCTTCGAGTTGGCGACGGAGTACGCGCGCGAGCGTCAACAATTCGGGCAACCGATCGGAAAATTCCAGGCCATCCAGCACAAGCTCGCGAACGGCCTCATCGCGCTCGAGGGTGTGCGGCTGATCCTGGATCATGCGGCGAGCCTGCACGACCGCGACCACGACGACTGGCGCTATTTCGTCAATTGCGCCGTGGCCTTCGCGAGCAGCGCCCTGCGCCACGTATCGCTGGAGACCCACCATACGTTCGGCGCCATCGGCTACGCCGACGAACATGAAGCGCCGCTGCATTTCAGGCGGGTGCATCTGGACATGATCGCGCTTGGCGGTCTGCAGCATGCGAAACGGGGCGTGGCGTCGGATCTGTTCGATCCGCGGAGTGCTGGCCTGCCCGAAAACGATCTCGGCCCGGCGGGTAATCGGCTGCGCGAGGGGGTCAGGCAGTGGCTGGAGCAGAACTGGTCGAGTGACAGGAAGGCCGAATTCGACCGCAAGCCGTTCGCGAAACGGGAGTTCGATGCCGATTTTGCCCGCGACGTTGGCCGGACGGGCTGGATCGGTCTCGGTTGGCCAGCGGAATTCGGCGGACAGGCGCGCTCGCCGCTCGAGCAGATTGCCTTGATGGAGACGATGGAGCGGGCCGAGGCACCGCGGTTCGGGGCTGCCATCCAGGCCAACGCCTTGATGATGTTCGGGACAGTCGAGCAGCAGCGCAGGTACCTGCCTGAAATTCTATCCGGCGAAGCCATGCACGGCATGGGCTACAGCGAACCTCAGGCCGGCTCCGATCTCGCAGCACTGCGCACCAGCGCGGTGCGTGACGGCGATCACTGGGTGATCAACGGCCAGAAGATCTGGACGACGACATGGTGGGGCAAATACATGTTCCTTGCCGCGCGAACGGACAGGGGCGCAAAGCCGCACGCCGGCATCAGCATGTTCATCGTCCCAATGAATGCCGAGGGGATCACGATCCGGCCGGCGACCACGATGTACGACGGTTCCTTTGCGAACATTTTCTATGACAATGTTCGCATTCCCCTGGAGAACCTCGTCGGTGAGGTCAATGGCGGGTGGAAGGTGCTGACCGGCGCACTGGCCTTCGAACGCGGGCTGGTTGGCGGGGGCATTGTCCTGAAGGTCGCCCACGCATTCGAACAGCTGCGCCGTCACGTGATGGCAAGGGACGATGCCGGCGCTGCGCTGGCCGACGATCCAATCGTACGCGACAGGATGGCGACGCTGGCGGCCGAGATCGAGGTCGGACGGCTCCTGATGATGCATTGCGCGGAACTCGCCGCCAACGGCGCTACGCCGCCGGAATACGGTGCAATCAGCAAGGTCTTCTCCAGCGAATTGATGGAGCGTTTCGGCGAGGCGGCGCTCGACATTCTCGGCATGCGCGCGGCGCTGTCCGAGCAGATGCCGGGTGCGATCGATAATGGCCGGTTCGAACAGAACCTTCGGCATTCGCTGATGTGGGTTATCAGCATCGGCACCAATGAGATCCAGCGCAGCCTGATCGCGCAGCGCGCGCTCGGATTGCCCAGATAGCAGGAGTAGTTCGTATGCTGGAGCAGAAATCCGCCGCTTCGCCTCTCGCCGGCATGCGGGTGCTGGACTTCTCGATCATGTTGGCGGGGCCGTATTGTGCGCGGCTGCTCGCCGATGTCGGCGCCGACGTGATCAAGATCGAGCCACCGGAAGGCGATGACATGCGGTTGCGGACGCCACTCCGCGAAGGGCACAGCGCCTATTTCGGCCAGCTCAATGCGGGAAAGCGCAGCCTTGCGCTCGACCTCAAGAACCCCGACGCGATCAGGCTGGTGCATCAACTCGTGGCCGAGACGGATATCGTCGTGGAGAATTTCCGGCCCGGCGTGATGGATCGGCTCGGCCTCGGCTATGAGGCGTTGCGCGCGATCAATCCGCGCCTGATCTATTGCTCGATTTCGGGCTACGGACAGTCCGGTCCGGCCGCTGAGCGCGCCGCCTATGCAATGATCGTGCATGCCGAGAGCGGCTTCGACCGCTCGCTGATGCGCTATGCCGGTGATCGAGACCGGCCGGCCTCCGGCGCGATCTTTGTCGCTGACGTGCTCGGCGGCATCTTCGGCTATTCCGCGATCCAGACGGCCCTGGTCCAGCGCGCGCGGACCGGAGCAGGCCAACGGATCGACGTCGCGCTGATGGACTGCATGCTGAATCTGCTCGTCTACGAACTGCAGGAGGCGCAATTCCCGACCCGCGTGCCGCGGCCGACCTATGGCCCGGTGCGCACCCTGGATGGCGACATCCTGATTGCGCCTATCACGCCGCGGAACTTCGCGGCGTTGTGCGAGGTAACAGGACAGAGCGAGCTGGCCGACGACATCAGATTCAAGACGGTGCCGGGGCGGGGCGCGAACTGGACGGCCATGATGCAGGTGATCGAGCGCTGGACTAGTCAGCATACGGTCCGCGCGTGCATGGCCGCGCTCGACCGCGCCGGTGTTCCTTGTGCCGAATATCGCGATCCCGGTGCGGCGCTGACAGATCCGCACCTGCTGGAGCGTGGGTCGTTCGCGTCGATTGCCGACGGGGCAGGCGAGTTCAAGGGCGTGAATGCACCTTGGAAGATGTCGGGCGCGCAGACGTCCATGCAGTACGAGATTCCTGCGATCGGTGCGCACCGAAATGAGGTGCTGACGCAGGTGCTCGGCCTGTCTGCGGATGCGATCACCGACCTTGGCAAGACAGGCGCGTTCGGGAGCACGACCGCCTGAGAGGCGCAGCCTCGCTCACGCGCCGGCGGAGGAATCCGGCGGCCGGGCTTTTGCGATCGCCAGCAAGCATTTGAGAAAATGCGCACGGTCTTCCTTGCGCAAGGGAGCCAGCATGATGTCCTGCAACTCGGCCGCAGCCGGGATGACCGCCAAAAGGGCTTCTTCGCCGCTGGCCGTCATTTGCACCTGGACGGATCGGCGATCTTCCGGATTGCTCCTCTTTGAGACCAGCCGGCGCGCCGTCATCCGCTTGAGCATTTCGCTGAGCGTGTTCTTGTCGCAGTTGATGCGGTCTGCGAGGACCGACGGTGTCAGTGGGCCCAATTGATAGAGCGCCATCAGCACGCCGAACTGCCGTGGCGTGATGTCGGACTGCCGGGTCAGGCTTTGATAGAGGCCGTCGTAACGGGCCTCCAGAAGGCGGAGCAGAAACCCGACGCCCCCTTCCAATTGCCAGTTGCGGGCAATGTCCGTGGCGGAACCCGCCTTGATTCCCTTCTTGGCAGCCATGTCGTCGCTGATCCCCGTCCGAACGAATTCGCATTAGCCGTTAGCAGCTTGACCGCTTGGTCTCAACTGGCCGCTGAATCGTGGATCGAAAGCAACGGGTGGCTCCTTGAGCCCTTGCCAGCGGCCAAGCCATGTAGTACGTATACGTATCAAATGCGATGCGGAAGACGTCGTTTCGGGAGGTTGTCTTGAACCTGCGTGAGCTGCTTTCGATTCCCTATCTGCTTGAGGCGGAGGCGGTTGAGACCGAGCCGGGGCAATGGCTGGTCCGCCTCGCTTATCCCGAGTTGCCGGGGTGCACCGCGGAAGGCGCAGTCGTCGAAGACGCCCTGAAGGACCTGGAGCGGCGGCGGATCGAAATGATCGTCAGCCTCGTCGAACAGGGCAAGGAGCCTCCCATCCCGCGCGCGCCGCTCGCGGCGGCCGATCCGCTCTGGACGGCTGATGACCTTGGGGTTTCCGCTCGTGTGGCTGCGCTGCTCAACGGCGCAGCTGCGACGCAGGGCGTTTGACCACGCATTTCAATGGAGAAAGCTCATGCTCTCGCACGAAGACAATGAACGCCTGGTGAGGGTCGGGAAGGGCACGCCGCTCGGGGATCTCTTCCGCCTGTACTGGATTCCGTTCCTGCCTTCGGCGGACCTGACCAGGGACGGACAACCGAAGCGTGTTCGCCTGCTTGGCGAAGATCTGGTCGCCTTCAGGGATACGGATGACCGGATCGGGTTGGTCGACCAGGCATGCCCGCATCGCGGCGCACCGTTGATCTTCGGACGCAACGAGGATTGCGGGCTGCGCTGCGTTTATCACGGCTGGAAGTTCGACGTGACCGGCGCCGTCACCGACATGCCGGCGGAGCCGGTTCGCAGCCGCCTCAAGGAGCGGGTGCGGATCAAGGCCTACCCGTGCAGGGAGCGCAACGGAATGATCTGGACCTATATGGGGCCGGACCAGGCCGACCTTCCGCCGCTGCCGAACCTCGAATGGAATCTGGTGCCGCAGGATCAGGTTCACATCTCACTGCGGGTCCAGGAGTGCAACTGGCTGCAGGCGGTCGAGGGCGAGATCGACTCGGCGCACGCGCCTCTGCTGCACGGACGGCTGGATTCCCAGGGGACGACGAGTGCCTGGATCCAGAAACGTGACCTCCGCCCGACCTTTGAATGCATCAAGCAGGACTTCGGGATGAGTATCGCGGCGCGGCGCAATTATGACGCCAACACGCTGTACTGGCGCGTCAATCAGTTCCTGCTGCCGTTCTATACGCTGGTGCCTCCGTTGTCTCCGTTTCCGGACCTGAGCGGCCACGCCTGGGTGCCGATCGACGACGAGAACACGCTGTGCATCATGTTCTCCTATCACCCGTCCGAGCCGCTGCTACCGAAGACGCGGCAGGTCTTCGCCGAAGGACACAAAGGCCGGGAGAGCGGCCATGCGAGCCGCAACGCGCTGGTCCAGCATCCGGTGACCGTCCCGTATGCGGGCTATTGGACGAAATACAACCCGCAGAACGGCTTCCAGTTTGACTACCAGGCGCAGCAGACCACCTGGTTCTCAGGCTTGCCCGGGCTCTGGGTACAGGACGGCGCCTGCCAGAGCGGCGTGTCTCCGATTTTCGATCGCACCAGGGAAAACCTCTGCTCGAGCGATACTGGAATTGCGATGACGCGGCGTTTCATTCTTGAGGCGCTCGGCG
Organism: Bradyrhizobium jicamae; assembly: GCF_018130215.1. Lineage (GTDB taxonomy): Bacteria > Pseudomonadota > Alphaproteobacteria > Rhizobiales > Xanthobacteraceae > Bradyrhizobium > Bradyrhizobium jicamae_A. The sequence continues at coordinate 5,829 of NZ_JAFCKQ010000042.1, forward strand.
CCTACCGCGATCACGCCGTGAGGCCCAAGGGCGTGACCGATCCCGACGTCTTCATGGTCCGGGCCGTCTCGCTACGCTTGCCGCCCGAAGATTCCTGGGTCGATGTCGGAGCGCCGTTCATGCGGGCAAAACTCGGCGCCGATTTCGGGTATGAACTGTGAGCGCTTCGCGGCAGAACCTCATCGAGGTGCGGGTCAAGCGGATCACCTATGAGGCCGAGTGCATCAACTCCTACGAGTTGGTGCCCGCGGCCGGCGGCAACCTCACGCCGTTTTCCGCGGGCAGCCACCTCGACTTGCATCTCCCGAACGGCATGATCCGCAGCTACTCGCTGCTGAACGACCCGCGCGAGCGGCACCGTTATGTCATTGCTGTCAACAGGGATGGGGCGGGGCGGGGTGGCTCCGGCTTTGTCCACGACAATCTGAAGGCCGGAGATGTCATTGCCGTGTCCGAGCCGAGCAACAACTTTGCGCTTTGCGAGGACGCCGAACTGTCGGTGCTGATTGCGGGCGGGATCGGGATCACGCCTCTGCTGTCGATGATCCGCCGGCTCGAGGCGCAGGGACGCCGCTGGAAGCTGTTCTATGCCGCGCGGACTCGCCGTGCGGCCGCCTTTCTCGACGAACTCCAGGCGCTTCGACCATGCGCCGGTTCGAGCATACACGTCGATTTCGACGACGAACGATCGGGCCAGGTGTTCGATCTCGCAGCCATCATCAATGCGGCGCCGGCGTCGGCGCATCTCTACTGCTGCGGTCCGGTACCCATGCTGGGAGCATTCGAGGCGGCAACGGCCGATCGTCCGATCGGGCATGTGCATGTTGAGTACTTTCAGGCCAGGGAAGCACCGGCGACCGCAGGCGGCTTCGAAGTCAAGCTGGCGCGCAGCAATCGCACGATTGCGGTCGAGCCGGGGCAGACCATCCTGGACGCGCTGCTGGCCGCCGGGATAGCGGCCAACCATGCCTGCGCGGAAGGGGTTTGCGGCACCTGCGAGACGCGCCTGATCGACGGCGTACCCGATCATCGCGACCAGTTTCTGAGCAAGGATGAGCAGGCCGCGAACAAGACGATCATGATCTGCTGTTCAGGGGCAAAATCGAGTGCGCTGGTGCTCGATCTCTGAACGCACAACAACATCAACAAAGGGCTGGAAGTACATGAAAATCCTCTCGAGCATTCTCGGCTTGTCCCTCCTCGCCGTCGGTGTCAGCGCTCCGGCTCTTGCCGAAACGGCACGTGCAATGAAGATCGGTATCCTCAACGATGCGTCCGGCCCGTATTCCGACAATGCGGGTGAGGGATCGGTCACGGCGGCAAAAATGGCTGCCGAAGACTTCATGCTGCAACATCCCGGTTTCAAGGTCGAGATCGTCTCGGCGGATCATCAGAACAAGGCGGATGTGGGAGCCGCCATCGCGCGGCGGTGGATCGATCAGGACAACGTCGATGCGATTGCCGACGTCCCGAACTCGGCGGTTGGCCTCGCCATCAACGAGGTCGTCCGCGGCGGCAAGGTGGCCTTGATTGCGTCCAGCGCAGCCTCATCCGACCTGACGGGCAAATACTGCTCCCCCAACACGATCCAGTGGACGTTCGACACCTGGGCGGCGTCGCACACGATCGGCAGCTACCTCGTGCGCCATGGAGGCAAGAAGTGGTACTTCATCGCGACCGATAATGCCCTCGGAAAGTCGATGGTGCGCGACGGAACCTCCGTCATCGACGCAGGCGGCGGTACGGTCCTTGGTTCGGTCAACGTTCCCATCAACAACTCGGACTATGCGTCGTTCATCCTGCAGGCGGACGGCTCGGGCGCAGACGTGATCGCGTTCGCGACCGCAGGGGGCGACACCGTGAATTTGATCAAGCAGTCCTCCGAATTCGGGCTGAAGCAGAGCGGCCGGACCTTTGCGGCGCTCCTGACCACGACGAATGACGTTGAGGCGAGCGGCCTTGCGGTCGGCCAGGGGCTCATCATTACCCAGCCGTTCTACTGGGATCTCAATGATGCCAGTCGGGCGTGGTCCTCGAGGTTCAGCGAACGGCAACACGGGCAATTGCCGACCGCGTTCCATGCGGGAGTCTATTCGTCGGTGCTGGCCTATCTGAACGCGGCATTGGCCGCCGGCACCAACGACGCGCAGGCGGTGATCCGGAAATTGAAGGAGAAGCCAATCGACGATGCTCTGTTCGGACCGGTCGTCGTACGTGCCGACGGCCGCGCCATCCACAACATGTACATCCTGAAGGCGAAGGAGCCGAAACTCTCAAAGGGCAAGTGGGATCTCCTGGAGAACGTCGGCGTGCTGAGCGGGCCGGAGGCGTTCCGTCCCATGGATCAGGGCGGATGCCCGATGGTGGAACAGTCGAAAAGCAACTGACGCTCCCAGAAATCGATGTTCACGGCCGCGGCGCGGCAAACCAGTGGATGAGGACATGTTGGACAATATCGAAGCGGACTTTCCCGAGCACACGCCGCGCCCGTCGCATGCGCCGAGGGCCCTCGAGGGGATACGGGTCGTCGATTTCTCGCACTTCATCGCCGGCCCCTTCGCAACGATGATCCTGGCCGACATGGGCGCGGAGGTCATCAAGATCGAACCGCCCGGCCGCGGCGACGACCTTCGCCGCTATCCGCCCGTGCATGCGGAGCTCGGACACGGCGCACCGTTCGCCTGGACGAACCGCAACAAGCGGAGCGTGGCCCTTGATCTCAAGGCATCCGAGGGCGTCGCGATCGCACGCGAGCTGATTGCGACTGCTGATGTGGTGGTCGAGAACTTCTCGACGGGAGTCATGGAGCGGTTCGGGCTCGACTATGAGTCCTGCCGCAAGATCCGACCCGAGATCGTTTATTGTTCCGTTTCGGCGTATGGGCGTGAAGGAAGCTTCAAGGACCGGCTCGGCTTCGATCCGATTGCGCAGGTCGAGAGCGGGTTCGTGTCGATGAACGGCTACGCCGATCGCGAGGGTGTGCGAGCGCTGTCGCCGGTCATGGACATCAGCACAGCGATGATGGCCTGCAATGCGATCCTCGGTGCGTTGGTAGCGCGGGAACGCAGCGGCCTTGGCCAGTCGATCGAGGTATCGCTGTTCGACAATGCCGTGCTGATGACGGGCTATGCCACGATGCAGCACCTCTTCAGCGGCACAGATCCGCAGCGACACGGCAACACCAGTCCTGATACCTGCCCTTCGGGCGTGTTCCAGGCCGAGGATTGTTCCTTTTACATCAACTGTGGCAATGACAAGATCTTCCAGCGGCTGATGTCGCAGGTGGTTGATCGTCCCGATCTCGCTGAGGCCGAAATCTACGCAACCGGCACTGATCGGATCCGGCGGAGGGAAGAATTGTTCGCGATCCTCGGGGAGGCATTCGCGCGGCGGCCCTGGTCACACTGGCAGGCGCGGATGCGCGCGGCCGGTGTGCCCTGCGGGCAGGTTCGGACCGTCGGCGAGGCGATACGCTCGTCGGAAGCGAGGGAGCGCGGGCTTGTGACACGTATTCCCCACGAAACTGTCGGCTGGGTCCCGAACATCAACCTGCCGATCCGCTATTCGCGCATGCCGATCGTCGATCCCGTTGCGGCGCCCGCGGTTGGGCAGCATACCGACAGCGTCTTGCGTCAGCTGCTCGGCTATGACGACGAGCGGCTGGCGCGGCTTGCCCAGAGCGGAGCCTTTGGTGAATCCGTACCCTCGCGACGGGGTACCAGGGCGTGACCGTGCAGGCACGAAGCGAGCGCACGATGAGGGGCCGCGTCGCCGTGGTCGGGATCGGTGAAACCACCTATTATCGCCACGGTGCGTCGCCCGATCCGGAATTCAAGCTTGCGCTCAAGGCGATCCTGGCCGCTTGCGCGGACGCCGGGATCGACCCGCGCGATATCGACGGGTTTTCGTCCTACAGCGATGACAGGAGCGAGGCATCCCGGCTGGCTGCCGCATTGGGGACGCGAAGGCTGCGGACGGCCACGATGCAATGGGGTGGAGGAGGTGGCGGTTGCTGCGCGGCCGTTGCCAATGCCGCCGCCGCGATCGTGGCTGGCCTCGCGGATTGCGTCGTCGTCTTCCGATCGCTGGCGCAGGGCCAGTATGGCCGTTTCGGGCAGGCTGGTGCGATCGAGACGATCTCCGGCGAAAAGGCCTATCTGATGCCGTATGGCGTGCTGGCGCCGCCGCAACGCTTCGCGATGCGGGTCCAGCGCTACATGCACGAACACGGCGTCCGGCAGGAAGCGCTGCGCGCCGTCGCACTGGCGTCCTATCACCACGCCCAGGCAAATCCTCGCGCGGTGATGCATGGCAAGCCACTCGATGCGGACAAATACGATACCTCGCGCTGGATTGTCGAGCCGTTCCATCTCTACGACTGTTGCATGGAAAATGACGGCGCCGCGGCCATCGTGCTGGTGGCCGAAGAACGTGCCGGGGAGTTTCGGCACAAGCCCGTCTATCTGCTCGGCGCGGCAGTTGGCTCCGGCCATCGCGCGGGCGCTGTTGCACACAATGCGACGCTCTACGCCGGTGCCAGCTTCGATACGGTCGCGCCGGATCTCTATCGCATGGCGGGAGTCGGCCCGTCCGATGTCGGCGTGGTCCAGTGCTACGAAAACTTCACCGGCGGCGTCGTGATGGCCTTGGCGGAGCACGGGTTCTTCAGGCCGGAGGAAGCCAACGATTTCCTGACGGTCGAAAACCTGATCGCGCCGTCTGGCCGGCTGCCGCTCAACACCAGCGGCGGCAATCTCGCGGAATGCTACATGCACGGCTTCGAGCTCGTCCTGGAAGCTGTGCGTCAAGTGCGTGGCACATCGACGTGTCAGGCCGCGCGAAGCGACGTGGCGATGGTCATCGGCGGGCCCATGGTCACGCCGGCCAGCAATCTCGTGCTCGGTTCGGAGGCCACGTTGTGAATCGAACGACGAGTTCGTCCTATCTTCCCGCGGGCCTGCCGATTCCGGTGGCGGAAGCTGATGGCCTGTCTGCACCCTATTGGGGCGGGCTGCGCGAGAACAGGCTGCTCGTGCAGCGCTGCGCGCATTGCGGAACCTGGCAGTTCGGGCCGGAGTGGCTGTGCCATCGCTGTCACGCTTTCGATCCCGCCTGGACCGAAGTCGAGCCGCATGGGCGGATATTCAGTTGGGAGCGGGCGTGGCATCCATCGCATGCGGCATTGAAGCAGCATGGTCCCTATGTCGCGGTCCTCGTCGAATTGCCCCATGCGGGCAACATTCGGATGGTGGGCAATTTGCTCGGCGATCCCATGCAGGCCGTCGCGATCGGGGCAGAGGTCGAGGGAGTCTTCGAACATCATCCGACAGCGAATCCGGCGTTTTCGCTGTTGCAATGGCGACTGCGACCTTGAAGTCCAGGTCGGTTGGGTTGGGAAGGCGCAACCGGCCGACGGCATCACTCGTAAGCGTTTTCGTCAAATTCCCATCGTGCGCGCAATCAACATCTTCTGGATTTCGACAGTGCCGCCTGCGTACAGGCTGAACGGAGCCTCAAGGTAGTACCGGGCCATCTCCTCGAAATCGAAATACGCGCGGCCGCCCATCACGCGCATGCCGTGCGAAATGAGCCGTTGAAGCTGTTCCGAGCAGAAGTACTTCGCCATCGGGATCTCTCTTGTCGTATCAGCGCCCGATTTCAGCGAAGACAGCGCCCCCTCGCAGAACAGCTGCATGGCGTGCTCGATGACCGTCATCTCGACCAGCGTGTGCTGAATGGCCTGGAAGCTCGAAATAGGCTTTCCGAACTGCTGCCTCTGCTTGGCAAATTCCACCGCGCGGCCGACGATCGAGCGGGCGAGCCCTCGAGCCAAGAAGGATACCACAAGCCGTTCGAGCGATCCGGTCTCCCGAAGAGTGGCCCAGGCCTTGCCGAAGCCTTTGGAGCCGCCCAAGACGCTGGTCGCCGGAACACGCACGTCGCGGAGGGCCACTTCGCAGGAAGTATGGGCGTGACCGGCAAGATTCCTCAATGGTTTGACGGTCAACCCCTGAGCCTTCCCGGGTACGAGGAGGATGCTGAACGAGCGATCGTTTGCGTCTCCACCAGCGTTGCGCGCAACGACGAGAAGGAAATCGGCAGACGCTGCCCCCGTGGTGTAGATTTTGTCGCCGTTGAGAACGAAACCGTCATCCACGCTCAAGCAGGTCGTCGCCATGCTTCCCGCATCGGAGCCTGCATTCGGTTCGGTCATCCCAAAGGCCAGCTGAAGGTCGCCTGAACTGGCGCGCCGCAACAGGTCTTTCCTTTGTTCGGGCGTTCCCATCATGGCGATGACGGCCGCACCGAGGACGGTATTCACCATGTACGCCGATGCGGCGCCAGCTGAACTACCGGCCAAAAACTCGAGTGTCCAACAAGCCTGTTCGATATCGTCGGGCCCGATTTCCGCTACGTCGCCGCTCAGGAAGCCAAGCTGAAGAAGCCCTTCCTCAGACAGAATTTTCAACGGGGTGCTGGCGTCGACGAACTTGCCAACATCGAGGCTCGAGATCCTGTTGCACGCTGAGTGAACTCTTCTTTCGATCTCGGATCTTGCGAGATGACCGGAAACACCATGCGAGGAGTTCTTCGAAGCCAATGCGTACCTCCATCAAGCTGCAGGAGCGAGGAAATTGCTCAGCGTCTGGGTAACTTCGTGAGGAAATTGATCGACGAAGAAATGTCCGCCAGGCAGGGAAGCGTCTTTGGGGTTGCTGAACCGCTTGCGCCATTCAGCCGGGATATCGAAGAGTTGCCCCATTTGTCCGGTGGACCCATAGAATACCAGCGTTGGGCAATTTACTCGGCGGTCGATGTCAACAGCGTCATGTTCTAGATCGATAGAGGCCGCAGCGCGATAATCGGAGCACGAACCGTGTATCATCGCGGGATCTCGCCAGCAGCGGCGATAATCGGCGAGCATCTCCCGGTCGAAATCCGAAATCCTGGTTGCTCCCCATCCTACGAGACAGGTCTCGTAGAAGAAGTCCGGATCATTGCCAATCAGACGTTCTGGAAAGGGTTCTGGCTGCGAGAGGAAATACCAATGCCAATAGGAGCCGGCGACCTTCCGGTTGGTATCCATGAACATGGCGTAGGTTGGAACGATATCCATCACGGTGAGGCTGAGGACGGCGTCCGGATGATCGAGAGCAAGCCGATGTCCGGTACGACCCCCGCGATCATGCCCTATCACGTGGAAGCGCTCGAAACCCAGTGCGCGCATGAGGTTCAGCTGATCGCCCGCCATTGCCCTGAAGGAATAGTTCGATTTGTCGGGGAGGCAACGCGGCTTTGAGGAGTCACCATAACCCCTGAGGTCGGCACAGACTACGGTATAGCTCGCGGCCAACCTCGGTGCCACGTGGGCCCACATCGCCTTGTTTTGCGGAAAGCCATGAAGCAGCAGAAGAGGCGGCCCCGATCCACCGACGACGCACGAAATCTCGGCATCGCCGACACCGATCGTTCGGCTCGAGAAGTGTTCAAACATCTACACTCTCCTTCTTTGCCAGGGCTCGCTTCAGAAAGTTCGTCGCGTCGACGATTGCTCACCTGCGGTTTCCTTTGACATGAGCAGCCTTTTCCCCGCGTTGGCCTCTGGCGCGAGACCGTCGAAACTGTCAGCCAGCCCCTGGCATGACCACCGCCGCGCGAGCTGAGTTACTCGCTTGGTAGGCCGATATGGTCAGCTCCCTCTCGATTGCTGCGCGCATTGCTTCCATGGTCAATTGACGCAACCGCTTCTTCGCGGTCGAATGCGATGGCTTGTGGATCGATCGAAGCGCTGTCGTAACCTCTGCAAGTGTCGAGTCGATCAGTTCCGGTGCGACGATGCGGTCGAGGAACCCTGCTGCAAGCGCGTCGTCCGGCTCGTACATCTCGCCAAGGGTGGTAGTACGGCTGAGCCAGGCAGGATGAAGGCGGCTTCGCGCGAGCTCGATGGCGAAGCTTGGCGGCGCGATCCCGATGGCGACTTCGTTGAGCCCCATCCGGTGGGGCCCCCTTGCGCCAAGTCTGAAGTCGCACGCCAGAAGCAGGAACGTACCCATGGGGAAGGCGTGACCTTCCATGACACCGATAGTCGGAGATGCGAAGGACATGAGGCGCAGCGCGAGCTCCGCACCCGCTCGCACCATTTCGAGGCTTCGTGATGCGTCTCCGGCCGCGAATACCTTCAAGTCAAAACCGGCTGAGAAAATGCCGGGGCGGCCAGAACGCAGGACCACGACGTCGGTGTTCCCTTCGACACGGTCGAGCGCCCTTCTGATCTCGCCCAGCATGGAAGCAGACATGACATTTACCCTGCCGTCATTGAGGTTGATGTGGGCGACCCCGTCGCTCACCTCACAGCTGACTCTCCCGGTCATTTGATCCTCCTCGCCGATTTCGGCTTGACCTTGAGGGGCTGATGTAGACCAATCAATATAATTCGTCGGTATGAGGAGGCTTTATTGCCGGCAGTTCCGAAGCACCGCCAGCCCATCATCAATGCCGCTCTGACGCTGTTCCGCCGGCAGGGATTTGCGCGAACGGGGTTGAACGACATCGTCGACTTCAGTGGGGCGCCCAAGGGGTCGCTCTATCATTATTTCCCGCTCGGAAAATCCTCGATCGCCGTGGCTGCGGTCGAGGAGGCAGGCCGCCGGCAGGTTGCGACTCTCGAAAAGTTGGCGTCAGAGTGCGGTTCGACCAGCGAACTGCTTCGGGCGCATGCGCGGCTATTGGCGGGATGGATGTTGAAGTCGGGATTTCGCGACGGCTGCCCTATCACCACCGTCCTGTTGGAGCTCGCGCCGCGCGAGCGGACCGTGGCGGATGCTGGACGCAGAGCCTATGCGGCACGCATATCGATTCTGAGCCGGAAGCTGGTTGAAGACGGATTCGCTCAGGCGCGCGCCGAAGCCTTGGCCGTACTCTGCACCTCGTCGCTCCAAGGGGCGCTGATCCAGGCACGCGTCGAACGAAGCGGAAGACCCATCGAAGTTGCGGCGGTGGAATTGGCCCGACTGCTGGAGGCAGCATGTAAGCACTTGAAGTGAAAGGAAAATGCCTCAACTGTCAGATGAAACTTCTGTCGGCGCAAAAATCAGCTATACCGGACGAGATGATAAAGCGAAACAACATCAACATCTTAGCGCATCGATTTTCCGTCGCCCCCATGATGGATTGGACCGACCGGCATTGCCGGGTCTTCCATCGGCTGATGTCGCGGCGGGCGCGGCTTTATACTGAGATGCTGACCACGGGCGCGGTGATCCACGGCGACCGGGCGCGGCTGCTCGGCTTCGATCCGAGCGAGCACCCGGTGGCGTTGCAGCTCGGCGGATCCGATCCGCACGATCTGGCTACGGCCGCGACCATTGGCGAGGATTTCGGCTATGACGAGATCAACCTGAATGTCGGCTGCCCGTCCGACCGTGTGAAGGACGGCCGCTTCGGTGCCTGCCTGATGGCAGAGCCTGCGCTGGTCGCCGAGGGTGTCGCGGCGATGAAGCGCGTGGTGAAAATTCCAGTCACCGTGAAGTGCCGGATCGGCATCGACGACCAGGATCCCGAGATCGCGCTCGACGTCCTCGCGCGCGGCGTCGTTGCGGCAGGTGCGGATGTGCTGATCGTGCACGCACGCAAGGCCTGGCTCAACGGATTGTCGCCGAAGGAAAACCGCGACATCCCGCCGCTCGATTACGATCGCGTCTATCGCCTGAAGGCGGCCATGCCTGCTGTGCCCGTCATCATCAATGGCGGCATCGCCGATATTGCCGAGGCGAAGCAGCATCTTGCGCATGTCGACGGCGTCATGCTCGGGCGCGCGGCCTATCAGGATCCGTGGCGGCTGCTAGCGGTCGATTCCGAACTGTTCGGCGAGAGCGCGCCGCATGCGACGATGAAGGACGTGTTTGCGGCGATGATGCCCTACATCGAGGCGCAATTGGCGAAGGGCACGCGGCTGCACGCCATCACACGGCATTTCGTCGGCGCATTTCACGCCGTCCCCGGTGCGCGCGCATTCCGCCGCCACCTGGCGGAGAACGGCGTCAGATCAGGCGCCGGCGCGGATGTGCTGCGCGATGCGATCGCGCTGGTTGGGGAGCGCGTGCCGGCGTCGATTGCGGCCTGAGCCGATCCGCTCGCACCTCCGGGCCGCCCAGGGAAAAGCCAGGAGCCGACCACTCGCGCCGGGTCGATGTTGCCTCCGCGATGATCAATGCTGCGCAGCAGCAAGCCGCCTGACGGTGGTGGCGCTCGGTCGGTTAGACCAATTGTGAATTTGTCCTGCACGGAGAGTGAGGCACTCTGCCGCACCGGGCGCTGCGGCAACCGCATCCTGCGATGCAGGAAAAACAGAGAGAGCCGCACACGCGCTCAATTCCAAACTGCGATATCATATCGCCCTTGATCTCCGAGACCGCGATCTCTTCGAGACCATCTGGGCAACAGCAACGAGTTTGTCTTGATGAAATAACGTCCGCAAAAAAACGACAATACCGGGAGGTCTGGAATGGGTACGATTCGGCTTTCGATCAATCGTCGCACGCTCATCAAGTCCGGCGTCGCGCTGGCCAGCAGCCAGGTTTTGGGTGCGCCGTTTGTCGTCAGGTCGCTTGCGGACGAGCCGATCAAGATCGGAATGGTCGATCCCCTGACCGGCGTGCTCTCCGCTCTCGCACAAAGCGAGGTCGACGGTGCCAGATACGCCGAAGCCGAGATCAACAAGAAGGGCGGCATCCTGGGGCGCCAGGTTCAGCTCCTCGTCGAGGATTCCGCAAACGACGTCGGTACCGGCGTGCAGAAGACCCGAAAGCTGATCGATCGCGACAACGTCTCCGTCATTTTCGGCGACGTCAATTCCGGCATCGCCTATGCGATGTCGCAAGTCACCAACGAGAAGAAGGTCTTTCACATCGTTCCCGGTGGTCACACCGATCCGATCACCGGCGCGAACTGCAAATGGAACGTGTTCCGCATCTGCAACACCACGACGATGGACGCCAACGCGATCACGCCGGAATTGGTGAAGAAGTTCGGCAAGAAGTGGTTCTTCATTACGCCGGATTATGCCTACGGTCACACTTTGCAGGACGCCTTCATCAAGGCGCTGAAGAAGGCCGGCGGCGAATTCCAGGGCGATATGCTGCCGATCAACAACACCGATTTCTCTGCGACGCTGATCAAGGCGAAGGCGTACAAGCCCAACGTCCTGCTCAACAACATGGGCGGCCTGACGCAGATCAATTGCATGAAGCAATTCACGCAGTTCGGAATGCAGAAGGAGATGGCGCTCGGCGGCGCGTTGTTCGAGCTCGAGAGCATCAAGGGATGTCCGCCCGATGCCCAGACCGGCTGGTGGACCATGGAGTGGTGGTGGAACCAGCCCAAGGTGCCCGAGGTCGTCAAATTCGTGAGCGATTTCCGCAGCGCCAGGAAGAAGACGCCGTCCGCGCGCGACTGGTTCGGCTATGTGGCGATGCATACGGTCCGCCTTGCGGCCGAGAGGGCGAAGTCACTGGAAGGTCCGAAGATGGCGAAGGCGCTGGAGGACCTCGAGCTGCCGCCTGACGTCGCGTTGCAGCCGGGAAAGGTGCGCTATCGCGCCGGAGATCATGAGCTGATGCCGAACCTGTTTGTCGGCGAGGTTCATCCGCCAAAGTCCGAGCCGGATGATCTTTTCACGCCCGCAGCGCTGGTCCCCGGCGAGGAGGCGGCGGGCTCGGTGGCGGACACCGGTTGCAAGATGGTGGAGCCGGCCTGAGCGAACACTGGCTGAACGAGCGGCAACGCCGAGGGCAGGATGATCCAGGTCATATTGTTCAACGTCACCAATGGACTCATCATTGGTGCATTCTATGTGCTGATGGCGCTGGGCCTGTCGCTGATCCTCAATCTCAGCAACGTCATCAATTTCGCTCACGGCAACTTCCTGGCTCTCGGCGGCTATCTTGCTTTCACGTTGTCGCCGGCGCTGGGTTACTGGGGCGCGCTGCTTGTCTCGCCGCTGATTACCGCGCTGATCGGTCTTGCGGTCGAGCGGTTGATGATCCGGCGGGTCTATAATCGGGACCCGGTCTACAGCCTGCTCCTCACCTTCGGGTTCGCGTTCGTGATGCAGGATGCGGCCCGCTACATCTGGGGACCCAACGGATTGCCGCTCGGATTGCCCGAGTTCCTGTCGCAGCCGATCAGCCCGACGCTGTTCTTCATCACCTGGTATCGCGTATTCATGGTCACGGTGGTGATCATCGCGGTGCTCGGGTTGTTCGCGTTTCTGCGCTACACGCAGGTTGGCGTTCGTATCCGGGCCGGCACGCTGGACCTGGAGACGGTGGCCTCGTTGGGGGTCAATATCAGCCTGTTGCGGACCTTCAATTTCGCGCTCGGCTGCCTGCTCGCCGGCCTGAGCGGAGTCCTTGCCGCCGGGCAAATCGGTCTCAATCCCAACATGGGCGACGACCTGCTGATGCCGAGCTTCATCGCGATCATCGTCGGCGGTGTCGGCAGCCTGATCGGCACACTGTTTGGCGGACTGCTGATCGGGGTGGCCGCGGCTCTCACGACCGTGTTCTTTCCGAGCGCGAGCGAGGCCGTCATCTATGCCATCATGATGATCGTCCTTCTTGTTCGTCCGCGAGGGCTGATGGGCGAGGAAGGAATGATGGCATGAGCTCCGAAGCCGGCACAAACGCCGCCGTGGTCGGGGCAGGGCGAACGCCGGCCGTTCCGCGATGGGTCATGCTGATCGCGGTCTGGGCCATCCTGATCGCGGTTCCCTACTGGCTTCCATTGCTCGGCGGCTACACTGCGCTTGCGGGGCGCGTGCTGGTGTTCGGGCTCGCTGCGATGGGACTGAACCTCCTGCTGGGATTTACCGGCGTCCTCAGCTTCGGGCATGCCGCCTATTTCGGCCTTGGCGCCTACGGCGCCGGTCTTACGCTGCGATATCTCGCGCACAGCACTCCGCTGGCGATGCTGCTGGGAACGCTGCTCGGCGGTCTGGCCGGCACGCTGTTCGGCCTGCTGATCGTGCGCCGCCGCGGTGTCTACTTCGCGATGTGCACGATTGCGTTCGGGCAGCTGTGGTACTACCTGGCCTACAGCTGGAACGACTTCACCGGGGGCTTCGACGGTCTGCGCGATTTCCATCGCGAGCCGATCGGCCTTGGAGGGCTGACGCTCGACATCACCGATGGCGGCAACCGGTTCTATTTCTTTCTTCTTGCCGTCTTCGCCCTTGCCGTGGGCCTGCTGGGCCTCCTGGTCCGCTCCCCGTTCGGGCACACATTGCGGGCAATCCGGGAGAACGAACGTCGTGCCCGCTTCCTGGCGATCCCGGTCGAGCGCCAAATCTGGCTATCGTTCTCGATCTCCTGCTTCTTCACCGCGCTCGCGGGCACGCTTTATGCGTTGCTCAACAATTTTGCGGATCCCCTGGCGCTGCACTACTCGCTGTCAGGCTATTTCGTCGTGATGTGCGTCATGGGCGGCATGCGGACGTTCTGGGGGCCGCTGGTCGGAGCGACCGTGTTCGTGGTGCTGCAGGACTACATCTCGTCGATGACCGTGAACTGGATGTCGTTCGTCGGCGCGATCTTCGTGCTGGTCGTGCTGTTCTTCCCGCGCGGCCTGCTCGGCATGCGCGGCCGACGCGGATCGGCATAGCCATGCTGGAGGTTCGCAACATCACCAAACGCTTCGGCAACCTGGTTGCCGTCAAGGACGTGTCGATGTCCGTCAAGACGGGCGAATTGCGCGCCATCATCGGTCCGAACGGCGCGGGCAAGACGACCTTCTTCAACATGATCAGCGGCTACTTTCCGCCGACCAAGGGTTCGATCCTGTTTCAGGGCAGGGACGTGACCCAGGTATCGGCGCATCAGCGGGTCGGGCTCGGCATGGGCCGAACGTTCCAGATCACCGAGGTCTTTCCGGAATTGACCGTCCACGAGAACGTGCTCACCGCGGCCGAGGTCGCCGCAGGACAGACGCTGCGCATGTTGCCGAGCCGGGCGGACGCCAAGCTTGCCAACGACGTCGCCAGCGAAATGCTGGCGCTGGTGGGGCTTGCCGCCAAGGCAGACCGGCTGGTGGGGGAGCTTTCCCATGGCGACCAGAGAACCACCGAGATCGCGATGGCGCTGGCGCAGCTGCCGCGCCTTTTGCTGCTCGACGAACCGACGGCCGGCATGGGCGATCAGGAGACCTATGAGATCACGGCGCTGATCCGTCGCCTGCACAAGGAAAGGAACTACACCATCGTGCTGATCGAGCACGACATGCGCGTGGTGTTTCACCTGGCCGACTACATCACGGTGCTCGATCAGGGCGCCCTGCTCGCCGAGGGAAGGCCCGACGAGATCGCGGCCTCAGAGGCGGTACAGGCCGCTTATCTTGGAGAGAGCCGATGACACCGCTGGAGGTCGCGGGCCTGCAAACTTTCTATGGCAAGAGCCACATCCTCCACGGCGTCGGCCTGACGGTCAACGAAGGCGAGATCGTGGTGCTTCTCGGCCGCAATGGCGCCGGCAAGACCACCACGCTCCGCAGCATCATGGGACTGACCCCGCCGCGCGAAGGCAATGTGAGGTTGTTCGGGGTCGACGCGACCCGGATGTCGCCGTATCAGGTCGCGGCACTCGGCGTCGGCTACGTGCCGGAAGGCCGCAAGATCTTCGCCAACCTGACCGTCGAGGACAATTTGCGGGTTCCGGTCGCGCGCCCCGGTCCATGGAACACCAAGCGCGTGTTCGAGACCTTTCCGCGTCTTGCGGAACGGCGGGACAATCGCGGCCGTCAGCTTTCCGGCGGCGAGCAGGAGATGCTGTCGCTCGCGAGAGCCTTGCTGCTCAATCCGAAGCTTCTGCTGCTCGACGAGCCGAGTCAGGGTCTCGCTCCCTTGATCGTCAAGGAAGTCTTTCAAATCATCCAGACCATGCGCAAGGAGGGGATCTCGGTGCTGCTGGTCGAGCAGAACGTTCGCGTCAGCCTTGCCATCGCCGATCGTGCCTATGTGCTGGACGACGGAGCCATCATCTACAACGGCAGTGCCGCCGAGCTCGCAAACGACGAGGAGCGGGTCCGCTCGATGGCCGGCGCCAGCGCGAAGGAATGGGCGAGGGGCGACCAGCCGGGTGCGATGTGACGATGCCGGATCATTATTGCGAGCTTCACTGCAAGGAGGAGAAGGATGCTGACCTTCGTCGAAGGACACCCTAACGCCGATGCCATGATGTTCTACGTGATTGCCGCGATCGCGATGGCCATCCTGCTCTATCACTTCCATCAAAGGCGCGCCTGACGGCCGCCGCTTCCTCCTGCCGCTACACGCTAACGCCGCGTGACCTTTTGCGCGGTCTTCAGGAAGTTGAAGAGCTGCGGCATCCGGTTGTCGCGCCGGTAATTCATGGAAAGTGCCGTGCCGGGGTTATGTCCCTCATAGGCACGATATGTGACGCCGGGCCGTTCCGACTGCGAAACCGATTGCGGCACCAGCGCGATGCCGACGCCGACGGAAACGAGGCTGATCGCGGTCTGATAATCCTGGGCCAGGACCTGCGACTTCGGGATAAATCCTTCTTCGAGACAGATGTTGAGGATGTGGTCGGCGAAGCTTGGGCGCGGCTTGCGGGGATAGAGGATGAACGTCTCCGCCTTGAGCGCAGACAGCCGCGTGACCTGCTGCTCGAGCAGGGATGATGTGTCGGGCAGCGCGAGGATAAGCGGCTCGTGCAGAAGCGGCTCCGACTTGAGTTCCTCGTCCTCGAGCGAGGGACGGGCGATGGCAATGTCGATCTCGCGCTGGATCACGGCGCGTTTTTGCTCCGCGTTGTTCATCGCCGATAGCGCGAGCTCCACGTCCGGATAGGCGGAGCGAAACGCCTTGATCACGTTTGGCAGGGCGCCATAGGTCGCAGATCCGACGAAGGCGACCCGCAGGTGACCCGAAAAGCCTTCTCCGATCCGCTTGATCTCGCGCTGCGTCCGGTCGAGTCGATCGAGGACATCGCGCGCACGCTCAAGAAGAACGCTGCCGGCCTGGGTCAGTCGGATCTGGCTTCGGCTCCGGTCAATCAGCATCACCCCCAGGTCGCACTCCAGCTGGGCGATCTGCCGGCTGAGTGGCGGTTGAGCGATCGCAAGCCGCGATGCCGCCCGGCCGAAATGCAATTCCTCGGCAACGGCGACGAAATAGGCCAGTCGCCTGAGATCCATGACATCGTCGCGACCGGTCACGGGCTAGCCTGGTGTGTCTTCGCGCGCTTCCAGGGAAGCTTGCCGGGTCTCGTAACCAGCGGGCATCGGCGCAAGGTTGAAATGATGGTCCCAGCGTGAAGACTGGGCGTGCATCGCGGGTTTGTCAATTGCACGCAGGTACGGCGCCATCCGGCTACTCCTTCCGGGCATAGGCGCGGACCTTGTCCTCGTCGATCTCTACGCCGAGGCCCGGGCCATCGGGGACGCAGATCTCGAACTCATCGAACCTGATTGGATTGGTGACGAGGTCCTCAACGAGAATCCGGGGACCGAAATGCTCGGTGCCCCATTCGAGCCTGGGCAAGGTCGCGAATGCGGCCAGATGCGCTGCCGCGCCGATGCTGCTTTCCAGCAGGCAACCGCCATAGAGCTCGAGACCATGAGCGGCCGCGACGGCTGCCGCGCGTTTCATTTCGAACAGGCCGCCGCTTTTGACAAGCTTCAGGGAGTAGACGCTGCCGCAACCCATGCTGGCCGCGCGAGCGATTTCTTCCTTGGCGAACGCCGCTTCATCGACAAGCAGCGGGATCGAGCTGCGCCTCGCAACGCGGGCCATGGCTTCGAGTTGCAGCGCCGAGACCGGCTGTTCGACGAGGGCGACATCGAGCTCCTCGAGGGCCGGCATGAAACGGATGCATTCTGACTCGGTCCAGCCCTGATTGACATCGACGATCAGCCGCACCTCATCGCCAAGACCGCTGCGCAGGGCCTGCAGGCGGATCAGATCGGCTTGCGGCCGGTTGAAGCCGAACTTGATCTTGAACTGCCGATGTTCGCGATGTCGGAGCTTTTCCCGGGCTTCCTCCAACTCCTGACCGCTGTCGCCCGACGCCAATGCCCAGATCACCTCCATGCGCTCGCGAACCGCGCCGCCGAGCAGCGCGCTGGCCGGCAGGCCGAGCGTCTTGCCGGCGGCGTCGAGCAGGGCGGACTCGACGGCGCCCTTGGCCGCGAAATTTCGGCTGGCGGCCTTGCTCATGCGGATGGCGTTGGCCTCGAAGGAGAGGGCGGACTGGCCCTGGAGCGCCGGCGCCAGATAATTCATGACTGCCGCATGGATCGACTCCACGCTTTCCTCGGCCCAGCGTGGGCCGCCCAGCGTCGAAGCCTCGCCGATACCGGACACGCCGTTGTCGAGCAGGATCCGCACCAGCACGTAGCCCTGATGCGTGACCTCCGTGTTCGAAAGCTTGTGCCGCCGGCGCGTCGGGGCATCCACGATGGTGGCCCGGACGCTTCGGATCGCAGTATCCTTTGCGAATGCCCGTGCCGGCTTCACCGGCTCGGCGATGTCGATTGCAGGACGACCCATGGTTCCTCGCAAGTCAGTTCAAACAAGGCCCTGCCGGGGTATTGGTGCCCGGCAGAGCGTAACGCGTATCATTCGGCTGCGACCAATCGCTCGACTGCTGCCTTCTTGAGTTTGAAGCCGAAATCGAGAACGAGATCGGTATCGGCGCCGGCCGGCGCTTTCCTGAACTGGCCGATCAGGCTTTGCTTGACGGCGAACACCGAGTCGTTGTCGAGGTACTTGGTTTCGGAATCGTAGATCTGCGAGATCAACGATTGATAGCCGTCCTTCGAGAGCATGAAGTGGATGTGGCCCGGCCGCCATGGATGGTGACCCATGTATTTCAGAAGCTCGCCGCCGGCACCGTCATACGGGATCGGGTAGGGCTCGGGACGAAGCGCCACGAATGCGTATTCGCCGTTGGCGTCCGTCATGAGCCGTCCGCGCAGATTGTAGGCCGGCTGCTCCGGATCCTGCAGATCGTAGAGGCCGTTCGGTGCGTCCTCCCAGACGTCGATGGTGACGCCCTCGATCGGCTTTCCGTTCGTGTCGGTAATCCGGCCGGTGACCCTGACGGTCTGCGCGTTGTCGAACGTCTTCTTGATGATGGACGCCCCCTTGGGCAGAACCGGCGGGTTTTCCCGATAGAACGGTCCAAGGACGGTGGATTCGCTTTCGCCGTCGGTGATGCGGTGGTCGAGCATGTCGACCAGCACCTCGACACCGAGGATGTCCGCGATCAGGATGAACTCGTTGCGCTTCTCGTCCGAGATGTCGCCGGCGCGCCGCAGGAATTCGCAGGCGGCGAACCATTCGTTGAAGCTCAGATCGACCTCGCGGCAGAAGTCATGGAGATGGCGGATCAGGCTGGTCAGGATCCGGCGATTGCGCGGTGGGATGTCCTTGTCGAGCGCTGCGATCACGAGATCCGTGATACTGTCCTTGTTGACGTTCAGCATGGTCGTTTCCTCCTTTTGTTGCAGTTGAACCAGGTTTGCTTCTCGCTTCCGGCAAGATCGAGGCCGCGCCTTGCCTTCACCAGATGAACTCGTAGCCGGCATTCTCGAGCAATGCAGGTGCAGGGTGCGGGTCGGCGAGGCCGCCGAAGCGGCCCCGGAAAAACAGCAGCGGTCTCTTGTCCTGTTCCAGCGACATTTCGCGGACGTGGCCGAGAAAGATGGTGTGGTCTCCCGCCACGATTTCGCTCGCGAGATCGGTCACGAAATACGCCGCCGCGTTGGCGATGACGGGCAGGTCGTTGCGTCGCTCGAAGACGTCGCAGAGGTCGAGCCTGGGCTTGCCGGCGAAATGCCAGGCGAGATCCTCCATGCCCTCGGCGAGGACACTGACCGCGAAGCGGCTGGTCTTCTGGATGTTGGACAGCATCCTTGCGCTCCTTGCGATCGAGATCGCCACCAGCGGCGGATCGAGCGAGACCGACATGAACGCATTGGCGGTCATGCCGTGATCCCGTCCCTCGCAATGCGTCGTGATGATCGTGACTCCGGTGCCGAACTGACCGCAGGCATTGCGCAACTCGCGTGGATCGATCGCGGTCATTGGTTGGCTACCCGAAGCCGGGCCAGGTTCGACAGCGTGGCCGATGGCGCCGTCAGGACATCCTTCCAGTTCTCCAGCGACGCGGCCGCGGCAGCAAGGCCTGATCGCCTGAGGGTGCGGATGCGGCTGCTCGAGACGATCTCGCCGTCGCTGCACCTTACCGGTTGAAGAATGCGTGTGTTGAAATGCTGGCCCAGCAACAATGCGGTGCCGCTCTTGCAGGATCCGAAGCAGAAATCCTCGCCGACGATGACCTCATGGGGATGAAGCCTCTCCAGCTCAGCGATGAAGTCTGCCGCGGTGCGCCGGATGTATGTTCGGTCGAAATCCGCGACGATCACGTGGTCGGGGCCGAATGTTGCGATGCGCTCGAGCTTCTCGGCGAGCGAGTTCAAGGCCTCGGCCTGGCCAAAATAGACCTTGGGCGGCGGATCGAACGTGTAGACCACTGCGGGAAGGCCACGTTGTTGCGCCGCCGCAATGGTTTGACGGAGCAGCTCCTGGTGGCCGCGGTGAACGCCATCAAACGCGCCGATCGTCACGACGCTCGCACCGAGGGTCAGTTCCCCGTCGCGATGGAAAGCGGTAGCCGAGCTTTCAAGACCCTTGCCCATGGTTCGCTCCCTTGCCCGTGTTGCGAATGCGTTGTCCGCACCGGTCTGGCGTCGGCTGGACCTTCGTTGCCGAGCGCCGCCTGAGTCATAGCGCGAGGTGCGGCGGTCTGCCCGGTATTGTGTGATACCTTCCGTTCGCTCCGAACATGCGCGTAGTTTTTCCTCACGATGTCACGCCGAGCAAGAGCGTGGCGAGATGATCGCGGAACGGGTGGCAGCGGCTGCCCGTCCGACGCAGCGGAGGAGAAAACGTCCATGACTACTGCAGCGGCCCTGCGGGCTGACATGCCCGCGTCGACGACCGGCGTCTATTCAGGCTCGGAATTCCTGGAAAGCATCCAGGACGGGCGCGAAATCTACATCTACGGCGAGCGGGTCAAGAACGTGGTCACGCATCCCGCCTTTCGAAATTCGGCGCGGATGGTGGCGCGATGGTACGACCGCTTTCACGAGAAGAAGGATGAGATCGGTGTCCTGACCGACACGGGCTCGGGACAATTGACCCATCCGTTCTTCCTGGGGTCGAGAACGGCCGAGGACCTGATCAAGGGCCGCGATGCGATTGCCGAGCTGCAGAAGGTTGCGTTCGGCTGGATGGGCCGCTCGCCGGACTACAAGGCGTCGTTCCTCGGAACCCTGGGCGCGAACTCGGGCTTCTACGGCGAGTATGCCGGTAACGCGAAAAAGTGGTACGCGCGAACCCAGGAGCGGCTCGACTTCTGGAATCATGCGATCGTCAATCCGCCGATCGACCGCGACCGTGCGATCGAGGATGTGCGCGACGTCTTCATGCATGTCGAGAAGGAGACCGACGCGGGCCTGATCGTCTCGGGCGCCAAGGTCGTCGCGACAGGCTCGGCGCTGACCCACTACAACTTCATCGCGCATTACGGCATCCCGATCAAGGACAAGTCGTTCGCGCTGATCTTCACGGCACCGATGGATGCAAAGGGCGTCAAGCTGATCGCCCGCTCGTCCTACGAGTTTACGGCAGCAGCGACCGGTTCGCCGTTCGATTATCCGCTGTCGAGCCGCTTCGACGAGAACGACTCCATCCTTGTCTTCGACAAGGTGCTGGTGCCGTGGGAGAACGTCTTCATCTATGGCGACGTCGACAAGATCAACCAGTTCTTCCCGGCGTCGGGATTCGTTCCGCGCTTCACGTTGCACGGCGTGACGCGGTTTGCCGTCAAGCTCGACTTCATCGCGGGCCTGTTCTCGATGGCGGTGGAGGCGACGGGGTCGAAGGATTTCCGCGGCGTCCAGACGGCCGTGGGTGAAGTGATCGCATGGCGCAACCTGTTCCACGGGATTGCGGATGCGATGGTGAAGTCGCCGATCGCCTGGCAGGGGACGGAGGGCTACAACCTTCCCAACCTGAACTACGGCCTGGCCTATCGCGTCTTTGCGCCGATGGCCTATCCACGGATCAAGGAACTGATCGAGCGCCATGTCGCGAGCGGCCTGATCTATCTGCCGTCGAGCTCGGCCGATCTCGAGAGCGAGGCAATCCGACCCTACCTGGACCGGTTTGTCCGCGGCTCGAACGGCTATGCCGCCATCGACCGGATCAAGCTGCTCAAGCTGCTCTGGGATGCGGTTGGTTCGGAGTTTGGCGGACGCCACGAGCTCTATGAGCGCAATTATGCCGGCAATTACGAGAACCTGCGCGTCGAGACGCTGATGGCCGCGGCCGCGACGGGCGATCTTGGCGCCATGCAGGATTTTGCGCGCAGCTGCATGGGCGACTACGACGTATCGGGTTGGACGGCGAAGGATCTCGTCAACCCCGACGACATCAATCTCGTCAGCCGCGGCCTCGTACAGGGCTAACGTCGACCGATGCAGTGATGCTGGGGCCGCCACGATCGAGTGGCGGCTCCAGTCCGTTTTCCGCGTCACCGTTTGTTCAGCTAGCCCGATCGCTAGAAGGAGCTCATGACCATGCTGTTCCACGTCGAAATGGATGTGCGGATTCCCTACTCTCTCTCTGCCGAAGAGGTCGACGCGCTGAAGCAGGCGGAACGCGTCCGCGCCATGGAGCTGCAACGCAGCGGCGCCTGGCGCCATCTGTGGCGGGTCGCCGGCCGCTACGCCAATGTCAGTATCTTCGACGTCTCAGGTCCGCCGGAGCTGCACGACATCCTGTCCCGCCTGCCGCTGTTTCCGTTCATGGAGATACGGGTTACGCCGCTATGCCGGCATCCGTCATCGATCCGCGACGATGACCAATAGAGGCGTGCTGCGCGGTGCGTCCGCCCTAATCGACCACCGTGTGCGGGCGCCGGTGGTGACTCGCTGATAATTCGGGATAGCCGTTCAGCATCAGCTTGTCGGCGCGCACGCCCCAGCTTTCGAGGCGGTCGAGGAAGCTCATCCCGAGCAGATTGGTCTTCATCTGGCCGCGCTGCACCACCAGCGCCGGCACCGATTTCTCGACCAGCTTGCCGACCGCGAGGCGATCGAGCGTCAGGCGTGCCGCCTTGGTGTGTCCGCCGGCGGTTTCGAGGTCGACATTGTATTCCAGCATCTCGGTCGGCAGGCCGATCGCTTTCGCGGTCTCCCAGGTCAGCACGACCGAGGTCGCGCCGGTGTCGATCACCATCGGTGCGCTGACGCCGTTGATCTTGGCGCGGAACGCGAACTCACCGCCCTGGCTGCGCGCGATCTGCACCGCGGGGGCGGGGCCGGAGACGGGGGATGCATTGCTGCCGCCGAAGATCTGCGAGAAGTTTTCCCTTGCGCGGGCGATCTGATCGGGGTCGCCATAGGCGACGACGGCACAGGCAGTGGCCATCAGCAGCAGAAGGACGAGCAGGATGCGGCTCACCGCGCACCTCCCTGCAGCGCACACACCTTCAGGCGCGTTTCGGGCGTGGTTCCAGACGTTCGAGGCCCGCGTCCGCCATCCGCGCGGGCAGGGTCGCCATCAGCGCCAACCGCTCGGCGCCGTCCATCTTGTGCCAGCGCGCGATCTCCGGAAGCGTGCGCCCGCATCCGAAGCAGAGCTTGGTCCTGGGGTCGATCATGCAGACTGCGATACACGGCGTTTCCTGGCTCATACTCGAAGTGTTGAACGGTTTCGGCCGCTTGCGCAAGCCGGCCGCAGTGCCCGGATCGTCCCTACAATCCGGTACCGGCACCCATGATCGATTTGCGGCGCACCCGCTTGCGATCGGCGCCCATTGGGGTCTCCGTTGGTTCCGGCTGCATCGGCGGCGCGTCGTCCTCCGCCATCGGCGCCAGCGCGCTCATGACGCGCTCCGGCGGGAAGGTGACGATCACCTCGGTGCCGATGCGCAGCTTCGACTTCAGCGTGAAGGTGCCGCCGTGCATGTCGATCAGGCTCTTGGCGATCGGCAGCCCGAGACCTGCGCCCTGTTCGGCCGACTTGATCGAGTTGGAGCCCTGGCCGAACGAGGCCAGCACGATCGGGATCTCGTCTTCGGCAATGCCGCTTCCGGTGTCCTTGACGCTCAGATATTGCCCGCCGGACGCGGTCCAGCCGACCTTCAGCCAGATCTCGCCGCCCTGCGGGGTGAACTTGATCGAGTTGGAGAGCAGGTTGAGGACGACCTGGCGGATGGCGCGCTCGTCACCCCAGATCCGCGGCATGCCCTGCTCGAACACCTCGTGGATGGTGATGCCGCGGTTGGAGGCGCGCAGCTTCAGCAGATGGTGGCAGTCGGCGACGACGTGCACCAGCGCGACCGCTTCCTCGTTCAGCTCGTAGCGGCCGGCCTCGATGCGCGACAGATCGAGGATCTCGTTGATCAGGTTGAGCAGATGCACGCCGGAATTATGGATGTCGGCGGAGTATTCCTTGTAGACGGGCACGGCATGCGCGCCGAAGATCTCGCTCTTCATGACCTCGGAGAAGCCGAGGATTGCATTCAGCGGCGTGCGCAGCTCGTGGCTCATCTGGGCGAGGAAGCGCGACTTGGCGACGTTGGCGGATTCGGCCCGATGCCGCGCCTCGTCGGAGATCGCCTTGGCCTGTTCCAACTCACCGATCAGCGCGTCCTTTTCGGCGCGGGCTTCCAGCGTCGCGAGCGTGGTCGAATGCAGGCGATGGGCCAGCAGCGCGAAATAGCCCTCGGCGGCGAGCGCGAGCAGCGCCAGCACATAATTGTCGAGCGCGCCGCTCAGCACGAGATCGAGCGCGATCGCGACCGTCACCGGCACGGTCGCCGCAAGTGCTGCGATCGGCAGGCTCGCCGCCAGCATGCTGGACACCGCGATGACCAGCAGCATCAGGAACATCATAAGCGTGTTGGAGGCGAGGTCGCGGCCCGCGGGATGGATCAGGATCGCGGTCCAGCACAGGCCGTACAGCAGGTCGAGCAGCACGAAGCGGGTCCGCCATTTGCGGATCACCGCGACCGAGGCGGGCTCGGCGAGGAAGCGGGAGCAACTGCGGACGATCGCGGCATGGACGCAGAGCATGCCGATGGTCCAGGCCGCGGCCATGGTCGGCTGTATCCAGAGGCCAAACAGCACGCCGGTTGCGACCACCAGCAGCATCACGACGTAGGACGCCGACAGCCGGGTCTGGGCGTATTGGCGGAGCAGTTCGGCGTCGAAGGCGGGGCGGGTTCCGCTTGTCGACGTTAACCGATCCCGCGCCTCGCGCACCCGCTGCTGGGCGGCGCGCCGGCTATTGACCGGCGCGGCCACCTGAACTCCTGCCGGAAGCGCTACAACTTCAGGCTTTTCAGCGGAATCACTCATAAACAACACAATTCCCGCTCGCGAACCGCGCGAGCCTTTGCATTGTCTATCTGTGCTCTCAAATCCTTAAGCGATGACTTAAAGAGCTAAGAAATCGCGTTAACGGGAGGTTAAATTAACCTGTTGGATCAGCGCTGAAGACGGGCCAGAAGGCTCGATGTGTCCCAGCGCTTGCCGCCCATTTTCTCGACCTCGGCGTAGAACTGGTCGACGAGGGCGGTAGCGGGGAGGGTGGCGCCATTGCGGCGGGCTTCCGCCAGCGCGATCGAGAGGTCCTTGCGCATCCACTCGACCGCGAAGCCGAAATCGTACTTGCCCTCGTTCATGGTCTTGTAGCGGTTCTCCATCTGCCAGGACTGCGCCGCGCCCTTGGAGATGGTTTCGATCACGGCGGCGACGTCGAGGCCGGACTTCTTGGCGAAATGGATGCCCTCGGAGAGGCCCTGGACGAGGCCGGCGATGCAGATCTGGTTGACCATCTTGGTCAGCTGGCCGGCGCCTGCCGGCCCCAGCCGTTTGCACATCCGCGCATAGGCGCCGGTGATGATCGGCTCCGCGCTCGCATAGGCGTCCTCGGCGCCGCCGCACATCACCGTCAGCACCCCGTTCTCGGCACCCGCCTGGCCGCCGGACACCGGGGCGTCGACGAACTTGAACCCGGCCTTGGCGGCAGCGGCATCGAGCTCGCGGGCGACCTCGGCGGAGGCGGTGGTGTGGTCGACAAAGGTCGCGCCCTTCGCCATGCCGGCGAACGCGCCGTCGGGACCGATCGCGACCGCGCGCAGGTCGCTGTCATTGCCGACACAGCACATCACGAAGTCCTGGCCTTCAGCGGCGGCCTTCGGCGTGGCCGCGGTTTTGCCGCCGAACTTGTCTGCCCATTCCTTCGCCTTTGCCGCGGTCCGGTTGTACACGGTGACCTGATGGCCGCCCTTCTTCACGAGGTGTCCCGCCATCGGGAAACCCATCACGCCGAGACCGAGAAAAGCGACTTTAGCCATGTGTGCTACCTTGTTTTTGCCTTGGTGATCGCCCCGGCGGCCGCGCCGGAAACCTGGACGGGGCGGGGCATGTCTTCCATGAGGGAGCCGCACCATACCCCCTGCGCAGCCGAGGGCAACGGCTTCGTTGGATGGCAGGTCCCGGTTTTGTGCTAGGATCGGAGCACCAAAAGAACCTCACAAAAAAGGGAGTGTCTCGCATGGGCGTGAGCGTGGGTGTGCTCGATCATTTCAACATCCGGACCCGGAATCTCGGCGACACGGTCCGGTTCTACGAGGACATTCTGGGGCTCGAGAAGGGCCCGCGGCCGAACTTCGCGTTCCCCGGCGCGTGGATGTACAGCGAGGGCAAGGCTGTGGTGCATCTGGTAGATATTTCCAGGACCGACGAGGCACAGAAGCCGGATTCCGGCGTTGTGCATCATGTCGCCTTCGCCAGCCAGGGCTTTGCCGGCATGAAGAAGCGGCTGGAATCGAAGGGCATGGAATTTGACTCCCGCCAGGTTCCGGGCGGCGATCTCTGGCAGATCTTCGTCAACGACCCCAACGGGGTCATGATCGAGCTGAACTACGAGGCTGCCAGGGAAAACGACGGTGCGGCCCCGGTCGAGCGCAGGGACGACGTCGGAGCGAGGTAGCCTTTTGCGCCGCAACGCTCTATGGGTCGCATCCCAACTGCTTTAGGAGATGCGCGGTGAGCGTGACGCAGCAACAGGTTCTAGATGCCTTGGCCGGGGTGGTGTCGCCGCGCGGTGTCGCCCTGACCAACGCCAATGTGCTGTCGGCGATCACTGTCACCGACGGCAAGGTGTTCTTCTCGATCAATGTCGACGCCGCTGAAGCCCGCGCCTGGGAAAGCGTCCGCGTGCAGGCCGAGAACGCGGTGCGCGCCATTCCCGGCGTCAGCGTCGCGATGATCGCGCTGACCGCCGAACGCAGGGCGGGCAGTGCCGCCGCGCCGTCGCGTCCCGCCGGCGGCGTGCAGCCCGCCGCGGCGCATCGGCATCCGCAACCGCCTGGAGCGGGCTCGCCGATGGCGCGTCAGGCCGAGATTCCCGGCATCTCGGCCGTGATCGCCGTCGCCTCCGGCAAGGGCGGCGTCGGCAAGTCGACCACCGCGCTCAACCTGGCGCTCGGCCTGCGCGATCTCGGCCTGCGCGTCGGGCTGCTCGATGCCGACATCTACGGGCCGTCCGTGCCGCGGCTGACCGGCATCCGCGAGAAGCCGCAGCTCAGCGACGACAAAAAGATGATCCCGCTCGAACGCTTCGGCCTGTCGATCATGTCGATCGGCTTCCTCGTCGAGGAAGACACCGCGATGATCTGGCGCGGTCCGATGGTGATGTCGGCGATCACGCAGATGCTGCGCGACGTCGCCTGGGGCACCCTCGACGTGCTCGTGGTCGACATGCCGCCGGGCACCGGCGATGCCCAGCTCACGCTGGCCCAGAATGTGCCGCTGAAGGGCGCCGTGATCATCTCGACGCCGCAGGACCTTTCGCTGATCGACGCGCGCCGGGGCCTGGCCATGTTCAAGAAGGTCAACGTGCCGGTGCTCGGGATCGTCGAGAACATGAGCTACTTCCAGTGCCCTCATTGTGGCACGCGCTCGGACATCTTCGGTCACGGCGGCGCCCGTCACGAGGCCGAGCGGCTTGGCGTACCGTTCCTCGGCGAGGTCCCCCTGCACATGGCGATCCGCACCACCTCCGACTCAGGCAATCCCGTGGTGGCGAGCGAGCCTGACGGGCCGCACGCGGCAATCTACCGCGAGATCGGCGCCAAGGTCCGCGAGCAGCTCCAGAGCGTGATCGCCGCGGCCTGAGGCCGCGCTGTCGCCGCCGGGCCGACAGGCCTTGCATGCCACGACGGGGGTTCTTCACAGGACTGTCGCCGTGAAATGATTGCCGGACGGCGTCCAGCCTGTATGTTTGTTCGGATACAGCCGAATCGTACCGACCTCGTCCGTCCGCTTGCCGGATGAGCGAAGCCGAAACTGCGGGAAGGGCCGTCAGGCGACGATCAACATGGCAGCACCACGCGAAGGAAAGCGCGAAGCCAAGAAGGCGCCGGAAGCCAAGAAAGAGCGCAAGCATCTCACGCGGGAGAAGCGCGAAGAGGCCTCCCGGGTGGCGTACAGCATCTCGAAGAAATCTGAATCGCTCGGCGCGGCCGCCACGACGGTTTCAAAAACGTTTGGCGTCAGCTTCACGACCGCGCAGAGCTGGATCCGGCGCGGGCGGCATCTGGTCAACCAGGCCAAGAAGGCGAAAGAGACGTCGAAGCGCTGATTGGCGCGCAGCGGCAAGCAATTCCCCAACGATCTCCGGCCCATGGCGATCAGTACACGCCGTGTTCTGATGGTCGGCGGTCTGACCAGCTATTTCCAAAGCGTTTTCAAGCGAAAGCTCGTAGGACCTGAACAGCGCAGCGGCTGACGACAGACGCGTCTTCCTTCCATTTCGCCGCGCCTTGGAACGTCGACCGAGATACGTATCCGGGATCCTGCTTCGAACAATTCGGTCATCTGCGTGAAATGTCGCGCTGCGACACTCCGCCGCGCGACACACCAAAATGTCCGGAGGGTTCACACCAATGACTTTTAAGGAAATAATTCTGGGGCTGCTGACTGGCACAGCCCTTAGCGTCACCGCACAGGCGGCCGACATCGATCGTGTCCTGCTCATCAGCGTTGACGGACTGCACGCGCTCGACGTCGCGCGCTATGTCGAAGGGCACCCGAATTCTGCCCTGGCCGAATTGTCCCGTCATGGCATCACCTACAGCAACGCCCGCACGCCGGCCAACTCCGACTCGTTTCCCGGGTTGCTGGCCCTGGTGACCGGCGGATCGCCGATCACCCACGGCCTGTTCTATGACGTGAGCTATGACCGGACCCTCTATGATCCCGGCAACACGACGTGCCGGGGCAAGGCCGGCAACATGATGGTGTTCGACGAGAGCATCGACAAGTACAACAGCCAAAACGTCTCCCAGAACGTGATCGACCCGGCGAAGCTTCCGCGCGGCCGCAACCAGTTTGGCCAGTGCGTCGCGGTCTATCCCCACAATGCGATCCGCAGCAACACGATCTTCGAGGTCGTCAAGAGCAAGGGCGGCCGCACGGCGTGGGCGGACAAGCATCCGGCCTATGATCTCGTCAACGGTCCGTCGGGCAAGGGCGTCGATGATCTCTACACGCCGGAAATCACCAATGTGAACGGTTTCGACGCCACGGTCAGCGTTGATTGCACGGTCGCGAATGATCAGTTGAAGGTCGCCGCCATCCTGAAGGAAATCGGCGGTTTCACGCATGATGGCACGCCGGTCGGCGGCGCGCCCAAATTGTTCGGCATGAACTTCCAGGCCGTGAGCGTCGGGCAAAAGGTATCCAAGGATAACTCGGACGGCAGCTGCGGGCAGAGCACCCACACCGGCCAGCCCGGCGGCTACACCGACGGCTCCGGAACGCCTTCTGCGGTGCTTGCCTTCGGGCTGCAGAAGACCGACGAAGCTCTGGCCAGCATGATCCAGGCGCTCAAGAGTCGGGGCTTGTATGAGTCAACGCTGTTAATCGTGGGCGCCAAGCACGGCCAGTCGCCGATCAACCCGGCCAAGGTCAACAAGCCGGGCCATTTCGCCGATCTCGTCGCCGCGCTGCCGGACTCCGGAACGAACCCGGGTGCGCAGGCCATCGCCGCGGCCAATGCGTGCTCCACGGGGGCGTGCGGTTTCGTGCAGGACGACGATATCGCACTGATCTGGCTGCAGGACCAATCGCAGGCCAAGGCCGCGATCGACTATCTGAACACCAATGCCAAGGCCCTGTTCATCGACGAGGTCATCGGCGGCGATGAACTGAAGCTCAAGTTCAACGATCCGGCACAAGACAGCCGCACGCCCGATATCATCGTGCAGCCCGTCTACGGCACCATCTACACCTCATCGACCAAGAAGAACGCCGAGCACGGCGGATTCAGCTTTGGCGACACCAACGTCGCATTGATTGTTTCCAATCCTGTCTTGCCGGCCGTCACGTTGAAGACCCCGGTCGCGACGTCGCAGGTCGCACCGACGATCCTGCGGGCGCTCAACATCGAACCGGAAGCGCTGAATTCCGTGCGCGTCGAGCGTACGGCAGTGCTGCCGGGTCTGTGGGACAATCATCGAGAGGGGCACTGGGACTGAATGCCGCGACCCTGACGGTTGCAGCCGAGGGGTCTTGCGGCCCCTCGGCTTTTTCCTTGCTTTAGTGACTGCGCTCGCGCCGTGGAGGCGCCATCGCGGATACCACCTTGTTCGATGGCGCTGGCGCGACGCCGTTGGCCTGCGGCGCGGCTCCGGGCTGCGGCATTGCGAGCGTGACGCTCTGTTGATCGTTTTGCAGGATCGCTGCGCGGCCTTGAATCGATCCGAGCATCCAGCCCTGGTAATAGTCGCCCGCCCGCAGCCGAAACGCCGCCTTGGTCGAGGGATCGAGGAATATCCCAAAGCTTTCGCCGCCGGCTGCAACCGTGCCGACCAGGGTGAACTGTGGAGTTTCGGGCTCTTTAGGCTTCAGTGCAGGGGCGGGCTTCGGGACCGGGGCCGTCGCGATCGCTGGGACCGGCGGCCGGCGCGATGCCGAGAAGATCGGCCGCTCGCGCGTGCCGGACAAAGCGGTGAGCGTAGTTGCCCACAGCGGATTGCCGCTCGGTGTTTGCGCCTCGCCTGGCACGGCAGTGGCCCGAGGTTTGACGGCTTCATACGGTGCGACAGAATGGTCGGGCACGGCAAGCGCTGCCGGCGATACGATCTCGATCGCGTCGTCGGACGGTGCATCGGAGAAAGTCAGCGCCATGGCCCCGTCCGGGCACAGCGCCAGAACCATGATCCCCATCGTCAACCGCCGCATCATTGCCCTCCGCTCCCGGTTATTGAGCCGGACCATGACATCTGTACGAAATCGCGGAAGCTGCGCTTTCCACGGAAGGCAACCTGTCGTTCGGTCCGGTCGGAACGAATTCGGCGTCCGTACGACTTTGGTTTAATCAGTGAGGTCATGCCATTGTCGCGTTTCCGCGCCGCAACTTCCGTGTTAAAGGGCCCGACGAGAGCGCCCCGGTCGCCCAGCCGGAGGAGATGCTTGCGGACACCGGGAAACGCCCCTCAAGGAGAAGCCTTACGATGAAGCGTCGTGATTTTTTGAAAGTTTCTGCGGCAGGTGCTGCCGCGACGGCTGTCGCCTCGCCGGCGATCGCGCAGTCGTCGCCCGAGATCAAGTGGCG
This sequence comes from Bradyrhizobium jicamae, assembly GCF_018130215.1. Classification (GTDB taxonomy): domain Bacteria; phylum Pseudomonadota; class Alphaproteobacteria; order Rhizobiales; family Xanthobacteraceae; genus Bradyrhizobium; species Bradyrhizobium jicamae_A. The sequence continues at coordinate 36,544 of NZ_JAFCKQ010000042.1, forward strand.
CATGACGTCGAGCTTCCCGAAGTCGCTTGACACCATCTATGGCGGTGCGGACCAGGTTGCGAAATACGTCGCCGAAATGACCGACAACAAGTTTCAGATCCAGGTGTTCGCGGCTGGCGAAATCGTGCCCGGCCTGCAGGCGCTGGACGCGACCTCGAACGGCACCGTCGAGATGTCGCACACAGTCTCCTACTATTATGTCGGCAAGGATCCGACCTTCGCGATCTACTCGTCGGTGCCGTTCGGCCTCAACGCGCGGATGCAGAATTCCTGGTGGTATCAGGGCGGCGGCATGGAGCTCGGCAACGAGTTCTTCAAGAAGTTTGGCGTGATCGGCTTCCCCTGCGGCAACACCGGCACCCAGATGGGCGGCTGGTTCCGCAAGGAGATCAAGACCGTTGCCGATCTCTCCGGTCTCAAGTTCCGCATCGGCGGCATCGCCGGCCAGGTCCTGCAGAAGGTCGGCGTTGTGCCGCAGCAGCTCGCCGGCGGCGACATCTATCCGGCGCTGGAGAAGGGCACCATCGACGCGGCGGAGTGGGTCGGCCCCTATGACGACGAGAAGCTCGGCTTCCAGAAGGTCGCGAAGTACTACTACTATCCGGGCTTCTGGGAAGGCGGCCCGACCGTGCACGCCTACTGCAATCTCGAGAAGTGGAATGCGCTGCCGAAGAGCTATCAGGCGATCCTGACCAACGCGACGGCCAACGCCAACTCCTGGATGGCCGCGCGCTACGACATGCAGAATCCGTCGGCACTGAAGCGCCTCGTCGCCGGCGGCACGCAGCTGCGTCCGTTCACCAACGAGGTGCTCGAGGCCTGCCTTAAGGCGACCAACGAGCTGTGGGCCGAAATCTCGGCCAAGAACGCCGATTTCAAGAAGTCGATCGATGCCATGCAGGCCTATCGATCCGACCAGTATCTGTGGTGGCAGGTCGCCGAATACACCTTCGACAGCTTCATGATCCGCTCGCGCACCCGCGGCTGATCGTCGTCGGGAGATTCGACTTAAGTAGCCCGGCCTTCGTCAGAAGGCCGGGCTTTTTGCGTCTGGCGTTCGGGCAGGGGATGTTCCATGCTCGCGCCCAAGCCTCGCTACGAAGGCACCGCTCGATCGCCAAGTGATCGTGACGGCCAAGAAAACCGGGCGCGATTTCAAATCGATCGACGCTCCGCCACACAACCCAAGGGCAGGACACATGAAGCGAAGAGATTTCATCAAGGTTACCGGTTTAGGCGTCGCAGGTGCGGCGACGGTCGCGGCGCCAGCCATCGCCCAATCGATGCCCGAGCTCAAATGGCGCATGACGACGAGCTGGCCGAAGTCGCTCGACACGCTCCATGGCGGTGCCGAACTGATGGCGAAGGCGGTCGGCGAGGCGACCGACAACAAGTTCCAGATCCAGACCTTCGCCGCCGGCGAGATCGTCCCGGGCCTGCAGGTGCTCGATGCCGTGCAGAACGGCACCGTCGAGATGGGGCACACCGCGTCCTACTACTACTTCGGCAAGGACCCGACCTTCACCTTCGGTTCGTCGGTGCCGTTCGGACCGGACATGCGCCTCAACCAGGCCTGGTACATGCTTGGCGGCGGCAAGGACCTGCTCAACGACTTCTACAAGGGCTACAACGTCACCTCGCTGTTGGCCGGCAACACCGGCTGCCAGATGGGCGGCTGGTTCCGCAAGGAGATCAACACCGTCGACGATCTGAAGGGCCTCAAATTCCGCATCGGCGGCTTTGCCGGCCGCGTGATGCAGAAGCTCGGCTGCGTGCCGCAGCAGCTCGCCGGCGGCGACATCTATCCGGCGCTCGAGAAGGGCACGATCGATGCGGCGGAGTGGGTCGGTCCCTACGACGACGAGAAGCTCGGCCTCTACAAGGTCGCGCCCCACTACTATTATCCAGGCTGGTGGGAAGGCGGGCCGATGCTGCTCGCGATGATCAATCTCGACAAGTGGAACGCCCTGCCGAAATACTATCAGAGCGTCCTCGAGCAGGCCGGCCACCTCGCCAACAACTGGATGATGGCGAAATACGATGCGGTGAATCCGACGGCGTTGAAGAAGCTGCTCGCCGGCGGCGCCAAGCTGCACGGATTTTCGCCGCCGATCATGGAAGCAAGCTTCAAGGCGGCGCGGGAGCTGCACGCCGAAGTCGCGGCCGGCAACGCCAACTTCAAGAGGGTGCTGGACTCGCTGACCGCGTTTTCCAGCAGCGGGTACCAGTGGTTCCAGGTAGCCGAGGTCGGCTACGACAACTTCATGGCACGTCACGCGCAGAGCTGACCGCGCCTGCTTCGCCGCAACACCAAGGCCCCGGAGCTAAGGCGCCGGGGCTTTATGCCGACCCGGTCACTTCGACGCGACGCGGCTCTCGAACACGCAGCTCCGCCAGTCGCTGGTCGGACAATCGGTCGGCCAGCCGCCGCCGAGCGCCAGGAACAGTGCCGCGGTGTCGGACAGCCGCGTCGCCACCGCCTGCACGCGGGTGATCGCAGCATTGAGATAGACCTGCTGCGCGTTGAGTACGATGACCTGGTTGACCTGGCCGAGCACGAGCTGCTTCTGGATGATATCGAGGCTGGCCTTCGCGGCGTTTTCGGCCTTGATCGCGGCCTGCACGGCGCGGGCGTCGGCCTGCAGGCTGCGCACTGCGTCGGCGACGTTCTGGAACGCGGTGATCACGGTCTGGCGATACAGGGCGTTGGCCTGGTCGAGCGCGGCCTCGGCGGCCTTCTGCTTGTGGTACAGCGTGAAGCCGTCGAACACGGACTGGGTCGCGCTGCCGGCGACCGTGTAGAACAGCGTGCCCGGCGTGAACAGCTGGGAGAAGTTGAAGGCGGTGCTGCCCGCATTGGCCGAGATCAGGAAGTTGGGCAGCCTGGCGGCGATCGCGACGCCGACCAGAGCACTCGCCGAGTGCAGGCTCGCCTCGGCCGCCCGCACGTCGGGACGCTGCGCAACCATGGTGCTCGGCAGGGTGACCGGCAGATTGGCAGGCAGCGTGAGGCGCTCCAGGTCGAACTTCTGCAGGATCGCGTCGGCGGAAAATTGTCCGGCCAGCGCGGTGAGGAGGTCGCGCTGGATCGCGAGCTGCTTCTGCAACGGCGGCAGGGTCTGCTCGGACTGGGCCAGCGCGGCCTCCTGCGCCAGCACGTCGACCTGCGCCGCCTGGCCCGCATTGAACTGGTTCTTCAGGATTCCGAGGATGTCGCGCTCGATCTTGATGATGCGCTCGGTGGCCGCGATCTGGCCACGCAGCGAGGCCTCCTGGATCGCCGCCGTCACAACGTTGGCGGTGAGCGCCAGATAGGCTGCCTCGAGCTGGAACTGGGCCTGCTCGGTGATGGCGTCGAGGCTCTCGACGTTGCGGATGTTCTCGCCCCAGACATCGGGCACGAAGCTGATATTGAGTTGCGCGGTGTGCAGCGAATATTCGGATTGCGTCGTATTGCCGGGGCCCGACACGTCGTTGGAGACCAGCTGTCGGGAGGGAGAATAGTTGGCCCCGACCTGTGGAAAGAACAGCCCGCGCTGCGCCAGCGCGTTGAAGTTCGCCACCTTGATCGCCGCCTCGGCGGACTGCAGCGACGGATTGCGCTCGACCGACATCCGGATCAGCTCGTTGAGCGGCGCGGATCGAAAGGCGGCCCACCAGCGCGTCGGGATGTCGCCGCCGTTGACGAAGCGCTGCCCCGCCACGCGCGGGCCGGCCGGATCGGAACCGGGCGATTGCAGCTTCTCCGGCGTGTAGCGGGCGACATCGGGGGCCGGCGGCGACGAGAAATTGGGGCCGACGGCGCAGCTCGCAAGCACGAGCGCGCTCGCACCCACGGCCAGCCCGCGGAGCGCGGCTGCGTGAAGAGGCTTTTTTGCGCGGAAGGCGTGCATTTACGGGGCGCCTCTAATGCGCTGCTTCGGGCGGTGCGGCGGCAGGCGTCTCACTGTGAGAGGCTGTACGCTCGCGCGACAGGAATATCTTGCGCAGTGCCGGTGCGACGATCAGCAGGAGCAGCGGCCCGATGAACATGCCGCCGACCACGACCGTCGCGAGCGGCCGCTGCACCTGGCTACCGATACCATGCGACAGCGCCGCCGGGAACAGGCCGACCCCTGCGGAAAGGGCAGTCATCAACATCGGACGCATGCGCTGCTCGGCGCCGTTGAACACCGCTTCCGCGATGCTCAGCCCCGAGGCCCGCAGCTCGCGGAAATAGGTGATGTTGAGGATGCCGTCCATCACGGCGACGCCGAACAGCGAGATGAAGCCGATCGCGGCCGAGATCGAGAAATCGAGGTCGGCGAGGTACAGCGCGATCAGGCCGCCGCCGACCGCGAAGGGAATGCCGGCCAGCGCCAGCAGGCTGTCGCGCAGCGAGTTGAACAGGCTGTAGAGCAGCACGAAGATCAGCAGCAGCGTCACGGGCACGACGATCATCAGCCGTGCCTTGGCTGCCTCGAGATTGTCGAACTCGCCCGACCAGATCATCCGGTAGCCGGTGGGCAACGGCACCGCCTCGGCGACGCGTGCCTGCGCTTCGGCCACCGTGCTGCCGAGATCGCGGCCGCGCACGCTGAACTTGATCGGGATGTAGCGCTGGCTGCGCTCGCGATAGATGAACGACGCGCCGGTATCGAGCGAGATGTCGGCGAGCTCGCTCAGGGGGATATAGGCGTTGGTGCCCGATGGCGTCGAATAGGCGACCTTGATCTCGCGCACGGTATCGATGCTCTGGCGGAATTTCGGATCGAGCCGCACCACGACGCCGAACTGCCGGTCGCCCTCCAGCACCGTCGTCGCACTGGTGCCGCCGAGCGCCGCCTGCACCACCGTGGTGACGTCACCGGTGTTGAGACCGTAGCGCGCCGCCTTCTCGCGGTTGACCCGGATGTTGAGGTTGGGCTGCCCGACCAGGTGGAAGATCCCGAGGTCGGCGACGCCGCGGATCTTGGCCATCTCCAGGGAGACCTTGGAGGCGAGCTCTTCGAGCACAGCGAGGTTCGGACCGATGATCTTGACCGAGTTCGCACCCTTGACGCCCGACAGGGCTTCCTCGACGTTGTCCTGGATATACTGCGAGAAGTTGAAGGTGACGCCGGGCAATTCCTCGTCGAATTCCTTCTGCAGCTCCTCGGTGAGCTTCTCCTTGGTCAGCCCCGGCGGCCATTCATCGAACGGCCTGATCGGCGCAAACAGCTCGACGTTCGAGAATGGCGAGGCGTCGCTGCCATTGTCGGGGCGGCCGTGCTGCGACACCACGGTGACGATCTCGGGATGGCGCAGCAGGATCTCACGCATCTTCCGGGTCGGTTCGGTGCCGGCTTCGAGCGAGATGGTCGGCGGCATCGAGGCGCGGATCCAGAAATTGCCTTCCTCGAGCGCGGGAAGGAATTCGCTGCCGAGCCGGCTCGCCGCCAGCGTGCTGATGCCGAGAAAGACGATGCCGGCCAGCACCGCGATCTTCACATGGTCCTGCGTCCAGCGCAGAACCGGCGTGTAGGTCCTGCGCAGCCAGCGCACGATGACGGTTTCGGTTTCCTCGATGTGCCTGGGCAGCAGCAATGATGCCAGCACCGGCGTCACCGTGAACGTCGCCAGCAGCGCGCCGGCGAGCGCATAGCCGTAGGTCCGCGCCATCGGCCCGAAGATCTGGCCTTCGACGCCTTGCATGGTGAACAGCGGGACGAACGCGGTGACCGTGATGGCCGCGGTGAAGAACACGGCCTTGTCGACCTGCAATGCGCTGACGAAGATCATGCGCAGCCGTTCGGTCCATCCGGGGGCCGGATGACCCTGCGACGCCGTGGGATCGGTTCCCCAATAGCCGTCCGAGAGGTTTTGCAGCAGGCGCGCTCGGCTCTCGGGAGTCGACTGGAAATTGCGGAAGATGTTTTCCATCATGATGACGGCTGAGTCGACGATGATGCCGAAATCGACGGCGCCGAGCGACAGCAGGTTGGCGTCCTCTCCCTGCAGCACCAGGATGATGATGGCGAAGAACAGCGCGAACGGGATGTTGGCGCTGACGATCAGCGCGCTGCGCAGGTCGCCCAGGAACACCCACTGGATCACGAACACCAGAAGGCAGCCGAACACCAGATTGTGCAGCACAGTGTGGGTGGTCACGCTAACCAGCGAGGTGCGGTCGTAATAGGGCACGATCTTGACGCCGGCGGGGAGGGTGCCGTCGCTGTTCATCTTGGCGACCTCCTCCTCGACCTTGGGTACGATGTCGTTGGTGTGCTGGGTGCGTCCCATCACGACGATCGCCGCAGCGACGTCGTCATCCCTGTCCTTTCCGGCGATGCCGAGACGCGGCACATAGCCGACCGAGACCTGGGCGACGTCCTTGACCTGGACCGGCAGTCCGTTCGATTGCGTCAGGACGACGTTCTCGATGTCCTGGACCCTGTAGCCCTTGGTGACGTCGTCGTCGCCGCCGGAATTGATCAGACCGATGCCGCGGATGTTGACGGATTGCTGGCCGATCGCGATCTCGCGGCCGCCGACATTGACGTTGGCGTTGCCGAGCGCGCTGATCAGCTGCGGCACGGTGATGTTGTAGGCCTCGAGCTTGGTGAGGTCGGCGTCGACGTTGAACTGCTTGGTGGTGCCGCCCCAGGAGTTGATCTGCACCACGCCCGGTATCGTCATGAGCCGGCGGGTGACGACGTAGTCCTGCAACGTCCTCAGATTGGTCAGGCCGAAATTCGGCGGCCCGACGAGCTGGTAGCGGTAGATCTCGCCGACCAGGCTCGACTGCTGGATTTGCGGCACCTGGTTGCCCGGCAGCTGGACGTTCTGCGTGAGCATGTTGGTGGCTTGCGAGAGCGCGAAGTAATAGTCCACGCCGTATTTGAAGGTGACCCGCACGAACGACAGGCCATAGAACGAGGTCGAGCGGATGTTGACGACGCCGGGCGTCGGGTAGAGCCCGACCTCCATCGGGATCGTGTAGTACTTCTCCATCTCCTCGGCGGACAGGCCCGCGGCCTGCGCCGTGATCTCGAGGATGACCGGCGCCGGGTTCGGATAGGCCTCGATGTTCAGCTTGGTGAACGCGGCAAAGCCGGCGGCGCAAAACACCGCGAGACCGAGCACGATGACGGCGCTTCGGGTCAGACCGAACTGGAGAAGGCTTTTGATCAATGGACTACACTTGGTCTTGAACCGTGGAGGACGTGGCTGGCCGCGCGAAAGCCATGTTTATCCCGAGGCGGCGTTGGCGAACTTGTTGCTGAGGAAGATCGCGCCGGCGGAGGCGACCTTCTCGCCCGCCTTGAGACCATCGACGATCTGGCGCCAGCCGTCCTGCTGCATTCCGATCTTCACCGTGCGCCGGTCGAACCGGTGGCCATCGGAGGTGACCCACACCGTCATCGTTCCGTCACCCTCACGCACCACGGCGTCGATCGGCACGCTGACCGACGTCTTCGGCGGCTCGGTCTCGATGGTAAAGCTCGCCAGCATGCCGGCGCGCAATTTGTGCTGGGGGTCATCGATCACCGAACGCACCAGCTGCCGATGCGAATTCGGATCGATGTTGAGTCCGAGCGTGGTCACGCGTCCGCGAAACACCTCGTTCGGATAGGCCGGCACCTGCACCTCGACCGGCTGGCCGATCTTGTAGGACGGCGCGTCGGTCTCGATCACGTTGGCGATCATCCACATCGTCGAGATGTCGGCGAGCGAGTAGGGCGCCGGCGCGTTACCGGGCTGCACATAGAGACCCGGCGCGGCATTGCGCGCGATGATCCGGCCGGAGATCGTGCTCGGCACGATCAGGATGGAATCGACCTTGCGGTCGGCGACGATGAGATCGATGTCGGCGTCGGTCTTGCCGAAGAGGCGGACGGCGTCGCGCGCGGCCTTGAAGTTGCCTTCGGCGGTCTGCTGGTCCGAGGTGGACTGGTCGACGTCCTTCTGCGCGCCGCCGCCGGTCTTGAGCAACTGCTTGACGCGAGCGAGCGTCCGCGTCTGCAATTCGAGCACGCCGGCCGCGGCCAGCAGCGCCGACTCCGCGTTCAACAAGTCGGGACTGTCGATGGTGAACAGCGGGTCGCCCTTCTTGACCTCGTCGCCGATGTTGAAGAACGTGTCGACGATCCGGCCCGGGTACGGGGTGAAGGCCTGCACCAGCATGTTCTGGTTGAAGTCGATATTGCCGACCGCATTCTTCAGCGTCCTGAAGGAGCGCTGGTCCGCGTCGACAACCTTCATGGTGGCAGCCTGCTTGTCGTTCAGTTCGACATATTGCTGCTCGAGGTTGACATCCTGCGCCGTTGCGGGCGCGGCCGCCTTGGCGCTCTCAAGCCCGCTGGGGCGTGTCATGAACCACCCGCCGGCCAGAATCGCAGCCAGCACCGGCAAGGCAACATAACCCGCATATTTCATCCGTGATGACATCGCCCGCCTGATTCGTCTTCGTCGCTATTTTGGAGGGGCCGCGCAGAAAGCGAAATCCTGCCGTTTCACCGGCAGGAATGTCAGCGCTCCGCAAAGCCAAAAACCTGTTATCAGTAACAGCTTACGCCAACCTTACATCGCTTTTTGCGACGACCTTAGCAAGCAACGAAATAGGCTTGCAGGAAGCGCGCATCCATCTATTTTTTATAGGGATGGCGAGACCACAGATAGCGAAATAGTAGCGTGACGTGCGCGTGCGCCGTGATTTGTACAATTCGGTGTCGTTTGCACGGGGCGCTGCCCGAAAGGCGATCAATCCCGGAGTTTTTGCGTGGCTGGCGTATCACGTCCCGGTGTGCGAACAGGGGGCAGCCCGGAAGATGACAGGTTTGTTGCAATGCGCCTTCTGATCGTCGAGGACAACGTGGAATTGTCGCGCCTGCTCGCCAACGGATTGATGGCGGCGGGATATACGGCCGACATTGTCCACGGCGTTGCCGAGGCGCGCGATGCGCTGCGCAGCGTCAACTATGCTGCCATGATCCTCGATCTCGGCCTCCCCGACGGCGACGGCCTCTCGGTGCTGACCGAGCTCCGCCGCAAGACGGACCCGTTGCCCGTGCTGGTGCTGACCGCGCGGAACGGACTTCAGGACCGGGTCAACGGACTGCGCAGCGGCGCCGACGACTATCTGGCGAAGCCATTCGCGCTTGAAGAGCTGGTGGCGCGGCTGGAGGCGATCCTGCGTCGCCCCGGCCAGTTGCTCGGCTCCTCGCTCAACCTCGCCAATCTGATTTACGACACCGAAAGCCGCCAGGTCTTCATCGACAGCATCCCGCGGGTGTTCTCCGCCCGCGAGACCTCGGTGCTCGAAATCCTGCTGCGGCGGCAGGGCCGTGTCGTACCGAAGAAGAACGTCGAGGACCACATTTTCGGGCTGTCCGGCGAGGTCGCCTCGAACGCCGTCGAGGTCTACGTGTCGCGCCTGCGCAAGCTGCTCGCCGAATACAATGCCAGGATCATGATCCACACCATCCGCGGCGTCGGCTACCTGATGGCCGAGGAAAAATGACCGGAGAGATCGCGTGTTCCGCTTCGCGTCGCTGACCTCGCGAATCGTGTTCCTGCATATCGTCGCGGTGACGATCGCGGCGGTCTTCCTGCCGCTCTCGCTGCTCTGGCTGCTGAATTCGGAGATCGACCAGCTCCATCGCGAGGCGATGCGCGACCAGGCCGACGTGCTCGGCGAGAAGCTCGCCATCGGTCCGGACGGCAAGGTGGTGCTCAACCTGCCCGAGAGTCTGAAGGACCTCTATTCCGAGGCCTATGGCCGCTACCGCTACGACATCTACGACGCCGACGGACACGTGCTGTTTTCGTCGCATAGCCCCGGCACAAAGCAGGCGCCGTCGGATACGATCGCGGGCGCAAGCGTGACCAGGGACGTCGGCGGCGACGCGATGCGCATCCACGTCGCCGAGGACCTGTCGCATCGTGACGTCATCACCGACGACATCGTCGCCAACTTCTTCCGGCGGGTCGGCTGGATCACGATCCCGGTCCTGCTGCTCCTGCTGGCCACCGATATCGTGATCTTCCGACGCGCGGTGGCGCCGCTGCTGCGGGCTTCGGAAGAGGCCAGGAACATCGGGCCGGCACGAACTGGTATCAGATTACCGACAACAGGACTACCGAGCGAAATCGTGCCGCTGGTGACCGCGGTCAACCAGGCCTTCGACCGGCTCGAGGACGGCTATCGGGTGCAGCGCCAGTTCACAGCCGACGCGGCCCATCAGCTCCGCACGCCGCTGGCGATCCTGCGTACCAGGATCGAGACGCTCGATCGGGGCAAGGGGTCCGAGGCGCTGCATGCCGACATCGAGAGCATGAGCCGGATCGTGAACCAGCTGCTCGAGATCGCCGAGCTCGACACGCTGGTGCTCGATCCCGGCGAGACCGCCGATCTGCGCGCGGTGTGTGCCGAGGTGGTCGGCTCGATCGCTCCCTATGCGCTGGCCCGGCAGAAGGATATCGCGCTGCGCGGCACCGAGGAGCCGGTGCGGGTCAGGGGCAATGCAGAGATGCTGCAGCGCGCCATCTTCAATCTCGCCGAGAATGCCATCAAGTACACCGCGGATGACACCTCGGTGGACGTCGAGGTGCGCGAGGACGGCTCGGTGCGGGTGCGCGATTGCGGGCCGGGCATTCCGGTCGCCGAGCAGAGCCTGATCTTCCAGCGCTTCTGGCGCGGCGACCGGCGGCGCACCGACGGCGCGGGGCTCGGATTGTCCATCGTACAGGGCGTGGTCGACGACCACGCAGCGACCGTCGCGGTGGAAAACCTGCCCAAGGGCGGCGCGCAGTTCACGCTCAGCTTCCACCTCGCCGGGGCCGAGCCGGCCGCGGCGTCGTGAGGATGGCCGCAGCGCTCGTGGCGTCCGCTACTGCTTGGGCTGGCCGAAATCGAGCGGCGGCAGGTCGATCTGCGGCACCTCGATCTTGACCTTGTCGAGATCGACATTCGCCGGCTTCTCGAGCAGCCCGGTGACGGTGATCGGGAAGGCGATCACCAGGATCACCATGATCGCCTGCAGGCCGATCCAGGGCATCGCACCCCAATAGATGTCCGAGCTCTTGACGTCCTTCGGCGCGACGCCGCGCAGGTAGAAGAGCGCGAAACCGAACGGCGGATGCAGGAACGAGGTCTGCATGTTGACGCAGAGCATCACGCCGAACCAGATCAGCGCCGCGTCGGGGCCGACCACCGGCGCAAGCACCTTCTGCGCGATCGGCGCGATCATCGGCAGGATGATGAAGGCGATCTCGAAGAAATCGAGGAAGAACGCCAGGAAGAAGATGAAGAGGTTGATGAAGATCAGGAAGCCCCAGACGCCGCCGGGCAGCGACGTCAGGTGATGCTCCAGCCAGGTGCCGCCGGACACGCCGAGGAACACCACCGAGAAACAGGTCGATCCGATCAGGATGAAGGTGACCATGCAGGTGATGCGCATGGTGGTCTCGTAGCCCTGCCTGATCAGGTCCCGCAGGTCCGGGATCTTCACGGCCTCGATGCAGATCCATGCGACTGCAAGATAGGTGATCGCAAAGCAGATCTTGAAGACGATGTTCGCCTCGGTGAACAGCATCGCCATGATGGTGCCGACGCCGGCCGTGATGACGCCGACGATCAGGATCTTCTGGCCATTCGAGCTGAAGCCCTTGTGATGGATCGCCGCGAGCACGATCGCGCCGACGGCGCCCATGGCGCCGGCTTCGGTCGGGGTCGCAAGCCCCATCATCATGGTGCCGAGCACGACGAAGATCAGCACCGCAGAGGGGATGATGCCGAGCAGGCACTTCTTCCACAGGGCCCAGCCGGTCAGCGTGCGTGCTTCCTTCGGCACCGCCGGGACATGGCTCGGCTTGAAGATGCCGAGCACGAAGGTGTAGCCGGCGAACAGCAGGATCTGGAACACCGACGGACCCCAGGCGCCGAGATACATGTCGCCGACCGACTTGCCGAGCTGGTCGGCGAGCACGATCAGGACCAGCGACGGCGGCACCAGCTGGGTGATCGTGCCGGACGCCGCCAGCACGCCCGTGATGTAGCGGATGTTGTAGCCGTAGCGGATCATCACCGGCATCGAGATCAGCGCCATGGCGATGACCTGCGCCGCCACCGTGCCGGTGATGGCGCCGAGGATGAAGCCGACGATGATCACGGAATAGCCGAGGCCGCCCCTGATAGGGCCGAACAACTGGCCCATCGAATCCAGCATGTCCTCGGCGAGCCCGCACCGCTCCAGGATCGCGCCCATGAAGGTGAAGAACGGGATCGCGAGCAACAGCTCGTTGGAGAGCACGCTGCCGAAGATGCGGCCCGGGATCGCCTGCAGGAAGTTGAGGTCGAAGAAGCCGAGGTGAATGGCGAGGAAGCCGAACGACAGGCCCACCGCGGCGAGCGTGAACGCCACCGGATAGCCAATCAGCATCGCAACGATCAGGCCGCCGAACATCAGGGGCGGCATCATCTCCAGCGTAATGGTCATTGCGTCGGCCTCTCGTACTTCGCGTCGATCGTCACATAGCCCTGCAGCGCGGCGATCCGCTTGATCACCTCTGAGACGCCTTGCAACGCCAGCATCACGAAGCCGGACGGGATAACGAATTTGATTGGCCAGCGCAGCAGGCCGCCGGCATTGCCGCTCATCTCGCCGACCGCGTAGGCCTGGTAGAAGAATGGCCAGGACAGGTAGGCGAGCAGCAGGCAGGCCGGAATCAGGAAGAACAGCGTGCCGATCAGGTCGAGCCAGAGCTGGCCGCGTTCGGACAGCATCAGATAGAGGATCTCGACGCGCACATGCTCGTTGCGCTTGAAGGTGTAGGAGGCGCCGAACATCACGAGGATCGCGAACATGTACCATTGCGCCTCGAGCCAGCCGTTCGAGGAATAGCTGAAGGCGTAACGGATCATGGCGTTGCCCGCGCTGACCAGGCAGGCGATCAGTACGAGCAGGTTGCAGATGTTGCCGATCTTCTCGTTGAGCTGGTCGATGGCTTTACTGAGAGCCAACAAAGGACGCATCACGGTCTCCGCGGCCGCGCGCCGCGCGTGCCGAATAATCTGCCAAGCATCATCAGGCCGCCGCGCCAGTGCGCGCAGAGCCACGGCTCACTTTCCAGGAGCAGTTGCAAACACTCGTCCTCCCCGAAATCCGCTTCCGCCGTTATTGGCTGCGCCTGTCGGGGGGCAGCGGCCTATCCGACCGGGCTGGCGTGAAAGCCGGGGCACCAAATCAGCGCGAAGGTAAGCCGTCAATCGGAAAATGGGCAAATTGACTTATAGCCAAGCCGTTGTCCCCGCTTGGTAAATCGGGGCATGGGACGGCGTCGGGGAGAGCTGGGTGGTGTACTATTTGTCCCTCATGGAGAAGACGAGGGATGATTCACGCGGCAGCCGGATCAGCCGCCGGTCACGCTCATGTGGCGGCTGACGCTCGGCCGGTTGTGGCGGCGGTCGATGATGAAATCGTGCCCCTTCGGCTTCAGCCCGATCGCGCGGTCGATCGCGGCCGAGAGCAGATCGTTGTCGTCGGAGGCGCGTAGCGGCCGGCGCAGATCGGAGGCATCCTCATGGCCGAGACAGGTGTGCAGCGTGCCGGTGCAGGTGATGCGCACCCGGTTGCAGGATTCACAGAAATTGTGGGTCATCGGCGTGATGAAGCCGAGCTTGCCGCCGGTCTCGGCGACGCGGACATAGCGCGCCGGGCCGCCGGTGTTGTCGTCGAGATCGGTCAGCGTGTAGTGCTGCTCGAGTCGCGCGCGCAGCAGCGACAGCGGCACATATTGATCGATCCGGCCCTCGCCGATGTCGCCCATCGGCATCACCTCGATCAGGGTCAGACCCATCCCCTTGCCATGAGCCCATTGCATCAGCGCGGGGATCTCGTCCTCGTTCATGTTCTTCAGCACGACGGCGTTGATCTTGACCGCGAGGCCGGCAGCCCTTGCCGCCTCGATCCCCGCGAGGACCTTGTCGATGTCGCCCCAGCGGGTGATGGCGCGGAACTTCTGCGCATCGAGCGTGTCGAGCGAGACGTTGACGCGGCGCACGCCGCAGTCCGCGAGTTCCCGGGCGAAGCGCGCGAGCTGCGAGCCGTTGGTGGTCAGCGTCAGCTCGTCGAGCGCGCCGCTCGACAGATGGCGCGACAGCGAGCGCACCAGGCCCATCACGTTGCGGCGAACCAACGGCTCGCCGCCGGTGAGGCGGATCTTGCGCACGCCCTTTGTGATGAAGGCAGAGCAGAGCCGATCGAGCTCTTCAAGGGTCAGCAGATCGGCTTTCGGCAGGAAGGTCATGTCTTCGGACATGCAGTAGAAGCAGCGCAGGTCGCAGCGGTCGGTGACCGAGACGCGCAGATAGCGGATCGTCCGGCCGAACGGATCGATCATCGGACGGAGCAGCGTGTCAGTCAGCGCTTCTGTGGATGCGTTCATTCAACCCGGACCCTTGAAGCTGTTCCCCGACGGAGCCGCGACCGGCTCCGACCAGTCACAATCTATGCATGTTGCCGCGTGCTCACAATGCATCCTTGAGGATGATCCGCAACATGCAATGCACATCTCGCGCGATAGGTGAGGGACATCGCGCGATCTGAGATCATGATCGGCCAGGTGACTCGACAAAAAGCGAAGAGCCCGGCTGGTGGCCGGGCTCTTGTGCAGTGCAATCATGTGAAACGAGCGGAGGCTAGCGCGTCGGCGCCGCAGCCGGAGGTGGAGGCGGTGGCGGCGGCGCAGCTGGCGCAGCCGCGGCGGGCGGCGGCGCAGCGTTCGGATCCGCTGCCGGCGCTGCGGCGGCCGGCTTCGGCTTCCGCTTCTTCTTCGGTCGCATCGGCTTGTGCGGTGCACGCGGCGGCGGGCCGGCGGGCTGAAGTTCCGCGAACACCGGGCTCGGGTCGAGCACCGTCGTCGTGGGCGACGTGAAGTCGCCCGGCGTGCGCGTCACCGTCACCGGCACCGTGATCGGCTGGAACTTCGGCATGTTGAATGTGACGGAGAAACCGGCTTCCGGCGTCGGGATCGATACCGAGCAGGGCGTCTTGCAGCCCGGTCCGATCGACGTCACGGCATCCGCGCCCTGCGGTGCGGAGTCCAGCTGGACCTGCATCGGCGGCGGAGCGGATTTGAAGGAATCCCAAGAAACGGAGGAGCAGCCGCCCAGACTCAGTCCGGCGACCGCAATCGCGATAACTCGACGCATGATCCACACTCTACTGCGGCAATCAGCCACAATCCCCGACCGGACCATAGGGGCGTCGCAACATCGGCGCAACAGCACCAGCCCTGTTCGTTAAAGATTGGTTAACGGAATATTTGCGCAGAGAAATGACCCAAACAATATCAATTGCTTGGATGGATCTCAGGCGGAAATGAGGCTGGTCACGGCCTCCGGCAGGTCGCGCATGTGGCTGATCAGCCGGTCCGGTTTGAGCTCGCGCATCGGTACGTCGGTATAGCCGAAATCGACCCCGACGACCGGGACGCCGGCCCGGCGGGCTACCCCGACGTCGGTTCCGGCATCGCCGACCATGATCGCCGCCGGCAGCCGGCCGCCGGCGCGGGCCACCGTCTCGCGCAGGAAAGCGGGGTCCGGCTTGGCGACACCGAACGTGTCCGGGCCACAGATCGCCGCAAAACGCGCTGTCAGGTCGAGCCGCTCGAGCAGCAGCTTCGACAGCCATTCCAGCTTGTTGGTGCAGACAGCAAGACGATGGCCCTTCGTCGCGAGAACGTCGAGCGCAGCCTCCAGCCCGTCGAACGGCCGCGAGCCGTCGGCGATGTGATCGGCGTAGTAACCGATGAAATCCTTGGTCAGGCGATCGAGCTCGCCGGTGCTGACCGTGCGTCCCTCGACCTCCAGCCCGCGCTCGAGCAGCTTGCGCGCGCCGGCGCCGATCATGTTGCGCGCGGCCGCGAGTGGCACCGGCGGCAGACCTTCGCGGTCGAGCACGTAATTCAGGGCGCTGATCAGATCGGGCGCGGTGTCAACCAGCGTGCCGTCGAGATCGAATACGATGGTGGGGGGAGAAGAGGCGGGCATTGCTCCTCGCTATCGGGTGAGACGCCGCGATGCAAGGGAAGATGCCACTCCGGGAGCGCTCGATGCGGAATCGGTGCCATTTCGCGCAAAATCCGACCGGGAATCGGTCATTAAATCGGTCCCGGACGCCGTTGAGGGTGCTATTCCTGCCCGCCAAACGACGCTAGATATGCGCCCGCCGGGCGGGGCCGATTTGCAGGCCCCGGCGCGGCGCAGGACGGGGGGCGTGGTCGGCACGTGGACATGGATGCACTGAAACGCCAGGCGGCGGCACGCGCGCTCGAAGAGGTGCGCGACGGCATGAAGCTGGGGCTCGGCACTGGTTCGACCGCCAAGCATTTCGTCGAATTGCTCGGCGAGAAGGTCCGTACCGGACTGAAGGTCGTGGGCGTCCCGACCTCGGAGGTGACCCGCGCGGATGCGATCCGCTGCGGCGTGCCGCTGACCACGCTCGACGACATCGATCATCTCGATCTCACCGTCGACGGCGCCGACGAGATCGATCCCGCACTCAACCTGATCAAGGGCGGCGGCGGCGCGCTGCTGCGCGAGAAGATCGTAGCCGCCGCGAGCGATCGCATGATCGTGATCGCGGACGAGAGCAAATGGGTCGAGGTGCTCGGCCGCTTCCCGCTGCCCGTCGAGGTGATTCCGTTCGGGCTCGCCGCGACCAGGGCCGCGATGGCACGCGCCTTCGCGCAGTCAGGCGCGTCAGGCGAAATGGTCATCCGCCAAGGCAAGGATGGTCACGCTTTCGTCACCGATGGCGGCCACTGGATCATCGATGCCCATCTCGGCCGGATCGGCGATGCCCCGCGGCTCGCAGCTTTGCTCAGCGTGATTCCGGGCGTGGTCGAGCACGGTCTGTTCATCGGGCTTGGCACGAGCGCCGTTCTGGCCGGCGCACAGGGAATTCGGGTTGTTGAACGGCGATGACGCCGCAAGCAAGGAGACTTGGAATGAAGCGTTTCTCGGGACTTTTGGCGGCTGCGAGCGTGGCGGCCGGACTGGCACTTGCGGCTGCGCCTGTCATGGCGCAGGAGCGGGTGCCTGATGCGCCGGCAGCGCCCGCCGTCAAGCAATCGACGCCCGCGGCGATCGCGGCCGCCAAGGAAATCCTGGCGATGAAGAACGTGTCCGCCATGTATGCCGGCGCCGTTCCCGGCATCATCGAGAAGACCAAGACCGGTCTGCTGCAGCAATATCTGAACTATCAGAAGGATCTCGAAGAGGTCTCGGTGATCGTCGCCAAGAAAATGGCCGGCCGCGAGAACGAGATCGGCGAGGGCATGGCGAAGATCTACGCCGCGGAGTTCACCGAGCAGGAGCTGAAGGATCTCGTGGTGTTCTACAAATCGCCGCTGGGTCAGAAGCTTTTGACCGCGGAGCCCCGGGCAATCACCGACTCCCTGACCTATATCCAGCGCTGGGCGCAGCAGTTCGGCGTGATCGTCAATGCCGAGTTCAAGGCCGAGATGAAGAAGCGCGGCAAGGATATCTGATCGCGTCGCGTAGCCTCGCCCCGCTTGCGGGGCGAGCGGAAGAGAGGTTGCCATGGCGCAGTATGACGTCGACCTGTTTGTCATCGGTGGCGGTTCGGGCGGCGTTCGCGCCGCCCGCATCGCCGCCGGCTATGGCGCCCGGGTCATGGTCGCCGAAGAATACCGGATGGGCGGCACCTGCGTGATCCGCGGCTGCGTGCCCAAGAAGCTCTTCGTCATCGGCAGCCACGTTCATGACGAGATCGCGGACGCAGCCGGCTTCGGCTGGAGCATCGGCCAGGTTTCGTTCGACTGGGCGACGCTGGTTGCCAACAAGGACAAGGAGATCGCCCGGCTCGAGCGGGCCTACACCACAAATGTCGAGAAGTCCGGTGCGACGGTGGTGAAGACCCGCGCGGTGCTCGAGGACGCCCACACCCTGCGTCTCGCGACCGGCGAGAAGGTTACGGCGAAATACATCCTGATCGCGACCGGCGGGGCGCCCAATCATGGGCCGATCGTTCCCGGCATCGAGCACGTGATCTCCTCCAACGAGGCGTTTCACCTGAAAGAGCTGCCGAAGCGGATCGTGATCCAGGGCGGCGGCTACATCGCGCTGGAATTCGCCGGCATCTTCGCCGGCTACGGCTCCGACGTCACGGTGATCTATCGCGGCGACAACATCCTGCGCGGCTTCGACGACGACGTGCGCAAGCACGTGCGCGCCGAGATGGAGAAGCGCGGCATCACCATCATCACCGGCTGCACGGTCGCCAAGATCGACAAGCATGGCCGTGATTTCACCACGCATCTGTCGAGCGGCTCGAGCATCGCCTCCGATCAGGTGATGTTCGCGATCGGCCGGCATCCCAACGTCGCCAATCTCGGGCTCGAAACCGCCGGCGTCGCGATCAACCCCGCCAATGGCGGCGTTCAGGTCGACGGCTGGTCGAAGACCTCGGTCGACAACATCTACGCGGTCGGCGACGTCACCCATCGCACCAACCTGACCCCGGTCGCGATCCGCGAGGGCCACGCCTTCGCCGACACCGTGTTCGGCAAGCGCCCGGTCGAGGTCGATCATGCTACGATCCCGACCGCGGTGTTCTCGCAGCCCGAGGTCGGCACGGTCGGGCTCACGGAGGAAGAGGCGCGGGCGCAGTTCTCCCACGTCGATATCTACAAGACCGATTTCCGCCCGATCAAGGCGACGATGTCCGGCCGCGACACCCGCGTGCTGATGAAGCTCGTGGTGGATGGCACGAGCGACCGCGTGCTCGGCTGTCACATCGTCGGCGACAGCGCCGCCGAGACCATCCAGGCGGTCGCGATCGCCGTGAAGATGAAGGCGACCAAGGCCGATTTCGACGCCACCATCGCGCTGCATCCGACCGCCGCCGAAGAGCTGGTCACGATGCGCACCCCGACCGCGCGCCACGTGCGGCAGGCGGCGGAGTAGCGTCCCGGTCGTCCGAAGCGGGACCGCAATACGGTCGTATGCACCACCGCTGCAGCCGTGCGCCATCACACATCGTGCGCGAACATACGCACAGCTGAGGGCAACGCGCCCGGGTGCGCCGTGAAGGAAGCGGCTGCCGGATAGCTCGATCTGTTCTGGCCCGCAGCCCTGGATGACCTGCGGCCCCTGGCGGCGAGTGCGGCACTCGATTTCAGGGAGGGGCGGACCGCATCTCGTCGCCCTCGCGCAACACGCGGATGGCTTTCACCGGATCGAAAGCGAAACGCCGAAGCGACAGAAGCGAGCGAAGAGCGGAACGGTCACTGCCGGCTAAGGAACCAGTCGCGACAGCTGCGCGTATATTGTCCCGACGCGTCGCTGTGATTGTTGCTACGCCGCAAAGCAGGTCCAACAAAAGCACTTGCCTAACCGGCATGTGAGGACAATCATCCTAATACTACGACGCAAGACTCTAATTCTGATTGCGAGGCTGATATCGGTTACATCTGAAAGGGGACGTCGCCATGAGTGATCTGGGTTTGATGACGCGAAAGTCGGTCGCCGCCATCATCGCCGAAGCAGGAGAGCACGCGCTGGGCAAGACGCTCGGGGCGTTGAGCATCACGGCACTCGGCATCGGTTGTATCATCGGCGCCGGCATCTTCGTCCTCACCGGCACCGCTGCTGCGCACTATGCCGGCCCCGCCATCATGATCTCCTTCGTCGTCGGCGGCATCGCCTGTTGCTTCGTCGGCCTGTGCTACGCCGAGCTCGCCGCGCTGCTGCCGGTCTCCGGCAGCACCTACACCTACACCTATGCGACGCTCGGCGAGATCTTCGCCTGGATCATCGGCTGGGATCTCATCCTCGAATACGCGATGGGCGCGTCCACCGTCGCCGTCGGCTGGTCGGGCTACATCGCCTCGCTGCTGCGCAATTTCGGCATCAACATTCCACCGCAATTTGCCGGGGCGCCCTGGACCGAGTCCAAGCTGCCGGACGGCACGATGGTCGCAGGCGTCATCAA
This sequence comes from Bradyrhizobium jicamae, assembly GCF_018130215.1. Taxonomy (GTDB): domain Bacteria; phylum Pseudomonadota; class Alphaproteobacteria; order Rhizobiales; family Xanthobacteraceae; genus Bradyrhizobium; species Bradyrhizobium jicamae_A. The sequence continues at coordinate 56,523 of NZ_JAFCKQ010000042.1, forward strand.
CCTGCCGGCTGCGTTCATCGTCCTGCTGCTCACGGCGATGCTGGTCGGCGGCACCAAGGAGTCGGCACGGCTGAACAACATCATGGTCGGCATCAAGCTCGCCGTCGTGTGCGCCTTCATCCTGCTCGGCGTCGGCTACGTCACGCCGGCCAACTGGCATCCCTTCATCCCCGACAACACCGGCACCTTCGGTCAGTTCGGCTGGAGCGGCATCATGCGCGGCGCCTCGGTCGTGTTCTTCGCCTTCATCGGCTTCGACGCCGTATCGACCGCCGCCCAGGAGGCCAAGAACCCGCAGACCGACATGCCGATCGGGATTCTCGGCTCGCTGTTGATCTGCACCATCCTCTATATCGCGGTCGCCGGCGTCGTCACCGGCCTCGTGCCCTATACCGAACTCGGCGTGCCCGATCCGATTGCCAAGGGCGTCGATGTCATCGGGCTGACCTGGTTCTCGGTGCTGATCAAGATCGGCGCGCTCGCCGGCCTCACCACGGTGATCCTGGTGCTGCTCTATGGCCAGAGTCGCATCTTCTTCCAGATCGCCAAGGACGGCCTGCTGCCCAGGATATTCTCCGACGTGCATCCCTCGCTCGGGACGCCTTACAAGAGCCAGCTCCTGATCGGGATCATCGTGGCCATCGTCGCGGCGCTGACCCCGATCGACATCCTCGGCGAGATGGTGTCGATCGGCACTCTGTTCGCCTTCGTGCTGGTCTGCGGCGCGGTGATCTATCTGCGCAGGAGCGATGCGGATGTCGCTCGTCCGTTCAAGACGCCCGGCGTGCCTGTCGTGCCGATCCTCGGCATGCTGTTCTCGCTCATGCTGATGGTGTTCCTGCCTTTGGCGACGTGGCTGCGTCTCTTCATCTGGCTGGCGATCGGCCTCGTCCTCTACTTCGCCTATGGCCGCAGTCACTCGGTCCTGCTCAACCCGGGAGCGGCATCTCGTTAGCCGGAGGTGATTAGGACCATCTGGATCGGATTGCTGGTGCTGTGGCTGATCCTGCTCGCGGCATCCGATGTCGCGTGCGCCGAGGACGCCGTCTTCAAGGTCGGCGTCGCCACGCGCGATTTCGTCCCGGTCGAGCCGTTTGATTGGCGCGGTGCCGGGACGCATCTGCTCCGTGCCGTGATCTGGTATCCCGCCGCGGCCGACGCGCGCGAAGAGCCGCAATGGATCGGACCGCGCATCCTCCCGTTCGTCAGCACGGGACGCGCCGCACCCGATGCGGCGCCGGCGGAGGGACCACGGCGCCCGCTGATCCTGCTGTCCCATGGCTTTGGCGGCACCGCGCTGGATCTCGCCTGGCTCGGCGCGGCACTGGCCGCGCATGGGTTCATCACCGTTGCGGTCGATCATCCCGGCAACAATCGATCCGAAGACAGGACAGTCGAGGGTTACGAACTGAAGTGGCTGCGCGCCGTCGATCTCAGCGCGGTCATCGACGCCATGCGTTCTGACAGGGCCTTCGGCGACCGGATCGACCTGGGCCGCATCGGTGCAGCCGGCCATTCATACGGCGGCTACACGGTCATCGCGATCGCCGGCGGCATCACCGATCCGGAGCGGACCGAGGCTTTCTGCCGCTCACCCGCCGCCGACGCGCTTTGCACATCGCAGGCGGACGCGACGGAACTGCGCCTGAAGAGCCGGGCGCGTCTCGGCGCCGATCCCGACTACCGGCAGCGCTACGGCCTTGCCGGCCAGTCCTGGCGCGACGCGCGCGTTCGCGCCGTGTTCGCGATGGCACCGGGCCCGGTGCCGGCCTTCACGCCGGAGAGCCTCGGTGCGATTTCGATCCCGGTCGCTATCGTCGCGGGAAGTGCCGACGAGGTCGCGCCGCCGGCCTCGGGGGCCGAGGTGCTCGGCAAGGCCATCCCGCATGCGACGCTGAAGCTGTTTCCGGGCGCAGGCCACTTCGTCTTCTTCGACGCCTGTACCGTGGTAGGGCGCCTCGTCGTCCGGACCCCATGCCGCGACCCTGATGGGATCGACCGCGATGCCGTGCATGCCGAGACGATCTCCCTTGCGCTCGATTTCTTCACCGCGAGCCTGCGCTGACGCGGGGAGCGCTGCCCTGGAACCTTGCCCCGGCCCGGAAGTTGGACCGACAAACCGGGAGCGACGTGACGGAACCGGGTCTTGCCGCGCGGCGAAGGCGGCGGGATAATGCCGTGGCCCACACGGCAGCGATTCCATTTCTCAGAACAGATTTTTTGAATTGAGGGAGCCGCCAATGCCAAGTCCGACCGAGGAGCAAATCCGCAGCCGAGCCTACGAGCTCTGGAAGAACGCAGGCGAGCCCAGCGGCCAAATGGATACGCTCTGGTATCAGGCCGAACAGGAACTGCTGTCGGAGCATGCCGCCAACGGCGAGGCGCCTTGCGACATGAATGGGCATCACAAGTCGACCCGGCTGCAATAGAGCGAGATCGAAACCCGGTCCGCAGCGGCCGGCCGGCCGCTGCGTCACGTAACATCGCTCGATTGTCACGCCGCTTGATGATGCATCATCGCCGTTGATTGATCCGTTGTTGGCCTGAGTGGTGATGCAGATCGGCTCTGTCCGGTTGCAGCGTTGTCGGTCGCCGCTTGGATTTGAAGTCTTGAGGCAGCGTTTCGAGACGACTGCCAGGAAACCTGAACTCAGCCACGACGAAAAAAGTCTTATCCATACCGGCTTCTTCCGCACATTTGGTGCCGGTCTCGGAATTCACGGAAACTACACCAAATATGCGGACGAACCTCTGATCGTCACCGCCGTCGCTCCAAGGTTGTCGCGCTCTATGCTAGCGTGCTGGCCGCGTGATTGTACGTTGGCGTTTGGGTTGGGGACCGATGGCCGCTCGCAGATTGTCGCAAGGGCAGGCCCCCACGGGCGTGGCGCGTCGCCGCTGGCATGAGGAACGGTCGCTGCGAAGCGCGATCAGGATGGCCCGCATGGGCTACTGGGAGTCGCACAGCGCCGCCGCGACCGATTTCTGGATATCGCCCGAGTTCGCCACCTTCTACGATTTCGATACGGTCGACGGCTTCATCTCCATCGCTACGGTGCAAGAACGCTACCTGCCTGAAAGCCGGAAGGTTCTGGAGGCGCATTACGCGGCGTGCTGGGCGGAGGGGCAGCCTTATGCGGTGCAGGCGAGGCTGCGCAGCACCGATGGTCGCGTGCTCGACTGCGTGGTGCATGGCGAGCCGGAATTCGACGCGCGCGGTCAGGTTCGGCGCGTGTCAGGCATTGTCCGCGACGTCACGGAGGAAACTTCCACGCTGCGGCGCCTTGCGGAGAGCGAGCAACGGCTGGCCGATTTTGTCAGCACCGCCTCGGACTGGTGCTGGGAAAGCGACGCCGCCCATCGGCTGCTGCCCTATCCCAAGCCGCTCGCCGGCAATGCCGCTTTCCAGACGGTGGCCGCTGGCCGGAGGGCACGCTGGGAACTGGCTTACGCGCCCGAGGACGCGGAGGCCATGGCGCAGCACCGGGCCGACATGGAGGCCCACCGCCCTTTTCGCGACTTCACCTATACGCTGATCGGCCAGGACGGGTCGCGCGTCAGCATCTGCACCAGCGGCAAACCCATCTTCGCCGATGATGGCACCTTTCTCGGCTATCGCGGCACGTCCAGCGACATCACCCAGCTCAGGGCGGCCAGGGCGCTGCTCGACCAGCGCACGCGTGCGCTGGAGGAAGCTCACCAGCTCGGCAAGATCGGAACCTGGAGCCATCGGCTGGACGCGGGCCGCACGATCTGGGCGCCCGAGCTCTACCAGCTTCTCGGCTTCGACCCCGACACGTTCGAGCCGACCTACGAGAACATAAGGCCGTATTTCCTGGGCGGCGACGCCGACCGGTTCCGCGACGTGCAGAAGAGGGTCCTCCGCACCCGCAGGACCGAGGCGACGGACCTGCGCATCCTGCACTCGGACGGCACAGCCCGCGATCTCGCGGTGATCTGCAAGGCGGAGGTCGCCCACGACAAGGTCATCGGCATCATCGGCACCGTGCAGGATGTCACCGAGCGCAAGGAGGCCGAGCGCCAGCTCGAGCAGCTCGCCTACAGCGACCCCCTGACCGGGCTCGCCAATCGCGCGCTGTTCACGCGGCAGCTCGCCACCCTGATCGAGGGCAGCGCCCTGCAGGGCCGGAGCGGCGCGCTCCTGCTCATCGACCTCGATCGCTTCAAGGAGGTCAATGATTCCCTCGGCCATGCCGCCGGCGACAAGCTGCTGATCCAGGTAGCGGCTGCGCTGCGGCAGGAGTTTGGCCGCGAGCGTTCATCGCCCGGCTCGGCGGCGACGAGTTCGCGGTGCTGGCGGAGGGATGCGGCATGTCCGACGCCGCGCTGACCGAGCTTGCCAATCGGCTCATCGGCAGGCTGTCCGTCCCCGTTGATCTCCCCGAGGGCGAGGCTTTCGTCGGAGCCACCATCGGCATCGCCCGCCTGCCGGAGCATGGGGCCACGGCGGAGGCAGCCGTGCGCAACGCCGACCTGGCGCTCTACATGGCCAAGGAGGCCGGTCGCGGCCGGGCGCAGTTGTTCGAGCCGGTCTATGCGCAGGCGGTCGATCAGAGGCTCGATCTCGGCCGGCATCTGCGCAACGCCGTGGAGGCCGGCACCCTCCAGGCCCATTACCAGCCGCAGCTGGACCTGAGGAGTGGCCGCGTCACCGGCTTCGAGGCGCTGCTGCGCTGGACCCATCCCGAGCGCGGGCCGATCTCGCCCGCGGAGTTCATCCCCATCGCCGAAAGCTCCGGGCTCATCGTCGACCTCGGCCACTGGGTGCTGCGAGAGGCCTGCCGGCAGGGCCGTGCGTGGCTGGATGCCGGATTGCCGCCGCGCTCCGTCTCGGTCAATGTCTCGCCGGCGCAGATCTGGAATGTGGATTTCGAGACGACAGTCTCGGCGGTGCTGGCGGAGACCGGCTTTCCGGCGGCGCTGCTCTGCCTGGAACTGACCGAAAGCCTGTTTGTGGATCACACCGAGCAGCGGATCAGCCGCACGCTGACGGCCTTGTCCTGTCTGGGCGCCCGGTTGGCGCTCGACGATTTCGGCTCGGGCTATTCATCGCTCGGCTATCTGACGCGCCTGCCGTTCGACTGTCTGAAGGTGGACCGGGCCTTCGTGGGTGGCATTTCCATTGCGCCGGAGAAACGCAAACTGCTGGGCGGCATCATCGCCCTGTCGCACGGTCTGGGCATGACCGTCGTGGCGGAGGGCGCCGAACTGCCGGCCGAAGTGGACGTGCTCGGCGGGCTCGATTGCGACCTCGTGCAGGGCTTCGTCTTTTCGCCGCCGGTCGCCGCCGACGAGGCGCCGCTGGTGGCCGCCAGTATCGAGCGCGAGGCGTGCCGGGCGCGGCCAAAACGGAATCGCCTCTAAGCTGACACCGCGTTGGCAGTGCCGTTTGCAAGTCCGATCAATCGAGCTTGAATGCCGTTCTCAGGAACGACTTGACGGCCGTGGTGGCTGCTTCGGTGGCGACGGGATCGTGTCCGAGATGCGGGCCGTGTGCGACACAAGCATCCTTGTAGCTGAACGGCTGCCTGGTTTCGAGATTGACCAGGACGCCGCCGGGCCCTTCCTCAATTCGGCAATTGCGCGCGCTCTCGTATGTCGGAAACACCGCTGCGGGCTGAGCCCCGAGTGGATTGTCGAAAGCGTGCGAGGCATTCGGATACTCCGTCACCTCGACGTCGTGACCCGCCGCCTTCAACCGCTCGACGTAGGGCTTGCAGCGTGAAAGCGGATTGTAGTCGTCGGGTGTCCCGCCGAAGATGCGCACCGGCCGTTTCTCGATGTCGGTATCATCGACGAAGGTCGTCATGCAATCGGGATAGAACGGCACGTAGGCGACAAATTCGACGCCGGACTTGTTCCACATCCGCTGGAATCGCTTGAGGCTGGCATAGAGGGTCGCCTGCCCACCGCGCGAGAAGCCCATCAGGGCGATGCGTTGCGGGTCGACCCGCGGATGCGCGGCAAGCACGTCGAGCGAGCGATAGATATCGAGGATGAAATTGAGACGGCCGAGCAGGGCCTGGTTGCTGTTCACCTCGGTGAGGCCGCGAGCCGAGAAGCCGTCAAGTGCAAATGTCGATATGCCGGCAGCGTTGAGCTCGCGCGACCAGTATTCGATGTTGGGCGCGAATCCGCCCGAGCCGTGCTGCAGCACGACCACCGGCAACCGGCCGTTGCCTTGGGCGATTCGAAGCTGGCCGGTGATCGTCGTCGGCTTGGCGTTGGCATCACCCGTGAGGAATTGCTGGTCGGTGAGCGTCAACGTCTGGATCGGCAGCAATTCGGTTCGCGCGGCAAAATCCCCAAGCCCGACTTCCGCTGAATGAGCAGCTGGTGAGACGCCGATCACCATCGCGGTCGCAACGACGCGGCACATGCCTTTCATGGCCTTCCCCTTTGCGGTTTAGCTAGCTGTCTTGGTCACCCTTCGAATTGCGGTTCGGCGATGCATGGCGCGCTTCAACCAGACAAGGTCGCAAATCCCAGAGGCAGGCCGTGAAGCCGCGTGCCGGTTGCAGCGGCGACCGCGTTGCCGATCGCCGGCGCCACCGGTGGCACGCCCGGCTCGCCGATCCCGCTCGGCGGCTCGGTGGAGGGGACGATATGCACTTCGACCTTCGGCATTTCGCGCATGCGGGTCGGCTCGTAATCGTCGAAATTGCCCTGCTGCACGACGCCGCCGCGCAGCGTGATCTGGTTGCGCAGCACCATCGAGAGCGCAAAGCCGATTGCTCCCTCGATCTGGGCGGCGATCACGTCCGGATTGACCGGCACGCCGACATCGGCCGCGGCAACCATCCGCTCGACCTGGATCGTCGTTCCATGCACCGTGACATCCGCAACCATGGCGATGCGCGTGCCGAACGAGTGATGGAAGGCGATGCCGCGCCCGCGGCCGGCGCCCGCAATCGGGCTGCCCCAGCCGGATTTCTCGGCGGCCAGACGAATGACGGCCACGTCACGCGGATCGTGGGCCAGCAGGGCGGTGCGGAAAGCAACCGGGTCCTTGCCGGCAAGCGCCGCGAGTTCGTCGATCGCCGTTTCCATTGCAAAGGCGGTATGCGAATTGCCGACCGAGCGCCACCACAGGACGGGGAGGGGCGTCGTGACATTGTGCTGACGGACGTCGAAATCAGGGATGGCGTAGTCGGTGTCGGAAACTCCTTCGACGCTCGAGGCATCGAGACCTTCCTTGACCGACGAGCTCTCGAAAGGCGTTCCAGTGAAGATCGATTTCGAGACCAGCTGATGTTGCCAGCCGGAGATGGCGCCGTCCGCGGTCACGCCGGCACGCACGCGATGCAGCACCATCGGCCGGTAGAAGCCGCCCTTGATGTCGTCCTCGCGCGTCCACACCAGATGCACGGGCGCGCGCCCGCCGATCGCCTTGGCGGCGAAGGCGAGTTCGGCGACCCAGTCGGCAACCGGATTGCCGCGCCGGCCGAAGCTGCCGCCGCCGAAGAATGTGTTGATCTTGACCTGCTCGGGCTTGAGCCCGAGGATTTGCGCGGCGACGAATTGATCGATGGTCTGCAACTGGCAGCCGGACCAGATTTCCGCGCCGTTGGCGGAAAGCTCCATCGTGCAGTTCAGCGGCTCCATCGGCGCATGGGCGAGATAGGGAAACGTGAACTCGGCCTCGACGATCTTCGCCGCCCTGGCAAGCGCGGCCGAGGCATCGCCACGCTTGACCGCCTGCAGGCCGGGTTGCGCGAGCAGGTCCCGATACTCGTCAAAAATCTGGGCGGTGGAGCGGGTTTCCGCCTTGCTCGTATCCCAGCTGACGCGCAGCACCTTGCGGCCTTCGATCGCTGCCCAGGTATTGGTGGCGTAGACCGCAACCCCGGTCGGCAATTGCTGGACGTCGACCACGCCGTCGACCTTCCTGGCGTCAGTTGCATCGAAGGAAGCAACGGTCGCCCCAAACACGTCCGGATGCCGCACCACTGCCGTGAGCATTCCCGGACGGCGGACATCCAGCGCGAAGACGGCTGCGCCAGTCGTCTTCGCAACCGAATCGAGGCGCGGCACATGCGTGCCGATCAGCTTCCAGGCCTTCGGCTCCTTCAGCGAGACCTTCTGCGGCACCGGCATGCGCATCGCCGCCTCGGCAAGCTCCGCCAGCGTCGCCCGGTTGGCACCTTGGCTGACCACGCCCTGGCTGATGGCGATCTCTGATGCCGGGACCCCCCACTTGGCGGCGGCAGCGGAGACCAACATGGCCCGTGCTGCCGCACCGACCTGGCGCATCTGCGTGAAGGCTTCCGCGGTCGAGGTCGAGCCGCCGGTCGCCTGCACCGGCCCGAACAGGAGATTGTTGTACAGCGCGGCGTTCGCCGGCGCGAAGACGAAGCGCATCTGGCTCCAATCCGCGTCGAGCTCCTCGGCGACCAGCGTTGCGAGCCCCGTGGTGACACCCTGGCCCATCTCGAAATGCTTGCTGATCAGCGTGACGGTGTTGTCAGGCGAGATCTGCAGGAAAATGTTGGGATCGAACGGACCGGGCGCCGGTCCGCCCCCTTCGGCGCGCGCGGGGCCGAACGGAATGAACGTGCCGAGCGTGAATACGCCGATGGTCGCGGCGGCCTCGCGCAGAAAATCGCGGCGTGACGGCTTGAATGCGGGGGTGATCATGGGCATGGCATCACCTCAACCGAGCGTGCTTGCGGCTTCGTGGATCGCGGCGCGAATGCGCTGATAGGTGCCGCAGCGGCAGATATTGCCCTCCATGCCGAGATCGATGTCTTCGTCGTTCGGCTTCCTGTTGCCGGTCAGGAGCGTGATCGCCGACATGATCTGCCCGGATTGGCAGTAGCCGCACTGCACGACGTCGAGCTTCTGCCACGCGGCCCGGACCGCATCCGCGACCGGACCCGATACCGCTTCAATGGTCGTGATCGTTTTGCCAACGGCATCGCCGACCATGATGGAGCAGGCGCGCGCCGCCTGGCCATCGATATGGACCGTGCAGGCGCCGCAAAGCGCGCGGCCGCAGCCAAACTTGGTGCCGGTCAGGCCGACAAAGTCGCGGAGCGCCCAGAGCAGGGGCATTCGCGGATTGACGTCGAGATCGACGATGCGGCCGTTGACGTTGAGCGAGACCATGCGGCTCTCCTTCATTTCGGATGGATCAGCTCGGGCAGGTCATGCCACCGGCCACCCAGGTCTTCACCTCATTGACAAACTCATCATGCGGCATCGGCACCGGCGTGCGGTCGCCGCCGGGATTCCAGCCCCACAGCACGAGGGGCTCGCTTTCCATATGTTCGATCAGCTTGGCGCCGTCGCGGCCGCCGTTGCGTGCGGTGTCCTTGAGCATGCGGCAGAGATCGCCGCTGGAAAGGCCCTGCCACAGCATCGAGCTTGGGGCGAGTTGCCAGAGCCCCGGACCGCCCGCACCGGGCGTACCTGATGTTTCGTTATTGCCGCTGCCGTTGTGACAATTGCCGCAGCGCATGGCACCGACGCCGTGATTGTCCGGCCCCCGCACAACGAGAGGAATGTGTACGCGCCGCATATCGCCCTGCAGCGGTACATTCTCCTGATGGCAATTCAGGCAGCGCGGATGTTGCAGCACACCCGCGATATGGTCCCAGGCGGCCAAGGCAGCAGGCGCGCCCGACCTGTCTATTGTTCCTTGTTGCGCGTGCAACGTGAGCCACGTTGCGAGCAGGACCGCACCAGCGGAAAGCCCGGCTTTGGCGATGCTTCGACAGAGGCTGATCCAGCCAGTCATGATGGACACCGCATGCGCTCATCAGCACCCTTGATTCTTATCTCATCGGATGGAGTAGGCAAGGCTGGACGTCAGGGGGCGCCCTCGGAACCCGGCGCTTGTGAGCATACGTCCTGGCACCTCGGCCTAGTAACGGGTTACGCTGCTTCAACCCGCCTTACGGCTCGTCGCACAACGCTGCGAGCAACACGAAGAGGTCCCATGAAAGACGCAATCGATCTCGCGCAAAAGCTGTCGACTTTCTCCGATCACTGGTCACCGCGCACCGTCGCGCAGTTCAACGCCTGCGATGTGATGGTCGTGAAGGTGCAGGGGGAGTTCGTATGGCACAAGCACGACGACACCGATGACTTCTTCCTCGTGCTGAAGGGCGTGCTCGACATCGAGATGCGCGACGGCACCGTCACGCTTCGGCAGGGCCAGATGTACATCGTGCCGAAAGGCGTCGAGCATCGTCCTGTTGCGCGGGAGGAGGTGCATCTGCTCCTGATCGAGCCGACCGGGACACCCAACACCGGCAATGCGGAGACGGCGGCGCCGCGCAAGGTGGTGTGACCGTCGCCCCTGGCACTGATTTGCCCGACGACGCAAGGGAGCGCGGTAAAAATATTTCGGTTTATCGTAACGGCAAATCAGTATATAGAATTTGCCGTCTCACCCGATCGAGGGGCGCTCGCGATCGTCACGAACGTTGTGGTGGGATGCGGTGGACGCT
>NZ_JAFCKQ010000043.1 GCF_018130215.1 Bradyrhizobium jicamae
AGCAACCCTCGTTCAACACCGCCAGTGTAGGGCGAACCACCTCACCGCCGGCATCCAGAAAGGACATACGGTCTTACAACAGAACGACGCTGTTGCCACGACCTCATTTTCAGCGGCATCGCCTCAGGCCAAATAACGTGCCGCAAGCTCGGAATAGCTGTAGCGCCTGGCGACCGCGATACGCTCAGCTGGCGGACGCCCTGGGGCGGCAAGGGCGGATGCAAGCGCCCTGGCAAGCCCAGCAGCATCATCCGGCTCGCATCTTGTAGTCACCAGCTCGCCAAGGCCAGACAACGCGGTGGCCTCGCACGCAATCACGGTGCGCGGCGCGAACAAGCAATAATCGAAGAGCTTGTTCGGGCTGATGCCGTAATCATAAAGTGAATTCTTGTGGAATGACACGACAGCACAATCCGACGCATGCAGCATGGCGTGGACAACTGATCGATCTACTTCGTCCAAGAATTCGACGTTCGGCAGATCTGCGGCCCGCTGCTCAAGCGATTCCCGCGAGCCACCGGAACCGATCAGGACAAACGAGATGTCCGGGTTTGTCTTGGCTGCAACGCGGGCCGCATCGACTATGACTTCCATTGCATTCGGAGGACCCATCCCGCCTGCATAAAAGACGACCCGCCGACCCTGCGCCTTTGCTCGGGTAATTCGAGTGAGTTGCGAATGCGTTACCGCCGTGATCTCAAGGGCCCTTTGTATCTCCTCATCGGAAACCCCGTTTGGGATCCAAGTGAACTTGTTTGCCGCCAGCCCACGTGATCTCATATGTACTTCCGCATTGGCAAGCAGGCAAACAACATGGTCTGCCGACCGATAGGCGCGGCGCTCCTCCCAAGCGAGCACCTTCACGAGCGGATGCCAAGCCGGCGTCATGCCGAGAGCGACAATGCTCTTCGGCCACAGATCGCGCACTTCCACCCAAAATTTAGCATTGAACCTCCGAGCTACTTTTTCAGCGGCCCGAACGAAGAAAAGATGCGGACTTGAGGCGATGACAAGATCCGGCTTGCCGAAAAGATTCGCGATCCCGTTCGCGTTGAGGCGAAGGCGAGGTCCGAAGTACAAGTTGTTCCGCAGCCGGCCCAGACTTTCGTTGCCATACCGGGGCGTATCCAGAAACCAGAAGTCGACCCTCCCGATACGCTGCGCTCCCGGAGTTCGTGGCTCCATATGCAGATGATGAAAGGCCGCGCTCACCACGACCACCCGATGGCCCATCTTTGTCCAGGCATCGGCCAACCAGAACGGCCGCCAATGACGTCCGAGCCCCGGTCCTCCCGCGAAAGGATGCACCATCCAAATGTTCATGTTCGCTTTAGCAAAAGGAAAAGGCCTATCTTGCGAAGGCAGGACTCTTCATTGCTGTCCCCTCGCGCGGTCCTGTTTGATTGACTTGGAGTCAAGAGATGCTGCAAACCTTATGAAGCTTCGACCTCGAAGTGCTCACCCCAGAGCGCCACACAGTAAAGCCTCCAACGCATGCCGAGATCGAGACGATGGAAGCGCCCTTTGAGCGCCTTCATATTGACGTAGCGGGTCAGCAGACGACTGTCCATTACCTTAGCATACATAACGGGAGAATGTCGGGTGAGCCAAAGCTGGTCGGGTGCGGCGAAGCCGATTTTATCCTTTCGCCAACGGATGGTTGTCGGTAATTCGTCCCGCATGGCCTCGCGGAGTGGCCACTTTGTCCAGCCGCGATGCAGCTTTACGCGCAGGGGAAGGCCAAGCGCAAATTCAACGAAACGATAGTCCAGGAACGGCAGTCGCGTCTCGACGCCGAAACGCATGGAATTCTTGTCCTCAAATCTGAGCAGCATAGGTAGGTTCGATTCCGTTATCTCCAGAATCTGCATCGCCAACGCATCCCTCGTATGGCGCGCAAAGCGACGCAAAGCTTGCGGCAATTGCGGCTTCTTCAAAAACCTGTACTGCCAGCGGTAAAAGGCCTCCCGGATTCCAGCCGAACTGACGCCAAGCAGATATATAGTTAGCCAGCCAATCGACGTACCGGCCTTCACAGCATCGGCAAATCCGGAACAGAACCCTCGTATGCCGTCGCGCCTCAAATACTCCAGCAGCCAAGCGGCATAATACCGGCGGTATCCCAGCAAGGTCTCGTCTCCGCCCTGGCCGTCCAGCAGGACGATGACGCCGTTCGCGCGAGCGGTCTGCATGACCTGATACTGCATCATGATCGAAGGACCGCCAAACGGCTCCTCCTGAACTTCGAGCAATTTTGCTGCCGTCGACGCAAAATCTTCGTAGGTAGGTTCGGTGCATAACCAGCTCAGCTTGGACTTGGTTGCGATTTCGGCGGCGTAGTTCATCTCGTTGTTGCTCGCCTGCTGGCTTACAGCCGTGATAGCAAAAAAGGCTTCGTTGGAGCCCAGCGCGTAGTGCCGTGCGGCAAGCGTCGCGACGCTCGAACTGTCCAGCCCGCCTGAGAGACAAGTTCCCACCCGCACGTCAGAGCGTAGGCGTAACTTCGTTGCGTCATCGAGCAGGTCCCTCACTGCACCGGCCACTTCATCGCGCCTGACATCAACGATGCGGGTGGCGAGCGAATAATAACGCTCAACGCGCAGCCGCCCTGTTGCGACATCGACGCGCATCAGATGCCCGGGTAGAAGTTTGTCGATGCCCTTGAAAAAGGTGCGACTGGTGTGATCGGTCAAGCCGCAAACCAAGAAATCGTTCACGAGGTCGTCGTCAGCAATCGGCCGCCCGATTAACGGAAGCAGTTGGCGGATCTCCGACCCAAATGCGAACTCGCTATCGGTATCGAGATAGTAGAACGGCTTAACACCAAAGCGATCGCGCGCGCAAAAGAGCGTGTTGTCACGCTCATCGAAAATGGCGAAAGACCACATCCCGTTGAAGCGATCGAGACACTTTTCGCCCCAACAAACATAGGCTGCGAGCAGGACCTCGGTATCCGAACCTGTCTCAAAAGCAAATCCGAGCCGCTGCAACTCGCCGCGCAGCTCAAGGTAATTGTAAATCTCGCCGTTATAGGTGATCCAGATCGGATAGCGCCTATCCCGCATGGGCTGGGCGCCGCCCGCGCTCAAATCGATGATCGCCAGCCGCCGGTGACCAAGGCCAACATTTCCGCAGACCCTCACGCCACGACCGTCAGGGCCCCGGTGAGCGACAAGGTCCGTAAGCCGATCGACCAGGTCGACATCGACAGCCCCAATTTTGCTAACAAGGCCAAATATGCCGCACACGCGTCCGCCCAATCAAAATCGAAAGCTCGCAAAGCGAGTGGCGCTGCCATGAGCGGCGCCCCGAAGCTCTCTATTCCGGTCCAGCACAATGCCTGTCAACCACCGCTCAAAACGACTTCTAGCGTGTTCACACGATGAACGTCAACAGGTAGACCGAGAAGCGCCCTTCGTTGGCGAACGGTTCATTCGCCGGGATTGAGGCTTATCATGCCGGTTATGATAAATTACAGGTTTCAAAAAAAGGAAGCGCCTCACTAGAGCCGCCACAGCCGATGTTCGGACCCGAACTACTACATTGGAACTAGGACATCCGAATTTGTGTGAGGAGTGCCCACAACGGGGCAAATACTGCATCTGCACGACGGAGCAGAGGTGCGTGCAAGGCGACTTTGATCTTCAAACCATCGGTCTCAATGGTCGTGGAAAAGCACTATAGCTTGGAAGCCGTCGCGGCTAGGCTCGGCGAGCTGTACGTTGAAACAGCAGGCCTACCGCATCACCTGAACGCGGAGCTAAAGATCCGGATTAAAAACCTGAAGGCGCACTGTTTAGAAGCTACAAGGAAGCTTCAGTAAGAAACCATATCAAGCCAGACATTCTTGGCCTCGATAGAACACCTCTAACGGTATAAAATGCGAATACTACACGGCCCCGTCAACGTGGGTAACCAACCTTGGGTCTTGTCGCGCGCCGAACGTCGTCTCGGCGCGTCGAGCGATTTGGTCACGCGCAGCGAAACGTGGCTAAGATACCCTGCAGACACAGTACTGTCACCGCTCGGAGCACGATTTGGCGAGACTGCAATGCGCAGCGTCGGCTTCGGACTACGACATCAATGGAATTACGACGTCCTTCATTTCTATTTTGGCCAGACGTTCTTGTCACCGGGATTTCCCCTCTCTGAGAATGCAGCACTGAACAAATTCCTGAGTTATCTAACGACGAGCGATCTTCGCGCAGCACGCCGTTTGGGCAAGAAACTATTCATGACCCTGCAAGGTTGTGATGTCCGCCTTGCGAAGGAGGGTAACGCAAGAAATGCCTGGACAATGTGCGCTCCAGAGCACTGCGATATGTATCAGCGATGTGTCGACATCCTCGACAACCGGCGCCGCTACTTAGTGAACGAGGTACTACCGCTTTTCGATCACGTCTTCTATCTCAACCCGGAACTCGGCCATGCCGTACCGAATGGCCAATTTCTGCCCTACGCAAATGTGGAAATCGAGAAATTCGCAGTCGAACCGCCTTCTCGCTTCGGTAAGCCGCGAATTGTCCACGCTCCGAGCAATGCGTCGATCAAAGGCACCCCAATGATCTTGGAGGCCTTGAGACAGTTGCAATCAAGTCATGACTTCGAGTTAATTTTGGTAGAAAAAAAGACGCACGAGGAGGCTCTTGCTCTCTATCGGTCCGCTGACCTAGCGATCGATCAGGTATTAGCGGGTTGGTACGGAGGTTTTGCCGTCGAAACGATGGCTATGGGCAAGCCTGTCGCCTGTTACATTCGCGATAATGATTTGAGGTTCGTTCCCGAAGCTATGAGGCGAGAAATGCCGATCTTTCACGTAACCCCTGCTAATCTCGTCAAGGACCTCGGTGCCATTCTAGACCGACGATCGGAATGGGAAGCCCGTGGGCAAGATGGGCGTCGATACGTCAAGAGGTGGCATAATCCCGAACACATCGCCAAAGCAATGCTTCGCGCCTATGCAGCCCGCGACAACGGTTTTCAGCTAGAGCCGGATAACACTTGAGACCGCTACATATATTGCCGCGGCAAGCGAATTGGCGACCATTTTGGGTTGTTGGCGCTCTGTGCAAGGACCCGGACATGCGGTTACGCGCGCCGCGCGCCGCACACCACGATCCAGTGCTCTGAACGATGATAGTGCTTTTGCAGTGAGGGACGCCGGCTCGGCTTGACGATGCTGCGCTTGACTTGGTGTCGCTCGCCATTGTTGACCGACTGGTAGCTACCCCAGGGACGGTGCACCTTGAGGTGATCTACGGTGACCTGTGGTGCCGTCGTCGTCAGGCTCGCCACCAGGCGCTCCAGACCGTTGGCATCCTTTTGGCGCGAGACCAACACGGCGTCCTGGGTCGCGAATACGGCGAGATCATCGACGCCTTTCAGCGCCACCAGCGCGCTTTATCGGTGGAGACACTGCAGTTGCGGGAATCCTCGAACACCGCCGGGCCTTGCGAGGCGTTGCCCTGTCCATCCTTCTGCGACAATTCCCACACTGCATGCCACTGACCTGCCACTGAATTTTCATCCAGCGGCAGTTAGAGTCTCGGGGTTTTGTACGCCAAGTGGCGTGGTGGGCCGACATCCGACCACAACCGGCACGACGGCAGCGTGCGCGGCTTTTTCCATCACAGCATAGTCGATCGAAATCACTTTGGCAGTCCCAAAGGCATCGGTGTTCAGCGCTATAAAGCCGAGATCGCACCCCGCCTTGGCGACGGAATGCACGACGGCCTCTACGCTTCCACTGTCGAGCCACGATGCCTCGAAAGCTGTCTGCGGCATAGGCAAGAGAGAAGCAGCATGCTGCGATGTGCACGCAGAGAAGCAGAGCGAGGGCGACCGGGAATTACGACCACGGGGACGCCGAGGTTGGGTGGACGGCAGGCGGATTGTTCATGATCGTTCTTTGGCCCACCGGGACAGGGTGCGAGATTGTCGGACCAAGGCTATTGAAGAGCAAGACCTTGGAAGTTTGAACAAACCCCTAAGTGATGTGAGTTCGGCGGAAGGCGGAAGCACGCTCCAGTACTTGCTACACGCTAGCCGTCGAAATACGATGCTGCCCTGGTGTAGGCAAATATCAAGCAATCCGAGAGGGGCAGTGGCTTGAGCGTGGAACTGCCGTTTTCCCGCGCCTGAAGATGGCCAGCGAAACAGACCCGAAGCTTCCTGATCGACTTGATCTATCGAGAGTTTTGTGAATATGACAGGTCGAAATCGTGCGCATGCTCTACAGTTTCTTCTTTGATCTCGCCTCTAGGAGTTTCGATGATAAGATTTGGCTTGCTCGGCTGCGGTCGCATCGCCAAGCGTCACTCCGACCTACTGGGTGGCAATAATATTGAAGGTGCGAGCCTCGTGGCGGTCTGCGATCCCATTCGCACGCGCGCCGATGCGATCGCTGGGAAGTTCGGAGTTGTGGCGCACTACGACATTAACGAGATTCTCGCGCGCAAGGACATCGATGCAGTCGCCGTGCTGACGCCGAGTGGCTTGCACCCGCAGCATGTGATTGCCTGCGCCAAGGCGGGCAAGCATGTGGTTGTCGAGAAGCCGATGGCGCTGCGGCTGCAGGACGCCGACGACATGATCCGGGCCTGCGACCAGGGTGGCGTCAAGATGTTCATCGTCAAGCAGAACCGTTTCAATGTGCCTGTTGTCAAGGCGCGCGAGGCGCTCGATGCTGGGCGATTCGGCAAGCTCATCCTGGGCACGGTGCGCGTGCGCTGGTGCCGTGATCAGGCCTATTATGATCAGGACGGCTGGCGCGGCACCTGGGCCTATGACGGCGGCGTGCTAACCAATCAGGCGAGCCACCATGTTGACATGCTGGAGTGGTTCTTCGGCGATGTCGTCAGCGTGCATGCGCGCGCGACCACGGCGCTTGTCAATATCGAAACCGAGGACACCGCCGTCGCAACACTGAAGTTCCGCAACGGCGCGCTCGGAATCATCGAGGCGACGACCGCCGCGCGGCCGACCGACCTCGAGGGCTCGCTCTCGATCCTCGGCGAGAGGGGGGCAGTCGAGATCTCCGGTTTCGCCGTCAACCAGATCCGGCACTGGCGCTTTGTCGAAGAGCTTCCGTCGGACAAGGAGGTCGTCGAGAAGTTCTCGGTCAATCCGCCGAATGTTTACGGCTTCGGCCATCAGGCCTACTACCACCATGTGGTCGATTGCCTTGTCAACCAGCGCGCGGCGCTGGTTGACGGCCTCGAGGGCCGCAAGAGCTTGGAGTTGATCTCCGCGCTCTACGAGTCGATTGAAACCAGTGAGGAAATAGCGCTGCGATTTACGCCGAAGCTGGGCCGGCTGGGTATCGCGTCGTGAACCGTCCGGACGTGCATCAGGTCGGCGTTCGGGACGTCGAGTTCGGCTCGCGTATCAAGATCGTCGAGCCGTGCAACCTTTACGGCTGCAGGATTGGAGACGATTGCTTCGTCGGTCCTTTCACCGAGATCCAGAAGGGCGTCGTGATCGGCGCGCGCACGCGAGTGCAGTCGCATGCCTTCGTTTGCGAGCTGGTGGCCATCGGTGAAGACTGCTTCATCGGCCACGGCGTGATGTTCGTCAACGACACGTTCTCGACGGGCGGTCCGGCGCGGGGGCGCAAGGAGTTGTGGCGCGATACCGCGATTGGAAACCGGGTTTCGATAGGGTCCAACGCCACGATCATGCCGGTCAGGATCGCCGATGATGTCGTCATCGGCGCCGGATCGGTTGTCACCAAGGACATCACCACGGCCGGCACCTATGCTGGCAATCCCGCGCGACGGCTTCTAGCGGGCCGATAGGGGACGACCGATGCCGGTGCCGTTTGCCGACCTGCAACTGCAATATCAGACCATTAAGGTCGAGATCGATCGTGCAATCGCCGGCGTGATTCGCGACAATGCTTTCATCCGCGGCAGTTATGTCGACGCCTTTGAGCGGGAGTTCGCCGAAGCAGCCGAAGTTGCACACTGCGTCTCGTGCGCCAACGGCACCGATGCGCTTTATTTCGCGTTGAAGGCGATGAAGGCGAAGCCGGGTGACGAGGTGATCACCTCGGCGCATTCCTGGATCTCGACCGCGGCGATGATCACGCATTCGGGCGCGACGGTCGTATTCTGCGACACCGACGCCGCGACCTTCACGATCGACCCGGTGGCGATCGAGGCCGCGATCACGCCGCGCACGGTTGGCATCATTCCGGTGCATCTCTACGGCCAGCCGGCCGACATGGATGCGATCATGGCGATCGCGCAGAAGCACGAGCTCTGGGTGATCGAGGACTGCGCACAGGCGCATCTCGCCCGCTACAAGGGGCGCATGGTCGGAACGTTCGGCGAGGTCGCGACCTATTCGTTCTATCCCGGCAAAAATCTCGGGGCGATGGGCGATGCCGGCGCCGTCGTCACCAACGATGCAGCGCTCGCGGAGCACATGACGATGCTGGCGCGCCACGGTGGCCTCGTGAAGCACCAGCACAATATCGAGGGCGTCAACAGCCGGCTCGACGGGATGCAGGCGGCCATCCTTTCGGCCAAGCTGCCGCATCTCGCCGCCTGGACCGTGGCGCGGCAAGATGCCGCGAAGATCTACGATGCCGGCCTCAACCAGATCGCGGACATCGTGGTTCCCGAGGTCGCGTCCTCGCGCGATCACGTCTACCACCTCTACACGATCCGCCATCCGCGCCGCGACGCGCTGGCGGCGCACCTCAACGCCAACGGCGTGCAGACCGCGATCAACTACCCTACGGCGCTGCCGTTCCTGCCGGCCTATGCGCGCTTCGGCCATCGTCCCGAGCAGTTTCCGAACGCGCATCTCGATCAGGGCCAGATCCTCTCGTTGCCGATGTTCGCCGAGATCACGCGTGAGCAGCAGGACGAGGTGATCGAGCTGGTTCGCAAGTTCTAGGGGCTCGCTCGAAAGCGCTCTCTAGCGGCTCGCCCGGATTCTTGCGACCATGTCGCGGTAGCCCGCCAGCGCAGTGTCTCGGCTCGGTATCGAGACGCCGGCCATTTTGCGGCGATAGGCAATGGTCCAGACGTTCGCGGCGGCCAGGAGCTCGGTCAGGTGCTCCGCGGACACAGGATCGAGCAGCGTCACGTTGGGCAGCCTTTCGGCCGCCTGAAGGTCCTTGAGCAGGTCCAGCCCACGCCCCAACCGGACAGCATGAAGTGGATGTTGGCTTCATTCCGGAGGACTCTGGCAGCTTCGAACACGGTGCGCGGATCGTGCGTAAATCCGAGATTGCCCGACAGGCCGACCACCGATGCGCAGCGTCGCGCGGCCTGAATTGATTGGATGGCGCCAGTTCTTCTCGGGCGCAACGCCAGGATATTTTCACGAGCAGCGGAGGAACATCGCGGCCGACCGCCACGATGCCATCCAGCGCCCTGAACACGATGCCGTTGAAGAGGCGCAACAGCCTGTTGATCGGAGATCTCGCGCCGATGAAGCCGGCCGCCTCGAGCGCCTGGGGGGGCAGGTCGTAGATCAGCAGCGCGGTCGCCGCGCCGCGCAATCTGGCGGCGAGCACCACGGCGTAGGGCAGCGTAAAGGGCGTCGTCACGCAAAACACCAAGTCGTCCCTGTGCGCCCGTCGCAGCACGGAATAGAACATCGAAGCGGCGAGAGCGACGACGGCGAGCGCCCGCCACACGATGGCATGCTTTCCGGACGGCTCGCTGCTCAGCTCGATCACGAACGGATTCGCAGCCGAGGGGGACACGGATCCCTTCATTGCCGATAACAGGACGGCTCCGAGTCGGCCGCGAAGGCGCCCGCGATCTTGCCGAGATAGGTTGCGGTCGAGCTGGGCTCCGGCGGACAGACTTGGGTGGCGCCATGATCACCCTCTTGAACGTCTCCCGATGGGGCGGCTTGTCGGGCTTGGGCTCGGACGGCATCGTGTCAAAAAAATGCTTTCGGTCGTGATCTGGAGACCGCTGTGTAGGTGATCGCGTCACGGGCCTCAAGCACCTTGACCGTTTGGTCAGGCCCGGCGCCGGCCGCTCTCAGCCTGTCGGCAGCAGCGGCTTCAGGAACAGTTCCAGATTGTGACCCGAAAACAGATAACCCTTCAGACCGGCGGCGCGCGCCGCTTCGAGGTCGGTCGGCTGATCGCCGATCAGGAAGCTTCGTCCGGTGTCGACGGGAAAGCGCTGGAGCAGGTCGGTGATCATGCCCGGCGAGGGCTTGCGTCGATCGCTCGCTTGTCGATACCGCTTCACGGTGCCTTCGGGATGGTATGGGCAGTATTCGAAGGCATCGATGCGGGCCCCGATCTTGGCGAGCTCATCCGCCATCCAGTCGTGCAGTGCGCGGACATGCGCCTCCTCGTAGAGGCCTCTTGCGACGCCTGACTGATTGGTCACGACAAAAGCGAAGTAGCCGAGATCGTTGACGGCCTTCACCGCCTCGCGCGCACCGTCGATCCAGACCAACTTGCCGGCTTCGAACAGATAGCCGATGTCCTTGTTGAGGACGCCATCGCGATCGAAGAAGACGGCCGGCCGGCTTGCCTTATCTTCGGGAGAACTGTTCATCTGATCGTGCTGGTTGGGGTGGGGGGCTGCTGCCGATCTCCAATAGCACAATGTGACGCCATCGCCGTTCCCGGGCAGCGAGTGCTTCGAGCCCGTCCAATTGTCAGGGGAGGGGCTGGAAGCGCTTGATTTCGAAGTTCTCGAACAGGATCATCAGAGACGAGAGGTTCGACGACAGCCTCCGGATGTTCCAGTCGAGCATGATGTTCTTTGCGCCGACCAAGCTTGGTGGAAGCCGATCGCGCGCCAGGCGGTTCAATAATAGGCCTTGGCAGGATCTGTATCGATCAGCAGCCGCGCCAGTTCGTGCATGGCGTGGGCGTGGCCGCGCTCGGCGGCGTATCGGAACAGGGAGATCGCCTTCGTCTCGTCGCGCTTGACGCCGATGCCGTGGCTGTAGGCCAGGCCCAACGTGTAGCTGACTTCCGCGATCGCGGCGGTCGGTTCGGTCTTCAGCAGCTGAACCGCCTTCGTTTGGTCCCTGGGGACGCCTAGCCCGTATAAATAGAGCTTCGCCAATTCAAGCCGCGCCCCGGGGACAGTTATCGCCTTCTGCACGTGATCTACCGCTCCACAATAATCTTGCTTGCCCCCGCGAGGTCGCAGCACGTCAGGGCCCAATCGGTCTCCTGCCGGGGGAAATCGGGATCGGTGTCTTTCCGCGGTAACTGCCTCGTCAACCACCAGAGCGGTCGGGCTCCGTTCAGCAGGTGTGAGCGCGGAGCCGGTTCGTGAGCTCGGACTGGTCGAAATCGACGGATTCTGGTCCTCCGACTGCGGTGACGCGCAGATGTGCAAGCAGCCACAACGGGCCGATGCCATCCAGATGATTGGCGTCCAGCGTTCCCGGCAGTTTCATCTGCACGCCGTCCGGCGTGCGTTCGACCGGCATCCACGATGCCCACGGCGCCAGCCCGTTTTTCATGTCGAAGACGTAGCTGGACTCAGCGTGCGCCGGCACCGTCGTCAACATGATTGCCGCAGTGAGCAGCAGGTGTTTCATTCTCGACTCAGCCGGGGTGATGCAAGGGGCAGTCAGTAGGGCGTAAGCGGAACGGTCGGACAACTTAAAGAATGTCAATGTACATTGCTGGAATGCGGCGCATTCGAGGCATTCGCGTCTCGATTGCAATATCCTGAAACAATCGGAGGTAGAGTGATGTCGAATAATCATGAATGTGCACGGAGGCGTGCACACACAGGCGATCCTCAGCGTCTCTCGATCGCGACCAGGTTTGAATCCTGCGCGTTTGAATCATAGTGGAACGTCTTGCCACGGAGCTGGGCCGGCCTCTCGACGAACCGATAGAGTGCGAGACAGAACAGGATGGCCACGGCTGCGGAGACGATCATGAGCATCGCATCTGATACCGTCTGCAATCGTTCCACCGATCCTCGAAACAGGTAGAAAACCACACCCTTGGCCGGCGTGTGGAACAGGTACAGCGAATAGCTGATCATTCCAAAGAACCCGAGCACCCTGGAGCGCAGGAGCGATTTCGTTCTTCCGTCTCCAGGCTGCGTCGCCAGGATCAGGATGAGGCCGTACATCAAGGCCAGATAGAGATGCGACATAATAGAGCACCTGGTGACCCGTGGCCGATCGCAACGACCATGCATAGAAGGGCGCGACCGATGCCAGCAGCACGCACGTCCATCGGATCGCCTTGATCTGCGCGAAAATCCTGACCCGCACGGCGTCGCTACGGTAAGCGACGGCAATCACTGCTCCGATTGCAAGGCCGTCGAGGCGCAGCGGTGTCATCACGTAAGGCCCATACAGATCGCTCGGATTGGCCCAGAAATAGAAGGCACGCGCAGAAGCGGAGGCGAGGCCGATTGCAAGCAGGATGGAGAGCAGATGTCGGCGCGGCACGCACCAGACGAGAAGGGGAATGACGAGATAGAACTGCTCTTCGATTGCCAGCGACCATGTGCCGGTGATGGTCGCGGCCTCGGCTCCCTGGGTCGAGACGAAGAACCAGTTCTGGATGAACGTCAGCAAGGCCCATACCGGAACCTGCGAGCCGAGGTAGTAGCCCGTGCCGAAGATCCGTGTGAGCAGATAGAAGCCGAGGATCAGGATGAGATAGGGCGGCAGGATTCGAAGGGCCCGTCGCGCGTAGAAGGTGGAAAAATAGCTGCCGCTCTCCCTGTGATCACTCAGAATGCCGACGATCAGGAATCCGGACAGGACGAAGAACAGGTCGACGCCGGACTGGCCGAAGATCGAGAACCTCCATATCAGGTCGCTGATCGCACCCTTCGTGGGATCGATCAGCATCACCGAGTGCCAAACAGTGACCAGGAGGATCGCGCAGCCGCGCAGTCCGTCGAGTTCGGGTATTCGTTTCTCTGCGTTCATGCCTGCCCGCGTCAACACCGGCGGAACCTACCCCGCAAGAATCGCGTTGATCAAGCTGAATAGCGGAAGGCCGGCGTCCGTCCTACCGCTCGTCCGCGATCACCTTGCCGTCGTTCGGCAGCGAGCCTGCACCGACCAGTTCGACATTGCCGCCGAGCTTGGTCACCGCGCGCAGGGTTGCTGCAAGATCCGTCTGCAGGGTGCCAGACGAGGACGCGCATTCGGCCTTCAAGATCATCGCGTCGGTCTCGCCGGCGCGCGTGACCACGAGGCGCAGCCGTCCCAGCTCGGGATGACGCTTGCCGATCTCGGCGATCTGCTCGGGGCGCACGAACATGCCCTTGACCTTGGTGGTCTGATCGGCGCGGCCCATCCAGCCCTTGATACGCATGTTGGTGCGTCCGCACGAGCTCTTGCCGGGCAACGCCGCGGTCAGGTCCCCGAGCGCGAGGCGAATCCAGGGATGATGCGGATCGAGCGAGGTGACGACGATCTCGCCCACGTCGCCTTCGGCCACCGGATCGCCTGTGCCGGGCTTGACGATTTCCAGGATCAGATCCTCGTTGACGGTCATGCCCTGGCGCGATGGCGTTTCGAACGCGATCATGCCGAGATCGGCGGTGCCGAAGGCCTGATAGGCGTCGATGCCGCGCGACCTCATCTCCTCCTGCAATGATTTCGGAAACGCCGCGCCGGAGACGAGCGCGCGCTTGATCGAGGAGACATCGCGGCCAGCCGCTGCGGCGGCGTCGAGCAGGATCTTCAGAAAGTCGGGCGTGCCGCTGTAGCCGATTGGGCGATAGGCCTCGATCAGCTCGAACTGCTGCTCGGTATTGCCAGGACCGGCCGGGATCACCGCGCAGCCAAGCGCGCGCGCGGAGGAATCGACGATGAAGCCACCCGGGGTGAGGTGATAGCTGAATGCGTTCAGCACCACGTCGCCCTGGCGAAAGCCGGCGGCAAACAGCGCCCGCGCGCCGCGCCAGGGATCGGCCTGGCACCCCTCCGGCTCGAAGATCGGTCCGGGTGAGGTGAACAGCCGGGCGAATGAGCCGGGCCCGTTCGCCACGAAGCCGCCGAAGGGCGGCGCAGCCTTGTGCAGGGCGGGCAGTTCGGACTTGCGCAGCACCGGCAGGCGCGCCAGTGCCTCCCGGGTGGTCACGGACCCCGGGTCGATGCCCTGGAGCCGCTCGGCGTAAGCGGAGGCGACGATCGCGTTGCGCAGCACCTCCGGCAGCCGGGCGAACAGCGCAGCCTCGCGCTCGGCCGGATCGCGCGTTTCAAAGGCGTCGTAATGCTCGGTCATGGCGGGTCCTTCAGAAGATTCGCACGGGTTGCGCGCCGCCCGGCGCGTGCTATCAGACGGCGACCATCGCTGTCGGGACCGACCCAGGGAACACAATGGCCGACGTACACAATGTTGCAGCGGACGAAGTCGCCGGCGTCGTCGCAAGGTTGAAGCGCCGCATGATCGATCATGCGCTGCCGCTGTGGTCGACGACGGGGTGGGACAGCGCGGCCGGCGGCTTCGTCGACCGGCTGCACCAGGACGGGAGCGCAGATCGGGCCGCGCCGCGCCGCGTGGTCGTGCAGGCGCGCCAGATTTATTGCTACGCCAAGGCCGCGCAGATGGGCTGGTACCCGGAGGGCCGCGCCATCGCGCTGAAGGGGCTGGACTACCTGCTGGCCAGGGCCAAGGCGCCGGATGGCCGGCCGGGCTTCGCCTACAGCCTGACGCCGGAAGGCGGCGTGCTCGACCCGCTCCGCGACACCTATGGCCACGCCTTCGTGCTGCTCGCTCTGGCGACCGTCCACGGTCTCGACCACGATGCCCAGGTTCGCGCGGAGATCGACGCCCTGCTGTCGTTCCTTGACACGCAATTGCGCTCGCCGCACGGCGGATTCCAGGAAGGGCTGCCGCCCGCGATGCCGCGCCGGCAAAACCCGCAGATGCACCTGTTCGAGGCGATGATCGCCTGCTTCGACGCGACCCACGATCTGTCGTTCCAGAACCGCGCCGGCGAGTTCTTCGCGCTGTTCCTCGCCAACCTCTACGACAAGCAGACCCGCGTTCTGGGCGAATATTTCGAGGAGGACTGGTCGAAGATCCAGCCGGTCAGCGTCGAGCCGGGACACCAGGCGGAGTGGGTGTGGCTGTTGAAGGGCTTTGAACGCATCACCGGCTGCCCGACCGGGCGGCCGCGCGGCGAATTGCTCGCATCGGCGCTGCGCTATCGCGATGCGGCCACCGGCTGCCTGGTCGACGAGGGCAACGCCGAGGGCGGCATCCGCCGCGACACGCGGCGGCTGTGGCCGCAGACCGAGCTGGCGAAAGCGTGGATCGCGCAGGCCGAGGCGGGCGAGAGCGATGCGGCCGACGAGGCGCGCAAGGCGCTCGTGCTGCTCGAGCGGCACTACCTCAGCCACCCCGTGACCGGCGGCTGGTATGACCAGTTCGACCGCGAAGGCAAATCGCTGGTCGCCACGATCCCTGCGTCGTCGTTCTATCATTTGCTCTGTGCGGCCACGGAAGCCGAGCAGGTGCTGGGCTAGAACCAACGCGTTGTCCTGACGCATCTTCACGTCGATCGATCCCATCTGGCTCGACTGCCTGCGGCCTCACAGCCAGCGCTTGCGCCGCTTGAAGCTCTTCAGGTTCTTGAAGCTCTTGCGCTGGTCGCCGGCGCCGCCGAGGTAGAATTCCTTGACGTCCTCATTGTCGCGCAATTCGTCGGCGGAGCCGTCGAGCACCACCTTGCCCTGCTCCATGATATAGCCGTGGCTCGCGACCGAGAGCGCGGCGCGTGCGTTTTGCTCGACCAGGAGGATGGTCACGCCGAGATCGCGGTTGATCTCCTTGATGATGGCGAACACTTCCTTCACCAGCAGGGGCGACAGCCCCATCGACGGCTCGTCCATCAGGATCATCTTCGGACGCGCCATCAATGCGCGGCCGATCGCGAGCATCTGCTGCTCGCCGCCCGAGAGATAGCCGGCAAGTCCGGTGCGCTCCTTCAGGCGCGGGAAATACCTGAACACCATGTCGATGTCGCTGGCGACCTCGTTGTCGCGGCGGGTGAAGGCGCCGAGCCGCAGGTTTTCCAGCGACGTCATGTCGGCGACGATGCGGCGCCCCTCCATCACCTGGAAGATGCCGCGGCGCACGATCTTGTCGGGATCGATGCCGTTGATGCGCTGACCCTCGAACAGGATTTCACCACGCGTGACCTCGCCGTCCTCGGTCTTGAGCAGGCCGGAGATCGCCTTCAGCGTCGTCGACTTGCCGGCGCCATTGGCGCCGAGCAGGGCCACGATCGCGCCCTTCGGCACTTCGAGGCTCAGGCCGCGCAACACCAGGATGACGTCGTCATAGACCACCTCGATGTTGTTGATGCCGAGCAGCGGCGGCGGCGGGACGGCCGTCGGCGTCGGGCGCGTGGCTGTTGCGATGTCAGTCATCCTTCGATCACCCTCGGCTGTCGTCACCCGCGAAGGCGGGTGACCGAGTATTTCAGAGACGCCAGCGATCAAACGCGGAGCCGCGGCGTTCTGGGTCCCCCGCTTTCGCGGGGGATGACGACTTATCTTGAGGCTGCGCTGGCGGCAGCCTCACCAACCTCACCACCCGAACCATTCCGGCTTCCGCGGGAGCTCGACCGTCTTCACCTTTTCGAGCTTGATCGTGCCCTTGGCCATCAGGTCGTTGATGTTGCCATCGGTCGCGCCCGAGACCTTCGCGCGGTAGAGATCGACCTTGAGCGTGCCGCGGTGGTCCTTCTCGGTCCAGGTCGAGGGATTGCAGACATCTTCCATGCCTGCCGGCACCCAGTCCTTCTTCTGGTAGAAGGCCTTGGCGACGTTCTCGCCGGTGGCGCCACCGTTCTTGGCGGCCCAGTCGAGGGCTTCCTTCATGTACAGCGCGCTGCACACCGCGGCGATGTAGTGCACCGGGCGATAGACCTTGCCCGACGGATCCGACATCCTGGAGATCTCCATCACCGTCTTCATGCCCGGGGCGTTGCTGGCCCAGGCGACTGCGGTACGCAGCGGGAAGATCACGCCGTCGGCGGCATCGCCCGCGGTCTTGGCGGCATTCTCATCCATGCCCCAGACGTTGGAGAGGAACTGGACGTCGACGCCGGCGGTCTTGCAGGCCTTCATGACCGAGATGTTGGAAGCTGCGGTGTTCCCAAGATAGGCGTAGTTGGCGCCGGAGCTCTTCAGGCTCAGGCACTGCGCCGAATAGTCGCCGGGCGCGAGCGCGAACACCAGCGGCGGAAGCACCTCGAAGCCGAGTTCGGTCGCGAGCGCTTCGCCCGCTGCCTTCGGGGCGTTCGGGTAGGGATGGTTGGCGCCCATGTGGACGAACTTCGGCTTGCCGGGCTTGCCCTTGGCCTTCCAGTCCTCGGCCGCCCAGGTCAGTTCGGCGCGCAGCGCGTCCGAGTAGCTCGGGCCGTAGAAGAAATTATACGGCGCCGGCTTGGCCTTGCCGCTGGTGCCTTCGGGGTCGGTCAGCGCCGCGGCGTAGGAGCCGGAGATGTCGGGGATCTTGTCCTGGGCGAGGAAGCCGGTGAGCGCCTCGGTATCCGCGGTGCCCCAGCCCATGATCGCCGCGACCTTGCCGTCGGGCGCCGACCACTTCTTGTACAGCGCAATCGCGCGCGGCACTTGGTAGCCATAGTCGGTGCTGTCGACGTTGAGCTGCTTGCCACCGACGCCGCCGTTCTTGTTGACCCACGCGAAGGTGTCGACCACACCCTGGCCATAGGGCGTGCCGACATCGGACGTGCCGCCCGAGAGGTCCTCCAGGTGACCGATCGCGATCTGCGCCTGTGCCGTCGCGGCTGCGCTGCCGATCACGAGCGCAAGGGAGACCGAGCTCAAAAGGGACTTGATCTTCATATTTCGTTTCCTCCTGTTATTCGTTGAATCGAGCTTATCGGTTGTGTCGCGCTCAGTGCGAGAACGGGTAGAGTTTCCAGTAGGTCTTGATCTGCCGCCAGCGATGCGCGAGCCCGTCGGGCTCGAACATCAGGAAGCCGATGATGATCAGGCCGATCGCGATCTCGCGCAGGAAGGTGATGTTGTTGTTGAGCTGCAGCGCCTTGTCGATGGCGCCGCCCTTCAGTGCCGCGCTCAGCCATTCCATCGATTCCGGCAGCAGCACCACGAAGGCTGTGCCCATCAGCGTGCCCATCACCGAGCCGGTGCCGCCGATGATGACCATCGCGAGGAACAATACCGAGCGCTCGATGCCGAAGCCTTCCTGCGAGACGACGAGCTGGTAGTGCGCATAGAGCGCGCCGGCGATGCCGGCGAAGAAGGCGGCAAGCCCGAACGACAGCGTCCGGTACTTGGTGAGGTTGATGCCCATGATCTCGGCGGAGAGGTAATGGTCGCGGATCGCGACCAGCGCCCGGCCGTCGCGCGTGCGCATCAGATTGGTGACGAGCAGGTAGCAGACCACGACATAGGCCAGCACGACGTAGAAATACTGTTTGTCGCCGCGGAACGTGTAGCCGAAGATCGAGAACGGGTTGGCGCTGGCCGGTACCGAGCCGCCGGAGAACCATTCGGCGCGGGAGAAGAAGTCGAGCAGGATGTATTGCGCGGCAAGCGTCGCGATAACGAGGTAGAGCCCCTTCAGCCGGGCCGCCGGCACGCCGAAGATCAGCCCGACCAGCGCCGTGATGACGCCGGCCAGTGGAATAGCGAAGAACACCGGGATCGGCGCATTGTTGGAGATGTAGGCCGAGGTGAAGGCGCCAAGCAGGAAGAAGGCGGCATGTCCAATCGAGATCTGTCCGGTGAAGCCGACCAGGATGTTGAGGCCGAGGGCTGCGATCGCGAATATACCGATCTGGATCGCGATCGACAGCCAGTAATTGGTCAGCAGCATCGGTGCGAAGCAGGCGAGAGCAATGCCGGCGATCGCGAAATTGCGGCTGGTTGCGGTCGGAAAGATCGTGGTGTCGGCCGCGTAGGTCGTGCGGAAATCGCCGGACGGGATCAGGGTGCGCGCTGTCATCGGTCAGATCCGCTCGATATCCTTGGTGCCGAACAGGCCGTAGGGCTTGATCATCAGGATGATGATCAGCACGTAGAACGGCGCGATCTCGTAGAGATTGCCCCAGTGCAGATACTCGCTGTCGACATATTGGGCGACGTTCTCCAGCAGCCCGATGATGACGCCGCCGAGCACGGCGCCGCCGACCGAGTCGAGCCCGCCGAGGATCGCAGCCGGGAACACCTTGATGCCGTAGGCGGAGAGGCCCGACGACACGCCGTTGACGACGGCGACGACGACGCCGGCGACCGCCGAGACCGTCGCCGAGATCGCCCAGGCCATCGCGAATACGCTCTTGACGGAAATGCCGAGCGACTGCGCAACCTGCTGGTTGAAGGCGGTTGCGCGCATCGCAAGGCCATACTTGGAGGCGCGGAAGAACCAGGCCATGCCGACCATCATGGCGAGCGACACCACGAGGCTCATGACGTAGACGGTCTGGATCTGCAGTCCGAACAGATTGACCGCCTGGCTTTCGAACACGCGCGGAAACGGCTGCGGGTTGACGCCGAAGATCCACTTCAATGCAGCCTGGAACACCGTCGACAGGCCGATCGTCACCATGATGACCGAGATGATCGGCTCGCCAATCATCGGACGCAGGATCACGACCTGGATCGCGATGCCGAAGATGAACATGAACACGAGGGTAACAGGCATGCCGATCCAGAACGGCAGCTGATATTTCGTCAGCAGCGCCCAGCACACCCAGGCGCCAATCAGCAGGAGCTCGCCCTGAGCGAAGTTGACGACCTGCGTCGCCTTGTAGATCAGCACGAACGACATCGCGACCACGCCATACAGCGTGCCGACCACGAGGCCGTTGACGATGAGCTGGATCAGGAACTGGGTGTTCATGGGGTGTTGCCAGGTTTGCTGCTCGTGATCGCCGGGCTTGACCCGACGATCCATCGCGCAAGCGGAACAAGCCCGCGCGTGACGACTGAGTACGCGGTGATCGCCCGGATCATTCCGCGGCCTCCGCGGTCACGGCGCGGCCGAGGTCGACGACCTGCAGCGTGGTGCGGACGCGCTGGGTGGTGCCGTCCTGGAAGCGGATCACGGTGTCGACGGGGATGCTGGGCCTGCCGCGATAGACCGCGTCGATGATGTCGGCGTATTTTTCGTTGATGACGCCGCGGCGAACTTTTCGGGTGCGGGTCAGCTCGCCGTCATCGGCATCGAGCTCCTTGTAGAGCAGCAGGAAGCGCGAGATGCGCTGCGCCGGCGGCAGCGTGGCGTTGACCGTCTCGAC
Source organism: Bradyrhizobium jicamae (assembly GCF_018130215.1). Classification (GTDB taxonomy): domain Bacteria; phylum Pseudomonadota; class Alphaproteobacteria; order Rhizobiales; family Xanthobacteraceae; genus Bradyrhizobium; species Bradyrhizobium jicamae_A. The sequence goes on from NZ_JAFCKQ010000043.1 coordinate 20,226, forward strand.
CTCCTTCTTCAGCAGGGCGTAGACCTCGGGGCGCGAAGAGAGGTCGGTGTAGGTCGTGAACGAGATCCGGTTCTTCTCCGCCCATTTCGAGATGATCGAGTAGCGGATGCAGATTATCGCGGCGAGCGCGTCGCGGCCGGCGCCGAGCACGACGGCTTCGGCGACGTAGGGTGAGAACTTCAGCTTGTTCTCAATATATTGCGGTGAGAATCGCTCGCCACGCGCGGTCTCGGCAAGATCCTTGATGCGGTCGATCACCACCAGCTGCTTGTTGTCGTTGTAGTAGCCGGCATCGCCCGAATACATCCAGCCGTCCTTGATGTCGGCGACCGAGGCCTCGGGATTCTTGTAATAGCCGAGGAACATGTTGGGATGGCGCACCACGATCTCGCCGACGCCGTTGACGTCGGGGGTGTCGACCCGGATTTCGATGTCGTCGGCCATCGGAATGCCGGTCGTATCGGGGTCGACCTTGCCTGGAGGATGCAGGGTGTAGGCGCCGAGCAGTTCGGTCTGGCCGTAGAGCGTCCGCAACGGCACGCCCATGGCCTGGAAGAACTTGAAGGTGTCGGGCCCGAGCGCAGCACCTCCGGTCGCCGCCGAGCGCAACCGGGTGAATCCCAGCCGGTCGCGCAGCGCGCGGAACAGCAGCTTGTCGGCGAACAGCGAGCGCTTGCCCTGGCCAAGCGCCGCAAGTCCGCTCTTCATGCCGGCATCGTAGAGCTTCTGCTTGAGGGGCGAGGCGTCCATGACGCCGGCACGGACGTCGGCGGCGATAGATTCCCAGACCCGTGGCGCGAACAGCACGAAGGTCGGCGCAATCTCGCGGAAGTCGTTCATCATGGTGTCGGGCTCTTCGACGAAGTTGACCTTCATCCGGCAGAGCAGCCCTTTGCCGAGCGCGTAGACCTGCTCCATGATCCAGGGCAACGGCAGCACAGAGACGTATTCGTCGTCCGGGCCCTTCGGATCGAAGGCGAGATAGGTCGCGCAATGCCGCAGCACCCGTCCCGCGGCGAGCATTGCCAGCTTGGGATTGGCCGTGGTGCCCGAGGTGGTACAGAGGATGGCGACGTCCTCGCCATTGGTCGCGTCGACCAGTCTGTCGTAGAGGCCAGCCTCGCGCGCGGCGCGATTGCGGCCCATCGCGACCAGCTTGCTCGCCTCCATCAGTCGCGGGTCGTCATACTTCCGCATGCCGCGCGGATCGGAATAGACGATGTGCTTGAGGTGCGGCACGCGATCGGCCAGTCCGAGCAACTTGTCGACCTGCTCCTCGTCCTCGGCGAACACCAGCTTCGCCTCGCCATAGTTCAGGAGATAGGCGGCTTCCTCGTCCAGCACGTCGCGATAGAGGCCGAGGCTCATGGCGCCGATCGCGTGCGTTGCGATCTCGGCCGCGACCCAGTCCGGCCGGTTGTCGCCGATAATGCCGATTACATCGCCGCGGCCGAGGCCGAGCTCGACCATGCCGAGCGCGAAATCGTGGCTGCGGGTCTGGTAGTCGTTCCAGGTGATTTCGCGCCACAGCCCGAAATCCTTCTCGCGGAGCGCGATCTCGCTGCCGTGCTCCTTCGCGTTGAGCCGCAGCATCTTCGGAAACGTGTCGGCCTGCGCGGCGCGTCCGGCATAGTCCATCATGCGGCGCTCTCCGTCACCGCCGGCTTGTCGTCGGGATCGACGCGCACCTCGTCCTCTTCGCCGAGATAGGCGCGCTTGACGTGAGGATCCGAGAGCACGGTCGCCGGATCGCCCTCGGCGATCTTGCGGCCGAAATCCAGAACCATGACGCGATGGGAGATGTCCATCACGACGCCCATGTCGTGCTCGATCATCATCACCGTCATGCCGAACTCCTCGTTGAGATCGACGATGTAGCGCGCCATGTCCTCCTTCTCCTCGAAGTTCATGCCGGCCATCGGTTCATCGAGCAGGATCAGCTGCGGCTCCAGCGCCATCGCACGCGCGAGCTCGACGCGTTTGCGCAGGCCATAGGAGAGCGTGCCGGCGGTCGCCTTGCGCACCGACTGCAGGTCGAGGAAGTCGATGATCTCCTCGACCTTGCGGCGATGCTCCAGCTCCTCGCGGTGCGCGCCGGTCAGCCAGTACAGCGGCCCCGTGATGAAATTGTTCTTCAGGAGGTGATGGCGGCCGACCATGATGTTGTCGAGCACGCTCATATGATGGAACAGGGCGAGATTCTGGAAGGTGCGGCCGATCCCGAGCGAGGGCCGCGCGTTGGGGTTAAGGCCGGTGATGTCCTTGCCGCGATAGAACAGCTGACCTTCGGTCGGGCGGTAGCGGCCCGAGATGCAGTTGACGATCGAGGTCTTGCCGGCGCCGTTCGGGCCAATGATGGAGAACAACTCGCCCTCCTTGACGCCGAAGCTCACTTCGGTCAGGGCGCGGACGCCGCCAAAGCGCAACGAGACGCCTCGCACCTCGAGACTGTAGACCACCCTGTTCCCTCCAGATACGGCGCCTGGCGCGCTCTTTATCCATGGTTCGAAACCATAGCGCCGATCTTACATGGGCCGCCGCGGCGAGACCATCCGACTTCACGATGCAGGGTGCCTGGCGGCGTTGCTCGCCCCGATCACCGACGTCATGCGCGGTAAAGCCGCACCCACTTGCATGTCCCAACTCGCATCATCGGCCATCGGCGACCCATCGACGGTCGCGCGCGGCGTGAGGCGAGGTGGCTCTCAATACGAGAAAGCGGTAGGTTGAATTGTCATGTGCCCGACAATTGGTCAGGAAATTTTCGCTGGCATTCCACGCCATCATCCTTGATCGAAACGATGTTGTTGCGGTGCACCATTCGGGGGATGTCGTCGCTCGCATGATTGCTGCTGATTACCTCAAGCGCATTGCGGTCTGGTCGCGCGAACTGACCGAGCAGGAAATCGAGATCGCGCGCGCCGGCATTTCCGAGAAGTCGTATCGTGCCAACGAATTCATCTTCATGCGCGGCGACAATTTCCAGTACTGGACGGGCGTCGTCACCGGGCTGGCGCGGATGGGCATCGTCTCGCGCGGCGGCAAGGCGGCGAGCTTCGCGGGCCTCACCGCCGGCGCCTGGTTCGGCGAGGGCACGGTGCTGAAGAACGAACTGCGGCGCTACGACGTGGTGGCGCTGCGCGATACGCGGCTCGCCATGATGGATCGCCGGACGTTCGTCTGGCTGTTCGAGAACAGCGTCGGCTTCAACCGCTTCCTGGTGGGCCAGCTCAACGAGCGGCTCGGCCAGTTCATCGCGTTGGCCGAATATGGCCGCACGCTGGATGCGACCGCACGGCTGGCGCGCTCGATCGCCTCGCTGTTCAATCCGATACTCTATCCGGACCTGACGCGGCACCTGGAGATCACCCAGGAGGAGATCGGCGCACTGTCGGGCATCTCCCGTCAGAACGCCAACCAGTGCCTGAAGCGGCTGGAGCGGGAGGGGCTGCTCCGGCTCGAATATGGCGGGGTTACCATCATCGACGTCGACCGGCTGCGCCGCTATGGCGAGTGAGCCGGGGGTGGCCTCGTGGTTCGGGTTTAACTTGCTGATTTCAAACGGCTAATGCCCATTAGACTTGAGGCGGGGCGGATGCTACAGAACCGCTCCGTCGGGATCGCGCGGATCGCCGCGCCCTCTGGAGAAGACATGACAGCTCAGGATTCGAAACGGCGCGTGGCGCTGATCACCGGTGTTACCGGGCAGGACGGGGCCTATCTCGCCGAATACTTGCTTGGCCTCGGCTACACCGTCCATGGCGTGAAGCGCCGGTCGTCTTCGTTCAACACGGCGCGCGTCGATCACCTCTACCAGGACCCGCACGCCGGCAACGTGCCGTTCCTGATGCACTACGGTGACATGACCGATGCGACCAACCTGATCCGGCTGATGCAGCAGATCCGGCCGACCGAGGTCTACAATCTCGCCGCGCAGAGCCATGTCGCGGTGAGCTTCGAGAGCGCGGAATACACGGCTAACGCCGACGCGATCGGCGTGCTGCGTCTCTTGGAAGCGATCCGCATCCTCGGCATGGAAAAGGAGACGCGGTTCTACCAGGCTTCGACCTCGGAGCTCTACGGCCTGGTGCAGGCAGTGCCGCAGAAGGAAACCACGCCGTTCTATCCGCGCTCGCCCTATGGCGTCGCCAAGCTCTACGGCTACTGGATCACGGTGAACTACCGCGAGGCCTACGGCATGTTCGCCTGCAACGGCATCCTGTTCAACCATGAGAGCCCGATCCGCGGCGAGACCTTCGTGACGCGCAAGATCACGCGCGGCGTCGCCCGCATCGAGGTCGGGCTGGAGGACACCATCTTTCTCGGCAATCTCGAGGCCAAGCGCGACTGGGGCCACGCCCGCGACTATGTTGAGGGCATGCACATGATCCTGCAGGCGGACGCACCCGACGACTTCGTGTTGGCGACCGGCGAGACGCGCTCGGTACGAGAGTTCATCGAGCTGGCATTCGCCGAGGTCGGACGGACCATCGAATGGCGCGGCAAGGGCGTCGAGGAAACCGGCGTCGACAAGGCGTCCGGCAAGACCCTCGTTCGGATCGATCCGACCTATTTCCGTCCGACCGAGGTCGACCTCTTGATCGGCGACGCCAGCAAGGCGCGCGCCAAGCTCGGATGGCGGCCGAAAACCCCGTTCGCACAGTTGGTGAAGGAAATGGTGGCCGGCGATCTCGCCGAGGCCAGACAGGACGCCGCCAATGGCAAGCACTCCGTTTGAACTGAAGGACAAGACCGTCTTCGTCGCCGGCCACCGCGGCATGGTCGGCTCGGCGTTGATGCGCCGGCTGGCGCGCGAGGAGGCGGAACTCCTGACGGTGTCCCGCAGCGAGGTCGACCTGTGTGACCAGGCCGCCGTGAATGCCTGGTTTGCAGCCAGGCGGCCGCGGGCGGTGTTCCTCGCCGCTGCCAAGGTCGGCGGCATCGTTGCTAATAACACGCTGCGCGCCGAATTCCTCCACGACAATCTCGCGATTTCAACCAACATCATCCAGGCCGCCCATGCCAATGGCTGCGAGAAGCTGATGTTCTTCGGCTCCTCCTGCATCTATCCGCGCCTGGCGCCGCAGCCGCTGCGGGAAGATTCGATGCTGACCGGGCCGCTGGAGCCGACCAACGAGCCCTATGCCATCGCCAAGATCGCCGGCATCAAGATGGCGGAAGCCTATCGCAGTCAGTACGGCTCCGATTTCATAAGCGTGATGCCAACCAATCTCTACGGTCCCGGCGACAATTACCATCCCGAATACAGCCACGTCGTCGCCGCGCTGATCCGCCGCTTCCACGAGGCGAAGCTGTCGGGCGCGGCGAGTGTCGTGGTGTGGGGCACCGGTACGCCGCGGCGCGAATTCCTCTACGTCGATGACCTCGCCGACGCCTGTATCCATCTGATGAAGACCTATTCTTCACCCGAGCTGGTCAATATCGGAACCGGTGAAGACATCGCCATTACCGAATTCGCCCGTGCCGTTGCGGCCGCGGTGGGCTATCGCGGCGAGATCCACTTCGACGCCTCGCGCCCCGACGGCACGCCGCGTAAGCTGCTCGACGTCAGCCGCTTGGCAAAACTCGGCTGGCGCGCATCGACCTCGCTCGAGGATGGCATCCGGCTCGCCTATCAGGCCTATCTGCGGGAGACTAAGCAGGCGGCGGAGTAGGGGACCGAGCTCTCCCCACCGTCATCGCGAGCGAAGCGAAGCAATCCATGCCTCCGCTTGCTGGGGTATGGATTGCTCCGTCGCTTCAGCGCAAATTGCCTTGCAGTTTTGTCGCGAGCTCCTCGCAACGACGGCGGTTGCCGTCTATCCTGTCGCTCGCGGTGGGCTCTTCGCCAGCGCCGTTGCCATTGCTGAGATCGTTCGCCGATAGATGTCCGCGTCGAAGCCATGGGCCTGCATGCGACATTACGGCGATTGACGCGGGAGGGGGCGCCGAGTGCCGCCGAGCAGCAGTTTGACAGCCTGACTTTCACGGCTAATAGTTTGCCAAGAATGTATCTCTATATCACGCGGCTTTTATCCCCAGGAGAAGACATGCTATGGGGAGATGCCCGGGGTTCGCGCCAATCGCTCCGAGTTTTATGCAACACGATTGAAGATGAAAATGGATCCGAATGTGCTCGGATGGCCGAGACCAAAGGCTTATTGGCTGGTTGAGAGCTACGTTCGAGAACTTCATCGTAATTTTTCCGCGTAGCATCTCGCTCGTTTGGATCAATTGGCTGCTAAAGTGGTGCCGGAGATCGCCTCGTGATCAACTATTTGATCCCCGCACATTTCTCCTTTGACAGTAGTCCACGTAGCTCCCTATTATTGAAAGTTGCTTGCTCCATGAATTGCTCTTGCTTGCCGCCCCGCTCGTCAGTTTCTGTCGTCGGCAATTCGCTGGATGGATGCGCCATGGACAAGATGAATGTAGACAATCTAGCGCAGGTTTCCCTTCGGGAAATTCGCTCGGAGCAGTTTTCCGCTTACGAATCAATTATTCTGACAGGGCAAATGCCGGCAGAGGACGTTCTCAAGTTTATGCAGGAGAATCCTGTTTTCGCTCGGTGGTACCGTGAAAGGCGAGCGATATAACATTTGCCGCTTTTTGTGCGTACCGATCCGACTCGCCAGAGGCCGAGTTTTGTGCCTTCAAGAGGCAGCTTTGCAAATAGAGCTCATCTCCGTACCGATGCGCAAGCCTTCCGATCAATGTGGACGTAACGGACGCTGAAGCCTCAGCCTACAAGGGCTTCGATTTCGCATGAACCTTGCAAGTCTACCCAGCGTTTTGATTGGTAGCAAAGGTTGTGTTGGCGCCCTATTGACGACGCTGTTTGGCGAAAATTCAAACTTGTTTGAGAATGGCGGCCGATTCGCTCGTTGAGCGCAAAATTTGCGCGGAATTAGCGGCGAGCATGTCAGCAACTTACCGCTCGTGGCGGGCTCTTCGCCAGCGCCGTTGCCATTGCCGAGATCAGCGGCTTCATGAAGAAGGCGTCGTTCGCCGGATAGATGTCCGCGTCGAGGCCATGGGCCTGCAATTCGTCCGACACGACCGGCCCGATCGAGGCGATCGGCGTTGTCTTCAATCCGTAGCGCAACCGATCTTCACAATGATGCGCCTTGGCGACGTCGATCAGGCGGCGGACCTGGCCGGAACTCGTGAGCGCGATTGCATCGATGCGGCCCTGCGCCATTTCGTTGATCGCAGTGACGATGTTGGCGTCGGCAACCTGCGCGTCATAGACGTAGGGCAGCACCGAATCGACCTCCGCAAGCTGCGCCGTGATGGCGCCGATCAGCCGGCCGTGATCCTTGTCCGGATAAAGCTGCAGGCCGAGGCGATGGCCCCTGAGGTCGAGCTTCGAAAGCATCTCGGCGATGCCTTCCGAGGTCGGCTTCTCCGTCGTCATCTGCGGCTCCAGACCGATCTCGCGCAGCGCGCGGCCGGGCTTCGGGCCGCGGGCGAATTTGCGCGCCCTGGCGAGGCCGCCGACGAATTCCGCCTCGAGCCCGATCCGCCGCACCACCTTCATGAGACGCCGCAGGCCTTCGCCGGTCATCAGCACGAGGTCGTCGAGCGGCCGCTCGACTGCCCGCCGGATCCAGGCCTCGATCGGCGCCGGGTCGGGTGCATCGTGGATCGTGAACATCGGACATTGCAGCACGTCCGCGCCCTGATCGGTGAGCAGGCGGGAGAACTGCGCCTCTTCGCGGGTCTCGAGGATCAGAATGCGATAGCCGTTCAGCCGGTCAGCCATGATAGTGCCTTAACGAACATTGCCGTCATTTGTTCGATTTGAACCCTGCGGCAGGATTGGCGCAAGAGCGTCGGCGGTGATAGACGAGGGCCGTAATTCGCCGTTTCGCGCTCCTGCACAAGTCTTGGTCAATTTGCATGCTCGACCATCAGATCGTTCTCACCCTGTCCTGTCCGGATCGTCCGGGGATCGTCTCGGCGGTCACGACCTTCCTGGCCCATAACGGCCAGAACATCCTGGATGCCCAGCAATTCAGCGATATCGAGACTGGCAAGTTCTTCATGCGGGTGGTGTTCACCGCGGCGGACCTTGTGGTCGAGTTGGCGGCGCTAAGGACCGGCTTTACGGCGATCGCCGAGCGTTTCGGCATGGAATGGCAGATGCGTGACCGCGCCAGCCGCCGCCGCGTGATGCTGCTGGTGTCCAGGTCCGATCATTGCCTGGTTGATATCCTCTATCGCTGGCGCACCGGCGAGCTCGAGATGATCCCGACCGCTGTCGTCTCCAACCACCCGCGCGAGAGCTACGGCGCGCTCGATTTCGGCGACATCCCGTTCCATTATCTGCCGGTGACGAAGGAGACCAAGCGTCAGCAGGAAGACGCGGTGTGGAAGCTGGTCCAGGACACCCAAACTGATCTCGTGGTGCTGGCGCGCTACATGCAGATCCTGTCGGACGAGATGTCGGCGCGGTTGTCCGGCCGCTGCATCAATATCCATCATTCATTCCTGCCGGGCTTCAAGGGCGCCAAGCCATACCATCAGGCCCATGAGCGCGGGGTCAAGCTGATCGGCGCCACCGCGCATTACGTCACCAGCGATCTCGACGAGGGGCCGATCATCGATCAGGACGTCGAACGCATCAGCCATCGCGACACCCCTGGGGATCTTGTGCGCAAGGGCCGAGACATCGAACGCAGGGTGCTGGCGCGCGCTATTCGCTGCCATCTCGCCGACCGCGTAATTCTGAACGGGCGCAAGACCGTGGTGTTCGTCGATTAGCCTTCTCGAGGGGCCTAATGCACGGCGTCCTGCGAGGTCGATGTCGACGTCGTCGCCGGCTTGGTCGCAGCCTTGGGCTCATCGCCGCGCTCGGCGGCAGGTAGCAGGCGCTTGCGCTCCCGCTCCTTCATGAACGCGTCGTATTCGGGCGTTCCCTGCCGTGGCGGAATGTCGGCGGGTTCGCCGCCGGCCCAGACGGGGAGAACATAGCCGGCTCCGGCCGCGAGCTTCTCGTTGATCGTGCTGCATCCACTGAGCGCGGAGGCCGCGAACACGAGCGCGGTCATGACAAGGATATGGCGGATGCGGTTTGGCATGGGGGCAGGATAGGATGCTTGTCTTTCAGGATGTTGGATTTGAGGCGCGACGCTTCTTCCCCAATTGTGCTGCTTTGTTGACAGCCTCATTCCATTTGTACAATCGTACAAATGGCGATCGGCGAATCCCGGATCGCGTGGTGTTGCATTGGCGGTTGAGTTTCGTCCTGCGTTGATGGTATCATAATACTATATGGATTGTCCTCGCCGGGGCTCAACACTCGCCCATCGTCCGATTGACAATGGGGCAGGGGAAGACGCCATGTCGCGTTGCTGCTTGGCTGCAAAGCACGTGGGTCAACCAACGTAAGGCAGGGCCGGGGGCTCGGTTCGAGAAGGCTGCAAGGGGGAGGAACGTTCATGTTCGATCGTCGCAAGATGTTGCTGTGGGCCGCCACGACGGCCGCCATCCCGGCGCTCTGCGCCGCCGCGCCGGCGCGCGCGGAGGATGCCGTGAAGATCGGCCTGATCTTGCCGATGACCGGTGGCCAGGCGTCGACCGGCAAGCAGATCGACAACGCCATCAAGCTCTACATGCAGCAGAAGGGCGACACCGTCGCCGGCAAGAAGATCGAGATCATCCTGAAGGATGACGCTGCGATGCCCGACAACACCAAACGCCTCGCCCAGGAACTGATCGTCAACGACAAGGTCAGTTTCATCGCCGGTTTCGGCGTGACGCCGGCGGCGCTGGCCGCCGCGCCCCTGGCGACCCAGGCGAAGATCCCGGAAGTCGTGATGGCGGCCGGCACCTCCATCATCACCGAGCGGTCGCCCTATATCGTGCGGACCAGCTTCACCCTGGCGCAGTCCTCCACCATCATCGGCGACTGGGCCGCCAAGAACGGCATCAAGAAGGTGGCGACGCTGACCTCCGACTACGCGCCGGGCAACGATGCGCTGAATTTCTTCAAGCAGCACTTCACGGCCGGCGGCGGCGAGATCGTCGAGGAGGTCAAGGTCCCCCTGGCCAATCCCGACTTCGCGCCGTTCCTGCAGCGCATGAAGGATTCTAAGCCCGACGCGATGTTCGTGTTCGTGCCGGCCGGGCAGGGCGGCAACTTCATGAAGCAATACGCCGAGCGCGGCCTCGACAAGAGCGGCATCAAGGTGATCGGACCGGGCGACGTGATGGACGATGACCTGCTGAACAACATGGGCGATGCGGCGCTCGGAGCGGTCACGGCGCATCTCTATTCGGCAGCGCACCCGTCGCAGATGAACAAGGATTTCGTCGCCGCCTACAAGAAGGCGTTCGGCAACCGCCCGGGCTTCATGGCGGTGAGCGGTTATGACGGCATCCACTTGATCTACGAGGCGCTCAAGAAGACCAATGGCAATACCGATGGCGACAAGCTGATCGAGGCCATGAAGGGGATGGCGTGGGAGAGCCCGCGCGGCCCGATCTCGATCGATCCGGAAACCCGCGATATCGTGCAGAACATCTATATCCGCAAGGTCGAGAAGGTGGACGGCGAGCTCTACAATGTCGAGTTCGAGACCTTCAACGCGGTCAAGGATTCCGGCAAGACCAAGAAGTGACGAGGTCGCCTTTGCCGGGCACATGCTCCGCGCTTTCCCCGTCATGGCCAGGACAAGCCCGGCCATGACGATGTTTTGGATGTTCCCGGGGTAGTCTCTGCTATGTTTCCCTGCACGAGCTGATCCATGGCCTCTGTCCTCACCAACCTGTTCGACGGCGTCGCCTATGGCATGCTGCTGTTCGTGCTCGCGTGCGGACTTGCGGTGACGCTCGGATTGATGAACTTCATCAATCTCGCGCATGGCGCCTTCGCTATGGCGGGCGGCTATGTCTGCGCCGTGCTGGTGAACAATTCCGGCTGGCCGTTCTTCGCCGCACTGCCGCTCGCCTTCGTCGCCAGCGCCGCGATCGGCGTCGTGCTGGAGCGCACGCTGTATCGCCATCTCTACGTCAGAAGTCATCTCGACCAGGTGCTGTTCTCGATCGGCCTTGTCTTCATGTCGGTGGCGGCGGTCGACTACATGATGGGATCGTCGCGGGTCTTCATCAAGCTTCCGGCGGCGCTGGAAGGCCAGATCGATCTGTTCGGTGTCGGCATCGGCCGCTACCGGCTGATGATCATCGTGATCTGCGGCCTGTTGACGGTCGCCCTGCAGCTCATCCTGGCCAAGACGCGGTTCGGCAGCCGCCTGCGTGCGGCGGTCGACGATCCGCGCGCCGCGATCGGGCTCGGCATCAACGTGCCGCAGGTGTTTGCCTTTACCTTTGCATTCGGTTGTGGCCTCGCCGGCCTCGGCGGTGCCCTCAGCGCAGAGATCCTCGGGCTCGATCCGTACTTTCCGCTGAAGTTCATGATCTACTTTTTGATCGTTGTGACAGTGGGCGGCTCCTCGAGCATCACCGGCCCGTTCCTTGCCTCGCTCCTGCTTGGCATCGCCGATGTCGCGGGGAAATATTACGTGCCGAAGATGGGGCCGTTCGTGATCTACACAGTCATGATCGTGATCCTGATCTGGCGCCCGAACGGCCTGTTCGGCCGCACCGCCGCGCGTTGAGCCCCGACATGACTGCGCTTTCCGACGTCTCCTCCCATGCAGTGGCCAGCGCGCGCTGGCGGATCAGCGAGGTCGCGTTCTGGGTGCTGGCGCTGGCCTGCGCCTTCCTGTTCCCGTCGCGCTATCTGATCATGACCGACATCGTTCGGCTCGGGCTCTTCGCGCTGTCGCTCGATCTGATCCTCGGCTATGCGGGCATCGTCTCGCTCGGCCACGCGGCGTTCTTCGGCGTCGGCGCCTATTCCGCCGGACTGTTGGCGCTGCACGGCGTCATCAACGAGCCCGTGATTGCGCTCATCGCCGCCGGTCTCGTTGCGGCGGTGCTCGGCTTCCTGACCAGCTTCCTCGTTATTCGCGGTGTCGACCTGACGCGGCTGATGGTGACGCTCGGCATCGCGCTGCTTCTGGAGGCGCTGGCCGAGCGCTTTTCCGATATCACCGGGGGCACCGACGGCCTGCAGGGTATCGAAATGCAGCCGATTCTCGGGCTGTTCGCCTTCGACATGTTCGGCAAGACCGGGTTGTTCTATTCGCTGATCGTGCTGTTCATCCTGTTCCTGCTCGCGCGGCGGATCGTGCATTCGCCGTTCGGCCTGTCGTTGCGCGCGATCAGGAATAATCCGCTGCGCGCGGCCGCGATCGGCATACCGGTCAATCGCCGGCTGATCGCGGTCTACACGCTCGCCGCGTTCTACGCTGGCATCGCCGGCGCGCTGTTCACCCAGACCACCGCGCTCGCCTCGCTCGACGTCTTCGCCTTCGAGCGCTCCGCCGACCTGATGCTGCTGCTCGTCATCGGGGGCACCGGCTATCTCTATGGCGGCCTGATCGGCGCCGTCGTGTTCAAGATGCTGCAGGAATTGTTTCAGAGCATCACCCCGCAATACTGGCTGTTCTGGATCGGCCTCGTGCTGGTCGTGATGGTGATGGTCGGCCGCGCGCGCATCCATCGCTGGGTGCTGTTCGTGCCAAACCTGATCATCCGCCAGTTTGCAGGACGCAAGGCCGTCGTCGCCATTCCCGAGAGGGACGCGTCATGACAACAGCCCTGGAAACCCGCGGCCTCGAGAAATCCTTCGGCGGCCTCCGCGTCACCCGCGACCTCTCGCTGAAGGTGACGCAGGGCGCCCGCCATGCGCTGATCGGGCCGAACGGCGCGGGCAAGACCACTGTGATCAATCAGCTCACCGGCGTGCTCAAGCCGAACAGCGGCCGCATCCTGCTCGAAGGCGCCGACATCACCGATCTTCCGGTGCACAAGCGGGTGCTGCGTGGCCTGTCGCGGACCTTCCAGATCAACCAGCTCTATGCCGACCTCTCTCCGCTCGAGACCATCGGGCTGGCGGTGTCCGAACGGATGGGGCGCGGCGGCGACTGGTGGCCGCGGATGGGGACGCGCGACGGCGTCAACGCGGAGATCGCCGAGATTCTCGCGCACTTCCATCTGCTCGACGTCATGACCGAACTCACCGCAACGCTGCCTTACGGCAAGCAGCGCCTGCTCGAGATCGCGGTCGCCATCGCCGCCAAGCCGCGGGTGCTGCTGCTCGACGAACCCGCCGCCGGCGTACCCGAGAGCGAGCGCCACGACATCCTGGCCGCTGTCGCTGCACTGCCGCGCGATGTCACTGTGCTCCTGATCGAGCACGACATGGATCTGGTATTCTCCTTCGCCGACCGCATCTCGGTGCTGGTCAATGGCGGCCTGCTCACCGAAGGCGCGCCCGACGAGGTCGCACGTGATCCGCAGGTCAAGGCAGTCTATCTCGGTGAGGCGGCCGATGCCTGATCTGCTCTCGATCCAGGGCCTGCGTGCCGGATATGGCGAGGCGGTGGTGCTGCCGGGAATGACGCTCGCACTAGCCGAGGGGCAGGTGCTGGCGCTGTTGGGGCGCAACGGCACCGGCAAGACCACGCTGATCAATTCGATTGTCGGCATCGTCAGGCGTTTCGGCGGCAGCGTCGCGCTCGCAGGCACGGACATTACGACACTGCGGCCGGACCAGCGTGCGCGCGCCGGCATCGGCTGGGTGCCGCAGGAGCGCAACATCTTCCGCTCGCTGACGGTCGAGGAAAACATGACCGCGGTGGCGCAGCCCGGGCCGTGGACGGTCGGACGCGTGTACGAGATGTTCCCGCGGCTGAAGGAGCGCCGGGGCAATTTCGGCAACCAGCTCTCCGGCGGCGAGCAGCAGATGCTGGCGATCGGCCGCGCGCTGACGCTGAACCCGAAAGTGCTGCTGCTCGACGAGCCGACCGAGGGACTTGCGCCGATCATCGTTGCGGAACTGCTGAGGGCGATCGGAACCATCACGCGCTCGGGTGGCATCTGTTCGATCATCGTCGAGCAGAATGCGCAAAAGATTCTCGGGCTCGCCGACCGCGTTGTAATATTGGAGCGCGGCACGATCGTGCACGACGCCGCAAGCAGCGCGCTGAAGGCCGATCCCGCCGTTCTCGAGCGCCACCTCGGCGTCTCCGGCGCCAAGAAGCATTGATCGAAGCACTGATCTCAGGGAGTTGACCATGCAGCGAACCAAGCCTCCATTCCGCGCCGACGAGGTCGGCAGCCTGTTGCGGCCGGCCAAGATAAAGGAAGCCCGCGCCAGGCTCGAGAAGGGCGAAATCTCGGCCGACGAGTTGCGCAAGGTCGAGGACATGGAGATCGAGAAGGTCGTGCACAAGCAGGCCTCGATCGGCCTCAAGCTCGCCACCGACGGCGAGTTCCGCCGCTCCTGGTGGCACTTCGATTTCCTCAGTCACCTGACCGGCTGCGAGCTGTTCCATCCCGACACGGGCATTCAGTTCGCGGGCGTGCAGACCCGGCACGACGCGATCAGGGTGATCGGCAAGCTCGATTTCCCCAATCATCACCCGATGCTCGATCATTTCAGATTCCTGAAGAAGTACGCCGACCAGGCGCATGTCACGCCGAAGATGACGATCCCCTCGCCAGCGGTGCTGCACTTCCGCGGCGGCCGCAAGCTGATCTCGAAGGACGTCTATCCTGATCTCGAGGAGTTCTACCAGGATCTCGGCCGGACCTACCGTAAGGCGGTGCAGGCGTTCTACGAGGCCGGCTGCCGCTATCTGCAATTCGACGACACGGTGTGGGCCTATCTCTGCTCGCAGGAGGAATTGCAGAAGTCGCGCGACCGCGGCGACAATCCCGACGGGCTGCAGGAAATCTACGCCCGCATCATCAACTTCGCGATCGCCGATCGCCCGTCCGACATGGTGATCACGACGCATGTCTGCCGCGGCAATTTCCGCTCGACCTGGATCTCGTCCGGCGGCTACGAGCCGGTCGCCGAGACCATGCTGGCGGGCACCAACTACGACGGCTACTTCCTCGAATATGATTCCGACCGCGCCGGCGGCTTTGAGCCGCTGCGCTTCCTGCCCAGGGGCAACAAGGTCGTGGTGGTCGGCGTCATCACCTCGAAATTCGGCGAGCTCGAGAAAAAAGACGACATCAAGCGGCGACTGGAGGAGGCGGCGAAGTTCGCACCCATCGAGCAGCTCGCTGTGTCGCCGCAGTGCGGCTTCGCCTCGACCGAGGAGGGCAACATCCTCTCCGAGGAAGAGCAGTGGGCCAAGCTGCGGCTCGCGGTCGAGGTCGCGAACGAGGTGTGGGGGAAATAGCCTCTGCTGTTTCTTCCCTGCGTGGACGCATGGATTGCTTCGCGTCGCTCGCAATGACGGGGATAGACCAGTGCTTCATTTCTCCGCCAGATAGACCTCGCCGAGCAGCGACGAGTTCGACCACGGCACCTGCTTGCCCCTGGTTGCGGCGACGACCTCGGCGCGGACCCGCGTCAGCATCTGCTGCACCTCGAGGCCGGGCGTGCCGATATGGCGCGACAGTGCCGCCGAGAACGGGCTGTTGGCGCCTTCGCCGTCGAGCGCGACCTTGCCCGGCGCGGTCGCGAACGCGATCAGCGTCCCTGCGCCGAGCGTCGAGCCGGCCCCGAGCGAGGCCGGCGCGGCGAGGCCCGATCCGGCCTCGATGCCGCGACTGGGGCCTGCGGTGGCGACCTGCGGCCCCATCGGATTGTTGCGGCAAGCATCGAGGATCACGATGTTGGTGCGGATCTGGTCGTCAAGCCCGGCCAGGATCGTATCCATGTCGACCATCGCATCGGTGATGCGGCCGCCGGCCTTGAATTCGATGTCGACGGGCACGAGGTAGTTGCGGCCGTCGATCTGCACGCCATGGCCGGCGTAGTAGACCACCGCGATCTGCGACTGTGCCGCCTCGCGCAGGAACTCGTGGATCGTGGTCTGCATGTCATTGCGATCGAGATTGATGCCTTCGGTGACGGCGAATCCGATGTCGCGCAGGTTTTTTGCGATCGCACGAGCGTCGTTGGTCGGATTGGGCAGCGCGGTCACATGGGCATAGGAGCCGTTTCCGATCACCAGCGCGACGCGCCGGCCGGTCGCCGCGGCCTGCGCCCGCGCTGCAGGCGGAGTAGCCGTTGCAGCAGCAGGCGCGCTCGCAGCCGGTTTGGGGCTCGGGCTTGCCTCGGCGGCAGGCGGGGCGGCTGCGGCCTTGCGCGGCGCTGCGTCCGCCTCCTTGAGCAGCGCGAGCCGCACCTTCGCGGTGGCCTGGTTGGACTTGCTGCCGGCATCGGAGGCCTGGCCTTCGAGGGCGGCGGCATAATCCTGCCTGGCATGCTCGGCGTCGCCCCTCGCCTCGTGGGCGAGGCCGCGCTGGGTATAGGCCGAGATCAGCACGCTGCCCGGCGGCGTCATGATGTTGGCAGGGGCTTTCGCCTTCGCCAGCCGGATCGCCTCGGTCGCATCTGAAATCGCGCGGTCGATGTCGCCCCTGGCGCGCCAGATCACGGCGCGATTGATCAGCGGCTGCGGCAGCGACGGATCGATCCGGATGGCTTCGTTGATGTCGGTCAGCGCACCGTCGAGCTCGCCGAGCGCCTGCTTCGAGATGCCGCGGTTCTGATAGGAGAAGGCCGATTTGGGGTCGGCCTTGATCGCGGCGTCATAGTCGGCGATCGCCCTGGTGAAATCGCCCTTGGCGCGCCAGGCGTTGCCGCGATTGTGGAAGATGATGCCGCTCGGCGGCCCGATGCGCAGCGCGTCGTCGAAGTCGGCGATTGCGATGTCGTACTCGCCCTTGTCGTAATAGGCCGAGCCGCGCAGATTGTAGATGGCGACGCTGGGCTTGAGGCGGATCGCCTCGGTGGCGTCGGCAATCACCTGCGGGTAGTTGCCCTTCTTGTTCCAGCCGACCGCGCGCCAGAAATATATCGTCGCGAGCTTCTCGCCGGAAAACACCTTCAGCGCGATGATCTTGCTGCAGGCAGCGATCATCTGGTCGGCCGGCGTGGTCTCGGTGGTGCAGAGTGGGCCAAGCTGCGAGGGTGACTGGCCGAGGCAGGGTGCGGCCCACAACACAATGGCAACCAGGGCGGGGATCAGGAGCAGGCGGCGCATGTGTCATCCAGGGGCAGAGGTTTGCGACAATCGGGCGACAGATGGCCGCCGATAGATGTTTTGTGATCTGACCGCAGAGGGGGTTCAATTGGTGGGAAATTGGTGATAAGAGGTCGGTTCCTGCTAACTCTGCCCACTTTCGTCCCACCCGTCGCCCCGCCCAATCCAGGCCCCATGAAGAACGACGAAATCCTCAGTCAGATCACGGATTTCTGCCGTCGCAGCGACATGGCGGAGACGACGTTCGGCCGCCGTTCCGTCAACGACGGCAAGCTTGTGCACCGGCTGCGCGAGGGCAAGCGCATCACCATCGACACGCTCGATCGCATCAACGGCTTCATCGCCGCGTCGACGCCGGGCGGGATGGCGCCGCCCCGCGGCCTTGTCGTGCCGCCGGAGAAGCGCGACCCCAGGGGCAATTTCCGCTTCTTCGAGAACCGCCAGCGCTACCTGCTGTTTGTCCACACCTGCAGCGAGAAGCGGGTCATCGCCGACCGGGTTGCGCTGGAATTGTCCGCTATCCAGCCGCGGCCGCCGGCGCTGCGCGTGTTCGACGCCGGGATGGGCGACGGCACCGTGCTGACGCGCGTGTTGCGCGCCATGCATGTTCGCTTTCCCCACATGCCGTTCTACGTGGCCGGGAAGGAACTGAGCCTGGAAGACGTCCGGCTGACGCTGGGCAAGGTGCCCGACCGTCTGCTCGAGCACCCTGCGACCGTCTTCGTGTTCACCAACATGTATTACGCCGAGGCACCCTGGCTGGCGCCCAAATCCTCGGCCGCCGCCGCCAGCATGATCTGGCACGAGGTGCCGTTGCGCGGAGGCTCGTCGGGCGAATTCGAGGCGCAGATCGCAGACCTTGGCCCATTTCTTGAGCAGAATTGGCGTGCCAATGTCAGCCCGCGAACCGCCATGCCGATCTATGAGCGTCCGGTGGCGCTGGTGCTGTACCGGGACGACCACCGGTTCCTGCTCGATTCCATCATCCCTCGGGCCGGCAAGACCGAGGCCAATTTCGATCTCGTGATCGCCTCGCAGCCCTATCGGGCCAAAGCCTCGGTGAATTTCCGTGCCAAACACATCATCGCGCCGCTGGCGCGGGCGTTGCGCGGCGGCGGACGCCTGATAGGAATCCACTCCCACGGCCACGATCCGGGGCTTGAAATCATTCAAGCCGTGTGGCCCGGGGAAAACCCTTTCGCCGTCAATCGCCATGAGATATTGCGCGCTGTGAAGTACGAACTGGGCGCGGCCGGTCGCGAGCTCAACTTTAATGCATACGCCGATAACCGCTCGATCTTTCGATATGATATGGAGGCGCTGCCGAACGAGGTGACCGGTTCGATCGGAACCTCCACGGCCTTTGCAGCCTGGAACGCGGCGGTGTATGTCGCCCAGATTGAAGACGATCGGTTGACCGACATGACTGACAGCGCGAGGACCCTCGATGCAACCCGAGAGGTTCTGCGCAGACACAACGGGCTCTGGTTCTACGACGAATCCTACGTCATCTCGCGTCGTCGAGACTGACATTCCATGACACCCCATGACAACCACCGCCGGAATGGCGATCACTGAGAGGTTTTGCTGATGCGCGCGTCCTATCTGTTCACCAGCGAGTCGGTTTCCGAAGGCCATCCGGACAAGGTCTGCGACCGCATTTCCGACGAGATCGTCGATCTGTTCTATCGCGAAGGGCCGAAGGCCGGGATCGACCCCTGGCAGATCCGCGCAGCGTGCGAAACGCTCGCCACCACCAACAAGGTGGTGATTGCCGGCGAAACCCGCGGCCCGAGTTCGGTCACCAACGACCAGATCGAGGGCGTGGTTCGCTCTGCGATCAAGGACATCGGCTACGAGCAGGACGGCTTCCACTGGGAGAAGTGCGACATCGAGATCCTGCTGCATCCGCAGTCGGCCGACATCGCTCAGGGCGTCGACGCGCAGCAGCCGGAGAACAAGGAAGAGGGCGCCGGCGACCAGGGCATCATGTTCGGTTACGCCACCAACGAGACGCCCGACTTGATGCCGGCCCCGATCTTCTACGCCCACAAGATCCTCCGGCTGATCTCCGAAGCGCGCCACTCCGGCCGCGAGAAGGTGCTGGGTCCGGACTCCAAGAGCCAGGTGACCGTGCAGTACGAGAACGGCAAGCCGGTCGGCGTCCGCGAGATCGTGGTCTCGCACCAGCATCTGGTCGAGGACATCTCGTCCAAGCAGATCCGCGACATCGTCGAGCCCTATGTGCGCCAGGCGCTGCCGAAGGAATGGATCAGCGACAAGACGATCTGGCACATCAACCCGACCGGCAAGTTCTTCATCGGCGGTCCCGACGGTGACTCCGGCCTCACCGGCCGCAAGATCATCGTCGACACCTACGGTGGGGCGGCCCCGCATGGCGGCGGTGCGTTCTCCGGCAAGGACCCCACCAAGGTCGACCGCTCGGCGGCCTATGCCGCGCGCTACGTCGCCAAGAACGTCGTCGCGGCCGGCCTCGCCGACCGCTGCACGTTGCAACTCGCCTATGCGATCGGCGTGGCGCGTCCGCTGTCGATCTACATCGACACCCACGGCACCGGCAAGGTGGCGGAGGATCAGCTCGAGAAGGCGGTCGCCAAGGCGATGGACCTGACCCCGCGCGGCATCCGCAGCCATCTCGACCTCAACCGCCCGATCTACGCGCGCACCTCGGCCTACGGCCATTTCGGCCGTACGCCGGACAATGAGGGCGGCTTCTCCTGGGAGAAGACCGATCTCGTCGAGCCGTTGAAGCGCGCGCTGTAACGCCTGCATCGTTCCGGGTCGCTCGCGCGAGCGGGCGAACCCGGAATCCCTCCATCATTTCCATTGTCCGGGTTCGCCTCCTCGAGGCGCCCGGCAACGACCAGCTCAACAACAGGACGCTCTCATGAACGCCCCCACGAAGCCCGGCTTCACCGACTACATCGTCAAGGACATCACGCTCGCCGATTTCGGCCGCAAGGAGATCTCGCTCGCCGAGACCGAGATGCCCGGCCTGATGGCCACCCGAGAGGAGTTCGGCCCGAAGCAGCCGTTGAAGGGCGCGCGCATCGCCGGCTCCCTGCACATGACGATCCAGACAGCGGTCTTGATCGAGACGCTGGCGGCGCTCGGCGCCGACATCCGCTGGGTCTCCTGCAACATCTATTCGACCCAGGACCACGCGGCGGCCGCGATCGCCGCCGCCGGCATCCCGGTCTTCGCGGTCAAGGGTGAGACGCTCGCCGAATACTGGGACTACACCGCAAGACTGTTCGACTGGCACGGCGGCGGCACTCCGAACATGATCCTCGACGACGGCGGAGACGCCACCATGCTGGTGCATGCGGGCTTCCGCGCCGAGCAGGGCGACACGGCATTTCTCGACAAGCCGACCTCCGAGGAGGAGGAGATCTTCTACGCGCTGGTCAAGCGCCTGCTGAAAGAGAAGCCGAAGGGCTGGTTCGGCGCGATCGCCAAGAACATCAAGGGCGTCTCGGAAGAGACCACCACGGGCGTGCATCGCCTCTACGAGATGGCCAACAAGGGCACGCTGCTGTTCCCGGCGATCAACGTCAACGACAGCGTCACCAAGTCGAAATTCGACAACCTCTATGGCTGCCGTGAATCGCTGGTCGACGGCATCCGCCGCGGCACCGACGTGATGCTGTCGGGCAAGGTCGCGATGGTTGCGGGCTTCGGCGACGTCGGCAAGGGCTCGGCGGCCTCGCTGCGTCAGGCCGGCTGCCGCGTCATGGTCTCCGAGGTCGATCCGATCTGCGCGCTGCAGGCGGCGATGGAAGGCTACGAGGTCGTGACGATGGAAGATGCCGCGCCCCGCGCCGACATCTTCGTCACCGCGACCGGCAACAAGGACATCATCACCATCGACCACATGCGCGCGATGAAGGATCGCGCCATCGTCTGCAACATCGGTCACTTCGACAACGAGATCCAGATCGCCAGCTTGCGCAATCTGAAGTGGACCAACATCAAGCCCCAGGTCGACGAGATCGAATTCCCCGACAAGCACCGCATCATCCTGCTGTCGGAGGGGCGCCTCGTGAACCTCGGCAATGCGATGGGCCACCCGTCCTTCGTGATGTCGGCGTCCTTCACCAACCAGACGCTGGCGCAGATCGAACTGTTCGCCAACAACAAGGACGGTCAGTACGACAAGAAGGTCTACGTGCTGCCGAAGACACTCGACGAGAAGGTCGCGCGCCTGCACCTCGCCAAGATCGGCGTCAAGCTGACCGAGCTGCGCAAGGATCAGGCCGACTACATCGGCGTCAAGCAGGAAGGCCCGTACAAGGCGGACCACTACCGCTACTGATCCGCGTCCGTTGCGATCGACACTCGAAAGCCCCGGCATCGTCCGGGGCTTTTTGTCAGGGCGGCAGCTGTCGAGGGCGCATCGGCGCGGCCTATCCGTTGTTTGGCGTATATGCGGCAGCGGCGGAACCGGCGATCGTGGCCGGAGGGTTAACGCCGGATTAACCGGCGGCGCATAGGCTTCCCGGGTCGAGGCTGCAGGAGGACCTGGTCCCATGGAAGCCCAGAGGATTGCGGTTGACGCCGTGGTTGCGCTGACCGATTGCGACCGTGACGCCGTCATCGCCTTCATCCGCAAGCTCTATCTCGCCGGCGTCCGCGACCCCAAGCGCCTGACTTTCAAGGGCCTGCAGGCGCTGCGCGGGTAAGGGGTCCGATTCACATATCAGACAACGGTGTCATCACCCGCGCATATGCGGGTGATCCTGCATCCAGAGGCGGCTGGCTTGAGCCGATGGGCCGCGACATACTGGGTCGCCCGCTTTCACGGGCGATGACAATTGTGGGTGGGGACACAGTTTCGCATTCTCGCGACATGATTGCCCGAGCCTTGTCTTTCGTTTCGCCCTCATCGAGGAGAGGGCGCAGGGAAAGCCGGGTGCCGATCGCACCCATGGGCCCCGTGCAATGTAGAAAGCACGGGGGTAGGACCACAGGTGTAACCGGAAACAACCCGGCTTCCCTGCGCGATGGGTTACGGCTTATACGTACTCTCCCCGGTGAGACTGGGCTTTCTTGTCACCGCTTCCGCAAAGACGCTTGCGCGTCTTGCGAGAGGACACCTGCCACCAGGGCGTCAGGCCTGCACGATTTCGCCGTCCGCCTCATGCGCTCTCGTCAGCCACGCATGCGGCGTCCACCGCATCCCACACCACGTTCGTGACGATCGCGAGCCGCCCCTCAATCGGGTGGGACGGGCGGAATTGAACATCTGATTTGCCCGACGGCGAAAGCGAAATCTTTTTCTGCCCAAATCACGTTGATAATTCGAATGAATTTCGTCTCGTTGCGCATCGCGTCTCGCTTCCGCGAGCGCTCGCGGTCAGCAGTTCCAGTATAGGAGCCACCCTTCACTTTCGGTGAGCGAATGCTTACAACAATCAAGACGGCCCCGCGGCTGGGGGTGTGATCCGGATCGTGCCGCGGAGCCAATTTGCGACCAAAGGGGGATTTCGCTGACATCGATGCGCTCTCGCCATCCTCCCTCGGGGGAGGGAGGCCGATAGCGTCGACCGGCTGCGATCTTAGATCGACATGTTGAGACAACTCTTCGCGCCGCAGCTCGTCATTCTGTATGTGCTGGTGGCTTCCACTCTCTACGTTCACTTCCGCGGCAAGCAGCGGCTGCGCTTCGCGCGCCAGCTCGGCGACCACCCGACCTACCTCGCGCCCTACAACGTGCTGATGTATGCGGGCTCGGCCGTGCCCAACACGCCGGTGATCCCGGTCGAGCAGTTTCCCGAGCTGAAGAAGCTTGGCGACAATTGGGAAACCATCCGGGACGAGGCCACCCGTCTGTTCGACGAGGGCTTCATCCGCGCCGCCGCCAAGAACAACGACTGGGGCTTCTATTCGTTCTTCAAGAGCGGCTGGAAGCGGTTCTATCTGAAATGGTATGACGACTTCCTGCCGTCGGCGCGCACGCTGTGCCCGAAAACGGTCGAGCTGCTCAACTCGATCCCGAGCGTGCACGGCGCGATGTTCGCGATGCTGCCGCCGGGAGGCAAGCTCGGGGCGCATCGCGATCCCTTCGCCGGCTCGCTGCGCTATCACCTCGGTCTCGTCACGCCGAACTCGAACAAGTGCCGCATCCTGGTCGACGGCGTCGAATGCGTCTGGCGCGACGGCGAGGCCTTCATGTTCGACGAGACCTTCATCCACAGCGCCGAGAACACCACGGACGTCAACCGCATCATCCTGTTCTGCGACGTCGAGCGTCCGATGAAGTACGGCTTCATGACCCGAATGAACCGCTGGGTCAGCCACAACATCGTCAAGGCCTCGGCCACGCAGAACGTCGACGGCGAGCATGTCGGCGCGCTGAACAAGGTGTTCGGCAAGCTCTACGAGATCCATCTCGCCAGCCGCAAGGTCAAGGAGTGGAATCGCAACGTCTACTACACGCTGAAGTATTCGGTGACCGCGCTGATCCTCGGCCTGATCGTGGTGTCGGCGCTGCGGTGATTGCGGCAGCAAGATAGCTCGGGGCAAGGAAAAGGCCTGGAGCTCGCTCCAGGCCTTTTTTCTGAGACGCATAGACCCGGGGCTAGTGGCGCGATGCGCTCAGAACTGGGGCGTGAGCTGCGAGACGTAGCGGCGGGAATCAGTCGCGTTCGAAAACCCTGGCGCCGGGATAGACGCGCCTGGCGTACGCGACGACCCACTCCCGGTCCTGAGTCTCCAGGAACGGAGTCCGGATCTTGCACGACCCGACAATGAGGTGCCACAGGCCATTAAGCTTCTGAATGTTGACGATCATTTGAGTGTTCCTCAACGAACCCGCAGTCCAGCAGACGCTTTGTTCTCGTAACAGTCTTGCAATTCACACCCGGGAGCAGTGATCCTGATCACGCAACTCGCGCCCGCCTAAAGAGGATTGCTATCGTTGGTCGCGCCTCCGGAGCGGGAAGTTCGAGGCTAGGGCAGCCGCGAGTATCGAGAGGCTCGCTCCATCGCTCAATTGTACGAGCGTAAGCACAGGGCATGACAAGGTTCAGAGAGGCCATACCAAGGTATATCGACGTCTGTCCGGAGCTGGGGCGTGTCGGGCGACGTTCAACCTTGCCGGGCACGATGTCCTTCGCTCTCCGATCCGTTACACTGGAGTGATACAGTCCCGTCAGGCATTCCGCACCGAAGGGACCTCGTCATGTCGGAGACATCAGGAGCTTTCGCGACCACTGCGCTGAGCGGCTACGAGCTGCTGGCCGATCCGCAATTGAACAAGGGCACCGCGTTCTCCGAGGCCGAGCGCGACGCGTTCGATCTGCACGGCCTGCTGCCGCCCAGCGTGCTGACGCTGGACGAGCAGGTGTCGCGCCGGCTCCAGGCGCTGCGCGGCTACGAGACCGATCTCGAGCGCTATGCCTTCCTGCGCGAGTTGCAGGATACCAACGAGACCCTGTTCTACGCGCTCCTCGTCTCCAACCTGGAAGAGCTGCTGCCGATCGTCTACACGCCGACCGTCGGCGAGGGTTGCCAGCACTTCAGCCGCCTGTTCCGCAAGCCGCGCGGCCTGTTCCTCAGTATCCCGCACAAGGGGCGGATCGATCGGATCCTCGCGCACCCGCGCTTCGACAAGGTCGAGGCAATCGTCGTGACCGACGGCGAGCGTATCCTCGGCCTCGGCGACCAGGGCGCCGGCGGCATGGGCATCCCGATCGGCAAGCTGGCGCTCTATACCGGTTGCGGCGGCCTGCACCCCGCGACGACGCTGCCGATCCTGCTCGACGTCGGCACCGACAATCCGGACTGCCTCGCCGATCCGCTCTATATCGGCTGGCGCAACGAGCGCGTCCGCGGCCAGGAGTACGACGACTTCATCGAGGCCTTCATCTCGGCCGTGGTGAAGCGCTGGCCGCGCGTGCTGCTGCAATGGGAGGATTTCGCCAAGAACAATGCGACGCGGATGCTCGATCGCTATCGCGACCGGCTCTGCACCTTCAACGACGACATCCAGGGCACCGCGGCGGTCGCGACCGGCGCTCTGCTCGCCGCCATCAACGTCACGGGAGTGCCGCTCACCGAACAGCGCGTCGCCGTGCTCGGCGCAGGCTCGGCCGGCTGCGGCATCGCCAGCCAGATCCGCGCCGCCATGCGCGATGCCGGCCTCTCCGAGCGCGAGGCGGCGACGCGCTTCTTCATGGTCGACCGCGACGGGCTGCTGCTCGAGGGCATGACCGGGCTTGCCCCGTTCCAGCTTCCCTTCGTCCAGAACAGGCAGGCGATCGGCGACTGGAAGCTCAGCCATCCCGACAAGATCGGGCTGCTCGACGTCGTGCGCAACGCCCGGCCGACGGTGCTGATCGGCGTGTCCGGCCAGGCCGGCGCCTTCTCCGAGCCGATCGTCCGCGCGATGGCGGAGGCCAACAAGCGGCCGGTGATCTTCCCGCTGTCGAACCCGACCTCGCGCGAGGAAGCAACGCCCGCGGATATCGAGGCCTGGACCGAAGGGCGGGCGCTGATCGGCGTCGGCAGCCCGTTCCCGCCGATCACGCGCGACGGCGCCCGCTTCAAGGGTCGACCAGACCAACAACTCCTACATCTTCCCAGGTGTCGGCCTCGGCGCGCTGGCGGTCGGCACCAGCCGCGTCAGCGACGGCATGTTCATGGCCGCTGCGAAGGCGCTGGCGAGTTCCTCGCCGGCACGAGACAACCCCAAGCACAATCTGCTTCCGCCGGTCAGCGCACTGCGCGAGGTCGCGGAGAGCGTCGCGCTCGCGGTCGCGCTCCAGGCGCACAAGGAAGGGCTCGTCACCGACGTTGCGATCGACCAGATCGAGCAGCGCATCCGCGCCAAGATGTGGACGCCTGGATACATCCCCTATCGCCGCACGGCCTGAGCGCCAGCAGCAGCGCCTGCGCAAGGCGAAAGCCCCGGAGCCAGAGCACGGGGCTTTCTCATTGTTGCGAGATGCGCCTGCGTCAGAGGTCGAGGTCGTCGAGGTGATTTGCGCCTCAAGCGGGAGTGCGTTCGACCAAAGTTCTAGCCCCTGGTTCCAGTTCCGCTGGAACTGTCGGAGATGCTGGATCGTTTGTGATCAAACGACCGAACCAACCATCTTCGCGGGGGCCTGACCGAGGGAGATGCTCCCATGGCAACGCTTGGCCTCGACGCCACCCAACTCAGCCCATCCGAGCATCAGCTCCAGCTTCGTCGGGCTGTGATCGCGTCCACGATCGGGACCGCGATCGAATGGTATGATTTCTTCCTCTACAGCACCGTCACCGGTCTCGTATTCGCAAAGCTGTTCTTTCCGCATTCCGATCCTTGGGTCGGCACGCTGGAGGCGTTCGCGATCTATGCGGTCGGATTCGTAGCCCGCCCGATCGGCGCGGCTATCTTCGGGCATTACGGCGACCGCATCGGCCGCAAGTCGACGCTGATCGCGACGCTGCTTCTGATGGGACTGGCGACGGCGGCCGTCGCCGTGGTGCCGACCTATGCGAGTGCCGGCATCTGGGGCGCGGTGATCCTGACCGTGCTGCGGTTCATCCAGGGCGTCGGCGTCGGCGGTGAGTGGGGCGGCTCGGTCCTGATGTCGATGGAATGGGCGCGCAACAACCGCTCGCGCGGGTTGATCGCCTCGTGGCCGCAATTCGGCGTGCCCTGCGGCCTGTTCATCGCCAATCTCGCCGTGCTGGCGTTCAGCCAGATGTCGGGCGACAAGTTCCTGGCATGGGGCTGGCGGATTCCGTTCGCACTCAGCCTCATCCTGGTCGCCGTCGGCCTCTACATCCGGCTCGGCATCATGGAAACGCCCGTGTTCTCGAAGTTGCTGGCCGAGCGCCAGGTCGACCGCACGCCGATGCTGACGGTGATCAGGGAGCATCCAACCGAGATCCTGCTGTCGGCGTTCGCGCGCATGGCTGAGCAGGCGCCGTTCTACATCTTCACAGCCTTCGTGTTTTCCTACGGCATCGGCACGCTTCATTTCACGCGGGACCTGTTGCTGACGGCGGTGCTCGCCGCCTCGGTGGTGTCGTTCGTCTCGATCCCGGTGTTCGGGTACGTGTCCGACCAGATTGGCCGCAAGAACATGTACATGATCGGCGCCGTCGTAACCGGCGTGTTCGGCTTCATCTACTTCGCCATGCTCAATACCGGATCCGAGCCGATCGTCTTCCTAGCGATCGTGCTGTCACTGATCCCGCACGACATGCTGTATGGGCCGCAGGCTGCGCTGATCGCCGAGAGCTTCACCGGACGCTTGCGCTACAGCGGTTGCTCGCTCGGCTATCAGCTCGCCTCCGTGATCGCCGGCGGCCCCGCGCCGCTGATCGCGGCGTGGCTGTTCGGCGTCTACAAATCCGCGACTGCGATTGCGATCTATATCGCGGTCTGTGCGGTCATCACCCTGATCGCGACGGCCTTGATGACCGACTACACCGGCAAGGACATCAACGCTGCGGATGCGCATCCGCAGCGGAGCTGAGTTCAATGGAGGGCCTGACATGATGAAATGGCGGAGTGAATCGGCGCTCGATGTCTACAATCTCGTGGTCGCGATCTTCCTGCTCGCCGCGCCCTGGATGTTCGTGCGCGCCAATCCGGCCGCGGCGATCGATCTCAGGCTGAGTGGTGCGGTGATCGCGCTGCTGTCGCTGGCGGCGATCGTCGCGTTTTCCGTCTGGGAGGAGTGGATCAATCTCGCCGTCGGCTGCTGGCTGATCGCCTCGCCTTGGCTGCTCGGCTTCGCCCACAGCCGCGCGATGCATTTCAGCATCGCAGCAGGGGGCGTGGTGATATTCATGTCCCTGCTCGAGCTTTGGCTCGAATACGAGAAGACCCATCTCGGCCCTGCCGCGTCGCACGTCACCGAGAGGCACTAGCTCCAGGTTCTTGACGCGTTTTCCTTACGCGTCGCTCGAAAACGCAGTGGAAGGCCCGTACAAAAAGAAGGTCGACACAAGAGAGCCCCGGACGCGACGTCCGGGGCTCTTGCCTGTCCGTGAACCGTAACGGCTCGTCCTATTCCGGCTTGCCGATCGACACCTTCAGCGTGCCGACACCGTCGACGCCGCACTCGATGACGTCGCCGGGCTGCAGCTGCGACACGCCGGCCGGCGTGCCCGTCATGATGATGTCGCCGGCGGCGAGCTTCACCTGCTGGGACAGCTGCCAGATGATCTCGGGCACGTTCCAGATCAGCTCGGTGAGGTCGCCCTTCTGGGCTTCCTTGCCATTGACGGTGAGCCAGATCTTGCCGCTGGTCGGATGGCCGATCTTCGCGGCCGGCTGGATCGCGGAGCAGGGCGCGGAATGGTCGAACGACTTGCCGATCTCCCACGGCCGCTCCTTCTTGCGCGAGGCAAGCTGCAGGTCGCGGCGGGTCAGGTCGATGCCGACGGCATAGCCGTAGACATGCTCCAGCGCCTTGTCGGCCGGGATGTTCAGCCCGCCGCTCTTCAGCGCGACGACGAGCTCGACCTCGTGATGCAAATCCTTGGTCAGCGGCGGATAGGGGATGGTGGCGCCGTCGGCGACCAGCATGTCGGCATGCTTGGCGAAGAAGAAGGGCGGCGCGCGCTCGTCATTGCCCATCTCGCGGATGTGCTCGAGATAGTTGCGGCCGACACACCAGATGCGGCGGACCGGGTAGATGCCGCCCTCGCCGACGACGGGAAGCGAGGCCTGCGGAGGAAGCGGGATGACGGAGGACGCGACGTTCATGAGATGGTCTCGCTGCTCGTGAGGGAAATGGGTCTAGCCCGTCGCGCTGATCGGCGCCAGCGCCGGCGGTGTGTCATGGTGGTGCTGCAGCCGGAAGAACGAGGCGTAGCGGCCGCCGCGGCGCAACAGCTCCTCGTGGCGCCCGCGCTCGACGATCTCGCCGCCCTCGACCACGAGGATGGCGTCGGCATGCATGATGGTGTGCAGGCGGTGCGCGATCACGATCGTGGTGCGGTTCCGGCAGAGATGCTCGATCGCTTCCTGCACCTGCTTCTCGGATTCGGAATCGAGCGCCGCAGTGGCCTCGTCGAGCAGGATGATCGGCGCGTTCTTGATCAGCGCGCGGGCGACCGCGATGCGCTGGCGTTGGCCGCCAGAGAGCTGGGTGCCGTGCTCGCCGACCGGCGTGTCGTAGCCGAGCGGGAAGCTCATGATGAAGTCATGGGCGCAAGCCGCCTTGGCCGCCTCGACGATCTCGGCCTCGGTGGCGCTATCCCTGCCGAAGGCGATGTTGGCGCGGATGGTATCGCGGAACAGGTAGACGTCCTGCCCGACATAGGCGGTCTGCCGGCGCAGCGATTTTCGCGACACCGCCGAGACCGACTGCCCGTCGATCAGGATCGTGCCATCAGTCGGCTCGTAGAAGCGCAGCAGCAGCGCCAGCACGGTCGACTTGCCGCCGCCGGAGGGCCCGACCAGCGCGGTGACCTTGCCCGGCTCGGCAGTGAAGCTCATGTGGTTCAGCACCGGCTCACCGGGGCGATAGGCGAAGGAGACGTCGCGCAACTCGATCCGCGCGTCGGTCAGCTTCAGCTCCGGCTTGTCGTCGTCGGACTGCTCGCTCGCCGGGCTGTCGACCACCTCGAGCAGCATCCGCGCACCGACCAGCTGGCTGTTGAGATCGATGTTGAGCCGGGCCAGCCGCTTGGCCGGCTCGGTCGCCATCAGGAACGCGGTCAGGAAGGAGAAGAACTGGCCGGGCGTGGCGCCGAGCGCCACCACGCTGTAGCCGCCATAGAGCAGGCAGCCGGCCACCGCAAAGCCGCCCAGCATCTCCATCAGCGGATTGGAGCGGTTGGCGACCCGCGCCATCTTGTTGGCGTTGCGCTCGACGGTCGCGATGTGATCGTCGATCCGCTGCTGCATTGTGTCTTCGAGCGTGAACGCCTTTACGGTGCGGATGCCCTGCAGCGATTCCTGCATCGTCTCCAGGATGTCCGCGGTGCCGGTGAACTGGTTGTAGGCGAGCCCCTTGATCCGTTTCACCAGCTTGCGCAGCACGAGCATCGCCGGCGGCACCGCGACGAACCCGATGATCGACATCAGGGGATCCTGCCACACCATCACGCCGAGCATGCTGATCAGCATCAGGAAGTCACGGCCGATCGCATTGACCAGCATGTTGAGCACGTCGGTGATCGACCTGGCGCCGGCGGTGAGCCGCGCCAGGAACTCGGACGAATGCCGCGTCGAGAAGAAGCCGATGCTTTCGCTCATCAGCTTGGCGAACAGCCGCCGCTGGTTGCCGGCGAGGATGGCATTGGAGATCTTGTTGAGGATCACCATGTGGCCGTAGGTCGCCACGCCCTTGATGAACAGCAACACGCAGGTGACGCCGGCGAACATGGCGATGCCGGGGACGTTCTTGTCGACATAGGCCTGGTTGATGACCTGACCGAGCACGTAGGTCGCCGCCGCGGTCGAGCCGGCCGCAACGGCCATCAGGCCGAACGCCATCAGGTAGCGCCGCCAGTAGGTGATCCCCTGTTCCAAGACCAGGCGGCGAATCAGGATCGCTGCGCCGTAGGGATCGTCGGTGATTTTCTTTGGAAACTGGGCCATCCGCGTTCCATTGACGGCGTGGCGCGGCCAGCCGTCAGGGTTGCGGAGACTCCTTGCCCGCTTGGCGGGGCTTTTTCAAGCCCAATAAAGGCTTGATCTTTAGGCCGATTCTGCCTGAAACGGCAGCCCGCCGCGTTCCCGGAACAGCTTCTCCTCCCAGGCCAGTGCATGGGTGGCGATGGTCTCGAGATCGTCATAGCGCGGCGTCCAGTCGAGCAGCGAGCGGACGCGCGTCGTGTCGGCGACCATGGTCATGATGTCGCCAAGCCGGCGCGGCGCGTACGACACCGCGAAATGGCGCATCGAGACGCGGCGCACCGCCTCGATCGTCTCCAGCACCGAATAGCCTCGGCCATAGCCGCAGTTCAGCGTCACCGACTGTCCGCCGCCACGCAGATAGGACAGCGCGGAGCGATGCGCCTCGACGAGATCGCTGACATGGATGAAGTCCCTGATGCAACTGCCGTCCTGGGTCGGATAGTCGGTGCCGTAGACATCGATCTTGGCGCGCTGGCCGGTCGCGGCCTCGACCGCGATCTTGAGCAGATGCGTGGCGCCGACGGTGGCAAGCCCGACGCGGCCTTTCGGATCGGCGCCGGCGACGTTGAAGTAGCGCAGCACGACGTAGTTCAGGCCGTGTGCAGCGGCCGTGTCATGCAGCATGATCTCGGTCATCAGCTTCGACGAGCCGTAGGGCGACAGCGGCCGGGTCGGCGCGATTTCGGGTACCGGCACCTGGTCCGGATTGCCGTAGACGGCGGCGGTCGAGGAGAAGATGAAACGAGCAACGCCGCCTTTCACCGCCGCGCTGAGCAGGCTTCGCGTCGTCATGGTGTTGTTGCGGTAATAGCCGAGCGGATCGCGCATCGAATCCGGCACCACGACCGAGCCGGCGAAGTGGATGATGCTCTCGACCCGGTGTTGCGCGATCACGCCCTCGACGAGGTTCTCGTCGCCGGCATCGCCGATGAACAGCGGCACGCCCTCGGGCAGGAAGGCGGAGAAGCCTGTGGAGAGATTGTCGATCACGACGACGCTTTCGCCGGCATCGACCAGTGCATGAACCATGTGACTTCCGATATAGCCGGCGCCGCCGGTCACGAGCACGGTCATGGTCAAAGTTCTCCCGATGTCTTCAACGCGGGATGCTACCGATGACGGGGTGAAGAGGGGGTTTCGTCGCGGTCGAACTGGCCACTATGATTAATGTTGCGTATAGGAACTGGCGCGAAACGGAGACTTGCGTGCCGATCGAGAACGAATCCGCTGATGACTTGCAGCTCATCGTGCCGAATCTGCACAGGCGCTATTCCGGCGTCACCGCGACCAACCGCATGGTCGCGCCGAAGCTCGCAGGCATGCTCCGTGCGGCGTGGCTCGGCTCGCACCGGCCCGACGGCATTGCCGCGATGGGGTTTCGGGATCTGATGTTTCTGTGGCGGCGCGCGACGCCAGTGATCTGGCACGCGCGGCGCAACGACGAGATGATCGCGGGGCTGGTCCTGCGTGCGCTCGGCTGGCCGCTGAAGCTGGTATTCACCTCGGCGGCGCAGCGGCATCATACCTGGCTGACGCGCTGGCTGATCCGCAACATGGACGCGATCATCGCCACCAGTCCGCTGTCGGCCTCCTATCTGAAACGGGAAGCGACCGTCGTGATGCATGGCGTCGATACCGACAGCTACGCGCCGCCGGCCGATCGCGCTGCGGCCTTTGCCGAGAGCGGATTGCCGGGGCGTTATGCGATCGGATGCTTCGGCCGGGTGCGTGCCCAGAAGGGCAGCGACGTGTTCGTCGATGCGATGTGCAAATTGCTGCCGCGCTATCCGGACTTCACCGCGGTGATCGTCGGCGCCGTGGTACCGGAACAGCAGGCGTTCGCCAATGATCTGAAGCGGCGCATCGCGGCGGCCGGCCTGCAGTCGCGCATCATCATCACCGGCGAGCTCGACATCGAGGACGTCGTGCGCTGGTACCGGCGGCTGACGATCTACGCCTTCACCTCGCGCAACGAAGGCTTTGGGCTGACATTGATCGAGGCAATGTCCGCGGGCGCGGCGCTGGTGGCGTCGCGCGCCGGCGCCGCCGAATTCGTCGTCGAGGACGGCGTGACCGGCGTTCTGACGCCATCAGGCGATGCCGATGCGCTTGTCGCGGCGCTGGAGCCTTTGATGCGCGATCCTGCGGCAGCAAGCGCGATGGGCGCGCGGGCTCGGGCGCGGGTTGTGGACAAGTTCAGCCTCGGTGCCGAAGCAAAAGCGATTGCCGCGGTCTATCGCACGTTGATCTGAGCCAAGATGCCTTGGGCGGTATCGACGATTTCGACGGCCGCGATGTCGCGCATGCAGCGATGGTCGTTCATCGTGCAGACGGTACGCTGGCAGGGCTGGCACGGCAGCTTGCTCCTGGTCTGCCGCACCGTCGCGGCGAGGCCGTTGAGCGGGGCCCAGAGGTAGGGATCAGTCGGGCCGAAGATGCCCATGGTCGGCGTGCCGATTGCAGCGGCGATATGCATCAGCCCGGAATCGTTCGTGATCGCGACGCTGGCCGCCGCCATCGCCAGGATGCCGTTGCGCAGATCGGTGCCCGTGAGGTCGCGGACCCGGGCGCCGCCTGTCGACGTGATCTCCTGCGCCAGCGCCTTCTCGGCCGGACCGCCGACGACCCAGACATCAAGGGCCCGTTCGGCAAACAGGCGCGCGGCCTCCGGATAATATGTCCAGCGCTTCGAGGCGCCGACCGAGCCCGGCCCCAGCGCGATCGCGGAACCGTCGCCGAGGTTGTTGGCCTGGCGCCAGCGCGCGACCTCATCGGCAGGGACCTCGAGCTGCGGCACCGGCCATTCCGGCGGCAGCGCTGCGCCATCGGGCAGCGCCAGCGCCGCGTTCTTGTCGATGAAGCGCGGCAGCTTCTTCTCGCCCCAGCGCATTGCATTGATCAGGCCGAACCGGGCCTCGCCGAAGAACCCGACCCGCTCGGGGATGCCGGCCAGCGCAGGCGCGATGGCCGCCTTCCAGGTTCGCGGCAGCACCAGCGCCGTGGCATAGGCGCGTGCGCGCAGCTCGGCCGCCAGCGCCCATTGCCGTGCGAGCGCGAGCCGGCCGCGCGGCAGGTCGATCACGATACCCTTGCGGACGCCGGGCATGTAATCGACCAGCGGCGCGCACTGGCGGGTGACCAGCAGGTCGACCGGACGGTGCGGCCAACGCTTCCTGAGCACCCGGACCACTGTGTGGCCGCGTACGAAATCGCCGATCCACATATAGGGCACGACCAGGATCGGACTCGCCTTAGAGCCATCCTCGGTCTCGATCCCTAATATTGAATCTGAATTCATATCTAAGTATGTGCCAGGCCGCACCGATCGGGCCCTGTCGGTAACCGGTTCGCATCAGGAGGTAAAGCCGGCGTTGCCTGCGGCGCGGGAGTGGGGCAAAGGTGACGGTCGCAATGGGTATGGATGGAACTTTGGGCAGGATTTCGTCATGTTTCTGGTAACCGGCGGCGCCGGTTTTATCGGATCGAACGTGGTCGCCGCGCTGAACGAGGCCGGGCGCAGCGACGTCGTGGTTTCCGATATCCTCGGGCATGACGGCAAGTGGCGGAACCTGGCCAAGCGGCAGCTGGCCGATTTCGTTCCTCCGGCGGCACTGCTGGACTGGCTCCGCGGGCGGCATCTCGACGCCGTGGTCCATCTCGGGGCGATCTCGGAGACCACGGCGACCGACGGCGATCTGGTGATCGAGACAAATTTCCGCCTTTCGCTGCGGCTGCTCGACTGGTGCACGGCCAATACCACGCCGTTCATCTACGCTTCATCGGCGGCGACCTATGGCGACGGCGAGCAGGGCTTTGCCGACGATCCCTCGGTTGCGGCGCTGAAGCGGTTACGCCCGATGAACCTCTACGGATGGAGCAAGCAACTGTTCGATCTCGCGGTCGCCGAGCGCACGGCGAAGGGCGAGCGACTGCCACCGCAGTGCACCGGCCTGAAATTCTTCAACGTGTTCGGCCCGAACGAATATCACAAGGGCACGATGATGAGCGTGCTGGCGCGCCGCTTCGACGACATTAGGAATGGCCGTGCCGTGCAATTGTTCAAGTCGCATCGTGACGGCATCGCCGACGGCGACCAGCGCCGCGACTTCATCTATGTCGACGACGTCGTGCGGGTGGTGATGTGGCTGCTCGCGACGCCAAAGGTCAGCGGGCTCTTCAACGTCGGGACCGGCAAGGCGCGCAGCTTCAAGGACCTGATCGTTTCGGCCTACGGCGCGCTCGGCCTTGCGCCCAACATCCAGTATGTCGACATGCCCGAGCAGATTCGCGGCAGCTACCAATATTTCACCCAGAGCGAGGTCGATCGCCTCAGGCGCGCCGGCTACAATGGCGGCTTCACCCCGCTGGAGCAGGCGGTCGACGCCTATGTGACGGGGTTTCTCGACCGCGCCGATCGCTATCGCTGAGGCACCGATGTTCGATTTTGAAGTCCTCTCGCAAGCGATCTCCGGCCAGACCGTGCTCTGCATCGGCGACCTCATGCTCGACGAGTTCGTCTACGGAGAGGTGTCGCGGATCTCGCCGGAGGCGCCGGCGCCCGTGATCGCGGTCAGGCGCAGCGAGACCAATATCGGCGGCGCCGGCAACGTCGCGCGCAACATCGCCTCGCTCGGCGGACGCTGCATCTTCGTCGGCCTGATCGGCGACGACGCCGCCGGCGTCGCGCTCGCGGCGGCGCTGGCCGGGGAAAGTGGCATCGAAAGCGTGCTGGTGCGCGATGCTGCGCGTCCGACCACGCGCAAGGTCCGTTTCGTCTCCGAGCATTTCTCCACCCACATGCTGCGCTCCGACTGGGAGCTCGCCGCACCAGCCGCGCCCGAAATCGAGCAGCAGCTGATCGACGCGATCCTGCCGCTTCTGGCGCGCGCCGACATCGTGCTGCTGTCCGATTACGCCAAGGGCGTGCTCACCGCGCGTGTGATCCGCAACGTGATCGACGCCGCGCGCCACGCGAAGAAACGCGTGATCGTCGACCCCAAGAGCGCCAATCTCGCGATCTATCGCGGCGCCACGGTGCTGACGCCGAACCGCAAGGAATTTGCCGAGGCGACCCGCAGCCGCGCAGACACACAGGAGAGCATCGCGCAGGCCGCGCCCGACGCGATTTACCTCGCCGATTGCGAGGCAATGCTGGTGACGCAGGGCGAGCACGGCATGACGCTGGTGACGCGATCGGGCGAGGCCGTGCATGTGCCTGCGCTGCCGGTCAAGGTGCGCGATGTCTCGGGCGCAGGCGATACGGTCGCCGCGATGCTTGCGCTTGCGCTGGCCGGCGGCGCCGACTGGGAAGGCGCGCTGCGGATGGCGAGCGCGGCCGCCGCCGTCGCGGTCGGCAAGACCGGCACCGCCGTGGTCACGCCGGAGGAATTGCGGCGCAGGATCCTGCCGCACGCCTCGCTCGCGGCCGAGGACAAGATCGTCGCGGCCGGCGGCGACATCGACGCTCATCTGGCGGACTGGCGGGCGCAGGATTTGCGCATCGGCTTCACCAATGGCTGCTTCGACATCCTGCATCCCGGCCACGTCGGGGTGCTGACCGCGGCGCGCCGCGCCTGCGACCGTCTCGTCGTCGGCCTCAACAGCGACGCCTCGGTGAAGCGGCTGAAGGGCGAGGGGCGTCCGGTGCAGGACGCCCGCGCCCGTGCCGAAGTGCTGGCGGCGCTCGAAGCCGTCGACCTCGTCGCGATCTTCGAGGAGGACACGCCGATCAACCTGATCACGAAAGTGCGGCCGAGCGTGCTGGTCAAGGGCGGCGACTATACCCGCGAGCAGGTGGTCGGTCACGAGATCGTCGAAGCCGCCGGCGGCGAGGTGCTGCTGATCGACATCCTGCCCGGCCACAGCACTACGTCGCTGGTCGATCGCGCCCGCGGAGGCGGGGCGTGAGCGCGCACTCGGCCAACGAGAAGGCTGCCACACTGCCGATCTGGCGCGATCCAGCCCGCTGGCGAACGACAAGCGACGTGGTCGCAATTTTGATCGCGCTATCGTTGCCCTGGTCGACGTCGCTCGTCGGCATCTTTGGTGTGGTCCTACTGATCGTCATCACTCCGACGCTCAACCTGCCGGTGTTCTGGACTCTATTGAAGCGGCCGATCAGCGCAGCGCCTGTTGCGCTGTTTGTCCTCGCGCTGACAGGTACGTTGTGGTCCGACGCTGCCTGGGGAGCGAGACTGTATGCAGTCGGGCCGACGGCTAAACTCCTTGTCCTCCCGTTCCTGATGTATCATTTCCAGTTTTCGACACGCGGAAACTGGGTGTTGGTTGCTTTCCTAATCTCGTGCGCGCTACTTATGCTGATGTCCTGGCTCGTGCTGCTGCATCCAGAACTTTCGCTCAAGCCGCCAGACTTCGCAGAGCGCGGCGTCTTCGTCAAAAACTACATCGACCAGAGTCAGGAATTCACGCTGTGCGCGGTCGCACTCGCCTACCCGGTCGTGACGCTGCTACGGGAAAAGCGGGTAGCGATGGCTCTGCTGCTGATCGCTGTGGCACTCGGTTTTTTTGCAAATATGGTTTTCGTGGTGGTGTCGCGGACTGCGGTTGTCACCGTTCCAATCTTGTTTGCGGTGTTTGCACTGCTCCATCTGCGGTGGCGCAGCATCGCCTTGCTGATGTGCGCGGTCGTCTTGCTCGCCGTGGCGGCTTGGTTTTCCTCGCCACACTTGCGTTGGACAGCCGAGACATTTACCCGTGACTACAGGCTCTACAAGGAACAGAACATTCCGACCTCGATCGGACTCCGGCTCGAGTTCTGGCGCAAGTCGCTCGGCTTTTTCTCAGAGGCGCCAGTGATCGGACACGGGACGGGCGCGACGCGGGGCCTGTTTGAACGCGCCGCGACAGCGGTACCCAACCAAGCCTCCAGCGAAGTGATCGGCAATCCGCATAATCAGACGTTGAACGTTGCGGTACAATGGGGCCTTGTCGGCATCGTGGTGCTGTTCGGGATCTGGACGCTGCATCTCCTGCTTTTCCGCGGTGATGGGCTGGTTAGTTGGGTCGGCCTGCTTGTAGTCGTGCAGAACATCTTCACCTCGCTCTTTAATTCTCATATCTTCGATTTCCACGAAGGTTGGATGTATGTACTCGGTGTCGGCGTCGCTGGCGGCATGGTGCTGAAGGAGCGATCACTCAATGCGCGCAGGATTTGACGTTAAAAATGCTTTCGATTGCTGGCATATACGGCATAGATGCGCTATCAGCCCCCTTATGCCGCATCGCAAGACGTCGAGTGGCCCATATCGTTTCGTCTCATGACGCATTTTTCACAATTCACGCCGCGTAACGTCCTGATTGTAGTTCATGATGCGATCGCCACGGCATTTGCATTGTCGGCGAGCTTCTATCTCCGTTTTGACGGCGAACTACTCGACGAACGGCTGCCGCTGCTGCTCCGCATTCTGCCGTGGTTCGTCCTTTTCAGCATCGTTGTCTGCTATGCTTGCAATCTGACCACCTCAAAATGGCGTTTCACATCTCTTCCTGATGCCCTGAATATTCTGCGCGTCTCGGTGCTGCTAACGCTTACGCTCGTGGTGCTGGACTATACGTTCCTGTTCGCTGGTGCGCGCTCGCCTGGTTTCGTATTGCTCGGGCGTGTCACAATCATCCTTTTCTTTTTCCTCGAGGTGTTCGCGCTGAGTACGCTGCGCTTAGGTTATCGCTATTTTCGCTATTCTCGGACCCGACATCATGCACGGTCCGATCATGCTGCTTCTGCTTTGCTAGTCGGGCGCACCGCGGACGCCGAAGTCGTGCTGCGTGGAATAGAGAACGGTGCCATAAAGCGGCTTTGGCCGGTTGGTGTGCTGTCGCCGTCGGAGGCGGACAGGGGTCAGAAGATTCGCAACATCCCGGTGGTCGGTGGGGTCGACGACTTCGATGTTGTAATTCGAGAATTTGAAAGCCGCCGGAAGCCGATCAAGCGCGTGGTCATGACGCCGTCAGCGTTCGCCCCCGAGGCACATCCTGAGAGCGTGCTGATGCGTGCTAGGCGGTTGGGTTTGGTCGTGAGCCGTCTGCCATCCTTGGAAAGCGGCGATACGCCAAGGCTCACCAATGTCGCGGTTGAAGACCTGCTGTTACGCCCTATGGAGGCGATCGACTACGCTCGGCTCGAGGCGCTTGTGAAAGGCAAATCCATCATCGTAACCGGCGGTGGTGGTTCAATTGGCGCCGAAATTTGTGAACGGGTCGCGACCTTTGGAGCTTCTCGTTTGCTGATAATTGAGAATTCGGAACCCGCACTCTATGCAATCACCGAGGCGTTGGCAGCACGTGAGACCGACGTCATTGTCGAGGGGCGCATCGCTGATATTCGTGACCGCGAGCGTATCATTCGCCTCACGTGCGAGTTCAGGCCTGACATCGTGTTTCACGCTGCGGCGCTCAAGCACGTTCCGATCCTCGAGCGAGACTGGAGCGAAGGCGTCAAGACCAATATTTTTGGCTCGGTCAACGTGGCTGATGCTGCCTTGGCGGCTGGCGCTATTGCGATGGTTATGATTTCGACTGACAAGGCAATTGAGCCTGTGTCGATGCTTGGTCTGACCAAGCGTTTCGCCGAAATGTACTGCCAGTCTCTGGATCACGAGCTGATGGTCAAGTCGGCCGGAAAGTCGCATATGCGTCTAATCTCGGTGCGTTTCGGCAACGTACTCGCATCGAATGGGTCGGTTGTGCCTAAGTTCAAGGCGCAGATTGAAGCGGGTGGTCCGGTCACGGTTACCCATCCAGACATGGTCCGTTATTTTATGACGATCCGCGAAGCCTGCGACCTTGTTGTAATGGCGGCAACGCATGCAATAACGCCAGCGCGGCCAGACGTATCTGTGTATGTCTTGAATATGGGGCAGCCGGTCAAGATAGTTGACCTGGCCGAGCGGATGATCCGTCTGTCGGGTCTGCAGCCCGGCGTCGATGTCGAGATAGTGTTCAGTGGCATCCGTCCCGGCGAGCGCTTGAACGAGATCCTGTTCGCAAATCAGGAGCCTACGATCGAAATCGGCGTGGCCGGTATTATGGCAGCTAAACCAAAACAGTCGCCCTTGTTGACGATGCGAAAGTGGCTAGCCGCGCTGGAGGAGGCGATCGCTAAGGACGATCGCGTAACTATCCGCGCCGTTTTGAAGGATGCCGTGCCCGAGTTCAGCTCGGACGCTGCCTACTAATCGAGCCGTCGTGCGGTCGGCGTTGCAATACCGTGTCGAAAGCCATTGATGCGCAAGCCCAGCAAAGTCGTCGTCGTCAGTCAGCATTATCCGCCGGATCACTCAACGACCGCCGCGATCATGGCCGCGATCGCCGAGCGAGTCGCAGCGGATGTGGAGGTGATGGTGGTGTCGGGGATGCTGGGCTCGGCCAAGCCGGCGGCACCCGGACTGCCGGTCGTCGTTGAGATCAGGAACTGGCTGCCGGGCAAGTCAGCGCTCGTCAAGCGCGCCTTGGCGGAGGCGTTGTTCACGATGCGGATCTTCTTCGCGCTGCTGGCGCAGCTCAAGCGCGGCGACGTGGCGCTGACGGTGACCGCGCCCTTCGTGCTACCTTATGCGGTGGTGGCCGCGGCACGGCTCAAGGGAGCGAAGTCGGCGCTGATCCTGCATGACCTGTTCCCCGACGTACTCGTGATGGCCGGGCTGCTGCGCTCCTCATCGCTCGTTGGGCGGGCGATGCGCGCGATCAACGCACTGATGTTCCGGGCGCTCAACGCGGTCGTCGTAATCGGGCGCGACGCCGAGAAGCTGTTGCTGAGCTACCGCGGAATGTCGCTCGACAAGATCAGGTTTATTCCGAACTGGACCACGCTCACGCCCGCGATCCGCCCGGTCAGTCCGGACAATCCCTTTCGCGCGGCGCTTGCGGCGCGCTTCGTGGTCGGACTATCAGGCAATCTCGGCTTCACCCACGACCCGGACATCGTGTTCGAGGCGGCACGACTGCTCGCCGGACAAAGCGACATCCATTTCCTGCTCTCGGGCTGGGGCATCGGCTTCGACCGGCTCAAGGAGATGCAATCCGCTGCCGGGCTTGCCAATGTCACATTGGTCGAGCGCGTTGCGGACAAGGACCTCGACGCGTTACTCTCCAGCGCTGACGTCTGGCTCATTCCCTATCGCAAGGACGTCGCCGGCGTGTCGGTCCCCAGCCGGTTCTATAATCTGCTCGCGGCGGGCCGACCCGTCATTCTCGTTTCCGAACCCGAAGCCGAGGCTGCGCTAACCGTGAAGGAAAACAGGCTGGGCTGGGTCGTGACACCCGGCAAACCCGATCAACTCGCCAACGCGGTCAAGCAGGCCGCGCAGGGGCCGGACGCTGCGATGGCCGAGCGCGCTGTCGCGGCGGCGCGGACGTTCAGTCCCGACCGGGCCCTTAACGGCTACGCCGCGCTGATCCGGGAATTGCTGGGCGGTTCTGATGCGGGGCAGGTGGCATGACGGACGGCACTCCCACGGTCCTGGTTACTGGCGCCAATGGCTTTGTCGGCCGCCATCTGGTGCCGGCGCTTGCCCGGAACGGCTGGTTGGTTCGGTGCGCCGTCCGTACCGGCGCCCGGGACGCCAATGACTTCGAAATCGGCGAGCTGGGCCCGTCCACCGATTGGCATGCCGCGCTCGCGGGTGTGGATGCCGTGATCCATCTCGCCGCGCGCGTCCATCGCCAGAACGAAGAACATGCGGTCAAACTGTACCGCAACGTCAATATCGAGGGCACGCTGCACCTGGCGCGCTCCGCGATGGCGGCCGACGTCCGCGACTTCATCTTCATCAGCACGATCCTGGTGCACGGGCGCAGCAACAACGAGCGTCCGCCGTTTCGTGAGGACGATGAACTGACACCGCGCGGCCTCTACGGAATGTCGAAGGCCGCCGCCGAAGTCGGCCTGATGCAGCTCGTCGAGGGCAGTGCCATGCGGGTGACGGTGGTTCGCCCGCCCCTGATCTACGGCGTTGGGGCCAAGGGAAACTTCGCGCTGCTCGAGAAGGCGGTGCGGCGCGGCATCCCGCTTCCCTTGGCCAATGTCGACAACCGTCGCGCGTTCCTGTCGGTGCAGAACCTGGCCTCGTTCGTGATGCACCGTCTGGAGCATCCGGGAAAGACGTTCGACGTGTTCCTGGTCGCCGACAGCGAGCAGGTCTCGACCGGAGAGTTCATCGAACGCCTGGCCCGGGCGGCGCGGACCACGCCACGCCTGTTCCGAATGCCGATCCCGTTGCTGGGCGCGCTGCTCAAGGCCAGCGGCCGCAGGGAGGCCAATGACAGCCTGCTCGGGTCGCTCGAGCTCGATCTCTCGAAGGTTGCCGGCATTGGATGGCGGCCACCGCTTACTCTCGATGAAGGGCTGAATCGCGCACTGGATGCGCCAATCTGATCCGACCACGCACCGCGCGTCATGACGTTCGCGGCCGCGAGAACCGACGCAGCAGCAGGGCGACCGCCAGCAACCCGACCAGCAGCAGACCGATATCGGCAGCCGCCGAGTTGAGGACGACGCAAGCGATCGCGAGCAGCGCCAGCACGAGATTGAGCCCGAACACCTCGCCGACGACATTCCACACGGTGAATCCGTTGTCGGTGGCGCGCTGATAGAAGTGCGAGCGATGCGCGGCCCAGAACGGCTCGCGCCGTGCCATGCGGCGCAGCAGCGTCACCGTCGCATCGGTCAGATAGTACATCGGCAACAGCAGCGCGGCCGCGATCTGCCGATGCAGCGCAAGCTCCAGGAGGCACCAACCGAGCAACAGGCCGATCGGCAGGCTGCCGACATCGCCGAGGAAGATCTTCGCCACCGGCCGATTGGACGGCGCGAAGCCGAGCAGCGCGCCGCATAGCGCGGCGGCAACGATGGTGGTGGCGACAGGGACGTGGCCGAAGATTCCGAGCAGGACGACACCCGCCGTAACGGGCACCGCCTCGGCTGACGTCATCAGGTCCAGTCCGTCCATGAAGTTGACGAGATTGACGAACCAGAGACCGGCGACCAGCAGCAGGGCGCGCTCGAGCCAGAGCGGGGAGCCCGGAACAATCCGGAGATCGCCCGGAGCGGCCAGCACCACGGCGGTAACGGCGGCCGCCTGCAGCAGCAGCCGCAGCGGCACCGGCAGCGGCCGGACGTCGTCGGCGAACCCCACCACAGCGATGAACAGGGTGGCCGCGAACACCGCGAACGGAAGCGTCAGCTCCGGCGCCCCTGCCAACGCGACCACCATGGTGGCGGCAAGCAGCGTGGCCGCTGTCACTGCGATGCCAGCACCCTGTGGCGTCGGGATCTTGTGCGAGGAACGGGCATTGGGCTTGGCCAGCGTGACGCGCAGCAGCATCGGTCGCGTCACCTGGATCAGGATGGCCGAGACCGCCGCAGCAAGAATCGCGGCAATGAACGATAGGAGGGTTTCAAAACTGGTCATTCTGGTTGACGGCTTATTTCGCTCCTGACACCTCTGCTGGCACTTCGATCGGCTGGCTGCCGTGGGCAGCCTTTTCGGGGCTTAGGATCCAGACCAGGCCCCCTAGGATTCCGACCAGGAACGTCGCGGCACCGAACAGCAGCGAGACATTGACGCCTTCACTGGCGATCAGGCCGGCATATCCGAACGCCAGCCCCATGCTGGCCTCGCGCACGCCCCAGCCCGCGATCGAGACCGGCATCATGGTGATCAGCATCACCGGCGGCAGCAGCTGGAACATCTGGCCGAATGTCACCGGCGCCGCGATCGATCGCACCACGCACCAGCCGATCACGACGGTTACGACGTGAATG
The DNA here is from genome assembly GCF_018130215.1 of Bradyrhizobium jicamae. Taxonomy (GTDB): domain Bacteria; phylum Pseudomonadota; class Alphaproteobacteria; order Rhizobiales; family Xanthobacteraceae; genus Bradyrhizobium; species Bradyrhizobium jicamae_A. Next base: position 63,697 of record NZ_JAFCKQ010000043.1, read on the forward strand.
AGGATGGAGAGCACCGTGACCTTCAGGCCGTGCTCGCGGCCGAACAGCACGCGGTTCGCAATCACGGCACAGGCATGGATGTGGTGCGTGCCCCACCAGCGCTTCAGCCATGGCCACGGCAAGACGCCGATCAGGAGGAAGCCGAACCCGGCGCCGAGTGCGGCGAGATCCAGCAGCAGCAGCGCCGACCAGCCGCGGAAATCGGAGATCAGCCGGTAGCTCCATGGCAACGCCGCGGCGATGACGACGGCCAGCGCGATCAGTCCGATCGCGCGGTCGACGAAGATCGAATAGGTGGCCGCGCGCCAGCCCGCGCCGCCGCGTGCGACGAGCCAGAGCCTGACCGCATCGCCGCCGATCGATGACGGCAGCGTCTGGTTGAAGAACGTGCCTATCATGTTGAAGCGCATCGCCTGGCCGGTCTGAAGCGGCGCATCGCATTCGGCGCTGACCTCGCGCCAGCGCAAGACGCCGAGAAAGATCTGCAGGATGGTGATCGCGCTCGCGAGGACGAGCCAGCCGAGGCTCCGGACCTGGATGCGCGAGGCGAGGTCGTACAGATTGACCTTGCGCAACGAAAGATACAGCAGCGCGGCCGAGATCAGTATCTTGATGGTAGAAAGCAGGATCCGGCGCATTTCGCCCGCGTTTGCCAGGTTCAGGAATGTGTCAAAAACAGCGCAAAACGCCTTCGCGCCCCCGAATTCGCCGCCTTGGTATGGTTTCTGCCTCGATCTGGCAATAGCCGGCCGGAGAGCACTTGCGACAGGCTTGCCGGGGCGGCTAAAGAGGCCGGAACGGGGGCTGCCGGACACATACCGGAAGTTTACAATACCGCTAAAATCCCGACCCTGCCGCGGATTCGCGTGATACCGCTCCTGGCACGGCTCCCTGGCCAGATCGCGGCCGTCGATCATGGCGGCCTTCGCGCAATTTTGATGTGTCTTCCGCGGACACGACAGACTTGAGGCACCAATGGACCGACGAATTATCCCCCTGATCATGTGCGGCGGCGCAGGCACGCGGCTGTGGCCGGCCTCGCGCGAGGCGC
>NZ_JAFCKQ010000044.1 GCF_018130215.1 Bradyrhizobium jicamae
CCGGCTTTCCCTGCGCGATGGGTTACGGCTTATACGTGCTCGCCCCGGCGAGACTGGGCTCTTTTGTCACCGCCGTCAGCAAGAGACCTTGGTCTCTTGCTGACAGGACACCTGCCACCAGGGCGTCAGGCCTGCACGACTTCGCCGTCCGCCTCATGCGCTCTCGTCAGTCACGCATGCGGCGTCCACCGCATCCCACCACCACGTTCGTGACGATCGCGAGCGCCCCTCGAGCGGGTGAGACGGCAAATTCTATACACTGATTTTTCGTTACGATAAACCGAATTATTTTCACCGCGCTCCCTTGCGCCGTCGGGCAAATCAGTGCCAGGGGGCCGCGACGCGTGACGGGGAATTGATCTGCCCGTCGGGGCGTGTTGCCGCCGGAGGCGGTCGCACCTGCGATCTCATCTTCCGGTGACGCCTGCACCTGTGACGCCTGAGTTTCCCGTCATGCTGGAGTTCGGAGCGTTGGGATTATAGGGCAGTGCGCTGCCACCGACGCCTCCTGACGATCCTACCCGTTGTCCAAGCCTGGCGGGAGGCGCGCTGCCACCGACGCCGGCTGAGGGCGCGGCCCGGTCCCCGGGCTTCGGCGGCAGTGGGGTGCCACCGACGCCTTGTGCGAAAAGTTGAACCGGCGCGAGGGCGAGGCCCAAGGTGATGATCGAGGTGAAGATGATTCCAGTCTTGCGCATGTGCTGATCCGATTTCTCGCCAAAGCCGATTGCAGAACACGCAGGCCACACGGCCACAAGTTCTCGACGCAACATCAACGTCCACGTGGCCGGCCTCGTTCCGGTCGGCCACCGCTTCGTGACCGCGCGGATTGCGCGGCGGATCGCCGCGCGAGCGCGCTTGCGTCGGGCTGACGCGATGTCAACAGGTTGAATTTCGTGCCGCAACTATAGTGCGCAAGCGCGCTGCCTGCTAGCTTTGCGCCCTCAGATAGCGCAATGCGCCGCAGCAGACGGCGCTTCCGGGGAGGCCACAATGCAAAAGCCATACATGGGCGCGCGGTGGATTGCTGCCGTGCTTGTTTCGACCAGCATCACGGCCTTTGCGCCGGCCCGCGCGGCATCCGTTGCGCCGGTCGCTGCCGAAAACGGCATGGTGGTGGCGGCCCAGCACCTGGCGGCGCAGGTCGGCGTCGAGGTGCTGAAGCGGGGCGGCAATGCCGTCGATGCTGCAGTCGCGGTCGGCTATGCGCTTGCGGTGGTCTATCCGGCGGCCGGCAATCTCGGTGGCGGCGGGTTCATGACCATCCAGCTCGCCGACGGCCGCAAGACCTTCCTGGATTTCCGTGAAACGGCGCCCAAGGCCGCCACCGCCGACATGTATCTCGACAAGGACGGCAACGTCATCAAGGGCCTTTCCACCAAGGGGCACCTCGCGGTGGGGGTGCCCGGTTCCGTCGCCGGCATGGAATATGCGCGCGAGAAGTACGGCACCATGAAGCGCGCGGACGTGATCGCGCCGGCGCTGCAACTCGCCGAGGACGGCTTCGCGCTGGACCAGGGCGACATTGCCTTGCTGCATACGGCGACGCAGGACTTTCAGGATGACCCGACGTCGGCCGCGATCTTCCTCAACAACGGCAAGCCGTTCCAGGTCGGCGATAAACTCGTGCAGCACGAGCTCGCCGAAACCCTGCGCGAGATCTCGAAGCGCGGCACCGACGGCTTCTACAAGGGCTGGGTGGGCGCCGCGATCGTGGCCTCGAGCCAGGCCGGCAAGGGCCTGATCACGCAGGAGGACCTCGACAATTACAAGGTGCGCGAGCTTGCGCCGGTCGAATGCGACTACCGCGGCTATCACGTGATCTCGTCGCCGCCGCCGAGCTCCGGCGGCGTGGTCATCTGCGAGATCCTGAACATCCTGGAGGGCTATCCGCTCAAGGACCTCGGCTACCATTCCGCGCAGGCGGTGCATTACCAGATCGAGGCGATGCGCCATGCCTATGTCGACCGCAACAGCTATCTCGGCGATCCCGACTTTGTAAAGAACCCGCTCGACCGTCTGCTCGACAAGGGCTACGCCGAGAAGATCCGCGCCGTGATCGATCCGAACAAGGCCGGTGTGTCCAAGGACATCAAGCCCGGCGTTCCGCCGCATGAGGGCAGCAACACCACGCATTATTCGATCGCCGACAAGGACGGCAACGCCGTGTCGGTGACCTACACGCTGAACGACTGGTTCGGCGCCAAGGTGACCGCGGCCAAGACCGGCGTGCTGCTGAACGACGAGATGGACGACTTCACGTCCAAGGTCGGTGTGCCGAACCTCTATGGCCTCGTGCAGGGCCAGGCCAATTCGATCGCGCCGGGCAAGCGTCCGCTATCCTCGATGAGCCCGACCATCGTCACCAAGGACGGCAAGCCGGTCATGGTCGTCGGCACGCCCGGCGGCAGCCGCATCATCACCGCCGTGCTGTTGACCATGATCAACGCCATCGACTACGGCATGAACGCGCAGGAGGCCGTCGACATGCCGCGGTTCCACCAGCAGTGGCTTCCGGACCTGACCAACGTCGAGGACTACGCGCTGTCGCCGGACACCAGGAAGATCCTTGAAGGGTGGGGACAGAAGTTCGGTCCGCCGCAGCCGGCCAATCACCTGGCGGTCATCATCGTCGGCGCGCCGTCGCTGGGCGGCAAGCCGGTTGGCAATAATCGCTTCTACGGGGCGAACGATCCGCGCCGCGACTCGGGGCTCGCGGCCGGGTACTGAAAGTGCGGTGGCCCGCAGCCGGGCTCCGGGGCCGCTGTTGACCGGCGTCGTCTCAGGTGACGTCGGTCGACCTGCCGTCGGCGTTCCTGTTCGGCAGGAGCAGCCGCCTGCGAATGGCGTCGTCGACCAGCTCCAGCGTTCGCTTGGCGTCGCGTGCCTCGGCTTCGGCCGTTTCGGCGCGAAGCTCGAGGGCCATCAGTCGATCCTGTTGCCCCTCGATGCGCTTCTGGGCCTCTTCGAGGGCCTTGGAGGCGTCCAGAAGCTTGCGTTCCGTCGCATTGATGATGTCGACCTGGGCCCGTTCGGCGGCCTCGGCGCGCAACTCGCTGACGCGGACCCTGTCCTCTATGCCGCGGAACAGATCCGCCGCCTGATAGACCAGGTCGAGCGTCCCGGCGCCGGTCTCGGATGGTGAGGGATGCATTGGAAACCCGAGGACATTCTCGGGGGTAATCCGTCTGAAAGCGCGCTGTGCCATGCGAGTCAGCCTCTTCGCGAGCGAATTGTTCGGCTAATACGATGGGGCCATTATGGTAAATGGATTGCTAACGTCCGCATCAAACCGGTGATTGACCTATTTCCGGCGGTGATATCAGGGGGCAGGGGCGAACCGTGATCGATCCAGCTGCCAGCAGCGCGCGCCTTCGGCCGCTGATTTGGGCCCGCGCACGGACCGTGCTCTATGGCATAAGTTTGACGTCCCCTGCTTAAAATTCTCCGGTGTCGAATTGCGGGTCCATCGAGCGATCGATATACGGAGCCTCTTGAGTGGCGAGGCAGCAGGCTCAGAACGAGCCACGCGTTAGCCACGGGACCTGGTCGATGCGGCTTCTGATACGTTTTTTCGGGTTTCTGTTCGCGGCAGGATCCGTCGTGTTCCTGGTCGGCATAGCCGGCATCGCCGGACTGTTCTGGCACTTCTCGAAGGATCTGCCCGACTACTCGCAGCTGCAGAACTACGAGCCGCCGGTGATGACCCGCATCCACGCGTCCGACGGCGCGCTGCTCGGCGAATACGCCAAGGAGCGCCGGCTCTATCTGCCGATCCAGGCAGTGCCGAAGCTCGTCATCAACAGCTTCCTGGCGGCCGAGGACAAGAATTTCTACGAGCACGGCGGCATCGATTACACCGGCATGGCGCGTGCCGGCGTCGCCTACATCCAGAACTACGGTTCCAACCGCCGTCCGCAGGGCGCGTCGACGATCACCCAGCAGGTCGCCAAGAACTTCCTGCTGACCAACGAGGTGTCGTTCTCCCGCAAGATCAAGGAAGCCTTGCTGGCGATGCGGATCGAGCGGACCTACTCCAAGGACAAGATCCTCGAGCTCTACCTCAACGAAATCTATCTCGGGCTCGGCGCCTACGGCATCGCCGCCGCCTCGCTGGTCTATTTCGACAAGCCGGTGAACGAGCTGACGATCGCGGAAGCGGCCTATCTGGCGGCGCTGCCGAAGATGCCGGCGAGCCTGCATCCCGTGCGCAACCGCGCCCGCGCCATCGAGCGGCGCAACTACGTGATCGACCGCCTGCAGGAGAACGGCTGGATCACCGCTGCCGACGCCGACAAGGCGCGCAAGGAACCGCTCGTCGTCACCACCCGCACCAACGGCGCCGCGACCTTTGCCGGTGAATATTTCTCCGAGGAGGTCCGCCGCGACATCTTCGAACGCTATGGCGAGAAGAAGCTCTACGAGGGCGGCCTCTCGGTGCGCACCACGCTCGATCCGAAGATCCAGGTGATGGCGCGCAAGACCATGGTGGCCGGCCTCGTGAACTATGACGAGCAGCAGGGCTATCGCGGCGCGATCCAGAAGCTCGACATTTCCGGCGACTGGGGCATCCCGCTGGCCGACATCAAGTCGCTGTCCGACATCTCGCCGTGGCGGATGGCGGTGGTGCTGGAGACCAACGACCAGTCGGCGCGGATCGGCTTCCAGCCCGGCCGCGAGCTCGGCGGCGCCATCAGCAAGCAGCGCGAGACCGGCCTCGTCACGCTCGAGGGCGTGCGCTGGGCAAGGGCACTGTCCGGTCCCTACAAGGGCAAGATTCCGACATCGGTCGCGCAGGTGCTGCAACCCGGCGACGTGATCTACGCCGATCCGCTCTATGCCAAGGACGGCCAGCGCGTCGAGGGCCAGTACCGGCTGCGCCAGATCCCCGAAATCTCCGGTGCGATGGTGGCGATGGATCCGCACACCGGCCGCGTGCTGGCGATGGTCGGCGGCTTCTCGTTCGACCAGAGCCAGTTCAATCGCGCGACCCAGGCCTACCGGCAGCCCGGCTCGTCGTTCAAGCCGATCGTCTATTCGGCGGCGCTCGACAACGGCTACACGGGATCGACCATGATGGTCGACGCGCCGATCGAGATCGACCAGGGACAGGGCAACGTCTGGCGCCCGGAGAACTTCTCCGTCGGCAAGTACCAGGGCCAGGTGACGCTGCGCAACGCGCTGCGGCTGTCGCTCAACACCGTCACGGTGCGGCTGGCGCAGGAGATCGGCATGCCGCTGATCGGCGAATACGCCAAGCGCTTCGGCGTCTATGACGAATTGCCGAACTATCTGTCCTACGCGCTCGGCGCCGGCGAGACCACGGTGATGCGCATGGTCACGGCCTATTCGATGATCGCCAATGGCGGCCGACGCGTGAAGCCGACCCTGATCGATCGCATCCAGGACCGCTACGGCCACACCATCTTCCGGCACGACCAGCGCGAGTGCCGCGGCTGCGATGCGCCGGAGGGATGGAAGAACCAGCCCGAGCCGCAGCTCATCGATCACCGCGAGCAGGTGCTCGACTCCATGACCGCCTACCAGATCACGGAGCTGATGGAAGGGGTGGTGCAGGGCGGCACCGGCATCGCGCTGAAGGAGGTCGGCAAGCCGATCGCCGGCAAGACCGGTACGTCCAACGAGGCGAAGGATCTCTGGTTCGTCGGCTTCTCGCCGGACCTCGTGGTCGGTCTCTATGTCGGCTACGACAAGCCGCGCTCGCTCGGCCGTAACGCCCAGGCCGGCCATACCGCAGCCCCGATCGCGCGCGACTTCATGAAGCTCGCGCTGGCCAACAAGCCGGCGACCCCGTTCAAGCAGCCGGTCGGCATCCGCCTGGTGCTCGTCGACGCCAAGACCGGTATGCGTGCAGCGCCCGGCCAGAACAGGGGAACGGTCCTCGAAGCCTTCAAGCCGGGCCAGACGCCGCCAAGTAACGAGGCGCTTGCGACGGTCGCCGGCACCGACGTGATCGACGGCACCCAGCCCGGCGTCTCGCCGGACGCGGATCGCGCGGTGATGCGATCGGGGACGGGCGGGTTGTACTAAAAGCGCTTTCCAGCCTGGCGGATACCGGCTCGCGTCAAGTAATCGGCGGGCAGGCTCGGACTTCCCCTGATCGATTTGGGAAAAGCGCAAGCGGGCCAGATGTCCCGAGATTGCTCTTTGCGCCAATCAGGACTTTTTGCTGGAACCAGGAACTTCCGGTGACGTTGAGTGCCTTGCAAGCGGTACGGGGCAGCGTCACCGGCGATGAACATCCTTGATCCCCAGGGCCCGATAGCTGCGGCGGAGCGGACGATCCTGGTGGATTCCGTCGCCATCATGCTTGCGATCATCGTTCCGACGATCGCGGCCATCCTCGGCTTCGCCTATTGGTACCGCAGCTCCAATCCGCGTGCGCAATATCAGCCGGATTGGGCGTATTCCGGCCGGGTGGAGCTGGTGGTCTGGGCGATCCCCGCGCTGACGATCATCCTGCTCGGCGGCGTGGCCTGGATCGGGGCGCATCAGCTCGATCCCGCGCGTCCGGTGGAAGGGACCGGACAGCCGGTGAGAATCCAGGTCGTTTCGCTCGATTGGAAATGGCTGTTCATCTATCCGGACCAGCGGGTCGCGAGCCTCAACGCCCTGACCGTCCCGGTCGGGTCTCCACTGCAATTCGAGCTGACCTCGTCGAGCGTCATGAACGCGTTCTTCATTCCACAGCTCGGCAGCATGATCTACACGATGAACGGGATGGTGACCCGTCTGCAGCTTCGGGCGGATACCGAGGGCACCTATCAAGGGCTGTCGGCGCATTTCAGCGGCGACGGTTTTCCCGACATGATGTTCGACGTTCATGTCGTGCCGCAGCTTGCGTTCACCGATTGGGTCGGGAAGGCGGCCGGCAGCAGCCAGGCCCTGAACGCCGAGAGCTACGGAAAATTGGCGCGTCAATCGGTCGGCGATGGACAGCTCATCTACCGGCTGGATGACCCCTTGCTGTTCCAGGCGGTCGCCACCCAACACATCCCGGCTGCGCCCGGTCCATCGCTGGATCAGCAGGCCCAAGTCTCACCACGGAGCCACTGATGTTCGGCAAGCTGAGCTGGTCGGCCATCCCGATCGACCAGCCGATCCCGTTGGTCACCGGCGCGGTGGTGCTGGTGGTGATCGCGGCCGTATTGCTTTGGGTGGTGGTGAGGGGCCACCTGCCATATCTCTGGCGGGAGTGGATCACCAGCGTCGATCACAAGCGGATCGGCGTGATGTACACCCTGCTGGCCTGCGTGATGCTGCTGCGCGGCTTCGCCGATGCGCTGATGATGCGGGGACAGCAAGCGGTCGCGCTGCATTCGCAGGGCTATCTGCCGCCCGAGCACTACAACCAGATATTCTCGGCGCACGGCACGATCATGATCTTCTTCGTGGGCATGCCGTTCGTGATCGGCCTGATGAACCTCGTCGTCCCGCTGCAGCTTGGCGTGCGCGACGTGGCGTTTCCGACCCTCAACTCCGTCGGCTTCTGGCTGACGGCGACCGGGGCGTTGCTGGTCAATATCTCGCTTGTCGTCGGCGAATTCGCGCGAACCGGATGGCTGCCTTATCCGCCCCTGTCGGAGATGACGTATTCGCCGGGCGTTGGTGTCGATTATTATCTCTGGTCGCTCCAGATCTCGGGCGTGGGGACGCTGGTCGCGGGCATCAATCTCGTTACCACTGTGCTGAAGCTCCGCACCCGGGGCATGACATATCTGCGCATGCCGATGTTCTGCTGGACGACGCTCGCCTCGAATCTGCTGATCGTCGCGGCATTTCCGATCCTGACGGCAACGCTCGCGATGCTGATCCTCGACCGCTACCTCGGCTTCCACTTCTTCACCAACGAGGCCGGCGGTAACGTCATGATGTTCATGAACCTGATCTGGGCCTGGGGGCATCCCGAGGTCTACATCCTGGTCCTGCCTGCATTCGGAATTTTCTCGGAAGTGGTGTCCACGTTCTCCGGCAAACCGTTGTTCGGCTACCGATCAATGGTGCTCGCGACCATGGCGATCTGCGTCATCTCGTTCATGGTGTGGCTTCACCACTTCTTCACGATGGGCGCCGGGCCGAACGTGAATGCGATCTTCGGCATCGCCAGCATGATCATCGCGGTCCCGACCGGCGTGAAGATCTACAATTGGCTGTTCACGATGTACATGGGACGCGTGCGGTTTGCGACGCCGATGCTGTGGTCGATCGGGTTCATGGTTACGTTCCTGATCGGTGGTCTCACCGGCGTGCTCGTGGCCGTTCCGCCGGCGGATTTCCTGCTGCACAACAGCCTGTTCCTGGTGGCGCATTTCCACAACGTCATCATCGGCGGCGTGCTGTTCGGCGCGTTCGCCGGCTACACTTACTGGTTTCCCAAGGCGTTCGGCTTTCGCCTGCATGAGGGGCTTGGCAAGGCTGCCTTCTGGTGCTGGCTGATCGGCTTCTACGTCGCGTTCATGCCACTCTATGCGGTGGGGCTGCTTGGGATGACCCGTCGCATGCAGCATTACGACGTACCCGAATGGCGTCCCTGGCTGCTGGTCGCATCGCTCGGTGCGATCATTATCCTGATCGGGATCGTCTGTCAGATCGCGCAACTCGTGGTCAGCATCCGGAACCGGGCCGAATTGCGTGACCGCACAGGTGATCCCTGGGACGGCAGATCGCTCGAATGGGCGACGGCCTCGCCGCCGCCGGTTTTCAATTTCGCCATCGCGCCCGACGTGAGTGGGGAGGACGCTTATTGGGCCATGAAGCAGCGGGCACGCCAGCAGGGGATGGACGATGCCAGGCCCGACTACAGGGACATCGAGATGCCGCGCAATTCGCCGACCGGATTTATCTGTGCGTTCTTTGCGACAATTATGGGCTTCGCGCTGATCTGGCACATCTGGTGGATGGTCGCCGCCGGGGCGATCGGGGCGTTTGCGACGTTCGTGGTGTTCGCCTGGCGCGATCATGACGAATACGTCATTGCGGCGGCCGATGTGGCGCGGATCGACCAGGCCAACACTGCCGAGCGGCGTGCCCTGATGAGCGGAGCCGCATGATGGCAATTGCACACGCCGATCCGCACCATGTGCACGGCCTGGATTTCGCCGGCGCCGGGCATGCCGGCCCGGCGTCCAAGCGGATCGTCACCGGCTACGGGTTCTGGATATTCCTGCTCAGCGACATCGTGATGTTCTCGTGCTTCTTCGCGGCCTACGCGGTTCTGTCTGGGCAGACCGCAGATGGTCCGAAGGGATCCGAACTGTTCGACCTTCGATCGGTCGCGGCCGAGACTGGATGTCTCTTGCTGTCGAGCTTCACCTGCGGGCTGGCCAGCATCGCCGCCGATGAGCGCGAGACGACGCTGTTCCAGCTTGCGATGGCGCTGACCTGCGCGCTGGGCCTCGCATTCCTCTCGATCGAGTTGAGGGAATTTGCCAGCCTGGTCGCACGCGGCGCGGGGCCCTCGCGCAGCGCTTTCCTGACCGCCTTCTTCACCCTCGTGGGATGTCACGGTCTGCATGTCTCTGCCGGCGTCCTGTGGCTTCTGACCATGATGGCGCAAGTTACGGCCAAGGGATTCCGCGCCGACATCCAGCGCCGCATCCTGTGCTTTGCACTGTTCTGGCACGCGCTCGACATCATCTGGGTGGCGGTCTTCTCGGTGGTCTACCTGCTGGGAGCGGGTCAATGAGTGATCAATCGTTCGAACCCCACGCGACCGAATTCGCGCCCGGCGATGAAGGCGAAGGCCAGGTCCGCACCCGCATCCTTGGCTACGTCGTGGGCCTCGGCCTCGCTGTCGTGCTGACCGTCACGTCGTTCTTCATCGCCGGCACCGATCTGGTTTGGCAGCCCAGCATCCCTGTTGCGATCATCGTGCTGGCGATCGCCCAGATGGGCGTGCACCTGGTGTTCTTCCTGCACATCACGACCGGACCCGACAACACCAACAACGTGATGGCGCTGGCCTTCGGCGTCCTGATCGTCGTGCTCGTCATCGGCGGCTCACTCTGGATCATGGCCAATCTGAACCAGAACATGATGCCGATGGATCAGATCATGCAGATGCAGCGATAGGGGGCGCATTCGGTGGTGGGATGGCGGCGGAAGCCGTGCAGCCCCGTGCTCAAGCCCGGAACGTTGCCGGATCGGGCCGCAATTTTCGGACTCGTTTCGTGCCATCGTGCTTGCCAAGCCCGGGACCGAGCAGGTAGAAGGTCGCACTTGCGCAGGCGCTGATTTGAAAGGCGATCCTGCTCTACGAGATTGTCCGGTCATCCAGCCAAGCTGTTGATAAAAAAGGACAATTCTTGGGGAATGGTGTAACGGTAGCACAACAGACTCTGACTCTGTTTGTCTTGGTTCGAATCCAGGTTCCCCAGCCAGTTCGTCACTCAGCCTGACCAGCCTTCAAAATCGCTGCGAGCGCGCCTCGCAGGCTTCGAATGCCGCATCGGTGGCCGATCCGTTATTTCGGCGCCGGCGCCATCATCGCCGCCTTCAGCTGCCATGGCCCGGGATCGAGGATCAACCCGGAAACCTTGCCTGCAGCGTCCCTGATGAAGGCGAGCCTTGTGTGGTCTTCGTCGTCGACGGTGAACTCGTTGCTTGATGTCGCCACCAGCGGCGTCGCCTTGCCTTTCTCGAATTCGAGGAGGGGCCAGGCGCCGACCGCTTCCGCGACGAGCTTGCCTTGCTCGACGCGAAACTGAAGCTCGACCGCATTGGCACGGCGCGCGGCTCGCACGATGCTGAGATCGGTTGCGTTGTCCTGGCCCTCGCGGACGATTCTGATCCTGACCGTGGTGCCGGCCGGCCCGCGCAGTTTCCCGAACACGTCCTCGAGTGAAAGGCCCGTCAGCGGCGTGTCGTCGAGTTGCGTGATCAGATCGCCCGCCATCACGCCGGCCCTGGCTGCGGGGGCACCACGAGTCGGCTTGTTGATCCGCAAGCCGTCCTGCTCCATCGTGACGAAGTCCTCGATGCCGAGCCAGCCATTCCTGCCGTCGGCCAGGCCCTGCCGGTCACGCGAGCTCACCGAGTAGCCGAAATCATAGGTGCCGACATAATCGGCGAGGGCTTCAGGGCTCACACTCGCCGGCGCTGCCGGAGGAGCGGACGAGGGCGGCTCGGGAATCGTCAATGCGCCATAGGTGAGATGATTGATCCCGGCATACATCACCGCGCCGCGTCCTTTGCTGCCCGGCGCCCCCTGGACCATCTGGACGCCGATCAGTTTCTCCGCCGGATCGACCCAGAAATAGGTGCCCCAGAATCCGGCCCAGGAGAAGCTTCCGGGCGCTCCGGGAATCCAGCTGTGGATCGGACTGGTGCGGATGCCGAAGCCCAATCCAAAGCTTGCTCCGGCGCGGGAGCCGACCTCGTTGCCGCCAAAGATCCTGACATCCGCAGCCAGGGCGGGCGTCGTCATCTGTTTCACCGCTTGGGCGCTGATCACGCGCACGCCGTCGAGCTCGCCGTCGTTGAGAAGCATCTGGGCGAAGCGGAGATAATCGGGCGCGGTCGACACCAGCCCGCCGCCGGCGGAAAACAGTTTTGGCGTCGTCGTCATGTCCCAGATCGGCGGCCGCACCGGCATCGGAGAATCGACGAGACGGTCGAGCTTGTCCTGCGGAACGTAGAAGCCGGTGTCGACCATGTGCAGCGGCGCGAAGATGCGGCTCTGCATGAACTGGTCGAGCGGCTGCCCGGACGCCACTTCGACCACCCGGCCCAGCACTTCGGAGCTCCAGCCATATTCATGGACCTCGCCGGGCTGATGAGCGAGCGGCAGGCCGGCCAGGCTGGAGACGAAATCCGCCAGGGTCTTGTCACGTCGAAACACGGCCTTCCAGCCATAGAACGTATGGATCAGTCGAATCCCGAACTCGGCGTCCGGGTTGGAAAGCCCCCGTTCCGGATAGGCAAAATACATCTCGGCATCGATCAGCCCCGAGGTGTGGCGCAGCAGGTCGCGGACCGTCATCGGCCGTTTCGGCGGATCGAGCCTGGGATTGCCGGTGGCCGGGTCGATGGTCGCGACCCGCATCTCCGCGAGCTCGGGCAGATAGCGGGCGACCGGCGCGTCGAGCTCGAGCTTGCCGTCATCGACCAGGATCATGGCGGCGACGCTGGTCACCGGCTTCGTCATGGAGGCGATCCAGAAGATCGAATTCGTCTTCATCGGAACCGTCTTGGCACGGTCCTGGAATCCGATGGCCTGCAGATAGGCGAGCTTGCCGCTCCTCGCGATGGCAACCACGGCGCCCGGGAGAAGACCAACCGACGGCGGGAAAGCATCGAAGCGCGCCTGATACCAGGGCGCGATCCGCGCCAGGCGGACGGGCGAAAAGCCCAGGCTCCTTGCATCGCCCGTTGACGTGAGGTCGTCGGCGCGCGCCGGCCCGGACAGGCAAAGCACGATTGGTATCGCCCACAGCGATGCGATCAGCTTCATCCCGTCACCTCCGCCAGAACACGGGCACGGTCCTGCCGAATCGAAGCTTGCACTTTTTTAGCTCGGCGGCTCGCCGATTTCCGAACCGAAGCTGGCCGAATTCTACAAGCGGCCAGCCAATTTTCGGAATCGGCACCGGTTCGTCGGCCGGAGCGCGATCGAGGCATTCATCGCACGCAGGATACGTGCCCGACGCTGCACAGTCTCGTTGCAGCGACTTTAGTCGAAGTCGGCCATCGTTCGCGGGCACCTCAACTTGCCGGTTCAGGAGGGCCATGCAATGCTGGCACACCAAGAAAACGAGGGAAGGCATCGGCGCTTCGCCGAACGTTTCCCGCCAATAATGCCGGTCACGGGGCTTTCGGAGACGTTCACATGAGACTGTCGAAACTTGTCGGGCCGCTCGCCGCGGCCACGATCGTGATGGGGTTGGCTTCGAGCGCGCTGGCGCAGCAGAAGACCGTCAAGATCGGCGCGGTGTTTCCTCTGAGCGGCAATGCGGCCAGCGCCGGCGTGCACGCCAAATATGCGATCGAGGTCGCGCTCGACATCATCAACAATGCCCATCCCGAGCTCGGCGATCTCCCGCTTGCGAAGAATGCCGGCCTTGCCGGGCTCGGCGGCGCCAAGGTCGAGGTGGAGTTCGCCGACAACCAGGGCAGTCCCGCCACCGGGCAGAACCAGGCGCTGCGGCTGATCACGCAAGAGAAGGTGGTGGCGCTGACCGGCGCCTATCAGTCCGGCATCACGCTGACCGCCAGCGCGATATCGGAGAAATACGGCATTCCCTTCGTCAACGGCGAGTCGGTTGCGGCGAACCTCACCGAGCGCGGCTTCAAATGGTTCTTCCGCACCACGCCGATCGCAACCGATTTCGCCAAGGTCTATTACGACTTCCTGACCGAGATGAAAGCGTCCGGCTCCAAGACCGACAATATCGCGCTGGTGCATGACACCACCGAATACGGCGCCTCCGTGGCCCAGACCATCACCGCGGTCTTCAAGGAGAAGGGACTATCAGTCGCGCAGGACGTCGCCTACACGACGAATGCGACCGACGTGCAGAGCCAGGTGCTGCAGCTCAAGGAAAAGAAGCCCGACGTCGTGATCATGATCTCCTACACGTCGGATGCGATCCTGTTCGCCAAGACGATGCAGGCGCTCGACTACAAGCCGCCGATGCTGCTGGCCGACGACGCCGGCTATTCCGATCCGTCCTTCATCAAGGCGGTCGGCAAGATATCGGAGGGCGCCTTCAACCGCTCGTCCTGGAGCACTGGTCCCGCGGGGTCGCCGACCGCGATCATCGCAAAACTCTACAAGGAGAAGAGCGGCGACGAGATGGACGACACCGCGGCGCGCGAGATGCAGGGCTTCTTCGTGCTGGTCGATGCGATCGACCGCGCCGGCTCGACGGAACCGGCCAAGATCCAGGCGGCGCTGAAGGCGACCGATCTCAAGCCCGGGCAATTGATGATGGGCTACAAGGGCGTCAAGTTCGACGACAAGGGCCAGAACACCCTGGCTTCCGGCCTGATCATCCAGTTGCAGGACGGCGAGAACTACGTCGCGGTGTTTCCGAAGGCGAATGCCGAGAAGCCGCCGATGATGCCCTACAAGGGCTGGTAAACGGGGTGAAAGCCTGGCGCTATCATATGCCGTCAATGGCGACGGCATGATCGGATCAACGGCGCGATGTCCTTAGTCCTAGTCCAGGTGATCGTCGGCGGCCTCCTGCTCGGGGCGGTCTATGCGCTGTTCTCCTCCGGCCTGACGCTGGTGTGGGGCATGATGAACGTGGTCAACTTCGCCCACGGCGATTTCGTGATGCTCGGCATGTACGTCGCCTACGTCGTCTATACCCTGCTCGGCGGCGGGCCGCTGCTCGGCGCGCCGCTGGCGACGCTCCTGCTCGCGACGCTCGGCGTCATCGTCTATTTCGGCCTGATCCGCGACGTCATGAAGGGGCCGATGCTGGCGCAGATTCTCGGCACTTTCGGATTGGCGCTGCTGCTGCGCTACTCGGTGTTCTGGTGGTTCGGCGCCAATTTCCTGTCGCTGCCGGGCAATCTCGTCGGCGGCACATTCGATGTTTTCGGCATCCGCATCGAAGCCTCGCGGCTGCTTGCCGGCGTCGTCGCACTGCTGGTGACGCTCGGCCTGCATCTGCTGCTCACGCGCTCGACGCTGGGATCGCGGATGCTGGCGGTTGCGGAGGATTCCACGGCGGCGCAGCTGATGGGAATCCGGCCCGACACCATGCAGGCGATTGCCTGGGCGATCGCGGCAGGCGCCACCGGCCTTGCCGGTGCGCTGATCGCGACTTTCTTCTACGTCGTGCCGACGGTCGGCGAGACGCTCGGCATCGTCGCCTTCGTCACCGTCTCGCTCGGCGGCTTCGGCAGCGTGCCGGGCGCGCTGGCGGCAGGTCTCCTGATCGGCGTGATCGAGTCGCTGTCAGGCTATCTGATCGGCGCCGTCTACAAGGACATGGTGGTCTACGCGCTGTTCCTCGGCTTCCTCTGGTTCAGGCCGCAGGGCCTGATGGGCAAAACGTGATGCGGCGCGCGCTCTGGCTCCTGGTCGCGCTGGCGGTCGTCATCGCCTACCCCTTCGTGTTCTCGACGCCGTTCCAGCAGCGGGTCGGCGCGCTGATCCTGCTCTATGCGATCGCCGCGTCGGCCTGGAACATCATCGGCGGCTATGCGGGCCAGGTTTCGGTCGGCCATGTCGTGTTCTTCGGCTGCGGCGCCTATGCCGCGATGGGCGCATACGCGCATTATGCGCTGTCGCCGCTCGTCGGGATTCCCGCAGGGCTCGTCGCCGCCGTCGCGATCGCTGCCGTGATTGGCGTGCCGACGCTGCGGCTGTCGGGGCATTATTTCAGCATGGCGACGATCGCGGTCGCCGAGCTGGCGCGGCTGATCGTCACCAACACCGACTATCTCGGCGCGGCGGTCGGCCTGAGCGGCCCGACGGTGCCGCGCAATGTGTTCGATCTCTCCTTCATCTCGGCGCTGCCGTACTACTATCTGTTCCTTGCCATCCTCGCGATGACTCTTGGCATCACCTGGTGGATGGCGAACAGCCGGATGGGATTTTATCTGCGCGCCATCAAGGACAGCGAGCGCGCGGCACGCTCGCTCGGCGCGCCGGCAAGCCGCACCAAACTCTATGCCTACATGCTGAGCGCCGGGCTCACCAGCGTGGCCGGCGCGCTCTATGCGATGATGTTCGGTTTCGTCGACCCGGAATCCGGGCTTGGCATCCTGATCTCGGTGAAGATCCTGATCATGGCCGCGCTCGGCGGTGCGGGGCTCCTGTTCGGACCTCTGGTGGGTGCTGCGATCCTGGTACCGCTGGAGGAGATCTCCAACAGCTGGCTCGGCGGCCAGGGCGCCGGCCTGACCTTCGTGGTCTATGGCGCCATCATCGTGCTGATCGCGCGCTTCCAACCTGGTGGCATCCTCGCGCTCGTCAACCGTGTTTGGGCGAGGCGCGGGTCGACAGCGAAAGGAGCACCCGATGCTCCTTGAGGCGCGCGAGATTACAAAAGCCTTCGGCAGCTTCAAGGCGGTGGATGCAGCAAGCGTCACGCTGGAGCCCGGCGACATCCTCGGCCTGATCGGCCCGAACGGCGCCGGCAAGTCGACCTTCTTCAACTGCCTGACCGGCGATCTGCAGACCACGTCGGGCCAGGTGCTGTTCGAGGGCCACGACATCACGCGCGCAACGCCGGAGGCGCGGGCGAGGCTCGGGCTCGCGCGCACCTTCCAGGTGCCGCAGACCTTTGAGGGCATGACCGTGCTCGAGAACGTCATGATCGGCGCCTTTTTGCGCTCCTCGCATCGCGCCGAGGCCGAGAGCAAGGCGCGCGCGGTGCTGGCGCGGGTCGGCATGGAGCGGCTGGCGGACGCGCCGGCGCGCGCGCTCGGCACGCCCGGCCGCAAGCGGCTCGAGATCGCGCGGGCGCTGGCGACCGAGCCGAAAGTGCTGCTGCTCGACGAGGCGATGGCGGGACTGACGCTGCGCGAGGTGCAGCTTGCGATCGACCTGGTGCGCGATATCCATCGCTCCGGCGTCACGCTCGTGATCGTCGAGCACATCATGGAAGTGATCATGTCGCTGGCGAGCCGTGTCATGGTGTTTCACCAGGGCAGGGAGATCGCCCGGGGCGATCCTCGCGAGGTGACGTCGAATCCGGCCGTGATCGCCGCCTATCTCGGCAGCCGCGCCGCCGCCAAGGTAGCCGCCGGGCATACGCCGATCGAATTGATGGGCGGGTCCGAGACATGACCGGGGCGCTGCTGAAGATCGAGCATCTCGAGGTGCGCTACGGTGACCTGATCGGGGTCTCCGACGTCTCGCTCGAGGTAGCGCAGGGCAGCGTGGTCGCGCTGCTCGGCTCCAATGGCGGCGGCAAGACCACGACGTTGAACGCGATCGCGGGCCTGATCCCGGTGCATTCCGGAACCATCCGCTTTGCCGGCGAGGAGATTGCGGGGCAGGCGGCCTTTGCCATCGTGCGCAAGGGGCTGGCGCTGTCGCCGGAGGGCTGGCGGCTGTTCGTGCAGCAAAGCGTCGAGAACAATCTGCTGCTCGGCGCGACGCCGCTGCACGACAGATCGCGTATCCGCGCGCTGCTCGAGCGCGTCTACGACATCTTCCCGCGCCTGAAGGAGCGCCGCACCCAGCGCGCCGGCACGATGTCCGGCGGTGAGCGGCAGATGCTCGCGGTCGGCCGCGCGCTGATGAGCGATCCGAAGCTCCTGATGCTGGACGAGCCGTCGCTCGGCCTCGCGCCTGCGGTGGTCGAGTCGATGTACGAGACTTTCGGCCGCCTGCATCGCGAGGGCCTGACCATCCTGCTCGCGGAGCAATCGATCGAGCTGGCGCTGGAGGTCTCCGACTTCGCGACGGTGTTGCAGGTCGGCAAGAGCGTGCTGTCGGGGACCGCAGCCGCGCTCGCCGAGGATCCGCAGGTGCAGAAGGCGTATTTGGGGGCGTAACTGCGTACGCGCCGTTCGGGTTCAGATCTTACTTGATCTTCTCGTACACTGCGGCGAAGTCGGCGAGCGGCATCGGGATGGTGATGGTTTCCTTGCCGAGATTCTGGAACGACACCTTGAGCTCCTTGCCCGACTTCAGCTGCGCCAGGATATCGGTGCCGACAGGGGCGTTGACGTAGCAGCCGCGCGCCTCGCAGGTCTGGATCGGGACGTCGACGGGCTTGCCGTCGTCGATCTGCAGCCTGGCGCCGACGGGCAGGTTGAGCCCGAGCGGCAGCTGGATCAGCGCAACGGGCGTGCGGGTGTCGCCGGGGACGCGGATATTGATCAGCACGACGAGCTGGCCGGTCTTGCTGAACACGGCCGTCTGCTCCATCGCGCATTCGAGCGGCGCATCACGGCTTGCCGAGGTGCAGCGCGCGACCCAACCCGGATTGGCGGCGGGCGCCGCATCGGCATGGGGAGGTGCGGGAGACGGTGCGGCCTTGCCCTTGGGCGTCTGGGCGTGTCCGGAACCGGCCGCGGCGAACAAGGCCAGTGCAATGAACAACGACCTTGCGACAATCTTCACGACACCAGCTCCGGCACAAACGCCGTGCGGATGTGCCGGCGAGCAGCGGACAAAGTCAAGTCATTCGGCCGCCTGCTTGACCGAACCGTCCGCGTCGTGGTCGGCGTCGTCGTCGGCACGCGGCGAACGGCCCCAATTGGCGAAGGCGTTGGAGAGCCGGTCGAGATAGAGGTAGACCACGGGCGTCGTGAACAGCGTCAGGGCCTGGCTGACGATCAGGCCGCCGACCATCGCGTAGCCGAGCGGCTGCCGGATTTCCGAGCCGGTTCCGGTGCCGAGCATCAGCGGCACGCCGCCGAGCAGCGCGGCCATCGTCGTCATCATGATCGGGCGGAAGCGGAGCACGGCGGCCTGGCGGATCGCTGCCACCGGCTCCATGTGCTGGTCGCGCTCGGCGGCGATCGCGAAGTCGACCATCATGATGCCGTTCTTCTTCACGATGCCGATCAGGAGGATGATGCCGATCAGCGCGATCAGCGAGAAGTCGAAGCCGGCCGCCATCAGGATTGCGAGCGCGCCGACGCCGGCCGAAGGCAGCGTCGACAGGATCGTGATCGGATGGATGTAGCTCTCGTAGAGAATGCCGAGGATCAGGTAGACCACGACGAGCGCAGCCAGGATCAGGAGCGGCACGGTGCCAAGCGATTGCTGGAACGCCTGCGCGGTGCCCTGGAAGCTCGAGCTCAGCGTCGGCGGCGCGCCGAGTTCGACCATCGCCTTCTGCACCGCCTCGGTGGCCTGGCCGAGGGCGACACCCTGGGCGAGGTTGAACGAGATGGTGATCGCGGGGAATTGGCCCTGGTGGCTGATCGAGAGCGGCCGTACCGGCACGCTGGTCCAGGTCGCGAACGTCGACAGCGGCACCTGGTCGCCCGTCAGCGGCGACTTGACGTAGATCTTGTCGAGCGTGTCGATCGCGCCCTGCAGCTCCGGCAGCACCTCGAGGATCACGTGGTAGCTGTTGAGCTGGGTGAAGTACTGGGTCACCTGGCGCTGGCCGAACGCGTCGTAGAGCGTGTCGTCGATCAGCTGCGGCTGGATGCCGTAGCGCGAGGCGGTGTCACGGTTGATCTTGAGCTCGAGCGTGGTTCCGGCACTCTGCTGGTCGGTGGCGACGTCGCGCAGCTGCGGCAGCGTCTGCATCTTGCTCAGGATCTTCGGCGCCCACTCGTTCAGCTCGGTGAGGTTGGCGTCCTGCAGCGTGAACTCGAACTGGGTGCGCGTCGGACGGCCGCCGAGGCGCACGTCCTGCGCCGCCTGCATGAAGAGTCGGGCGCCCTCGACCTTCTCGAGCTTCGGGCGCAGCCGGGCGATGACCTGCTGCGCGTTGGCGTCGCGGTCCTTGAGCGGCTTAAGGGTAATGAACAGGTTGCCGTTGTTGCCGGCGCGGCCGCTGCCGCCGATGGCCATCGCCACCGTCGCCACGGCAGGGTCCTGCATCACGATCTTGCCGAGCGCTTCCTGCTTGCGCTTCATCTCGGCAAAGGAGACATCCAGGTTGGCTTCCGAGGTCGCCGTGATCAAGCCGTTGTCCTGCTGCGGGAAGAAGCCCTTCGGGATGATCACGAAGAGATAGATCGACAGCGCGAGCGTGGCGAAGAAGATCACCAGCGTGGTGCGCTTCCAGCTCAAAGCGAGGTCGAGCACGGTCTCGTAGCCGCGCAGCATGGCGTCGAAACCGCGTTCGCTGATCTGGTAGAAGCGGCCGTGCTTCTCCTCGTTATGGGCGCGGAGGAAGCGCGAGGCCATCATCGGCGTCAGCGTCAGCGACACCAGCATCGAGACGAAGATCGTCATCGCCAGCACCACCGCGAACTCGCGGAACAGGCGGCCGATGATGCCGCCCATCAAGAGCAGCGGAATCAGCACCGCGACCAGCGAGACGCTGATCGAGACGATCGTGAAGCCGATCTCGCTCGAGCCCCTGAAGGCCGCCCGCATCGGCTTCTCGCCTTCCTCGATGTAGCGGCTGATGTTCTCCAGCATCACGATGGCGTCGTCGACCACGAAGCCGACCGCGATCGTCAGCGCCATCAGCGACAGATTGTCGAGCGTATAGCCGAAGATCCACATCAGCGCGCAGGCCCCGAGCAGGGCAAGCGGCACCGTCACCGCGGGGATCACGGTCGCCCAGAAACTGCGGAGGAATACGAAGATCACCATGACGACCAGGAAGATGGTCAGCAGCAGGGTGAACTGGACGTCCTCGACCGCGGCGCGGATCGTGGTGGTGCGGTCGGAGATCAGCTCGATCTTGATCGCGGGCGGGATGGCCGCGACCAGGCGGGGCAGCGCCGCCTTGATCTTGTCGACGGTGTCGATGACGTTGGCGCCGGGCTGCTTGAACACGACGAGGAACACGCCGCGCTTGCCATTGGCCCAGGCGGCCTGCTTGGCGTCCTCCGGCCCGTCAACCGCCTGACCGATGTCGCGGATCCGCAGCGGACCGCCGTTGCGGTAGGCGATGATGACGTCGTTCCACGGTTCGGCCTTCAGAAGCTGGTCGTTTGCATAGATGGTGTAGGCGCGAGTGTCGCCGTCGATGTTGCCCTTGGGGCTGTCGACTGTCGCGATGTTGATCGCGTTGCGAACGTCCTCCAGCGACAATCCCTTCGCGACCAGCTTGGCCGGGTCGATCTGGACGCGCACGGACGGCTTCTGCTGCCCGCCGATGATGACCTGCGCGACGCCGGAAATCTGGCTGATCTGCTGGGCGAGCTGGGCGTCGACGGCATCGCTGACCGTCGTCAGCGGCAGCGTGTCCGAGGTGGCCGACAGCAGGAGGATCGGCGAATCCGCCGGGTTGACCTTGCGATAGGTCGGAGGCGAGGGAAGGCTCTTGGGCAGCTGGCCGCTGGCGGCGTTGATCGCGCCCTGCACGTCGTTGGCGGCGCCGTCGATCGAGCGGTTGAGGTCGAACTGGATCGTGACCGACGCCGTGCCCAGATAGCTGGTCGACGTCATCTGGGCGATGCCCGGAATCTGGGCGAATTGCCGCTCCAGCGGCTGCGCGACCGAGGTCGCCATCGTCTCCGGGCTGCCGCCCGGCAGGGTTGCGGTGATCTGGATGGTCGGGAAGTCGACCTGCGGCAGCGGCGCCACCGGCAACAGCGGGTAGGCGACGAGGCCGACGAAGAGGATGCCAGCCATCAGCAGCGACGTGCCGATGGGGTAGCGAATGAATGGTGCGGAAATTCCGTCGCTCATTCCTGCGTCACCTTCGGCCTGAGCTGATCCTTGGGCTGATCCGTGCTCGCGACCGCCGTCGTCACCAATGTGCCCGGCGAGACCTTGTACTGGCCGGCCGTGATCACCTGTTGTCCCGGCGACAGCCCCTCGTCGATCACCGACTTGCCATCGATGGACTGGCTGACCTTGATCTTGCGAAGCTCGGCCTTGTTGTCCTGGTTGACTGAAAAAGCATAGAGGCCGTCCGTTCCGTGCTGCACCGCGTCGTCGGGGACGACGGTGGCATCGTGCAAGGTCCGGACCAGGAGCCGGGTCGAGACCGACTGGCCCGGCCACAACGCATGATCCTTGTTGTCGAACACCGCCTTGAGCCGGATAGTCCCGCTGGTCGTATCGACCTGGTTGTTGATCAGTGCCAGCGTGCCGGTGGAGAGCACCCGCTTGCCGTCGGTCGACAGCGCGATGGTCTTCGGTGGCGCCACCTTGAGGGCTGCCTTGATGTCGGGCAGCTGCTCTTCCGGCGCGGTGAAGATCACGGTGATCGGCTCGACCTGGGTGATCGAGACGATCGCCGTCTGGGCCGAGGCATTGACGATATTGCCGACATCGACTTGGCGCAGGCCGACGACCCCGTCGATCGGTGACTTCACGGTGGCGTAGTCGACCTGGGTTTTGGCGTTGAAGATGGCCGCGTCATCGGCCGCGATCTGGGCGGTCAGCTGGGCGACGGTGGAGCGCTGGGTATCGAGCTGCTGGCGCGTGGCGAACTCGCCGAGCTTGGTGTAGCGCTGCAGATCGAGGTTGGCGTTGGCGAGATTGGCTTCGTCCTGCGCCTTCTTGGCGTTGGCCTGGTTCAGCGCCGCTTGATAGGGCCGCGGATCGATCTCCACCAAAGTGTCGCCCGCCTTGACGAACTGGCCTTCCTTGAAGGCGATCCTGGTGATCTCACCGTCGACCCGGGTGCGGACCTGGACGGTGTTGAAGGCCTGCACGGTGCCGAGGCCGGTCAGATAGACCGGGAAGTCGGCCTTTTCGACTGGGGCGATCTTGACCGGAACGGCCGGGCGTACCGCGGCGCGCTTCTGCGCGGCCTCGGCGGCCAGCTTGTTGTCCGTGTATTTCTGCCAGCCGAAATAACCCGCTGCACCGACGGCAGCAAGAAACAAGACCCAACCGATGGTACCTGACTTCGACATGCGGACTCTTGGGTTGGACGAAAGAATAATGGGAGATTGAAACGCTTCACAGACCTTGCGGATATAATATGCGTGCACTTAATGTGTAAACACACCAAGGCTTGAGAATCCTAAACATTTGGAAAGGTTTAGGAAAGAAACGCGCAGAAACAATCCGACAATAAATCCGAACAGGAGACGTTCCGGGGACCCCCTAATGTCGCTCGATCTCAAACGTCAGTTCATTGCCCAGCTCGTCGAGAGTTCTCGGCTGTTGCGCAACTATATCGATCATCGCGCCAAGGCGCGAGGAACCACGCGGGCCCAGTGGATCGTGTTGTTCCGGCTGCGGGAGCAGGAAGGACTGTCGCAGGTCGATCTTGCCGACGTGCTCGAGTTGCAGCCGATCTCGCTGGTCCGGCTGCTTGATCGTCTGGTCGAGCATGGCCTGCTCGAACGCCGGCCCGATCCCAGGGACCGCCGCGCCAACCGCCTGTTCCTGACCAGGAGCGGGCGTCAGCTGGTCGATGATCTCGACAGTCTTCGCAACGCGATCGCCTGCGATGTGCTGCGCGATGTGCCGGATGCGCATGTCGAGAGTGGCCTTGCCATGCTTCGCCAGGTCAAGGACCGCATCAAGACGCTTGCCGAGGGACCGGAAACCGTCGCCGCGAAATAACCGGCGCGTCCCATTCAACATCGCTTGTTGACGCGACGTGCATCACGCCACGAGGTTGAAACGCGCCATGATGTCGTTCATATCGCGCGCATCGAACCTGCGAGGCGAGGAATACGCGATGGACGAATTGAACGGGCGGATGATGGCGTGCCAGATCCTGATCACCGGCCTGATCGCGCGTGTCGCCAATGAGCAGCGCGATCCCCTGCGCTTCCTCACCGACTTCCGCGACGAGATCAAGGCGGTGGTCGGCGGCGTCAACATCACCGGCATGGAGAACACCGAGCGTGTGCGGCAGGTCGCGCAGCAGACCGTCGATGAGCTGTTCTCGCTCATGAAGCCGCCGAGCAGCGAATGATCGGCATCGCGCGGCGCCGATCCCGGCGCTGTTTAGAACCATTATTAGAACGCTTACAAAGTTACTTTAGAACGATTTCAGACTGCGTAGCCGATTTCAGGCGAAAGATTTAGAATCGCTTTGAATTAGGGCGATTCAAGCGCGTTGTTGCCGACATCGCATTGACCGGAAAATGCACGCTCAGTAACCGAAAGAGACAGTTCGCCGCACTTTCGACTCCGCGCGAACTTGATCTTCTGGGGCGTGTGAAATGAGCAATGCAAAGGCGCCGAGATCGCTTCGGTTCGAAGCGGCAATGAACTCGGCCAACGACAATTCGAATTACTCCGGCGCGAAGGTTTCCGCGGTCGCGAGCCTGATCGCGGTGGCATCCTTTTCGGGTGCCGAAGCGCAGCAGGCCCTCCCGGCGGTGACGGTCGATGCCCCGGTCGCGCGCCCGCGTCCCGCTGCCTCCAAACCGACGCCGGACCAGGTCCGCGCCCGCACGGCACTGCGCAACGCTGCGCGGCGCAACCAGCAGGCGCAGCAAGCGCCGGTGCCGTTCCCGAATGCCGGCGGTCTCGCCGCCGATCGCGATCCGTATGCGGATGCGGCGGCGCCCTACAAGGTCGACCACGTCCAGTCGTCGAGCAAGTTTCCCGAGCCGATCCTGAACACGCCGAAGTCGATCACGGTGCTGTCGAAGGACGTGCTGGCGGACAAGAACGCCACCACGCTGAAACAGGCGATCCTGTCGACGGCCGGCGTGACGCTCGGCTCGGGCGAGGGGGGCAATGCCTTCGGCGATCGCTTCTTCATCCGCGGCTTCGACGCGCGCAACGACATCTTCATCGACGGCGTGCGCGATCCCGGCGTCAGCGTGCGCGAGAACTTCTTCACCGAGCAGGTCGAGATCCTGCGTGGACCCGGCTCATCCTTCGCCGGCCGCGGCACCACCGGCGGCGCGATCAACATCGTGACCAAGCAGGCCACGGAAGAGAAGAGCTTCTACAACATGGACACCACGTTTGGCACCGACCAGACCAAGCGTGTGACGCTCGACGTCAACCAGGTGATCAGCCCGACATTGGCGGTGCGCGCGGGCGGCCTGTTTCAGGACGCCGACGTCGCCGGTCGCAACAATGTGACTGACGACCGCAGTGGCGCCTTCGTCGCGACGAAGTGGACGCCGGTCGACGCGGTGAAGATCACCGGCGATTACGTGCACACCGAGCTGCACGGCATCCCGGACTTCGGCGTGCCTTACTATCGGCCGGGCTCGCCGGCCCCGGGAAACATCTTCACCAGCACGGCCGGCGGACCGTTTCCTGAATTCGGCTCGCCCGCCAACGCCTTCTACGGCCTGGTCAATCGCGACTTCTTCAAGGTCCAGCAGGACATCGGAACGGTCAGCGGCGAAGTCCACGTCACGCCCGACCTCGTCCTGACCGACAAGATCCGCGCCTCGCGCTCGATGAACAGCTACGTCGGGACGACTCCCGAATCTCCCGTCATCGCGACCCCGCTGTCCGCCTCGACGGTGACAATCAATCCGCAGAGCCGCTATCAGATCACCGACGTGCTCGCCAATCAGAGCGAGGCCACCTACAAGTTCGACACCGGCGGCTTCAAGCACACGGCGGTGGGTGGCGTCGAGATTTCGCGGGAGACCTCGTATATCGACAAATACGCCGGGCTCACGTCGGAGGGTAACGGCACGGTGTCCAGCACGGGCGGGTCGTTCCCCGGCACCTCGGTGTTCTATCCGCAGTACACCAACGCGCTACCGGCATCGACCCCGACGCTGGCGGGCCTGCCGACCAACCTCTCGATCGACACCAGGAGCGTCTACCTGCTCGACAGCGTCAATTACCACGACCTCGTCATCCTCAACGGCGGCATCCGCTACGACGACTACACCATCAACACCAGCGGCTATGGCAGTGTCGGCGGCGTGACCACGCTTGGCGCGCAGAGCGCCGAGTTCGGCATGCCGAACTTCAATCTCGGCCTGACCTTGAAGCCTGCGCCGAACGGCAGCGTCTATGCGGCCTATGCGACGTCGACCAATCCGGTCGGCGCAGAATTCGACGGCACCAGCACCGCCTATGGCGGCCTTTCGCCGATCCTGAACGGCACCAACAACCAGATCTTCGGACCGGAAAAGAACCAGGCGATCGAGGTCGGCACCAAATGGGAGCTGTTCGACCGTCATTTGCTGCTGACGGCGGCGCTGTTCCAGACCAACAAGGAAAACGCGCGTGAGGCGCAGAATGTCGGCAGCGCCGCTGCGGCTGCCGCGATTCCGGGCTGCTCGTACACGCTGCCGGCCGGGTCGGGCAGCGTATCCTGCATCACCGCCGGCGCCGCCTATTATGTCCGCGGCATCGATCTCGGCGTCGGCGGCAAGATCACCGACAAATGGAGCGTTTTCGGCGGCCTCGTGCTGATGCAATCGGAGGTCACGAAGTCGCTGGCGCCGTCGCCGCAGCCGCTGCTCTATCCGACCAATGTCGGGCTGCAGCTCGCCAACGTCGCGCACCAGTCCTTCAGCATGCTCACGAAGTACCAGCTCACCGACGTGTGGGAGCTTGGCGGGCAGGCGGTCTATCGCTCGAAGATCTATGGCGGCACGCTGCTCGCGGCCAACCAGGGGACCTCGCTTCCGAGCTACTGGCGCTTCGACGCCTTTGCCGAGGCCAAGATCGACAAGCACTGGACCGTGAAGCTGTTCGTCAACAACATCTTCGACAAGCGTTACTACGACGCGCTCTACCAGAGTGCGACGCCGTTCGTGCTCGAAGCGCCGGGACGCGCCGCGTATCTGGTCGTGTCCGCGCGTTACTGACGGAGGGAGCGAAACCGCGCGATGCTGGTCTGTATTCCCAACGTGTTGAGCAAGGCCGATGTGGTGGATATCCGCCGCATCATGGATGCTGGCAGCTGGGAGGACGGCCGTTCGACCGCAGGCGCGGCTTCCGCGCTGGTCAAACGCAACGAGCAGCTGCCGCCCGACAGCGAGGTCGCGCGGCAACTCGGCAACCGCATCCTCAGCGCGCTGTCGGCCAGCCCGCGGTTCATCTCGGCGGCGATCCCGCTGAAAATCTTTCCGCCCTTGTTCAACCGCTATGCCGCCAGTGACGGACACCATTTCGGCCTGCACGTCGACAATGCGGTGCGCGGGGACAAGCTCACCGGCTTGCGGATCCGCACCGACCTCTCGGTCACGCTGTTTTTATCGGAGCCGGAAGACTACGAGGGCGGGGAGCTCGTCATCGAGGATCTCTACGGGTCACATGAAATCAAGCTGCCGGCGGGCGATCTGGTGCTCTATCCTGCGTCCAGCCTGCATCTGGTGACGCCGGTCACCCGGGGCACGCGGGTTGCGTCTTTCTTCTGGCTGCAGAGCATGATACGCGACGCCCACGCGCGCAGCCTGATCTTTGATCTCGACACTGCGATCCAGGCCCTGGTTGAGCGGCTGGGGCGCGACGACCCCGAAACGGTCAAATTGACCGGCATCTATCACAACCTGATCCGACACTGGGCCGAAGTATGAAGACTTCGCTAGGTGCTGGATCAGAGATGTTATATTGTAACATTAGGGCGGCCGGGCAGATCCGTTGCTTTCCCGGCCGAGGCGCATGTCGACATGAAGTGGTTCCGGGCAAATATCAGACAGGGTTCGCGGCTCGCGCTTCTCGCGCTCGCGATCCAGTTTGTGCTGTCGTTCGGACATGTCCACGAAAGCCATGCGCGTGCGGCACTCGGCGACGTGCAGCACGCCGTTCGCACTGTGTCGGCGCCTGTCCCGCAAGTTGTTCGGGATGCGGGCGCGTCCTGGTTCATTCCCTCCTGGGTCGTTCGCTCGAGGGCGCACTCGGATGGTCGTTCCGATCATCATGGACTGGCAGACGATTGTCCGATCTGCGCCGTGCTGGCGCTCGCCAGCACGATGCTCTCGGCGACGCCGCCCGAACTGCCGGCTCCTCAAGCCGCCGAGTTCGCCTATCTGATCACCAACGCCGCGCCGGTCGACGTCGATTGGGCCGATGCCGCGTTTCAGCCTCGCGGACCGCCCGTCATCTGAGCGACGGCCGGCATCGGCCCGTTGACGCGTCGCGGCTGCTATCCCGGCATCGGGCAACAGTTGCGACCGATCTGTGCATACGCCGTGATTGAATGATCCAGTTCCCGGACAGAAGAATGAAAATGTCAACCTTTCGCGCGACCCGTCGTCTAGCTCTGGTGCTGGCGACGCTGTCGTTTGCATCGCCGCTATCCGCTCAACAGACGTCCGCACAGCAGACAGCGGCTCCGGCGCCGCAACAGGCTGCAGCGCCGACGCAAGCGCAGGCGGCCCCGCCGCAGGCAGTTCCGGCACCAGCGCAGGCGCCTGCATCACCTGCCGCGATGCCCTCGGCCGCATCCGCGCCGCAGACGATCGCCGCTCCGGGCGATGGCGAGAGCAAGTTGCTGAAGTCCACTGCGACCGGCCTGCATGAGTTGTCGCCGTGGACCATGTTCATGAACGCCGACATCATCGTGAAGGCGGTGATGATCGGTCTCGCCTTCGCCTCGCTGGTCACCTGGACGGTGTTCATTGCCAAGACCATCGAGCTGACCGTCGCCCAGGGCAAGCTGCGTCGCGCGCTCGCCAGGGTCGGCGAGGCGCGGTCGCTCGCCGAGGCGCAGTTCTCGCTCGGCGCCAAGGGCAGCGTGCTGTCGTCATTCATCAACGCCGCGATGCGCGAGGGACGGCTGTCGGCCGGAATCTCCAGCGACAGCGGCATCAAGGAGCGCGCGGCCTCGAGCTTCGCCGAGATCGTGCGCGCCGAGGCGCGCCGCATCCGCATCGGCATGGGCCTGCTCGCGACCATCGGCGCGACGTCGCCGTTCGTCGGCCTGTTCGGCACTGTCTGGGGCATCATGAACAGCTTCATCGGCATTTCGAAGTCGCAGACCACGAACCTTGCCGTGGTGGCGCCCGGTATCGCCGAGGCGCTGCTCGCAACTGCGATCGGTCTCGTCGCGGCGATCCCCGCGGTCATCATCTACAATCACTTCTCGCGTGTCACGAAGGGCTATCTCGAGCTCGTCAACCGCGCCTCGGGCGCCGCGGCACGGCTGCTGTCGCGCGATCTCGACCGTACCCATGGCAGCGTGCCCGGTAGCGCCCGCGCGGCGGCGGAGTAGGCGATGGCGGTCTCGATCACAGACGCTGACGGCGACGACGATTTCGCCGAATCCCACGAGATCAACGTCACGCCGTTCATCGACGTGATGCTGGTGCTGCTGATCATCTTCATGGTGGCGGCGCCGCTCTCGACCGTCGATCTGCCGATTGACTTGCCGACCTCGACGGCAACGGCGACGAAGAAGCCGGACAAGCCGACCTATGTCAGCATCAAGCCCGACCTCTCGCTTGCGATCGGCGAGACCTTCGTCAAGCGGGTCGATCTGGTGAACGCGCTCGACGCCATCCCCGACATGACCAAGGACAAGTACATCTTCGTGCGCGCCGATCGGGCGGTTCCCTATGGCGAACTGATGGACGTGCTGGAATTCCTGCGCAAGGGCGGCTATTCCAAGGTCAAGCTGGTGGCGCTGGAGGGAGTTCCGGATGCGGCGGCGCAGCAGGGCGCACCGACTGCGACGAAGCCATGATGAAGGCCTGACGCCGATGTCCGATCTCGAGCAGAAGCCGTCCCGGAAATTGTGGGTGTCCGCCGCGGTCGCAGCGCTGCTGCTGCATGTCGGCGGAGCCGCGCTCGCGCTGACCAACCTGCAGGCGGACGACCCGGAGGATGTCTCCGGCGTGTCGGCGATCGAGGTCGGAGTCGAACTGGCGGCACCGCAGCGTGAGGTCACCGATCTGCCGGCCGGTCCCGACGCGGATGCGTCGGTCGCTTCTCCTGAGGTCCCCGAGCAAAAGGCCGAGGTGAAGGAAACCGACCTGCCGAAGGACACCCCGACGACGACCGAAGACGCCGACCGCGTGGTGACCGAGAACGACAACAACAAGCCGAAGGAAGAAGAGCAGAAGGTCGCTGCGGTCCAGACCGCCGCATCGCAGGAGTCGGTCGCGGCGGAAGCGACCGCGATGCCGACGGTGGAAGCCGCTCCCGATGCGCAGCGCTCGGTGGCGCCGGTGGTCGGCAACGGCAACGCGCTCAGGCACGCGCGCGAGACCTGGCAGAAGGTCCTGATGGCGCATCTCGACAAGCACAAGAAATATCCGGCCGACCGCGCGCTCAAATCGGCCGAGATCTATGTGCGCTTCACGCTGGACCGGCTCGGGCACGTGCTCGAGACGTCGATCGAGAAGGGCTCCGGCGACGCCGCCTTCGACCAGGCTGCGATTGCAATGGTCAAGCGCTCCGACCCGGTTCCGGCGCCGCCTCCGCTCGTCGCCGACGAGGGCCTGAGCTTCACGCTGCCCGTGATCTTCCGCGTCAAGGGCAAGGGCTGAAGCTCCATTTCTCGATGTCATTCCGGGGCGCTGGCCATGGGGTCGCGTACGCGGTGACTGCAATCAGCTCTTCTTGACCAGCGGGCAGGCGCTCTTCTCGAGCGGCAGGAACGCTTCGTCCGCGGGAATGGTCGCAATCAGCCTGTAATAGTCCCACGGATATTTCGACTCGGACGGCTTCTTCACCTCGAACAGATAGG
This sequence comes from Bradyrhizobium jicamae, assembly GCF_018130215.1. Lineage (GTDB taxonomy): Bacteria > Pseudomonadota > Alphaproteobacteria > Rhizobiales > Xanthobacteraceae > Bradyrhizobium > Bradyrhizobium jicamae_A. The sequence continues at coordinate 30,105 of NZ_JAFCKQ010000044.1, forward strand.
CCGGGTGGATCTTGCGGCCGTCGGCGCGGATCGAGCCCTTGCCGAACAGCGGATCGTCGGCCGGCAGCTCCTTCATCTTGGCGACCACGGCGCGGCCGTCATGCGGGTTGCCTCCGAGCGCTTCGAGCGCCTTGAAATAATGGATGAGCGACGAATAGACGCCGGCCTGCACCATGGTCGGCGGGTTCTTCTTGAAGCGCTCCATGAAGCGCTTCGAGAAGGCGCGGGTCTGGTCGTTCATGTCCCAGTAGAAGCTTTCGGTGAAGTTCAGGCCCTGGGCGATGTTGAGGCCGAGCGCGTTGACGTCGGTGATGAACATCAGCATGCCCGCAAGCTTCTGGCCGCCCGAGACGATGCCGAACTCGGCCGCCTGCTTGATCGCGTTGGTGGTGTCGCCGCCGGCGTTGGCGAGGCCGATGACCTTGGCCTTCGAACTCTGCGCCTGCAGCAGGAACGATGAAAAGTCAGCGGTGTTGAGCGGATGCTTGACGCTGCCGAGCACCTTGCCGCCGCTCGACGTGACGGCAGCCGTCGTGTCGCGCTCGAGCGCCTGGCCGAAGGCATAGTCCGCGGAGATGAAAAACCAGGTGTCGCCGCCGGATTTGACCAGCGCCCGGCCGGTGCCGTTGGCGAGCATGTAGGTGTCGTAGGCCCAGTGCACGGTATTGGGCGTGCATTGCGAGCCGGTGAGATCGGACGAACCCGAGCCCGAGTTCAGGTTGACGACATTCTTCTCTTTGGCGAGGTTGGCGATCGCGAGCCCGACATTGGAGGCCGCGAGATCGACGAACACGTCGACCTTCTCGACATCGATCCACTGCTTGCCGATATTGACGGCGACGTCGGGCTTGTTCTGGTGATCGGCCGAAATGACGTCGATCTTCCAGCCCTTCGCCAGCAGCCCGGAATCCTCGACCGCCATTTGCGCCGCGACCACCGAGCCCGGTCCGCCGATGTCCTGGTAGAGTCCGGACTGATCGCCGAGCGCGCCGACGCGGACCACCTTGTCCATCGTCTGCGCGGATGCGCCGGCGCCGAACAGGCTCATGCCCGCCACGAGGGCTGCAATGGATCGCTTCATCTTTCCTCCCGCATGATTTTTGTTCTGGGGCTTCACTATGCCCGGCGGCAACGGCGCCGCCTAGGGGAGCGAAAGTCGATCGCGAAATTCCACGTTGCGACAAATTAATTCGACCCTTGTTGAGCCGGCACTATGGTTGTGCAGAGGCAGGGCATGCGCATGAACTTGACTGGCTCAGTGTCGGCGACCAACGCACGGCCGTGCGGGATCGATTGGCTCAGGGTCGATATGGCGCATCGCCCTGCCGTGTGGATCACGGCCCTCTCGGTCGGGATCGTGCACGCGGCGACGGCCGGTCGCTATGATGCGCAGCGCAATGAACTCTACTTCCTCGCCTGTGGCTGGCATCCGGATTTCGGCTATGTCGACCAGCCCCCGCTGGTGCCGTTGATTGCGGCGACGACCCAGCTGTTCGGCATCAGCACCTGGATGCTGCGGCTGCCCGCGACGATCGCCGCTGTCGCTCTGGTGTTTCTGGCGGCGTCCTTTGCGCGACTGCTGGGCGGCGGGGCGAGGGCGGCTGTGTTTGCCGCGATCGCGGCAAGCATCGCGCCGGGCCTTGCCGGACTGTCCTCGCATCTGACGACATCGACCTTCGAGCCGCTGGCCTGGACCGGCGCGGCATTCCTGCTGGTGCGGGCGATCCGCGAGGAGCGACGCACCGATCTGGTCTGGACCGGTGTCGTCGCGGGCGCGGCGATGGAAGCGAAATGGGGCATCGCGATCTGGCTGGTCGCGCTCGGCGCGGGCATCGTCGCGACATCGTCGCGCCGCATCCTCGCCTGGTGGCAGCTCTGGCTCGGGGTCGTGATCGCAGCCGCGCTGTTCGCACCGAACCTGATCTGGCAGTGGCAGCACGACTGGCCGTTCTTCGCGGTGATCCTGCCGCATCTCGAGAGCCAGAGGGATTACACCGGTCCGTTCTGGCAGTTCGAATGGCGGCAGGCGCTGTCGATGAACGTCGTGCTCGCGCCCTTGATCGTTGCAGGCATGCTTGCGCCCTTCGTCGATCGCCGGCTCGCCGATGCGCGGTTCCTGTCGATCGGTTTCGTGCTGACGACCGCGTTCTATTTCCTGCAGCGCGGCACGAACTACTATCTGTTTCCGGTCTATCCCACGATGTTTATCGTCGGCGCCGTCTGCTGCGAACGGCTCGACGCCTGGATCACGCGTGGCTGGATCGCTGGTGCCATCGCCGTCAGCGCGGTGTTCGCGCCGGTCGCATTGCCGATCCTGGAGCCCGAACTGCTGCAACGCTACATGCAGGCGACCGGCATCAAGCCTGCGCCGATCGAGGCGGCGGGCGTCGGTGCTCCGCTGACCCAAGGCCTGTCGGACGAGTTCGGCTGGCGCGAACTCGAGCAGAAGGTCGCCAAGGCCTATCGGGCGCTGCCGCCGGACGAGCGGAGCCGCGCCGCCATCGTCGCGGCCAATTACGGGCAGGCGGCCGCGATCGATGTCTACGGCAAGGCCGACGGCTTGCCGCCGGCGCTGAGCGGCCACAACCAGTATTGGCTATGGGGGCCACGCGGCTACGACGGTTCACTCGCCATCCATGTCGGTGGCGACCCGCAGCGCTGGCAGCGTGGGTGCCAGTCGATCCAGAACGTCGACAAGACCGACAACGCCTTTGCCATGCCGTATGAGAACAACCGGCCGATCTTCATCTGCCGCGGCATCCGCGTGCCGCTGACGCAGATCTGGGACAGGTTGAGGCGCTACCGCTGACCTGACGGGATCAGCGCCAGTAGTAGCGGATCGCGACGTAGACCACGACGAGGCAGCCGAAGATCAGCGCCACCGGCAGCGGGCGCTTGGCGTTCGGGTCCTGCTTCGGCTTGCTGGGCAGGCGGCGGAATGCGGTGACGTTGCCGGTGTCGGTGCTCGGCTCGCGCGAGCGGGCGGGAACTTCGGGGGCGGTTCCGGCACCGCCCATTTCGGCATAGTAGCTGCGGTACATCTGCTGGATGGTCGCCTCGCTCGCCTCGGCCTCGTCCATCTGCTCCAGCAGCTTCTTGTAGATGGCCAGGAAATTCTGCGCTTCCAGCGGCAGGGCGGAGGCGCCGTTGAGCTTGGCCATCATCTTCCAGGTTGCAAAGTCGGCCCGCGCGCGGGTGTCGGCGCGTCGCGCAATCAGCATGTCGGCAGCTTTGATCACCATGGCCTCGAAGCGTTCCTCGGTCTCATTTACGTATTTCCTGTGATCAGGAGAAGGGCCTGGATCACATATCCGGTCAGTGTCCGCAGTATCGTGGAAATAACATCAAGATTGAGGCCCAGCCGGCTGCCCAGCATCGGCAGCAGGATCAGGAGCCCGATCAGGATCAGCATGCCGTAGGGCTCGAGCCGGGCCAACGGGAGGGCCAGCGGCCGTGGCAACAGCCCGACGGCGACCCGGCCGCCGTCCAGCGGCGGGATCGGCATCATGTTGAAGATCGCAAGCACGATGTTGATCAGGAAGGCGTTTTTCAGATTGTCCGCGGTCCACCGGGCGGCATCCGCCGGGACGAAAGGCAGGGCGTGGAATGCCAGCGCCGCGGCGGTCGCCAGGATGATGTTGGTCAGAGGTCCCGCCAGCGCCACCCACACCATGTCGAGCCTGGGGTGGTTCAGGTTGCGGAAGTTCACCGGGACCGGCTTGGCATAGCCGAACAGGAACGGCGAATGCCCCAGCAGCAGCACGGCGGGCAGGATCAGCGTGCCGAACGGGTCGATATGCTTCAGGGGATTGAAGCTGACGCGGCCGAGCTGCCAGGCCGTGTTGTCACCGAGCCGGTGGGCGACGAAGCCGTGCGCCGCCTCGTGGAAGGTGATGGCGATCACCAGCGGCAGCACCCAGACCGAGATGTCGTAGAGCGAGATGTTCAATGTGCTGAGCCTTGATGCGGGCTTTGGGTCGCGAGGGATCGAACCACGAGGCTAGCACGGATTTGCCGCATCCCCGGTGACAGCGGCTAATAGGTCGCGCGCCCGCCCGAGATGTCGAACACCGCGCCGGTCGAGAAGGCGCAATCCTGCGACGCCAGCCAGGTCACCATCGCGGCCAGCTCCTCGACCAGCACGAAGCGGCCCTTCGGGATCTTCGACAGCATGAAGTCGATGTGCTGCTGCGTCATCTGGTCGAAGATCGCGGTCTTCGCCGCGGCCGGCGTCACCGCGTTGACGAGGATGTCGTGCTGCGCGAGCTCCTTGCCGAGCGATTTCGTCAGCGCGATCAGGCCGGCCTTCGATGACGAATAATGCGCCGCGTTCGGGTTGCCTTCCTTGCCGGCGATCGAGGCGATGTTGACGATGCGGCCGTATTTCTGGCCGATCATCACAGGCACGATCGCCTTGCAGCAGATGAAGGGAGCCTCGAGATTGATGCGCATTACCCTGCGCCAGTCGTCGAGATCGGTTTCCCAGACCGGCTTGTTGGCTCCGGTGATGCCGGCATTGTTGACGAGGATGTCGATCTTGCCGAACGCCCTCAGCGTCTGATCGCGCGCGGAGTCCACGGCGGCAGGGTCGGCGACGTCGGTCTTGATCGCGATCACGTTCTCGCCGATCGCCTTGGCGGTCTTCTCGGCCAGCTGCTGGTCGAAATCCCAGATTGCGACTTTCGCGCCGGAGGCGACAAAGCGCTCGGTGATGGCGCGGCCGAAGCCCTGCGCGCCACCGGTGACGACGGCGCAGCGGCCGTTGAGATCGATCTTGTTCATGCCGGGTGCCCTCGGATGCGTCAGAGCATGAAGCCGCCGTCGACGACCATGTCGACGCCGGTGGTGAATGCGGCCTCGTCGCTTGCGAGATAGACCGCCATGGCCGCTATTTCCTCGGCGGTGCCGAGCCGGCCCATCTTCTGGCGGGCGACGAATTTCTCGCGTCCATCGGGGCCAGCTGCCGCCGCGCGATCGAGCATCGAGGGAGTCTCCACGGTGCCCGGGCAGATGCTGTTGCAGCGGATGCCCTGCGTGATGAAGTCGAGCGCAACCGCGCGCGTCAGCAGCGAGACCGCCGCCTTGGACGCGCTGTAGACATAGCGGTTGGCCGGGGGCCGGAGCGCCGCACAGGACGAGATGTTGACAATGCTGCCGCCGCCGCCCGCCAGCATCGCCGGCAGGAACGCCTTGATGGTCCGGTGCATGGATTTGACGTTGAGGTCGAACGAGAAGTCGAAGTCCTCTTCCGAGCAGTCCAGGATGGTTCCGTTGTGCACGAAGCCGGCTGCATTGAGCAGGACGTCGATCTTGCCGACGCGCTTGGCGAAGGCATTGACGTCAGCGGTGTTGCGCACGTCGAGCCGCGACGTCTCGGCAATGCCTTCCTTGCCGAGCGTGGCGATGCCGCCTTCATTGATGTCGGTCGCGATGACCGTGGCGCCTTCGCGCGCGAATGCGATGGCGCATGCACGTCCGATGCCCGCGGCGGCGGCGGTGACGACGGCCCGCTTTCCCTTCAGTCGGTCTGACATTGATTGCTCCTTTTCCGTGTCCGTCATTCCGGGGCGCGCGCAGCGCGAACCCGGAATCCCGAGATTCCGGGTTCGATGCTATCGCATCGCCCCGGAATGACGGCGTTTGGTATCAGTGATTGTCCCGCGCGACGCCGACCTTGCCGGCGATGTTCTGGTAGCGCGTCGCCAGCTCGAGGCAGGCGCCGGTCGCGTGCTGGCCGACTGTCTGCCGGTAGAGCTCCTGCCACGGCGTCTGGTTCGCCGGATGCGGGAATCCGCCCTTGGCTTTCAGCTCGGCGCGGCGGGTGCGCAGCTCGTCTTCCGAGATCAGGATGTTGGCGCTGCCCTTGTTGAGGTCGATGCGCACCTTGTCGCCGGTCCTGAGGATCGCGAGCCCGCCATCGGCAGCCGCTTCCGGCGAGGCGTTGAGGATCGACGGCGAGCCCGAGGTGCCGGACTGCCGGCCGTCGCCGATGCAGGGCAGGGACAGGATGCCGCGTTTGATCAGGGCAGCTGGCGGCTGCATGTTCACGACCTCGGCGCCGCCGGGATAGCCGATCGGACCGGTGCCGCGGATGAACAGCACGCAGTGTTCGTCGATACCGAGCGCGGGGTCCTCGATCCGTGTGTGATAATCCTCAGGACCCTCGAACACGATGGCGCGGCCCTCGAAGGCGTTGAGGTCCTTCGGGTTGGAGAGATAGCGGTCGCGGAACTCCTTGGAGATCACGCTGGTCTTCATGATCGCGGAGTCGAACAGATTGCCGCGCAGCACGATGAAGCCGGCGTCCTTCACCAGCGGCTTGTCATAGCTCCAGATCACGTCGCCGTCGGGCTTCGGCGCATCCTTGCAGTTCTCGCCCATGGTGCGGCCATTGGCGGTGACGGCGCCCTCGTGGATGCGCCTGTGCTTCATCAGCTCGCGCACCACCGACGGCACGCCGCCGGCACGGTGATATTCCTCGCCGAGATAGAAGCCGGCCGGCTGCATGTTCACCAGCAGCGGCACGTCGTGACCGTATTTCTGCCAGTCGTCGATCGAGAGTTCGACACCGACGTGGCGCGCCAGGGCGTTGATGTGGATCGGAGCGTTGGTCGAGCCGCCGATCGCGGAGTTGACCACGATGCAGTTCTCGAACGCCTGGCGCGTCAGGATGTCCGAAGGCTTGAGGTCTTCCCAGACCATCTCGACGATGCGCTTGCCGGTCTCGTAGGCGATCTGGCCGCGCTCGCGATAGGGCGCCGGGATCGCCGCGCAGCCCGGCAACGAGAAGCCCAGCGCCTCGGCGAGCGAGTTCATGGTCGAGGCTGTGCCCATGGTGTTGCAATGGCCCACCGATGGCGCCGAGGAGGCCACGATCTCCATGAACTCGTCATAATTGATCTCGCCCGCGGCGAGCCGCTCGCGCATCTTCCAGACGATGGTGCCGGACCCGGTGCGCTGGCCGTCATGCCAGCCGTTCAGCATCGGGCCGCCCGACAGCACGATTGCGGGCATATTGACGGTCGCCGCCGCCATCATGCAGGCCGGCGTGGTCTTGTCGCAGCCGGTGGTCAGCACGACGCCATCGAGCGGATAGCCGAACAGGATCTCGACGAGGCCGAGATAGGCGAGGTTGCGGTCGAGCGCTGCCGTCGGGCGCTTGCCGGTCTCCTGGATCGGGTGGGTCGGAAATTCCATCGCGATACCGCCTGCGGCACGGATGCCCTCGCGCACCCGGTGCGCAAGGTCGAGGTGATGCCGGTTGCACGGTGACAGGTCGTTGCCGGTCTGGGCGATGCCGATGATCGGCTTGCCCGACTGCAGTTCCTCGCGCGTCAGGCCGTAATTGAGGTAGCGCTCGAGATAGAGCGCGGTCATGCCCGGATTGTGCGGATTGTTGAACCATTCCCGGGAGCGGAGTTTGCGGCCCTTGCCGTTGTGGTCCTGGCCGGTGGCGGCATGCCCGTTGGTGTGGGGTTCTGTCATTGGTTTCTCCCGCAATGCAAACTCTTGATCGGCCTGTTCAGAGGCTTCGATTTCTACCTTGCGCAAATTGTTGCGCATTACAAATCCGGCGGATCACGAACAGGTGTCGCCGTCGGATGATTGGACCTTAGTTGAAGACACTTGGTTGCGCTATCATTTTGTCATTTGACCTCCCTGTGACAGTTCCTGATCGGGGTGCTAGCTGCGCCGCGCCGAACTTTGCCGTTCCATGACACTGAAGCCGAGATCGACCACCGGCTCGGCGGGCCTGCGTCCTTCCAGCGTCTCGATCACCATCGTGGCAGCGTCCCTGCCCATTTCATAGCGATTGGTGCGCACGCTGCTCAGCGTCGGCACGCTCGACGACATGAATTCGAGATCATTGAAGCCGACGATCGCGATCTGGTCGGGCACCGCCATGTGTCGCCGCTTGCATTCGAACAGGGCGCCCAGCGCCAGGTCGTCATTGACGCAAAACACCGCGTCGATGTCGGGCGCCTTGGCGAGCAGGTCGGCAAACAGCGTGCCGCCCAGCGTCACCGAGGTCGGCACCGCCGTGGTGACGACCAGCCGCGGATCGAACAGCGCGGCGTCGTTCATCGCGGCCTGGTAGCCGTCGAGCCGTCGCTGCACCCGCGGGTCCATGCGCGCTCCGAGGAAGCCGATCCGGCGGCACCCTTGCGCGAGCAGGTGGGCGATGGCGGCCCTGGAGGCGTCAAAATGCGAGAATCCGATCATCATGTCGATCGGGGAGGGTCCGATCTCCATGATCTGGACGATCGGACAATCGACGCTCTCCATGATGGCGCGGGAATCCGCGGTCTGGTTGATGCCGGTTACGATCAGACCGGCGGGCTTCTGTGCCAGAAACAGCCGCAGCAGGCGCTCTTCCTGCAGGATGCTGTAGCGGGTGTTGGCGAGCTGGATGGAGTAGCGGCTGCCGTCGAGCGCATCATAGATGCCTCGCAGCACGTCGGCGAACACGTTGTTGGTGAGCGAGGGGATCAGCACGCCGACCACCTCGGTGCGCTGCGAGGCGAGCGCGCGGGCGGCGAGGTTCGGCACATAGCCGAGCTCTTTTGCCGCACTCTCGACCCGTGCGCGCTTGCCGACCGAGAGGGCTTCGGGAGTCCTGAAGAAGCGCGACGCCGTGATCGGGCTGACGCCGGCGAGCTTGGCGACTTCGGTGAGCCTGATCTTCCCTGGCGTGATGCGCTTTCGGGCCATTTGCCGCTCATATCACAGGCCCCGTCGCGGACAAACCGATATTGACAGCGCTACCAGCACCTTGTTATTCGAGCGATTGCCAAAACCGAATAAACTGCGGACAATATCGTCGGTCCAAATCGGCCGTGTTCCATGCGGCCGCAGCAAGAACAGAGCGGTCGGGGCACTCGTCGTACACCGCCGGGAACGTTGAGGGAGGGAAGTGGATGTCGTCGGTCCAGATTCGCGACGTGCGCAAATCATTCGGCAATTTTGAAGTCCTGCACGGCGTGACGATTCCGATCGAGGACGGCGAGTTCGTCGTTCTGGTCGGCCCCTCCGGCTGCGGCAAGTCGACCCTGCTGCGCATGCTTGCCGGGCTCGAGAACATCACCTCGGGCACGATCTCGATCGGCGAACGTGTCGTCAACAATGTCCAGCCCAAAGAGCGCGACATTGCGATGGTGTTCCAGAACTACGCGCTCTATCCGCACATGACGGTCGCCGACAATATGGGCTTCTCGCTGAAGCTGCGCGGTGCCAAGCCCGCTGAAATAGCGACCGGCGTCAAGCGCGCAGCCGAAATCCTCGCGCTGACGCCGCTGCTCGACCGCTATCCCCGCCAGTTGTCCGGCGGCCAGCGCCAGCGCGTCGCCATGGGCCGCGCCATCGTGCGCGACCCGCAGGTGTTCCTGTTCGACGAGCCGCTGTCCAATCTCGACGCCAAGCTGCGCGTGGCGATGCGCACCGAGATCAAGGAACTGCATCAGCGGCTGCGCACCACCACCGTCTACGTCACCCACGACCAGATCGAGGCCATGACCATGGCCGACAAGATCGTGGTCATGCATGACGGCATCGTCGAGCAGATGGGATCGCCGCTCGAGCTCTACGACACGCCGGCGAACCAGTTCGTCGCCGGCTTCATCGGCTCGCCTGCGATGAATTTCCTCAAGGGCAACGTCAAGGTGAACGGCGCGGCCTATTTCGAAGGGCCGAACGGTGTCAGGCTGCCGTTGAAATCGGCGCCGGCCAATTCCGACGGCAAGCCCGCGGTCTATGGCGTCCGGCCGGAGCACTTCACGATTGCCGATGACGGCGCGGAGGCGGAGATCGTCGTCGTCGAGCCGACCGGCTCCGAGACCCAGGTGTTTGCGAAACTCGGCGGCGAGCAGGTCGTCGCAGTGTTCCGCGAGCGGCATTTGTTCAACCCTGGCGACAAGGTTCGGCTCAAGCCGGATCCCGGGCTTGTTCATCTGTTCGACGATGCGAACGGCAAACGCATGTCTTGACGTAAAAACTGGCCGATACAAGCAAGAACATAGAAACTGTAGGGAGAGAATAATGAGCGATTTCAACAGGCGTGACGTCCTCAAGGCCGGGCTTGGCGCCACCGCCGTTCTGGCGGGGCCGGGAATTGTCCCGGTGCGTGCCGCGACCTGGACCAACACGCCGGAGCCGAATGCCTCGATCCGGGTGCTGCGCTGGAAGCAGTTCATTCAGGCCGAGTACGACAAGTTCGCCGAGCTCACCAAGAAGTTCTCCGAGACGACAGGCGTCAAGGTGAAGCTCGAAGCCGAGAGCTGGGAGGACATCCGTCCGAAGGCCGCAGTCGCCGCCAATGTCGGCGCCGGACCTGACCTGATCATCGGGACGCTCGACGATCCGCACAAATTCCCCGAGAAACTGATCGACGTCACCGACGTCGCCGACTATCTCGGCGCCCAGTATGGCGGGTGGTATCCGGTCGCCGAGAAGTACGGCAAAAAGGGCAATGGCTGGATAGCGATCCCGCAGGGCGCGACCGGTGGCTGCCTGAACTACCGCATCAGCCACATGAAGGCGGCCGGCTTCCAGGAATTCCCCAAGGACACGGCCGGCTTCCTCAAGCTGTGCCAGGCCCTCAAGAAGAACAACACGCCGGCCGGCTTCGCGCTCGGCCACGCCACCGGCGATGCCAACGGCTGGTGCCAATGGGCGCTGTGGGCGTTCGGCGGCAAGGTCGTCAACGAGAAGAACGAGGTCGTGATCGACTCTCCCGAGACGATCGCCGCGATCGAATACGTCAAGCAGCTCTACGAGACCTTCATCCCCGGCGTGCTGTCGTGGAACGACTCGAACAACAACAAGGCGTTCCTGAACGGCGAGCTCAGCCTGACGCTGAACGGCATCTCGATCTGGACCGTCGGCAAGACCTCATCCGATCCGAAGCAGCAGGAAATCGCCAAGGACATGGACCACGCGCCGATGCCGATCGGCCCGGTGGGCAAGCCGACCGAGCAGCAGAACATCCTGGTGGCCTATGGCTACAAATATTCCAAGTACCCGAAGGCAGTGAAGGAATACATCAAGTTCATGTGGGACAAGGCGAACTACGACGCCTGGGAAGTCGCCTCCAACGGCTACGTCTCGCCGCCGCTGCCGGCCTACAACGACAATCCGGTCTGGACCTCCGATCCCAAGATCACGCCGTACCGCGACTGCCTCAAGCGCTGCCTGGACAACGGCTATGCCGGTGATCTCGGTTACGCCTCGGCTGCCGTGATGGGCGACTTCGTCGTCGTCGATATGTTCGCCGAAGCGGCAGCCGGATCGGTAACGCCGAAACAGGCGGCAGCGCGGGCTGCCGAGCGCGCCAAGCGCTACTACCAGAGCTGATCTTCTCTCATCCGCGCGGCGTCCGGTCCACTGGACGCCGCGGCAATTCTGTCAGGGAAACCCGAGATGGCAGTTCTGGCCGAGCCCGTCGCCGCGCAAGTCAAGCGCAGCAGCATGTGGTCCAGAGCGTTCGAAAGTCGAAACTTTCTGGGCGCGATGTTCATGGTGCCGGCAATCGCCATCCTTGTGCTGTTTCTGGCCTATCCGCTTGCGCTGGGCTTCTGGCTCGGCATGACCGACACCAAGATCGGCGGCGTCGGGCGTTTCATCGGCTTCCAGAATTTCGTTTCGCTCTCCAGGGACTCCGTATTCTGGCTGTCGGTGTTCAACACCATCTTCTATACGGTCACCGCCAGCATCGTGAAGTTCGCCATCGGGCTATACCTGGCGTTGCTTCTCAATGAGCGACTGCCGTTCAAGTCGATGATCAGGGCCATCGTATTGCTGCCGTTCGTGGTGCCGACCGTGCTGTCGGCGATCGCATTCTGGTGGATCTACGACAGCCAGTTCTCGATCATCTCGTGGGTGCTGATCAAGGCGGGCCTCCTGACGCGCTATATCGAATTCCTCGGCGATCCCTGGAACGCGCGCTGGTCGGTCGTGGTCGCCAATATCTGGCGCGGCGTGCCCTTCGTGGCGATCACGCTGCTCGCGGGCCTGCAGACCATCTCGCCTTCGCTCTACGAAGCGGCCAATCTCGACGGCGCCACCAACTGGCAGCGTTTCCGCCACATCACGCTGCCGATGTTGTCGCCGATCATCGCCGTGGTCATGACGTTTTCGGTGCTGATGACGTTCACCGACTTTCAGCTCATCTACACCATCACGCGAGGCGGACCGATCAACGCCACCCATCTGATGGCGACGCTGTCGTTCCAGCGCGCGATCACCGGCGGCAATCTCGGCGAGGGCGCGGCGATCTCGAATGCGATGATCCCGTTCCTGGTCGCGGCGATCCTGCTCAGCTTCTTCGGACTGCAGCGCTCTCGCTGGCAACAGGGCGGGAGGGACTGACGATGACAACCGTGGACGACCAGAGCGTCGGAATGTCCTACCTGGAGAGCTTTCCGAGGAAGCTCCTCCGCGTCTACCTCCCGCTCGGCCTGATCACGTTCTTCCTGCTGTTCCCGTTCTACTGGATGGCGGTGACGACGTTCAAGCCGGATGCGGAGATGTACGACTACGAGAAGTACAATCCGTTCCTGATCGCGCATCCGACGCTGGAGCATATCAAGAAGCTGTTCTTCGACACCGACTATCCGCTCTGGATGTGGAACACCGTGATCGTCTCGGTGTCCTCGACCTTCATCTCGCTGTTCGCCAGCGTCTGTGCGGCCTACGCGATCGAACGGCTTCGCTACAAGGGATCGCGTTATGTCGGGCTTGCGATCTTTCTTGGCTACCTGGTTCCTCCGTCCATCCTGTTCATCCCGCTTGCCGCGATCGTGTTTCAGCTCGGCTTGTTTGACGGCAATCTGGCGCTGATCCTGACCTATCCGACCTTTCTGATCCCGTTCTGCACCTGGCTGCTGATGGGATATTTCCGCACCATCCCCTACGAGCTCGAGGAGTGCGCGCTGATCGATGGCGCGACGCGGCTGCAGATCCTGACCAAGATCACGCTGCCGTTGTCGCTTCCCGGAGTGATCTCGGCCGGCATTTTCGCTTTCACCCTGTCGTGGAACGAGTTCATCTATGCGCTGACCTTCATCTCCTCGTCCGAAAACAAGACGATTCCCGTCGGCGCGATTACCGAGCTCGTCAACGGCGATGTCTATCATTGGGGCGCGCTGATGGCGGCGGCGCTGACAGGCTCTGTTCCGGTCGTTATCCTTTATTCCTTCTTCGTTGAGTACTATGTGTCGGCCATGACCGGCGCCGTGAAGGAGTGACCCGCCATGCGGACGCGCCCGAGGCGGCGCGTTCCGGCCAATAGGTAAGGAGTAGGCTCTTGCACATTCTGATTCTCGGCGCCGCCGGCATGGTCGGCCGCAAACTCGCGGAACGTCTGCTGCGTGAAGGCCGCCTCGGCAAGCAGGACATCACCAGGATGACGCTGCAGGACGTGGTCGCGCCGGCCAGGCCGGCGAATGCCTCGGTTCCGGTCAGCGTCGTCGCCTCGGATTTTGCAGATGCCGGCGCTGCCGCGCCCCTGATCGCCGAGCGGCCGGACGTGATCTTCCATCTCGCCGCGATCGTCTCGGGCGAGGCAGAGGCCGAGTTCGACAAGGGCTACCGCATCAACCTCGATGGCACGCGCTACCTGATCGACGCGATCCGCGCCGCCGGCGGCGGCTACAAGCCGCGGTTGGTGTTCACCTCCTCGATTGCGGTGTTCGGCGCGCCGTTCCCGGAGAAGATCGGCGACGAGTTCTTCCACACACCACTGACGAGCTACGGTACGCAGAAATCGATCTGCGAGCTCCTGATCAACGACTACACCCGCAAGGGTCTGCTCGACGGGATTTCTATCCGTCTTCCCACCATCTGCGTGCGGCCGGGCAAGCCCAACAAGGCGGCATCCGGCTTCTTCTCAAACATCATCCGTGAGCCCCTGGCGGGCGAGGAGGCGATCCTGCCGGTCTCCGAGGACGTGCGGCACTGGCACGCCTCGCCGAAATCGGCGGTCGGCTTCCTGATCCACGCCGGCACCATGGACCTCAACGCGATGGGCCCGCGGCGCAATCTCAGCATGCCCGGGCTCTCGGCCACCGTCGGTGAGCAGATCGCGGCCCTTGAACGTGTCGCCGGCAAGAACGTCATCGCGCGCATCAAGCGCGTGCCGGACCCGACCATCATCGGCATCGTCTCGGGATGGCCGCGCGATTTCGTCACCGATCGCGCGCTCAGGCTCGGCTTCACCACGGCCGAAAAGACCTTCGACGACATCATCCGAATCCATATCGAGGACGAACTCGGCGGCAAGTTCGTGGGCTGAAGCGCGCGTCGAGGAATGACTTTGAAGATGACCCGGGTTGCTTGCATCGGCGAATGCATGATCGAGCTGCGCCAGGCCCCAGGCGGCCAGGCCGGCGGGCTGTACACGCGCTTCTATGGCGGCGATACGCTCAACACCGCCGTCTATCTGTCGCGGCTCGGCGTCGATGTCGACTACATCACCGCGCTCGGTGACGACGCGCTGAGCGACGAGATGATCGCGGGCTGGGCCAGCGAGGGCATCGGCACCAAGCGCGTCGCCCGGCTGCCGGGCAAGCTGCCGGGACTTTATCTGATCCAGACCGACGACCGGGGCGAGCGGCGCTTCTTCCATTGGCGCGACAGCGCCGCCGCGCGCAGCCTGATGGACCTGCCCGAGACCGAGGACATCCTGAACTCGCTGGCGAGCTATGACATCGTCTATCTCTCGGCGATCACGCTCTCGATCCTGCAAGAGGACGGACGGGAAAGACTGATGGCGGCGCTCAAGCGCGCGCGGCTGCTTGGAACCCGGTTCGCGTTCGACACCAATTTCCGCGCCCGCGGCTGGCCCGATCTTGCCGTCGCGCGCAGTGTGTTCAGCGGCGCGTTCGAGACCGCCGATATCGTGCTCGCTTCGACCGAAGATCTCGCGCCGCTCTTTCCCGGCGAGAGCAACACGGCGCTGCTCGCCGCGATCTCCAGCCCCGAGGTGGTGCTGAAGCTCGCCGAACCGGCCTGCATCCTGCGTTTTGCCGGGAGATCGGGCGAGGTAAGGGCGGAGCCGCTGACCAAGCCGGTGGTCGACACCACGGCGGCAGGCGACAGCTTTGCCGCGGCCTATCTCGCCGCGCGTCTCGGCGGCGCCGAACCGGAGGATGCGGCGCGCGCGGGCCATCGTCTCGCCGGCGTCGTGATATGCTATCCCGGCGCGATCGTTCCACGCTACGCCATGCCGCTGAAGAAGCCGGTACGGTCCTCAACCTCCCGCAAGGCCTCCCAATGACAGCGACATCGAAGCAGGACCAGATCGCCGCGCTGTTCCGGCAAGCCACCGTGATCCCGGTGCTGACCATCGAGCGGCTGGAGGATGCCGTGCCGCTCGCCAGGGCGCTGGTGGCCGGCGGCGTGCGGACGCTGGAGGTGACGCTGCGCACGCCGGTCGCGATCGAGGCGGCCAAGGCGATGATTGCCGAAGTGCCCGACGCGATCGTCGGCATCGGTACCATCCTCAACGGCGATGACCTTGCGCGCGCGGAGGCGCTCGGCGCCAAATTCGGCATCAGCCCCGGTGGCACACCGGAGCTGTTGAAGGCGGCAGCAACCAGCCGGCTGCCGTTCGCGCCGGGCATCGCCACCGCGTCGGAACTGATGCAGGCGCTGGCTTGTGGCTTCGACGTCGTCAAGTTCTTCCCCGCCGAGCAGGCTGGCGGTATCAAGGCACTGCGGGCGCTCGCCGGCCCGTTCCCGCATGTCCGCGTCTGCCCGACCGGCGGTATCGGGGAGGCCAACGCGGCGACCTGGCTCGCCGAGCCGAATGTGCTGGCGGTCGGCGGCTCCTGGCTGTGCCCTTCCGCCGAGATCCGCGCCGGCAACTGGGCCGGCATAACCGCCATGTGCGCGAAGGCGATGAAAACGCTGAAAGCGGCCTGAAGATGGGTTACATAACTCCCTGAACAGGAACAGGGAGATACGGCCATGACTGCAGCCAGCATCGTAGGTTGGGCACACACGCCATTCGGCAAGTTCGACGCAGAGACCGTCGAAGGCCTCGTCGTCAAGGTTGCCAACGAGGCGATGGCTGATGCCGGCATTGCCGCCTCTGACGTCGACGAGATCATGCTCGGCCATTTCAACGCCGGCTTCTCGCCGCAGGATTTCACCGCGTCGCTGGTGCTGCAGGCCAACCCCGCGCTGCGCTTCAAGCCGACCACGCGCGTTGAAAACGCCTGCGCCACCGGCTCGGCCGCCGTGCACCAGGGCATCCGCGCCATCGAGGCCGGTGCCGCGAAGATCGTGCTGGTGGTCGGCGTCGAGCAGATGACGCGGACGCCGGGACCGGAGATCGGCAAGAACCTCTTGAAGGCCTCCTATCTGCCCGAGGACGGCGATACGGTCGGCGGCTTCGCCGGCGTGTTCGGCAAGATCGCGCAGGCCTATTTCCAGAAATACGGCGACCAGTCGGACGCACTGGCGATGATCGCCGCCAAGAACCACAAGAACGGCGTCGCCAACCCCTATGCGCAAATGCGCAAGGATTTCGGCTTCGAGTTCTGCCGCGCCGAGAGCGACAAGAATCCGTTCGTCGCCGGTCCCCTCAAGCGCACCGACTGCTCGCTGGTCTCGGACGGCGCCGCCGCGCTGGTACTGACCGATGCCGAAACTGCGAAGAGCATGGGCAAGGCGATCAACATCCGCGCCACCGCGCATGCGCAGGATTTCCTGCCGATGTCCAAGCGCGACATCCTGCAGTTCGAAGGCTGCACCACCGCCTGGCAGCGCGCGCTGCAGAAGGGCGGCCTGCAACTCTCCGACCTCTCTTTCGTCGAAACCCATGACTGCTTCACGGTTGCGGAATTGATCGAATATGAAGCGATGGGCCTGACGCCGAAGGGGCAGGGCGCACGTGCCATCATGGAGGGCTGGACCCAGAAGGACGGCAAGCTGCCGGTCAATCCGTCCGGCGGCCTCAAGGCCAAGGGTCATCCGATCGGCGCCACCGGCGTCTCGATGCATGTGATGACGGCGATGCAGCTCGCCGGCCAGGCACCGGAGGGCATGCAGCTGAAGGACCCGCAGCTCGGCGGCATCTTCAACATGGGCGGCGCCGCGGTCGCCAATTACGTCTCGATCCTCGAGCCCGCCAGGTAATTTCGGGGCATTCGGCAAATGAACATTGCCGAATGGCTGGCGGCGACGGCGCGGGCGCGTCCCGATGCGCCGGCGCTGCTGACCGGGTTCGACCTCGACGCCGATTACAAGACCTTCGCCCGCCGCGCCGCCTCGATCGGGGCGGCGCTGACGCGCGAGCGCGGCATTGTGGCCGGCGATCGCGTTGCGCTGTTTGCGACCAACTGCACGCAATACCTCGAATGCCTCTACGGCATCTGGTGGACCGGCGCGGTGGCAATCCCGATCAACGCCAAGCTGCACGGCCGCGAGGCGGCCTGGATCTGCGGGAATGGCGGCGCGAAGCTCGCGTTCGTCTCCGACGACACGATCGCAGCGCTGAGCGAGGCGAAGGACGATTGTCCCGCCGGCATGACGATGCTGTCGGTCGACGGCGACGCTTACAAGACGATGCGCAGCGGCGAGGGCCCGCCGGCGCCGTTGCCGCGCGAGACCAATGATCTCGCCTGGCTGTTCTACACATCAGGCACGACAGGTCGGCCCAAGGGCGTGATGCTGAGCCACGGGAATTTGCTGGCGATGTCGTTGTGCTATGTCGCCGACGTCGATCCGGCGACGCCGAACGATGCCTCGCTCTACGCAGCGCCGATCTCGCATGGCGCCGGCCTCTACAATTTCCCGCATGTCCGCATGGGGGGCCGGCACGTCATCCCGGAATCCGGCGGCTTCGATCCGGACGAGGTGCTCAATCTTGGCCGCCAGCTCGACAATGTCGTGATGTTCGCGGCACCGACCATGGTGCGGCGCCTGGTCGATGCGGCGAAGAAGCGCGGCGAGAACGGCGAGGGGCTCCGCACCATCATCTATGGCGGCGGGCCGATGTATACCGCCGACATCAGGGATGCGATCGCGACCATGGGCCAGCGCTTCGTGCAGATCTACGGCCAGGGCGAGTCGCCGATGACGATCACCGCGTTGTCGCGCGACTGGCACCGGCGCAGCGACCATCCGCGCTATCTCGAACGGCTGGCGTCGGTCGGCGTCGCGCAGAGCGTCGTCACCGTGCGCGTCACCGACAGGGACTCCAGGCCGTTGCCCGCGGGTGAGACCGGCGAAATCGAGGTGAAGGGCGCAACCGTGATGCTCGGCTACTGGAACAACCCCGGGGCCAATGCCGAGACGCTCAGGGATGGCTGGCTGCGCACCGGCGACGTCGGCCGGCTCGATGCCGACGGCTTCCTCACCTTGTCCGATCGTTCCAAGGACGTGATCATCTCGGGCGGCACCAACATCTATCCGCGAGAGGTCGAGGAAGCCCTGCTGACCCATCCCGACATAAGCGAGGTCTCCGCCATTGGTGTGCCAGATCCGGACTGGGGCGAGATCGTCGTCGCCTGCGTCGTGCTGGCGCAGGGCGCCGCCGCCGACGACGGCAAGCTCGATGCGCATTGCCTGGCCTCGATCGCGCGCTTCAAGCGGCCGAAGCGGTATGTCTATCTCGATGCGCTGCCGAAGAACAATTACGGCAAGGTGCTGAAAACCGCGCTGCGGGAAATGATGGCAAAGGGATAGGCTGCCGCCCCGGGGCGCGCTAACCTCAAGGTCCGCCATTCCGGAGACTGCGCCATGGGAATTGAAACCTCTCTGTCCCTTTCGGAAGTGAACAACCGCATTGCGATCCTCCGGGACAATATCAGGCAGCTGATCGAGCAGGCCGCGGGTGCCGCGGGCGCCGAAGTCGAGGAGCGGATTTCCCAGCGGATCGAGCAGCAGAATGCGGAGCTCGAGAAGCTCCTGAAGGTGCGCGAGGCGATGACGGGGCAGTAATCCGGAACGATCCGCGGGCGGTCGGCGATGGCGGTCGGCCGCCCGTGCGCATACGCCCATACGCCCGGCGCAGGTTGATCTTGGCAAACACCTCCCGTTACTAGGTCCGTAAACCAGAACATTCGGGAGCGCACAGGACGATGGGACCACTGCAGGGCATCAAGGTCGTGGACATGACGACCGTGCTGATGGGGCCCTATGCGACCCAGATGCTCGGCGATTACGGCGCCGACGTCATCAAGGTGGAGTCGCCCGACGGCGACGTGACGCGGCAGATCGGACCGACGCGGCATCCCGGCATGGGGCCGGTGTTCCTCAATACCAATCGCAGCAAGCGCTCGATCTGCCTCGATCTGAAAAAGCCCGCCGGGCGCGACGCGGTGCTGCGGCTGATCGCGAAGGCCGACGTGCTGGTCTACAATGTGCGCCCGCAGGCGATGGCGCGGCTGCAACTCGGCTACGACGTGGTCTCGAAGATCAATCCGCGGCTGGTCTATGCCGGCGTGTTCGGTTTCGGCCAGGCAGGGCCATATGCGGCCAAGCCGGCCTATGACGATCTGATCCAGGGCGCCACCGCACTCCCGGCACTGATGGCGCAAACGTCCGACGGCGTGCCACGCTATGTGCCGAACGCGCTGGTCGATCGTATCGTCGGTCTCACCGCGGTCGGTGCGATCTGCGCCAGCCTCGTGCATCGCGACCGCACCGGGCAGGGCCAGCGCGTCGACATTCCGATGTTCGAGACCATGGCGGGCTTCGTGATGGGCGACCACATGGGCGGACTGACCTACGATCCGCCGCTCGACAAGGGGGGATACGCGCGACACCTGTCGCCGGACCGGCGTCCTTACAAGACGTCCGACGGCTATATCTGCGTGATCGTCTACAACGACAAGCAGTGGGAGAACTTCTTCAGGGCCACCGGCCGCGACGATCTCCGCAGCGATCCGAAATTCGCCACCTTCGCTGGCCGCGCGGTCAACATCGATGTGGTCTACGCCGAGCTTGCGCGCATCCTGCTGACGAAGACCACCGCGCAGTGGAACGGGATCCTGGAAAAGGCCGACGTGCCCGTGATGCCGATGCATGATCTCGAGACGTTGCTGCAGGATCCGCACATCGTCGCCACCGATGTGTTTCCGGTCACCGAACATCCGACCGAGGGCCGCATCCGCAACATGAAGGTGTCGGCGCGGTGGTCGGAGACAACGGCCGAGCCGCAGCGGCTGGCGCCGCGGCTCGGCCAGCATGGCGAGGAGATCCTGCGCGAGGCAGGCTACTCCACCGAGGAGATCGCTGCGATGGCGCGCGACGGCGTCACCAGGCTCGCTACCAACCCCTGAGGACCGCACGCATGGATTTTGCACTCACGGCCAACCAGGAATCGATCCGCGACGCCATCGCCAAGATCTGCGCGCGGTTCGACGATGCCTACTGGCTGAAGAAGGACAAGGAGGGCGGCTATCCGGCCGATTTCCACCGTGCGCTGGCCGATGCCGGCTGGCTCGGCATCTGCATCCCAGAGGAATATGGCGGCTCCGGCCTCGGCATCACCGACGCCGCGATCATGATGCGCGCGATCTCGGAATCGGGCGCCGGCATGTCCGGCGCGTCGGCCGTGCACATGAACGTGTTCGGGCTCAATCCGGTGGTGGTGTTCGGCACCAGGGAGCAGTGCCAGCGCATGCTGCCGCCGATCATCGACGGCCGCGACAAATCCTGCTTCGCCGTGACCGAGCCGAACACCGGCCTCAACACCACCCAGCTCAAGACCCGCGCAGTGCGCCAGGGCGACAAGTACATCGTGAACGGCCAGAAGGTCTGGATCTCGACCGCGCAGGTCGCCAACAAGATCCTGCTGCTGGCGCGTACCACGACCCTTGAGGAGGTGCGCAGCCCGACCCACGGGCTCAGCCTGTTCTACACCGATTTCGACCGCAAGCGCGTCACCGTGCACGAGATCGAGAAGATGGGCCGCAAGCCCGTCGACTCCAACGAGCTGTTCCTCGAGAATTTCGAGATCCCGGTCGAGGATCGTATCGGCGAGGAAGGCCGCGGCTTCGAATACATCCTGCACGGCATGAACCCGGAGCGCATCCTGATCGCCGCGGAAGCGGTCGGTCTCGGCCAGATCGCGCTGAAGCGGGCCTCGGAGTACGCCAAGGGACGCATCGTGTTCAACCGTCCGATCGGCATGAACCAGGCGATCCAGCATCCGCTGGCGAAGTGCTGGATGGAACTCGAGGCCGCCTGGCTGATGGTGCTTCGCGCCGGCTGGCAGTACGACCAGAACCTGCCCTGCGGCCCCGCGGCGAACTCTGCGAAATATCTCGCCGCCGAAGCCGGATTCCATGCCTGCGAGCAGGCGGTGATGACCCATGGCGGCTTCGGCTATGCCAAGGAATATCACGTCGAGCGTTACCTGCGGGAGTCACTGATCCCCCGCATCGCACCGATCAGCCCGCAGCTCATCCTCAGCTTCATTGGCGAGAAGGTGCTCGGGCTTCCGAAGTCGTATTGAGAGTTGCGCTGACATGAGCTTCGTCACCGGCGTCGGTCTCACATCCTACGGCAAGCATGAAGGCTCATCCTCGCTCGACCTGATGAGCCAGGCGGCCGAGCTTGCCATATCGGATGCCGGGCTGAAGCGCTCCGAAATCGACGGCATCCTCTGCGGCTATTCCACGGTCTCGCCGCACATCATGCTGGCGACGGTCTTCGCCGAGCATTTCGGCATTCGCCCGTCCTATGCCCATGCCGTGCAGGTCGGCGGCGCCACCGGGCTCGCGATGACCATGCTGGCGCATCATCTCGTCGACGCCGGCGTGGCCAGGCACGTGCTGGTGGTCGGCGGCGAGAACCGCCTCACGGGGCAGAGCCGGGACGCGTCGATCCAGGCGCTGGCCCAGGTCGGCCATCCCGAGTATGAAGTGACGCTGGGGCCGACGATCCCCGCCTATTACGGCCTGGTCGCGACCCGCTACATGCATGAATACGGCGTGACCGAGCGCGACCTCGCCGAGTTCGCGGTGCTGATGCGAAAGCATGCCATGCTGCATCCCGGCGCTCAGTTCCACCAGCCGATCACCGTGGCCGACGTGATGGCGTCAAAGCCGGTGGCGATGCCGCTCAAGCTGCTCGACTGCTGCCCGGTGTCCGACGGCGGTGCGGCCTTCGTGATCAGCCGCGAGGCCACGGGCGACGAGCGTGTTCGCATTCGCGGCTGTGCGCAGGCCCACACGCACCAGCACGTCACGGCAGCACCCGCGCTGAGCGAACTTGGTGCGGAGATTTCGATTGCGAAGGCGAAGGACGTATCGGGCATCGGGATTTCGGATGTCCGCTACGCCGCCGTCTACGACAGCTTCACGATCACGCTCGCGATGCTGCTTGAAGACCTTGGCCTTGCCAAACGTGGCGAGGCGGCGGCACGGGTGCGCGCCGGCTATTTCAATCAGGACGGCGAAATGCCGCTCAACACCCATGGCGGCCTACTCAGCTATGGCCATTGCGGCGTCGGCGGCGCGATGGCGCATCTGGTCGAGGCCCATCTGCAGATGACCGGCCGCGCCGGCAATCGCCAGGTGCACGATGCCTCGATTGCACTGCTGCATGGTGACGGCGGCGTGCTGTCGTCGCATGTCAGCATGTTCCTGGAGCGCGTGCGATGAGCGGAGCAATCGGCGACTGGACCAGGGGCGCGGAAGCAATCGTCTACCAGATCTGCAGCGCCTGCGGGGCGCGGCAATATTTCCGTCGCGGCTTCTGCGCCGCCTGCGGCGCGTCCGACCTCGCCGAGCATCGGGCGAGCGGGGCAGGGACGGTCTATGCAACCTCGCTGGTCTGCCGCGCCGCCACGCCGGAGACGCGGGCGCACGTGCCTTACAACATCGTGCTTGTCGACACCGACGAAGGGTTCCGCATGATGGCCCATGGCGACAATGACCTCGCCATTGGCGACAAGGTCACCGCGCGCTTCGCGCAATTCGCGGGACGGCTGGTTCCTTATTTCGCAAAGGCGAAGTGAGGGGCCTGGACGATCCAATCAGGACGCAAAACCTGGGATTGGTTCGCTCGGCCCCTCCGAGTTGCGGATACTACCGCCAGTAGAAAATGACGCTGGCGATGACGAGCATCGCCGTCACCGCCAGCATTTGCGCAAGCGCTTCCGAGGCCGCCCTCTTGGTGGCTTCCTTCATGCGTTTCCCCTAGACTTGGGCGTGACTCATCGTTGCGCTGACAGCGCGCAAGACGGCCAGATTGTACTCGGAACACCCCGCGTCGAGTATTCGCCTTTGATGAGTCCCCACTCGACGAATATCGACCTTCGCAGGGTTGTCCGTGATTGCGGCGGCAATTTGACTCGCGCGTGTTGCTCCAGCGGCAGTCGGCGGCTATTGTTTTTGGAACCCAAGAACAACATCATCATCAAGGTCAGGAAATGGCTCGCATCGACTACTCCGATCCCGCAGCGGCAAGCCCACGCACCCGCGAGATCCTCGACAAGAACCGCAACGCCAACATCTTCCGCATGATGGCGCATTCGCCGAGCTATTTTGAGCAGTATTGCCGCCTCGGCGGCGCGATCCGCCACAGGGGCGAGCTCGATCCGGTCGTGCGCGAGCTTGCGATCACGCGCACCGGCATTCTCTGCGAAGCACCGTATGAGATCGTCGCGCACAAGCGGATCGGCAAGAATGTCGGCGTCACCGACGAGCAGAACGCGGCGCTGGAGAACTGGCAGCAGGCAAGCTGCTTCAACGAGGTGCAGCGCGCGGCGCTCGCCTTCACTGACGAGATCGTCAAGCTGAAGAAGCCGACGGACGCAACGTTCGAGGCGATCGCATCCAGGCTGACGCCGGCGGCATTGATCGAACTGCAGCTCTCGGTCGGCTTCTACATCATGACGTCGAAGTTCCTGGAGACCTTCGAGATCGACATGCAGCCGGTCACGGAAGTGGTGAGCTGAACCGATCGGTCTTTCTCCGCCTCGCCCCGCCTGCGGGGAAAGGCGGAGCGCATGCAGCGGAGCGGAATGCGCTCCGGGTGAGGGGCCCTCCGCGAGTGTTACTTCCGGTGATTTTGCGGAAGCCGTCCCTCACCCCAACCCGCTAAGAGCGAGCTTCGCTCGTCTCGACCCCGCAAGGGCGGAGCGAGGGAGAAGACACATCTACCCCGACGTCAGCAGATCCACCTTCGCATTGGCGACGATCAGTCGCTCAGCGAGCAGTTGCGCGAGATTGCGCATGATCTTCTCGCCCGCGCGCGGGTGCTGCTGGGCGAAGCGCTCGAAATCGCCGATCGTCATCTCATGGGCGGTGGCCGCCATGTCGGCCAGCACGTCGGCGGATCGTCTTGGCTCCAGCAGAGCCATCTCGCCGAAGGCCGTGCCAGCGGTCAGCGTCGCAAGGCGAATGCCGTCGGGCAAGGTGACATGGACCACGCCACTGCGCAGGAAGTACAGCGAGGCCGCCGCATCGCCCGCGGCGATGATCTTCTCGTTCGGCTGGTAGGTCCTGATCGCGCAGAGCCGGGCGAAATCGGCGAGTTCGGTTTCGCTCAACCCGGCGAGCAATGGCTGCTCGGAGAGCTCGGTGGTCTCCAGGAAGTCGATCGAGCCGCCATAGCGGTAGACGATCTGGTCTTCGGCCCATTCGATCGCGGTGTCGAGCAGATAGAAATCCCTGATATTGCCAAGCCGGTTGGTCCACTCGCTGATCGTGCTCCATGCCCGCGAGGCCCGCTTGATGCCGGAGAGGATCACGGTGACGCCCAGCTCGGCGAGCTCCTTGAAGGCTTCCGCCACCAGGCGGGCGCCGGCCCGCGTCGTCGACGTGACACGGCGCAGATCGAAGATCACGAATTCCGGGCGCGGCGCGCCGGCGAGCCGGCGCGAGATGTAGTCGACATTGGACAGCGACAGCGTGCCGACCAGCTCGATGACACGGACCTCCTGGAAGTGCCTGGCCAGGATCTCCTGCTCCTGCGGCCGGCGCACGCGCCGCGACGGGTTCTTGCCGATATTGTAGTCGGCGATGATGCTGTGGCGCGCGTCGTCGGCGCGGTTGAGCATGTGCAGGTCGTAGTGCGCCGACAGCGACTCGCAGACCTTGATGCCGCGCACGCTGTTGCCGTGCTTGTCGAGCTTCGGCGAATAGCTGCCGAGCCCGAGCCGCGCTGGCAGCGCCGCCAGGATGCCGCCGCCGACTCCGCTCTTGGCGGGAATGCCGACGCGGTAGATCCATTCGCCGGCATAGTCGTACATGCCCGACGACGTCATCACCGAGAGCGTGCGCGCGATCGCGTAGGGCGTCACAACCTGCTCGCCGGTCAGCGGATTGACGCCGTGATTGGCAAGCGTCGCCGCCATCACGGCGATGTCGCGCGCGGTGACGAGGATGGCGCATTGCCGGAAATAGACATCGAGCACCGCAGGCACGTTGTCCGTGATCACGCCGTTGGTACGCAGCAGGTAGCCGATCGCCCGGTTGCGGTCGCCGGTCGCGCTTTCCGATGCATAGACCGCCTCGTCGACACCAAGCTCGCGGCCGGCGAAGCGGCCGAGTGCGTGCCTGACATATTCGAACGCGCCGTCGCCCTTGGCGGCGTGGATCAGGCCGGAACAGGCGATCGCACCCGCATTGACCATCGGGTTGAACGGATGGTTCTCGGCGTTGAGCCGGATCGAGTTGAAGGGGTCGCCCGACGGCTCGACGCCGATCACGCTTTCCACCCGCTCGGCGCCCAGCGTGTCCAGCGCCAGCGCGAACACGAACGGCTTTGACATCGACTGGATCGTGAAGGGCACCCTGGTATCGCCGACCTCGTAGACATGGCCGTCGAGGGTCGCGAGGCTGATGCCAAAATGGGCAGGATCAGCCTTGCCGAGCTCGGGGATGTAGTCGGCGACGGCCCCGCCGGTCTCCGGCAGGAAGTCGGTGTAGCATTCGTGCAGGAAGCGCAGCAGCGGCGGCTGCGAACCGGCCCAGTTGATGGTGTTTGCGGTGACGGGAGGCGGCGACTGTTTCATTGCCTCCTGTTGTGCAACGCAATCAGGGCGCGCGCAACCGAGCGGGCGATGCCGTTGGGTGCCAAGCAGGGTGGTCGGAATGGCCCGCAACCGGACGGCTATCGATCCCTCAGCGGCGTCAGCAAAGCGAGCGATCGCTCGCTAATTGTTTCGTCATACGAAACTTTCGCTTTGAAAACGTTTCCAACGCAAAACCGCGCGAAACGCTACTCCGCTCGAAAGACGGAGTGCCCCTGACGCCGTCCCTGGGGCGAGCAAGCTTCGAGGGAAGTTTGGACGACTGCTCTCAGGTCTCGACGATTGCGATCGCTTGGCCTTCGGCGATCACATCGTCAATCTTGACCAGAATCGACTTGATTTTGCCTGCGGCCGTCGATGTGACCGGGATTTCCATCTTCATCGCTTCGACGAAGGCAATTTCGTCACCGTCACCGATGCTGCTTCCGGCTTGAACGGGAAGCGCGCAGACGCGCCCCGCGACTTCGGCCACGACCTTGATATCTGGCATTCCACTCTCCGATACCGGCCTGCCAGAAATTTCATCCGGCGAACGGCTTTTTGTTGTGGCCGCACATTGCCTGATGTAGCTTGATCAGCAAGTGGAATTTTATTCCGTCACACGGAATGGAGCCTATAAAGATGGGACGGCGCTCGGAACGGCTTAGCAGGCAGGGAATGCTCGCCAGCGAGACTGGTGATGACGATGTGATTCAGGTGGTGTCGCGCGCATTCGATGTGTTGCGATGCTTCGAAGGGCACGAATCTCGGTTGGGCAATCTCGAGATTTCCAACCGCTGCGGCCTGCCGCGCTCGACGGTGTCGCGCCTGACGCACACGCTGACGCGGATGGGACAGCTCGTTTATCTGCCGCGCGATCAGAAATATCGCATCGGCCCGAGCGCGGTGGCGATGAGCACCACGATGATGAAGGGATTGCAGCTGCGCAACCTGATCCGGCTGCGCCTGCAGGACGTCGCCGACCAGTTGCCCGGCACCGTGGGCTTCGTGATCCCGGACCGCTTTCACCTGGTCTATCTGGAATTCGCCCGCGCCGCGAACGCGCTCGGCCTGCACGAAGCGACCGGCAGCCGCATATCGATGGCGACCACCGCCGCCGGCCACGCCTATACCGCGGCGCTCGATCCCGTCGTCGGCGACGCGCTGATCGCTGAGATGGAGCGTGAGATCCCCGACGGAGCGAAGCTGCTCACGCCGCGCATCGAAGCCAATCGCCGTCATCTGCGCGAGCGCGGTTATGTGGTCGCCTGCGGCCTGTGGAGCCCGCACATCAACGGCGTCGGCGTGCCGCTGTGGTCGCCGCAGTACCAGACCTACGTCGTCACTACGATCGGCCTGCTTTCGGCGATGTATGACGAGAAGCGGCTGCATGCGGAGGTCGCGCCGCAGATGATCGAGCTTGGTGCCACGCTTGCCAGCCTGCTTGAAGGCGCCGAAGGCGATATCTTCAGCAATCGGATCGAACGCAAGTCGCTTCCGGTGACCGCTCATAACAATAATAAAATCATCAGGACGGAGGCATTGAATGAACTGGAAGCCGGAACTCGACGACCTCGCCCGGCGCGAAGCGTTCGCGCGGGAGATGGGAGGCGTTGACAAGGTCAAGCGGCAGCGCGACCAGGGCCGGCTCACCGTCCGCGAGCGGATCGATGGACTGGTGGACCAGCAGAGCTTCCATGAGGTCGGTGCGATCTCCGGCATCGCCGAATATGACGAGAACAACGAACTCAGGCATCTGACGCCGGCGAACTGCGTGTTCGGCCGCGCCCGGGTCGACGGCCGCACCGTGGTTGTCGTCGGCGACGACTTCACCGTGCGCGGCGGGTCGGCGGACGCATCGATTTCCGCCAAGCCGCTGATGGCGGAGGAGATGGCGCACGACTTCCGCCTGCCCATCATCCGCGTCATCGAGGGCTCCGGCGGCGGCGGCTCGGTGAAGACGATCGAGACCAAGGGCGCTGCCAATCTGCCGGGCGGCGTCGGCGGTACGCGCTGGTACTGGTACACGACCGCCAATCTGGCGCGCGTGCCCGTGGTCGGGCTCGGGCTCGGCTCGGTGGCGGGTCTCGGCGCTGCGCGGCTGGCCGCGACGCATTATTCGGTCATGACCAAAAGCTCGGCGATGTTCGTCGCCGGCCCGCCGGTGGTGAAGCGGCTCGGCCAGGACCTGACCAAGCAGGAGCTCGGCGGCGCCGACATCCAGACCCGCGCCGGTGCGATCGATCAGGCTGTCGATACCGAGGAAGAGGCGTTCGAATGCGCAAGGCGCTTCCTGTCCTACCTGCCGTCGTCAGTCTATGACCTGCCCCCGACGATTCCCTGCACCGACGATCCCGAGCGGGCGGAGGAGCAGCTGCTGAAGGCGGTGCCGCGAAATCGCCGACAGGTCTACAAGATGCGGCCGATCATCGAGGCTGTGGTCGACCAGGGCTCGTTCTTCGAGGTATCGGCCAATTTCGGCCGGCCGATCATTACCGGCCTGGCGCGGGTCGAGGGCAGGGCGGTACTGCTGCTCGCAAGCGATCCTTTCCATTATGGCGGCTCGTGGACCGCCGATGCCTGCCAGAAGGTGGTGCGCTGGGTCGACTTTGCCGAGACCTTCCATCTGCCGGTCGTCTATCTGATGGACTGCCCCGGCTTCATGATCGGGCTGGAGGCGGAGAAGTCCGCCACCATCCGCCACGGCGTGCGGGCGATGGCGGCGGTCAATCAGAGCACGGTGCCGTGGTGCACCATTATCATCCGCAACGCCTTCGGCGTCGCCGGCGTGGTGCATCAGCCGGCCAACCGCTTCTCGATGCGCTACGCCTGGCCGTCGGCCTATTGGGGCTCGCTGCCGCTGGAAGGCGGCATCGAGGCGGCCTACCGCGCCGAGATCGATGCGGCTGCCGATCCCGCCGCCAAGCTGCGCGAGATCGAGGATCGCCTCAACAAGCTGCGCTCGCCGTTCCGCTCGGCCGAGAAGTTCTGGGTCGAGGAGGTGATCGACCCGCGCAAGACGCGCTCGCTGCTCTGCGAGTTCGCGCGTCTCGCCGAACCGATCCGCACGCCCGGGCCACCCGGCAACATGTCGACGCGGCCGTAGGAGAGCAACGCCTAGGACTCGCTTTCGCGATGCACGTCGTGGATCACGATGCCCATGCCGTTCTGGGGCATCCTGATCCAGTCGCGCCGCTTCAGCGAGCGCCTGGTGTCCTCGTGTCCGCTGACCCAATGCTCGCGCATCGAGGTGCCCGAGAATTCGTGGTCCTTGGCGTCGCCTTCATAGGCCTTCTGCTGATAGATCAGCTGCAGCAGCGTGATGCCCGGCAACTTGCTGTTCGATTTCTTGAGCTGACGTTCCTCCTCCGACAGCTGCCCGTCGGGGATCTTCGACAGCGCCGTGTGCAGGGCGCAGCGCAGATTGTAGGTCTTGCGGTAGACGTCGGTGTTGTAGCGGGTGCGCGAGGAATACATGATGTCCTTGTGGCGGGCCATCACGTCCTGGATGTCGCGCGGCAGCGCGCCACGAGCCGAGAACAGGTCGACCTGGAACACCAGCGAGTTCGCGTTGTCCTCCTGATCGAGCAGATGCTGCAGCGGCGTGTTTGAGACGATGCCGCCATCCCAGAAATGATCGGTGCCGACCTTCACCATCGGCAGCGCCGGCGGCAGAGCGCCGCTCGCCATGATGTGCTCCGGGATGATCTCGTCATGGGCGTTGTCGAAATAGATGAAATTGCCCGAGAGCACGTTCACCGCGCCGACCGCGAAGCGCATCTTCTTGGAGTTGATGCGATCGAAATCGACCAGCTCGAGCAGCGACTCGCGCAAGGGGGTGGTGTCGTAATAGCTGGTGGCGGTGCGCGCGCCGGTCGGGCTGAACCACGGATTGCCGGCGTGCGGCGTGAAGAAGCCGGGCTGGCCGAGCGTCGTGGTCAGCCATGAGCTGGTGAAGTTGCGGGCCTTGCGGAAGATGTCGCCATCCGGCGTGTAGTACCAGATCTTGCGGCTGGTGATGCGATCCCAGAACGTGTGCAGCCGCTCCAGCCGCTTCTCCGGCGGATTGCCGGCGATGATCGCCGAGTTGATCGCGCCGATCGAGACGCCGCAGACCCAGTCCGGTTCGATATTGGATTCATGCAGCGCCTGGTAGACGCCGGCCTGGTAGGCGCCGAGCGCTCCGCCGCCCTGCAGCACCAGTGCCACGCGGTCGCAGCCTGTGGGCCGCCAGCCCGGCGTCGCATGATCGTAATCTTCGACTTGAGGTGACCGCGCATCCATGACCGTACTCCAGTTTGCGGCGAGAATTGAGCGCGCCAATGACGCCGTGATGACAACCCGCCGCCTGCGGACGGCACATCTGATGCGCGCGCCCGCATGGCCTCGTGGCCGGGCATGGGTCATGCGGCTGACGGAAATCCCTCATATCGCCGTCAATCTCGGCCGCTAGCCTTGCCGCAACATCTTCAGACAGGGGGATTTTGCGATGCGCAGGGAAGATCTGCTCAAGCTTCCGTCGATGCCGGCCGCGGGTCCGAGCTATCCCGCCGGCCCCTACCGTTTCGTCGATCGCGAATTCCTGGTCATCACCTACGAGACCGATCCGGAGCTCATCCGCGCCGGCTTGCCCGAGCCGCTGGCGCCGATCGCGGATCCGATCGTGCATTACGAATGGATCAGGATGCCCGACTCTTCCGGCTTCGGCAGCTACACCGAGTCCGGCCTCGTGATCCCCGCGAAGCTGCACGGCGAGGACGTCAACTTCGTCTGCCAGATGTATCTCGACGATGATCCGCCGATCGCGGCGGGGCGCGAGATCTGGGGCTTTCCCAAGAAATACGCCCACCCCAAGCTCGAGATCGTCAAGGACACGCTGACCGGCACGCTGGAATATGCCGGCCAGCTCGTCGCCATGGGCACCATGGGTTACAAGCACGAGAGCATGGCGGGCAATGGCGACGTCACCCGCGCCACGCTGTCGAAGACGCAGATCAATCTGAAGATGATCCCCGGCGTCGACGGCCGCCTCGAGGTCTGCCAGCTGGTTGCGATCAACCTCACCGACATCGTCGTCAAGGGCTCGTGGATCGGGCCCGGTCGGCTGCATCTGGTGCCGCATGTCAACGCGCCGGTGGCTGATTTCCCGGTCAAGCGCGTGGTCGGTGCGCATCATTATATCGCCGACCTGACGCTGCCGTTCGGCCGTGTCGTGCACGATTACAACAAGCAGGCCGTTGAATCCGAGCCGACCGGCCTCGCTGCGGAATAAGGACGTCGCCCGGTGACTGGTGGCGCGCAATGGCCTTGCGCGCCATTTTCGTCAGGCTGCCACCGGTTTGGCCTGCGGTTGCGTCTGTGGCTGCGGCCGCGAGATCGCCAGCACCAGCCCGGATGCGATCACGCATAGCGCACCGGCGATGAAGAAAGCCGGCAGATAGCTCGAATAGATCGTCCGCGACAGTCCGGCGCCGAACGCCGCGGCACCGGCGCCGAGCTGATGGCCGGCAAAGATCCAGCCGAATACCAGATTGGCGCGCTCGGCGCCGAAACGCTGCGCGGTGAGCCGCACCGTCGGCGGCACGGTCGCGATCCAGTCCAGCCCGTAGAACATCGCAAACACCGATAGCCCGTAGAACGTGAAGTCGGAGTACGGCAGCCAGATCAGCGACAGCCCGCGCAGGCCGTAATACCAGAACAGCAGGTAGCGATTGTCGAAACGGTCCGACAGCCAGCCCGAGATGATGGTGCCAAAGAAGTCGAAGATGCCCATCGCGGCGAGCAGGCTCGCGGCCTGGACTTGCGGGATGCCGTAGTCGAGGCACATCGGGATCAGATGGACCTGCACCAGGCCGTTGGTCGAGGCGCCGCAGACGAAGAAGGTCGCGAACAGGATCCAGAACGCCAGTGATTTCGAGGAGTCGCGCAGCGTGCCGAGCGCGGCGGCCATGATCGGCGTATTGGCCGGCGGCGGGGCGGGGAGCGGCGCGGTACCCTCATCGCCGAACGGGCGCAGGCCGACATCGCTCGGCCGGTCGCGCATCACCATCAGCACGGCGAAGGCGGCGACACCGAGCACGACGCAGACCAGCCCCAGCGCGACGCGCCAGCCGTAGTGCTCGGTCAGGGTCGCGAGCAGCGGCAGGAAGGCGAGCTGCCCCGTCGCGACGCTCGCGGTCATCATGCCGATCACGAGGCCGCGGCGCGCCACGAACCAGCGCGTCGCAATCGTCGCGCCCAGCACCAGCGCGGTCATGCCGGTGCCGATCCCGATCACGACGCCCCACAGCAGCATCAGCTGCCACACCTGGGTCATGAACAGCGAGGCGACGAGGCCGGACACCACGATCAGCTGCGCGGCCAGCGTCACGTTGCGAAGGCCATAGCGGTTCATCAGCGCCGCGGCGAACGGCGCCATCAGCCCGAACAGGATGAAGCGGATCGACAGCGCCGAGGAGATCTCCGCGGTGCTCCAGCCGAACTCCTTTTGCAGCGGCACGATGAAGACGCCGGGCGCGCCGACGGTGCCGGCCGAGATCAGCGCGGCCAGGAAGGTGACGCCGACCATCACCCAGCCATAGTGGATGTTGCGGCGGGCGAGGGTCGAAGCAAGCCAGTTCGAGATCATTGTGTACCGGATGAAATGCGGTGCGGGTTTATCGTTGATGCGCAATATGCCATGGGAATGCGATGACTAAAATGCCATAGTTCCCTCGTTTTCGGACATATTCCGGCGATCTAAGGGATGGCAAATGTCCGATGTCCGGAACGGTTTGTCATCGCGAGGAGCGATTGCGACGAAGCAATCCACGTTTCCGCGTATGCGGCGCGGTGGATTGCTTCGCTTCGCTCGCAATGACGAAGACACGAGGTTCGTGACGCATCACCTCAATGCGCAACCCGCTCCACCGCGATCGCAGTCGCCTCGCCGCCGCCGATGCACAGCGCGGCGACGCCACGCTTCAGGTTCTGCGCCTCCAGCGCGTGCAGCAGGGTCACGATCAGCCGTGCGCCGGTGGCGCCGATCGGATGGCCGAGTGCGCAGGCACCGCCATTGATGTTGAGCCGGTCGCGCGGAATCCCGAGGTCGCGCTGTGCGGCCATCGCCACAACCGCGAACGCCTCGTTGATCTCGAACAGGTCGACGTCACCGACGCTCCAGCCGACCTTGTCGAGCAGCTTGCGGATCGCCGGGATCGGTGCCGTGGTGAACCATTGCGGCTCCTGACTGTGCGTGGCGTGGCCCTTGATCTCGGCCAGCACGGGCAGCCCGTCGCGGTCGGCAAGCGAGCGGCGGGCGAGGATCAGCGCCGCGGCGCCGTCGGCATTGGCCGAGGAGGCGGCGGGCGTGATGGTACCGTTGGCGCGGAACGCCGGCTTCAGGCCGGGGATCTTGGCCGGATCGACCTTCAGCGGGTGCTCGTCATTGGCGATGAGGCGCGGACCTGTCTTCTCCTGGAGCGTGATCGGCGCGATCTCGGCCTTGAAGGCGCCGCCCTCGACCGCCTTGCGGGCCCGGGTCAGCGTCTCCATCGCATAAGTGTCCTGGTCAGCGCGGGTGAACTGATAGGCTTCCGCGGTCGCTTCGCCGAAATCACCCATCGAGCGGCCGGTCTCATAGGCGTCCTCCAGCCCGTCCATCATCATGTGGTCGATGATGCGGTCGTGGCCGGCGCGGTAGCCGCCGCGGGCCTTTTGCAACAGGTACGGCGCATTGCTCATGCTCTCCATGCCGCCCGACACCACGATCTCCGCCGAGCCGGCCTTGATGATGTCGTGGGCGAGCATGGTCGCCTTCATGCCGGAACCGCAGACCTTGTTGACGGTGGTGGCGCCGGTGGCATCAGGCAGTTTTGCGCCACGCGCAGCCTGGCGGGCGGGGGCCTGGCCCTGGCCGGCCGGCAGGACGTTGCCCATGAACACCTCGTCGACGCGCTCGGGAGCGAGTTTCGCCCGCTCCAGCGCCGCGCCGATCACGTGAGCGCCGAGCTTGTGCGCCGCGAA
The DNA here is from genome assembly GCF_018130215.1 of Bradyrhizobium jicamae. Lineage (GTDB taxonomy): Bacteria > Pseudomonadota > Alphaproteobacteria > Rhizobiales > Xanthobacteraceae > Bradyrhizobium > Bradyrhizobium jicamae_A. Next base: position 64,078 of record NZ_JAFCKQ010000044.1, read on the forward strand.
CGGCGTGAGTTCGCCCATGAAGCGCCCGAGCGGGGTGCGCGCGGCGGAGAGGATGACGACGGGATCGGGGCTGGATGCCATGACGGTATTCCCTTGAGTCGGAGGTTTTATGGGATGATATTAATCATATGATGCGCTGCAAAATTTGCAACCCGCATGACAAATTGTCGTGTTCGCATGAGGTGGGCTGCACCTTGTTTGGTGTCATCACCCGCGCATGTGGGTGATCCAGTATTTCAGAGACGCCAACGCTAGAGCCGATAGGCCGCGGCGTACTGGGTCCCCCGGTCGAGCCGGGCGATGACAACGGTGGAGGTGGACGCACCTTTCCGTTCTCGCGACATGATTGTCCGAGTCCTGCATCTCGTTTCGCCGCTCTGTGTGAAGAGGGCGCAGGGAAAGCCGGGTGCCGATCGCACCCATGGGCCCCGTGCAGTGTAGAAAGCACGGGGGTAGGACCACAGGTGTAACCGGAAACAACCCGGCTTTCCCTGCGCGATGGGTTACGGCTTAT
>NZ_JAFCKQ010000045.1 GCF_018130215.1 Bradyrhizobium jicamae
GAGGGGCGCTCGCGATCGTCACGAACGTTGCGGTGGGATGCGGTGGACGCTGCATGCGTGACTGGCGAGAGCGCATGCGGCGGACGCCGAAATCGTGCAGGCCTGACGCCCTAGTGGCACGTGTCTCATCAGCGAGGGCAATGTCTCTCGCTGGCGACGGTGACAAAAAAGCCCAGTCTCGCCGGGGAGAGCACGTATAAGCCGTAACCCATCGCGCAGGGAAAGCCGGGTTGTTCCCGGTTACACCTGTGGTCCTACCCCCGTGCTTTCTACATTGCACGGGGCCCATGGGTGCGATCGGCACCCGGCTTTCCCTGCGCCCTCTGCTCAAGAGAGGGTGAAACGAGATGCCAAGCTCGGGCAAGTCATGTCGCGAGAACGCGGGCATATGATTCAAAGCGAACGAAGCTGCGCGTGCCTCATTCCAAAGTCATAGCAGCTGCGGCCGCTCGCGGCTTGAACTCACCTGCATTATCCGCACAATGCGGCCGCCGGCGATGACGGGTTTTGCCAAGCCGAACAGAGAGATAGGAAGAGACACGTGGGACAGATTGCGAAAGCCTCGGCTGCCATCGCCGCGATGCTGCTTGCCGCGCCGGCCTTTGCCGGCTGGGAGCCGAGCAAGCCGGTCGAGATCGTGGTCGCGGCGGGAGCAGGCGGCGCGTCCGACCAGATGGCGCGCATGATGCAGGCGGCGATCCAGAAGAACAATCTGATGAAGCAGCCGATGGTGGTGTCGCTGAAGGGCGGCGGGTCGGGCGCGGAAGCGCTGATGTACATGAAGTCCAGCGAGGGCGATCCCAACAAGGTGCTGATCGCGTATTCGCTGATCTACATGCTGCCGCTGTCGGCCAGGATTCCCTTCAACTGGCGCGATCTCACCCCGGTGTCGGTGGTCGCACTCGACCAGTTCGTGCTCTGGGACAACGCATCGGGTCCGAACACGGTGAAGGACTTCATCGCCGCGGCGAAAGCCGCGAGCAGCCCGTTCAAGATGGGCGGCACCGGCTCCAAGCGCGAAGACCATGTACTCACCATGTTCGTCGAACAGAAGACCGGCGCGACATTCTCCTATCTGCCGTACAAGTCCGGCGGTGAGGCCGCGACCCAGCTGGTCGGCGGCCACATCGAATCCAACGTCAACAACCCCAGCGAAAATCTCGAGGTCTGGCGCGCCGGACAGGTTCACCCGCTCTGCGTGTTCGACAGGGAGCGCATCTCCTACAAGGCCAAGGTCACCGATACGCAATCCTGGAACGACATCCCGACCTGCAAGGAAGAGGGGCTCGACGTGCAGTATTTGATGCTGCGCGCGATGTTCCTGCCCGGCAAGGTGACGCAGGAGCAGCAGGCGTTCTATGTCGACCTGTTCCAGAAGGTGACGCAGACGCCCGAGTACAAGGACTACATGGAAAAGCAGGCCTTGAAGCCGATCTTCCTCACCGGCAAGGACATGGCTGAGTTCCTCGAGGACGACGACAAGCTCAATGCCACGCTGATGAAGGAAGCGGGGTTCGTCGCGAAGTAACTCAGCACTTGCAAGCCACGAGCGGGCGGTGATTATTGCGCGGCGTTTGGCCGGGCAGGGCACCCCTCAGTCGCCGCCGCCGGACCGTGAGGAGTGACCATGAGCAAAGCCGTCCTCGGGATCATCGGCGGATCCGGAATCTACGACCTGCCGGGCCTGGAAAACGTGCGCGAGGAGATCATCGCAAGCCCGTGGGGGGAGCCGTCGGCGCCGTTGCGGCGCGGCGAGATGGCGGGACTGCCGATCGTGTTCCTGCCGCGCCATGGCAAGGGCCATGCCCTGTCGCCATCAGACATCAACTACCGCGCCAATATCGATGTCCTGAAGCGGGCCGGGGTCACCGACCTGGTCGCGCTGTCGGCATGCGGTTCCTTCAAGGAAGAGCTGCCGCCGGGCACCTTCGTGCTGGTCGATCAGTTCGTCGATCGCACGCACCGACGCGAGAGTTCGTTCTTCGGCAAGGGTTGCGTCGCGCACGTCTCGATGGCGCATCCGGTGTCGCCGAGGCTGCTCGCGCATCTCGGGGCTGCGGCGGAAGCCGTGGGCATCGCGTTCGCGCGGGGCGGCACCTATCTGTGCATGGAGGGACCGCAATTCTCCTCGCTTGCCGAAAGCCTGACCTACAAGGCGCAGGGCTGTTCGGTGATCGGCATGACCAACATGCCGGAGGCCAAGCTCGCGCGCGAGGCCGAAATCTGCTACGCCAGCGTGGCGATGGTGACCGATTTCGATTGCTGGCACCCGGGCCATGATGCCGTGACCGTGCAGGACATCATCCGGGTGCTGAACTCCAATGCCGAGAAGGCTAAGGCACTGGTCGCGCGCCTGGCGCACGACTTTCCGCGTGAGCACGAGCCGTGCCCGATCGGCTCCGATCGCGCATTGGATACCGCGTTGATAACGGCGGTGGAGGCGCGCGATCCGGCATTGCTCGTCAAGCTCGATGCGGTCGCCGGACGGGTGTTGAAGGCATGAAGGTCGACGGACAGCATTTCCGCAGCATCTGGCTCGAGCCCGACGGCTGGTCGGTCGGCGCGATCGATCAGCGCCGGCTGCCGCACGAGTTCATCATCACAAGGATCACGACGGCCGAAGAGGCCGGCGAGGGGATCCGCTCCATGCTGGTGCGCGGTGCACCGTTGATCGGGGCCACCGCGGCCTATGGCATGGCGCTCGCGATGCGCGCCGAGGCGTCGGACACAACGCTCGAACGCGCCTACAGGATGCTGATCGAGAGCCGGCCGACGGCGATCAACCTGAAATGGGCACTCGACGAGATGCAGCGCGCGCTCGCGCCGCTTCCGGCCTCGGCGCGTGCGGAGGCTGCCTATGCCCGTGCCCGCGAGATCGCCGACGAGGACGTCGCGATCAACCGCGATATCGGTCGGCACGGCCTCGGCCTGATCGAAAAGATCGCCGCGACCAAGCGGCCAGGCGACGTGGTCAACGTGCTGACGCATTGCAATGCCGGCTGGCTTGCAACCGTCGACTGGGGGACGGCGACGTCACCCATCTATCAGGCGCATGATCGCGGCGTGCGGGTTCACGTCTGGGTCGACGAGACCCGTCCGCGCAATCAGGGCGCCTCGCTGACGGCATGGGAGCTCGGTCATCACGGCGTGCCGCATACGGTGATCCCTGACAACACCGGAGGTCACGTGATGCAGCACCGCATGGTCGACCTGGCGATCGTCGGAACCGATCGCGTCGCCGCCAATGGGGACGTCTGCAACAAGATCGGGACCTACCTGAAGGCGCTCGCGGCGCACGACAACGGCGTGCCGTTCTATGTTGCGCTGCCATCGCCGACCATCGACTTTAGCATCGATGACGGAATCAGGCAGATTCCGATCGAGCAGCGCGCCGCCAGTGAAGTCACGCATCTCACCGGGCGGACCTCGGACGGGCGGATCGAGACCGTGCGCGTGGTTCCCGAAGGCTCGCAGGTCGCGAATTTCGGCTTCGACGTCACGCCGGCACGGCTGGTGACCGGATTGATCACCGAGCGTGGCGTGGTCAGGGCAGATCGTGCTGCGCTTGCGAGCGCATTCCCCGAACGCGCGGGCGTTAGCTGAAGGCTGCATTGACCTCGATTGCAGCGGCACGCTATCCCAATCGTTGCCTAGGCAATTCAGGCGTCCGATTCGTGTCCAATACCGATCATGAAATCGTCGTCGACGATCCGACGGCGCCCGACGACAGTTCGCCTGCGCTCGCGAGCAAGCTGGCCGTCGATATCGTCGTGTCGCTGCTGCTGCTTGCGCTCGCGATCACGCTCGGATGGGACAACTGGCGCACCGGCGCGTCATGGGACGCGACCGGACCGCAGCCCGGCTATTTTCCGTTCTACCTCTCGATCATCCTCGGCGCCGCCAGCCTCTACGGCCTCGGCGCCGCCTTCGCCTCGCGGAGAGAAGCCGCCGAGACCTTCGTCACCCGCGCACAGCTACGCCGGGTGATGGCGGTGTTCGTGCCGACCTTCCTGTTTTGTTTGGCCACGCAATATCTCGGTCTCTACGTCGCGAGCTTCCTGTTGATCGCGGGTTTCATGCGGGTGATCGGAAGGATCGCGTTTTGGAAGTCGTTGTTGACGGCTTTCGTGTTCACCGCCGCAATGTTCGTGACCTTCGACATCGCGTTTGACGTCATCATGCCGAAGGGACCGCTCGAAGCGGTCTTCGGCCGCTAGCCGATCGGCAGGACTTCGAGCCATGGAAGCCTTCGGTCTCCTGCTACACGGCTTCGCCGTCCTGCTGACCTGGAAGACGCTGCTGCTGATGATGGTCGGTCTGGTGCTCGGCATCTTCGTCGGCGTGCTGCCCGGGCTCGGCGGCCCCAACGGGGTCGCGATCCTCTTGCCCCTGACCTTCACCATGGACCCGACCTCGGCCATCGTGATGCTGTCCTGCATCTATTGGGGTGCGCTGTTCGGCGGTGCCATCACCTCGATCCTTTTCAACATTCCCGGCGAGGCCTGGTCGGTCGCAACGACGTTCGACGGCTACCCGATGGCGCAGCAGGGCAGGGCTGCGGAAGCGCTCACCGCCGCCTTCACCTCGTCCTTCATCGGCTCGCTGGTTGCCGTACTACTGATCACCTTCCTGGCGCCGATGATTTCGTCGTTTGCGCTGAAGTTCGGTCCCCCGGAATTCTTCGCCGTCTATCTCCTGACCTTCTGCTCGTTCGTCGGCCTCGGCCGTGAAGCCAGGCACAAGACCGTCATTTCCATGTCGCTCGGGCTCCTGCTCGCCGGCGTTGGCATGGACACGGTGTCGGGCCAGCTTCGGATGACCTTCGGCTCGGCCGATTTGCTGCGCGGCATCAACTTCCTCGTCGCGGTCATCGGCCTGTTCGGCATAAGCGAGATCCTGCTGACGATGGAAGAGCGCCTGGCGCTGCGCGGGCACGCCGCCGGCATCAGCCTGCGGGTGGTGCGGTCGGTCTGGAAGGACCTGCCGAAATACTGGGTGACGCTGCTGCGCTCGTCCTTCATCGGCTGCTGGCTCGGCATCACACCGGGCGGGGCGATCGCGGCCTCGTTCATGGGCTACAATCTCGCCAAGCGGTTCGCCAAGGATCCGGAAAGCTTCGGCAAGGGCCGCATCGAGGGCGTGTTCGCGCCGGAAACTGCAGCCCACGCCTCCGGCACCTCAGCGCTGCTGCCGATGCTGGCGCTCGGCATTCCCGGCTCCGGCACCGCCGCGATCCTGCTCGGCGGCCTGATGGTGTGGGGGCTCAATCCGGGCCCGCTGCTGTTCGTCGAGCACAAGGACTTCGTCTGGGGCCTGATCGCCTCGATGTATCTCGGCAATGTCGTCGGCCTGGTGCTGGTGCTCACCACCGTGCCGATCTTCGCCTCGATCCTGCGTGTGCCGTTCGCGGCCGTCGCGCCGATGATCGTGGTGTCGTGCGCGATCGGCGCCTACGCGATCCAGAACGCGATGTTCGATATCTGGCTGATGCTGGGCTTCGGCGTCGTCGGTTATGTCTTCAAGAAGATCAGCATCCCGCTCGCGCCGTTCACGCTGGCGCTCGTGCTCGGCAGCCGTGCCGAGGATGCGTTCCGCCTGTCGATGATCGGGTCGGGCGGCGACCTGAAGGTGTTCTGGTCGAATGGTCTCGTCGGCACGATCACGACGCTCGCCATCGTGCTGCTGTTCTGGCCGGTGATCGACCGGGCCGTTGGCGGCATCGTGCGCCGGGTGCGGCCGGCTGCATGAGGAATCAGACGACCTTGCGCTGCCTCAGCTCGGCGATCTCGTCCTTGCCGAAGCCGAACTCGGCCAGCACCTCCTCGGTCTGTTCGCCGAACTCCGGCGGTCGCGCCGCCATCCTGCTCGGGGTCCGCGACAGCGTCACGGGTTGCCCGACCAGCTGGATGTGCCGGTTCTCGTCATTGGGCACCGCCTGCGCTATGCCGAGATGCTTGACCTGAGCGTCCTCGAACATCTGGTCGATGGAGTAGATCGGCCCGCACGGCACGCCGGCGGCGTTGAGTTCCTGGACCCAGGTCTCTGTGGATTTCTCCTCGGTCAGCGTGTTGATCCTGGCGTTCAGCGCGTCGCGGTTCTTCGAACGCGCCGGCGCAGTGGCGTAATCGGGATCGGTGATCAGGTCGGGCGCACCGATCGCCTGCGCACAGCGCTCCCAGATCCGGCCGCCCGTCGTCGCGATGTTGATATAGCCATCGGAGGTCTTGAATACGCCCGTGGGAATCGAGGTCGGATGATTGTTGCCGGCCTGCTTCGCGACTTCCTTTTCCATCAGCCAGCGTGCTGCCTGGAAATCAAGCATGAAGATCTGCGCCTGCAGCAGCGAGGTTTGCACCCACTGGCCTTCGCCGGAGACGTCGCGCTCCAGCAGCGCCGTCAGGATGCCGATCGCGCAGAACAGACCTCCGGCCAGGTCAGCCACCGGGATACCGACCCGCATCGGACCACCTCCCGGCGCGCCGGTCACCGACATCAGCCCGCCCATGCCCTGCGCGATCTGATCGAAGCCGGGGCGTTTGTGATAGGGGCCGTCCTGGCCGAAGCCGGAGATGCTGCCGTAGACGATGCGGGGATTGATCCTGCGGATGCTCTCGTAGTCGATGCCGAGCTTGAACTTGACGTCGGGCCGGAAGTTCTCGATCACGACGTCGGCCTGTTCTGCCAGCCGCTTGAAGACCTCAAGTCCCTTGGGGTCCTTTAGATTGAGCGTCATGGCGCGCTTGTTGCGGTGCAGGTTCTGGAAGTCGGAACCGCCGCGCGGGCCACCGGGCTGCTCGCCGCCGCCCTCCTCGAGCAAGGCATCGATCTTGATGACGTTGGCGCCCCAGTCTGCGAGCTGCCGCACGCAGGTCGGTCCCGAGCGGACGCGGGTGAGATCGAGCACGGTGAAACGTGACAGGGCTTGGGACGCACGAGGGAAGGGCATTGAGAACACCTCTTGTTTGGCGGGCCTCTGCGAAAATCGGCCCGTCAGGCTTAGACAATTTGGCTGATCTTTCCAACCGTTACCGCGATCCTTCGCGCCGAGGTTCGCCTGACGCTCGCAGGATTGCCTTGGCCCGCCGGCGGCAGCCGCGTCGCGGTGGCTCGCGCTGTGTGAGCGGTGCGCGAGACATTCGAGGTCATCACCCGCGACGCGCCTCTCGATCGGGTGAGCAGATCTACATCACTGATTTGCCCACGCGATGACTGGACAGCGTGAATCGAGTTGATTTTTCGAAGGAAATTAGATTTTCCGTGCAGGGGCAAAATAGCCGCGCGGGCGTCAAGCCGCTTCACAGAGCTTTCCGGATTATGCTCTAGTGTGGGGCAAAAGACCGACGCGAGGGGATCGATGATGGGGATGTGGGCTCGATGAGGCGCTACCTGCTGCCACGGCCTTCCGCCGTTGTCACTGCGATTGTGTTGGTTGCGGCCGCGACCGGCAGCGCATCGGCGCAATCGCTCAACCAGGGCGTCTCGGCACTCAATCGCCAGGACTTTCAGCGGGCGTCGCGGATCTTCATTCCGCTGGCCGAGCATGGCAATGCATCCGCGCAAGCCTATCTCGGCTACCTGTTCCAGACCGGCCGTGGCGTGCCGCAGAACTTAACGGAAGCGGCGATGTGGTATCGCCGCGCCGCCGAGCAGGGCGACAGCCTCGCGCAATACTCGCTCGGCTTGCTCTACGACCGCGGGCAGGGCGTGCCGCGCGACATCGTTGAAGCCGGCAAATGGCTCAATCTGGCGACGGCGGCAGCGCCCCCGGCGGCGCGCGACGCGCGACAGCGCATCCGTGACGCCGTCAACGGCAAGATGTCCCGCGGCGAGCTCGCACAGGCGCGCCTGCGCGCGCTGGAATGGGCGCCGACACGGGAGCACTGACGGTTCAGAGCTGGACGCTCAGGCTTGCTCCTGCCTCGAAGGCCGGTTCATTCCGCCGCGTCGAGCAAGGCGACCTGGTTCACCCGCGTCTCACCGTTGAGATTGTCGACGGTGACGTGGGTGTCGTACCAGGTCAGCCGCGGCCGGGCTCCGAACCGTTCGGTCAGTTCGGCCAGCTTGGTTTCGGTGAACCAGGCCTCGGCCGCCTGTCGGCTCTCCCAGAGGTAGACACCGCCCGTGCCGGCTTCTCCATTGAGATAGTCCTTGCGTATCAATCCCCTCGTCGCGAGACCTCGATAGATAGGGGCCGTCCCCGTTCCACCCTTGATGGCCTGTTCTTCGGTCCGCTTGGGAAGGTCGAATTGAACGATGACGATGCATTGCGCCATGTTGGCTCCTCCGATTTGAATTGGTCAGGCTCCTTCAGCGGTGCGCCGAGCAATGCCAGACTACCGGATTTGTCCGCTCTCGTCCGACGCATCCAGCACGCTAAGGACATTGTTCTCGGGGACAACACGGCCCGGGCCTAGCCCAGCAGCGCCTCGGCCAGCCAGCCGAGCCAGATCGCCGGCGCCAGGAACAGCCCGAAGGGAAGGAACGCGGTTGATCGCAGCCGCCGCCGCTTGAGCGCGCCGCTGACGACGTAGGCCACCAGCGCCGTCAGCGTTGCGACCTCGATCACGGCAAACACCGTGACGAGCCCAAGCCAGGCGCCGGCAACCGCGGCAAGCTTGATATCGCCGAGCCCGAGGCCGTCGCGGCCGCGCCAGGCGCGGTAGCCCGCCATCAGTGCCAGGAACGGAAGGGCGATCGCGAGCGCCCGGCCGACCGCCCAGACGAGGCTGTACCAGCCGGCGTCCGGCCCCACGAGACCGGCCCTGAGCAGCGCCAGCGCCGCCGCGGCGCCCGACAGCTCGTTCGGAATGATGTAGCGCTCCGCGTCGGTCGCCGCGATCGCCAGCATCAGCGCGCCCAGCAGGGCGCCCAGCACGCCGTCCGGCCCCGGCGCGGCAATCATGCTGACCGCCACCACCGCCACGAGGGCGATGGTGAGGCCGACCTGGCGGAGCGGGTCGTCGGTCACGGGATCTGTCCGGCGTTGCGCATGATCGGTGGCCGGGAGCCTGGTCTTCCGGCTAAAGCGCGATGCGATAAGGCTGGATCGTCATCGCGCTTTAGCTCTTTGTTTGAGCATGATCTTTTCGGAAAACCGCTACACACTTTTCCGGATCATGCTCTAGTGCGGCTTGACCCCGGGCGGGGTCGTCTCGACCACGGGATTGCTGGTCCCCACCAGGCGGCTGTTCATCTTGCTGCGCATCTCCTCGGCGATCATGCGCGCGTCGATCGCGTCCCGGATCATGGTCGGGCGGATGAACAGGATCAGCTCGGTGCGTGCGCGCGCGGTGGACGAATTTGCGAACGCATCGCCGACGCCGGGGATCGAATCCAGGATCGGGATGCCCTGGCGCTGCTTGTTCTCGCTCTCGCTGATCAGGCCGGCCAGCAATACGGTTTGACCACTGTTGACGGCGATCGAGCTCTTGACGAGGCGTTGCGAGATGGTCGGCGTCAGGCCGTTGGCCCCGGCGTTGGTGACGCTGGAGATCTCCTGCTGGATGTCGAGCACGATGTGGCCGTTGGCATTGGCGCGCGGCTGCACGCGCAGGATGATGCCGGTGTTCTTGTAGTCGATGGTGTTGACGACGGTGTTGTTGGCGGTCAGCACGGTGGCGGTGCCGGTCGAGAAGGGTACCTGGTCGCCGACCTGCAACGTCGCCGTCTGGTTGTCGAGCACGACGAGCGACGGGTTGGAAAGCACCTTGACGTCGGTGACGTTATGCAGCGCATCGAGGATCACGCGCGGCGAGTTTTCCGAACCGACCAGGAAATTGAAACCGGGAAGCGCGCGCGACAGCAGCGCGCCGGCAGCTGCGTTCACGGCGTTGCTCGGCGGCTCGACGGTGTTGGTCGCGCCGGGTGCGCTCGCGACCGTGCTGGAAATCGAACCCTTCTGGCTCGCCAGGAAATACTGCACACCGTAGTTCAACTGGTTGTTCAGCGTGACCTCGGCGATCGTCGCCTCGATCGCGATCTGGCGCTGCGGCCGGTCGATCTGGCGGATGGTCTCCTCGACGATGCGCTGCGAGTCCGCATTGGCGTAGACCAGCACCGCATTGTTGGTGATGTCGGCGGTGATGCGGACATTGGGCAGGAAGCTGGCGCTCGGCTTGCTGCCCGACGCCGAATTGGTCGATAGCTGGTCCTGGCCCGACGGAGGGGCGCCGCGCGCGTTGAGGGGCGAGTTGCCGCCGCCGAGACCGGCGCCACCGCCGATGCCGGTTCCGCCGCTGCCGAGGCCGCTGACCGGCGTGGCCGCGCCGGAAGCCGCGGTCGGCATTGCGCTGAGCGAGGCGACCGGATTGGTGCCGGACGAGGACATCGACACGCCCGAGCCGGGTGCGATCTGGTTGGTGCCGTTGTCGAGCGAAGCGGTCCCGTTGTTCGAGGGCGCGATCAGCATGTCGTTGAGCAGCGCCACCACGGTTCGCGCATTGCCGTAGCGCAACTGATAGGATTTCAGGTTGACCGCCTCGGTGTCGGAGCGGTCGAGCCGCGCGATCCAGGTGCCGGCACGCTTGAGATATTCGGGCTTCTGGCTGACCACGAGGATGGCGTTGAGGCGGTTGATCGCCTGGAACTTGACGAGGTTGGCGCTGAGGCCGCCGTCGCCGGAATCCATGATCTTCTCGAGTTCGGATAGCAGCGGCTCCGGCGAGGAGTTGTGCACCGGGAAGATGCCGACCGATTGCCCGCGCATCCAGTCGGCATCGAAGCTCATGATGGTGTCGATCGCGGCGGCCCGATCGGAGCCGCTGCCGGTGACGATCAGCGTGTTGCGCCCGTTGTCAGGCCGCAGGGTGGTGGCCTTCACGCCGAAGCCGTCGAGCAGCTTGAACATCGTCACTGCGGAGACGTAGCGCAGTGGAACCACGCTGATGCCCTGACCGGCCTCGGCGGTCTCGGTGCGGTCGATGCTGCCGGGTCCGGCCTCCGCCGCGGGCAGCAGGCGATAGCTGCCGGTGCGGTCGCGCACCAGCGCGACGCCGGTCATCCGCAGCGCATTCTCGAGCACATAGATCGCGTCCGCCTTCGGCACCGGACGGACCGAGGCCAGCGTCACGGTGCCCTGCACCCGCGGGTCGATCGTGTAGCCCACATTCAATACGTCACCAAGGATGACCTTTGCGACGGTTGCAACCGGCGCGTTCTCGAAGTTGAGGTCATAACCGTTGCCGCCGCCTTCGCGGTCGGCCAGCCCGCCGCCGGCAGGCGTGGTGCCGTCGCTGAGATAGATCGAGGGGCGTGAGGGGCTCTGCTGCCGCAGGCTGCCTGTACCCGCGTCCGTAGTTTGACGGGGCTCGAGGTCGATCGAATTGACTTTCTCGGTTATGTCCTGCGCGCGAGGATCTTTCGGGTTCTTCTCGACCGATTGATCGGCGGTGACCATGCACGCACTCAGCGCGAATGCGGACAAGAAAAGCACAAGCGTTCCAGTCAACCCTGAACACAGGCGCGAAAGCGGGTGCACCACTCTGAACAAAATACGCCTGCCGATGCTACGGTTAAGACCGAAGAATTGTCCAGATTCCGGACGTTCCTGAATTTGCGCTAGGATTATGTTTTTGCTACTAGAAGAGTCAAGCGCCAAGGCCCTGTTGCCGCACGCGTTCGCTGTCTTATTTCGGTAACAGGGTCAGCGGTAGGAATTTCCATGCGCGACCTTTCCGCAGAGACCTTCCGGCAGCATCTCCTCGAAAAATATTCGTTGCCGCCGCGTGCGCGGGCGCGGGTCGAACGCCCCGCGAACTCGACCCTGGCACGTCCGCTGCGCGAATTGTGGGAGGCCACCGACCTTTCGGCCGCCGAATTCGCCGATGAGGTTTCCGAATATTTTGGCGCGGTGCGCCTGAGCCTGCCGCAACTGCTCGCCGCAACGCCATGTCTCGACGGCTTCTCGCGCCGCTTCCTGCGCGAGTCCACGATCTTCCCGTTCCGCTCCCCGAACGGCGGCTATCGCATCGCGGTCGCCGATCCGTCCGACACCGCCGCCATTCGCGCCGCGGAGATTGTCTTCGGCGAGACGGTCGAAGTCGCCGTCGCTTCCTTCGAGGACATCACCACCTCGCTCGACCAGCGCATCGAGGCCGAAGGCGCCGGCGCCGACGAGGCGGCGAAGGGTTCGAGCGGGCAATCCGACGACGATATCGAGAGCCTGCGCGATCTCGCGAGCGGCGCGCCCGTGGTGCGGGCGCTCAACGATCTGCTTGAGCGCGCGGTCGAGCTGCGCGCCAGCGATATCCATATCGAGCCGTTCCGCACCGGTCTCGTCGTGCGCATGCGCGTCGACGGGTTGCTGCGCGCGCTGCCGTCGCCGTCGGGTATTCCGCCGCAGGCCCTGATCTCTCGCGTGAAGATTCTCGCAGGCCTGAACATTGCCGAGCGCCGGCTGCCGCAGGATGGCGCCGCTCGCGTCCGCGTCAGCCGCACCGAGCTCGACGTCCGCGTCGCGACGATGCCGACGCAGGCCGGCGAAAGCGCCGTGATCCGCCTGTTGCCGCGCGACCGCGGCCTGCTCGAGATGAGCCGGCTCGGACTCGCGCCGCGCGACGAAAAGATTATGTCGCAACTGCTGACGCTGCCGCACGGCATGATCGTGGTGACGGGACCGACCGGCAGCGGCAAGACCACGACGCTTGCCACCATGCTGTCGATCCTCAACGAGCCGACGCGCAAGATCCTGACCATCGAGGACCCGGTCGAATACGAGATCCCGGGAATCAACCAGTCGCAGGTCAAGCCGTCGATCGGGCTGACCTTTGCGTCGGCGATGCGCTCCTTCGTCCGCCAGGATCCCGATGTGATCATGGTCGGCGAGATTCGCGACGCCGAGACCGCGCATATCGCAATTCATGCCGCGCTGACCGGCCACCTTGTGCTGTCGACGCTGCACACCGATACCGCCGCCGCTGCAGTGCCGCGGCTGATCGATCTCGGCATCGAAGGCTTCCTCCTGCGGTCGACCTTGCGCGCGGTGGTAGCGCAGCGGCTGGTGCGCGTGCTCTGCGACCGCTGCAAGGTGCCGCACACGCTCTCCGCCGCCGATATCGCCAATGATCCGCGCTTCGCCGTGATCGGCTTTTCGGCCGGCGACGTGGTTCACGAGGCGTCGGGTTGCGAGCGCTGCGGCGGCACCGGCTATCGCGGCCGCAACGGCGTGTTCGAGATCCTCGAGATGAGCGATGACGTGCGCAGGCTGGTCGGGCCGCAGACCGATTCGCATTTGATCGATCAGGCCGCCATGGCCGGCGGCATGACCACGATGCTGACTGACGCCGTCGCCAAATGCCGCGCCGGCGTGACCACGGTGCCCGAGGTCTTCCGCGTCACGACAGTCCGGTGATGTGATGCCGAACTACCGCTACCGTGCGATGAACTCCGACGGCGATCTGGTCTCCGGCGCGATTGCGGCGCCCGCGGCCGGTGACGTCGCGGCCAGGATCGAGCGGCTCGGCCTCGTGCTGGTCGACAATGTCACGCTGGAGGAAGGCGGCACGGCGCGCCGGGCCCTCAGCCTGTTCAACGCGCCGAAGCCGGAAGACGTCACGATCTTCACGCGCGACCTCGCGCTGCTGCTCCGCGCCGGCGCTCGGATCAATGACGGGCTCGAACTGCTCGCGGCCGACCGCGATTTCGGCCGCCTGCGGCCGGTGGTCGCCGACATCCGTTCGCGCGTCGTGGCCGGCGAGAGCCTTGCGGAGGCGCTGGCGCGGCATCCGGGATTGTTTCCGCCGATGTATGTCGCGCTGATCCGGGTCGGCGAGGCCTCAGGCTCGCTCGACCGGGTGCTGGAGGTGCTCGCCGACGAGCGCAGCCGCACCGAGGCGCTGAAGCGCCGGCTTGGTGACGCCGTGCGCTATCCGCTGTTCGTGCTGAGCGCTGCGAGTTGCGTGCTGCTGTTCTTCCTGACATTCGTGCTGCCGCAGTTCGCCAGCGTGCTGCAGGATTTCGGCGCCAAGGTCGATCCGTTCGTGCTCGGCTTCCTCAACCTCTCGATCTTCCTGCGCGCCAATTCGGACGCGGTGCTGGCGATCCTGGCTGCCGTGATCGCGGGTGCCTGGTTGCTGCTCAGGCAGGAAGGTGTGCGCCGCAATCTGATGACCGCGGTAACCCGGCTGCCGCTGATCCGGGAGGTGATGAAATATTACCGGACCTCGCTGTTCTGCCGGAACCTGGGGCTCTTGCTCGGCAGCGGCGTCAACCTGACCACGACGCTGCGCATCCTGGTCGACATGATGGCGTCAATCGGCTCGACTACGATATGGACCGATGCCGCCGACCGGGTCCGGCATGGCACGAAATTGTCGGACGCGCTCGCCGATACGGACGCGTTGCCGGCAATGGCGGTGCGAATGCTGCGGCTTGGCGACGAGACCGGGCAGTTGCCGATGCTGGCGGGCCGGGTTGCGGAGTTCTATGAGGCCAAGCTGCAGCGCACGCTGGATCGCGTGGTCGGTATCGCCGGTCCCGCCGCGATCATCGTGATCAGCTTCGTGGTCGGCGGATTGATTGTGTCTGTGATGACGGCGCTGATGTCGGTCAGCCAGCTCGTCGATTGAGGTTGTTCAAGATGAAGATATCGCAGAATTCTCGGAGAAGGCCGGCGCGGCGCCGGCATGACGGCGAGGCCGGCTTCACGCTGGTGGAAATCCTTGTC
Organism: Bradyrhizobium jicamae; assembly: GCF_018130215.1. Lineage (GTDB taxonomy): Bacteria > Pseudomonadota > Alphaproteobacteria > Rhizobiales > Xanthobacteraceae > Bradyrhizobium > Bradyrhizobium jicamae_A. Next base: position 14,663 of record NZ_JAFCKQ010000045.1, read on the forward strand.
GTGATCACCATCATCGGCCTGATCATGGCGTTGGTCGGGCCTCGCGTGCTGAACTATCTCAGCGAGTCCAAGGCCAAGGCGGCGAAGATCCAGATCGAGAGCTTTGCCAGTGCGCTCGATCTCTATTATCTCGACCTTGGCCGCTATCCGAACAGCAATGAGGGGCTGACCGCGCTGACCCGCAGCAACAATGCGCCGGGCTGGAACGGGCCATATCTGCGCGGCGGCGTCGTGCCCAACGATCCCTGGGGCCACGGCTATCTCTATCGCTCTCCGGGTGAACGCGCGCCCTACGAGATCATCTCGCTCGGATCGGACGGTCAGGAAGGCGGCAGTGGCACGGCAGCTGACATCACCAGCGCCACGCGCTGACCGTGAGCGCCGTGAAAGGGGTTTCGCGCTGATCGAAATCCTCTGCGTGCTCGCGATCATCGGCATGCTCGCGGCCATCATCCTGCCGTCGATCCCGCGCGCCACGACGCGGGCGCGGCTGGAGAGCTATGCGGTCGAGACCGCGGCGCTGCTCAAGGCCGACCGCAGCGCTGCGTTGCGCCGGCATGTTCCGATCGCGACCCTGGTCGACGCCGAGGCGCGGGCGATCCGCTCCGGCGCCACCGGCCGCATCATCCGCCTGCCGCGTGACGTGACCGTCGACGCGGCGCTGGCCTCGCGCTGCGCGGACCGCAGGGCCGGCCACTCGATCGACTTCTTTCCGTCAGGCATGTCCTGCGGCGGGTCGATCGCGCTGCAGCGTCCGGGCGTGGGATACGAGGTCCGCGTCAACTGGCTGACCGGAGGGGTCGAGATTGTCCCGCAAAAGGTGCTCTGACGACGAGCGGGGTTTTACGCTGATCGAGGCGCTTGTGGCGTTGGCGATCATCGCAGCCGTGCTTGGCTCGATCGGCGCTGTGATCGGAACCGTCGTGCAGGGCACCCGCACGATCGACCAGCGGCTGGCGCTGAGCGGCGCCGCCGAAACCGTGCTGGCGGGGCTGCCGGCACGCACCGCGCTGCAGCTGGGACGGCAAAACGGCGTTCTCGCCAACCATCGCTGGCGTATCGAGGTCGCGCCGATCGACATACCGGCTGAGGATACGCCGCCGAGTCGCTTCGTGCCGCTTGCGGTCAACATGCGGATGCAGGGGCCGGGCGGGGCGCAGATCCAGGTCACGACCGTACGCCTGGTGCCGAATGCGGCGGCCGAACCAGGGCCGAAGCCGGCCGCGTCGGGACTGCCGAAGGTGGCCCAATGAAACGGCGGCAATCATCACGTATGTCCTGGAGCGATCTCTGGCGGGATGAGGCCGGCTTCACGCTGCTCGAGGTTCTGCTGGCGACGCTGTTGATGGCGGTGATCCTGGGCGCGCTTGCGACCGTCACGGCGCAATGGCTGCCGAACTGGAACCGCGGCATCACCCGTGTGCAGCGCGCCGAACGGCTGGCGATCGGGATGGATCGGGTGCTCGCCGATCTCTCGGTCGCCGAGATGGTGCCGATGAGCGGAGACGGCAAGCGGCCGCTGTTCGAGGGTGGCGAACTGTCCGTCACCTTCGTCCGCACGGCGGTCGGACCGAGCACGCGTCCCGGCCTCGAGATCGTCCGCCTGATCGAGAAGGGCGACGCCCAGGGGCTGGTGCTGGTGCGCGAGCGCGCGCCGTTCCGCCCGATGCCGCCGGACGCGCAGATCCGCTTCATCGACAAGGTCGTGCTGATCCGCTCCCCGATGCGCGTGACCTTCGACTATGCCGGGCCCGACCAGGTCTGGCAGCCGAAATGGCGCGACCAGTTGCAATTGCCGGCCATGATCCGCGTCACGGTGCGCGATGCCGCCACCGGACAGGTGCTGGCGGTGTCCAGCGCCGCCGTCGTCCATGTCAATGCGCCGGCGGAATGCGCGCGGGCGAAGAACGCCACCACCTGCCTCACGGCGCGGGCCAACCCCACCACGGCCGACAAGAAGGATGAGCAGCTGTGACGGCGGGCGAGGCCAAAGCGTTTTCGAGCGAAGTGGATACCGCTTCGCCTGGAGAAAGCGCGACAAGACCAAAATCCGGTCGACCGTCCCAAACGCAGCGCGGCTTCATCGTGGTCGCGGTGCTGTGGATCCTCGCCGCGCTCGCCGCGCTGGTGCTGGTCTATCTCACCTATGTCACCAACACGGCCGTGGTGGTGGCCGGAAGCATCGACCGGATCCAGGCCGAGGCCATGGACACGGCGGCCCTCGAATTGACCGCGCTCAAATTGTCCGGCTACAACGAGGCGACGCGGCCGAGCAGCGGGACCTTCAACGCGCGCGTCGGCCCGGGCCGGGTGTTCGTGACCTTCTGCTCCGAGGCGGCGCGGATCGACCTCAATATCGCACCGAAGGCGCTGCTCGCGGGCCTGATGACCGGGCTCGGTGTCAGCCCGTCGGATGCCGCCGACTACGCCGATCGCATCATCGCCTGGCGGTCGACGACCGAGGCTGGCGACAACGATCCCGAGACGGTGTTCTACAGGACATCGGGCGCAACCTATGCGCCGCGCCATGCGTCGTTTCCCGCGCCGGAGGAACTGTGGCTGGTCCGCGGGATCCCGCCCGAGGTGATCGAGCGGATGTTGCCCTTCGTGACCGTGTTCAGCAATGTCGCGCAGGTCAACGTCGCCGATGCGGCGCCGCAGGTACTCGCCGCGCTTCCGAACATGACGCCGGAGACGCTGCAGTCGGTGTTGTTGCAGCGCAGAGATCCCACGCTCGACCGGCGCGCCCTGATCGGGATCGCCGGCGGCGAGGGCGTGACGCTGGCCTCGTCCCGGGCCTATCGTGTCACCATCGATGCCGCATTGGGCGACGGCCAGCGCCGCGGCAGCGAGGTCGTGATCCTGCTTCTCGACAGCGGCGAAGAGCCCTATCGTATATTGTCCTGGCGCAACAATTCCGACGGCAGCACGGGGCCGCAGAGGGTTTCCTCGAGATGACAGTGTTTTCGACCATCGGCTCGATCCTCGGCGCCTGGACCGCAAGCGTCGCGAACGCGATCATCGCGGGCAGCGGCCGCATCGTCTCGCCGCGCGTGGTGCGCCTGGTCGAGACCGATGATGGCGCCTTTACCGTCGAGGCGACCGCAAAGGCGGGCAAGGCCGACAGCGGTCCCTCGCGCATCGCCTTCGCCGAGGGCGCCCTGTCGGCGCCCAACCTCGCCCCGCTGTTCCGTGGCAAGCGGGTCGAGATCATCCTGCAGCCGAAGCGCTTCCTGTTCCGGCCGCTGGAACTGCCGGCGCGGGCGGCGGACTTCGTCGAAGGCATCGTGCGCGCGCAGATCGACCGGCTGACACCGTGGAGCGCGGCCGAGGCAGTGTTCGGCTGCACCGCGCCGGTTGCAGGGGGTAGCGATACCATCTCGACGATAATTGCCGCGACCACGCGCAAGGTCGCGACCGGCTACACCCAGGCGGTGGCGGCATTCAATCCGTCGGCAGTCGCCGTCTGCACCGATGTCGAGGGACAGACGACCCCGGTCAAGGTGTTCGAGCAGAGCGCGTGCGGGCGTCTCGACGCGGCTCGGCTGAAGCGCGGGCTGCAGATCGTGCTCGGTACCGCGGCGGCGGTCGCGGTGTTGTCGGTTGCCATCTCCACCTATGTTGCGAGCAGCCTCGACGCGCAGGAGGACGAGGTCGCACGGCAGATCTCGGCGCGGCGCGCGGCGGTGCGCGCCGGAGCCGGCGGCGGCGATCGCTCGCCGATTGCCGTGCTGGAGCGGCGCAAACACGAAACGCCGTCGAGCGTCATCGTGCTGGAGACGCTGAGCCGGGTGCTGCCCGACCACACCTATGTCACCGAGTTGCATCTGGCTGGCGACAAGCTGCAGATCTCGGGCATCACCGGTGATGCGCCGTCGCTGATCCCGTTGATCGAGCGGTCGCAACATTTCACCCGCGCCACCTTCTATGCGCCGACCACGCGCGCCCGGTCCGACCCCGGCGAGCGCTTCCATATCGAGGCGCATGTCGAGCCGAAGAACACCCTCAACGCCATGGTGACACCATGAGTGCGGCCAATGTCGGTGCGGGCAATTTCGTGGCGCGGATGCTGACGCAGTCGCCGCTGATCGCCGTCGTGCTCTATCTCGCCGTGCTCGCCGGACTGGTGACCACGAGCATCGCCGCGATCGCCGGCATCTTCGATCATCAGAGCGCGCTGGCGCAGGCCTCGGCCCTGCTGGAGCAGTTGCGCGGGCGCAAGCTTCGCAACGTCGCAGCGCTGTCGGCCGAGCATCCGGGCACACCTTTCCTCGAAGGGCCGACCGTGACGGTCGCGGGCGCCGCGCTGCTGCAGCGGGTCGCGACAGCGGTCGGCAATGTCGGTGGCACCGTGCAGTCCTCGCAAGTCGACGTGCTGGGCACGCAGGCCAAGGACGGCTTCGTCGGCCTGCTCGTCAGCTGCGAGATGGAGCAGCCGGCGCTGCAGAAGCTGCTCTACGACCTCGAGGTCGGCATGCCCTTCCTGTTCGTCGATCAGCTCGACGTGCAGGTGCCGCAGACCACGGCCAACAGCGACAGCGCTGCCGGACACATCCGCGTCGTGCTCGGAGTCTCTGGCCAGTGGCAGGGCGCAAAGTAGATCACGATCTGATAGCTCTTCAGGCGACCTTCGACGTGTCGATTGGTTCGGCGACCATCTTCCATTTGGCGACGGTCTTCTGGCTGTTGGCGTAGCGCTTTGCCAGCCTTTTCAGGCTCGCTTAGTCACCGCTGATCCGAATGAGACACGATTATGTGCTGCCACTATTGAATTCCAGCGTCTTCAAACCTCGGGGCCATGAACTCCTCGCTGGTAACGTCGAGTAGGCGTTGATCGGTGCGAAGTCGTCTGGCAGATGTCGAAAGTTCCGATCTGGCCTGGACCGCGCGGAAGCCGATATAGCCCGACTTCGCGATTGAAAGATTGCCTTTCAGTGCTGGCGTCGGATAGGCTATCAGCGGGTCAGATGCGCTGCTGCGGTGTTGATTGCGGATATCGGAATCAGAATGGTCAGGCTGGCAAAAATCGTGGCCCTCGGGCTGCTCTGCGGCGCAGTGATGTCGGTCTGCTTCGCGCCGAAGCTTTGGGCCACAACTTCGTCCCTGGAGATGCTACCCACCGACCATCCCGGAGATCTCTCCGATTCCGTCGATGTCGGCAGCCTGGAACCGCTCGTCCGGCCGGTTCAGGAGCCCGCGAAGGCCCTGCCGAGCGGCAATCCGCTGTGGGCCGTCCCGTTGTCGGCACTGTCGGCGACCGCGGCGCGGCCAATCTTCTCGGCGTCGCGGAGGCCGCCGCGGCGGGGTGTCGTCGTCCCCTTGGCTGAGCCTGCCGCGGCGCAGCCGCCACCCCCTGCGCCACCGGAGCGCCCGATGCTGGCGCTATTGGGGGCCGTCGTCGGCGACGGTGATGCGATTGCGGTGTTGCTCGACCAGGCCACCCAGAAGGTTGTTCGCCTGAGGCAAGGCGAGAGCTATGCCGGCTGGCAGCTCAGCACGGTCCAGCCCCGCGAGGTTACCTTCAGGAAGGCTGGCCGCAGCGAGTCCATCGCGCTTCAGCGCCCGGAGGCGATCTCAGGGCCAGCAGTGGCTGGCGTCACTCCCGGGGCCGCGCCTCAGGCGCCGGCCGCGTTGCCTGTTGCCGGCGTGTACGACCGCTCCTACGTGCCCTTCACGCCGCGTTCGACGCCGAAAAATGGGGAGCCTGACGGGCTTTGAGCTTGCCGGGAGCGGCGATCAGGCGTCGAGAACCATGCCCACAACGCTCGCGGTGAGGCCGATCCACATCGTGAAGCCCGAGCAGGCGTCTCGACAGTCCCGTAATCAGCGACAGGGCGCAGCAGCTCTTGTCGTTCAGGGATTTCTAATAGACTAGCGCCGCGCGATAGTTTGAATGAGCCGACATCCCGCCAAGTGCATTTTTCAACCTCGCCAAGAAGCCAGCTTTATCGGGGCTGTATTCTAAGGCGGGATCCCCGACCAGCAGCACGCCGCCTTCGCCGGAGATCACGTTCTTGGTCTCGTGAAGCTGCCTAGGTCGCCGATCGCCGCCAGCACGGGCCTTGTAGGCGGCGGTTACACTTTGCGCTGCGTCCTCGAGGGCGGCGAAGCCACGGCGACGGGCGATCGCCATGATCTTATCAATCTGGCAGACAAACCAGCACTATGTACCCGGACGTGCGAATGCGCGGCGTGACGGCCGTCTCGACATGTTTCATCCAGGTTGAGCGTTTCCTCTCGAACGTCGGCGAAGACAGGCGAGCCGCGAAGGCGTTCGCGGTGGAGACGAAGGTGTCCAATGGCATCATGATCTCGTCGCCGTCGGCGATATCGAGCGGCAGCGCCGTCATGTCGAGCGCGGACGAGCATGAGTGCGTCAGCAGCGCGCGCGGGCGCAACCGGTGTGTCGATCCATTGGCGGCAACGCCGCGTGAAGCCGCCATCGCCGGACAGGTGCAGGGAGCGCTGCGCCTCGGCCATCAACTCGAGCTCCTTGCAGGATAGAGCCGGTTGAAACGGAATGGGAGCGATCGCCAAAACGCCGCTTTTTCAGGCCCTGGAAACGACAGCGGACTTGCCTGCGGTTCATGCCAGATAGGCGATTTCAGTGCAGGGAATCAATACGAATTCATGCGTCCGGCAGCCGGGAAGGCTGGCTTCGAGCCAGCCTCGACAATCGCCCTTCCGGCTGCTAGCCCATGTCCTCTGAAGGGGTTTTGCCTTGATTGAAGAGGCGCTTGAGGCACATCAGGAGGTCGCCGGTGCATTGTTCCGATGGAATCGGAACGATGCACCGGATTTTGTTTTGACGCGCTTTCTTTATGCGAACCAGGCATCCACTTTGCTCGAAAGCGCTCTGAAGTTGGGTTGTCATTGAGAAAAGGTCCATCCGATCTGCTGGGAAATTCGGCGTGGAATGCAATAGCGTTCGTCGTCGCCGTGCTGCTCAATCTGGCGATCCTGCCGTTCGTGATCTTCCATCTCGGTCTCGCTGCATTCGGCGTCGCGGGGCTGGTGACGGCTTGTGTCGCGCCGGCACTGATGTTCAGCAACGCACTTGGCCTCTCGACCGCGCGCGAGCTTGCGCGGCGGCTCGCGCCTTCCGATCGCGGCGAGGCGACGCGCTTGTTCGCGACTGCGCTGACGCTCGCTCTTGTCGCCGGTGGTTCGATCGCGCTGCTGCTTGGCGTTGCCGGCCCACCGCTCGCGCAATTGGGCTTTCATCTCGACGGTCCCGCAGCAGCCGACCTCCATCTGGCCTTCGCCTTGGCCGGCGCGGGCTGGCTGTTCCAATGCTTGTATGCGGTCTTCCTGACGTTGTTCACGGCACGGCAGGACTATCGGCGAATCGCCTCGATCAGTGTTACGGGCATCGTGGTGACGGCGATGTCGACGCTGCTGCTGATTCCGCTGGCGCCACGCGCCTCGACCTTCCTCTGCTGCCAGGCGCTTGGCTTTGCGGCCAATCTGTTGATGGCTTTCGTCTGGTCGCGACGTGTCATCGGAGAGTGGATCGCGCCTCCTGCACTCGATCGCGCCGCGCTTCACGCGCTGGTCAGGCTCGGTGGCTGGCAACTGGCGGCTCAAAGCGGCGCATTGTTCGCCGGGCAGGCCGACCGTTATCTGCTCGGAGCGCTGCTGCAGCCGCAATTCGTCGGATTCTACAGCGTCGCGCAGCGGCTGGAGGAGGCCGTCTATATCGGCGTGCTGAAGATCGGCGAGATCCTGTTCCCGTTCTTCAGCGCGCTGCAAAAGGAGAACGACGATCGCAAGGTCGATCTGCTGCTCCGCTCGTCCTGGATCCTCAACGTGCTCGCCGCGAGCGCGCTCGGCGGCCTCATCCCCGTCGCCGGGGCGCTGCTGTATCGTTGGACGGGGCCCGAAGTGGCGACCGAAGCGCAACTGGTGCTGGTGGTGCTGTCGATCAGCGGAATATTGGGCTCCAGTGCCAACGTGTTTGCGTTCTACCTGCTGTCGCAGGGGCAGTCCCGCTTCAACGCGCTGATCTCGCTGCTCACGGGCGCCTTCACGCTGGCGACGAGCGCCGTCGCGTTGCCCCATTTCGGCTGGCAGGCGGCCGGCTGGAGCACCTGCGTCGGCATGATGGCGCAGATCGTCACCACGGTGTTTCTGCTGCGGCGCAGCTTCAAGCGCACGGGCATCGGCTCGCGCGTGCTCCATTTCGTCCTGGTACCGCTCGGCGTCGGAATCGCAGCCGCGCTGGCGCTACGCTCCCAGTCCGCCCAGGCGCCATTCGACCTGGCACCGTCATGGTGGTATGTGATATTGCTCTATGCGGGGTCAGCGGCGGTTATTTTTGCCGCTACCGTCGCCGCGTCGCAGCTCGGCCCCTATCGTGTGGTCTGCTGGCGGGACCTTCGCACCATTGTGGTTCGCTTCTTGCCCTTCAAGGCCTTCTAGACATGTGCGGTATCGCAGGCATCGTAAATCTCCGCGGTAATCCTGTGGACCTCGCCGAGGTCTCGCGGCTAACCAGTCTGATCGCGCACCGTGGTCCGTTCGGCGAGGGCACCTGGTTCAACACCAGGCGAAATCTCGCTTTCGGTCATCGCCGGCTCGCGATCATCGATCCTACGGACGGCGGCCGTCAGCCAATGGCATCAGGCGAAGGCCGCCATGTCATCCTCTACAACGGCGAGATCTACAATTTCCTCGAACTGCGCCGCGAGCTCGAGGCGAAGGGCGTGGTGTTCCACAGCCAGTCCGACACCGAGGTGATCCTGGCCGCCTGGCAAGCGTGGGGCGAGGACATGCTGCCGCGTTTCAACGGCATGTGGGCACTGGCGATCTACGACACTGTCACGGATGAGCTGTTCCTGGCGCGCGATCGCTTCGGCATTAAGCCGTTGCTGTATGCGCTTTCGTCCGAGCGCTTCGTGTTCGCCTCCGAGCTGCGTGCATTGGTGCGCTGCGACCTGATGGAGACGAGTATCGATACCGAGGTGGCGCGGCGCTTGCTGCTCGATCCTTTCGGGATCGAAGGCAGCGAGCGAACTTTGTTCCGGCAGGTGCGTCGTGTGCAGGGTGGCCACTGCGTGTGGTTGCGGCAGGGACGGGTCGAGGTACGCCGCTGGTGGCGCACCGTGGATCACCTTCCGGAGATTCCGGCCGGCGAGGCCGATCGCGTGGTACGCTTCCGCGAGTTGTTTCACGACTCCGTGGCCTTGCGCATGCGCAGCGATGTTCCAATCGGGACCTGCCTGTCCGGCGGCTTCGATTCGTCTGCGGTGATCTGCGCCATGGCGACGCACGAAAAGGCCGGGATGGGACCGCGAGACAGCACCACCTGGCGCCATGCGTTTGTCGCGACGTTCCCGGGCTCCATCAACGACGAGCGGCCGATGGCCGAGGAAGCGGCCGCCTGGGCCGAGGTCAAGCCGACCTTCCTCGAGATCGGTCGGGACGATGCGCTGAACGACGACCTCGACCGGATCCTCGACGACAATGACGACGTCTATATATCGCTGCCGAGCGCGCCATGGCTGATCTATCGCGAACTGCGGCGCCAGAACGTCACGGTCTCGCTCGACGGCCATGGCGCGGATGAGTTGATGGGCGCCTATATGCAGGAGGGCCAGTCCGCGGCATTCCGGATCCGGAACGCAGCGGCTGCGCTGACCTCGCGATCGCCGCTGGCGCAGCGCGGCGTCGATTTCCTGCGGGCGCAAATGATCAAGCGCCAGGGGCACTATTTTCTGCGCGGCGGCCTCTCGGACATTCCCGCAGCGTTTCCGCTGGTGGCGGAGGATGACGAGCTGCCGCGCGAGTGGGGCGCATTGAACCGGCGCCTCTATCGCATGTTCCACTCAACCACACTGCCGACCATCCTGCGCAATTTCGACCGGCTCTCGATGGCGCACGGCATCGAGGTGCGCATGCCGTTCATGGACTGGCGGCTTGTGACCTACACGATGGCGCTGCCGGAGACGAGCAAGTCCGCCGACGGCATCACAAAGGTGGTGGCGCGGCAGGCGATGGTGAACCTGATGCCCGAAAGCATCCGCACCGGGCGCCGCAAGGTCGGCTTCAACTCGCCGATGCCCGAGTGGCTGAACGGGCCGCTCGGCGGCTGGACCACCGAGCTGCTCAAGCAGAGGGTGCCGGCGTTCGCCGACCTCGTCGACGAGGCGCAGCTTCGCGCAACGGTCGACCGCCTGACGACATCGCAGAGCTGGGATTGGGTAACCGTCGGCCGGATCTGGCCCTACCTGAACATGAAGTGGTTGTTGGCAAGGTACGCCTGAGCGATGCGTCTGTTCCAAAATAGCGGCCTCTATCCCTCTTATGTGCCGCAACTCAACCAGCTCGCGGCGAAGGCGACCAACTTCGAGGCGCGGCGCGCCGTGTTCCTCAACGACCGCTTCGGTGCGCCGCATTTCCTCAAGCCCGTGCTCGACGGTTCGTCCGACGCCTTTTTCACTAATGGAGACGACGATGTGCAGCAAAGGCAGTGGGCGCGGGCGCAGGGCATCGCGGGGACGCCAACGCTCGAGGCAATCTTGCTGGCGCAGATCGAGCATCACCGAACCGAGGTGTTCTACAATCTCGATCCGGTGCGCTATCCGAGCGCCTTCGTCGCCAAGCTTCCGGGCTGCGTGAAGACCACGCTGAGCTGGCGCGCGGCGCCGTCCGGCAATGCCGACCTGACCGCCTACGGCGCCGTGCTCGGCAACTTTCCCTCGATCCTGGAATCCTGGCGCAGCAAGGGCTGCCGCGCCGAGCTGTTCTTCCCGGCGGCCGACCCGGTGATGGACGAATACGGGCAGGGCGAGCGGCCGATCGACGTCGCGTTCGTCGGCGGCTATTCCCGGCATCACAGCACACGCGGGCGGACGCTCGAGCAGGTCGCGGCGCTTGGTGCCGGGCATCGGATCGTGTTCTGTCTCGACGCCTCGCGGCTGACACGGCTTGCGGAAAGCGCGATCGGTCGCGTGTTGCCGCTCGGCAAGCACCGTCGCCCGGACGCCATCGCCGCCATTGCACGCCCGCCGGTGTTCGGGCGCGACCTCTACGCGCTGTTCGGCTCGGCGAAGATCGTGCTCAACGGTGCAATCGACATGGCCGGAAATGATCGCGGCAACATGCGCTGCTTCGAAGCAATGGGTTGCGGAGCGCTGCTGGCCTCGGATTCCGGCAGCTATCCGGAGGGGATGCAGGACGGCCTCACCATGCGAACCTACGATGCGCCCGAGCAGGCCGCCACGCTGATTTCCCGTTGCCTGCAGGATTGGCCGCAATCGGCCGGGATTGCCGCGCGCGGCAGGACGAGCCTGCAGCAGACCTACAGCAAGGCCGCGCAATGGGAACATTTTGTCGACCTCGTCACGCGGATTGGGCCGTGCTAGGTCGTTTTCGACCGAAATGGGCCCCTTTCGCTTCGAGAAAACGCGTCAAAACCAGAATCTGGACCCCCATTCCGATTCCATCGGAACGGAAAAGGCTCTAGACGGTGCGCAAGGCCGGCCGTTGGGGTGGGCCATCGGGAATCAATGATGTCTGCGAGTGACTTGATCCATGAGCTGAAATGGGCGGCCGACGGACTCGCGGCGCCGCTGTTCAAGCTGCGCCCGCGCCCGTTCGGCCCGGGCTATCAGACGGTCAAGCGCGGCATCATCACCTCGGCAATCGATGCCGGGCTGCTGCAGGGCGGAAAGGAACTGCCGCTCGGCTACGGCATCGCCATGGACGAGCGCGTCGTGGAATATCCCTGGGTGTATTCCCGGCTGAGCAAGGTCGGCAAGATGCTGGACGCCGGATCGACCTTCAACCACGACTACCTGTTGCAGCGCGCTCCGCTGCGCGGCGCCGACCTCACCATCATGACGCTGGCGCCCGAGCGACGGTGCTACTGGCGCGACGGCTATTCCTACGTATTCGGTGACCTCCGGAAGACGATGTTCGACGACCGGGTCTTTGACACGGTCGCCAGCATCTCGACGATCGAGCATATCGGCCTGGACAACCAGATGCTGTACACGGGCGATAAGCGCGACGCGGAGGCCGACCTCGATGGTTTCGTTCCGGCGGTAAAGGAATTCAGGCGCATCCTCAGGCCCGGCGGCGTCTGCTTGATCTCGGTGCCGTACGGCAAGCGTGACAATCTCGGCTGGTATCAAGTGTTCGATCGCGCGATGATCGAGCGGATCATCGAGGCGTTTTGCCCGACGTCATCCCATGTCGACTATTTCGGCTATACGCGGAACGGCTGGTCGCGTCAGAGTGCCGAGGCGCTTGCGGACGCCATCATTCACGACGTCCATAGCGGCAAGGGGCGGGGTGACGACCTGGCTGCGTCGTCGCGCGCCGTGGCCTGCCTGCAGTTGACAGCATGAATCTCGACTACCTCATCCAGCGGTTGATGGGCCGAGCGACCTGCCGGCTCGAGGCCAACGCGGCGCTCGGTCGCTATGCCAGGATCAGAAACATCCGCGGCGATTCCGGGAAGATCGTCGTCGGCCGCAGCAGTCGCATCCTCGGCGAGCTGTTGACCTTTGCTCACGGCGGAGAGATCAGGATCGGAGAATGGTGCTATGTTGGCGAGAGCACCCGGATCTGGTCGGCCGCCGCGATCGAGATCGGAAACCGGGTCCTAATTTCGCATTCAGCTAACGTCTTCGACAATCTGACGCATCCACTGCGCGCCGCCGATCGACACCGGCAGGTTCAGGAGATCTTTACCCGCGGCCATCCGTCCGAGATCTCGCTTGACGAGAGCCCGGTCCGAATTTGTGATGACGCCTGGATCGGCGCAGGGGCGATGGTCCTGCGCGGCGTGACCATTGGGCAAGGCGCCATCGTTGCGGCCGGTGCGGTGGTGACGAGGGACGTCGCGCCTTATTCGATCGTGGCAGGCAATCCGGCCGTGCTGGCGAGGGAGCTCGGCCCTGATGAACGATGAACGCAAATTCACGACTTGGGAGGAGGCCGTGGTCTGGCTGCGCAACCAGCCCGACCAGCACCAGCTCGTGCTCGACGCGTTCTACGACGATCCCCTGATCGCGGCCGCAGAACGCTATTTTCAAAGCACCGAATGGCAGGCGATCGCCGCACTGCTGGCCGGACGGTCGGGCGCAGCGCTCGACGTCGGCGCCGGCCGCGGCATTGCGAGCTATGCGCTCGCCCGAAGCGGCTTTGCCGTGACTGCGCTCGAGCCGGATTCCAGCGCGATCGTGGGCGCAGCTGCGATCCGCGATCTCGCGACCCAGGCGCAACTGCCGATCCGGGTGGTCGAGGAATTTTCCGAGCGGCTGCCCTTCGACGATTCGGCATTCGATGTGGTGTTCGCCCGCGCCGTGCTGCATCATACGAGCGACCTTGATGGCGCATGCCGCGAGATGTTCCGCGTGCTGCGCCCCGGCGGCATACTGATCGCGGCGCGCGAGCACGTCATCAGCAAGGAGGCGGATCTGCCGCAATTCCTCGCACACCATCCGTTGCATCACCTTTACGGCGGCGAGCACGCCTTCCTGCTCGATCGCTACACCGGCGCGCTGACCGTCGCCGGATTTTCCGCAATCGACACGCTGAGGCCGCTGCAAAGCCCGATCAACCTGTTCCCGTATACGCTGGACACGCTGCGTGCTGCCGTCGTCGCGAAGCTCACGCGCACGATCCCGGCGGGACCGCTGTGGCGGGCGGCTCTGGCGCCGCGCAGTGTCTTTGTCTCGCTGCTCTCGATCGCCGGACGGTTCGACAATCGGCCGGGGCGCCTTTATTCGTTCGTCTGTCGCAAGGCTTGAGCCATGCGGGTCTGGATCACCGGTGCGAACGGATTCATCGGCCGTCATCTTGTGCGCGAATTGGCCGGCGCCGGCCATGCGGTCCATGGCATCGGTCATGGGGCGCTCGATCAGACGGAAGCGTGCCGGCTCGGGTTGCAGAGCTGGATCAACGGCGAGATCGATGCGGCCAACCTGAATGCGCTTGCGTCCGCGCACGGGCTGCCGTCAAAGGTTTTCCATCTGGCCGGCGGATCGTCGGTCGGCCTGTCGATCGAGCGGCCGTTCGAGGATTTCTCCCGCACCGTCGCGAGCTCCGCCCGGCTGCTGGAATGGCTGCGCACCTCTGCGGCGGAGTGTGAATTGATTGCGGCATCGAGTGCGGCGGTCTACGGAGCCGACCACCCCGTTCCGATCCCCGAGAGCGCCGCGCCGGCTCCGATGTCGCCCTACGGTCAGCACAAGCTCATGATGGAGCAATTGTGCCGGAGCTATGCCTGCTCGTTCGGCCTGCGCTGCACGGTGGTGCGGCTGTTCTCGGTTTACGGACCGAACCTGCGCAAGCAACTGCTCTGGGACATCTGCTCACGTCTCAGGGCGGAGCCGGGTTCGCTCGATCTCGGCGGGACGGGCGCGGAAGTCCGCGACTGGACCGACGTGCGCGATGTCGCCAGGCTGGTGGCGAGCGTCGCTGAACTGTCGTCGCCGGACTCCTTTCGTATTATCAATGGCGGCTCGGGCCGAGGGGCGAGCGTGGCCGACATCGCGAATGGCCTCATCAGACACTGGGGAGGCAATACAGTCGTATGCTATTCCGGTGTCGGGCGGCCCGGCGATCCGGTGAGCCTGGTGGCCGACGATGTGAGCCTGCGTCGAATGAAGTTCGACTGGCAGATTCCGCTTGATCAGGGTCTTGCCGACTACGTGGCGTGGTTCAAGGGGCATGCTCGTGGTTGAGCGAGCGCCGCTGCGGGTCGCTTTCAGCTACATCTCGCGCCGGATCTGGGCCGGCGGCTACAATTATCAGAGCAATCTGTTCGCGGCGCTAAATCGGTATCTGCCAGGTGAATTTACACCGGTCGTGTTCGCGGGGACCACCGACGATGATGCCGATCTCGCCGCGCTTGCGGAGATACCAGACGTGGAGGTGGTGCGATCGGGTAGCTTCGGAAGGCAAGCCGGCCTGGCTGCAGCGCTCATGCTCGGGCTCGACCGCAAGGCGGCGGCGGACTTCCGCACCCAGCGCATCGATGTGGTGGTTGAAACCGCCCGCTTCTTTGGTTGGCGTCTATCTCAACCAGTGGTGGCCTGGTTTCCCGATCTGCAACATCGCACATTGCCCCGCCTCTTTCCTGCCGCGGCACGATGGCGTCGTGAAATTGGCTTCCGCGCTCAAATCGCGTCGGGGCGGACCATCATGCTCAGCAGCGAGAGCGCGCATCGCGACTTCAGGAAATACTACCCCAGGGCGACAAACAAAACTTCTCTGGTTCGTTTTGCGACCCAGCCTTCGCCGGCGCTCTTGACCACGCATCCAGCCGGGGTGATTGCGCAATACCGGTTGCCCGACAAGTACTTTTACCTGCCCAACCAGTTTTACAGGCACAAGAACCACCAACTGGTGGTCGATGCGCTGACCATCGTGATGCAGCGCGGGTTTGATGTCGTGGTGTGCGTATCCGGTAGCACCGAAGACCCGCGAGAGCCGGGATACTTTGATCGAGTTATGGCGCAGGTCCGAAATCGCGGCCTCGAGAAGCACTTTCGTCATCTGGGAATGATTCCATTACCGCACGTCTATGCGCTGTTGCGGGCTTGCACCGCATTGATAAATCCATCTCGATTTGAGGGATGGAGCACGACAGTGGAAGAAGCGAAATCGTTCGGCGTTCCGATGATATTGTCCGATCTCGATGTACACCGCGAGCAGACTGCGGGCGCGGCTCACTATTTCGGAACGGACGATCCTGCCGCTTTGGCGGATCATCTCATGCGTCTTTCAGAGGATTCCGCCGCGCCCGTGGTCCGCAACTTTCTTGCGGATCAGGACGCCCGCGTAGCTGCCTTTGCGACGGGATTTGCCAAAACCCTCCGACGTGCGATGTAGTTCTCGCAGGGGGGGCCTTGCACAATAACTCAAGGAGCGTCGGGATTCAGCTGGAAACGGCCGTCGGGCGTAGCGCATGCTGTCAGTATCGCCGTGGCTATGCCGGCTTCCGATTGTCTGCAAGATATTTCAGCCACGTTTCGCTTTCGCGCGACCAGATCGCTCGAGGCACCGAGACGATGCCATACGCGCGATAGTACCCAGGGCTGGTTACCTACGTTGACGGGACCGTGCAGGATTCGCATTTTGTGTAGCCGAACAACAGGAACGAGAAATATAATCGGACTCGCCTCTAAGGCTCCGAACGATTTGTCATAAGATCTTTGATTCGGATCCTCAATTTCGCGTTCAGGCTATTCGGGAAACCCGCTGTGTCCATGTACAGCTCGCCGAGTCTGGCCGCGACAGCTTCTAAGCTATAATACTTTTCCACGTAGTGGCGCCCGCTCTGACCGATGGCCCGTAGGTCCAGCTTGCCATGCAAGCACTTCTTGAGCACATCATAAATTTCGTCCGCACATACATTGATGATTGGACACGTAGCTGGATCGATCATCATCCGATCGTTTCGCAAAAAACACAGGACGGGTTTTGCCATCGCCATTGCTTCGAGCGCGGTGTAACCATGGAACCCGGCTACAAATTGATCGGCGACAATATGGGAGGTACCAAAAAGCTCGATGACTCTTCTGTTAGGTACACCTTGCACTGACACGAGCTCGATCTTTTCGCCTTCTGCGGAAAGTTTGTCGATTGCTTGAGCGAGAAGACGTGTGCCCTTGAAGTGACCGTGATTTGGCGCATGCGCAACCCTCAAAGTGTCACCGGGTCGAAAGATAGGTGGTGTTGCAACAAATTTCGTTGCTTCAATCGGCCAGTAGTGAATGTCGCGGCAGCCAAGCACGTATGCCGTCATATCACCCATCGCGATTTGCGCTGTTGCGCGCTTTTCAAGTGGTTTGAGCGATAAGTCGTGTAATTCGGTTGTACAGATGCAGTACTTGCCTGGTTGCGGGCATTCCTCACACACGTTTGGATGCCCAAGCTCCAACGTAGTGTTCCGCGTCCTCACATCGGCGCCGTAGGCATAGGTATATAGCCGCTTTCCGGACTTAAGCAGGAGTTCTAGCTCTCGAGGATTGATCCCGTAACGGTTCTCGCTGAGCAGCAGGCCGCGATCATAGAAATAATTGAATATGTCGAATCGCAGCAAAGCCCATGCAAATACGATCCGACGGAAGAGTCCCAAGCATGATCGACTTTTGGTCAGTCGCAGAAGGCCCTCAAAGAGGATGAGATTTATATCGAAGGATCTCGTAACGTAATAGGTATTGAAAACGAGCGATGACGAACGAAATCCGAGGAGACGATCGCATCTTGCCAAAATTGGCAGAGTTAATATTGGAGTCGACGCCCAAAGCGTGCGAGGGGTGCCGTTGGCGATCCGTCTTTCGGTGGCGCGCCGAGCGCGTCTCACAAGGGTGTCGATGATGTAGTCTGCAATCATTTGTTTGGCAGTTCCGGAGCGTATCCCTTTTGGATCGGAAGGAGTTTGCGCTGCATTAACTCCAGCTGCCGCCGAGCTTGAAACGGAGTAGACCCGAAGGCAATACCTCTCCGTTTGGATCAAGGGCCTGCTCCAGGTCCATTGACAAGCCGCCGGCGGCCGTTTGGCCAATGTCAACGCGCCGTTGGCTGCGCTGCGGGGGTCTGGACAAAAGTTCGTCTCTGTTCCCTTCGCTTATCAGAACCGGCTCGTTCAATGCTACCCTGTACGAGTCCCATCACATGCGATTGTGGGTGAAACATCCATCCCCAGCGACGATCAATTTTCCAAGCGCCAGAAGATGGCCGTTTCCTCAGGACGCCGCTCATTGGGTCGGCGACGAGCTTTGCGGACCTCGATTGGATTAGGCGGATCTCGTGTGTGGCATATTCGGCAGTTAGCAGAACGGGGGACCGGGGCTGTTGTTGCCGACCAGGTCGGTCGACTGACGGATCTGGTCGATCACCGCGGTGCCGCGGCGTGCGGGTCAGCGGCAATATGTTGCTATCGCAGAGAAGTATAGTTACGCAGCTTTTGCTGCGCGCCTTTTGAACTGACAGCCGACGTTGCTAGTTCCCAATGTGGCAAAAATGTATCTCTGAAACAATACGTTATTTCGTTCACGAAATGAACGGAGATGCTTGACGTTCACCGCATGAACGCGCTAGAGCCCTCTGTCTTGAGGGGATGTGGCAAGCGATGCAAGGCAGTCTACCGATGGATGAGAGTGGGGCGGATCGGATCGTCCTCGGTCTTCTGAATTCCGTTGAAGCGGACGGAACACGGTCGCAACGTCGCATCGCCGCCGAGCTCGGCGTCGCGCTTGGGCTAGTGAATGCGTACCTGAGGCGTGCCGTCAAGAAGGGGTTGGTTAAGGTGGGTCAGGCGCCCGCGCGTCGATATGCCTACTATCTGACGCCGCAGGGCTTCTCCGAAAAATCGCGGCTTACGGTCCTTTTTCTCTCCGATTCCTTCTCTCTGATTCGGAATGCCAAGCAGGATTATGGTCGCATCTTCGAGCGGGCTCGCGCTCAGGGCTATGAACGGGTTGTTCTGGCGGGAAAATCCGAACTTTGTGAAATCGCCATGCTGTGCGCGGTGGACGGACCGGTCTCGATCGTCGCCGTCGTTGATCCCGATGCATCGGCGGGCCGTTTCGTGGGCCAGAAGGTCGTCCCCAGTTATGACGAAGTCGGCGAGCCGTTCGATGCTGTCGTCGTCACTCACCTCACGCGCGCGAAGAGCACGTTCGACCATGCTGTTGAAACCTTCGGAGCCGAGCGCGTGCTGGCTCCGGAACTGCTCGGCTTGCGTCTCCCTGACCAGAGAGTTGTGTCCTGATGACCGCAGAACACCGCGCTTGCTGGTACGTCGTGCAGACGCGCGTTAATGCCGAGGCAAAGGCATCGGCCAATCTTTGTCGCCAGGGTTTTTCGGTTTACCTTCCGCGCTACCTGAAGCGTCGCAGTCATGCGCGGAAGGTGGAAACCGTGGCGCGGCCGCTTTTTCCGCGCTATCTCTTCGTTGCAATCGATCTTGCGGCGCAGCGGTGGCGAGTAATTCAATCGACCGTCGGTGTATCGCAACTGGTGTGCTGGAAAGACCGGCCGGCCTCCGTGGCAGACGGGGTCATTGAGGCGCTGCGGGCCCGCGAGGATGAGGACGGGTTTATCAAACTGGCGCGCTCGTCGCTTTTCGTGCCTGGCGACAAGGTGCGAATTGTCGCTGGCGCCTTCATTGACAGTCTGGCCTTGGTGGAAGGCGTCAGCGACCAGCAGAGGGTCGCGGTCCTCCTCGATCTTTTGGGTCGCAAGGTTCGTGTGCTCGTCGGAACGGATCTGGTCACTGCGGCCTGAAATCGTCTGCCACCCGGCAGACCTCGATGCTTATACTCCGGAATGGTGAGCGATTCACCCGGAGTGCGGTAGCTTGGCCAGGTGAGGCCTGAATTCGTGGAGAGACGTTCGAATGAAGACTTACGCATTGATCGGTGCCGCGGGTTACATCGCCCCGCGGCATATGCGGGCCATGGCAGAAACCGGCGGTACGCTGGCGGTAGCGTATGATCCGAACGACTCCGTGGGTATCATGGACAGTCATTTTCCGGATGCCGAGTTCTTCACCGAGTTCGAGCTGTTTGATCGCCATGTCGATAATCTGAAGCGTCGGGGGGGCATGATCGACTTCATGTCGATCTGCTCGCCGAATTATCTTCATGAAGCGCATTGTCGTTTCGCCTTGCGCTCGGGCAGCAATGCGATTTGCGAGAAGCCGCTGACACTGGAGCCGAAAGACATCGACGGACTGGTCGAGATCGAGCGGGACACTGGACGACGTGTGTCGACCATTCTGCAGCTGCGACTGCATCCGGCGATCGTCGCGCTGCGCGAACGCTTTGCCAAGAGTAATCGGCGCCACAAGGTCGAGCTCACCTACATAACCTCGCGCGGGCGCTGGTATTACAACTCCTGGAAGGGATCCGAGGTGAAGTCGGGTGGTGTGGCAACGAACATCGGCGTACATTTTTTTGATATGCTGAGTTTCGTGTTTGGCACCGTTAGCCGAAGCGAGGCGCATCTGCGCGAGGCCGAAAAGGCGGCGGGTTCACTAGAGTGCGAGCGCGCCGACATCAGCTGGTTCCTATCACTTGACCGCAACGATCTGCCGGACGGCGTCAAGGGCAAGAAGACGACTTTCCGGTCCATCACTGTCGACGGTAAAGAAGTAGAGTTCTCCGAGGGCTTCACCGATCTGCATACGCGCAGCTATCAGGAGATTGTTGCTGGCAGGGGATTTGGGCTGGACGAGGTGCGTCCTTCGATCGACATTGTCTCGACCTTTCGTCACGCGCCGATCGTCAGGAGCAACGGCGTTCACGGTTTTGCCCAGCGGGCGATGCAGCAATGAAGGAGATGCGCGAGGATCCACGTTTTCCCGACGTACTGATCCATCAATCGAGCTATGTCGACGATGGCGCCATGATCGGGCGTGGCACGAGCATCTGGCATTTTTGCCACATTCTACCGCGTACGGTAATCGGCGAAAACTGTTCGATCGGGCAGAACGTGATGATCGGCCCGAACGTCAAGATTGGCAACGGCTGCAAGATCCAAAACAATGTCTCGATCTATGACGGCGTCGAACTCGCTGACGACGTGTTTTGCGGGCCAAGCTGCGTCTTCACGAACGTGAACAACCCACGCTCGGATGTTTCGAGGAAGGATGAATTTCGTCCCACGCCGGTCGGGAGAGGTGCCAGCATTGGTGCCAATGCAACGATCGTGTGTGGGCATTCGCTTGGAGAGTATTGCTTCATCGGTGCCGGAGCTGTGGTGACAAAAGATGTGACGGCATTCGCGCTGATGGTAGGAAATCCGGCGCGCCGCGTCGGTTGGATGAGCAGGGCCGGCGAACGGTTAGGTCGCGACCTCGTGTGTCGTCGGACTAACCGACGATATCAGCTTAACAATGAAACACTCGCGGAAATCGAAGGCTGAAACTGATGGATATCAGAGGGAAGAAATTTGTCATCATTGGCGGGGCCGGGCTGATTGGGTCGCATGCGGTCGAACAATTAACCAGGACGGACGTGGGCGAAATCATCGTCTATGACAACTTTGTCCGCGGCACTCACGAAAACCTTGCTGCGGCATTGCGTGACCCCCGCGTCAAGATATTCGAGGCGGGCGGTGATATTACGCAAACCGATATTTTGGACGCCGCTCTAAAGGGGGTAGACGGCGTATTTCAGTTCGCGGCCCTATGGCTATTGCAGTGTCATGACTTTCCACGATCGGCCTTCGACGTGAACGTCAAGGGAATGTTCAACGTCCTCGATGGCTGTGTTCGCAACGGCATCAAACGATTGATATGGTCGTCCTCTGCATCTGTGTACGGCGATGCGGTCGAAGAGCCTATGTCGGAGGATCACCCGTTTAACAACAAGAACTTCTATGGTGCCACAAAGATCTGCGGTGAGGCGATGGCGCGCGCCTATCATTTCCGTTA
Source organism: Bradyrhizobium jicamae (assembly GCF_018130215.1). Lineage (GTDB taxonomy): Bacteria > Pseudomonadota > Alphaproteobacteria > Rhizobiales > Xanthobacteraceae > Bradyrhizobium > Bradyrhizobium jicamae_A. The sequence continues at coordinate 36,063 of NZ_JAFCKQ010000045.1, forward strand.
CGGCCTAGACTATGTGGGCCTGCGATATATGAACGTATATGGACCGCGGCAGGATTATCGGGGAGCATATATAGCGGTCATTATGAAGATGCTTGATGCGATTGACAAAGGGGAGGGGCCGACCATTCTAGGGGACGGCTCGGAAGCCTTCGATTTCGTCGCAGTGGAAGATTGTGCGCAGGCCAACATTTGCGCGATGAAGGCGACAGCGACGGATCGCTTTTACAATGTTGGCACCGGCAAGCGGACTTCGCTTAAGCAAATCGCAGAGAAGCTTCTTAACCTGACCGGCTCCAACCAGCCTATCAATTACGCGCCGCGGAGCCAAGCGACGCTGGTCCGCAATCGCATTGGTTCACCGAAGCGAGCCCAGGACGAGATCGGCTTCACGGCAGGGATCGATCTCGACGAGGGCCTGCGTCGGCTGATCGAATGGCGGAAGAGCCATATCGATCAGGTCGAACAGCGCCGCGCCAGGGCGCAGGTCTGAACGACCGAAGCTCAAAACAGCGACGACCTGACAATGTGCGGCATCACCGGCATCATACATCGGGACGGCAAGCCTGCTTCGATCCGCCTTCTCACCGCAATGACAGACATCATTGCGCATCGCGGGCCCGACGGAGAGGGGCACTATTGTGAGGGCCCGGTCGGGCTCGGCCATCGCCGCCTCTCGATCATTGATCTGACTGATGCCGCGCGCCAGCCGATGCAAACGCCGGACGGCCGTTTCGTGCTCACCTACAATGGCGAGATCTACAACTTCAAGGAATTGAAGATTGCGCTCTCTGCGCGGGGGCACCGTTTTCATTCGACAGGCGATAGCGAAGTGCTGCTGCATGCTTTTGCCGAGTGGGGTCTTGGCGCACTTCTGAAATTCAACGGCATGTTCGCTTTTGGGATCTGGGATACTGAGGAACGGCGGCTAACGATTGCCCGTGACCGGTTCGGTGTGAAACCACTTTATTACGCCGAGCTTGATGGCGTGTTTTTGTTCGCATCCGAGATCAAGGCATTTCGAGCGCACCCCCGCTTTGCGGCGCGCCTCGATGCGCGAGGCTTGGCCGAGTATCTGACATTCCAAAATTTCTTTACCGATCGTACCCTGTTCGAGGGCGCGCGATTGCTGCCGGCTGGCTGCTATCTTCAGATCGAGCTCGACCGCCGCGATAGCGTTGAGCCAAGGCGTTATTGGGATTTCAGCTTCGAGGAACCTTGCGGCAAGATTGACGAGGCTGAAGCGGTCGAAGAACTCGATCGCCTGTTTCGTCAGGCGGTTTACCGACAATTGGTGAGCGATGTCGACGTCGGCTCATACCTCTCTGGCGGAATGGACTCTGGTTCGATTACAGCGCTGGCGGCGGCGCAGCTTCCGTTCATGCGAACCTTCACGATCGGCTTTGACCTGAATTCCGCCTCGGGTGTCGAACTCGGCTACGACGAGCGGGCCAAGGCCGAATACATGTCGTATCTGTTCAAGACCGAGCACTACGAGATGGTTCTGAAAGCAGGCGATATGGAACGCGCCTTGCCGAGCCTCGCTTGGCACCTTGAGGAGCCGCGCGTTGGACAGTGTTATCCAAATTATTACGCGGCCAAGCTCGCGTCAAAGTTCGGCAAGGTCGTTCTGTCCGGCACTGGAGGCGACGAACTTTTTGCCGGCTACCCCTGGCGTTACTATCGCGCAGTCGTAAACGACGACTTCGATCATTACGTGCAGAAGTACTTCGGATTTTGGCAGAGATTGGTGCCGGCCGACGTCTTGCCGCGCCTGCTAAGGCCCGTGTGGAGTGAGGCGAAGGAGGTCTCGCCGGAGGACATCTTCCGCAACGTTTTCCATGAACACGCCGCGACGCTGACGCGTCCGGAGGACTACGTCAATCACTCGCTATACTTTGAGGCCAAGACCTTCCTGAACGGGCTGTTGATCGTGGACGACAAGTTGGCAATGGCGCATGGGCTTGAAAGTAGGGTGCCGTTTCTGGACAATGATCTTGCGGACTTCGCCATGCGGTTGCCGGCGCATTTGAAGCTGGGCAACCTGACCGAGGTCGTCGCGCTCAACGAGAACGAGCCGGGCGGCAAGGCCGAGCGTTATTATCAGCGCACGCGCGATGGCAAGTTAGCGCTTCGTACGATGATGGAGCGGCATATCCCGGCCGACGTTGCCGGTAGGGAGAAGCAGGGATTCTCGGCTCCGGACGCGAGCTGGTTCAAGGGCGAAAGCATTGAATATGTAAAGCGCAGAGTGATCAACCCGCGGGCCAAGATCTATAATCTGCTCGATTACGAGGTGGTCAAAAATCTCATAAACGACCACATTGGAGGGCGACAAAATCGCCGATTGCTAATCTGGTCGCTGCTCAATCTGGAGCAGTTGATGGACGCTTACTTTTGATGGAATACGAGAGCGAACTCGACATTCAATCGCATCGGCTTGGTTTCGCCGGTGCGTTGAGCCCCCGATCTTTCCTTCAGGACTTGATCGCGGGAATGAGGTTGTTGCTGCGGTCGCGAAAGCTCGCAGTAGCCATGGCTTCGCGCGAGCTTCGAATGCGACACGCGGGCCAATTTGCCGGTGCTTTATGGATTGTCGGCCATCCCTTATTTCAGATGATGGTGTTCGTGTTCATTTTTGGCGTGGTGTTTAGCCAAAGAATTGGCGGCACTTTTGAAATGCCAAGGGACTACACCACCTATATTTTGTCGGGTCTCATTCCATGGCTCACGTTCAGCACCGCTTTGCCGAGTCTTTGTGCATCGGTCGTCAGTAACTCAAACCTGGTCAAGCAGTTCACTTTCCAAACAGAGGTTCTACCGATCAAGGATGTATTGATCTCCTTGGTGTTCTGGATCGTGGGGATAGCAATCATTACGATTTACGGGATTGCCGTAAACCGGTCCTTGCCTTGGACCTACGTCCTTCTGCCTGCCGTATTAGCCTTGAATATCCTTTTCACGATCGGGTTGGGATGGATCCTCTCGGCAATCGGCGTATTCATCCGGGATATGAAAGACATCGCCGTCGTCCTCGTCACGGCTGGCATTTATGTTCTTCCGGTCGTCTACCTGCCCTCCTGGGTACCAACACTGTTTCGCCCATTCGTCAATTTCAATCCCCTCAGCGCCTTCATCTGGGTTTATCAGGACACGCTCTATTTTGGTCGCATTGAACATCCGTACGCTTGGGTTGTCTTCGCGGCGATGTCCTTCGCCTGCTTCAGTCTGGGTTATCGATTGTTTCAAATCCTAAAACCATTCTTTGGCAAGGTTCTCTAATGACCGCGATCGCAGTTGAAGGCTTGAGTGTCGCCTATAAGCTGTACGGCAAGCCAGTGGACATACTTCGCGAGGCGCTATTCGGCGGCCGTCGGCACGATAAGTTTTGGGCTCTTCGCGATATCTCGCTCAAGGTCCGCGAGGGTGAGCGCGTTGGAGTCGTTGGACCCAACGGCGCGGGAAAAAGCACGTTGTTAAAAGTCATCGCGGGCAATTTGACCCCAACGAGTGGGCGGGTGCGCGTGAACGGAAAGATATCGTCCTTGCTGAGCATGGTACCAGCATGGGACGAGAGCGCAACGGGGCTTGAAAATATTCGCTTCAATCTTCTGTTGCAAGGAATGTCTCGTTCCGCAATCAGCCGAGCTATCGAAGATATCGTCGAGTTCACGGAGTTGGGCGCATTCATTCACCAGCCCGTCAGGACATACTCGACGGGTATGGGTTCTCGACTGTCCTTCGCAATCGCAACGGCGACCGAACCCGAAATTCTTATAGTCGACGAGGTGCTCGGCACCGGTGATGGCTATTTTGCCGCGAAAGCTCATCGACGAATGCAAGAGTTTTGCTCGCGAGGCCGAGCGTTTTTGTTTGTAAGTCATTCGATTGCCGCAGTCCAACAGATGTGTTCCACAGTTATCTGGATGCAGAACGGCGGCATTCGAGCATCGGGAGACGCGCAGTCAGTGTTGGCCAAGTATGAGCTCGACTATCGTCAGAGCGAAGACGAGGCCACTCGTGGCAAGGCGATACAAGCAGGAATGGTCGTGTCGTCCAAGCCATCTCCTGGCGAGATTGGCAAGGAGGCGCTACGCCTTCGACTAGTGCCCGCAAATGGCTTGCGCTTTTCCACCACGCACTATGTCAAGGATCTGAGAGTCTCGAACGACCTCGCAAAGCTTGACGTCAAGTTTCCGTTGACAATGGCCATCGATGAAACGGATGAGATTGGTTCGCTCGACTTAATATCCGGCGAATGGGGACGACTTCACGAACGATATGGTGTGGAGTGCCGCACATTGCAGCGTGCTTCGGGCCGCAATCCCGGAGGACAGATCGTCATTGGTCATAAGCTCGCGCTTGCCGCACCTTCGGGGATGATGACTCTTGACGTATCACTCGAGGTTGCTTCGCAAGATTTGGAATCGCTTACGATTGAAGCGTTAGATCTTCGTGCCGGTGTCTGGAAGCAGGCAACATTGCTGCGAAAGCAGGACGCGAAGGACGGGTGGCAACAACTAGATTTTCGTGTTGAGGTTCAGTTGCCTAAGGAAGAAATCGCGTTTCAAGTCCGTGAAAGCTTGCTCAAGCAAGCCAAGAGCGAAGTTGAGATCACGAGCGTCGAAATGTATGTTTCCGGAAAGTCCGCGCACTCGGTCAAGGAGCGCGAAAGTTTCGAAATAGTCGTTGACGTCGTCTTCAACGAGAAAGTGCCGGTCGCCGACGTTGGAATCAAAATCAGCCGAGTGGATGGCACGTATGTGTACTGGCAGTCCTCGGGGATGGCCGATGCCAACATCTACAATGGTTGCGGACGTCGGAGATTTACCTTCCAGTTTCACGACAACGTTTTTGGGGCGGGAGAGTATTTTGTAAACGCTTACGCAGCGGACGGTTGGAAGTTCCCGGAGAACTATCCGTATTCGCAAGTCTTCCAGCGGCTCGTGAACGCGCTTTCATTCCGGATCGTCCCTATAGACCAAGACCTCGATTGTGGTGTCGTGGCGAAACTGTTCCCTGTGAGGGTCGATGAGCTTTAAGCTGAGTGCAAAATCGTGGGAGCGAGTTCATGCTTACCAGCGAGAGGAAATCGTCCGCTTAGCAAGCGACCGGGACCATGTGCGCGTCATATCCCGATATCCTTATTATGCACGCATCGGCGATTTGCTTGGGTCCGGTCCGGGACGCGTATTGGAGATCGGATGCGGACCCGGCCGTTATGTGGCGTTGCTTGCCAGCCTAGGCTGGGACGTCGTTGGAGCTGACCCGTGCCGCTTTCCATCCTGGGAAGCTATAAGCAAATATCGTGTAGTTACCTGGGACGAAGGTGTATACGCCGAGAACCTGCCATATCCAGATGGTTCATTTGACGCGGTCGCCTGCCTTGGCGCATTGCTTTACTTCAAGGATCCTAAGCTTGCTTTCTCAGAAATCTTTCGCGTTTTAAAGCCGGGTGGGCGAATATTGGTCCGCTCGGTGAATCGGACAAATCTGTTTCGACTGGTCCATCGCAGGGATATTGATCCCGCGACGGTCAGTTCTTACTCGGAACGAGAGCTCGCCGACTTTGTTCGGTCTTCGGGCTTTGACGTTTCGTCAACGTTCTCTTACGGATTTTATCCTCCCGTTCTCCCTGGCACGTGGTGGTATTTGGTCAATGGCACCATACCGATTTCAGTTCAGGATGCATTCTCTGCGCTAACGCCGCCTCGGTACCGGGTGAACGTCGTGGCAGTTGGGACGCGTCGATGAAAGTGCGTAGCGACTGGATTGCGCACCATTTGAAGATATTCGGTTATCGCGCAGTCGAGAAGAATGCGCCGGTTGTCCTATATCGAGCTACTTGCTCCGATCTAGCTTTGGCGAGAGAAGCTCTGGCGCGGGGTACTGCGGTAGTTGCCGTCTTTCCAGACGCGGGATTTGCCAAGGCGTTTGACGTAGCAATCGATGACGAGCCAACTTGTTCGCCCCAAGTGCTAACGGCGGACAACGCGGGACCGAAGCCATGGCGGCGGTTGCGCACGTTGCATCCGTATATGCGGTTCAGGTCGGCAGTTGGAGCGTCGGTGGTTTCGGATAGCGATGGCGCTGCGGTATGGCTGCACCGGAAGATGGATTCAGCGGCCTCGATCATCTTCGTGGGAACAGATCTTGCCTCGGACCTCCTTCGATATCGTCAGGGTGATCCCGCTGCAGCTTACAACCGGCCAACGGAAGCCAAGTGGGGCTTCGCCGGCGAGCGACCGAACTACCTGTTTGAGGCGCAACTTGCAGGAGAAGATGTCCGCGAGCGGCCTGCTGATTGGTGGTGTGAAGTCTTGGCCGATGCATTGGAGCGGCTCTGCGGTCAGGCCAGATCACCGATGTTGCCGAATGGTGCACCCGGCGCGATCATTGTGACCGGCGATGATGATCAGGCGCCGCTACATCGTTACGACCAACAGCGACAGGTGCTTGGCTCGCTGCCGATCACGTATTTTCTTCACCCTCTCACCAAGCACGACAAGTACACTCTCCGGCAGCTGAAGGATGGCCGACGCCTAGAGTTAGGTCTTCATCCCGATGCGCTTGAATCTCCAGGCAAATACACGTGCCTTTTTTCTGAACAAGCGAAATGGTTCAAGCAGCTGACTGGCCAGCATACGTGCACGGTACGAAACCACGGTTTTCTCAATGAAGGCTACTGGGGACACGCGACGGCATGGCTCGATCATGGTGTGAAAGGCAGCTCCAATTTGCCGGGACTTGATGGCAGCGTGATCAACGGCTCGTTATTGCCGGCGTGCCTCACCCTCGGGGATCGATTAACGGAGCATTGGAGCATCCTGACCGCTGTCGGCGATGGCATTGTGTTCGTCCACGGCTGGGACGATGCTCGATCGGGCAAGTGCATACTCGACCTCGCCGATCGCATTAGAGAGAGTGGCGTTCCGGGAGTGATCGTCATCAATCTTCACCCCGATAACATCGAGAAGACGCGCGGGATGCACAACGCAGTGCTCAAGGTGGTCCAGGATGGCTTTGTAGCTTGGACGTTAAGCGAATGCTTTGAGTGGTTTGGTCGAAAATCCGAGCCGCGCGCGAGGACGCCAATATGGCGGAAGGTGTTGCGTCTGCACTGACGATCTTTGTGCGTTGAAAAAGAGCTGACATGCGACTCGGCATTCTGTCGGACGCCCATGGCAACGTCGAAGCGTTTCAACTTGCACTTGGCATTTTAGCGCAGGCGGGCGCTGAGTTGATCTACTTTCTAGGGGATTCTGTTGGCTACATTCCCGACAAACGTGTGGTCAGCTTGCTTGAGGGGAGCAACATACGCGCGCTCAAGGGCAACCACGATGACATGCTTGTCCAGCAAAGAGCCACCGCCGAAGAAGACGCCGTTTACCGTCACCGTGAAACATTCGCCGCACTCACCAATGTTGAGCGCGACTTTCTTATGGCGCTGCCTTCGCAGCTGGAGGTTCGCGAGCAAGGTGCGGATTTCCTGTTTGTTCACGGCAGTCCAGCCGATCCACTGACCGGCTACGTCTACCCTGACAGCAGTTTGTCGGATTTTTCCGGAGTGACCGCGGATGTGGTCTTCATGGGGCATACCCACCGCCCGTTTGTGCGTCGGCACGATGGCAAGCTGTTCGTCAACGTCGGCAGTTGTGGTCTTCCGCGAGGCGACGATCTCAGGGGATCGGCCTGCATATTCGACGTAAAAGACTGCGACGCAAAAATTCTGCGATTCGACATTTCCAGATCCTGCAAATGTGTACTTTCACGTTATTCACTTTCGCCGTCAGTGACGTCGCTTCTGAGCCGCTGTGCGACATATCGAGTAGGTAACGATCTTGAAGGGTAAACGCACAAGGGTCCTACTTACGGGAATCGGCGGTGGTGGACACGGCGAGCAGATACTCAAGGCGCTTCGTCTCGGCGAACTTGAGTATGAAATCGTCGGGACCGATATCAGCGACGCTTGCGCAAACCGGAGTCTTGTCGACAAGTTTGTCAAATTGCCGCGCGCGAGCGATCCGAGATATCTTGACGAGCTTCGCTCGTTGGGTCGATCCGAGAAGTGCATTGCCATTTTTCACGGATCCGAGCCCGAAATGACGGTATTGAGCAGGTCGAAATCGATTCTCGAGGCTGATGGTTTTTACATTCCGGTGAATCCATCTTCCGTTTTGGATGTTTGTCAGGACAAGGTGAGAACGATGGGGTATCTATCCTCTCATGGTTTTCGCACGCCGCAATTTGCCGAAGTGCGGGACCTGGCCGACCTCGAGGCCTGGAAACTTCTGCCGGCGATCCTGAAGCCCTCAGTTGGGGGTGGCGGATCTGCGAATGTCTTCATCGTTCAGTCGAGGGACGAACTCCTCACCTTCTCGCGATATCTGCTCGGTATGTGCGAGTGCTTTATTGCGCAGGAATATATCGGGAGCCCCGACGAGGAATATACAGTTGGCGTGTTATTCGGGAAGGACGGTGCGCTGATCAATTCGATCGCGGTCAAGCGCGTCATTAACAACGCTTTGACGATTCGCACACAGGTGCCGAACAGGACCAATCGCTTGGAATTTGGTCCGCGCCTTGTCATCTCTACGGGTATATCTCAGGGGCATGTTGCGGACTGGTCTTTGGTCAGGATCGCTTGCGAAGAGATGGCTGCGTCATTGTCGCCGACCGCGCCAATGAACTTACAATGTCGGGTAGTCGACGGCGTTGTCGTTCCGTTTGAAATCAACCCTCGCTTCTCGGGAACGACGTCGCTCAGGGCGATGGCCGGCTACAACGAGCCCGATATTCTCATCCGCCGAGATGTGTTGGGAGAGAAGGTGCCACCTCATTTTTCCTACAAGGAAATGATGATCTTGCGTGGGCTCAGAGAGCATTCTCTCAGCTAGTCAACTCGCCTTTTGATTTTCTAGGAGGCTAATCCTATGTCAGTTTACTGCCCCGTTTGCAAATCCGACCAACTGCAAAAGGTATATCCATCGTTCTCAGGCACGTGCGTTACTTCCGACATGATGGTACTTCCCGGTGCGTCGCTGGATAACCGGCTCTGCACAGCGTGCGGGCTCATTTTCAATGCTGGTGGCACGCGCGGGTGGAGCGAGTCCTTTTACAAAGACAGCTACAGTTTGATGATGAAGACGGCGGACGCGGCCATTCAGAGCTTTTCTGGTCCCGCTCCGATTTCTCAGGCCGAACGCACTCACCAGATTTTGAGAGAAATGATCGAGTTGCCTGGGCGCGGAGCGATTTTGGAAATCGGTGCCGGGAAAGGCGACTTTCTGGGGTACTTCCTTCAACAGTCGGGTGATTGGCGTGCGGCGGCGTTCGAGCCGAGTGCGGCATTCGCCGTCTTGAAAGAGAGGTTTCCTGAAGCCTCAATCCAGCGCTGCGATTACAAAGATTTCGACGCCGGCCCAGCGAAATTTGATCTCTTAGTGGCTCTCGGCGTCCTTGAACACGTCGAAGATCCGTTCGACATGCTGAGATGGGCACACCGGCATCTCGGCGACAACGGTCTGTTCTACATTCGTGTGCCTAACTTTGCTAAAAATCCGAACGATCTTTTCTGTGCCGACCACCTTTCAAAGCTGACCATACATAGTCTGACTGCATTGGCTCGTGCAGCCGGATTCGATGTCGTCGCGTCGAAGGAAGCGGGCGTTCCGATTTTCGTCTTGCTCCGAAAGAATGATCGTCCAGAACTACTCACAAATGTGGTAGCGGACAACCGCATCATTCTCGATAAAAACGTTGTTGTCGCAAAAAATGCGATGGATGCGATCTTCCGATCCCACGAGGCGGCAAAGGCAGGTGGCGGGCCCTTTGCTATCTTTGGACTGGGATCTTCGGGTTTGTTCGCTCCCTTCTACTTTGGCTTCGACGCGGCGGAGGTCGCTGCGTACCTTGACGAAAACCGCTCGACATGGGGAAGCGATATTCATGGCCGGATTGTGGGGGGGCTGGACAAGATTAAGGAGCTGGGAATCCGCCATGTAGCGCTTGCCATCAGTCCGGTTTATTTCGAGCAGGTTAAGGCAAAGCTAACCCCCTACGAGGTTCAGGTCTATTCGGCTTGATGACGTATCGCCACAGCTGCAAGCAATGCCCGCCCATTGTTCCAAAGTCCGTATCGATGCGTCGAAGGTGCGGCTCCGAGATTGTATGCCGGAGCACTTGTCGCCATAAAGAGTAGCAATGTCGTCAAAAGAGCAGCAGTCATGATGAAGATCACTGAACCCAGTTTTGATGAGAGCGAGATCGCCAGTTTGCGCGATTGCTTGAACTCGAAATGGGTGACGCAAGGTCCTATGACGGACCGGTTCGAGAAGCTTATTTCGGTCCGGCATGAGATCAAGCATGTGATGGCTTGCACATCGTGCACCGCGGCACTTCATCTGGCGACACTGGCTCTGCAACTCGGACCAGGGAGTGAAGTGATCGTTCCTGCCTTTACGTGGGTAACGAGCGCGCACAGTGCCGAATACGTCGGAGCAAAGCCTGTGTTCGTGGATATCGACCTGTCAACATATAATATTGACCCCGAAGCTTTGGAGGCGGCGATCACGCCGCGCACCAAAGCCATCGTTGCTGTCCACCTCTTTGGCCTTGCGGCCCCGATGGACGAAATCAACACTATCGCAAGGTCTCGCGGCATTGCCGTTATTGAGGACGCGGCCTGCGCGATCGGCACGACTTATCGCGGCAAGCCGGTGGGCGGCCTTGGCGATATCGGCTGCTTTTCGTTTCATCCGCGCAAGGTTGTTACGACGGGAGAGGGAGGAGCTGTCACGACGAACCGGGATGATTTCGCGGCGCGCGTCCGCTCGCAACGGAACCATGGTTCTAGCGGGGTGCCCGATCAATCGATGGAACCTCACGGCCCATGGACGATGGCGACCTTTGACAATCTCGGGTTCAATTTGCGCCTTTCGGACATTCAGGCGGCGGTTGGTGTCGCCCAGATGGCCAAGCTGGATCGACTGCTCGCCGAGCGCCGCCGCCTCGGGCGAACGTATTCCGAGTTGCTGGCTGGGAACAATTCCATCGCGCGACCACTGGGTGGGGACCTGGAAGGGCACACTTACCAATCCTACGTGATCCGTCTGCTTCAAGGCGATCGCGGGCAACGCAACGCCCTGATGAACGCGCTCGCCGACGCCGGAATTCAGACGCGGCCCGGTACGCATGCGGTACACCGGCTAGGTTACTACATGCGCAAGTACGGACTGCGGCCTGAGGAATTTCCTAAAGCGGCTATCGCCGAAGACACGACGATTGCGCTGCCAATTTTTCCGAACATGACTGACGAGGATCAGTGCCGGGTGGTTGACATCATCAGGCGAGCCTGCGCGTGAAAGCAGTCGGAAGACCGTTGCCTTTTCTTCTATACCTCGTCGACGGCCAAATCTTCGTTCGCAAATAGCCCCATCTGACCCAGAGATGCAGAGAGAAGCTCACTCAAGACGGCTATCATCGCGATCGCGAATTTTTCTGCGGCGGGCCTCGAACTTTCCTAATGTTTCGAGATTCGCCAGAAGAAGCCGTAAATTTCGGGCCGCGCTTCGTGTGCTCTCTCCAAGTTCGCCATCCAATCTCCTGGCTAAGGTGCTCCTGAAGAAAGTTAACCGGTTCGTCAAAAAGCGTGATTACGCGCTGCTGGCTTCCTTGCTGGATGGTCTTCGAGAATTTCTCGATCCTGATCAGTCGCCCGAGGCACAGAAGTTTTGGACTGCTTTTATAGCTGACTGCCAGATAGTCGCTGAGGATCGACTGCGGCGCGGCCGGATCAATTCGCTTTGGGGAGTGACGCCGATCGCAAACTTGTCCGCGCAAGTAGCTGCCGACCGAGCGCTGAACGTGAACGCGAAGACGCTCGTGTTTAACACCTACTATACAACTTCGGATTTTGATTTTGTATTTACTGAGATTCAAGATCGCGTCATAGCCGAGCGAGGCCAAGATCTCTATTTATTCCGGTGGCTGGTTCTGATGTGGGCTCTCGCCAGTTTCGATATTTTTCACCTGTTTAACGATCGCGGTATCGTTGAGCCCGCCGGCGGCTATGGCAGCTCCCGTTTTGGAATTGCGGTGCGCGAGATGGAAATCTATCGTTGCGCGGGGAAGCGTCTCTATACCTATGCATACGGTGCCGATCACAGAATGAGGAACAAGACCCTCGCCCTCGGGAAGTGGAGCTTCTGTTCTGAATGCCCTGCTCCGGGCTCCTATTGTGTCTGCGACGATCACGGGGGGGGCAAGATGCTTGAAGTGATCCGAAAGTACTCGACGGCGGTGGTTGCGCATGGGCTCGCCATAAAAATGATTCCAGGTGCTCGAAATGTGCCGTATCTGACGGTTGACGTTGGTAAGTTGCATCCTCGACCGCCTGTGAGGCATAGCCGTGACAAATTCGTTGTCGGTCATTTTCCGAACCATCCGTATTTCAAAGGGACGAGTTATCTCGAGAATGCGATTCGCAATCTGCAGGCCGAGGGTCGTCCAATCGAGCTCTCGCTGCTTAGCGGGAAGCCAAACGATGAGATCCTGGCGGCAATGCGGGAAGTTGACGTTCTTGTAGACCAGCTTGTAAGTGGATCATTCGGGCTAACAGCAGTCGAAGCAATGGGAATGGGATGCCCCGTTATCTGCTATCTGCATGCAGGAGTGGACGTCGCGGATCTCGAAGCCTGTCCGATCATCCCCGCCAATCCAGATACGATTGAGAATGTTCTGCGAAGTCTCATGTCGGACTTTACGCGGCTCTCGGCAGCCGGAGCAGCGGGGCCAGGTTACGTCAGGAAGAACTACTCGATCGAAGCGCTCGCAAAGCATCTCTCGGCTCTGTACATAGAGACTGCGGCTTTGCCTTGGTACGTAAGAGCCAAGATGGGCGAGACAGCGAAATCTCTGGATCCCGGGGCCTATCAAAGTTAGAAAATCTTAAATCCATAGTAAGGAACGAAGAGCTTGCTAAATGCTTTAGCGACGGCAGTTAGCCGCTATCCGCGAATAAGGAATCGGCTGCGCCCCATTTGGAGATTCGTCAACTCCAGAATCCTGAACCCCGGAACAATGGTCCTTCGAAACCTCGAATTGAGGCGTCGGCGCTTGCAATCAACACGGGCAGCCGCGAGGCATCATTTCCGTATCGGCACAATCGCCTCCGGATTTGCTGGGCGCGTCGTTCGGGCAGTACGCTCTAGATATATACGCCGCCGAACAGCGTTTTCTCAAAACATTGAATTGGTCCGTCGGCGCTTGCCGCTGCTGAGGGCGGCCTCAAGACTAGGTCCTTTTTCCCGTGTCGGCAGGAATGCCAGCGGGTCTGAAGTTGTTATGCTCGTGGTATCCGACTTGAGGATTGATCCTCGCGTGGAACGCGAGGCTCGCGCGCTTGCTGAGGCTGGGTATTGTGTCACGGTCATTTGCCCAGAACCATATGATGGTGCCGGCGAGAGCTTCAAAATTGACTGGGGACCGTCGGTAACCATCAAATGGCTGAGCTGGACCGCCGCTTCCTACGTCAGCGAGCATCCCGGTTACATGGGCAACCAGCTCTATGCTGCCGCGGTCACCACGAAGCCGTTTGCGTTTCACGCTCACGATCTCAATACAGCTTACGTCGCGCTTGCCGCGGCCAATGTCACTGAAGCTCATTTGATTGTAGATTTTCATGAATGGTTCTCAGAAAACGTTCATTGGGACTTAAAGCGCAAGGAGTATGTGCCGTACCCGGATGACTGGAAAACGCGGCTGAAAAAGCTCGAAGCGCGCTGCTTGCGAGAGGCATCCGCCACGATCACCGTCTGTGATTCGATCGCGGACACGATGGTCGCAGAACTGGGCGGCAAGCGTCCACTGGTGGTGCGGAACATCCCTAATATCCTCCGCAACCCGACGAAGGATTATCCTCCACTCAAGGAACAATTGAAAATCGATCCGTCAACCTTCGTGCTGCTCTGGCAGGGCGGCACAGGACCGACCCGATTGATCGAGCCAATTATTGAATCGCTTGCCCACGCACCGGGATGCGTCTTCGTCATTCGAGGTCCCTCTCTGGATCTGTTTGGGCCTGGCTATCTGGAGCTGGCACGCAACATAGGTGTAGAGAACAGAATCATCCTCGCTCCACCGGTTCCATCGAAAGACGTCGTTGCGGCCGCCCGAGGTGCAGATGCCGGCATCTGGACGTTGCCGGCACTGTGCCGAAACTTCACTTTTGCCCTGCCTAACAAGATTTTTGAATATCTGGCGGCGGATCTTCCGGTTCTGGTTGCTGATTATGCAGAGGCGAAGAGTCTTGTGCTCGAGAATCGCGTAGGACTGACCTTTGATCCATATGATCCGCTATCAATAGCGGATTCGATAAAGCAATTGATGCAGGATCAGAAAATGCGAGCAACGTTCAGCGCGAATACGAAAGAGGCCCTCGCCAGGCTGGACGCAAAGTCGGAATGGAAAAAACTCGTTTCATTGTACCAGAGCCTGCCTGTGGGCAGTCCCGCGAAGTTCGAGTTATTGCAATGAAGAGCCCAGGGCGCCTCGCCGCGCGAGCTTTGCTCCCCAAAAGCGTCCGAATATGGATGCTTTCAATCTGGGTGATAACGAAGTCACCGGATCGAAAGGCGATAATTCTTTACAAGCTGAGATCGGCTGCGCGAGTTGTGCTCGCCAAAAGTGTCCGAATACGGATGCTCTCAATCTGGGCGATCATGTGGTCACCAGATCGAAAGGCGATATTTCTTTACAAGCTAAGAGCCAGGCTTGCTGTCGCCTTTAATGGTCTTTCGAACATAGCTCTGAAACTGGCAATCTCGCTGGGCCCCAAATTCAGTGCAGCGCGCCTCAGATTCGGGCGGCCTCGCACCTTGTGGGGGGTAACGCCGATCTTAACGCTGCCGCTGAAGGCCAAGGCGGATCGAGAGCTCGGCTTTCGGTCAGAGTCTCTTGTGTACGTTACCTATTTCATAACTTCTCGGTTCGATGTTATTCTCACACGGCCCTACGCTTTAGCAATCAGGTATGGTCAAAGCCTCGCGTTCCAGCGGTTGGTCCTGACGTGGGCCTTGCTTCGATACGACGTGTTTCACTTCTTTGCCGATCGCGGATTGATAGATTCATCTGCTCGACTGCAACACAACTTTGAAGAGCTTGCTGCTCTGCGAAAGGCCGGGAAACGGGTCTATATTTATGCATATGGGGCTGACGTTCGGACTAGGCAGGTTACTCTGGCACTCGGTAGATGGAACGCCTGTGTCGAGTGTCTGGAACCACCAAAGTATTGCACGTGCCACGACGCGGAGGCGCAGACTTACATTTCCCAACTAGCCAAGAGTGTGACCGCGCTGATCACGCTTGCCGATATGCTGCCCTATATGCCCATGGCAAAGTATATCAACTACTGGCCGCTGGATTTAGACCGGATCGGCAGAGCTTCCCCGCGTGGGACGTCTGGTCCGCTTCGGATCGCTCACGCCCCGAACCACTCGCATCTCAAAGGGTCCAAGTATTTCGAGCAAACGCTGGAAAAACTGAAGGCGCAGGGGTACCAAATCGAATATTGCAAGATACAAGGCGTTCCCAATGGGCAGGTTCTTGCAATGTTTGCGGACTCCGACGTGGTCGTGGACCAATTTGTAGCGGGCGCATACGGCTATACCGCCTTGGAAGGTATGGCACTGGGTAAACCGGTAATCAGCTTCGTGAGAAGTGCGGATATGGTTGAGGCGCCGAATGAATGCCCGATCATCAACGCGACCCCGGACGATATCGAGCAAGTCTTGCTGTGGCTCATCCATAATCGGGATCATCTTCCTGATATCGGCGAACAAGGCCTGCGCTACGTCCAGCGCTGGCATTGCGTATCGGCAGTTGCCGCACGTCTTGGACGACTATATCAAGAGACCGCGAATTTTCCACCACGCATCCTCAGACGTATCGAGGAGATGCAGAAGCGCGAGGATGCTCGACGAAATGCCATCTCGGTTGTCGCCGGTTGGCAGCATCCTTTCCAAGTTGGAAAGCAGCTTGATAGCAGCCTGGCGTCGTCTGGCTAATGAATGAGCTGAATAAGAGGATGTCGTTGATTGCTTCTTCGCGCGATTGTGGCGCGTCTGTTTTTTCAGAGCAGGCAGAAGGCCTGGATTGGTACCGCGGTTGGCGGGAACGGCACGGTCGAGCCTTGCGGGTGCTCCATCTAGGCAATATCGCGAACAATGCATTCAACAACGCACGGATCCAACGTCAGCAGGGCATAGAAGCTTATGTCATCGCTTATGAAAATTATCACATCATGTCGTGCCCGGAATGGGAAGAGGCAACCTTTGAGGGTGATCTTGGCAATCCATTCTTTCCCGATTGGAGCAAGGTCGATTTGGGCAGTTATCAGAGGCCGGATTGGTTCGCTTCCGGTCCGCTCGAGTTGTGCTGTTCGATGATAGCAGCACAGATTACCAATCAAATTGAGCAGGCTGGAAAAATTCGCCGCACTCTAGAGCAAAAGCGCAAGCTCGCATCTTCACGTAGCCTACGGTCACAGGTCATGAGCGCGGGGGGAAAAGTGAAACGCGCAATCCGCAGAGTCTTATCAAGCTCAGTCGCCGATCATGCGAGGCTGGCCGCGATTTGCAAGGTGGGGAACGGCGGCTGCTCTCCGCTAAAGCGGCGCGATTTCGCAGCGTATCGCTCGCGCTTGGCCCCACTAGCGAAACTGTTTGATCATTTTGATGTCATACAGGCATACTCAATCGACGGCGCCTGGCCGCTGCTGGCTCGCCGCCCCTATATTGCGTACGAGCACGGAACGTTGAGGGCAATCCCTTTCCAGAATAACAGGATCGGCCGGCTTGCGTCGACCGTATTCCTCGGTGCGAACCACGTCTTCGTCACGAACATCGATTGCATCGCTGCCGCGCGGCGCCTTGGCATATCGGGGGACCGGGTCACGCCACTTCCGCACGCGTTCGATGATAAAAAGCTCGTCGCGTTCAAGAAACAAAACGGCGAAATAAAGCCGCCCGCCGATCGCGTCTTGTTCTTTCACCCCGCAAGACACGACTGGCGCGATGCTGACCCCAGCTTGGTGAAGGGCAATGACCGGCTGATCAGAGCATTTGCATCCGTCAGCCGAGAACATCCGCGGTCGCGACTTGCGATGATCGCCTGGGGCCGCGATCTCGATACCTCTCGCGAACTCGTTCGCAGTTTTGGTATAGACGACAAGGTGCAGTGGCTAGCTCCGATGCGCAAGCCTGAGCTCTGGAGGAAATATCTTAGCAGTCACGCGGTGCTGGATCAGTTCGTTCTACCATGCTTCGGGGGCATCACCTTTGAAGCCTTAGCGCTTGGAAGACGGGTTATTACCAATGTCGACTTCACCGCAGCCGAGAAGTTTTTTTCTAAGGCTCCCCCGATCATGTCGGCTTCCACCGAACGCGAGATAGCCGAGGCGCTTTGTCAAGTAATAGCGGATCAAGTTGATCGACGCGGAGTAGGCGAGACGGGTAGCGCCTGGATACAGCGCTATCACTCAGCCGAAAGAATAGTTGAGCTGCAATTGCAGGCCTATCAGCAACACATCGAGCCAATCGATCGATTCCTCACTGCAACATTGTGATGAATTTCGGGGCCGAACAGGCTCGCGCGAGTCACTCCACGACAATCTGATCCCAACCAGCTTCATGATCAAAATCCTTCACGGCCCCTTCAACATCGGTAATCAGCCATGGTCGCTTTCGCGCGCTGAGCGCCGACGCGGAAACAAGAGTGACCTTGTGGTACGAAGCGGCACCTGGTTTCAGTATCCTGCCGACAGGATTCTATACGACGACAAGGCGACGAGCCTTCAGAAAGCGTTTCTCAGCGCTCGGTTCGGTATGTCAGCGTTGCTACGTTACGATGTGTTGCACTACTACTTCGGCGTCACGTTCCTCTACCCGGGTCTTTCGCCTCCAGACACGACGAGCCGTACGGGGCGAATCCTTAATCGCCTTTCGACGGTCGACCTTGAGCTGGCGAAGTATCTAGGCAAGAAGAAGTTCATGACGCTGCAGGGTTGCGACGCGCGACTGGCGGGAGAAGGAAACCGGCGCAATGCGTGGACGATGTGTGGCAGTGGTCGTTGCTCCGCCTATGAGAATTGCGTCGGCGCGTTGGACGCGAGACGTCAATACTTGATTGACCGCGTTTTGCCGTTGTTCGATCGCGTGTTCTATCTCAATCCTGAGTTGGGGCACGTTGTTCCGGGCGGGCAATTTCTACCTTACGCTAACGTCGAGATCGAAAAGTTCACGCCGGAATATCCGTCTTCGCAAGGCAAGCCAAGGATTGTCCATGCGCCTAGTGATGCGAGCATTAAGGGCACCAAGCTTATCCTGGAGGCTCTTGAGCTTCTCAAATCGCGATTCGATTTCGAGTTGATTTTGGTTGAGAAAAAGACGCACGAAGAGGCACTTGCCATCTATCAATCGGCGGATCTTGCCATTGACCAGGTACTTGCGGGTTGGTACGGCGGCTTTGCTGTCGAAATGATGGCGATGGGAAAGCCGGTAGCATGTTATATCCGAGAGGGCGATTTGAAGTTTGTACCAGAAGCTATGAGGAATGATCTCGCCGTTTTGAACGTCAATCCCGGTCGGCTTGCGCACGACCTTTCTGCGATTCTTGAGCGCCGTGCCGAATGGAAGGAGCTTGGAAGACAGTCGCGACGCTATGTCGAACGGTGGCACAATCCCGATGTTATAGCTGAAGCGATGATTGCAGCCTATCGCAGTCCGGATAGCACGTTCGTGCTTTCCCCCGCAGGCAACTGATCCGGTGGACGTCAGATGTGTGGCATCTCAGGCATTTTGCACTATGGGGAGTGTCCCGATGCGGAGAAACGCGTTCATCGGATGGCCTTGAGCATCGCCCATCGCGGTCCGGATGATAGCGGGTATTACATTTCATCCGACATTGCTTTGGGCTTTCGTCGCCTTTCCATCGTCGATCTTGCGATGGGTACTCAGCCAATGCGCAACGAGGATGCAAGTGTCTGGGTGGTATTCAATGGCGAGATCTACAATCATCGTGAGCTACGAAGGGAGCTTGAGGCAGCCGGCCACGTCTTCATGACAGATCACTCGGACACGGAAGTGCTGGTCCATGGCTGGGAGCAATGGAAAGATCGGCTGTTTGGCCGGCTCAATGGTATGTTCGCCTGTGCCATCTGGGACGAGAAGGAACGTGAGCTCGTCATCGCTCGCGACCGATATGGAATCAAGCCCGTCTACTTGACGCCGCTGCCCGGCGGGGGCGTTGTCTTCGGTTCCGAGGTGCGAGCGCTTCATTCCAGCGGATTGACGCGCAAGGCCTTTGATGCGTCTGCGACGCTCGAATATTTCACGCTGATGAACAACTGGAATGGACGCACACCATTCCGCAACGTGCGCCTCCTCAGGCCCGGTACATTCGAGCGCTTCAGAGAGAATGGCAGCTTTCGGAACACCTACTGGTCTGCGTCCTATAAACGCAGCTACTCGCGGAACCTGGAGAAAGCTTCCGGTGAGTTCGCCGAAATTCTTCAGGGGGCTCTGCGGCGGCAATTGGCCGCGGACGTTCCAGTCATGGCGTATTTGTCGGGTGGAATCGACAGCTCGGCGATCACTTCCGGGGCTCACAAGATCGATCCCGTCGTTCGCGCCTACTCCTGCATTTTCGATCTCGATAATGTTGGCGTGGACAGGTTCGTCGACGAGCGCGAGTTCTCCCGGGCGGTTGCAGAAAAGCTTAATATCGAGCGAGTTGAATTCATGGTGCCTCAGGATGCGCTGATCAACAACCTGGATGCCACGATTGCAGCGCTTGAATATCCGCGCATGGGAATGGCCTATGTGAACTACTTGATTGCGCGCCGCGTTGCCCGAGACGCCAAGGTTGTATTGTCGGGAACCGGCGGCGACGAGGTGACCGGCGGGTACGTCGGCAGATATGCAATCGTACCTCGGGTTGCTCCGGCCTCATTCATGCGACGCATGGTCAAGTGCCTTCGCTCGGCAAGGCAGGGCAGGCAAACTCCAAAAGACCCCTTCACCATATATAGGGCCAGTCTCAACGTTCCAATCGCGGCTGCGCTGATCCGGGATGCTTTTACGCCCGAATTCCTTCAAGCCGCTTCGGGCTTTGATGCGCTTGTCGCGATCGAAGAAGCGATAGCATCCGCTCCGTCGCGCGACCCCTGGGATGTCGTCATGCATGTTGATTTAACGACCTATCTCTCAGGGTTGCTGGTTCTGGAAGACAAATTGTCGATGGTGCACTCTTTGGAAGCCAGAGTGCCTCTTTTGGACAACGAGCTCGTCGACTATCTGCTCGATATTGACTGGTCGCTATTATCCGACGGTACAAGCGGGAAGATCCTGTTTAGGGAGGCCGTTCGGCCTCTTGTTCCCGAGGCGATCTATCAAAAGCCCAAGATGGGATTTGGCCCTCCAGACGCCTCTTGGTACAGGGGCACGCTTCGCCGCTGGATTGAGGAGCAGCTCTCCGAGTCTACAGTGCGGCGACGGGGCGTTCTGCAATACAGCTTCGTCCGCCGCATCTTGAACGAACACTTCGAGGAGAAGGCCAATCACGTTGCGCTGATATGGTGCTTGCTCAGTTTTGAGTCCTGGTGCAAGCAGCACGGCGCGTATGGTGGGGCGCTCCACTAATCCGCATTTCGGGGACTGCATTTATGCGAACGCTTAATTCTCTGCTCCGACCCGACGGAAGGCCGGTTCAACTTGAAGTTTTCTCACAGCAGCAAGATCATGTCATTGAGGGAATGCTCCGGACTCCTGACCCATCGCTGTGGTATCCGATCCTGAAAGGGGTTCCGTGCTTCCTGAGCGGACCGATGCAGCCCGACCTGACCGAGTTTTGCGCGCGGCACGGCCTGCAGAAGCCGGCGAACGCTCCAACGCGACCGGAGGCCAGGGAGCAGGCAAGGACCAACCAAACTTTCTCGGACAAGTGGCGTCGTTTCAAGCAGTACGGTCTTGAGCCAGAACACAAGGAATTCCTGTTCGGCTGGTATTGCAAGAAACTCGGAGTGCCGGATCTCGGCGCACTGAAGGACTTTTATCGTGCCAAGAAGCGGGTGCTGGAAGTAGGGCCAGGGTCGGGTTTCAATACGCGATTTATTGCAGAGAACTGCCCAGGCGAGGTGTTCGCATTGGATGTGTCGGATGCTGCGTTTACGACTTTTGAAAACACGAGCGATCTCCAGAACTGCTGCGTTGTTCAGGCCGATCTGATGGAAGCGCCCTTTCCGGACGATACATTCGACTTCATTATCGCCGATGGCGTCCTGCATCACACCCCCGACACTCGAGCGGCCGTCGAAGCCTTGTACGAGAAGGTCCGGCCTGGCGGCCAATTCTTCTTCTATGTCTACCGAAAGATGGGCGCGGTACGTGCATTTACAGACGATTATGTACGCCAAAAGTTCATGCCTCTTTCGGCCGAGGAGTGCTATGCGGCGTGCGAGGGAATTACTGAACTTGGGCGAGAGCTCTCTCGGCTGAACGCGACGATTAGGCTCGAGAAGCCAATTCCAGTGCTTGGAATTCCCGCCGGCATGCACAACGTGCAAAGATTGCTGTATTACAACTTCCTCAAGTGCTTCTGGAACGAGGCGTTCGACTACGAAACAAACAATATGGTCAATTTCGACTGGTATCATCCTCACAATGCATGGCAGCATACGGATGAGGAGGTTGAGGGGTGGCTGAACGATCTCGGCGTTAAGAACTACGTCTTCAATGATGCAAATCCGAACGGTATTTCCGTTCTTCTGACAAAGCCCACGGCTTGATATGAGCATGCGCGTACTACTTACTGGTTGCACCGGCTTCATCGGTTCTCGGCTCGGTCCGCGTCTGGTTGCGGCGGGACATGAATTGTTTTGCGTTTGCCGGCCCCTGACCTCGATCGGGTTCGGAAACAAGGTCATTTGGGATGGGGCAGCTCCCATCGAGCGTTCGGGATTTCCCCCATTCGTGGACGTGGTGATTCACCTTGCGCAGTCGCGCAGCTATCGCGCTTTTCCGGCAGATTCTCGCGAAATGTTCGCTGTCAATGTTGGTATGACAATGTGGCTGTTGGAATGGGCGGCGCGATCAGGGGTGAAGCAATTTTGTCTGGCGTCTTCCGGCGCAGTCTACCAACCGTTCTCGGGCCTATTGAAGGAGGATACGGCGGTGGCTCCGGCTGACTTTCTTGGAGCCAGCAAGCTTGCGTCGGAAGTTGTTGCCAAGCCGTTTTCCGGCCTCTTCGCGCTGAATGTTCTAAGATTGTTCTTTCCTTACGGTCCAGGCCAGCGCGATCGGCTTATTCCGGATCTGATCTGTCGGGTGCGCAATCGAGCGCCGGTTCAGGTGACGGCAAACGGCGAAGGAATTCGTCTGGTCCCGACATTCGTCGAAGACGTTGTCGACGTCATCCTTGCGAGCGTAACAAATTGTTGGAGCGCGACGCTGAATGTCGCTACACCAGAAACGGTTTCGATCCGACAGATCGCAAACACCATCGGCCTGCAGCTTGGCGTCGAGCCGAAGTTCGAACTGGTAAATAGACCTGCTGCGGACATCATTCCGAGTCTCGAGCGTCTTGCTGGGCATTTCGAACTCAACCGTTTCACTCGATTCGAGGAAGGATTGCGGAAAACTATATTCGATGCTGACCAAGCAGTAGGCGTGCCGACATGCTTATGATCGGATTGACGCAGTGACTAGGAAGATCCTTACAGTTGTGGGAGCGCGGCCGCAGTTTATCAAGGCGGCAGCCGTTAGCCGCGCCATCCGCGAGACCAAGGTGCTCTCCGAGGTGATGGTCCATACCGGCCAGCATTTTGATGCGAATATGTCGGATGTCTTCTTTGACGAATTGAGCATACCGAAGCCGCAATACCAGCTGGATGTAAGCGGTGGGGGCCATGGCGACATGACTGGACGAATGCTCATATCGATCGAACCAATCCTGGTTGCTGAGAAACCGGATTGGGTCATCGTTTATGGCGACACCAATTCGACACTTGCCGGATCGCTGGCTGCATCCAAGCTCCACATCCCGGTGGCGCACGTCGAGGCGGGCCTGCGTTCCTTCAATCGCCGGATGCCTGAGGAAATCAATCGACTCGTGACAGACCATCTGTCAGGACTGCATTTTTGTCCTACGAGAACCGCCGTTGCAAATCTCGCGGCCGAGGGCGTTGTCAAAGGCGTACATCATGTCGGCGACGTGATGTATGATGCAACCCTTTTCGCGATTGAGCGCTCGGAAGAGAGCTCGACAATACTTTCCGATTTGGGCCTCAGGTCGAAGCAGTATGGGTTGGCAACTGTTCATCGCGCGGAAAACACCGACGAACCCAACCAGCTTCGCGTCATTGTGGAGTTCTTGCAAGAATGCGCGCGTGTCCGCCCGCTGGTGCTGCCACTGCACCCGCGTACCCGACAGGCTGCATCCAGTATGCGATTAAGCCTGAATGGCATCCTGGTCATCGACCCCATCGGTTATTTCGACATGGCGAAGCTGCTGCATCACGCAGCCGAAATCTATACGGATTCTGGAGGTCTTCAGAAGGAAGCCTATTTTCATAGAGTTCATTGTACGACTCTACGTGACGAAACCGAGTGGACGGAGACGATCACCCATGGCTGGAACCGGCTTTGGAAGGGACCTGAGCGCCTCAACCGCGTCGATATTGATGAATACGGTGAAGGTAATGCTGCCCATAAGATCGTGAAGCTGCTCGATGCCAGCATGTGAAGCCTCAGTGCGCCAAGGCTGCGTTCGGTCCTTGTGGGTGTGAACGTTCGCGGCGCGCTGTCGATGATTTAAGCGTTGAACCTGCACAAGAGAACCCATAGACATTCTCCGTATCATTCAAGCAGAGAGCTAAGATGAATATCCCTCAAGCCGGGAACACGGTTGAAGTAATTCCTGTGTCAGAGACGAGTTCTGAATTGGTTACGAAATTCGAGCAGAGGACCGCCAAAATTGGCATAGTGGGCCTCGGCTATGTTGGCCTGCCCCTGATGCTTCGCTATTGCGAGGTCGGCTACAAGGTCATCGGCTTTGATATCGATAGGGCCAAAGTGGATGCGCTTCGCGCGGGCCATTCTTATATCGAGCACATCTCAGGCGCTAGCATAAAGGATGCGACAGCGCGCGGCTTCGACCCCACGACGGATTTCTCGCGGGCGGCAGAGGTGGACGCGCTTATTCTCTGCGTTCCGACTCCCCTCAACAAATATCGCGAGCCAGATCTTAGCTTTGTCCTGAACACGACAGATTCGCTGTTGCCGTATCTTCGTAAGGGAATGTTGCTGTCGCTGGAGAGCACGACCTATCCGGGCACCACCGAGGAAGAGCTGAAGCCGCGCATCGAAAAGTGCGGGCTCAAGGTCGGTCAAGATATTTTCCTGGTGTTTTCACCAGAACGAGAGGATCCCGGCAATCAGAGTTTTACGACGCGATCGATTCCAAAAGTTTGCGGCGGTTGCACGCCCGCCTGCCTGGAAGCCGGCATCGCCCTCTATCGGCAGGTTATCGACAAGGTCGTTCCGGTCAGCTCCACGCGCGCCGCCGAGCTGACGAAGCTGCTGGAGAACATCCATCGCTCGGTGAACATCGGCCTTGTCAACGAGATGAAGATGGTCGCGGACAAGATGGGAATCGACATCCATGAGGTGATCCGTGCGGCGGCGACGAAGCCGTTCGGCTTTGTGCCCTACTATCCGGGACCGGGAATTGGAGGACATTGCATTCCGATCGACCCGTTCTACCTGACCTGGAAAGCTCGCGAATACGGGATGCACACGCGCTTTATCGAGCTTGCCGGCGAAATCAACTCGTCGATGCCTGATTATGTGGTTTCAAAGATTTCGCTAGCCCTCAACCAGCGAAACAAATCCATCAATGGAAGTTCGGTACTGGTGCTTGGCATCGCCTACAAGAAAAATGTCGACGACGTTCGTGAGTCGCCATCGGTCCTGTTAATGGAAAGGCTCCGCGAGCTCGGTGCTAAGGTCGCTTACAGCGATCCCCACGTATCAGCATTCCCGAAAATGCGAGCGCATTCCTTCGAGCTATCTAGTATCGCATTGAGCCGAGACGCTCTTAAAACATTCGATTGCGTTCTGTTGGCGACCGATCACGACAAGTTCGATTATGATTTGATCCGCACAGAGGCGCCGCTTCTCGTCGACTGCCGCGGAAAATTCGCTGAACCGGCGAATAATATCGTCCGGGCCTGATAGCGTTCGCGACTGTAGGCAGGACGGTCGACTCCGGCGACCGAGTACGGCTTCATCCGGGATGTTGCTATTTGCCAACGGTTTTGCCGGGCGGCGTAGAAAAGCAGAAAGATGAAGGCGTGACCTTGCCTTAATCCCGAAAGCGTTTGCGTTCTGCTTTTAGAGGGCAACTCTTGTCTTTGTTGGCGTGGACGAACGCACATTCAATATTTTTCAATATTTGATGCCGCCTCGCTCGAAATGGGGATTACACTCGCCAAGAAGCGCGGCCCGCCTGACACCTGTGGATCTGTTTGGCCAGTCTGCCGACCACGATCTGCTAAGATAGCGCCGCCCAGAGCTTCGGCGCAACCTACAAAGGACACAGGTTGGGCGGAAGCTTCTTTCCTGCCAAGCCGTTCGGGTGTTTCGGCGATGCAGCAGCCCGCTTCACTGATGATGACGAGTTAAAACCTCAGTCTTCCGCGGCATTCGCGGCCGATGACTTTATACGCCCGCCGTTCGCTCATCCCGTGGGTCGTCCGTGAAGAATGCGGATTGACCTGAGAAATAAGCAGAATTGGTCTTGATGTAGTATTCGATTTTGCAGGAAAGCGGGGTGCTGGACCTGGCTTTCTTGCGTTTTAGGTTTCGCTTTTGGGCGATTCGTGATTCCCTGACGGCGTCGTCGACATTGGGGTTGCGATGAGCAAGCCGCGGGATGATCGCCAAAAAGACCTGTTGCTTCCGGCGCTTGATCAGATCATCGACATGGGTCATCCGCTGGTGCGGTTGGCAGCGCTGATCGACTGGAACATCCTGAATGAGCGCTTCAGTTCGGTGTGCCAAGCAGGGGCGGGACAGCCGGGCTTGCCGACGCGGCTAGTCGCCGGCCTGTTCATTTTGAAGCACATGCACAACCTGTCAGATGAG
>NZ_JAFCKQ010000046.1 GCF_018130215.1 Bradyrhizobium jicamae
GTGTAACCGGGAACAACCCGGCTTTCCCTGCGCGATGGGTTACGGCTTATACGTGCTCTCCCCGGCGAGACTGGGCTGTTTTGTCACCGCTTTCGCAAAGATGCTTGCGCACGCTTCACGAGAGGACACCTGCCACCAGGGCGTCAGGCCTGCACGATTTCGCCGTCCGCCACATGCGCTCTCGTCAGCCACGCATGCAACGTCCACCGCATCCCACCACCACGTTCGTGACGATCGCGAGCGCCCCTCGAGCGGGTGAGACGGGAAACTCTATACACTGATCTGACGTTACGATAAACCGAAATATTTTTGCGTGAGAGGCTTGCGCCGTCGGGCAAATCAGTGCTTGGCAGGTGAGGGACGCACTAGCGCGAGGGTTCCCTCCCCCCTTGCGGGGGAGGGTTAGGGAGAGGGGTGCCACACGCCGTACACTCTCCGTACGCATTGCGAAGACAAGCGATGAAAGATTGAAGGAGCGATGCACTCATCGACCATCTCGACCGGGCCCCCCCTCTCCCCACCCTCTCCCGCAAGGGGAGAGGGAGCCTGAGATACGTGCTCACCTGACGCACGATACGGAGGGAGGCATCTTCGCTATTTCGACCGCGCCACCGCCGTGCCGTCCCATTCCGCGTCGGTGGGATTGGCGAGCTGGTGCTGACAGCGGGCAATCATCAGCGTGGACGCGGCGTCGCCGCCGCGCAGCGCCGACGTCTTCTCGAACGCCGAGATCGCCGCGGTGAAATCGCCGGCGCGCCAGGCGGCGAGGCCGGCCTCGTAGGACTGCACCCAATCGGGCGATGCCGCGCCCTCCTCCGCCAGGCCGAGCAGCTCATAGATCTGCAGGCCGCCGGCGCGGCCGTAGACTGCGAGGCGGTCGAGCTCGCGCACGGCGATGCGACTTCCGGCGAGGCGCCGCGTCGCCTCGCCGATGATGATGGTCGAGCCATAGGTCTTGTTGGTGCTCTCGAGCCGGCTTGCGATGTTCACGGCATCGCCGATCACGGTGTAGTTCAGCCGCACCTCCGAGCCGATATTGCCGACCAGCATGTCGCCGGAGTTGATGCCGATGCGGATCCTGACCGCCTCGCCCGTGTCGTCGACCAGGCCGGCGTCCGCGACTGCGCGCTGGCAGGCGAGCGCCGCGCGGCAGCAATCCAGCGCATGATCGGGGTCGGCCGCGGGCGCGCCCCAGAACGCCATCACCGCATCGCCGATGAACTTGTCGATGGTGCCGCCGTCATTCTGGATCGCCGCCGAGACGCCGTCGAAATAGCGCGACAACAGCGGGATGATGCGGTCGCCCATCCGCTCCGACATGCCGGTGAAGCCGGCAAGATCGATGAACATCACGCTCATCGGCCGCACCGCGCCGCCGAGCCGCGCGCCATTGCCGTCGCTGACCAGCCGCCGGACCAGATCGGCGGGGATGTATTTGCGGAACGCGGCGAGCCCCTGCGCCATGTCGCCGATCGCGCTGGAGAGGTTCTCGATCTCCGCGAGATGCGACGGATACCGCGCGACCTTGTCGAGGTCGAAGCGCTCGACATGCCTGATCTCGCCGACCACCTTGATCAGGGGCTGGGCGATCAGGCGCTGCGCCAGCCAGGCCGACAGCAGCCCGGCGCCCACGATCAGCACGGCAAGCCCGATCAGGAGATTGCGGATCGTCATCTTCACCGGGCCCAGGAATTCGGATTCCGGAACCACCGTCACCAGCGACCATCCGGGGAACGAGATCGGCGTCAGCACGGCCTGATAGGCCAGGCCATCACGCGTGACCTGGGAGCGGAACACCTCGCCGTCACCGGGATTGTAGGCCGGGCCCGCCTGCCTGATGGCGTCGACCGCGACCGGCAGCAGCGGATGGTCGGTCTTCAGCGCGGTGATCTCATCGGCATTCGGATCGGGCGAGGCGATCACGCCGCCGTCGCGATCGAGCAGGAACGCGCCGGCGGACTTGCCGACCGTGAGTTGCGACAGGAAGTTCGAGACCCGCGTCAGCTCGATGATGATCGCGAGCACGCCGGTGCGCTTGCCGTCGACGTCGATCGGCACCGCCAGCATCGCCGCCAGCCGCTCGCCGCGGGGCAGCGTGGTCAGCGTCGACCAGTGCTCGTTATTGGCCGCGATCGCATCGCGGAACCAGGGCTGGTCGGTGACGAGGTACTTGCTGTCCTCGACCTTGCTGCTCCTGAGCTTGATATCGTCGCCGGCATAGTCGTACTGGTCGTCCCTGAGCTTGCGGTCGGGCGTGATCGTCAGCATCTCGACGCCGGACTCGCCGAGCTTGTGGCCGGCGAAGAATGCGCCGTCCGGCCAGCCGAACGCGACCCAGGAGATGGTCGGCTGCGATTGCAGCTGCGACAGGAACACGAATTCCCGCTTCCTTGGGTCGTGGGCGTCCAGCACCTTCTCGGTCAGCAGCGTCCGCACCGCCGTCATCGAGGAGCGCGCTTCCGTCGTGATCGATTGCAGCTCGTCGTCGACCGCGGAGACGATCTGGTCGTTGATGGTGTTGGCCAGCGTCTGGCTCACCATTTGTGCGGTGCGCCACCAGAGCAGATGCACGCCGACGGCGCTGACCACGATCGAGGTCAGCACGAGGGCGGAGATGGCGCTGCGGATGCCGATACGCATCGGGAGGGTCCGGATTTCCAGGTTTCCTAACCGCACTACGGAACATATCTGCGTTTGTTTCACCAGCCGGTCCGTTGGACGGCGCCCGGACACGGGCCTGTGACCATAGTTGAAGACGGAGACGACGAAACTTCTGGATTGTTGGCTGCGTACACGCCAAGACAGAGCAGATATCCTCAAAGGTCCATTGATGCACGACGTCTCGATCCCGGCAGCCCTGATCGCCGGTCTTGTCAGCTTCCTGTCGCCCTGCGTGCTGCCGCTGGTGCCGCCCTATCTGATCTACCTGACCGGCGCGACCATCGAGCAGGTCAACCAGGACGGCGCGACCGCAGCGTCCAAGCGCGCTGTGATGGCTGCGGCGCTGATGTTCGTGCTCGGCTTCTCCACCGTGTTCGTCGCGCTCGGCGCCAGCGCGTCCCTGGTCGGCGCCCTGGTGCGCGCCTGGTCGGCCCAGCTCTCGATCCTGGCCGGCGTCGTCATCATCATCATGGGCCTGCACTTCCTCGGCGTGACCCGGATCGGCCTCCTGATGCGCGAGGGACGGATGACGGCGCCGAAGCCGGTCGGGCTGTGGGGCGCCTATGTTATGGGACTTGCGTTCGCCTTCGGCTGGACGCCGTGCATCGGCCCGATCCTGGCGGCGATCTTGTCGATCGCGGCGGCCGAAGCGACCGTGACCCACGGCGCCGCCCTGCTCGCGGTCTATTCGGCTGGACTCGGCATCCCGTTCCTGCTCGCGGCCTTCATGATCAAGCATTTCTCCTCGCTGTTCGCGCGGATGAAGCACCATCTCGACACGGTCGAGCGGGTGATGGGCGTGCTGATGGTGATCACCGGAATCGGCTTCCTCACCGGCGCCGTGTCCAGCGTCAGCATCTGGCTGCTGGATACCTTCCCGGCGCTGCAAAATATCGGCTAGGCTCGCGTAACAAGCGGGCCGCATCAATCGAAACTCCTGCCAGGACGCCGCCGTATCTTTCGGTTCGTGCCTTTGCGCGTTCGCGCTGAACGCCGGCCGCGTCGCGAGATGTTCGGGAGGGGTTTCGCATGAATTTCATCATCAACCTGCTGATTCTGCTGCCGGCGCGGATCGCCTCCTATTTCGCCTGGGCCGGCCCCCTGATCATGCGGATCATCGTCGGCTACACCTTCATGCTCGCCGGCTGGGGCAAGCTCACCAACCTCGCGCAGGTGACCCAGAACTTCGTCGAGTGGGGCATCCCCTTCCCCAACATCCTCACCCCCTTCGTATCAGGCGTCGAATGCTTCGGCGGCATCATGCTGATCCTCGGCCTGTTCACCCGCATTCCCGCCGCGATGCTCGCGGTGGTGATGATCGTCGCGATCAAGTCGGCGAAATGGGGCGACGTCGATTCGCTGGAGACGCTGCTCGGCTTCGAGGAGGCGACCTATTTCGCCGCCTTCATGTGGCTGGCAATTGCCGGTCCCGGCGACGCCTCGCTGGATCGCCTGCTGGTCAATGCGTCAGGGCATCCGAAGGAATCGACATAAGACCGCACCTCACATTCCCGTGACATCGCGAGCCGCGAGCGCAGGCAGCGCGTAGCTCACCGCAATCACGCGATCTTCGGGGGTTGTCATGAAGCTTGTCCGCACCGTCGCCGTCCTCGCTGCGCTCTCGGCGTCATCGGCGCTGGCGGCTGACGGGCCGGCTTGGCGCAACTGGAGCGGCGACCTGTTCGCGCGCGCCGCGTCGGAAAACCGCTTCGTCATCCTCGATCTCGAGGCGGTGTGGTGCCATTGGTGCCACGTGATGGAGACGACGACCTACGCCGACCCCGCGGTGCAGCAACTGCTGGCCGCAAAATACATTCCCGTCCGTGTCGACCAGGACGCCAATCCCGATCTGTCGAGCCGCTACGGCGACTGGGGCTGGCCCGCGACCATCGTGTTCGCCGCCGACGGCACCGAGATCGCGAAGATCAGGGGCTATATCGAGCCGGAACGGATGCAGGCGCTGCTCAAGGCCGTGATCGACGATCCTTCGCCGGGCCCCTCCGTCGGCGAGGCCTTCGAGATCAAGCCCGCGACGTCGGCCTTCCTCTCGAAGCAACAGCGCACCGGGTTGACAAAGGCTGTCGACGAATCCTGGGACGACAAGCTCGGCGGCTGGGGCGAGAACCAGAAATATATCGACGCCGACAGCCTCGACCTCTCGATCTCGCACGCCGAGGTCGGCGACGCTCAGGGCGCGACGCGCGCGCGGCAGACGCTCGATGCGGCGATCGCGCTGATCGATCCGGTCTGGGGCGGCGTGTTCCAGTATTCGGAGGCAGGCTCGTGGAGCCATCCGCATTTCGAGAAGATCATGTCGTTCCAGTCGCAATATCTGCGGCAGTACAGCCAGGCCTATGCAAGATGGAAGGACGCCAGATATCTCGCGGCCGCGCGCGCCATCGAAGGCTACCTCACGGCATTCCTGCTGAGCCCGGATGGCGCCTTCCACGTCAGCCAGGACGCCGATCTCAGCCGCGAGGTCGACGGCCACGAATATTACGCGTTGCCTGACGCCGAGCGCCGCAAGCTCGGCCTGCCCCGCATCGACACCAACCTCTATGCGCGCGAGAACGGCTGGGCGATCTCGGGCCTTGCGGCCTACTACGATGTCACCAACGATCCGAGGGTTCTGGCGATCGCGGAGCGCGCGGCACGATGGGTGCTCGCCAACCGCGCGCGGCCGGACGGCGGCTTCAGTCATGGTGTCAACGATCGCGGCGGCCCGTTCCTCGGCGATACCGTGGCGATGGGGCAGGCCCTGCTCGACCTCTACGCCGCGACCGGCAATCGCGACTGGCTGACGGCGGCGATGAAGGCCGGCGATTCAGTCGCAGGCTTCCGCGACGAGGCCGGCGGTTTCGTCACCTCGAAGATTTCGGAAGGGTCATCGGGCGTGTTCGCGAGGCCGGCGAAACTGATCGACGACCAGGTCCAGGTCGCACGCTTCATGAACATGCTCAACCGCTACGACGGCAACGCTGGTCACCGCGACCAGGCTGCGCACGCGATGCGCTATCTCAGCGCAGCGTCATCAGACATGGCGCGTCCGCTGCCGGGCGTGCTGCTCGCCGACGAGGAACTCGCGGTCGAGCCGACCCACATCACGATCGTCGGGCACAAGGACGACAGCCGCGCCCGGGCCCTGCACGCGATCGCCCGCGCCCTGCCTGCCCGCTACAAGCGGCTCGAATGGCTCGATCTGCGCGAAGGCAAGCTGCCCAACGCCGACGTCGAATACCCCGATCTCGGCGAGCCCGCGGCGTTCGCCTGCTCGAACCGCATCTGCTCGTTCCCCGCTTTCGATGCCGGGGAGTTGCAGGCCAATGTCGAGCAGATGGCCAGGCTGATGCCCGCTGGTGCCGCGCAGAACTGATCCTGGTCAGGCGTTTGTGCGACGCAGCGCGGGCCGCGCCTCGCGCAATGAAATACTCAGGGCATCGTGCGGCTCAACATGGATGGAATGTCCGACGATCAAGAACAAAATTTTCTTTGCAGCCTCTGTAACCAATTCACCCTACGTCCCGTAACTGTCCCCGGATGAGCATTCATATCGCGGCAGCACTGCCCCGGCAGCGCCGCTGCGCGGTGATTGATTGTCCGGCTGTCCATTCTCTGTGCCGCCTGTGATCGCGTGGTCACCGGACGCTCACGGCATGTCTTTTGTTGTCACACAATCATCGAGGAGATCGTCATGAAGCTCAATTCCAAGTCCGGTGCGACGCTCGCAGCTGCTGCCGCCACCCTGTTCCTCGCCGGCGCCGTGGTCTCGACCACATCGACACAGGCGAACGCGGCCATGGGCAAGTGCATGGCCGGCAACGCCTGCAAGGGTCAAAGCGCCTGCAAGGGCGGCGCCAATGCCTGCAAGGGCCTCAATGCCTGCAAGGGCACCGGCTTCTCGATGACGACCGAGAAGAAGTGCGTCGCGGCCGGCGGCTCCTACGTCAAGGGCTGATCGTCCCGCATTTGAGGCAAAGGCCCGGCGTCACCGCCGGGCCTTCGTGCATCCGATGGCCTCAAAAAAACTCGCTTGCCGGTGTAACCAGAGCCGGTCGTTCCCGTATCTAGTCGTTGGGTGCAGCCTTCGGCCGCTGGTGTTGCGGCTGGCGCACCTTCAACCATCGTCCACAAGGAGACGCTCATGAAGGTTACGACCAAGTCCGGAGCCGCACTTGCCGCCGCTGCAGCCACTCTCTTCCTGGCGGGCGCTGTCGTGTCGACCTCGTCCTACGCCGCCGGCGAAGGCAAGTGCATCGGCGCCAACGCCTGCAAGGGCCAGAGCGCCTGCAAGGGCGGCAACCATTCCTGCAAGGGCCAGAACGCCTGCAAGGGCCAGGGCTTCTCGGCCATGACCAAGGACCAGTGCACCGCCGCCAAGGGCAAGTACGAGCCGGCCTGAGCCGAATCGGGTCACGCGGGCCCGGTGTAGGCCGGGCCCCGTTTCCATGATAGTTTCAGTGCGTGCCGTTATCGCGGCGCCAGTAGCGCGGAGACGCCATGAACGTCGCAAGCCGATTGCCCGCTTCCCCGACGGCGCATGCGGAGCGGCCGCAGCAATCGGCCAGGCCGCCCTTCCTCGGTTTCGGCCTCGGCCTGCGCGCACAGCATTACGACGATATCCTCAACGGCAATCCGCCGATCGACTGGTTCGAGGTGATCAGCGAGAACTACATGCTGCCCGGCGGCCAGCCGCTGCGCATCCTCGACAGGATCTGCGAGCGCTACCCCGTGGTGATGCACGGCGTCTCGCTGTCGATCGCCTCCACCGCGCCGCCGAATTTCGAGTATCTGCAGGCCCTGAAGGATCTCGCCAGGCGCGTGCAGCCGAAATGGGTGTCGGACCATCTGTGCTGGACCGGCGTGCACGGCAAGAATCTGCACGATCTGCTGCCGATCCCCTACACCGGGGAGGCGCTCGACCATGTCGTCGGCCGCGTGCAGCTGGTGCAGGATTTTCTCGGCCGCGCCATCGTGCTCGAGAACGTCTCGACCTATGTGCAGTTCAACAATTCCGAGATGACCGAATGGGAGTTCCTCTCCGAGCTGTCGCGCCGCTCGGGCTGCTGGCTGTTGTTCGACATCAACAACGTCT
Source organism: Bradyrhizobium jicamae (assembly GCF_018130215.1). Lineage (GTDB taxonomy): Bacteria > Pseudomonadota > Alphaproteobacteria > Rhizobiales > Xanthobacteraceae > Bradyrhizobium > Bradyrhizobium jicamae_A. The sequence goes on from NZ_JAFCKQ010000046.1 coordinate 7,754, forward strand.
ATGTCAGCGCCTTCAACCACGGCTACGATCCACTGGCCTTCCTCAACGGCATTCCCGCCGATCGCGTGGTGCAATTCCACATGGCCGGCCACAGCCACATGGGCACCCACATCATCGACACCCATGACCATCCGGTGTGCGAGGACGTCTGGGACCTCTATGTCGCGGCGCTGAAGCGGTTCGGCCGGGTCTCCACCATGATCGAGCGCGACGACAACATCCCGCCGCTCGACGAGCTGATGGTCGAGGTCAACAGGACCCGCGAGATCGCGGACAGGGTGCTGCCCTCGGGCGCGCTTTCGCGATGAGCGACTTCGCGCGGCAGCAGAGCGAATTCCAGCGCGGCATCCTGGCCGGCGACGATGCGATCCTGGCCGAAATCCTCGACAGCCCCAGGGAGACGCGCGCGACCCTGTTCGGCGTGTATCGCCATGCCTACGGTTCGCGGCTGGTCGAGGCCATGCGCAACGATCACGAGCTGCTGCACCGCTATCTCGGCGACAACACGTTCGACGAGATGGGGCACGCCTATGTCAAGGCGCGGCCGTCGGAGCATCCCAACCTGCGCTGGTTCTCGCAGGGCTTGCCGGATTTCCTGCGGTCCAGCGAGCCCTACAGCAATCACCCCGTGCTGGCCGACCTCGCCGCGCTGGAGCAGGCGCTGAACGACGCCTTCGATGCGCCGGAAGGCGCGGTGCTGGCGCTGGAGGCGATGGCCGGCTTTGCCCCCGAACGATGGAACGGCCTCGTGTTCACGCCGCATCCGAGCGCGCGGCGGATCGAACTGTCGACCAACGCCGCCGCGATCTGGATGGCGCTGAAGGACGAGGAGACTCCGCCTGAGGCGGAAACGCTCACCGAGCCGTCCCGCCTGCTGATCTGGCGCCAGGACACCACGCCGATGTTCCGCGAGCTGCCGGTCGAGGAAGCCATGATGTGGGACGAGGCCGGCAACGGCATTCCGTTCGGCGTGCTCTGCGAGATGCTTGCGACCTATGACGATCCAGATGGCGCCGCGGCGCGCGGCGCGACCTATCTGCACGGCTGGATCATGGCAGGACTTCTGACGGCAGCGTCCGTCCACCCATAAGGGACCCGCGGCATGGGCGCAGGTCACGACAGCCATTTCATCGCGCGCCTCGCCTGGGACGCGGTCGCGCGGCGGGTTGCGGCAGGCAGCCCGGCGATCCTGCCGATCGGCGCGGCGGCCAAGCAGCACGGCTTCCATCTCCCGCTCGACACCGATCGCCGGCAGGCCGAATGGTTCGCAGCTGAAATCGCCGAGCGCATCGATGCGCTGATCTGGCCGACCGTGACTTACGGATACTATCCCGCCTTCGTCGAATATCCCGGCAGCACCAGCCTGTCGTCATCGACCTTCGAGGCTGTCATCCACGAGATCGCCAGCGGGATCCTCGATGCCGGCTGCACCACGCTGTTCGTGCTCAACACCGGCATCAGCACCGAAGCCCCGGTCGAACGGGCCCTGATCCGGCTGGATACATGGAAGGTCCACCATCTGCGCGCCTATGGCGGTCCGCGCTACATCAGCGCCGCCGAGACGCTGAGCCGGCAGAGCCATGGCAGCCATGCCGACGAGCTGGAGACCTCGCTGATGCTGGCGATCGCCCCTGACATGGTCGACATGGCGCGCGCCGAGGCCAGCCCCGCGATGGTGCGTGAGGTGCCCGGCCGCCTGACGCCGACGGACACGCGCTCGCCGAACTTCAGCCGCTCCGGCAGCTATGGCGATCCGACGCTGGCGACTGCGGCCAAGGGCGAGGTGCTGCTGACGGCGCTGCTCGACGACCTGCACAAGCAGGCGGCCGCTGCCATGGACGCGTCGCGATGAGGGGCATCTCGACATATCGCCTGATCGCGGCGGCAATGCTGATCGCGGTCGTGCTGCTCGCCATCTCGTCCTGCCATGTCGTGGCACAGTCCGAGTTCATGCGCGCCGGCGGCATGCCCTACGACGCCTTCGACAAGCTGCCGAAGACTGATCTCGAGATCGGAGGCGCAACCATCCATGTCGGCTTCGCGCCCGGCGAGATGGCATTGCCGAAGGAGACGATTCTCGACTGGGTGAAGACTTCCGCGCGCGCCGTCTCGACCTATTACGGACATTTCCCGGTGCAGTCGCTGCGCCTGCTGCTGGTGCCGGTCGACGGCCCGCGGGTGCGCGGCGGCACCACCTGGGGCTATCGCGGCGCCGCGATCCGCGTGCTGATCGGTCGCTCGTCCAGCGACGACGATCTCAGGCGCGACTGGGTGATGGTGCACGAGATGGTGCACACCGCCCTGCCCGACCTCGACGACCGCTACGCCTGGCTCTCCGAGGGCCTCGCGGTCTATATCGAGCCGGTGGCTCGCGTGCAGGCCGGCGACCTCACCGCGCGCGAGATCTGGCAGGCGATGGTGCGCGACATGCCGAAGGGCCTGCCGCAGGCCGGCGACGAAGGGCTCGACAACACCGACACCTGGGGCCGCAAATATTGGGGCGGCGCGATGTTCTGCCTGCTGGCCGACATCGAGATCCGCAAGCGGACCGGCAACAGGCTCGGGCTGCAGGATGCAATGCGCGGCGTGCTGGCCGCGGGCGGCAATCACGAGAAGGACTGGCCGATCGCGCGCGTGCTCTCGACCGCCGACAAGTCCGTCGGCGTCGACGTGCTGGAGCACCTGCACGACGAGATGGGGCCAAAGCCGGTGACGCCGGATCTCGCCGCGCTGTGGCGCGACCTCGGCGTGAGGATGCAGGGCGAGACGGTCGATTTTGACGACGGCGCGCCGCTGGCCGCGATCCGCAAGGCGATCACCGAACCGCGGTCGCGATAGAACTTCGCGGCGGCACGGGCGCAACTCTGCTGGCTTTTGTCCGCGCGATGGCGGACTATTTCCGCCCCCCGCAGGCACCAGGAGAGATTCGCAGGCGATGGCCAATGATCATGCACCGCACGCCGGCTGGCCGATCTTCCGCTCGCTCGCGAACTTTCAGCCGGGCAACCTGCCGGGCGACCTGATCGCAGGCCTCACGCTTGCCGCGATCGCGATCCCCGAGCAGATGGCGACCGCGCGGCTCGGCGGCTTCTCGCCGCAGATCGGTTTTTTCGCCTTCATGGCGGGATCGCTCGGCTTTGCGATGTTCGGCGCCAACCGCTTCCTGTCCTGCGGCGCGGATTCCACGATCACGCCGATCTTCGCCGGCGGGCTGGCGCTGATGGCGACGGCAGGCACACCGGACTATCAGTCGCTCGCGATGGCACTGGCGCTATTGGTCGGCGCGATCATGGTGGCCGGCAGCCTGTTCAAGCTCGGCTGGATCGCGAACCTGCTGTCGACGCCGGTAACCGTCGGCTTCCTTGCCGGCATCTCCGTGCACATCCTGGTCTCGCAGCTATCAGGCGTGCTCGGCCTCGCATCGCCGGACGGGCCGACGCTCTACAAGCTCGGCGTTCTCGCAAGCGAGTTCGACAAGGCCAACCCCTACACGCTGGTGATCGGTCTCGGCGTGCTGGCGCTGGTCGCCGGCTGCGAGAAGATCAGCGCGCGGATTCCGGGCGCGCTGATCGGCCTGGTCGCGGCCACCATCGCGGTCATCGCCGGCCATCTGGAAGCCAAGGGCGTCAAGGTGGTCGGCACGGTGCCGGGGACACTGCCGACGCCGTCGCTTCCCGACATCGCGCCGGAGCGATGGGTCAAGCTGTCGTCGCTGGCGATCCTGATCGCCGTCGTCGTGATGGTGCAGACTGCGGCGACGACGCGCTCGTTCCTGTCCGATCCCGACAAGCCCGCCGACGTCGACCGCGACTTCCTGGGCGCCGGCGCCGGCAGCCTCATCGCCGGCCTGTTCGGCGCATTCCCGGTCAATGCCTCGCCGCCGCGTACGGGCATCGTATCGGAGACCGGCGGCCGGACGCAGGTCGCGGGCCTGTTCGCTGCGGCGATCGTGCTGGCGCTGCTCGCCTTCGGCGCCACGCTGTTGCAGCACGTGCCGGATGCCGCGCTCGGCGGCGTGCTGCTGTTCGTGGCACTGCGCATCATCCGCGCCAGGCAGATCGCGATGATCTTCCGCCAGTCATTCTACGAATTCCTGCTGGTGGTGGCGACAGCCGCCGCGATCATCGTGCTGCCGATCGAGCAAGGCGTCGCCGTCGGCATCGCGCTGTCGCTGCTGCACGGCATCTGGACCACGACGCGCGGCCGCCTGGTGCAATTCGTCCAGGTGCGCGGCACCACGATCTGGTGGCCGGCGGGCCGCAACGTTGCCGCCGAACCAAGACCGGACATCGCCGTGGTCGGCCTGCAGGCGCCGCTGTCCTTCCTCAACGCCGCGAGCTTCCACAGCGACGTGCTCAAGGTGGTATCGGCCTCGACGCCGAAGCCGAAACTGCTGGTGATCGAGGCCAGCGGCGTGGTCGAGATCGATTTCACCGCCGCGCAGGCCCTGCACGATCTGTTCCGCGAGTGCCGCGACAACGGCGTGACGGTGGCGATCGCGCGGCTGGAATCGACCCGCGCGCAGGACGCCTTCGAGCGCTTCGGGCTCTACGAGATTCTGCCAAGGGACCACGTCTTCCACAGCGTCTACGAAGCGGTGCACGCGCTGGGCGGGCAGGCATAGACAGTGTGTTTCAGAAACAGAGCGGACGTGCCCCGCCCGCCTGACTTGACGATTTAGTACGGTCGTACTAATCTTAGTACATGCGTACTAAGATCAAATCTGCTCCCGCAGAGAACCGGTCGTTGGCCGAGGCTGCTCGCCGCTCGCAGATCATCGATTGTGCGATCGACGCCATCGCCGAGATGGGGTTTGCCAAGGCCTCGGTTGATCAGATCGCCAGGCTGGCTGGCGTCAGCAAGGGCGTCATCACCTATCACTTCCCGAACAAGCAGGAGATTGTGGACGCAATCATCGAGAAGGTGATGGCCGCGGGCCGCGCCCATATGGAGCCGCGCATCATGGCCGAGACGTCGGCGGCCGGACGATTGCGCGCCTATATCGAATCCGATCTGGAATTCATCAACGCCCAACGCAAGCCACTGATCGCCCTCGTCGAGATTGCGATGAGTGCGCGCCGTGCCGACGGTAGCCTGGTCATCGGTCCCGACTCGCTCGCCCAGCGCGCCGCGAACCTCGAAGAGCTGTTGCGCGCCGGTCAGCGGTCCGGTGAATTCCGCCGTTTCAACACGCGCGTGATGGCGCTGACAATCATCCGGGCCATCGACGGCGTACCGCCCTTGTTGGCGCGAGAACCCCACCTTGACGTCAAGCTGCACGCGAAGGAGTTGGCAACGATATTCGCCCTCGCCACCCGGAAGCAATCATGACGACCCCGTCCGCCGCGCTCCATGCCCAGCTTCGGCCCGTGATTCGCGCACAATGGATCAATCTCGGACTTTGCGTGGCGCTCCTTTCGGTGGCCTTCGCTTTACGGCATGGCATTTCGCCGGCGGTCTGGATCCGCTCGACAATTATCCTGGCTGTAAGCCTGTTCATGTTGTTGTGCGGCAATGAGATGCGCCGCGGCCGGCGTTGGGCCTATGTGCGCGCGAAGTGGATTGCGGCCCTTGGCAGCATCGGCTTTGTCGGCGTCGCGGTGCTGCCCGGCCCATTTCCCGCCTGGATGCGCATCGAACAGGGCGCCCAGGCACTGGTGTTCCTGGCGCTCACCTGGATGATGACGCGGCCCGCGCTTGCGTTGTTCTTTCCGCGCGTCAAAGCCCCGATCCATTCCGGCACGGTCAATCCTGTCGCCGACGCGAGCGCTCGCGATGCGAGCTTCGACTATCTGCGCGCCTTCATCGTCCTCCTCGTGCTGCTGCATCATTCGGTGCTGGCATATGCGGTGATGTGGCCGGCGCAACCGAGCACGTTCAACATCTTGCCTGCGCCGATCGTTGATTCCCAGCGCTGGGCCGGGTTTGACCTCCTCGCCGTCTTCAACGACACGTTCTTCATGGCGCTGATGTTCCTGCTCTCAGGCCTTTTCGTTTGGCCAGGCCTCGCGCGCAAGGGAAGCGCGAGGTTCCTGCGCGATCGATTCTTGCGACTGGGCGTCCCCTTCGCAGTCGCCGCGGGAATCCTGATGCCGCTTGCTTACTATCCATCCTATGCGGTCACCGGCGCCGATCCAGGCCTCCTCGCCTATGCTCGCGCCTGGTCATCGCTCGGTTTTTGGCCGGGCGGGCCCACCTGGTTCATCGGGCTGCTGCTCGTCTTCGATGTGGTCGCAGCCGGAGCTTTCATGCTGTGGCATCGCTGGACGGCGAATACGAAGGCTGCGCTGCATGTCGGCCCATATGGCTCCCCGACTGCCTTCGTTGCCATACTCCTTGTCGTGTCAGCGCTGGTCTATGTCCCAATGGAATTGGTGTTCGGTGCGGACCGCTGGCTCGCACTCGGTCCCTTTTCGCTTCAAGCCAGCCGTCCGTTGCTCTATGCGACCTATTTTCTGGTCGGGTTGGGGATCGGCGCCGCCGGCACAGAGGGCGGCTTTCTTGCGCGCAATGCCGGGTTGGCGCAGCGATGGCCGATCTGGGTTTCAGCCGGGCTTGCCGCCTATGCGTTACGGCTCGCCATCATCATTATGCTCGTCCTGCCGGCAGTTCGCGCTCATCAGCCCTTGCCTCTCACCGTGCGCCTTCTCAGTGACCTCACGGTGGTCCTGTGCTGCGGCACAATCAGCTTTGCCTTCATCGCGCTCTTCCGTCGGTTCGCCATCGCGCATCACCCGGTCTTCGACAGCCTCAGCGCCAGTTCCTACGGCATGTACCTCATTCACTACCCGGTCGTCGTCTGGCTTCAGTTCGCGCTGCTTGCGGTCGCGGCAGGTCCACTGGCCAAGGGCTGCCTGGTTTTTGTCGGCTCGGTCGGCCTGAGCTGGGGAATGGTTGTGGCGCTCCGCCGCATTCCGGTGATCGCGCGACTGCTCTGACCTATTCGAGGAGCTCGGCGTCATGCCTCGATGGGTGATCGCATCGGTTTTTGGAGTGTTGGCTTTGGCTGCGGTGGGGCATCTACTCGGCTTTGTCCACCGGGATCACCCGGGGCGAGGTCTGGCAGTATGAGGCTGACCGCAACCCGGTTGGCTTCTTCATGGTTGTGCTCGGCAAATTCCTCGTCCTCTGCTTCTGTATTGCCATCGTCCTCCACGCGGCCGGCATTTTGGCCATGAACCCAGTTGCGGAAATCAAGCGGATGCTTCCATGGTTGCCGGACCGCCATTTCTAAATCGATGCCGGCCACAACGTTCGCTCTCGAAGGCAAAGCGAACGGCACCTTGATCGAGCCCGCGAGGTACAGCGCGCGCACCGTCTCGATGTTTTTCACCTTCATTACGACCTCAGGCGGAACATCTCTCCGCCGAGTGACGACGCAGTAACGCTTCGATTGAGGCGACGGCGTGGTACCCCCTTAAGCTGTGGCCGCGCCGGGCGCCAAACGGCCACCATCACATAACCGTCACATCACTGACATGTACCCGTAGTCCAAATGTCACGTCCCATAGGCCGCGAATTGCATTTCAAAGAGAAAATTTATGAGCGATGTGGCGTACCCCGGTTCGATCGAGCCTGCTCTAGGGAGAGGCCCTGATCTCGAAAAAGGCTTTCATCCTCTGACGGGTATCATCTACCTGGGGGTGATCGGTGCCGCACTCCTGTTCGTCGCATACAGCATCTACGCCGATGTCGATGCCACCGGCATAGGGAAAACCTCCTATCTGGCATTCCTGCTGCTGTTCGTCGCGCTGCTGATCGCGCTCGGCTTCGAATTCGTCAATGGCTTCCATGACACGGCCAACGCGGTCGCTACCGTCATATACACGCGCTCGATGCCGGCCCATGTCGCCGTCATCTGGTCGGGCATGTTCAATCTCATCGGGGTTCTTCTCTCGAGCGGCGCAGTCGCCTTCGGCATCGTTTCGTTGCTGCCGGTCGAGCTGATCCTTCAGGTCGGCAGCAGCGCCGGATTCGCGATGGTGTTTGCGCTGTTGATCGCGGCCATCATCTGGAACGTGGGCACCTGGTATTTCGGGTTGCCGGCTTCGAGCTCGCACACCCTGATCGGATCGATCATGGGCGTCGGCATCACCAACGCGCTGATGCACGGCCGGGATGGTACCTCGGGCGTGGACTGGTCCCAGGCGGTCAACATCGCCAAGGCCCTCCTTCTGTCTCCGCTGTTCGGCTTTGCGCTCGCGGCGATTCTGCTCTATGGGCTCAAAACCATTCTCCTGCGCGCGACTCCGGCGCTTTTTGCCGAGCCAAAGGGCAACCAGCCCCCTCCATGGTGGATTCGAGGCATCCTGATCCTCACATGCACGCTGGTCAGCTTTTTCCACGAGTCCAATGACGGTCAAAAGGGCATGGGCCTCATCATGCTCATCCTGATCGGTACGGTACCGACAGCCTACGCGCTCAATCGTTCCATGCCGGCCAGCCAGATCCAGCAGTTCAGCAGCAACTCGGCTGCCGCGAGCAAAGTCATCGAGAGCAAGAGCGCTGACCACCATATCGCCGGCAACCCACGCCCGGCGGTGACCAATTACATCGCGCTTCGTCAGCTCGACGAGAATACCTATCCGTCGCTGGCAGTACTTATGCACGAGATCAGCAACGAGGTCACACAATACGGATCGCTCGCGAAGTTTCCGGCTGACACTGTCGGCAACACGCGCAACGACATGTACCTGGTTTCCGAGGCCCTCCGCTTCCTCACCAAGAGCGGCGAGAGCGGGCTCAGCGGCAGCGATGTTGCGACGCTCAACAGCTACAAGGGATCGCTGGACAACGCGACCAAGTTCATCCCGAGCTGGGTGAAGGTCGCGGTCGCGATTGCCCTCGGGCTCGGCACGATGGTCGGCTGGAAGCGAATCGTGGTGACCGTCGGCGAGAAGATCGGCAAGACGCATTTGACCTACGCCCAGGGCGCCTGCGCCGAAATCACCGCGGCTGCGACGATAGCGGCGGCGGACGGATACGGCCTGCCGGTGTCGACGACGCACGTCCTGTCATCCGGTATCGCAGGCACCATGACGGCCAGCGGGTCGGGGCTGCAATGGTCAACGATCCGCAATATCGCAATGGCCTGGGTCTTGACCCTGCCGGTCGCCATGCTGATTTCGGGCGCGCTGTACTTCGTCTTTGCCCACCTGTTTTAACCCATCGCAAGCGTCCGCCCTTCGCGGCACGGGAGTTGGTAATGGCGGCCGATGCAGGCTTTAGCGTCTTGACGGGGAACAGTGTCGAGACACGCAGCGTAAGAGCAGGCGACGTGATCTTTCGCGAGGGGGCGCCAGCCAACGAGCTCTTTGTCATCAAGAGCGGCCATGTGCGCATTCAGGTCGGCAACAAGGCCATCGCCGAGCTTTCGGCGGACAATATCTTTGGTGAAATGGCGCTGATCGACAGCGAGCCAAGGAGCGCGACGGCCATAGCCGTCACCGACGTCGAGCTCGTGCCCATCTCGGAAAAGCAATTTCTCTTCCTCGTCAGTCAAACACCCTATTTCGCCCTCAAGGTCATGAGGACGCTCGCCCAGCGACTGCGGGTCATGAACAAGGGCTTCGCCTGACGGCTCCTCGCCCTGGCCCATCCTCCGGCGTCGGGTGCTCCTTCAGCATCCGGCCTTGATCGAGCCCGCTAGGCCGCCGGGACGATCTTTCCGGGATTGAAGATGTTCTGCGGATCCAGCGCACGCTTCAGCGCCCGCATCGCGTCGAGCGCCTCCGGTCCCAGCTCGGCCTTCAGGTATTTCTGCTTGCCCTGGCCGATGCCGTGCTCGCCGGTGCAGGTGCCGCCCATCGCTTGCGCGCGCTCGACCAGGCGGTGCATGAATTCCTCGCCGCGCGCCATCTCGTCCTTGTCCTCGACGTCGCAGAGCAGCGAGCAGTGGAAATTGCCGTCGCCGACATGGCCGACGATCGGCGACAGCAGATTGAGCCGCTTCAGATCATCCTCGGTCTCGGTGACGCAGTCCGCCAGCCGCGAGATCGGCACGCAGACGTCGGTGGCGACGACGCCGACGCTGGCGCCGGGGCGGATCGCCTTCACCGACCAGTAGGCATCGTGTCGCGCCTGCCACAGCTTGGTGCGGTCTTCGGGCTTGGTGGTCCAGCTGAAGTCGCCGCCGCCGCATTCGGCGGCGATGTCGCGGAAGTTCTTCGACTGCTCGGCGACCTCGACCTCGCTGCCGTGGAATTCCAGCAACAGCAGCGGCGTCTCGGGCAAGGACAGCTTCGAGTAGCTGTTGCAGGCCTTCACCTGCTCGGCATTGAGCAGCTCGATGCGCGCGACCGGGATGCCGGTCTGGATCGCGAGGATCGTGGCCTGGCAGGCGCCGCGCACGGTCTCGAACGAGCACGCCGCCGCCGCGATCGTGTCCGGGATGCCGCGCAGGCGGATGGTGAGCTCGGAGATGATGCCGAGCGTTCCCTCCGCGCCGACGAACAGATGCGTGAGATCGTAGCCGGCCGAGGACTTCTTGGCCCGCGTGCCCGTGGTGATGATCTCGCCGTCGCCGCGCACCACCTTCAGCGCCAGCACGTTCTCGCGCATGGTGCCGTAGCGCACCGCGTTGGTGCCGGAGGCGCGGGTCGAGGTCATGCCACCGAGCGAAGCGTCGGCGCCGGGATCGATCGGGAAGAACAAGCCCTGGTCGCGCAGATATTCGTTCAGCGCCTTGCGGGTCACGCCGGGCTGGATCACGCAATCGAGGTCCTCGGCATGGACTTCAAGCACCTTGTTCATGTCGCGCAAATCGATGCAGACGCCGCCGGCCGGCGCGTTGACCTGGCCTTCCAGCGAGGTTCCGGTGCCGAACGCGATCACGGGCACACCGTGCCTGGCACAGATCCGCACCACGTCCTGGATATCGGCAGTTTCCTGCGCCATCACCACGGCGTCCGGCGGCTGGGCCGCCAGCCATGTGGTGGTATGGGCGTGCTGCTCGCGCACCGCCTGCGAGGTGACGAGCCGGTTGCCGAACCGCGCCGCCAGCGCGTCGATCGCGCTCTTCAGCGCCTGCGGTTCGGGTCGCGTCAAATTGCTCGAAATCGTCGTCGCCACGGCAAAATTCCTCCCGGATTTAGCCGACCGTGACAAAGCTTGTATAAGGGGTCAAGAGAGCAAGACTCGAAAAACAGGCACGCGCGCGTCGGAAAGGCTCATGCTCGAAACGGCCGCAAATCGGGATGGATCATGACCTCAGAGACATCGGCCAGGGAGACGCCGCTTCCCCCTGCCCCGTTCAAATCCTCGGTGATGCAGATCGACCCGCAATGGATCGATTACAACGGCCATCTCAACATGGCCTACTACAATGTGATGTTCGATCGCGCCATCGACGAGATGTGGCTGCAGATCGGAATCGGCCCGGCCTACATGAAGGAGCGACACTGCTCGACCTTCACGGCCGAATGCCACGTCCGCTATTTGCAGGAGATCCATCTCGGCGATCCCGTGCAGGTCTCGGTCTATCTGCTCGGCGCCGACGAGAAGCGGCTGCACACGTTCGAGGAGCTGCGCCATGCCACCGAGGGCTGGCTGTCGGCGACCTCGGAGAACCTCACGCTGCACATCGACATGCAGGCGCGCAAGGTAGCGCCGTTTCCGCCTGATATCCGCGCCCGCGCACAGGCGATCGTCGGGAGCTACGCGTCGGTAGCACGGCCCAACGGCATCGGCCGCAACGTGGCGATGCCCTCGAAGTGAATCCTCCAGCGCAGGCTCGCTGCATCTCTCCCGCTTGCGCTGCGGGAGGGAACCCAATTCCGATGCCACCAAGAGGCGACCAGCTAGACGCGCGTGCGGCCGCGCGCCAATCCGATCACCGCCGACACCAGGAACAGGATGATTGCGATGAAGAAGATCGCCTTGGCGATTTCGATGGATGCGCCGGCGATGCCGCCGAAGCCCAGAACGCCGGCGATGAGCGCGATGACCAGGAACGTGACGACCCAGCTCAGCATGATGAAACCCTCTGTGTTTTCGCTTCACTCCCTGCGCGGCCTGTCGCCAGCGCCGTGTCTGCTGGGACAATCCGGCGGCGAAAAGCAGGTTCCGGGCCGCAAAACAGCGAAATTTTCGCTCGCTTCAGGAACCGGGTCGGCGCCAAGCCGCCGGCGAATCCGTTCCCGCATGGCTCGATAAAACCTGTCAAAACGGCCGATGAGGCCCTATATGGCCTGCAATCCCTGCTAAGAAGGCTCCCTTTCACCGTCCCGCGGTGCCATCGTGGGCCCAAAACGATTCGCTTATGACCGAGCCGAGCAAACAGCCCATTCACGGCGTTCCCGAGCACCAGCCGGTGGCTGGCGGCATCGCCGCGCGGGCGCGTGCGGCGGCAGGCGGCCCGCAATATCTCAGCGGCCTCAATCCGGAGCAGCGCGAGGCGGTCGAGACGCTCGACGGCCCGGTGCTGGTGCTTGCCGGCGCCGGTACCGGCAAGACGCGGGTGCTGACCACGCGCATCGCGCATATTTTGAGCCAGGGCCGCGCGCGGCCGCCGGAAATCCTGTCGGTGACCTTCACCAACAAGGCGGCCCGCGAGATGAAGCTGCGGCTTGGCCAGATGCTGGGCCAGGCAGTCGAGGGCATGCCTTGGCTCGGCACCTTCCACTCGATCGGCGGCCGCATCCTGCGCGTTCATGCCGAGCTGGTGCAGCTCAAATCCAACTTCACCGTGCTCGATGTCGACGACCAGGTGCGACTGCTCAAGCAGCTGTTGCAGGCCGAGGGCATCGACGACAAGCGCTGGCCGGCGCGGATGATGGCCGGCCTGATCGACGGCTGGAAGAATCGCGGCCTGATGCCGTCGCAGGTGCCCGCGGGCGAGGCCGCGTCGTTCGGCAACGGCAAGGGCGGCAAGATCTACGCGACCTATCAGGAGCGGCTGAAGATCCTCAACGCCGCCGATTTCGGCGACCTGCTGCTGGAGAATATCCGGCTGTTCCGCGAGAACCCGGATGTGCTGCGCAGTTACCAGAACCGCTTCAAGTTCATCCTGGTCGACGAGTATCAAGACACCAACGTCGCGCAGTATCTGTGGCTGCGGCTGCTGTCGCAGGCGCCGTCGCGGCCGGGTCTTCCGCTTTCAGCAGTCATTCCGGGGCGCCTCGAAGAGGCGAACCCGGAATCCCGAGATCAAGAGGGCTCATCTCGCGAGTCCGGGTTAGCACCTGACAGTGCGCCCCGGAATGACGGCAGCCCGCAGCCTCCCACCAGAAACATCTGCTGCGTCGGCGACGACGACCAGTCGATCTACGGCTGGCGCGGCGCCGAGGTCGACAACATCCTGCGCTTCGAGCACGACTTTCCGGGCGCCAAGGTGATCCGGCTCGAGCGCAACTACCGCTCCACCGGCCACATCCTCGCCGCCGCCTCGCATCTGATCGCGCACAATGAGGGACGGCTCGGCAAGACGCTGCGCACCGAGGATGTCGACGGCGAGAAGGTCACCGTCACCGGCTCCTGGGACTCGGAAGAGGAAGCGCGTGCGATCGGCGAGGAGATCGAGGAGCTGCAGCGCGCAGGCGAGAACCTCAACGACGTCGCGATCCTGGTGCGTGCCTCGTTCCAGATGCGCGAGTTCGAAGATCGCTTCGTCACGCTCGGCCTTTCCTACCGCGTGATCGGCGGCCCGCGCTTCTATGAACGCGCCGAGATCCGCGACGCGCTGGCTTATCTGCGCACCATCAATTCGCCGGCCGACGACCTCGCCTTCGAGCGGATCGTCAACGTGCCGAAGCGCGGGCTCGGCGACGCCACCGTGCAGATGCTGCACGACCACGCCCGCAAGCGCCGCATTCCGCTGTTCGAGGCGGCGCGCGCCGTGGTGGAGACCGACGAGCTGAAGCCGAAGGCGCGAGGCTCGCTGCGCGACCTCGTGATGCAGTTCGACCGCTGGCGGGCGCAGTCCGAGGTGACCTCGCATACCGAACTCGCCGAGATCGTGCTCGACGAGAGCGGCTACACCGAGATGTGGCAGAAGGACCGCTCGGCAGATGCCGCTGGTCGGCTCGAGAACCTCAAGGAACTGGTGCGGTCGATGGAGGAATTCGAGAACCTGCAAGGGTTTCTCGAGCACATCTCGCTGGTGATGGACCGCGACGGCGACGCCGGCGACGAGGCGGTGTCGCTGATGACGCTGCATTCCGCCAAGGGCCTCGAGTTCGACAACGTCTTTCTGCCGGGCTGGGAGGAAGGCCTGTTCCCGAGCCAGCGCACGCTGGACGAGCAGGGCCGCGCCGGGCTCGAAGAAGAGCGCCGCCTCGCTCATGTCGGGCTGACCCGCGCCCGCCGCCGGGCAAAGATCTATTTCGCGACCAACCGTCGTATCCATGGCACCTGGTCGACCACGATCCCGTCGCGCTTCCTCGACGAACTGCCGGCGCACAATGTCGAGATCACGGAATCCAAGGGTGGTTCCGGCTGGGGCGGCAGCGGTGGCTATGGCGCCTCGCGTTTCGACAACCTCGAATCATTCGGCTCGAGCTACTCGACCCCGGGCTGGCAACGCGCCCAGGCCAATCGCCGCGGCGGTCAGAATCGCGGCGGCAGCGGCTTCGAGGAACGGCAGTCCTCTTTTTCAGGTTCGCGCAGCGGCACCTCCGGCGGCTTCGGGCAGGCCAGGCGCGGCCCCATGGTGATCGAGGGCGAACTGGTGGCGAAATCCACCGGCACGGTGTCGGAATTCTCGCTGGATGATCGGGTGTTTCACCAGAAGTTCGGCTACGGCCACGTCGTCAGGATCGACGGCAACAAGCTCACCATCGCCTTCGAGAAGGCGGGCGAGAAGAAGGTGGTCGACAGCTTCGTGGAGCGGGCGTGACGGACTTCGTCTGTTCGTAGCCCTTGACCCCAGTTGAATTCACGGGTTGAGATGGTTCCATGATCCGGGGTGGGCTGTTCCTTTTTGTCGTCGCGCTCACCGCGCCGTCGCTGGCGGCAGCGGAGACGATGAGCTTTGGCGATGCCGCCGCACAATTGGCCAAGGCTTGCGGCGCGGACATCACCGCCAATTGCCGCGGCGTCAATCTCGACTCCAACCGCCTCAAGGAATGCCTGTCGCGCAACCGCGACGTGATGTCGGCCGACTGCAAGGCGACCTATTTCTCGACCTTCGATGCGATCCAGAAGCGGATCGCGGCGCGCATCACCGTCGCCGGAGCCTGCAGGCTCGAGATCGTCAAGGTGTGCGGCGGCTCCACCAAGGAGACCAGCAAGTCGGTCCCCTGCCTGATCACCGCCAAGGGCAAGAGCCGGAATTGCGCCCAGGCCATCACGGACGCGGGGTATCAATGATGCGCCCGCTGACGCGAGGTCTGCGCGACGGCGTCCTGCTCGCTGCGCTGCTGCTGGCGACGGCGCACGCGCCGGCCCGCGCGCAGCAGGTGACGCGCGACGACATCATCGCCAAGCTCGACCATTTCGAGACGCCGGCGGAGATCGATATCCCGGCGCTGAAGCAGCAGGTGCTCGAGCGCTCGCGCACGCGGTCGAAGAACGAGCCGCCGCCGCAGAAGCGGCCGCCGATCGCGCCCAACCTGACCAGCCTGCCGACGGCCAGTCTCGACATCCAGTTCGACGTCGACACGCCGATCGTGCTGCCGGAGTCGTACCAGACCGTCGGCCGCATCGCCGACGCGCTGACGCATGCCTCGCTGTTGCCGTACAACTTCCTGGTCGTCGGCCACATCGAATCGAGCGGCAGGCGCGAGAACAACGCGGTGCTGAGCCAGCGGCGCGCGGACGCGATCCGCGACATCCTCATCAACACCTTCAAGATCTCGGCCAAGCGCGTGCAGTCGATCGGGCTCGGCGAAGAGCAACTGCTGGATCCCGCCCATCCCGGTGCCCCGGTCAACAACCAGATCCAGATCATGACCATTTCCAGGGTCGCCGACACCGAGCCGCCGCCCGCGCATCCGGCACCGGCAGCGCCCGCCGCCAAGAAGCCCGCGAAGAAGCGCTGAAGCGGGCGCTTTTACACACCGCAGGATAGATTTCTAGTCGGCCTGGTGATTGCAGAACGGATCGCGCGTCCCTATCTGCGCTAGGCCCCGTCTCCGCCCGCTTTCGGGCCGCAAATCAGCGCGCCTCAGCCCCATCCCACCACGCCTCCGCCCCCATGTCGCCGATCATCTCCGTTTCCAACCTGTCGAAAACCTACGGCTCCGGTTTCAAGGCGCTGAACAACATCAATCTGGAGATCAACAAGGGCGAGATCTTCGCGCTGCTGGGGCCGAACGGCGCCGGCAAGACCACGCTGATCAGCATCATCTGCGGCATCGCAAATCCGAGCCAGGGCAAGATCGCGGTCGCCGGCCACGATATCGTCAGCGACTATCGCGCCGCGCGGTCGATGATCGGGCTGGTGCCGCAGGAACTGCACACCGACGCGTTCGAGTCTGTGTGGGCCACCGTGAGCTTCAGCCGCGGCCTGTTCGGCAAGCCGAAGAACCCCGCCCATATCGAGAAGGTGCTGAAGGACCTCTCGCTGTGGGACAAGAAGGACAACAAGATCGTGACGCTGTCAGGCGGCATGAAGCGCCGCGTGATGATCGCGAAGGCGCTGTCGCACGAGCCGCAGATCCTGTTCCTCGACGAACCCACCGCCGGCGTCGACGTCGAGCTGCGCAAGGGCATGTGGGAGGTGGTGCGCGCACTGCAGGCGTCCGGCGTCACCATCATCCTGACCACGCATTACATCGAGGAAGCCGAGGAGATGGCCGACCGCATCGGCGTCATCAACAAGGGCGAGATCATCCTGATCGAGAACAAGACGACCCTGATGCAGAAGCTCGGCCGGAAGCAGCTCACGCTGCAACTGCAGGGCAGGCTCGACTGCGTGCCGCCGGCGCTGGCCGCCTACAACCTCGAACTCTCCAGCGACGGCCGCGCGGTGACCTACGACTACGACACCAAGGGTGAACGCACGGGGATCACCAGCCTGCTCAGCGACCTCCGCAATGCCGGCGTCCGCATCTCGGATCTCGACACCAGGCAATCCTCACTCGAAGACATCTTCGTCAGCCTCGTGAGGGCGCCATGAACTTTCGCGCCATCAGGGCCATCTATCTGTTCGAAATGGCGCGCACCTGGCGCACGCTGCTGCAAAGCATCGTGTCGCCCGTGGTGTCGACCTCGCTTTATTTCGTGGTGTTCGGTGCGGCGATCGGCTCGCGCATCACCCAGGTCGAGGGCGTCAGCTACGGCACCTTCATCGTGCCGGGTCTGGTGATGCTGTCGGTCCTGACCCAGAGCATCTCCAACGCCTCGTTCGGCATCTACTTCCCGAAATTCGTCGGCACCATCTACGAGATCCTGTCGGCACCGATCTCCTACCTGGAGATCGTGATCGGCTATGTCGGCGCGGCCGCCACCAAGTCGATCATCCTCGGCCTGATCATCCTGGCCACCGCCGGGCTTTTCGTGCCACTGCATGTCAATCATCCGATCTGGATGCTGACCTTCCTGGTGCTGACGGCCGTCACCTTCAGCCTGTTCGGGTTCATCATCGGCATCTGGGCCGACGGCTTCGAGAAGCTGCAGATGATCCCGATGCTGGTGGTGACGCCGCTGACCTTCCTCGGCGGCAGCTTCTATTCGGTGAACATGCTGCCGTCGGGCTGGCGCACCCTCACGCTGCTCAATCCCGTCGTCTATCTGATCTCCGGCTTCCGCTGGAGCTTCTACGAGATCGCCGACGTCAGCGTTGCCTTGAGCCTCGGCATGACGGTGTGCTTCCTCGTCGCCTGCATGGCGATCGTGGCCTGGATCTTCCGCACCGGCTACCGCCTGAAGAACTGACTTGCGGAAGCAAGTAGCCCTTAGCCCGGTTGGAGCGCAGCGCAATGCGGGCGTTCGATGACCTTTCGACAGCGGCCCCGGATTTCGCTGCGACCATCCTGGCTACGCGGCTCCAACCTGGCTACGCGGCTCCAAGCCGTTATCGATAGCAGTGAAAATATCCGTGGCTGTAATAGCCGCGGCAGCGGTGGTGCCAATGATGACCGGGAATGCCGAGGGCGCCCTCGACCGTGCCAATGGCACCGCCGACGCCGGCGCCCACGGCACCGCCGACCACCCGGCCGACCGGTCCGGCGACCCGGCCGCCCTCGTGGCCACCCTCATGGGCTCCTTCCTGGACGCCGCGGACAAGGCCTTGGGCCCGTCCGGCATGGGGGACGGCCAGCAGCGCCAGAGCGAGGGCTGCGGCGGCAAACACGTGCCGCGCGGGAAGGCCGGCTGGGATAGCGGCCGCGGTCATAAACCTGGTGTTGTTCATCTTGGGTCCTTGAGGCGCGGCGCGAAGGCGCCGCCGGCGGGATTGTGAAACGCCGCAGCGACCAAATGGTTGCGTCGGTCCCGCGACCAGGACAACGCCCCTTGGGCTGGAACGCCGTTCGAAGGCGATGACGGTAAGCAGCAACTCTCTGAAAATGAGTTTCCCTGTTCGCCCCCGCCGCGATGGTCTATGAAGACGCCCGCCAATCCTTTCTCAGGAACGCAGTGTTTTGATGTTCATCCGGTCATTGTTTCTGGGCGCCCTCGCAGGCGCAGTTCTCGGCATCGGCGCCGCGTCCGCTCAGCAGAAGGAGACGCTGCTGGAATCGCAGGAGTCGCTCTACAACAACATCTACGTGTATCAGCGATCGCCGTATGTCATCATGACGTTCGGGCACAACAAGCAGCTCTACACCGAGAGCGTGTTCGACACCGGCGACGACCGCGTCTTGCCGGTGCCCTATACCCAGTTCATGACCGCGGCGCTGATGTATGCCGGGAAAGTGAACTCGATCCTCGAGATCGGATCCGGCGGCGGCCGCATCGCATGGTACCTGCACCGCTCCCTTCCCAACGCCCGCGTGACCTCGATCGAGCTCGACCCCGCAGTGCTGGCGCTGTCGCGAAAATATTTCGGAATCAGGGACGAGCAGAACTTCGACCTCGAGGCCCGCGACGGCCGCGTGTTCCTGTCGCAGTCGAAGGACAAATACGACATCATCCTGATCGACGCCTATCGCGGACCGTTCGTGCCGTTCCATCTCATGACACGGGAGTTCTATCAGATCGTCAAGGACCACCTCGCCGAGGGCGGCGTCGTGGCGCAAAATGTCGATCCCAACACCATGCTGTTCGATTCCGCCGTCAAGACGATCGGCGCGGTGCTTCCGCAGATCGAGTTCTACAAGACGAGCGACGGTTCGGACGACAATATCGTGACCGTCGCCTATGACGGCGCGGAACGCAAGGCGGACGACCTTGCCACAGTCGCGAGCGAGCGCGACAAGGCGTACGACCTGCGCTATTCCCTGGCCAGCATGCTGGCCGAACGCAAGCGCGTCGACATCAACAACACGCAGGCGATCGACGCCAACGCCAAGGTGCTGACCGACGATTTCGCTCCGGTCGATGCGTTGAAAAGTATCGAGCAGCACAACAGGAAGATGCCTTGACGCCGTCCCGCTCGCTCGCGCCGACCATCTACCT
This sequence comes from Bradyrhizobium jicamae, assembly GCF_018130215.1. Classification (GTDB taxonomy): domain Bacteria; phylum Pseudomonadota; class Alphaproteobacteria; order Rhizobiales; family Xanthobacteraceae; genus Bradyrhizobium; species Bradyrhizobium jicamae_A. Next base: position 27,251 of record NZ_JAFCKQ010000046.1, read on the forward strand.
GATCGCCTTCATTGCCGGTGGCGTTCTGATGGGCTTCGAGATGCTGGGCAGCCGCTATCTCTTTCCCTATTTCGGCGGCGGCATCGGCACATGGGCCAGCCTGATCTCGACGGTGCTCTGTGCGCTCGCCGTCGGCTATTTCTCGGGCAGCGCCATCGTCGCCCGCCGGCCGTCGCAGCGCGCCATCGGCGCCGCGATCATGATCGCGGCCTGCTGGCTCGCGCTGGTGCCCGCAGCCGCCGATGCCGTCATGCAGAGAATCCTGGACCACATCGGCGACGGCCCCGCAGCGACGCTGTCGGCTTCGACCGCCCTGTTGCTCGTGCCGCTGTCGTTGCTCGGCACCTTTTCGCCGATCGCCGTCAGCCTGCTGACCCGATCGGCCAACGAGGCCGGGCGCGTGGCGGGGCTGGTGTATGGCGTCTCCACCATGGGCAATGTCGCCGGCACCCTGCTGACGACATTCGTCCTGATTCCGTCGATCGGCTCGCGCAACATCACCTATGTCTTTGCGGTGACGCTTGCGGCCTGCGCCGCGTTGCTGCTCATGACGCCTGCGCGGCGGCCAATCGAGGTCTGAACAATGCTGCAACGCCTCCGGTTTCCCCTCGTGCTCGCAAGCGCCCTGCTGTTCCTGCAGCCCGGACCGCTTCATGCCGATGAGGTGAAGATAGACTCCTGGGACGGCAAGCGCGCGCTCGACGTCATCGTTGACCTGTTGCGTTTCACCCCGCGCTCGATGGAGACGGCCGGGCACCAGAAGACGATCGACTACATCACGGCCGAGCTGAAGAAGACGAAATTCGACACCATCACGAGCCAGCGATGGGTCGCGCGGGAGGCGGGCCGCACCATGGCGATGACCAACATCATTGCCCGCTTCAACCCCGCAAATCCGCGCCGCGTGATCGTCGCCACGCACTACGACAGCATCATCAAGGCCTATCGCGATTCCAAAAGTCCGGATGCGCCGATGCCCGGCGCCAACAATTCTGCATCGGGAGTGGCTGTGCTGCTGGAGACCGCGCGCGTGCTGTCGGAAATGACCGATGCGCCGCCTGTCGGGATCGACATGATCTTCTTCGACGGCGAGGAGGGTCCGATCTCGATGGGCGCCGGCGATCCGAACTTCCACTCGATCGGCTCGCCATACTTCACCGAGCACCTTGCCGAATTCTATCCGAAAGCCAGGCCGGAGAAGATGCTCGACTTCGACATGGTCTGCGACCGCGATCTGCACCTGAAAGCCGAGCAGTCCGGGCTCCGCTCGGCGCCGGCGGAGGTGAAGAAGTTCTGGGACATCGGGATGAAGATCGCACCCGGCGCCTTCGAGAAGGAAGCTGCGCCCTATTCGATCGAGGACGACCACACCGCGTTTCAGCTCGCTGGGATTCCGAGCTTTGTCGTGATCGATTTCGAGTACGAGCCGTTCTACAACACCACCGAGGACACGCCCGACAAGTGCTCGGTGCAAAGCCTGGAAGCCGTGGGGCGCACATTGTTGCAGTATCTTTACTTGCCCTGACCGGACACCGGCACGATCACGCCGCCGTGTAACTCTTATGTGGGGGACGCGGGCGCGGGTCGTCAGCCAATTGAAGCGAGGGCCGTGGCGGCGCTCGCGAAAAAGTCAGCACGCCGTGACAGACAAGCCCGTCTTCGGCCTTGTTTGCGCCGCGCGCCGGATTAACGATGCCTCGTCGGGCCTCTGGAACCAAAGCCGGATTCCGGGCATATTGATTGCCGGGGAAGGAGAGCCGGGGCACCGCGATCAGGCCGGGAGGCCAAAGGTAAGATGCGTTCGTTCCTCATTGCTTTCACATCCGTGATGCTTTTCACAGCCGGTGCCGCGCAGGCCAAGGTCGATATCACCATCGACAAGGACAACCAGCAGATGACCGTCGCGGTCGACGGTGTCGCGCGCTATCACTGGCCGGTCTCGACCGGCATCCCGTCGCGCGAAACCCCGAACGGCACCTTCCGCGCTTTCCGGATGGAAGAGGATCACTTCTCCAAGGAATTCGACGACGCGCCGATGCCGCATTCGATCTTCTTCACCAAGATCGGGCACGCCATTCACGGCACCGACTCGGTCAGCCGCCTCGGCACGCCGGCATCGCATGGCTGCGTCCGGCTGTCGCGCGACAACGCCTCGACGCTCTATGCGCTGGTCGAGAAGGAAGGCGTGCTCAACACCACGGTGACGCTGACCGGCTCGGCGCAGGTCGCACTGGCGCGCAATCCGCGTCCGCGCGGCGGCGCCGCCGTCGCCCGCGCACCGCAGGGCTATGACCAGCAGCAGCAGTACAGCGCCGTCGGCGACCCGATGGTGCTGACGCCGCAGCCGCGCACCTATCCGGCGCAGCCGCGCGCCGACGATGGCTACATCTATCCGGCCGACGGCAGCTCGACCGATCAGCGCTACCCCGCGCCACCGTCCGGCCGCCGGTACGATGCACAGGGTTACGGTCAGCAGGGCTATTACGGCCAGCAGCAGTACTACGGCAACCAGGGCTACGCGCCGGCGCCGCAGGGCTACTACCAGCCGCGGCCCGCCTATCAGCAGCAGCGCAGCTACTATCAGGGCGGCTATTATCAGGATTGAGCCACCCGGGCATCAACGTCATCTGAAGGCGCGTTCGCCGCGTTCGGATATCTTCCTGACAGCGTCGACGAAGGCGCTCGCGACCGGTTCGAGGATATCGGGACCGGTCTCGGCGAGATCATCGGCCGGCGTATGAAAGCTGCGATGGCGGCCGGCGAGCCCGAGGAAATTCGGGTAGCCCGCCGCATGGACGTCGCGCAATTCCCCGATCGCCTGCTGCTCCGCCACCATCCGCCTGGCGTCGATCCCGGTCAGCGTCTCGCCAGCCAGCGTCACCGCCGACGGGCTCAGGACCAGGGCGCGCTCACCGTCCGGGCGAACGGTCCTGCTGTCGCCGGCAAAGGCGTAGCACGCGTTCGATGAGCCGAAATGCACCCAGGCCAGGGTGTCCCCTGGCGGCGGCGCGCCATGCCTGAGGAACAACTCCATCCCGCCATGACCGATCTCGTGGCCGACGGTGGCAACGAAGATGAAGTTGCCCGCCCACTTCTCCGCGGCAACCGTGCGGGCCAGCGCCAGGAAATTGGCAATGCCCGGCCCGCGCTCGCAGACGCAGCCGTACCAGCCCGTCAGCGGTGTCGAGACCACGATCGCCGGGCCACTGGCATCGCCGAGCCGGGCCACCACGTTGCGGCCGGTAACATTGGCCTCATAGTGTCCGGTGACGTCGAGCGTGATATCGGCGCCGGACGCAACGGCCCGCGCGAACGCCGTCCTGTCCTTGCCGGCGACGACGATAACGGGCACCGGCCAGGGCTTGTCCTCCTGCGTCACGTTATAGGCGAAGCGGTCATCCGCGGGATTGCCGATCGTGAGCAGGATCGCGGCCGGCCCCGCGCGGCCGCCTGTGCGATCGCCGCGCGATGGGTGGAGCCGAGATAGGCGTCACGGTCGAACGGCAACTCGAGCAGGAGCACCTTGCCGGCGGCGTCGCCGTCGCGCACCAGCGGCGCGGTGAGCCGGAAGCTCGCCTTGCCGTCCGGCGGCCACCAGAACGGAGTGGCCTCGACCGTTACGCCACCGGCCTCGGCAGTCGCGTGCTCCACCACATATTGCTTGCCCAGCACGACCGGCTGGAATTCGACGCGGAAGCCCGCAGCCTGCAATTCGCCGGCGATCCAGTCCGTCGTGGCGCGGTCGCCGGGCGAGCCAAAACGATGCAGACCGAACGAGGCGTAGCGGGCCACGTCCCGGTAGAGGCTGGCGCCGGACAGCGCCTGCTGTGCCGCGGCTGAATATCCTGATGTCATTGCTGCCACCATCGCGATGAGGATCCGCCATCCCGGCATTGCATCGCCCCTCCCGGCGTCGTGTTGTGTCGCATCTCGGTCGCGCTACTATCACCGCTCTTGCGGCCGGTTCACCTGCTTGTGACCCCTCGCCGCACCACACCCGCGAGGCTTGCCGGGGCCTGTCGCCGCCCCGTCATGTGATTGTAAGAATAGCCCGATATCCGGCAGCAATAGCGCGCGCGGCCTCCGGAGGCCATGGACCGCGGAGTGCCTGACGACGTCGGAGCCGGAGCGCCTCAGGTTACGCAGGATCGGGGAATACCATGAAACGCGGCATCGTCGTCCTTTGCCTATGCGCTGTGGCGCTGGCTGCCTACTACACGACGGACAGATGGGCCATCCGCCACACCATGATGACGTTCCATGACGTGCTGCGTGAAGACCGCAACGTCACGGTCGACGTCGCGGTCCGTCGCGACCGCGAAATGCAGGCGATGGCCGAAATGGTCGAGCTCCCGGTTGCGATCCTGAGCCACGGCAACACCGTCAAGAACACCGAGTACTCGTTCCTGACCAACCTGTTCGCCTCACGCGGCTACCTCGTGATCAGCGTTCAGCACGACCTCGACACCGATGCGCCGATGGTGACCAGGGTCGGCGAGGAATATGTCGGCCGGCGCATGCAGTACAATCGCGGCGACTTCAACATCATGTACGCGATCGAGGAGCTCAAGAAGATCTACCCGAACGCGGACTATCGCCACCTGACGCTGATCGGACATTCCAACGGCGGCGACATCTCGATGTATTTCGCCAGGCAGCACCCGGATATGGTGAAGAAGGTCGTCACGCTGGACAACCTGCGCGTTCCCTTCATCACCGACGGCAAGATCAAGATCCTTTCGTTCCGCTCCAGGGATCCGGTGTTCAAGGCGGACCCGGGTGTCGTTCCCGACGACGAGATCTGCGCCAAGGCCGGCATCAAGGTTGTCAGGACCGAGTTTCAGCACAACGAGCTCAGCGATCGCGGGCCTGACAACGTCAAGTCGTCGATCGAGGCCAAGGTGCAGCAATTCCTCGACGAGAACGACGGGCCGCCGCCTTCGCCGGTCCCGCTGCTGGCCGCGGCGGCACCGAACGCGGCCAACGCGACCGAGGCCGGGAAGAAATAGCCGGCAACGACCGGCGCAGCCTGATCGTCGCAAGTCTCAAGCCCGCGCCCGAAATTCGCCGCGGGCTTTTTCGTGACGCTCTCCCTTGCGGCGCGCAAGTGTCACGATCGAAAACAAGGGCAAGCCGAACACACTTTGCGATCGGAGCACGATGCAATCTCCGGAAGAGGACTTGAATTTGTTCCCGTTTTGTTCCAGACTGCTTTTCTCGTTGTTTCGTTGTGGGACTGCCCCGATGTTCGGTTCGTTTCCTCGAGCGCTGCGCGCGGCGCATCTCGTCGCTTGTGTAACATTGCTTGTGTCGCCGGCTTCAGCCGATCCTGCGAATGCGCAAGGGGGCCGTCAGACGCCGCCCCCCGCGCTCGTTCCGACGTTTGAATCGCTGCCTCATACCGCATTGCCGACGGCGCGCTTCGAGGGCTGGTGCGGCCAGAACGGCCGATACATTCTCGACGAAAACGGACAGTTGAATGCCTATGAGGCCGGTACCAAGGTCGCGGCAGTAGCCGTTTCGCCCGGTCACGCGTGGCAGTGCAGCCGCGACGGACGGCAACTGATCAACATCAGCATACCGCATGTGTTCATGGTCGATATCGCAAGCGGCGACAGTCAGTGGATTGCGTCGTATGACGAGAAGACTTTTGGTAACGTAGCGTTCTCGCCGGATTTCAAGAGCGTCGCAAGCTCCACTCCGTTGGAACTAAAGCCGCAGGCGCCTCAGCTCAAGGTCATTCTGGTCAGAGATAAGAGCACAGCAGGCAAGACGGAACGGCCTGATTGGATCAAATGGAGCGAGGATGGCTCGGAGATTGCCGTGGTCTATCCGACGTCCGTCGATATTCTGGACCGCGACGGCGTGACGATCGCCTCCATGACGAAACGAGGCAATGGATGGGTCAAGGACGGATGGTTCGAAAAGGATCAACGAGCGCTGACACTCTTTATGGAACAGGAACAGCCTCCGGGATTCATTCTGAAGTGTAGCGTCGCTGGAAAGAGGTGCCTCGCACGCACGCGAATTGAGTCCGTCTCATTCGGTGGGCGAGGAACTGTGGGCACCGTAATCCCATTGGGCAGGCCTCCAGTGCGGGAAGACGACTCGATCCTCATCTCGAAGGAATACGCTGCCGAGATCAGAAGCGCCAATTCCAGACTTCTCGTACGTCAGGTGTTCTCGACAAGGACCGGTCTTTGGCCGTTTCATATCGCGGTGTCCCCTTCCGGAAAGTGGTCTATCCTGACGTGGGACGACGAAAATCAACCAGGGTGCGTCTACGGACAGGGCGACGCCGCCCTTTATAAATGCGGGCAGGGAATGCTCGTGGATTTAACCAAGGTGATTAAATGACTGATCGATATCGTCCCTACGTTCCTCCAAAGCCTGCGCGACCGTTCGAACGAAGCTCCGATTACAAGCCGAGGATACATCCCGTAACGCACGAGGAGAAATTCCATGCCGGCGTGATTATCGCGCCAGCGACGATTGTCGCCTCGGTAGGTCTAGAGCGATTTCCGTTCCGATGAAGTCGGAGCGGTACTCCGGATTCGCGTTACTGCTCGCCGTCGCGCAGACGCCGGTAGACCGCGCCCAGCACGTTCGAATAATCGTCGGTCCAGACCCGCTGCTTCTCGTCGGCTTCGGTCTCGGCCCAGACGTCGGACGAGGCCAGCTTGCCGACGTCGGCCTCCTCGCGCGCGGACACCACGACCGAGGTCGCGAAGATGTACTCGTTGTCGCGGCCTGAATCCTCGCTGTAGACCCAGCTCTTCATGTCGTTGGCATCGGCAATGCCGACCACGACGCTGGCGAGCTCGAGATGCCGGTTGGAGACGTGCATCACGACCGCTCCCTGCGGGGCCAGCTTCTGCTTGTAGATCGCCATCGCCTCCTCGGTCGCGAGGTGGATCGGGATCGCATCCGACGAATAGGCATCGATGATGATGAGATCGTAGACGCCGTCGGGTTCCTTCGCGAAGGTCAGCCGCGCATCGCCGATCACGGGCTTCAGGTTGGGCTCGCAGCTCTGGATGTAGGTGAAGTATTTCGGGTCGCGCGCGGTATCGACCATGCTCTGGTCGATCTCGAAAAACCTCCAGTCCTCGCCCGGCTCCGACGCGCAAGTCAGTGTGCCCGAGCCGAGGCCGATCACCGCGACCTTCAGCGGCGCGCCCTTGCGCTCGCGGATCGCCGATATCGCCTGCCCGATGCCGCCGTCCTTGTGATAGTAGCTGATCGGCTCCGGCCGCCCGGTGACCGGCGTGCCGTCGTCGTTCCTGAACTTCTCGGCGCCGTGGATCGTGGTGCCGTGCATCAGCACGTGATACTGGCCGTTCGGGGTCACCACGATCTTGTGCACGCCGAAGAAGCTGCGCACGGTGTCGACGCGGCCCTCGTCGGCGGGATAGAAGCGCAGCAGCGCCAGCGCGACCGCGACCGTGGCGAAGATCTTCCAGCGGCTGGCGTTGAGCGTCAGCGCCAGCAGCGCCGACAGCACGCCGACCGCGCCGATCACCCAGACCCGCCGGTCGTCGAGCCAGTTGAAGATCGGTCCGGCGGAATAGGATGGCGCGATCAGCGCCGCCGCCAGCACTAAGAAGAACCGCCAGTACCACGTGTTCCAGCGCGGCAGGCGCTCGGCGCCGCCGGGCGGCCGGCACAGCGCGGCCAGCGCCAGCAGGATCGGATATTCGGCGACCCACGAGAAGGCGAACGGCGCGATCAGCCCCGCGAACAGGCCGCCGAGCATGCCGCCGAACGACAGCGCGACGTAGAAGCCGGTGAGATATTCCGCCGCGGGGCGCGTGCGCGCCAATTCGCCGTGACAGGCCATCGCGATCACGAAGAAGCAGAGCTGGTGGCCGCCCAGCGTCAGCAGCAGGTTCTGCTCGCCGCCGACCGCAAGCAGGATGATGACGCCTGATATCGCCAGCGGCTGGGCCAGCAGCATCCATCGGTGCGGCAGCAGCGGGCGCGACTGGAACACCAGCACCCAGGTCAGGAGATACAGCGACAGCGGCAGCACCCAGAGCAAGGGCGCTGCAGCGACGTCGGTCGAGATATGCGCCGTGACCGCGATCAGCAGGCCCGATGGCACCGCGGCGAGGAAGATCCAGCGCGCGCGCAGGACCCAGGACGGCGCCGGAGCGCTCGTTTCGTCAGCCCGCATGTCGAGCGCAGCGGCACCGGCCGGCGAGCGCAGCAGCAGCGCGCCGCAACCCGCGATCAGCACGATCAGGAGGCCGTAGCCGCCGGTCCAGATCAGGTTCTGGCTGCGCAGCGTGAACATCGGCTCCAGCAGCACCGGGTAGGACAGCAGCGCCAGGAAGCTGCCGATGTTCGAGGATGCATAGAGGAAATACGGGTCGGGCCCGCCGGGATGACCGGTGCGCACGAACCAGGCCTGCAACAGCGGATTGTTGGCGGCGAGCGCGAAGAACGGCAGCCCGATCGAGACCGCGAACAGGCCGAGCAGCCAGACCGCATAGCCCGAGTTCGGCGGCTCGCCCCAGCCGCTCCTGATCGCCAGCGGCAGGGTCAGCAGCGCCATGACGAGCAGAGCCAGATGCACCACGACCGGGATGACGCGGCTGTTCAGCTTCATCAGCAGATGCGCATAGGCGTAGCCGCCGAGCAGCAGCGACTGGAAGAACACCATCGCCACCGACCACACCGCGGGCGAGCCGCCGAGCCGCGGCAGCACCATCCTGGTGAACAGCGGCTGCACCGAGAACAGCAGCAGCGCGCTGACGAAGATCGCAGCGGTGTAGACAACCAGCACCAGCCGGTTTCGCGAAGCGGACGGCACAGACGACATGAAGGCTCCGGCGTGAACCCGGCGCACGCCGGAAGCGGCAGGTCCGGCGGCACCGTGCCGGCAGGCTGAATTGAGCATATGGCAACATCACGGGCAAGAAACCGCACTCACGCGGACTTGACGAAGGGCCGCCTGCGGCGCGAAAGCTCGCTTGTCATTCCTCCTTCCTGAAGCGGACATGAACGAAGCTGAGGTCGTCATCATCGGAGCGGGGCACAACGGCCTCACCTGCGCGGCCTATCTCGCGATGGCGGGCTTGCGGGTCCGTGTCGTGGAACGGCGCAAGGTGGTCGGCGGCGCCGCGGTGACCGAGGAGTTCGTGCCGGGCTTCCGCAATTCGGTCGCGTCCTACACGGTGAGCCTGCTCAACCCGCAGATCATTGCTGATCTGAAACTTGCCGGGCACGGTCTGAGAATCGTCGAGCGCCGGGCCCAGAATTTTCTCCCGGCGCCTGATGGCAGCTACCTGCTCACCGGCGAGGGCCGGACCCGGGAGTCGGTCGCACGATTGAGCGGGCGCGACGCCGCTGCCATCGAGACGTTCTCGCAGGAGCTCGAGGCGATCGCCGATGTGCTGCGGCAATTCGTGCTGCGCGCGCCGCCGAACATCGTCGAGGGCTTCGGCATCGGTGCGGTCGGCGAAGCGGTCAATGCGCTCGGCTCCGCCAACATCCTGCGCCGGCTGTCGCTCGAGCAGCAGCGCAGCCTGCTCGACCTGTTCACGCGCTCGGCCGGCGAGATGCTCGATGAGCGATTCGAGAGCGACCTCGTCAAGGCGCTGTTCGGCTTCGACGCCATCGTCGGCAATTATGCAAGCCCCTACGCGGCCGGCTCGGCCTATGTGATGCTGCACCACGCCTTCGGCGAGGTGAACGGCAGGAAGGGCGTCTGGGGCCACGCCATCGGCGGCATGGGCGCGATCACCCAGGCGATGGCGCAGGCCGCGCGCGGCCATGGCGTCGAGATCGAGACCGACGCGGGCGTCCGCGAGGTCATCGTCGAGAAGGATCGCGCATGCGGCGTGATCCTCGACAATGGCGAGACCATCCGCGCGAAATACATCGTCTCGAATGTCAATCCGAAGCTGCTCTACACGCAGCTGGTGCCGGCGGGCGCACTGGCGCCCGATTTCCTGACCCGGATCGGGCACTGGCGCAACGGCTCCGGCACGTTCCGGATGAACGTCGCGCTCGGCGCGCTGCCCTCGTTCACCGCCCTGCCCGGCCCCGGCGACCATCTCACCGCGGGCATCATCATTGCACCAAGCCTCGGCTACATGGACCGCGCCTGGCAGGATGCGCGCGAATTCGGCTGGAGCCGTGCGCCGGTCGTCGAACTCTTGATCCCCTCGACCCTCGACGACAGCCTGAGCCCGCCGGGGCAACATGTCGCGAGCCTGTTCTGCCAGCACGTCGCGCCGCAACTGCCCGGCGGCAGATCATGGGATGACCATCGCGAGGAGGTCGCCGACCTCATGATCGCGACCGTCGAACGCCATGCTCCCGGCTTCGCGGCCAGCGTGGTCGGCCGGCAGATCCTGTCCCCGCTCGATTTGGAGCGGCAGTTCGGCCTGCTCGGTGGCGATATCTTCCACGGCGCGCTGACGCTGAACCAGCTGTTCTCGGCGCGTCCGATGCTCGGCCATGCCGATTACCGCGGCCCCCTGAAGGGCCTCTATCACTGCGGCTCCGGCGCCCATCCCGGCGGCGGCGTCACCGGTGCCCCGGGCCACAACGCCGCGCGGGCGGTCCTGGCGGATCACCGCGCGTTCTTCGCGTAGGCGCCGCGCAGGAGCGTTCCGGCAGGCGGTGGAAAGCCTGTGGAGAAGCAGTGGATCGACAGCGGACAACATCCTGCGTCCGAGCGGGACGAGCGGTGGAGATGTCGTTGGACAGGCCTGTGGACCACGCCCCCGCAAACCCGCCGCAACGCCTCTGATGCCCTGTTGACCGCCCCACGGACATTCTGTGGATATCCGATCGCTTTCCCGGAGACATCGGCCCACCAGACCGGCGCGACAGGCTTGCCCGATGCGCCGAGAGCGGCGTCCGTCGTTCGACGACTTCAGTGAGCTAGCGCTGAGCTGGTGTTGCAGGCGAATTCAGCGTGGCGACGGTCGAGGCCGTCCTGCCGTTCACAGTGCTAGCGACGCTCGCGAATTTTGAGTTCAAGGCAGTACCGAGTTGCGTCGCGCCCACCATGACCGCAAGGGCGATGAGCGCTCCGATCAGACCATACTCAATGGCAGTGGCCAGCTCGACGATGCCAGCTTCGTTCTTCAAAAACCGATCGAGAAGCGTCTTCATGGAAGCGCCTTTCCCTGCCTGGTTTCGCCCGGGACGGGACATGCCCCGCACCGGTATCAGTATTGATACGGAAATCATCTAAGGTTGCATGAACCGGCCGGCGCCAATTCGCGCGATAATCGAGCGAAATCAGAGTTGAAATTCAGACAAAATCGACATCAAGGACATGCAAATCGAGCTCAACTGTTGGCTGAAGCAGACTCGCGCGGCAAAAAGAAAACACCGGGCGACGAGGTCGCCCGGTGTGCTGAGAACGCCATCCGGCGTTGACTACTTCAGCGAGGTGCTGATCGTGCTGAAAGTTCCGCTCAATGCCGTGCCGACGCCGTTCACGGCGGCGATGATGGCGATGGCGATGCCGGTCGCGATCAGGCCGTATTCGATGGCGGTCGCACCGGATTCATCCCGCAAAAATCTAACGATAAAGGTTCTCATGCTAGTCCTGCCCTTGCTGGTCTTATCGGACCGGTTCAGTTCCGGTTCCGGAACCGTACTATTGCGGGCAAAATCTAAGGTTGTTTGAACGAATAGCATGTCAATTCGCGCGACAATCGAACGAAATCAAAGTTGAAATTTAGGCAAAATTCGCATTACCGGTATTCCGATGACACCCCCCACCCATCGCGCCAGCGTCACGCTGGCGGACGAAACAACTGCAAAACGCGTCGTCGACGCGCTTTCCGAGCTGTATTTCGAGGAACAGGCGGCGTTTGCAGCGTTCGAACGGCCCGATCTCCGCTGGGACGTCACAGTCCATTTTGCCGAGGCGCCGGACCAAACCCTGCTTCGCGAACTGGTCGGCCACGCGGCCGGACCAGATGTCGCATCGACTATCGTCTATGACACCGTGGAGGCGAAGGATTGGGTCAAGGCCAGCCTGGAGGACCTCGTCCCGGTCCCGGCCGGCCGCTTCATCGTCCACGGCCAGCATGACCGGACACGGATACCGCCCAACAAGCTCGGCATCGAGATCGAGGCGGCGCTTGCCTTCGGCACCGGCCATCACGGCACCACCCGCGGCTGCCTGCTGCTGCTCGACCATGTGCTGAAGGCCTATCAGCCGCGCCGCGTGCTCGATCTCGGCACCGGGACCGGCGTGCTGGCGATCGCCGCCGCCAAGGCACTGCATGGCCGGGTGCTGGCGAGCGACATCGATCCACCGTCGGTGAGGGTCGCCGAGGAGAATGCGCAGCTGAACGAAACGGGGCATCTGGTGGACGTGATCCGCGCCACGGGCTTTGCCGCCCCGCAATTTGCCGCGGACGGGCCGTTCGACCTCGTGCTTGCCAACATCCTCGCCAACCCGCTGCGGCAGCTCGCCGGGCCGATGGCCCTGCACCTCGCCTCGAGGGCGCAGGTGATCCTCTCGGGCCTGCTGACCCACCAGGCGCCGGCGGTGATTGCCGCCTATCGCGCCCGCGGGCTGGTGCCGCTGCGCCATCTCAGGATCGAAGGCTGGAGCAGCCTGTTGCTGCGCGCCGCGAAATGACGATCTCGAGCAGGGCGTGCGGCGACTGCACGCTCTGCTGCAAGGTCATGGCCATCGAGGAACTGGCAAAACCCGCGAATGCGTGGTGCCCGCATTGCAAGCCCGGGCACGGCTGCCGCATCTACGCCGACCGGCCGGCGGAGTGCCGGTCCTTCAGCTGCGTCTGGCTCGTCAATGAGCTGCTGGAGGAGCACTGGAAGCCGGCGAAATCCAGGCTCGTGCTGACCACGTCGGAGGACGGTCTGGAGGTTCGATGCGACCCCGGCTTTCCCGATGCCTGGCGCAGGCAGCCCTACCGCAGCGAGATCCATGAATGGGCGGTTTCCGGCGAGCCGCTCGACATGACCGTCGTCGTGATCGTCGGCCAGCGGATGACGCTGGTGACGCCGGAGCGCGAGTTCGATCTCGGAATTGTCGGTCCCGACGAGCGCATCGTGCGGGAGCTGGAAGGCACCAGGGTCGTCAATGCCACGGTGGCAAAGGCGTCGGACCTCGAGCCGTAATGGCTGGATAGCTAGTTGATAACTGCCTGATAGTTACCTGGGCGCAGGAGGATCGCGACTGACGATCACGACCTTGTCCTGCACGACCTTGCCCTGCTTCAGCATTCGTTTGCCGCGCGCTTCGACCAGGCGCTCCAGGATCTGGACGATGACACCACGCTGCTTCTGCTCAATGGGGTCGATCGGGCCGCGGGAAACCGGCGGCGAAATCTTCTCAAAGGTGAAAACAGGCATGGTGCATCTCCTCGCCGTTGAGTTGAGACACTCCTGGACACTCCCGATATTCCGACAAAACGGCTTGCCCTGGAAACCGTTCCGGCTTTTCTAATGTTGTGACAGCGATTCAAGCACAAGTTATGCCAAAATTGTGGCCATGCTGGGCGGGTCGCGGACCTGCCGCCGGATCGGATCAGAGCGAAAGAGAGTGCGAAGGCAATGTTCGAAGCCCACTTCCAGACATTCGAAGAACCCGAAGGCGGCGTGGCGCTGACCGCGCGCCTGGGCGCGCTGCGCGAGGAGCTCGCTCGGCGCAAGCTGACGGGCTTCGTCGTTCCGCGCGCCGATCAGCAGCAGAATGAATATGTCGCCGCGTCCGAGGAGCGGCTGGCCTGGCTGACCGGCTTCACCGGATCGGCGGGGCTGGCGATCGTGCTGAGCAAGGAAGCCGCGCTCTTCGTCGACGGCCGCTACACCCTGCAGGCCGGCAAGCAGGTGGACCGCAAGGCCTGGGAGATCGAGCCGCTGGTCGATCCGCCGCCGGAGCACTGGCTGACGCGGCATCTGGCGGCCGGCGACCGCCTCGGATTTGACCCCTGGCTGCACACGTCAGCGGCAGCCGAACGGCTGGCCGCCGCCTGCGCCAAGGCCGGCGCGGAGCTGGTCGCGGTCGATTCCAATCCGGTCGACACGATCTGGACCGAACGGCCGGCGCCGCCGCTCGGCCGGGTCACGATCCATGGCGCGCAGTTCTCGGGCGAGATCGAGGCCGAAAAGCTCAAGCGGATCCGGCTCGAGATCAACAAGCTCGGCGTCGACGCGCTGGTGCTGTCCGACAGCCACGCCGTGGCCTGGACCTTCAACATCCGCGGTGCCGACGTCTCGCATACGCCGCTACCGCTGTCCTACGCGCTGGTGCCGAAGGAAGGACGACCGCTTGTCTTCATCGATCAGCGCAAGCTCTCCAATTCGGCCCGTGACCATCTCGAGCAATCGGCCGCCGTCGAGGCGCCGGCCGCATTGACGTCGAAGCTCACCGAGCTCGCGAAGCGGGGTGCATCGATTGCGCTCGACAACGCGACCGCAGCCGATGCGTTGAGCCGCCTGATTTCAGGCGCCGGCGGCAAGCCGGTGCGCGGCAACGATCCCGTCAGCCTCCTGAAGGCGGTGAAGAACCTCACGGAGATCGAGGGCACGCGCACGGCACATCAGCGCGACGCGGTGGCGCTGACGCGCTTCCTCGCCTGGATCGATCGCGAGGCTACGTCGGGCGGGCTAACCGAGATCGATACGGTCGAGGCGCTGGAGACGTTCCGCCGCCAGACCGGCGCGCTGAAGGACGTCTCGTTCCCGACCATTGCCGGCACCGGTCCGAACGGCGCCATCGTGCATTACCGCGTCACCCGCAAGAGCAACCGCCGGATCGACCCCGGCGACCTCCTGCTGATCGATTCCGGCGCGCAATATGAGGACGGCACCACCGACGTCACCCGCACCATCGCGATCGGGCAGCCGACCGACGAGATGCGCGACCGCTTCACCCGCGTGCTGCGCGGCCATGTCGCGATCGCGCGGGCGATCTTCCCCGACGGCACCACCGGCGCGCAGCTCGACACGCTGGCGCGGCAATATCTCTGGCAGGCCGGGCTCGATTTCGAGCACGGCACCGGCCACGGCGTCGGCAGCTACCTGTCGGTGCATGAAGGGCCGGCGCGGATCTCGAAGCTCGGCACCACGCCGCTGAAGCGCGGCATGATCCTGTCCAACGAGCCCGGCTACTACAAGACCGACGCCTACGGCATCCGGATCGAGAACCTCGAGCTCGTGATCGGCACCGACATTGTCGGCGCCGAGAAGCCGGTCAACGCATTCGAGACGCTGACGCTGGCGCCGATCGATCGCCGCCTGATCGATGTCGGCATGCTGGGTGCTGGAGAGCTGGCATGGCTCAACGACTACCACGCCCGCGTCGCCGCGGTGGTGCGCCCGCATCTCGACGACAACGCGACGAAGCTGTGGCTTGATGAGGCGACGGCGACATTGAAGTAGCGCGCGCAAGCGCCACAAACTCGACGTCGTCCCGGCGAGGCCGGGACGACACACTTTTTTGTTGCGCGAGGCGAAATATCCTCCGCGCCTCCCGGAATCGGCATGGGCGCATGCTGAAACACCCGTATTCCGCGCAAATGAGATAGCTACAGTCCGATTCACACAACGGAAACGGACCTGAATGCACGGCGTGATGGGCAAGCCGCCCGGCGCGGCCAAAGACAGCATCGCGACATCGCGGGTCGTGCTGCTGATGCTCGTCCTGATGACGGGCGTGGCGCCGATCTCGCTCTACATGCTGGTGCCGGCACTGCCGGTGCTTGCGACCACGTTCGGCCGCGACATCTCCGTCGCGCAGATGACGGTGTCGCTGTACATGGTCGGCATCGCGCTGTCGCAGCTCATCATGGGACCGCTGTCGGACAAGTTCGGACGGCGCCCGGTCTTGCTCGCCGGGCTCGGCCTGATGGTGATCGCCGGCGTCGGCTCAGTGTTCGCCGAAACCCTGCCGCAACTGATCGCCGCGCGGTTCTTCCAGGCGCTCGGCGGCGCCAGCGGCATGGTGATCAGCCGCGCCATCATCCGCGATCTCTATCCGCGCGAGCGGGTCGGCGCCATGATCAGCCTCGTCGTCGCCGCGCTGATGATCGCGCAGATGGTGAGCCCGTTGACCGGCGGTCTGCTGGAGACCGCGTTCGGCTGGCGCGCGATCCTGTATTTGATCACCGCCGCGTCCCTTTCGATCGCGATCTTCATCGCGGTGGCGCTGCCCGAGACCCGGCGCGATCGCGCCGACAGCCCGAGCTTCCGCGGCGATCTCGGCAAGCTGATGCAAAGTCGCGCCTTCGTCGGCTACATGCTGTGCCAGGTGCTGGCCTCGCAGATCATCTTCGCCTTCGCCGGCGGCGGCCCCTACATCGTGGTGACGCAGATGGGCCGCAGCAGCGCCGAATATGGCGCGTGGTTCGCGAGCACGGGCTTTGCCTATCTCGTCGGCAATCTCCTGTGCGTGCGCTTCGCGCCCCGTCATTCGCTGGAGAGACTGATCTGGTTCGGGCTCGCGCTCCAGCTCGGCGGCAGCTTCCTGAACCTGACCTGGAGCTTTGCCGGCCTGAACCAGGCGCCGCTCTGGCTGTTCGGCACCCAGATGATCGTGATGGTCGGCAACGCCTTCGTGATGGCCAATTCGGCCGCCGGCGCCATCAGCATCCGCCCCGAGGCCGCCGGTACTGCATCGGGTGCGATGGGCTTCCTGCAACAGGGCATCGGCGCGCTGATCTCGCAATTCGGCGCCTATCTCGGCGGCCACTCCGCCAGCACGCTGCCGCTGACCTCCGCGCTGTTCGCGATCTCCGTCGCCTGCGCCTGCTCGATGATCTTCATCGTGCCGCGACGGAATGTCGTGGTCAGCGAGGAACTGATCGAGCAGGCGGAGGAGGACGAGGCGGGGATCATGTGAGGTGCAACTGCGCCCCTACTCCCCGATCAGCTTCAGCCACTCGTCTTCGGTCAGTACAGTCACGCCATGCTTCTGCGCTTCGGCGAGCTTCGAGCCGGCGCCGGGACCTGCGACCACGTAGTCCGTCTTCTTCGACACTGAGCCCGCGGCCTTGGCGCCCAGCCGCTCGGCGGTCGCCTTGGCTTCGTCGCGAGTCATCTTTTCGAGCGAGCCTGTGAACACCACGGTCTTTCCCGCGACCGCCGAATTGCTCTTCGGCTTCTCGGCGTCGATGATCTCCGCCAGCTCTCCGGTCAGCCGCTCGACGATGCCACGATTGTGCTTTTCGCCGAAATAGTCGGCGATGCTCTTGATCACCGTGTCGCCGATCTGGTCGAGCGCATCCATCTCGGCGATCGCCTCCTCGTCACCCCTGGCGACCTTGAGACAGGCGTCGTGGAACGCGTCCCAGGATCCGTAGCCGCGGGCCAGCGCCAGCGCGGTGGTCTCGCCGACATGGCGCATCCCGAGCGCGTAGATGAAGCGCTCCAGCGAGATCCTGCGGCGCTCCTCGATCGCGGCGAACAGGTTGCGCACCGAGGTCTCGCCGTAGCCTTCGATCTGCTCCAGCTTCAGCCTGGCGTTGCGCTTCGGCAGCGTGAAGATGTCGCCAGGCTCCTTCACCCAGCCTTCGTCGAAGAAATATTGCAGCTGCTTCTCGCCGAGGCCGTCGATGTCGAAGGCGCGGCGGGACACGAACAGCTTCAGATGCTCGATCTTCTGGAACGGACAGGCGAACTCGCCGCTGCAACGCAGCCGCGAGCCCTCCTCGCCGGTCGCGGTCTCCTCGCGCACCACGTCGGTGTGCAGCGGACACGGGCACTTCTTCGGGAACTGGAATTCGCGGGCAGCCTTCGGCCGCTTGTCGATCACGACGTCGACGACCTGAGGGATCACGTCGCCGGCGCGCTGGACCACGACAGTGTCGCCGATCCTGATGTCGCGGCCCTCGCGCAAGCTCTCGCCCTTGTTGCCGATGCCCTTGATGTAGTCCTCGTTGTGCAGCGTGACGTTCTGCACGATCACGCCGCCGACGCCGACCGGCTCCAGCTTGCCGACCGGCGTGAACGAGCCGGTGCGCCCGACCTGGATCTCGATGTCGCGCAGCACGGTCATGGCGCGCTCGGCCGGGAATTTATGTGCTATCGCCCAGCGCGGCGTGCGCGAGACGAAGCCGAGCCGCTCCTGCCAGTCGATCCGGTCGACCTTGTAGACGACGCCGTCGATGTCGTAGTCGAGCTCGGCGCGCTGCTCCTCGATCCTGCGGTGGAACGCGATGAGCTGCTCGACCGAATGGCACAGCCTGGTGAGCGGATTGGTCTTGAAGCCGCAGCGCTCGAACCAGTGGATCATGCCGGTCTGCGTCTCCTCCGGCAGCTCGCTCATCTGGCCCCAGGCATAGGCGAAGAAACCGAGCGGACGGGAGGCGGTGATCGTCGGATCCTTCTGCCGCAGCGAGCCGGCGGCCGAATTGCGCGGATTGGCGAAGATGGTGCTGCCTTCGGCCTTCTGCCGCTCGTTCAGCGCCAGGAACGCCTTCTTGGTCATGTAGACCTCGCCGCGCACCTCGCAGATCTCGGGCACGTTGCGGCCCTTCAGCTTCTGCGGCACGTCCTCGAGCGTGCGGATATTGGCGGTGACGTCCTCGCCCTCGGCGCCGTCGCCGCGGGTTGCCGCGGTAACGAGCTCGCCGCCCTCGTAGCGCAGCGACATCGACAGGCCGTCGATCTTGGGCTCGGCGGAGAAATCGATCCGGTCGTCCGGCAGCTTCAGGAAGCGCACGATGCGGCCGACGAAATCCACCACGTCCGCTTCCGCAAACGCATTGTCGAGCGACAGCATCGGGATGGAATGGCGAACCTTCTTGAACCGCCCCGACGGCGCCGCGCCGACCTTCTGCGACGGCGAGTCCGAGGTGACGAATTCGGGGAAGCGCTTCTCGATCGCGTTGTAGCGCTGCCGCAGCGCGTCGTATTCGGCATCGGTGACGCTGGGCGCGTCGTCCTGGTAGTAGCGCTTGTCGTGGCCTTCGAGCTCCAGCGCGAGCCGGGTCAGTTCGACCCTGGCCTGCGGCTTGGTCAGCTTGGCGACGTCGACCAGCGCTTTCTTCGCCTTGGCGGCCATGAGAAGCTAACTCGCTGCCCTGAGCAGCCGTTCCGCGGCCGCCCTCGCCTCCGCGGTGATCTCGGCACCGGCCAGCATGCGCGCGATCTCCTCGCGGCGATGGTCGGCGGCGAGCGCGTTGACGCGGGTGGCGACGCGCCTGCCCTTGTCGAGTGCGTCCTTGGAGATCAGCAGGTGCTGGCTGGCGCGGGCGGCGACCTGCGGCGCGTGCGTCACCGCCATCACCTGCACCTTGCCGGCAAGCCGCGACAGCCGCGAGCCGATCGCATCCGCCACCGCGCCGCCGACGCCGGTGTCGATCTCGTCGAACACCAGGGTGGGTGCCGAGCCTCGATCGGCCAGCACGACCTTCAGCGCCAGCAGGAAACGCGACAGCTCGCCGCCGGAGGCGACCTTCATCAGCGGTCCCGGCTTCGTTCCAGGATTGGTCTGAACCCAGAACTCGACCCGGTCGATGCCCTGCGGACCCGGCGCGGCCGCGTCGGTGTCGACCTGGGTCATGAACCTGGCGCGGTCGAGCTTGAGGGGCGCGAGCTCGGCATTGACGGCCTTGTTGAGCTTCTCGGCCGATTTGATCCGCGCCGCCGACAGCTTTGCCGCGGCCGCGCCATAACGCCTGTCAGCCTCGCCGGCAGCCGCCTCCAGCTTCTTCAACTGATCGGCGCCGGCATCGATCAACGCGACGTCACCAGCGTATTGCGCGGCGAGCGCGGCCAAGAGATCGACCGGCGTCGAATATTTGCGCGAGGCCGCGCGCAGCGCAAACAGCCGCTCCTCGATGCGCTCGAGCTCGGCCGGATCGAAATCGGTCGCGGCGAGCGCCGCGTTGAGATGCTGGTCGGCCTCTTCAAGCGCGTTGATCGCGACATCGATCGCCTTCACCGCGGGCTCGATCAGCGCGGGCGCGTTGGCGGCGCGCCGCTCCAGCCGCCGCACCGCGGCGGAAAGCGACGCGACCGGCGAATGCGACCCGCCGATCGCCTCCTGCGCCTCGCGCAGGTCGGTCGCGATCTTCTCGCCCTGCATCATGGTGGTGCGACGGTTGGCGAGCTCAGTCTCCTCGCCCTCCTTCGGCGCCAGCGCCTTCAACTCCTGGGAGGCATGGCGCAGATAGTCGGCCTCGCGCGCGGCACGCTCCATGCCGGCGCGATGCTCGTCGAGTTCGGCATTGGCGGCGCGGCGTGCGTCCCACAGCGCTTCCAGCGCCTCGACGTCCTTCTCGAGGCTGGCGAAGGCGTCGAGCAGCTGGCGATGGGTGGAGGCATCGACCAGCGCGCGTTCGTCATGCTGGCCGTGGATCTCGACCAGGGCCGCGCCGACCGCCTTCAGGGTCTGCACGCTGATCGCCTGGTCGTTGATGAAGGCGCGGGTGCGGCCGTCGGCGAGCTGCACGCGGCGCAGGATCATCTCACCGGTATCGTCGAGCCCGTTGTCGGCGAGGATCTTCGCCGCAGGATGGCTCTTCGGTATATCGAACACAGCGGTGACCTGGCCCTGCTCCGCGCCGTGGCGGACGAGGCCGGCATCGCCGCGGCCGCCGAGCGCCAGCGCAAAGGCATCGAGCAGGATGGATTTGCCGGCGCCGGTTTCGCCGGTGAGCACCGCAAGGCCACGGGAAAATTCGATATCGAGCCGTTCGATCAGGACGATGTCACGGATCGACAGACGCGCAAGCATGCGAGGACAATTCCTAGCCGAGGCCCACCTTCTTGAAGGTCCTGCTGATCCAGGAACCCTGATTCTCGCTCGGCTCGAGACCGCCGGACTTTACTAGATTATAGGCGTCCTTGTACCAGCGGCTGTCGGGAAAATTGTGCCCAAGCACGGCGGCCGCAGTCTGCGCCTCGCCGGTGATGCCGATCGCCATATAGGCCTCGGTGAGCCGGTACAGCGCCTCCTCGACATGGCGCGTGGTCTGATACTGCGTGACTACGGTCTTGTAGCGGTTGATCGCGGCGGTGAAGTCGCGCTTCTCAGCGTAGTAGCGGCCGACCGCCATCTCCTTGCCGGCGAGCTGGTCGCGCGCGGCTTCGATCTTGGACTTCGCGGTGGTGGCGTATTCCGAGGTCGGATATTTGCGCACCACCTCTTCCAGCGCAGCGATCGCCTTCTCGGTGCGGCCCTGGTCGCGGGAAATATCCGGAATCTGGTCGTAGTGCGATGCCGCGATCAGGTACTGGGCATAGGCGGCATCCGGGCTGCCCGGATGCAGCGTGACGTAGCGGGTGGCCGAGCCGATGCAGCTGTCATAGTCGCCGGCCTGATAGTAGGAATAGGCCGACATCAGGAGCGACTTGCGGGCCCACTCCGAATAGGGATGCTGGCGGTCGACTTCCTCGAACTTCTTCGAGGCAGACTTCAGATCCTTCTTCTGGTTCATCATGTACAAGCCCTCATTGTAGAGCTTGTCCGCGGGCTCATCGACGAAGGTGTCGTCCTTGGCCATGAACTTGTCCCACAGCGCGCCGGTGCCGCAGCCGCCGAGCGGCAGCCCGAGCACAATCAGGCCCGCCGCGAAACGCAGCGCGCGCGCGGCCTGTCTGAGGCCGGAGACGTCAGAAGATTTGCGTGGTTCGAGCGCCATACGCTTTGCCGACATGAAATATAAAACCTGACGCCTGTGATGCGGTTAACGGCGGAGCCCACTCCATCCATGAACCGCGATCATGGACTTGAATATTCCCCATGAATATTCCCGGCCGATAGTCCCGTCCGTTATTCCCCAAGCCATTGGCGCCGTGTCATGCAACCGCAGGCTCGTCTAGCCGAAAAAAGGTCCTTGACCAACCGAATACGGAGCCATTTCGCCCGGATTAAGGCGACCGGACACACATGCCAACGGCTGCAACAACGCAAGGAATTTCGCGCGGATAGCGTCCGGCCGAGCCGATCAGGAGACGTCCGGGCCGTACGCCGGGGCGATCAGGCCGCCCACCGTGCCGGCACCGGCTTCGACGTGGCTGCGCGACGGCCGCCGCGCGGTCTCCGATTCAACCACCCGCCAGGCGCTGCGATCGGCCAGCAGGGTCTTCAGCACGGCGTTATTGAGCTTGTGGCCACCGCGGCTCGAACGGTAGATGCCGAGCAGCGGCAGACCGGCGAGCGCGAGGTCGCCGATGGCGTCCAATACCTTGTGGCGGGCGCATTCGTCACTGTAGCGGAGGCCTTCGGTGTTGAGCAGGCGGGTCTCGTCGAACACCACCGTGTTCTCGAACGAGGCACCGAGCGCGAAGCCGGCGCCCCACAGCCGGGCGACGTCGTTCATGCAACCGAATGTGCGGGCACGCGCGACGTCACGGCGGAACCGCTCCGGCGACAGGTCGAAGGAATAGCTCTGGCGGCCGATCACCGGATTGGTGAAATCGATCTCGATCTCGGCGCGGAACCCGCCGGCGAACGGGCGCAGCTCGCCCACGGAGTCGCCGATCTTGACCTGCACCGGCTTGAGCACCTGGATGAAACGGCGGACGGCGGGCTGGGACACGATGCCCGCCTGATCGATCGCGGCGACGAACGCGGCGGCACTGCCGTCCATGATCGGAACTTCGGGACCATCGACCTCGATGGTGGCGTTGTCGATGCCCATGCCACGCAGCGCGGCCAATACATGCTCGGCGGTGGACACCAGCGGCCCTTGGCGGTCTCCCAGCACCGTTGCAAATTCAGTTGCGATCACGGCATCGGCAGTGGCCTGAATTTCGCGGTCAGCGCCCTCAAGGCCCGTGCGGATAAAAATAAAACCCGCATCGACCGGTGCAGGTCCCAAGGTTAGATGGACAGGAAGACCGGAATGTACGCCGACGCCAGTCACAGTGGCTTGCGACCGAAGCGTTGTTTGGCGGTTCAACTTCATTCGATAATGCCCACTACCCGACTTCACTCAATTCAAGTGGCCAATTTCCCCAAGGCCGACTCGCTTGAGCTCCCCAAGTCACGGCAGACCATAGTCACGGCCCTAAAGCGCGCCAACTCACGCTTCTTTACCGATTGTTACCCCATCTCCGCCGCATTGGCGCCCAAGGTTAACCAAATTGCGACAAGGGAAAGGGTCGTCTCGAAAGCGACATTTGACCACGCAAAGGATAATTAATCCTTTAAAATCAGGTGTTTGCTCACCAAACCGTGACCACCCATCAGCCTAAAGACGAAGGCCCCGGCGGTTCCCGCCGGGGCCTTGTTGGTCGCCAGAGTTGTAACAAACTTCAGTTTGCCTGCCGGCGCAGGAAGGCGGGGATATCAAGATGGTCGTCGCCCTGTGGCGCCGGGGCAACAGGTGCGGGACGGCCATGGGCGTCCAATCCCTGCGGCGCGGGCCGCTTTGCATATTCCGATACCGGCGGTTCGTTGGCCGCGATCTGTTGCGCGACGCTGCGAGCCTGCCGACGGTCGGGCAACGGCGGCATCGAGGGGGCCGGGCCGGAGGCGCGGGCCGCGATCGGCGGCTCGGACTCCTCGTCGCGGCGGCCGAGGCCGACATTGGCGAGCCGCTGCAGCAACGACAGCCGGGTCTTCTGCGGATGTTCCTCCTCACCGTCGCCGCGGGCCTGGCGGATCTCGGCCTGTGCCGGCATCGGAAGATCCTCGAACTTCGGCATCCGCGGCGCGCGGACCGGGGAGCGCTCGGCGGCCTGCGGGATGAAGGTTTCGGGCGGCATCGGCTCGTGATGCTCGACCTTGGCGTCATGGTCGGGGAACAGCGACGGCTTCTGGGCGATCGGGCGCACGGTGACGTCGCCATAGGAGGCCGGCTGCATCGCTGCCGGGGCAACCGGCTCCGGGGAGACCGCGGCAGCGATCGCCGCCAGCGCAGCGCGCTCGACGTTGTTGGTCGCCGGGCGCGGCTGGGGTGCGGCGGCCGGTGCCGGAGCTGCGATCGGGGCGACGGTGACACCGGTCGCCGGTTCCAGCTTCTGCGCGCGTTCGGCAAGACGCTGATTGTCGGCGCGCAGGCGCGCCGTCAGGTCGGCGAGCCGGCTCTCCGGCGAACCGTTGGACTGCTGCTGGGCGGGCGCCTGGGCGCGGGCGATGGCAGCCTGCTCGATGCCGGTCGCGACCACCGAGACGCGGATGACGCCGTCGAGCGATTCGTCGAAGGTCGCGCCCACGATGATGTTGGCGTCGGGGTCGACCTCCTCGCGGATACGGGTCGCGGCTTCGTCGACCTCGAACAGGGTGAGGTCCTTGCCGCCGGTGATCGAGATCAGAAGGCCGCGGGCGCCCTTCATCGAGCTGTCGTCGATCAACGGGTTGGCGATCGCGGCCTCGGCCGCGGTCAGCGCACGCTTCTCGCCGGTGGCCTCGCCGGTGCCCATCATCGCCTTGCCCATCTCGCGCATCACGGCGCGGACGTCGGCGAAGTCGAGGTTGATCAGGCCCTCCTTCACCATCAGGTCGGTGATGCAGGCGACGCCGGAGTAGAGCACCTGGTCGGCCATCGCGAAGGCGTCGGCGAAAGTGGTCTTCTCGTTGGCGACCCGGAACAGGTTCTGGTTCGGAATGATCAGCAGCGTGTCGACCACCTTGTGCAGTTCGGCGATGCCGGACTCCGCGGTGCGCATGCGGCGCTGGCCTTCGAAGTGGAACGGCTTGGTCACCACGCCGACCGTGAGGATGCCCATCTCGCGCGCGGCCTTGGCGATCACGGGTGCTGCGCCGGTGCCGGTGCCACCGCCCATGCCTGCGGTGACGAACACCATGTTGGCACCGGTGAGATGATCGCGGAGTTCGTCGATCACCTCCTGCGCGGCAGCTGCGCCGACATCGGGCTGCGAACCGGCGCCGAGGCCCTGGGTGACCTGGGTGCCCATCTGGATGATGCGCTGCGCCTTCGACATGGTCAGCGCCTGCGCGTCGGTGTTGGCGACGACGAAGTCGACCCCCTGCAACCCGGCGGTGATCATGTTGTTGACGGCGTTGCCTCCCGCGCCTCCGACGCCGAAGACAGTGATCCGCGGTTTCAGCTCGCTGATGTCAGGGGGGGTCAGATTGAGTGCCATGGTTGCCTCTCTCGATTACGCGCGCGTTGGTTCGCCCCGGCCGGCGGCCGCGGGAGTTGGTGAAAATGCTGTGAGCCGGGATGCGGTCATCAGAAGCCCTCGCGAAGCCATCGTCCGACCTTTCCGAAGTAACCGTCTGTCCCTGTCTTGAGCTGCCGCGTGCGCCGCGGTTCGACGTGTTCCAGGTGAGCGTATTGCGGGTAGACCAGGAGGCCCGCGGGCACCGAGAACGAAGCGCCCTTGGCTTCGTTGGGCAGCCGGCCGAAGCCGAGCGGGCGGCCGATGCGGACCTGACGGTTCAGGATGCGGGTGGCGAGCTCGACGGTACCGGTGAGCTGCGAGGCGCCGCCGCTCAACACCACGAGCGCCCTCGGCTCGGCCGCAAAGGGGGAATCCGCGAGCCGGTCACGGACCATCTCAAAAATCTCCTCGGCACGATGCCGGACAATGTTCGCGATCGTGGCGCGGGATACGATCTGCGGAGTCTCCCGATCATCGCCTGCGGTGGGGACCGACATCAGCTCGCGGGAATCCGAGCCGCCGGGCAGCACCGTGCCGTATAAAGTCTTGATTCGCTCGGCATCCGCAATGCACGCCCCGATGCCGCGCGCAAGATCCATCGTGATGTGTTGCCCGCCGAGCGCAAATCCGGATGCGTGCACGAAGCGTCCGCCGGAATAGGTCGCGATCGTGGTCGAACCCGCGCCCATCTCGACGACGGCGGCGCCGAGATCGGCCTCGTCATCGGTCAGGACCGACAGGCCCGCGACATACGGACTCGCCGCCATCGCTTCGACGTTGAGATGGCAGCGCTCCACCACCAGCATCAGGTTCTTGGCGACGGTCGCGTCCGACGTCACCACGTTCATGTCGACGCCGAACTGCCGCGCCACCATGCCGCGCGGGTCGCGGATGCCCTTGACGCCGTCGAGTGCGTAGCCCACCGGCAGCGCATGCAGAACGGTGCGGCCCGCGCCGGTGGCGTGGCGCATGCCGGCCGAGGTGACGCGGCTGATATCGTCTGATGTGACCGAGCCGCCGCGGATATCGGCGGCCGCCTCAACGAGCTGACCGTGCAGACGGCCGCCGGACACCGACAGCAGGACGGACTCGACGCGAACCTTGGCCATGCGCTCGGCCAGCGCCACGGCATGGCGCACCGCCTTCTCGCATTCGGCGAGATCGACCACCGCGCCGGCCTTGACGCCGCGCGACTGGATCTGGCTGTAGCCGATCAATTCCACCGCATGCGTACGACCGCGCAGCGCCTCGTTCGGCGGCGACGGCGTCAGTCGCGCGATCATGCAGGCGATCTTGCTGGAACCGACGTCGAGCGATGCCACCAGCGCGGTGCGCTTCTGCATCGGACGCGTCTTCGGAGTGAGATTGCGGTCGAGGCCGGTCATGCGGAGTCTCCGGCCTTCTTCTTGGTCTTCTTGTCCTTGAACAGCTCGTCGCGTGCCTTGCCGGCGTCCTCTGACAGCTGCACGATCAGGCGGTCGGGCAGGCGCATGTCGACGGCGACGATGTCGCGCGAGAACAGCTTCTCCTCCTTGTCGAGCTTGGAGAGCGCGGCGAGTGCGTTGCCGACGTCGTTCTCGGGAAGGCGGATGTCGAGGCCGTCCTTCAGGCGCAGGTTCCAGCGCCGTTCTCCGACGAAGATCGCAGCCTTGGTCACGTCGCGCACCAGCGGGTAGCGGTCGAGCAGCGCGAGGAAATCCCTGGCGCGGCTGTCGGCGCCCTTGCCCACCACCAGCGGCAGGTTCAGGAAGCGGCGCGACACGTAGGGCTCGAGCACCGCGCCATCGGACGCGATCACCGAGAGATGGCCGTCCTGCTGCCACAGTGCGAACGCGCTGCGCTCGACGATGTCGATCTGCAGCCGGCCGGGATAGAGCTTCAGGATCGTGGCGTCGGCGATCCAGGGATTGGCCTTCAGGCGGTCGCGCACCGTGTCGGCATCGAGGAACAGCAGCGACGAGCGGCCGTTGACGCCGCCGATCGCGAGCACCTCGTCCTGGGTGAGCTGCTTGCGGCCGTTGATGCCGACGGTGGTGATGCGGAAGCCCGCGGCGTTGGCCAGAGCGTTGCGGGTGTCGCTCAGCGCGGCGGTGAATTCGTCGACGTGACCGCCCCTGACGATGCCGAAGCCGGCGCTGCCGAGCAGGATCGCGAGCGTTGCAGCGAGGCCGGCGCGGCGCGGCAGATAGCGTTCGACCAGCTGGATCAAATGGTTCGACGGCTCGCGGTCGATCACCGGCCGAGGCCTGGCAGGACGAGCGCGACGGCGCGCCAGTCGCCTTGCGGCATGCTCGCGCAACAGCACCACCGCTTTAATAGCGGCGGCTTTCAGGTCAGCTTGAGGCCCCGGCGATCGCAGCGATCGGGTGAGGCGTCCTGCACCGTCCATTGCACGAGCTCGTCACATGTTGTGCCCGCAAAAATCCCGCGGGTCCCGGCACAGGTGACCTCTCGGCAAGACCGGTGGGATTAGAGTGACCCCCTGTTCCCTGGTTGCGTTCCTCGAAGCGGGTATCCGCGACAGCTCACGCCCCGGCAGCCAAGCGCTACATGCGCCGCCAGCGTTAACCTTCGGGCTTCCTGGTAAACAAACGGTAAACCGGACCCGCCGATGGCGTGTTTTGGTCAACGCTGTGAGTACTTTGGCGCGAACTCGTTCACATTTTAGCAATAGGGTGCGGTTCCATCCTGCCTGCGGGTCGCGGATCCCGGCCTCAACCCCGCACGCGTCGCCGACCGAGCTCGACCTGGTCGTTCAGAAAATCGGCGAAGCCAATGCCCTGCGCCTTCAGGGCCTTCGGGTACAATGATGCCGCCGTGAGACCAGGCAGCGTGTTGGTTTCGAGATAGACCGGCCCCTTCGGCGACACGATGAAGTCGCTGCGGGAGTAGCCGGAGCATGACAACGCATGGTGCGCCCGCACCGCGGCGTCCATGATCGCGGCGCTAACCTCGGGCGCGAAGCGTCCTGGACAAATCTCCTGCGTCGATTTCAGGAGATACTTGGCAGTGTAGTCGAAGGCGCCCTCCCCCGGCACGATCTCGATCGGCGGCAGCGCGAACACCGCGCCGTCGGACTGCTCGAGCACGCCGCAGGTCGCCTCCACGCCGGATATGAACGGCTCGATCAGATAGTCCTCGGCGCGAGCGGCATTGCGGACCGCGACAAGATCCTGCCTGGCGTTGACGAAGATCAGCCCGTAGCTCGAACCATCCTTCGCGGGCTTTGCAATCAGCTTGCCGTGTTCGGCGAACGCCTCGTCGATCCGTTCGACGGCGATGCCCTGCGGCGCGTTGAGGCCGGCAATCGCGGCGAAGCGCTTGGCCGAGGGCTTGTCGAAGGCAAGATGCGACGCGGCCGAACCCGAGCCGGTGAACGGGACGCCGCGCATCTCGCACATTGCCTGCAATTCGCCATTCTCGGCGCGGCCGCCGTGCAGGCCGAGCACCAGCGCCCGCTCCTCCTGCTTCGCGTTGTCAAGCGCTTGCGGCAGGTCGATGCCGCGACCATCGGGCTTGAACTCGATCTCGAACGGCCGGGCGTGACCAAGCAATCTCTCTGACGAGACCTCGTGGACGGTATCATCGACATCCCAGAACCAGAGGTCAGCGTCCGGCAGCGCGCGATGCAGCGCCTGCGCGCTTGCCACCGAAACCAGTCGCTCCTTGTTGGAGCCGCCGAACAGAATGGTGACCCGCATCAGTTCCTTCCGATCCCGATCCGCTTGATTTCCCAGTGTAGCTCGATTCCGCTGGATTGCTTCACCCGTTCGCGCACCGTCTCGCCCAATGTTTCGATGTCGTGCCCGGTGGCGTTGCCGGTGTTGATCAGGAAATTGCAGTGCATCTCCGAGACCTGGGCGCCGCCGACCTTCAGTCCGCGACAGCCGGCCGCATCGATCAGTTTCCAGGCGCTGTCGCCGGGCGGATTCTTGAAGGTCGAGCCGCCGGTCTTCTCGCGGATCGGCTGCGCGGTCTCGCGATGGGCCTGCACCTCTTTCATGCGGGCGCGGATGGCCTCCGCATCCGCGATGCTTCCACGGAATCGCGCCGAGGTGAAAATGATGGAGGGATCGACGCCGCTGTTGCGATAGACGAACTTCATGTCGGCATTGCCGAAGCTGTGCCTGGTGCCGTCGCGGCCGATGCCGGTGGCCTCGACCAGCACATCCCTGGTCTCGCCGCCATTGGCGCCGGCGTTCATCCGCAATGCGCCGCCCACAGTGCCGGGAATGCCGAAGAAGAACTCCATGCCGCCGATCCCGGCCGCTGCCGCCGTCTCCGCCACGCGCTTGTCGAGCGCTGCGGCGCCTGCGGCGACGATATCGTCGCTTGCACTGGTCTCGCCGAACGCGCGCGGCGCCAGCCGGATCACGACGCCGGGCATGCCGCCGTCGCGCACGATCAGATTGGAGCCGACGCCGACGACATAGACCGGCAGCTCCTGCGGCAGATGCTTCAGGAAATAAGCGAGATCATCCTCGTCCGCCGGCGTGAACAGCACCTGCGCCGGACCGCCGACGCGAAACCAGGTCAGTTCCGCCAGCGACTGGTTGGCAAGCAACCGCCCGCGCAGCAGCGGCATCGCGGCCTTCAGCTCGGGCGTGATGTCGGGAAAGGCCACGGTCACCCCAGCGCCTTCAATTCGTCGGGCAGCGCGTAGGCCCATTGCGTGATGTTGCCGGCGCCGAGACAAACGACGAGGTCACCCGGCCTGGCGAGGCCGTGCGCGATCTTTGCGAGTTCGGTCGAGCTCGGCAGCGGAATGACATTGCGGTGGCCGTGGGTGCGCAGGCCGGTGACGAAATGATCGCGATCGATGCCCGGGATCGGCGCCTCGCCGGCGGGATAGACCTCCGCGACCACGACGGCGTCGGCGTCGTTGAAGCAGGTGCAGAACTCCTCGAACAGCGATTGCAGGCGGGTGAAGCGATGCGGCTGCACGACCGCGATGATCTTGCCGTTGGTGGATTCCCGCGCCGCCTTCAGCACAGCAGCGATCTCGACCGGGTGATGACCGTAATCGTCGATCACGGTGACGCCGTTCCATTCACCGGTCCTGGTGAAGCGCCGCTTCACGCCGCCGAAGCCGGCCATGGCCTGGCGGATCACGTCGTCGGACACGCCGAGTTCGTGCGCGACCGCGATCGCCGCCGTCGCATTCGAGGCGTTGTGACGTCCCGGCATCGGCAGAGTGATGTCGGCGATCTCGTGCGTCGCGCCGGTCTTGCGATCGCGGATCGCGACCTTGAACTTCGAGCCGCCGCCCATCGGCGTCAGATCCATCAGCCGTGCGTCGGCCTGAGGATTCTGGCCGTAGGTGATGATGCGGCGATCCTCGATCTGGCCGACGAGGTTCTGCACCACGGGATGGTCGGTGCACATCACCGCGAAACCATAGAACGGAACGTTCTCGACGAAGCTGCGGAAAGCGTCCTGGATCGCCTCGAAGGTCTTGAAATGGTCGAGATGCTCCGGATCGACATTGGTCACGATCACGACATCGGACGGCAGCTTCAGGAATGTGCCGTCGCTCTCGTCGGCCTCGACCACCATCCAGTCGCCGGCCCCGAGCCGCGCGTTGGAGCCGTAGGCGTTGATGATGCCGCCGTTGATCACGGTCGGATCGAGCCCGCCGGCGTCGAGCAAGGTCGCCACCATCGTGGTCGTGGTGGTTTTGCCGTGGGTGCCGGCGATCGCGACGCAGCTCTTCAGCCGCATCAGTTCCGCCAGCATCTCGGCGCGCCGCACCACGGGCAGGCGCAGCGCGCGTGCCGCCATCAATTCCGGATTGTCGCGCTTGATCGCGGTCGATACCACGACAACGTCGGCGCCGTCGACATTCTCTGCCTTGTGGCCGACCGAGACGGTCGCGCCTTTCTTGCGCAGCCGTTCGAGGTTGTAGTTGTCTGACGCGTCCGAGCCCTGCACCGTGTAGCCGAGATTGAGCAGCACCTCGGCGATGCCGCTCATGCCGATGCCGCCGATCCCGACGAAATGAATGGGTCCGATCTCGCGCGGCAGTCTCATGGTCCGGTTCCTAACATGGCCACTGGTGCAGGCGACGGCTGGCGAAGGATATGAACCAAATCCGCCGCCCCTGAGGCGACTGGATGCCTCGCTTTGGCGTGACAACACAAGACAAATCTGGGCCTAGGCCGGATCTGCCGGCACGACAAGCGAGGAGCCGCATATTGGATAAAACCGGTCGCCCCAGCCGACATTGTGGCCCGATGGACAGCGGCGCTGCAGATTCGAAAGGCCACGTCGATAGGCCGTGACCAAGATCGCCAGGCCCGTCGCATAGAACACCATCCAATGACCAGAGAAGCCGTGAAGCACCAACGCCGGAGGGGCGCCTTGAACCTGCTTCGGCGGAGGATGCAACGACGCGAGGACGGCGAAGATCGCGAAATTCACGATGGCGTATATGAAGAACCCGTAGATCAAGTACTTCATCCAAGCGGGACATCCGGACAGTGCCACCTTCCAGAAATCCCTGCGGTTCACGCCTCCCGACATCTTCATCGACAGCAACACAACCGGAATCCAGAGCGGAAAAATGCCGACATGCAGTGCCACGAACACCGGCATTCCCAACTTGACTCCGAACGTCGACAGGATGTGCGCCACAAGGCTGAACGCGAGGCCGCAGGCGGCGTAAACGATCAATGGCAGAAGCAACAGCTGCGTCATGAACCCGAAACGGCAAAGCGGGTGAACGGCATCGATATCCGCAGCTTCTAGCACGCCACGCGGTCGAATCGCCACCGGTGCCGATGGTGTGATCGCGGATCACGAACTTCTCCAAACCGACTCGACACCCTCGACGGCTGCATCCCGCACCTCGATGACACGGAGACAATTGCCAAGCCGGATGGTTTCGAGCGGCTGCAGGATCAGATCGGAGAATTCCGAGGCCGACTGGATCAGCAGGTCCGCCATGATCAGCCTCCTCCGGCCTTCAGCCCGCCGCCTCGATCCGGGCCACCTTCATGACCAGGTCGGACAGCCGCTCGGCGGCATCGAGCCGGCCGGCGCCGCGCGCGGCGATCGCCATCGTTGCGAGCTTCGCAGGCTCGGTGGCGAAGGCCGAGATTTCGGCGGCCAGCCGATCCGGCGTGAAGTCGGCCTGCGCGAGGCGGATCGCGCCGCCCGCCTGCGACAGCACGCCGGCGTTGGCGAACTGGTCCTGGTCGATCGCGCCGGGCAGCGGCACCAGGATCGAGGGCCGGCCGATCGCGGCGAGCTCGGCGACCGTGCCGGCGCCGGAGCGCGAGATCACGAACTGGCTCGAGGCAAGCCGCGCCGGCAAATCCGAGAAGAACGGCGCGAGCTCGGCATTGATCTTGAGCCGGTCGTAGACCGCGCGCACCCGCGCCATGTCCTCTTCGCGCACCTGCTGGGTGAGGATCAGGCGGCCCCATAGCGCAGGATCGAGCTTCTCGATCGCCGGCGGCACGATATCGCTCATCACCCGCGCGCCCTGGCTGCCGCCGACGACCAGCATGCGCAGCGGGCCGCCCGCGTCGGGCGGCGCATATTTCACCGCGGCAGCCGCAAGGATCGCCGGGCGCATCGGCGTGCCGACCGTGGTCGTCTTGCCGGCGAGCGCGGGATCGCGGTCGAGCACGCCGGGCAGCGAGGTGGCGATCGCATCGACACGGGTGGAGAGGAAACGGTTGGCGCGGCCGAGCACCGCATTGGCATCATGGATGATGCAGGGCACGCCGAGCAGGCGCGCCCCGATCAGCGGCGGCAAGGTCGGGTAGCCGCCGAAGCCGACCACGGCTGACGGTTTCAGCCGACGCACCAGGTTGGCGGCGACCAGGGTGCCATAGCCCAGCATCAGCGCGGTCCGCCCCAGCGAGATCGGATTGCGGCTGCGAACGGTGGCGCTCGGCACCAGGTCGATCGTGTCCCTGGCGAACAGGCCGGAGTAGCGCAGCGCGCGGCCATCGGTCGCAAGCCGCACGCGCAGGCCGCGCCGGAGCAGCTCTACCGCGAGCGCTTCGGCCGGGAACAGATGGCCGCCGGTGCCGCCGGCCGCCAGCAGAATCAGGGGCGCGTTATCCATGGCTTCCAGATAGCCGACGCTACCGTCACAGTCACCTACGCGTAGGCGCGCTGATTGCTGGCGCCTTCCATCGATTCGATCTCGGTGCGCGGCCGCTGCCGCGTCAGTGCCAGCATCATGCCGACGCCATAGGCGAGCGACACGAACGAGGAGCCGCCATAGGAGATGAACGGCAGTGTCATGCCCTTGGCCGGGATCAGTTGCAGATTGACAGCCATGTTGATTGCGGCCTGCACGCCGAACAGGATGGCGAGCCCGGATGCTGCGAAGCGCGCGAACGTGTCGTCGGTGGAATAGGCCCGCGTCAGCGTGCGGATCACGACGAAGGCGAACAGCGCCACCAGCATCAGGCAGAGGATGATGCCGAACTCCTCGGCGGCAACCGCGAACACGAAGTCGGTGTGGCTGTCGGGCAGGCTGCGCTTTGCAATTCCCTCTCCGGGTCCCAGCCCGAACCAGCCGCCGTTCCAGAATGCTTCCATCGCGGTGTCGACCTGGAAGGTGTCGCCGGAGGCGGGGTTCATGAAGCGCTTGATGCGGCCGGCGACGTGCGGCACCAGCAGATAGGCGCCGAACAGGCCGGCTCCGGCTGCTCCCGCGAGTCCGAACACCCAGATCATCCGCATGCCCGCGATGAAGAACAGCGCGCCCCACACCGTCAGGATCAGCATGGTCTGGCCGAAGTCAGGCTCCATCACCAGCAGCGTGACCAGCATCATCAGGAGCACCAGCGCCATCGAGGTCGCCGGCATTTCCGGCCGCTTGGTCGATTCCGCGAACAGCCAGGCCGCGACGATCACGAAGGCGGGCTTTGCGCATTCCGATGCCTGGATGTTGACGCCGAGCAGCGTGATCCAGCGCCGCGAGCCCTTGACCTCGGGTCCGACCAGGAGCGTCACCACGATCAGGAAGATGCTGAGCGCGAACACGACCAGCGCCGTGCGCCGGATCTGCCGCGGCGTCATGAACGACACCGCGAGCAGCACGATCAGCGACGGTGCGAGGAACATCACGTGCCGGTTGAAGAAATGGAAGGGATCGAGCCCGATACGGGTCGCCACCGGCGGGCTCGCCGCCAGCGACAGGATGACGCCCGCCAGCATCAGCGCAATGATCGCCGCAAGCAGCAGCTTGTCGACGGTCCACCACCAGTCCGAAAACGGGGTGCGTTGGTCACGGGCGAGCATGGATGTCCCCAGATGGCAGAGGTGGCATCATTGGTGGCCCAGGATGGTTTCCAGCACGTTAACGGGATGGGTAACTTTTGAGGGAGGCGGGTTGACCGCGCCCGCCGCTGTCGTCCCGGCAAAGGCCAGCACAACAGCGCTTTTATGGTTCGCATTGTGCGACATGGGTTCGCGCTCTCGCGACATGAACTGTCCGAGTTCTGCCCTTCGTTTCGCCGCTCTGTGAGCAGAGGGCGCAGGGAAAGCCGGGTGCCGATCGCACCCATGGGCCCCGTGCAAGGTAGAAAGCACGGGGGTAGGACCACAGGTGTAACCGGGAACAACCCGGCTTTCCCTGCGCGATGGGTTACGGCTTATACGTGCTCTCCCCGGCGAGACTGGGCTCTTTTGTCACCGTCATACGGAAGGGGCGTTGGCCTCCTCCGATGAGACACCTGCCACTAGGGCGTCAGGCCTGCACGATTTCGCCGTCCGCCTCATGCGCTCTCGTCAGTCACGCATGCG
>NZ_JAFCKQ010000047.1 GCF_018130215.1 Bradyrhizobium jicamae
GTGGCAGGTGTCCTCTCGTGAAGCGTGCGCAAGCATCTTTGCGAAAGCGGTGACAAAAAAGCCCAGTCTCACCGGGGAGAGCACGTATAAGCCGTAACCCATCGCGCAGGGAAAGCCGGATTGCTCCGGTTACACCTGTGGTCCTACCCCCGTGCTTTCTACCTTGCACGGGGCCCATGGGTGCGATCGGCACCCGGCTTTCCCTGCGCCCTCTGCTCACAGAGCGGCGAAACGAGATGCAAAGCTCGGGCAATTCATGTCGCGAGAATGCGAAAGTTCGTTTCCGCGAATCTTCGTCGCTTCAGCGCAAAACTGCTTCGCGAAGCGAGGAGCTATCGCTGTTGCTGCCGCACCACCCCGCCCGCGTTCATACCACCGTCGATGACAAGCTCGGTCCCGGTGACGTAACGCGACGCGTCCGAGGCCAGATACAGCACGCCATGGGCGATCTCGATCGCCTGGCCGGCGCGGCCGAGCGGCGTGGCGAACCTGGCGCGTTCCTCCGGATCGATCGGCGCGTTCTGGCCGGCGCCGGTCGCACCGGTCGGGATCTTGCCCCAGATCGGCGTGTCGATGATGCCGGGATGCACCGAATTGACACGGATGCCGTCGCCGACCTGCGCGCACTCCATCGCGATCGACTTGGCAAACAGCCGGACGGCGCCTTTGGTTGCGCTGTAGCCGGAGAGGCTCGCTGCACCACGCAGGCCGGCCAGCGACGACATCATGATGATCGAGCCGCCGCCATGCTTGCGCATCAGCGGCAGCGAATGCTTCACCGAAAGGAACACGCCGTCGAGATTGATCGCTGTCTGCCGGCGCCAGTCCGCAAGCGACATCTCGACGATCGAAGGCGCCCCGATGCCGATCCCCGCGTTGGACACCATCACGTCGAGCCGGCCATGGCGTTTGCCGATCTCCGCGATCACCTCGGCCCATCGCTCTTCGCTGGTGACGTCCTGCGGCAGGAAGCTCACGTCGCGTCCGGCCTTC
The DNA here is from genome assembly GCF_018130215.1 of Bradyrhizobium jicamae. Lineage (GTDB taxonomy): Bacteria > Pseudomonadota > Alphaproteobacteria > Rhizobiales > Xanthobacteraceae > Bradyrhizobium > Bradyrhizobium jicamae_A. Next base: position 994 of record NZ_JAFCKQ010000047.1, read on the forward strand.
CTGAGACGCGCAGCGAGCTCCGGCCCGTTCAGCTCGTCGATGTCGGTCGCAATGACGCTTGCACCTTCCTGCGCGAGCAAGTCCACGATCGCAGCGCCAATGCCCGACGCCCCGCCGGTCACCAGCGCGACCTTGCCTTCAACCTGTCCTGTCATATCCGCTCCCAACGTTTCTCATCGGATCACTGCCGGACCCTGGTCCGGAACCGCGACGTCGAGCACACGGAATTGCACACGTTCGGTGCCTTGCCAACGGTCGACCGCGAGAGAACCCGCCACGTGCAATTGATGGCCGCGGTGTTGCGTCAAGGCGCTACCGAGCTTCTGTCCGACCGAGCGGAAAGCGATACCGTTGACGATGGAACCATCGCCCGACTTGAAGCGCAGCCGCAGATGGGCCTGGCCGACTTCATCGGCATAGACGAGTTGATGCGACGGCAGCGCAATCACGGGCTCCGGATTGGCGCTGCCGAACGGACCGGCGCGATTGAGGGTTGCGGCAAATTCCGGCGTCACCGCGCGCGCGGTCACCGCGCCGTCGATGAAGAGCTCGTTCTCGTGCCGAGAATTGGCGACGTCGGCGGCAAGCGCGTTCTCCATGAAGGCGCGGAATTCGGCAAGCCTCTCCCTGCGCAGCGTCACGCCGGCCGCCATCGCATGCCCCCCGCCCTTCATCAGCAATCCCTCGTGCACGGCCTGCCGCACGGCCTTGCCGAGATCGACGCCGCCGATCGAACGGCCCGAGCCGGTGCCGATGCCGCCCGGCTCCAGCGCGATCGCAAAGGCGGGGCGCGCGAATTTCTCCTTCAGCCGTGCCGCCACCAGTCCGACCACGCCGGGATGCCAGCCTTCGGCCGCGGTGACGATCACGGCGCCCTTGTCCTCGAGCCCGAGCGAGGCCAGCGCCTCGGCTTCGGCCTGCGCCTCGGCGGCCTGCTCGATCAGACGCCGCTCGCTGTTGAGGCGGTCGAGCTCGGCTGCGATCCGCGCAGCCTCCGACACGTCGGCTTCGAGCAACAGGCGCACGCCGAGGTCGGCGCGCCCGATGCGGCCGCCGGCATTGATGCGTGGCCCGAGCATGAAGCCGAGATGCCAGGCTTCCGGCGGGCCGCTGAGCCGCGACACATCCATCAGCGCGGTGTGGCCGACATGGTCGCGCCTGCGCATCGCGATCAGGCCCTTGGCGACGAAGGCGCGGTTGAGCCCGATCAGGGGTGCGACGTCGGCGACGGTGCCGAGGGCGACGTGATGCAGCATGCCGAGCAAATCCGGCTCCGGCATCTCACCGGTCCAGAAACCCCGCTGGCGCAGCTCGCGATTGACTGCCACCAGCGTGACCAAAACGAGACCGACAGCTGCGAGATGGCCGAGCCCCGAAAGGTCGTCGGCGCGGTTCGGATTGACCAGCGCGTCAACCACGGGAAGCTCGTCGCCGGTCTGGTGGTGATCGATCACGACCACGGACATCCCGAGCTTCTTGGCTTCCGCGAGCGGCTCGATGCTGGTGGTGCCGCAATCGACCGTGACGAGCAGCGTTGCGCCCTTCGCCGCCAGCGCGCGCACGGCCTCGATGTTCGGCCCATAGCCCTCGAACAGCCGGTCGGGGATGTGGATCAGCGGATCAAGCCCGCAATGGCGCAAATGCCAGGTCACGAGCGCCGCCGAGGTGGCGCCGTCGACGTCATAGTCGCCGAAGATCGCGACCTGCTCGCCGCGCTCCGCCGCGGCCGCGATGCGCTTTGCCGCGGTCTCCATATCGGTCACGGTGTGCGGATCGGGCATCAGCTTGCGGATGGTCGGGTCGAGGAAATCCTGCACGGCATCGATCTCGACGTCGCGTCCTGCCAGCACCCGCGCCAGCATTTCCGGAAGGTTGTAGCGCTGCACGATGGCGAGCGCCCGTGCCGCGCCGCGCACGTCCAGCCGGTCGCGCCAGAGCTTTCCGGTGAGCGAGCGTGCCACGCCGAGGAACGCCGGCAGCGTCTCGACAGGCAATGCGGATGCGGGAAGCGTCATGCGGGAATCGTAACGCTTCAACGATTCGTGGGCCAGCCTCTAGCAGCCCATCCGGGTGGCTATTTCACCGAAATCCTTGGCCACGATGTCCCACTCGCCGGTGGCCTCGAAATCGATCTTCTGCAGCGGGCCGTATTCGGCCGGACGCGCGACGAAGGCCGTCTTCAGGCCGTGCTTCTGCGCGTGCTTGAGGTCGTAATTGTGGGCTGCGACCATCATCACCTGCTCCGGCGGCAGGCAGAGCAGCCTCGCCGCGCCCAGATAGGTCTCCGGATCGGGCTTGTAGTGCTCGAACAACTCGGCCGACATCACGAGGTCCCAGGGGAGGCCTGCGAACTTCGCCATGTTGGTCAGCAGCGCCACATTGCCGTTCGACAGCGGCGCGATGATGTATTTCGTCTTCAGCCGCGCCAGGCCGGCGACGCTGTCAGGCCAGGCGTGGAGGCGATGCCAGCCCCTGGTCAGATGATGCAGGTCGGCCTCGGTCAGCCCCTTGATCTCGAGCTGCGCGACCAGCTTCTCCAGCGAGCGGCGGTGCAGCACGTCGAGCATGACGTAACCGTTCTGCGGGTTCTTGCGGACCTCGTCCATCGAGGCGGCATAGACCGCGCGCCAGCCATCGACCAGCGCGGTCCAGTCGGCCTTGATGCCCCGCGTCTCCGACCATTTGGTGAAATCGTTGATCAGGCTGGTGCGCCAGTCGACGACCGTGCCGAACACATCGAACACCAGCGCCTTGACCTGGGAAATGTCGGACATGTTCGTCTCCATTATTCTTGTTGTTGTTTGTCCCGCCGTTCCGGAATGGTGCGCGGCACAGACCCTCAGCTGCGCAATTCCGCCGGGTCTGGTTCTTCGGACCATCCCGGAATGACATCTCGTCAATCCAGATGGAATTTCTCGAACTGACGATGCTCGGCCTTGATGTAGCGCACCGTGCCGGTCACCGAGCGCATCACGACGGTCTCGGTCTCGATCACGTCCTTCTTGAACTTCACCCCCGTCAGCAGCGAGCCGGTGGTGACGCCGGTGGCCGCGAACAGGCAGTCGCCCCTCGCCATGTCCTCGATGCCGTAGATCATCTTCGGATCGGTGACGCCCATCTTGTGAGCGCGTTCGCGCTTCTCCTCGGTGTCGAGGATCAGGCGGCACTGCATCTGGCCGCCGATGCAGCGCAGCGCGACCGCCGCCAGCACGCCCTCCGGCGCACCGCCGGTGCCGATATACATGTCGACGCCGGTCTCGTCGGGCTTGGCGCAGTGAATGACGCCGGCGACATCGCCGTCGGTGATCAGCTGCACGGCAGCGCCGGTCGAGCGCACGCTGTTGATGATGTCGGCATGGCGCGGGCGATCGAGCACGAGCACGTTGATGGCGGTCGGGTCGACACCCTTGGCCTTGGCGAGACGGCGGACGTTGTCGGCCGGCGGCGCATCGAGCTCGATGACGTTCTTGGCGTAGCCCGGACCGATTGCGATCTTCTGCATGTAGACGTCGGGCGCATGCAGCAGCGTGCCGCCGTCGGCCATCGCCATGGTGGCGATCGAGCCCGGCATGTTCTTGGCGCACAGCGTGGTGCCTTCCAGCGGATCGACCGCGATGTCGACCTTGGGGCCGGCATTGAGCCCGACCTTCTCACCGATGAACAGCATCGGCGCCTCGTCGCGCTCGCCCTCGCCGATCACGATGGTGCCTTCGATCGGCAGCTTGTTGAGCTCGCGCCGCATCGCATCCACCGCCGCCTTGTCAGCGGCCTTCTCCTGGCCGTGGCCGCGCAGCCGCGCGGCCGACACCGCCGCGCGCTCCGTCACCCGCACGATTTCGAGCGTCAGGATGCGCTCAAGCAGCATCTGCGGCGGAACGGAAATATGGGTCGACATGGCGTACTCCTTAGTCACACGCGGGCCGGGCTGCCCGCATCGCATCAGTCATCTTGCGCCCGACCGGTTCGGTCGAACACTAGTTTTTCTCGATTCGGATCACCTGCGGCCGGCCGCTGATGACCTTGTCGCGCTGCACTGCGGCCAGCGCGCGGTACACGGCATCCTCGCTGGTCGCGTAGGTAATCAGAATGACCGGAACCGGTGAAGATTTTTTGGCCGAGCCGTTCACATCGACGCCATCCGGATGCCGCTGCACGATCGACTCCAGTGATATCTTCTGTTCCGCGAGGCGGGTGGCGATTGTTGCGGCAGTGCCTGCAAGATCGCGCGCCATCAGGCGGATATAATAACCACCCTCGTGACGCTCCATCGGCGCCTTGGTGGTGTCGCGCAACCGCTCGACCGGACGACCGAACGGCTTGACGCGGATGCCGCGAGCGATGTCGGCGATGTCGGCGACCACGGCGGACGCTGTCGCTGCCCCGCCTGCTCCCGGACCGACCAGCGTGATCGGCGGAATGCCTTCGCCATCGATCGCCACCGCATTGGTGACACCCATCACCTGGGCGATCGAGGATGACTTCGGCACCATGGTCGGGTGCACGCGCTGCTCGATGCCCTTGACGGTGCGCACGGCGACCCCGAGCAGCTTGACGCGATAGCCGAGCTGCTCCGCGGCACGCAGGTCCTCGGGCGTGATCGAGGAGATGCCTTCGACATAGACGGCACTTTCCGCGACCTTCGTGCCGAAGGCGAGGCTCGCCAGGATCGCGAGCTTCTGTGCGGTATCGTGGCCGTCGACGTCGAACGATGGATCGGCTTCGGCATAGCCGAGGCGCTGGGCGTCCTTCAGGCATTCTTCGAACGACAGCCCCTCCTGCTCCATCCGCGTCAGGATGTAGTTGCAGGTCCCGTTGAGGATGCCGTAGACGCGATTGACGCTGGTGCCGGCGAGGCCCTCGCGCAGCGTCTTGATGACCGGGATCGCGGCACCGACGGCGGCCTCGAAATTCAGCGCGCCGCCGTGCTTCTCGGCTGCGGCGGCAAGACGCAGCCCGTGCCTGGCAATCAGGGCCTTGTTGGCGGTGACGACCGATTTGCCGGCCTTCAGCGCGGTCTCGATGGCGGTGAATGCGGGGTCGCCGGCGCCGCCCATCAGCTCGACGAAGCAGTCGATGTTGGGGTCTTCGGCCAGCGCCTGCGGGCTCGCCACCCAGTCGATGCCGCGCAGGTCGAGGCCGCGCTTCTTGGCTTTGGAGCGCGCGGTGACGGCAACGACGCGCACGCCGCGGCCGCTGCGCTCCGACAGCACCCGGCCTTGCGTTTCAATCAGGCGGACGACATCGGCACCGACGGTACCGAGCCCCGCTATGCCCACTTTCAGCGGTGCGACCATGAGATCAGGAACCTGGAAGGATTAGCGTCGGTTGGCGAGAGGAACGACGTTGTGCAACGTTTCGATGCCGCTTTCAAGGAAGCGGCGCACGCCGCGCGCGGCTTGCCGGATCCGCTGCTCGTTCTCGACCATCGCGATCCGGACATAGCCCTCACCATGCTCGCCGAAGGCGACGCCGGGCGACACCACGACACCGGACTTCTCCACCAGAAGGGTTGCGAACTGCATGCTGCCTACGGTTTCGAATGCCTTCGGCAGCGGCGCCCAGGCGAACATCGAGGCCTGCGGCGGCGGAACGTCCCAGCCGGCACGACCGAACGACTCGACCAGCGCATCGCGGCGCTTGCGATAGGTGTCGCGCATGTCGCGGATGCAATCGTCGGGGCCGTTGAGCGCGGCCGTCGCAGCCACCTGGATCGGCGTGAAGGCGCCGTAGTCGAGGTAGGATTTGACCCGCGCGAGAGCTGCGATGATGCGCTCATTGCCGACCGCAAAGCCCATGCGCCAGCCGGCCATCGAGAACGTTTTCGACATCGAGGTGAACTCGACGGTGACGTCGATCGCACCCGGCACCTGCAGCACCGAAGGCGGCGGGCTTTTCTCGTCGAAATAGACCTCGGCATACGCGAGATCTGACAGGATGAAGATGTCGTGCTTCTTGGCGAAGGCGACGAGATCCTTGTAGAAATCGAGGTCGGCGACATAGGCCGTCGGATTCGACGGATAGCAGACGATCAGCGCGATCGGCTTCGGAATCGAATGCACGATCGCCCGCTCGACCGCCTCGAAGAACTGGGGCGTCGGCTCCGAGGGCACCGAGCGGATAACGCCACCCGCCATCAGGAAGCCGAAGGCGTGAATTGGATAGCTGGGGTTGGGACACAGCACAACGTCGCCAGGCGCGGTAATCGCCTGCGCAACGTTGGCAAACCCCTCCTTGGAGCCGAGGGTCGCAACAACCTGGGTGTCCGGATTGAGCTTGACGCCAAATCGGCGCGCGTAATAGGCGGCCTGGGCCTTGCGAAGGCCGTTGATGCCGCGCGAGGCCGAATAGCGGTCGGTCCGCGGCTTGCCGAGGGTTTCCTTGAGCTTCTCGATCACGTGGGCCGGGGTCGGCAGATCCGGGTTGCCCATGCCCATGTCGATGATATCGGCCCCGGCATTCCGCGCGGCCGCCTTGGCCTGATTGACCTTCTCGAAGACGTAAGGCGGCAGACGGCGAATGCGATAAAAATCTTCCATGGGACCCTTGCTCCGACAACCGGCACACCAGAATCGACGCCCCTTGCCAGGTCTCGAAGCCGGGAAAAGGCTCCATCAAGAAGTCGCACTTAAATCAATGACTTAGGGCGAATTCAGGCGCACGAGGCGGGGGCTGCGACCGGATCTGCGGTTGAATTGGGTTTCTTTTAGCACGGACGCCCGGCTGCGCCAGCGCTGATCGGCTCCGTCGTGGGGCTACCGGCCGGCGCCGATATTCGCACCGGCCACATCGCTTGCGGCAGCCGCATTCTGGGCCGCGGCGGTCTCCTGGCGTTCCCGGGCCGCCTTCAGTTCGCCCTCGAGCTTGGCCTGCTCGGAGGGCGGCATCGCCTGCTCACTGCGATCGGGAGGCAGATCGTGGACCGGCAGGTACCCGCTTGCTTCCTTTGGCCGGCTAGCGTCGCTCGAACCCAGATCCGCAATCGAACTCGCGCAGCCGCTCAGCGCCATCATCGACGCGAGCAGGACTGCGGCCGCAAGACCCCTCTTCATCCGATCAATCGGCATCTGCCGACATGTCCCCAACAAGCTCGCGCGCAAGCCGCACTCGCCGACACGGGTCGCACTGGTACGAGCCTTGCAGCATCCCGCTGCGTCAATTCCTGCTTCAGCCGTTCAAACCATTGTCGCCCGAAACGATTAAAGCCGGACCAGCTAATGCGAGCCCTGAGGCTTCAATATGTCAGAACTAGAGCTTCTTTGTCGCAGTGCAACAACCAGAAACATCGGATTTTGACGGATTGTCGGTACCGCACCGCGCGATGACGCCCCCAAAACGAAGCGATAATGTCCTTGAGATGAGCAACGTCAGCATCGAAACCCAAGCCACCCCGAAATTCAACGCCGAAGCCTTCGCCATGAACATCGCGCGGGCGATGGAGACCAGCGGACAGGCGCTCGCGGCCTATCTCAAGCCGCGCCAGACCGGCGAGGTCCGGGACAAGCCCCCGAACGAGCTCGGCGAGGTCATCAAGACCTTCAGCGTGATCGCCGAGTACTGGCTGTCCGACAAGGAGCGCGCCTCCGACCTGCAGATCAAGCTCGGCAAGGACTACCTCGATCTCTGGGGTTCCGCGGTGCGCCGCATGGCCGGCGAAGCCGATGCCAGGCCGGCGATCGAACCGGCGCCGCGCGACAAGCGTTTCCAGGATCCCGAGTGGAAGTCCAACCAGTTCTTCGACTTCGTGCTCCAGCTTTATCTGCTCACGTCGAAATGGGCGCAGGCGCTGGTTCACAACGCCGAGGGGATCGATGAGCACACCCGCAAGAAGGCCGAATTCTACGTCCAGCAGATCACCAACGCGATCGCGCCGTCGAATTTCATCCTGACCAATCCGGAAGTCTTGCGCGCCACCGTCGAGAGCAATGGCGACAATCTGGTGCGCGGCATGAAGATGCTGGCGGAAGACATCGAGGCGGGCCACGGCACGCTGCGCATCCGCCAATCCGACTCGACCAATCTGGAGGTCGGCGTCAACATGGCGACGACGGCCGGCAAGGTGATCTACCAGAACGACCTGATGCAATTGATCCAGTATTCGCCGGCGACGGAGAGCGTACTGCGTACGCCGCTACTGATCGTGCCGCCCTGGATCAACAAATTCTACATCCTCGATCTGCGGCCGGAGAAGTCCTACATCAAATGGTGCGTCGATCAGGGAATCACGGTGTTCGTGATCTCCTGGGTCAATCCGGACAAGGAACTCGGCAAGAAGACCTGGGCCGACTACATGACCGAAGGCCCGCTCACCGCGATGGACGTCATCGAGAGGGTCACCGGCGAGATGAAGGTCCACACAGCCGGGTATTGCGTCGGCGGCACCATGCTCGCCTCGACGCTGGCCTATCTCGCCGAGAAGCGCCGCCAGCGCGTCACCTCGGCGACCTTCTTCGCTGCGCAGGTCGACTTCACCCAGGCCGGTGATCTCCTGGTATTCGTCGACGAGGACCAGATCTCGGCGCTCGAACGCGACATGCACGAATCCGGTGTGCTCGAGGGCAGCAAGATGGCGATGGCCTTCAACATGCTGCGCTCGAACGACCTGATCTGGTCCTATGTCGTGAACAACTACCTGAAGGGGCAGCCGCCCTCCTCATTCGACCTGCTGCACTGGAATTCGGACGCGACGCGGATGCCGGCGTCCAATCATTCCTACTATCTGCGCAACTGCTATCTGGAGAACCGGCTGTCGACCGGCACCATGGTGCTCGACAACACGCTGCTCGATCTGTCGAAGGTCAAGGTCCCCGTCTACAACCTCGCCGCGCGCGAGGACCACATCGCGCCGGCGGAATCGGTGCTGTACGGCTCGCAGTTCTTCGGCGGCCCGGTGAAGTACGTGCTGTCCGGCTCCGGCCACATCGCCGGCGTGGTCAACCCTCCGGCCTCGAAGAAGTACCAGTACTGGACCAATGACAACATCAAGGACGTCAAGCTCGCCGACTGGCTGAAGGACGCCCAGGAGCACAAAGGCTCGTGGTGGCCCGATTGGCGTGCGTGGCTGGAGAATCTCGATGCCGAGACGGTGCCTGCGCGCGCGGTGGGTTCATCCGACGTGCCGCCGCTCGAGGATGCTCCCGGCAGCTATGTCCGCGTCCGCGCGTAGCGCGAGGCCGCCCTCTCAGCTATAAGCAGACCGTCCCGGCGGGTCGGGAATCGAAATCAGTCGAGGGGGAAACGATGACGCGTGAACTGTTCTGGCTGGCGCTGACGGTGATCCTGACAGGGCTGCTGTGGGTCCCCTACATCCTCAACCGCTGCCAGGTCCGCGGCCTCTCGGGCGCCATGGCCAATCCCTCGCGCAACGACAAGCCGCACGCCGAATGGGCGACGCGACTGATGTTCGCCCACGACAATGCGGTCGAAAACCTCGTGATCTTCGCACCGCTGGTCCTGATCCTCAACGCCGCCGACTACTCGACCAAATGGACCGTGCTCGCTTGCGCGGTCTATTTCTGGGCCCGTGTCGCGCATCTGATCGTCTATGCGCTCGGCATTCCCGTGTTCCGCACGCTGGCGTTCACGGTCGGCTTCCTGGCCCAGGTCGTGCTGGCGCTCGCGATCTTCAAGATCCTGTGAACCACACCATCTCGGCCGGTTGCGGCGTCAGCCGTGCCGCAACTCCGTATGCTGCACCTATGCTGCGCACTTTCGCACCACGATGTGCAGCATCGTTGCGGGCGCTTCGTCAAAACTCTTGATTTCGCTGGTGTCTGCCGAGAGCCGTGTCCACGGCCCTGATGACGCGTAGGTCGCATCGAGCCATTCCGGCGGCGGATAGTTATAGTAGCGGCCGATGCTGTCGCGGCCAGCGTCATGGCCGATCTTGTAGCTCGCATAGAACAGGCCTGACGGCCGCAGCGCGCGATGGATGCGACCGAGGATGCCGGCCAGTTCGTCGCGCGGCACATGCAACAGGCACGCGCTGGCCCAGACGCCGTCATAGGCCTCTCGCTCGTCGAGTTCGTCGAAGCGCATCGCCTCCACCGGATGCCGAAGACGGCGCGCCGCGACCGCCGCCATCTCGGGTGAGCCGTCGGTCGCGCGCAGCGCAAAGCCCTCCGCCAGCATCACGGCGCCATGGTTGCCTGCGCCGCAGCCGAGTTCGAGAATCGCGCCGCCCCGAGGCAACAGGCCGAGAAAACCCGTCAGCCGGGTGGACGGGGCTTTCGCCCACCCGGCATAGGCCTCCGCGTTACGGCGGTAGAATTGCAGAGTCTCCTCGTCCATGGCGGCGGGCCGTCAGGTATCGGCCAGCCCCAGCATCAGCCGCATGTTCTGCACGGCCGCACCCGAGGCACCCTTGCCGAGATTGTCGAGCCGCGCGACCATCACCGCCTGGCGATGCTTGTCGCTGGCGAAGACGTAGAGCTCGAGCTGGTTGGTCTCGTTGAGCGCCTCCGGCTCGATCCGGCCGCCCTTGGCGGCTTCGTTCTGCAGCGGCATCGCCGCGACGTATTTGCTTCCCGCGTAGCGTTTCGCCAGCGCGCCCTGCAAATCAGCTCCACTCGGCTTGCCCGGCAGCGCGTCGAGTTGCAGCGGCACCGAAACCAGCATGCCCTGCCGGTAATTCCCGACCGACGGGACGAACAGCGGCCGCCGCGTCAGGTGCGAATAGAGTTGCATCTCCGGCACGTGCTTGTGCTCGAAGCCGAGGCCATAGAGATGGAAGGCCGGCGCCGTGCCGTCCTCGAAGCTCGCGATCATCGACTTGCCGCCGCCCGAATAGCCGCTCACCGCATTGATGGTGACCGGATAGTCCGCCGGCAACAGCCCGGCATCGACGATCGGCCGCAGCAAGGCGATGGCGCCGGTCGGATAGCAGCCGGGATTGGAGACTTTCGGCGCGACCTTGATCTTGTCGGTCTGGTCAGGCGCAAGCTCCGGGAAGCCATAGGCCCAGTCGGGCGCGACGCGATAGGCCGTCGACGCATCGAGCACCTTCGGCGCCGAATTCCCCATCGTGTCGATCACAGCGACGGTTTCCTTGGCGGCATCGTCGGGCAGGCAGAGGATGACGAGATCCACCTCCTCCATCAGCGCGCGTTTTGCTCCCGCATCCTTCCGCTTGTCTTCGGCGATGTGCTTCACCGCGACTTCGCCGAGCGCGTCGAGACGCTCCTGGATGCCGAGGCCGGTGGTGCCGGAGGCGCCGTCGACGAACACGGCGGGCTTGCTTGCGCCTGAGGTCTTCGGCTTGTCGGTGTCGGTCAGGGTCATGGCACGTTCCTTTCGAGCTCGTTCATTTCATTTGCAACCCATCTGGCCGCGGCTGCGCAGCCAATCCAAGGATGGGCAGTGTAGTAGCGGTTCATGGAAACAGCGCGATCTGCTCCAATCCGGTGGTTTCGGGCACGCCGAACATCAGGTTCATGTTCTGGATCGCCTGTCCGGCCGATCCCTTCACAAGATTGTCGAGCGTCGAGAGCACGATGGCGCGGTTCTTGATCCGATCGGCGACGACTCCGATCTGGACGTAATTCGAACCACGCACGTTCTGCGTCTGCGGCAACACGCCTTTCTTCGTCACATATACGAACGGCTCGTTGGCATAGGCCTTTTCCAGTTCGGCGCGCAAATCATCCGGCGTAGCCCCGTTGAGCTTGACATAGGAAGTGCAGAACTCACCTCGCGCCATCGGAATGAGATGCGGGCTGAAGTTCACTGTCACAGCCGAGCCAGCGGCTACGCCGATCTCCTGCTCGATCTCCGCCGAGTGCCGATGGGTACCGATCGAATAGGGCGACAACCCTTCGCCGGCCTCGCTGAACAGCGTGTTCTGTTTCAGTCCACGTCCGGCGCCGGTAACGCCCGACTTGGCGTCGATGATGATATCATCGATGTCGATCAGCTTTGCCTTCGCCAGCGGAACAAGCGCCAGCAGCACCGCCGTCGGATAGCAGCCGGGACAGGCCACCAGCCGCGCGGCCGTGATCCTCTCCCTGTACAGTTCGGTCAGCCCGTAGACGGCCTCGCCCTGCAATTCGAGCGCCCGGTGCTCATGACCGTACCATTGCGCGTAGCTGTCCTTGTTGCGCAGCCGGAAATCCGCGGACATGTCGAGGATCTTGATTCTGGGATTGGCCTTCAGCACCGCGGCGATGATCTCCTGCGTCGTCCCGTGCGGCAGTCCGCAGAACACGGCATCGAGCCGCGTCCAGTCGACCTTTTCCCATTCCACGAGTTTTGGCAGATCGAGCATGAAGAAGTGAGGAAACACCTCGGTCATCGCCTTGCCGGCATGGGTGTTGGCGGTAAGCGCGGCGATTTCGGCATTCGGGTGCCGCGCCAGCAGGCGCACCGCGTCGGCGCCGGTGTAGCCGGACGCGCCCAAAATGCCGATTTTCTTCTTCGTCATCACACGCTCCCGTGAAGCGTAGTCATTTCGGCTTGTATCGTTGCGAAAGCCTGCGGGCGCGCCTCGCGCATCAAAGCCGCGATCTGCCGGGCACCAGCTTCGGCTTGCAAAGCGAGCGCGCCCGCGACCGCGGCAAAGTCGGTTTCGGATTTGTGCTGGTTCAGCTTGAAGCTGCCCTCCACGTCGTCCACCGTCATCTCAAGGCCCACGATCGCCTTCTTCATCGCATCCAGCCGCGCCGCCGTCATCTTGCCCGCGGCCCACGGCGTCTTCGGCAACAGCCGGTGTTCGAACTTCGCGGTCAGCGCATCGATCTGAATCGCGAGTTCGTCCCCCGACAGGGCCCGCACCGGCCCGGTCAGGTGGACGGCCTGGTAGAGCCATGTCGGCACCTGATCGACAGACACATACCAGTCTGCGGACACATAGGCATCCGCGCCGTTGACGGCCAACAGCCAGCAGGCACCACCGGCCAGCTTTACCAGCGGATTGTGACGGGCGACATGAAACAGGGCCCGCGGCGTGCCATCATCGGCATAGGTCAGATAGAACGGCAATGCAGAGGCGATCGGCCTCAACCCATCCCAGGCGCAGGCAATGCCGAAACCGCGCGCTTCCGCGAAGGCGAGGCTGGCGGCGCGGTCGGGCTTGAATACCGGTGGCGTATACATGGTGGAACTCCCAGCGTGAGATGAGGAGCCGCCAGATCTACCACGTGTCTTTTTCCAGGAGAGCGCCGCGGGAGAGGTCCGGCGGCAGAGGCGATGATCTTAAACGCGAACGATCGCCTGTACCGCAGAGGTACGGCGACGGCGGGCAATGATGATGGTCGCGGCCTTGATCATGGGCGCGGCTAATAAGCTCGCGCCCCGGTCACGTCAAGGAAAACCGTTCAGATCACGGGATTCCACGGCGCCGGCACGACGCGATAGCCATTGCCGTCCTTCACGACATTGCCGAGCCCGGGGAACGGATAGTGGAAGCCCTGCACCTGAAGCCGTTCCGCAACCACCATGTCGTAGATGCGGCGGCGGGTCTTCTCCGCCACGTCGCCGTCCTGGTCGAAGAACGCATGCCAGCCGGGATTGGTCGCGAACAGGTTCGGATTGTTGGTGACGTCGGACTGGATGAAGACCTTCCCCGACCCGGACGCCAGCACATAGGAGGTGTGGCCCGGCGTGTGGCCGATCGTCTCGACCGAGGTCAGGCCCGGTGCTATCTCCTTGCCCCACTCATAGGGCGTGACCTTCTTCTTCAGGCCTGCCTCGAAGACACCGCGGTTGCTCTTGAACAGGCCCTGCATGCGGCCGGCCGGCGCCCGGCTCATCTCGCCGTCGTCCATCCAGTATTTCCATTCGGTGGCCGGCACCAGCACTTCGGCATTCGGGAATGCCGGCTTGCCTTCAGCGGTGAGCAGACCATTCACGTGGTCGGTGTGGAAATGAGAGATCACAACCATGTCGACCGCCTTGGGATCGAACCCGGCGGCTGCCATGTTGTCGGCGAAAAGGCCGTTGGCCCCCTTGCTGCTCGCCTTCGCCACCGGGCCTGTGCCGGTATCGATCACGACCAGCTTGCCTCCGGTGTTGAGCACGAGCGGCGCAAACCAGATCGTCACCATGTCGCGCGGCATGAACGCCTTGTCCAGCGCCAGGTTGACGTCCTCCCGCTTCGCATTGGGGATGAAGGAGTCCTCGAGCTTGAAGACGGTCTTGCCGTCGGACACCACGGTGACCTCGATGTCGCCGACCTCGTAGCGGTAGAAGCTCGGCGCCTGCTTGTCGGATATCGGTGCAGCTGCCATGGCGGGAATGGCCGGCAACACCGGCGCGGCGGCCATTCCGGCGGCGCCGGCGAGCACGTGACGACGTGTCAGTTCCATGAGGCGTTCTCCCAGTTGGACCTTCACCCGGCTAACCCCTGCCCGGTTGCCTTATTCCGGCCGCCTACACCACTCGCCACATCCATTCGAGCACCTGCGCGATGACGTCGCCGAACAGCAGCAGCGCGGCCGACCAGACCAGCGCGGACACGAAATTGGCGATCTGGAACTGCCAGTACGACATCTCGAAGATGCCGGCCGCAAGCGGCACCGAGGCTCGCAGCGGACCGAAGAAGCGGCCGATGAAGATGCTGGGCACCCCCCACTTGTTAACGAATGCCTCGCCGCGCGGCAGGATCTCCGGATAGCGCGACAGCGGCCACATCTGCGCGACGTGCTCCTTGTAGCGATAGCCGAACCAGTAGGAGACCCAATCGCCGAGCGCGGCCCCGATGCCGCCTGCGATCCAGACCGGCCAGAAGCTGATTCCACTCACACCGATCAGGGCACCGATCGCGACCAGCGCCCCCCACGCAGGGATCAGGAGCGAGATGAAGGCAAGCGATTCGCCGAACGCCAGCACGAGGACGATTGGTGCGGCCCAAGCCTGGTGATGGCGCACGAAGTCGGCCAGGGCGCGCGCAAAATCTTCCATCGTTTGAGGTGCCTTCCCGCCCCGTTGATGCCCATGAACCTTTGTGCGGGCCAATAGCCTAAGAACAGGTAAGCTGGCCCTTTGCGTGACATCAAGTCACAAAGGCGGGGACCGAATGTGATTTCCCACGGCGCCCACTGTCCGGGCCAGCTCACACCTCCCTCACACGAAAAGGAATCGCCGGATGATCGGATCACTGATGATGTGCGTGAGCGTCGTCGTCTTGTTGCTCGGAATGCTCGCGGGCATCGTGATGGGGATCAGGCAGGACTTCACGCTCGCGCCGGCTCACGCGCATCTCAATCTCGTCGGCGGTGTGCTGCTCTTCCTGTTCGGGCTTTACTATAGGCTATTTCCGGCTGTCGGGAGCACCCCGCTGGCGCGGCTGCAGGGCTGGCTGCACATCGTGGGCGGCATCGCCTTCCCGGCAGGCGTGGCGGTGGTCGTGCTCTACGGGGAATCCTATATCGTTGTCCCGATCGTGGGATCGCTGATCGTGGTCGCTGCGATGGCCCTGTTCACGGTCATTGTGTTCCGCTCCTCGCGGGCGTAAGGGCGGGCTCCTATCTAGGGGATGACCGGCCGGATGCATCGTCTCGCCAGCCCGGCCGTCCCCTTTTTCGGCCTATCCGTGGCATAGTCTGAACCATCGATTCGCCGCGCCAGTTCTCGCGCGAAACCTGAAGAAACATGTCCAAATCGCTGAAATCGAACGCCAAAAGCAAATCTGCCGACGATCTGTTCGGCACCTCGGAGCCCAAGGGCCGTGCGCCGCTGAAGGTCGCTGCCCGCTCCGAAGGGGGCGCCGAAGCCGGCTATACGGCGGCTGATATCGAGGTGCTGGAGGGCCTGGAGCCGGTTCGTCGGCGGCCCGGCATGTATATCGGCGGTACCGACGAGAAGGCGTTGCATCACCTGTTCGCCGAGGTGATCGACAACTCGATGGACGAGGCGCTCGCGGGCCACGCGACCTTCATCGAGGTCGAGCTGAAGGCCGATGGTTTCCTGACCGTGACCGACAACGGCCGCGGCATCCCGGTCGACCCGCACCCGAAATTCCCGAAGAAGTCGGCGCTCGAAGTCATCATGTGCACGCTGCACTCCGGCGGCAAGTTCGACTCCAAGGTTTATGAAACCTCGGGCGGTCTGCACGGCGTCGGCGTCTCCGTGGTCAATGCCCTCTCCTCGCGGCTCGAGGTCGAGGTTGCGCGCAGCCAGAAGCTGTACCGCATGACCTTCGAGCGCGGCCATCCCAAGGGCAAGATCGAAGACCTCGGCAAGATCAACAACCGCCGCGGCACGCGCATCCGCTTCAGGCCGGACACTGACATCTTCGGCGCCAAGGCGGCGTTCAAGCCGCAGCGCCTGTTCAAGATGACCCGCTCGAAGGCCTATCTGTTCGGCGGCGTCGAGATCCGCTGGCGCTGCGACCAGGAGCTTTTGAAGGGCGTGGAGGATGTGCCCGCGGAGGCCAGCTTCCATTTCCCCGGCGGCCTGAAGGATTATCTGGCCGCCGCGATCCACGCCGACACGCTGGTGCATCAGGACATGTTCTCCGGCAAGTCCGGCCGCAGCGGCGCGCACGGCGCCTGCGAATGGGCCGTGGCCTGGACCGCCGATGCCGACGGCTTCCTGTCGTCCTACACCAACACGGTGCCGACGCCCGACGGCGGCACGCATGAATCCGGCCTGCGCAGCGCGCTGCTGCGCGGCCTGAAGGACCACGCCGAACGCGTCGGTCAGGGCAAGCGAGCAGCGTCCGTCACCTCGGAAGACGTGATGGTGGGCGCGGCCGTGATGCTGTCGGTGTTCGTGCGCGAGCCCGAATTCCAGGGCCAGACCAAGGATCGCCTCGCCACCGCCGAAGCCCAGCGCATCGTCGAGCAGGCGATGAAGGACCCGTTCGACCATTGGTTGTCAGGCAATCCGAACCAGGCCAACAGGCTGCTGGATTTCGTGATCGATCGCGCCGAGGAACGGCTGCGTCGCCGCCAGGAAAAGGAAACCGCGCGCAAGACCGCCGGCAAGAAGCTGCGCCTCCCCGGCAAGCTCGCCGATTGCTCCAACGCCGGCACGGAAGGATCGGAGCTCTTTATCGTCGAGGGCGACTCGGCCGGTGGCACCGCCAAGCAAGCACGCGACCGGGAGACCCAGGCCATCCTTCCCTTGCGGGGCAAAATTCTCAACGTCGCCTCCGCCGGTAAGGAAAAGCTCACCGCCAATGCCCAGCTGGCCGACCTCGTTCTAGCCCTCGGCTGCGGCACGCTCGCGCATTATCGCGAAGAGGATCTGCGCTACTCGCGCATCATCATCATGACCGACGCTGACGTCGACGGCGCGCATATCGCATCGCTGCTGATCACCTTCTTCTATCGGCAGATGCAGCCGCTGATCGACCAGGGACACCTCTATCTCGCGGTGCCGCCGCTCTACAAACTGACCCACGGCTCCAAGACCGTGTACGCCCGCGACGACGGGCACAGGGATGAACTGCTCAAGGCCGAATTCCACGCCAACGCCAAGGTCGAAATCAGCCGTTTCAAGGGCCTCGGCGAAATGAACTCGACGCAGCTCAAGGAAACCACCATGAGCCCGATCACCCGTACATTGCTGCGCGTGAAGCTGCTGACCGAGGACCGCGAGGGCACCGCCGACTCGGTCGAGCGGCTGATGGGCACCAAGGCGGAAGCCCGCTTCGCGTTCATTTCCGACAAGGCCGAGTTCGCCAGCGACGACATCCTCGACGTCTAGGCATAACAACCTGATTCTGCTGATTTTTTTACGCACTCCCGATCGGGAAGGCGTGCCTGCACTCGCCTTTCAGGAGAGTACCGTTCGTTCCGTTTTCGGGCGGTTGTGTCCCGCCCGCAACAGCTTTTCCGACCGAACGCCGTATAGTGCTCACAACGATACGAGGAATCGGTGCGAGCGCACCCGTTACGCGACCTGATCGAACGCCAACGCTGAGGATTTGGAAATGAAGAAGTTCTTGCTCACCCTGACCGCGATCGCCGCGATGACGGGAACCGCCTCGGCCGCCGACCTCGCTGCCCGCCCCTACACCAAGGCTCCTCCCCCGGTTGTTCAGCCGAGCTGGACCGGCTTCTACTTCTTCGGTGGCGGCGGCGGCGGCGTCTGGGACGCTGACACCGGTACCCAGGTGACCGCAACGGGCGCGCCGATCCTCGGCTTCAACCAGCGCCAGGGCGGCGATGGCTGGTACGGCACCGTGGGCGCCGGTTACGACTGGCAGACCGCCAACAGCTGGGTGATCGGCGTGTTCGCTGACGGTCAGTTCGGCAGCCTGAAGGGCACCATCCAGGATCAGACGCCGTTCCTCGCCGGCAACATCAAGAACGACTACTCATGGGCCGCCGGTGCGCGTCTCGGTTACCTAATCGCTCCGAACGTTCTGTCCTACGTCAACGCCGGTTACTCCAGCTCGCACTGGAAGGGCACCACCCTGTTCAATACCGCGACCGCGCTCCCGGGTGGCGTGCACACCAATGATTTCGATCGTGGCGGCTGGTTCGTGGGTGGTGGCGTCGAGAACAACCTGAACATCTTCGGCATCACCGCGCCGGGCTGGTTCATGAAGACCGAGTACCGCGCTGCCTACTACGACAAGAAGAACATCTCGGAGTTGGTCGACGGCACCAACGCGCTGACCGGTACTGACATCACCTTCAAGCCGCTCGTCCAGACCATCAGCACCTCGCTGGTCTACCGCTTCAACTGGAGCGGCCCGGTGGTCGCCAAGTACTGATCCCTGCTTGATCGCAGCTCAAAAGCCCCGGCTTGGCCGGGGCTTTTTTGTTGCCCTGACGCCGGCGAGCCCCAGGGCGCACCGGAGCGTCGATTCGGCTCGTGGCGCAGGGCCGGTGGTCGTCCTGCGATCTGGTCGAGCCCGACGCAATCCGGCACTCTCCGGCCAGGCCAAGACAAGGACAACGACAATGAATAACACTCTGTTCGACCTCTCAGGCAAGGTCGCGGTCGTCACCGGCGGCAATGGCGGCATCGGCCTCGGCATGGCGCGCGGCCTGGCGGACGCCGGCGCTGCAGTCGCAGTCATCGGGCGCAACGAATCCAAGTCGGCATCTGCCGTCGACGATCTCCGGCGGCGCGGCGTCAAGGCGATTGCGGTGGCGACCGATGTGACCGACGGCTCCGCGGTCTCGGCGATGATCGAGCGCGTCGTCAGGGAGCTCGGCGGCATCAACATCCTCGTCAACAACGCCGGCATGAGCATCCGCAAGCCGCCCCACGAGCTGGAGATCGAGGAGTGGCGCAAGGTGATCGACACCAACCTCACCAGTGCGTTCGTGTGCTCAAAGGCGGCCTATCCGGCGCTGAAGGCATCGGGCAGCGGCAAGGTCATCAATATCGGCTCGATGATGTCGATCTTCGGCGCAAGCTTCGCCCCGGCCTATGCCGCGAGCAAGGGCGGCATCGTGCAATACACCCGCGCCTGCGCCACCGCCTGGGCTGCAGACAATATCCAGGTCAACGCGATCCTGCCGGGCTGGGTCGACACCGACTTGACGCGCGCGGCGCGCCAGCAGGTTGCCGGCTTGCACGAGCGTGTGCTGGCGCGCACGCCCGCCGCGCGCTGGGGTGCCGGCAGCGACTTTGCCGGAATCGCGGTGTTCCTTGCATCAGCCGCATCCGACTTCGTCACCGGCACTGCGATCCCGATCGACGGCGGCTACTCGATCATGGGCTAGCCACGCGCCAAAACGAAATGCCCCGCGCATCGCGCGGGGCTCTCGTTCGTGGAAAACCGCAGCGGGACCGGCCCGCGTGTTCCCTCAATAGCCCGCAACAAGCGGGCCGAACTTGTAGCTGAGGCGGACCACCGCGGACTGGATGTCGACCGGACGCGCATCGAAGGCATAGGTCGCGGGCGTCGCGGCACCCGCGAGCTGGTAGTTCTTCTTCTCGAACGAGGCGTAGTCGTATTCGAGACCGACGATCCAGTTC
Source organism: Bradyrhizobium jicamae (assembly GCF_018130215.1). Taxonomy (GTDB): domain Bacteria; phylum Pseudomonadota; class Alphaproteobacteria; order Rhizobiales; family Xanthobacteraceae; genus Bradyrhizobium; species Bradyrhizobium jicamae_A. The sequence continues at coordinate 20,869 of NZ_JAFCKQ010000047.1, forward strand.
TGGGTGATGCCATATTCCCAGCCGGCGCCGACCGTCCAGCCATTGTGCCAATTCGACTGGGCGCCCGACCCGGTGAACGGCGGCACGTTGTCGACCACCGAGAGGTGGTTGTTCACCCCGGCGTAGCCGCCCTTCACGTAGAACAGGTTGTTCTGCACTGCGAAGCCGGCGCGACCGGTCACCGTGACCATCCAGTCCGCACGCCAGCTGAAGCGGTCGTCGAGGCCAGCTCCAAACACGTTGTTGAGAACGCTGCCGTGGTTGTCGAGGCCGACGAGCGTGCCCTCAAGGCCAGCCACGAAGTTGTTGGCCTGCCAATTGTAACCAACCTGACCGCCGCCGAACACGCCGCTGCCGCGCTGCCGGAAGCCCTGGCCCGGGCTGAGATCGCCGAACGCCGTCGTGTTGGCGGTGTTGGTCCACTCCTGGTTGGTCGAGGAGCCGCCGACATTGCCGCCGATGTAGAAGCCGGCCCAGTTGTAGATCGATTCAACGTAGGCCGGCGCCTTGGTGTAGGGACGCATGGCGAGGTCGGCGGCCGAGGCGGCACCGACGCCGAGCGCGGTTGTCATGGTCAACGCGGCAACAAACTTGGTACGAGACATGGTAGCACCCCAGGGTTGTCTGACGGCTGCCAGCATTCCCAGAGAGCCCTTACCAAAAGAAAACCGCCCGAACCGGCGCATTGGATTCCATGTCGCCGCGTTTCGAATCTTCTCCTTTGTTGCAACCACGCAACTTTTAAGAAGTGAATTAAACGGCTGTTATCCTTGATGAATTCTTATCCGCACGGAGCTCATGGCATCAGCTCTTGGCCGGCGAATGAACGTGCTCTGGCCGCACGCCGACGCCCACGAGACGCGCGATCAGTCCCTGCAGCCACGGGATCGCGGTGACCACGCGCATCGCGAGCGGCACCTTCAGCGGTTGATCGCCCGGTTTGAGTGCCACCGAGATGATGTTGTCCTGCGCCACCACCTGCATCCGCTGCGTCACCCGCACCGGGAATTCCCTTCGCCGCCTTACGGCATCGAGCTCGTCCTCCGACGGGCAGCCATCGGCGAGCCTGGCCGCCAGGAGATTGGCGGTCGCAACCGCATCCTGCACCGCCAGATTGACGCCAACACCGCCGACCGGCGACATCGCATGCGCGGCATCGCCGATGCACAGCAGGCCGGGCTGCGTCCAGCGCGTCAGGCGGTTGATCGCGACCGTGAGCAGCTTGACGTCATCAAAGCTCCTCACCTCGGCGATACCGGCCTTGAGGACCGGCGCCATCCGCACGACGTCGTCGAGCAGCGCCGGCAGCCCCCTTGCCTTCACCGCGTCGTACTGTCCCTTCGCGATGACATAGGCACACTGCCAGTAATCGCCGCGGTCGAAAGTCACCAGCATCTTGCCGTGTTCGACACGGGCGAACAGGTTCTCGGTTTCATCTGCCCGCCGCCCGACACGAAACCACAGCACGTCCATCGGCGCACCGATCTCCTCGACCGGAAGCCCGGCGCGTTCACGCACCGTGGAGTGGCGGCCGTCGCAGGCGATGGTGAGATCCGCCTCGATGTCGACAGGGCCGTCCGGCGTCTTCGCGCGGACGCCGGCGATGGCGTCGCCATGCCTGATCAGATCGGTCGCCTCGGTGCTCATCATCACCCTCAGCGATTGAAAGCGCTTGCCGCTGTCACGCAGGAAATTGAGAAAGTCCCACTGCGGCATCATGGCGATGAACGGATATCTGACGCTGACGCGGCTGAGGTCGGCGACCCGCACCGGCGTGCCGCCGAACATGCCATCGAGCTTCTGCAGCTCCTGGTGCGGAAGCTTCAGGAATCCGCCGATCAGCCCCAGCTCATCCATGACCTGCAGGGTCGAGGGATGCACGGTGTCGCCGCGGAAGTCGCGGAAGAAGTCGGCATGCTTCTCCAGCACCACGACATCGATCCCGGCTCGGCCCAGCAGATAGCCGAGCATCATCCCGGCTGGTCCGCCGCCGACGACGCAGCAGCGGACCTTCATTGTGCGTGCGTCAGGCTGCTGCGGTTGTCCTGCGTCCATGGCGCCATCCTCATCGTTTCTCGGGCCTCGGAGTCTAACGCCGATCGGACGGGAAGGATGCAAGACTACCTCATGCAAGACTACCTCATGCAAGACTATCTCATGCAGGACTATCTCCGGAATGTCTTGATCTCCGACACGCTGCCGTCCCGGTAGGTCAGTTCGACCGAGACCGACCTGGTCTGCGGCGCGAGCTTCAGATAGGGCTGCGCGTCGGACGGGATCATGCTCGGGTCACGCGGGTCGCAGGTCGGCATCTTCAGCACTCTGTCCGGCACCGCGGTATCGATGCCGATGCGCACCTCGCGGATCGCGCAGCGATACGACATCAGGTGGGTGTAGTAGACCAGGAGACCATTGAACTCGCGGAACGACAGCCAGCTTGTCGCAGTCATGTCGAGGATCTTGCGCTGGTCGCGGATCAGCGCCGCCTCGGGATCGAACCGGATCGGGAACGGTCCCTGCATCTCGCCCTGCGCGTCGACATAGCGCAGCTGGATCGTGCCTGCCGGTGCATCGGCCGGCAGCTCGATCGACGGATTGGGCATCCGCTTGCGCGTGCGCGGATCGAGCGTGTCGATGAAGCCGGTCTCGCGGAAGTCACCGCCATCACCCATCCGCCACGAAATCCCGAGCGCCGGGTCGGCGATCGAGAATACGACCGTCCAGCCGCCATTGTGCCTTGAGAAGCTCGCGATCGGGGCGTTGACGGCCTCGTCCTTCGGCAGCTTCGGCACCGCTACCGGCGGCAACGCCGCCAGCTGCTGCGGCGGCGGCGCGGCTGATGGCACGGCGTCGGCCGGCGCTTTCGCGACGCCGTTCAGGAAGACGTCGTCGACCATCTGGTCGAAATAGACCGGGATCTGCTTGTGCTTGACGGTGTCGGCCATCTCGCTGACCAGCCGCCGCGTGTGCTGCGCGACCTGCACGAGATTCTCGCCGGGCTGCAGCAGCTCCCTGGCAAAGGTGCGCGTAAACACCGAATTGGGATTGGCGTCGTCGTTCGACAGGCGGTCGAGCGCGGTCTGGCGCGGCCCGGCCGAGAACACAGAGAACACGCCCTCGGGCAATTGCGTCATCGGTGCAAGCCCGCCGCCGCCTGCAACTGCGCGTGTACCCGCCCGCTCGAACGGGTTGTTGCGGCAGGCATCGAACACGAGAATCGAGGTCCGCGCCTTCTTGTTCTGCAGCCGCTCGATGATGCGGTCGGCGAGCACCGAGGCATCGCGCACCAGCTCCTCCTGCCCCTCGGTCGCGGCCGGCACGTCGGTCGGCAGCAGGAAATTCTGTCCGGCGATCTCGAAGCCGTGGCCGGCATAGAAGAAGAATGCAGTGTCGCCGGGCTCGACGGCACGGTCGAAGGCGAGCAACGTTTCAGAGAAGGCCTGGCGGTTCAAATTCTCGGCTACCATGACGCTGAAGCCGAGCTGCTTCAGCGTATCGCCCATGGTGCGGGCATCGTTGACGGCCTTCTGCAGCTTGGGCACGTTCCTGTAGTCATTATTGCCGATCACGAGCGCGACGCGCTTGTCAGCGTGGGCGGGCACCGCCAGCGCGATGAAGACCGCCGCCGAGGTGGTGATTCTAGAAAAGCTCGAGAGCCAGCGCGTCATCCTGTTCCCCACCTGCACGACGGACCGGCAGCTTTGCGGCCGCCGGATAATAGTCGGACCAGCCGTTTGGCCGGTTCAAGGCCGCGCGCCCGGCAAACCGTTCTCACCGGCCGCGGCGGGCCGACGGCCGGGCACCTCCGTCCTGAGCGCGGAAGCTCCTGCAAGGATCAGCTTTCTGGCAATCCTGCCGCGACCATCAGGCGGATGATCTGCCGGGTTGCCTCGAGGAAAACCGGACTGGCTCCCCCGGTCGCCCCCGAGACATTGAGCGCCGTCGTACCGGGTCGCAATCTCAACCCTTGGTTCATGGCCGCCCTTGCTTCGTCGGTTCGACCCAGTTTCTGATAGGCCGCAGCCAGCAGCATGTGCGAGCGACCGGATGCGGGGGTGATGGCAATCGATCGTTGCAGCCACGGCAACGCATCGTCGTAGCGGCCCATGGTCGCGTTCGCCCATCCGGCGCCGAGCAACCACGTCCAGCGCGAGACTTGCGGCGTATCGTAACGGTCGGCTTGCTGGAATGTCGCAAGCGCATCCTCAAAGCGGCCAAGGTAGATCTGCCCGAGGCCGACGAGGTAGAGGGCAAGCCCGTCCCACGGGTCGAAATTCAGCGCCCGCGAGCAGGTCACGAGGCTTTCGACGAAATGGTTGGTGGCACTGAGGAAGCGGCAATAGGTTTCGAGCACGGGGATCGAATTGGGCCTCGCGCGCAGAGCCCGCTCCAGGGTCGCACCGGCATGGGCCTCGGCCGCGCGCGCGTCGTCCGGGCTGTACCACACCATCTGGATGCCACGCAGTTGAAGCGCCGCCAGCGCGACAGCGAGATCGACATTGTCGGGCTCGGCGACGAGCGCTTTCTCCAGCATCGTCTGCGCCATGCCGAAGCGCTCACGCGAGGTCTGGTTGATCGACGCCGTCGCTTGCTCGATGACGGTTTTGGCGCTGCCGGCGGCGGAAGAGGCTGCAGCTGACGCATCGCTGCCCTCCAGAAGTCCGTTCAGGCGAACCGCCAGCAGGTGGCCCACGCCCGCGGCCAGCCGCGACTGCTCGAGTTGCGCATCAAGCTCGTTGACATCGACAGAGACCGTGGCGACCGTCTGAACTTCGCCGGTTGCTGTCCTGATCAGGCGCGCCCGCAGGATCCACGCCTGCTCGGCGCGCTGCAGTTCGCCACGCACTTCAAAGTCCGGCGGTGCTGACGGTGCGGACGCCGGTTCCGCCCGCGCCCCCGCCGCTTCGTACCTCGGCGCGATGACCCGGATATTCTCGATCCGGGCAAGGCCATCGGCGAGGCGGTCGGTCACGCCGGCCGCAACGGCCGCGCCGCGAGCATCGTTGCCCGCCTCCCCGATCGGCGCCATCGCGACGATCGAGGGCGTCCGCTTGAAGATCAGGGAAGGTCGCAGGACCGGAGCCGCAACGGCGATTCCAATAATGGCGCAGAGACCTGCGCCCAAGGCTATGGCCGTCGGACCACGCTGACCGAACAGGGATCTTGGCGATCTTCCCGGTCCAAACACCGGCTCGGCGCTCGCGACCCGCCCGGCGTTGGTGGCCGGGATGGGTGGTGCCGCCTCGTTGCCGGCCGGACCGCCGTCCGTGCCCGTCGAAACCTCGGCCTCGAACAGATAGCCGCGGCCGGATACCAGTTTGACGAGTTGCCGCCGGTCGTCGCCGAGCGCAGCGCGAACCTCGCGAATGCATTGAAACAGACTGTCGTCGGCGACGTGGACGTTCGGCCAGATCGCCTCGAACAATTCCTGTTTGCTCAGCACGCGCCCGGCATTGGCCGCGAACAAATGCAGCATGTCGAAGGACTTCGGTCGCAGCCGAATCTGCTCGCCATCGGGACCGCGCAGCCGAGCCTGCAGCGGATCGAGTTCAAACCCCGCGAAACGAAGCACCTCGCCCTCACACCCTCGCAAATTACGCTTTTGCCGGTGCGAAAGCGAATATCAGAAAAATTTCAGAAATGTCGGCAGGAGCTTACCAAGACACTCACCCACCAACATGACAAGACTCGCGGCAATATTTCGACTGCCGGAATGCTTGGCAAGGGGGGCCTGACACGATGGTCGGGGCATTGCGGCAGAGACCGGGGCTGCGCCGATCATCTCCCGCGACCATCCAGCAAGATTTCGGCTCTTACACTTTTCGTGCGCGCAATGAGAAGGCGCCGCGCGGACGACTGATGATGGCAGCCGGCGTCGCCGTGAATGACGGGCTTTGGCCGGCGGAGGAGTGACGCGCTCATGCGTGGAGAACACGAGCATGATTTCAGCGAGACGCCAGCCACAGCCGGATCGCCTCCGCTCAACGGTTTCGACCTGGGTACCGATCCGACTCCTGGGCGCACCCGGCAACCGCTCGTCACGACATCGGCCGATCACGGCTTCGCCGCGCTGCGCGACGCCTGTGCCGTCGATCTCGGTGAGGCCATGCGGATCGGCGATGCGGCGAGCATCCCGCCTCTGGCCGAGGCGATGGCCGACTTCGCGCTGATCGATCGTGGAGCAATCAGGCCGGGCAGCCGGAGCGCCCAGCACGCCTTCCGCGTCGGTCGCCTCTGCCTGGCGCGCCGCCTGATCGCCCGCCATCTGTCGAAGTCCACCCTTTCGCCGGCCATGATCGCGGCGCTGCTCGGCGTGTCGGTCCGCCACGTCCACATGCTGTTCGAAACGACGGGGAAGAGCTTCTCGCACACCGTCATCGCCTTGCGCATGGCGGAGAGCCGCCGCCTGCTGCGCGAAACTCCGCCGCGGCCGATCGCAGAGATCGCCCATGCTTGCGGGTTCGGCAGCCTGGCGACCTTCTATCGGGTCTTCAATGCGTCCATGGGCCTGACGCCGCGCGAGTTCAGGGCGCAGCGCGACACGGACCCGCTTCCCGCTATCCAGCCGTCTCGGATGGCGCGGCGATGAGTCATTTGACGGCAAAATGACGGAAAAGACGCTTATTTATTCGAAAACATTAAGCTTTTTGGCCGTTCTGGCCCGTTCCAAGATTGACTTTACCGGTTTCGCGCCTATGTTCCGGCCAACGCGGCCCCGGATCGAAACGCGATTCGTGAGGCTTGCCGCCCGTCAGCGTTAGTCAGAGCCCCCGAGCTTTTTTGCGAAGCGAGCCGTTTCGGGGCCGAACGCGACAGCCTTTTACCTTCGATTCCGAACGGCGGTATCGACCAGAGGCTCAATGTCCTTTTCCAATCTAGGCCTTTCCGACAAGGTTCAAGCCGCAGTAGCGGCAGCAGGTTACACCACCCCTACCCCCATCCAGGAACAGGCGATCCCCCACGTCCTTGCCCGCCGCGACGTGCTCGGCATCGCCCAGACCGGCACCGGCAAGACCGCCGCCTTCGTGCTCCCGATGCTCACGATCCTCGAGAAGGGCCGCGCCCGGGCACGAATGCCGCGCACCCTGATCCTCGAGCCGACCCGCGAGCTTGCCGCCCAGGTGAAGGAGAACTTCGACAAATACGGCGCCGGCCAGAAACTCAACGTGGCGCTGCTGATCGGCGGCGTCTCGTTCGGCGACCAGGACTCCAAGCTGACGCGCGGCGTCGACGTTCTGATCGCAACCCCCGGACGCCTGCTCGACCACACCGAGCGCGGCGGATTGCTGCTCACCGGCGTCGAACTCCTGGTGATCGACGAAGCCGACCGGATGCTCGACATGGGCTTCATCCCCGACATCGAACGCATCTGCAAACTCGTCCCCTTCACGCGGCAGACCCTGTTCTTCACTGCGACGATGCCGCCGGAAATCAGCCGCATCACCGACGCCTTCCTGCACAACCCGGCCAAGGTCGAAGTCTCGAGGCCCGCGACAACGGCGGTGACGGTGACCCAGTCGCAAGTCCCCGCCGGGCGCGAGCCGCATCAGAAGCGCGAGATCCTCCGCCGCCTGCTGCGTGAAGCCAAGGATCTCAACAACGCGATTATCTTCTGCAATCGCAAGCGCGAAGTCGCCGTTCTTCACAAATCGCTGCAGAAGCACGGCTTCAGCGTTGGTGCCCTCCATGGCGACATGGACCAGACCGCCCGCATGGCCGCGCTGGACCAGTTCCGCAAGGGCGAACTGCCGCTTCTCGTGGCCTCCGACGTTGCCGCCCGCGGCCTCGATATTCCCGCCGTCAGCCACGTCTTCAATTTCGACGTCCCGCATCATCCCGACGACTATGTCCACCGCATCGGCCGCACCGGCCGCGCGGGCCGCACCGGGACCGCGATCTCCATCGTCACCCCGCTCGACAGCAAATCGATCGCCGCGATCGAGAAGCTGATCGGCCAGCAGATCCCGCGCGCCGAGGGCGACTACACAGTCAACAGCGAGTCGTCCGACGATGCCGACGCGCCGCGCAAGTCGCGCAGTCGCGACGGCTCACGTGACAGTGCCCGCGGCGGTCGCAAGCCACGCCGCGAGCGCGAGCCGCGTCATGACCGGGAGCCCCGCCACGACCGTGAGCCGCGTCATGGCCGCAATGCATCGCAGCAGCCGCAGACGGAAACGTCGCACGTGCCGTCGATCGGCCGCAGCGAGCCGCGACGGCCGCAGCGCGAGGCGGACCACGAGCCCGCCGATCATTCGCATCTGCCGGCGTTCCTGCTCCGCCCTGTGCGCGCGCGCGTCTGAGGCTCAGACTTTGGTCTGATCGGTCTCGGACCAAAGGCGGTCTCGTCGCGATTTGCTTGCGCGTTGTCCGCTCGCTGGAAGCAAACGGGACGCGCATTGGCGCGCGGATGGCTTCACAAGCGAAAGCCACGCAAACGATACGCCTGATCTGCGCGAAATCAGGCGTGCTCTGATGTACCCCGCCGCGCTTTCCGTAATTCTACTGTTTACCTCGCCTTCATTCTCGTCCCGTACCCTTGCGCCGATAATTTAGTCATTGCTGCCGGAGCTCAACCGGCGCCGCTCGTATTGGGGACGTAACAGTGGTCAAGCTGCTGGACGAACACGAACGCACGCTCGCTTTTGCCGAAGTCGCGCTCGGCCAGATCCGCTCCCTTCGCCAGACCGCCGTTCCCCGCAACTACGAGATCTGGTACGTCTACGCCACCGGCTACAACGCCGCCCTCAACAAGATCATCAACGAGACGCTGGCGCGCAGCGGCAAGCTGAGCGAATCCGATCTCGAGCAGATCTACGAGACCTATCTCTCGCATATCAAGACCTCCGACCGCATCGACAAGGTCGGTGCCCGCGTGATCGGCGAGATCGACGACGTCATGAAGTTGATCACCGAAGCGCTCGGCGTTGCTGCGGTCTACGATGCCAGCCTGGTCGGCGCCAGCGACAGACTGGCGACCGCGACGACCCACGAACAGGTCAAGGCGATCGTCGAGAGCCTGGCAAAATCGACCCGCGAAATGCGCGAGACCAACCAGACGCTGGAGAACCGGCTGGCGCAGTCGAAATCCGAGATCAGCGACCTTCAGCACAGCCTCGAGGCGATCCGCGCCGAGAGCCTGACCGATCCGCTGACCGGCCTCGGCAACCGGAAATACTTCGACCGCTCGATCGAGATGGCGGTGCAGAGCGCGCTGACGACCGCCGAACCGCTGTCGCTCCTGATGTTCGACATCGACCATTTCAAGTCGTTCAACGATTCCTACGGCCACCTGACCGGCGACCAGGTGCTGCGGCTGGTGGCGCAGTCGCTGAAGCAGACCATCAAGGGCCAGGACATCACCGCCCGCTATGGCGGCGAGGAATTCGCGGTGGTGCTGCCCAACACCGCGCTGCGCCAGGCGCTCACAGTCGCGGACCACATCCGCCGCGCGGTGATGGCGAAGGAATTGAAGAAGAAGTCGACCGGAGAGATCCTCGGCCGTGTCACGATCTCGGTCGGCGTCTCCATGCTGAAGGTCGGCGACGACACCGACTCGCTGATCGAGCGCGCCGACGCCTGCCTCTATGTCGCCAAGCGCGCGGGCCGCAACCGGGTCATCTGCGAAGCCGATCCGGAATTCAACGCCGAAACGCAGACTCGCGTGGCGTGATCTCCCTGAGCTCCCTGCGCCGGCATTGCGAACGAAGCGAAGCAACCCATTTCCCCACTCGGGGATGAACGGATTGCTTCGTCGCTTCGCTCCTCGCAATGACGGGCCGAATGCGTTCGCAGCCCTCGGCGGTCAAGACTTTTTCTTCGTGCGCTTCTTCGCAGGCCTTTTCGCCACGGCCTTCTTGCCCACCATCTTCTTCACCGGCGGCTTCGCAGTGCGCACCCGTGGCCGTTTGCGCAGGGCGGCGCGCTGGGCTGCGCCCAGCGCCAGCCGTGCCCAGACCGCAAGCTCCTCCGTGTCGTCAAACAGCCGCGCCGGCAACTGCCAATAGGAGTTGACCATGACGGTCTTGGAGCGCGTCTGATACTGGAACGGCTTCGATCCCTCCGCCTCGAATTGCGGAATGGTCTCGTCGTCAGCGCGGAGATAGAGGCCGGCACGCAGGGCCAGCGCGAAATTGGTGCCGTCGGCGGAGATGCCGTAGCCGGAGAACATCCGGCGCAGCGTGACCGGTCCGAAATCTCTGAACAGGTCTGTCAGGAATTCGCGGTCCATTCAGCCATCGCCATCCCTGGACGACCTCGATCAAACCGTCGCGGGCTTGAGCTGAACCGACTCGCCGCAGCCGCAGGCGGAGACCTGGTTCGGATTGTTGAACACGAACTGGGCCTGCATCTTGTCGGCCTTGTAGTCCATTTCGGTGCCAAGCAGGAACAACACGGCCTTGGGGTCGACAAGGATCTTCACGCCCTTGTCCTCGACCACTTCGTCGGTCGGGCGGATCTCATGGGCATATTCGACGGTATAGGACTGTCCGGCGCAGCCGCCGTTCTTGATGCCGACCCGCAGGCCGACGATCTCGGAATCCGCGCGCCTGGTCAGCTCGGTGATGCGCTCCGCCGCGGCATCGGTCAGTTTCATGACCTGCGGGCGCGGCCGCTTCGGCTTGGCTGGGGTTGTTGAGGCTTGCGTCATGTCATTCATGTGGTCAGTCCCAGCGGCAAATCAATTGCCGGTCTTGCTCGAGCCTAGTTTCAATCCCCTAACGCATCACCACATATTGAGGACGAGGCGCGCCTCGTCCGACATCCGATCAGGTGTCCAGGCCGGATCCCACACCAGGTTGACGCTCACGACACCGACACCGGGAACGCTCGCGACCGCGTTCTCGACCATCGTCGGCAGCTCACCCGCGGCCGGGCAGTTCGGCGTGGTCAGCGTCATCACGATGTCGACGCCGCGGTCGTCCTTCAGCTCGACCTTGTAAATGAGGCCGAGCTCATAGATGTCGGCCGGGATCTCCGGATCGAACACCGTCTTCAGCGCGGCGACGATCTCGCCGCTCAGGCGCTCGGTCTCCTCCGCAGGCAGCGCGGAGGTGGTTTCCATGGTGGCCGTCTTGACTTCGGCTGTGTCGGTCATGCGAACAAATCCCGCGCCTTGAGCAGCGCCTGCGCCAGATGGTCGACTTCTTCCCTGGTATTATACATCCCGAACGAAGCGCGGCAGGTGGCCGTGACGTTGAACCGCTCTAAAAGCGGCATCACGCAATGGGTGCCGGCGCGTACGGCAACGCCCTGGCGGTCGATCACCGTCGCGACGTCATGCGGATGCGCGCCCTTCATGTCGAACGAGATCACCGGACCCTTGTTGCGGGCGGTGCCGATCAGGCGCAGCGAATTGATCTCGCGCAGCCGGTCCTGGGCATAGGTCAGCAAATCGTGCTCGTGAGCCGCGATGCGCTCCTTGCCGATCGAATTGACGTAGTCGATCGCAGCACCAAGCCCGATCGCCTCGACGATCGGCGGGGTGCCGGCCTCGAACTTGTGCGGCGGGTCTCCATAGGTGACCCAGTCCCTGGCGACCTCGCGGATCATCTCGCCGCCGCCGTTGAACGGCCGCATCGCCATCAGGTGCTCGTGCTTGGCGTAAAGCGCACCGATGCCGGTCGGCCCATAAACCTTGTGGCCGGTGAAGGCGTAGAAGTCGCAGTCGAGGTCCTGCACGTCGACAGGCAGATGCACGGCGCCCTGGGCGCCGTCGACCAGCACCGGAATGCCGCGGGCATGGGCGAGCCGGATCACCTCCTTGACCGGGACCAGCGTGCCGAGCGCGTTCGACATCTGGGTGATCGCGACGATCCTGGTGCGCGGCGTCAGGAGCTTCTCGAACTCCTCGATCAGGAAGTTGCCCTCGTCGTCGACCGGCGCCCACTTGATCACCGCTCCCTGGCGTTCCCGCAGGAAGTGCCATGGAACGATGTTGGAATGGTGCTCCATGATCGAGAGGACGATCTCGTCGCCCTCCTTGATGTTGGGTCCACCGAACGACGCCGCCACGAGGTTGATCGCCTCGGTGACATTGCGGGTGAAGACGATCTCTTCATTGCGGCGGGCGTTGATGAACTTCGCCACCTTGCCGCGCGCGCCCTCATAGGCCTCGGTCGCGGCATTGGCGAGATAATGCAGCCCGCGATGCACGTTGGCGTATTCGCTCTTGTAGGCCTCGGTCATGCGGTCGAGCACCGCGGTCGGCTTCTGCGCCGAAGCGGCGTTGTCGAGGTAGACCAGCGGCTTGCCGTAGACCTGCATCGCCAGCGCCGGAAAATCCTCCCGCACGCGGGCGACGTCGTAGGCACCGTTGAGAACCGCCGGATGCATGGTCACGCCCTCGCCTCCAGCCAGCGCCGCGCGGCCGCGATCGCAACCTCGCGCAAGGTATCGCTGGCAATCGTCTCGATCGCCTCGCCGACGAAGGCCTGGATCAGAAGCGCCTGCGCCTCCTTCTCCGGCAGCCCGCGGGCGCGCATGTAGAACAGGAGGTTCTCGTCGAGTGCACCGGTGGTCGCACCATGACCGCAGGTGACGTCATCGGCGAAGATCTCGAGTTCCGGCTTGTTGTCGGCTTCCGCTTCGTCGGAGAGCAGCAGCGCGCGGGTCATCATCTTGGCGTCGGTCTTCTGGGCATGGGGACGCACGATGATGCGGCCCTGGAACACCGAATGGGCGCGATCGTCGACGACGGCGCGGAATATCTCGCGGCTGTCGCAATGCGGCACCGCGTGATCCAGCAACAGCGTGGTGTCGGCGTGCTGCTTGCCGTTGATCAGATTGACGCCGTTGGTCTCGACCTTCGAGCCCTCGCCTGCGAAAGCCACCGTGAGCTGGTAGCGGCTGACATGGGCGCCGGTGGTCATGCCGAACGTGTTGAAATGGGCGTGCGCGCCGAGCGAGACGGTCGCGGACGAGATGTTGAAGGCGCCGGTTGCGTCCTCGACCAGACGGACGTGGTCGAGTCGCGCATCGTCGCCGATCGCGACGACCAGCGCGTCGTGCGCCTGATAGGCGGTAGCGCCGTCGGCGGCGAGATAGCTCTCGACCAGGGTCGCGACGGCGTCGCGGCCGAGACGAAGCAGCGAACGCGTGACGATGGCACCCGGCGCAGCGGCGGACGCGATGTGTACGATCTGCAGCGGCTGCGTCAGCACCGTCCCGTTGGCGACTTCGATGACGACGCCGTCGGTCGCAAGCGCCGCGTTGAGCGCGATCATCGGGTTGGAACTGTCAGCCGTGAAAGCCTGTCCCGAGAGCGCATCGCCTGCCTCGAGCACGTCGCGAAGCGGCCGGATGGTCAGGCCCTTCTGCAGCCCGGCCAGATCAGACAGGTCAGGCGCGAACACGCCGTCGACCAGCACGAGACGGCGCACGCCCTCGATCGCCTGCGCTTTCGCGGTGCCCGCGGCGCGGTCAAGTGCGGTCGCATCCGGCTGCGGCGCAAGCGGCAGCACCTCGCGCATCAGCGCGCGCAGATCGGTGTATTTCCAATCCTCGATCCGCCGGTGCGGCAGGCCCATGCGTTCATAGGCCTCGAACGCCTGGCGCCGCAGATCTGATATCGCACCCTTGCCCGGCAGCCTGTCGCGCGCGACGGCAAATGCATCGCCAAGCGCGCGTCCGGTCCCGGTCTTTGCCACAACAACGTTCATCGCAAAATCCGTTCCGCGTCAGGCAGCGTCTTCGAACTGCGCGTAGCCGGACTCTTCCAGCTCCAGCGCCAGCTCCTTGCCACCGCTCTTGACGACCCGGCCCTTCGACATCACGTGCACGACATCGGGCACGATATAGTTGAGCAGCCGCTGATAGTGGGTGATCACGACCATCGCGCGATCCGGCGAGCGCAGCGCGTTGACGCCGTCGGCCGCGATCCGCAGCGCATCGATGTCGAGGCCGGAATCCATTTCATCGAGGATGCAGACGGCCGGCTCGAACAGCGCCATCTGCAAGATCTCGTTGCGCTTCTTCTCGCCGCCGGAAAAGCCGACATTGACGCCGCGCTTGAGCATGTCCTGCGGGATGTTCAGCGACTTGGCGACCTCGCGGACCTTCTTGAGGAAGGCCGGCGACGAGATCTCGTCCTCGCCGCGCGCCTTGCGCTGCGCATTCAATGCAGCATGCAGGAAATTCCAGGTGGTGACGCCGGGAATCTCGACCGGATACTGGAACGCCAGGAACACGCCCTTCGCGGCGCGCTCGTTGGGATCCATCTCCAGGAGGTCCTCGCCCCTGAACAGGATCTGTCCGCCGGTCACCTCATAGCCGGGCTTGCCGGCGATGACATGCGAGAGCGTGGACTTGCCGGAGCCATTCGGCCCCATGATCGCATGCACCTCGCCCGGATTCACCGAGAGCGAGAGCCCGTGGAGAATCTCGCGCTCATCGACGCGGACTTTCAGATCTTTCACTTCAAGCAATGACATCACATTCTTCCTGAGCGTCATCCCGAGGCGCGTCAGCCGCGACCCTGCAAAGGGATGGATTAACCGACCGAACCCTCGAGACTGATCGAGATCAGCTTCTGCGCTTCCACCGCGAACTCCATCGGCAGTTGCTGCAGCACGTCCTTCACGAAGCCGTTGACGACGAGGCCGACGGCCTCCTCCTGAGACAGGCCGCGCTGGATGCAGTAGAACAGCACGTCCTCGGAGATCTTCGAGGTCGTGGCCTCGTGCTCGAACGTTGCCGAGGAATTCTTGGCCTCGACGTAGGGCACGGTGTGCGCGCCGCATTTGTCGCCGATCAGAAGCGAGTCGCAGGCGGTGTAGTTGCGCGCGCCGGTAGCCTTGCGATGCGCGCTGACGAGCCCGCGATAGGTGTTCTGCGACTTGCCGGCGGCGATACCCTTGGAGATGATCCGGCTCGACGTGTTCTTGCCGAGATGGATCATCTTGGTGCCGCTATCGACCTGCTGGAAGCCGTTCGAGATCGCGATCGAGTAGAACTCGCCGCTCGAATTGTCACCGCGCAGGATGCAGCTCGGATATTTCCAGGTGATGGCCGAGCCGGTCTCGACCTGGGTCCATGAGATCTTGGAATTCCTGCCGCGGCAGTCGCCACGCTTGGTGACGAAATTGTAGATGCCGCCCTTGCCCTCGGAGTTGCCGGGGTACCAGTTCTGCACCGTCGAATACTTGATCTCGGCGTCATCGAGCGCGACGAGCTCCACGACGGCGGCATGCAACTGGTTCTCGTCGCGCTGCGGCGCGGTGCAGCCTTCGAGATAGGAGACGTAGGAGCCCTTGTCGGCGATGATCAGGGTGCGCTCGAACTGGCCGGTGTTGCGCTCGTTGATGCGGAAATAGGTCGACAGCTCCATCGGGCAGCGTACGCCCTCCGGCACGTAGACGAACGAGCCGTCGGAGAACACCGCCGAGTTCAGCGTCGCGAAGTAGTTGTCCGAGGTCGGCACCACGCTGCCGAGATATTTCTGCACCAGCTCGGGATGCTCGCGGATCGCTTCCGAGATCGGCATGAAGATCACGCCGGCCGCCTTCAGCTCCTTCTGGAACGTGGTCGCGACCGAGACCGAGTCGAAAACGGCGTCGACCGCGATCTTGCGATTCGCCGACGGCGCGCCACCCGGCGGCGGCTCGACGCCCTCGAGGATCGCGACCTCGCGCAGGGGAATGCCGAGCTTCTCGTAGGTCTTGAGGATTTCCGGATCGATCTCGTCGATCGAGGACAGCGTCTTCTTCGGCTTCGGCGCCGCGTAGTAATAGATGTCCTGGTAGTCGATCTTGGGATAGTCGACGCGCGCCCAGGTCGGCTCGGTCATGGTCAGCCAGCGGCGGAACGCCTCCAGGCGCCATTCCAGCATCCAGGCCGGCTCATTCTTCTTGGCTGAGATGAAGCGGACGGTGTCTTCCGACAGCCCCTTTGGAGCCTTGTCGGACTCGATCAGGGTCTCAAACCCATAACGATACTGGTCGACGTCGATGCGCCGGACGCGCTCGACCGTCTCTTGTACAGCAGGCATTCAATCCTCCGCTCGCGGTTTCAAGGACCGCGGTGGATCTCAGTTCCGAACGTCTATCACGAAGCTTGTGGGACGAAACGGGCTTAGAACGGTTCAAGCCGTGTTTCGTCGCTCCCCTCTAACTAAGGTATCGGCGAGCTTTCGCCAAGCCTTGAGGGCCAATTCCACGTCTGTCTCTGATGTAGACCAGCCCAGACTGAGCCGCACCGCTCCTTGTGCAACATCCGAACGGTATCCCATTGCCGCGAGCACATGGGAGGGCTGCACCTTGCCCGACGAGCACGCCGAGCCGGAGGACACGGCCACCCCGGCAAGGTCGAATCCGATCACCGCCGTCTCGGCCTTCATCCCCGCTGCAGTGAACAGAATGGTATTGGGTAACCTTTCGATGTGATCCGAGAACACAATTGTGCCCGGGGTCTCCCGCAACCCTTGCTCGAGACGGTCGCGCAGGACCCTTACCCGGCCAGCATCGTCGCCGAGCGCGGCCATCGCCGCCGCGGCCGCCGCACCAAAGGCGGTAATCCCGGTGACGTTCTCCGTCCCGGCCCGGCGCCCCAGCTCCTGCCCGCCGCCGCGAAGCAGCGCCTCCAGCCCCTCCACGCCCTCGGCCACGACAAGCGCGCCGACACCCTTGGGGCCGCCGATCTTGTGCGCCGACAAGGTCAGCATGTCAGCGCCCGTCGACCCCAGATCGAACGGGATCTTGCCGAAGGCCTGGATGGCGTCGACATGCAACAGCCCGCCGGCCGCATGGACGATGTCGGCAACCTCTGCGACCGGCTGAATCGCCCCGGTCTCGTTGTTGGCCAGCATCACCGATACCAGTGCCGGCCCGCCATCCGCGAGCAGCGCGCGCAGATGACCGAGATAGATGACGCCCGTGCTCGTGACACGGATTTGCTCGATCGCACCGGCTGCAAACCGTCCACCGGCCAGCACCGAGGCGTGCTCGATCGCCGAGACCAGCAGCCGCACGACCGGCGCAGCCGCACCGCGCCGCAAGCGCGGGGTCAGCGCCAGCGCATTGGCTTCCGTTCCGCCCGACAAGAACACCACATCCTGCGGCCGCCCCCCGACCGCCTGCGCGATCGTGCCGCGGGCATCCTCGACCAGACGCCTTGCCTTGCGGCCCTCGCTGTGCACCGACGACGGGTTGCCGCTCTGGTCCCACGCGGCCACCATCGCCGCCTTCGCTTCGGGGCGAAGCGGCGTGGTTGCGTTCCAGTCGAGATAGACGCGGTCGGCCATGCGCCGTCTTAGCACCTTTTGCGCGACGTCAAATCATTCCGCAGCCTGGCTGCGAGCCTGCAGCAACGCCGGCCGCGAGGTCATCATCTTCAGGCCGAACAGCGGCCGGAGGATGTTCACGCGCCGCACGACCTCATAGGTCACCGCACAGGACGCCGCCGTGCCCGCGATCACGACCGACGCTTCGAGCCAGGCCGGCAGGTCGTAGCCGTGCAGCGCATGCGCGATCATGATGATCGCGGTCTGATGCACGATATAATATGGGAAGATCGCATCCGTCAGGTATCGTCGCGCCGCCGAATCCGCCGTCAGCCAGCGCCGGGCAAAGCCGAGCACGGCCACGATGCAGAACCATTGGTAGCAGCCATAGGCGACGCCGACATAGACCTTCGGGATTCCGCGCCCCATCGATATCAGCACGAGGAAGGACGCGAACACGGCCGTAGCGAGCGCCAGGGCAAGCCAGCGCTGCCGTTCGATGCTGTCCCAGACGGTCTCCGCGCGGGCCAGCCCGAAGCCGAGCAGGAAGACGGTGGCGTACTGCGCGTGATCGTACCAGTCGCCGAAGAGTGCATGCGTCATGGGAAAGGCCGGATAGATAGGCTGCAAACAGCAGCGCCGGCAGCACCACGATCCTCACGCCGGCGAACGCGATCGCAAGCCCGCGCTCGATCCAGCCGAGCAGGCCGGGCAGCGCCAACAACGCCGCACCGAAAGCCATCGTGTAGATCCAGAGGTAGACGACGAACCAGAGATGGTTCCAGGTCGGCAGGACGATGCAGGGGTTCGGACAGAATTCCTTTCCGAACGCAAGGTAGTGCCGCAGGTAGAAATCGACGAAACCGGCGGGGTAGCCAAGCGCCTCCACGATCTGGTCATAAGATTGCACCGGCACGATCGCGAGCATGCCGAACACCAGCGGGATCAAGAGCCGCACCGACCGCGCACGGAGCAGCGGCGGCAGCCTGTATTTCTGCAGCATGAACCGGGTGGCGACGCCCGACACCAGGAACAGCAGCGCCAGCCGCCACGGATTGAGCACCAGCATCAGCGGCTCCAGCGCCGTGATCCGGTGAACGCTCTTGATGTGGAACCCCCAGGATACGTAGAGCATCCCGACGTGGTAGAAGATCAAAAGCCCGAAGGCGGCTATCCGGACCCAGTCGAGATCAACCCGCCGCACCTCGCGATCGCGTGGCGCTCGATCGGGCCCGATGTCGGCGGTCTGTGATATGTCTGTCATGGCTTGGTCCTTGGCTTGATCCTGTGTTGCGCTGATAACCGCATGTCCGACGTCAAAAATGCGCCCGAAAACCCCGGCGTCGAGCCGGTTTGGGATCAGAACCAGGCCTCCTGGGATGAGTCGTCGCCGCGTGGGACGAACGGTTGGCTGCGCGGGATGACTGGTCGCGATCTCCGGTTCTATGCGCCAACGGTGGCGATCGCGCTGACGGTCGGTTTGGTGAACGCGCTGACGTCAGCGCAGGACAGCGCCTGGCGCGGCAACCCTTACGACCTCCGGACACCCCTGCTCTGGGAGATGTCGAGCGTCGCGGTGATCATCCTGCTGTCGCCGATCCTGCTCGCCGCCGTCAGACGCATGCGCCGCCTGTCGGGCTGGCCGCTTCGGATCGCGCTGGCCGCAACCGCGATCGTCGTCTTTTCGGCCCTGCACATCCTCGGAATGGTTGTTATCCGCAAACTCGCGCTGCTGCTCGCCGGCGGCTCCTATGATTTCCACCTATCGGTCACGACCCTGCTCTACGAGTTCCGCAAGGACGTCTTGAGCTGCGTGCTGATCGGCGGGACGTTCTGGCTGTTCGACGAACGCCTAAGCGCACGCCAGGCCCCGTTGATGCAACCTGTCCCGCAACGGGCGGATTCCGACGCGGAGCCGGCGCCCGCGATGATCTGGCTGCGCGATGGCGCGACGCGGACCCGGATCGAGCCGCGCGACCTGATCTCGGTGAGCTCTGCGGGAAACTATGTCGAATACAGCCTGACCAACGGCAGCAGCCATTTGATCCGCGGCACGCTCGCTGCGGCCGAGTCAGAGCTCGCGCGCTTCAATCTCACGCGCATCCACCGCACCCGCCTCGTCAATCTCGATCGCGTCACCGCAGTCGCGGTGAAGCCGTCGGGCGACTTCGAGCTGACCTTCGACAATGGGCTGGTGATTCAGGGCAGCCGTCGCTACCGGGGTGCGCTTGTCGGACTGGACCGGGCGCATTCTGCGAACTGAGCTGTCCGATGCCGGGGCATCCCTGCGTTTTCCACGTCTGATCAAAAGCTTATGCTGCTTCCATGATTTGGCGACGGAAGCCGGCGGGTGCACAAAATCCTTGATTTTTGCCCCATTGCTCATGCTAGAAGGCGGCCTCAAAGTTCAACAGCGCCCCGCGTGGGCATCGTTCAACCGACGCCGATCACCCTTTCGTCGAGCCGCTTCGTCTGCCGGGTGCCGATGAAGTCAGCTGACATTCGGTCGATGCGCATGGATCAACCGAAGGATCACAGAGATCGCGATGCCTGAAGTCATTTTCACCGGTCCCGCCGGCCGCCTCGAGGGCCGCTACCATCCCGCCAAGCAGAAGAACGCGCCGATCGCGATGATCCTGCATCCGCATCCCCAGTTCCACGGCACGATGAACCACCAGATCGTGTACCAGTGCTACTATGCGTTTGCGCATCGCGGCTTCTCGGTGCTGCGTTTCAATTTTCGCGGCGTCGGTCGTAGCCAGGGCTCGTTCGATCACGGCACCGGCGAATTGTCTGACGCCGCAAGCGCGCTCGACTGGGCACAGGCGATCAATCCGGAAGCGCGGGCCTGCTGGGTCGCCGGCTTCTCGTTCGGCGCCTGGATCGGCATGCAGCTTTTGATGCGCCGGCCCGAGGTCGAGGGCTTCATCTCGATCGCGCCGCCCGCCAATCTCTACGATTTCTCGTTCCTCGCGCCCTGCCCCTCCTCGGGCCTGATCGTGCATGGCGACAGGGATGCGGTGGTGCCGCCCAAGGACGTCAACACCCTGGTCGAGAAGCTGAAGACGCAAAAGGGTATCGTGATCGATCAGCAGGTCATCCCCGGCGCCAACCATTTCTTCGACGGCAAGCTCGAGCCGCTGATGGAGACGGTGACCGGCTATCTCGACATGCGTCTCGCCAACGTGCGGTAAGCGACGCTCGCTACGCCGCGAGCTTCAACATGTGCGCATTGTAGCGCCCGAGGAACGCGCGCAGCAGATCCGGATAATCCGACGAGACGGCGCTGCGCACGCTCGGTCGCTGCGCCAGTGCCGCACGCCATATCCGCACCTTCGGCGTATCGGCGAACACCGCAAGATCGGCCAGTTGGTCGAAAACGTCGAAATAGCGGAAGATCGGCGCGAACACCGCATCGACCAGGCTGAACGCCTCGCCGGCGAAGAACGGGCCCGCCCCGAGCGCAGCATCGACACGCGCGAACTTCGCGGCGACCGCCTGCCGCTTGCCTTCGAACGTTTCAGCATCGGTGGTGGTCTCGAGCCCCCAGAGATCGCTCAGGATCGCCGAGCCGAACTCCATCCAGGCACGATGCTCGGCACGAACGAGCGCATCCTGCGGATGCAGCCTGGCGCCTGATTGCGTCTCCTCGATGTATTCGCAGATCACGTTGCTCTCGAACAACGCGACCTCGCTGCCGTCGTCGCCGGACACGACCAGGACCGGCACCTTGCCGAGCGGCGAGATCTTCAGGAACCAGTCCGGCTTGCTGGCGAGATCGATATCGATCCGCTCGAACGGCACGCCCTTCTCGGTCAGCGCGATCACCGCTCGCTGCACGTAGGGGCAAAGCTTGTGACTGATCAGTTTCAGGGCGGCCATGGCGAACCTCGCGAGATTAATGCACTTGCATCTAATTACATGCAAGTGCATTAAACCGTCAAGGTCGATGCGTCAGCATCCACATCACGGCCGCGCGATAACCCCTCCGGTCATCGGGATCGCCACGCCCGTGGTGGCGGGATAGCTGAGCGGCAGGCCTTTCAGGCCGCGCGCGGCGAGGAAGCCGAAGGCCTGGGCCTCGATCGCATCCGACGCCCAGCCCAGCCTCTCGGCGGGCTCGACGGTCGCCGGCGCCAGACGCTCGCGCAGCATCCGCAGCATGGTCAGGTTGGAGGCGCCACCCCCGGCAATGATCCAGCTCCTCGGCCGCTTCGGCAGCAGCGGCACGATGCGGGCGATCGCGGCGGCGGTGAAGGCTGTCAGCGTCGCAGCACCGTCGGCGGGCGGCATGGCGCCCAGCCTGAGACTGGCAAAGTCGTTGCGGTCGAGCGATTTCGGCGGCGGCTTGGCGAAGAACGGCAACCTCAGCGCCTGCGCGATCCACCCCTCGTCCGGCCTGCCCTGCGCTGCAAACCGACCCTCGGTGTCGAACGGCTGGTGCATCTCGCGGTACATGAAGTCGTCGAGCAGCGCGTTGCCGGGCCCGGTGTCGCAGGCGATCAACGTGTCCGCACCGTCGATATAGGTGATGTTGGAGACGCCGCCGACATTGACCACGACGATCGGCCCCTCGCGGTTCAACGATTGCGCCAGCGCCCGGTGATAGACCGGCACGAACGGCGCGCCCTGCCCGCCGGCCTCGACGTCGGCGGCGCGGAAGTCGTGCATGACGGGGACGTGGATGGCCTTGGCGAGTGCCGGGGCGTCGCCGATCTGCACCGTCAGCCGCCGCTCGGGGCGGTGCAGCACGGTCTGGCCATGGAACCCGACGATGTCGATATCCTGGGCAGTGATCCGGTTCTGTGCCGTGAAGGCCGCGACCGCCTCGGCATGCGCGATTGTGACGGCTTGCTCCGCCTGCCGCAGAATCCCCGGCCGCGCATCGCGCTGCGGCAAGTGGGCAGCCTCAACCAGTGCCTGCCGCAGCAGGCTGCGTTCGCCCTCGGTATAGGGCCGATAGCCGGTGGGGCCGAAGGCCTTGACCTGGCGGCCGTCGGTCTCGATCAGCGCTACGTCGACCCCGTCGAGCGAGGTGCCGCTCATGAGACCGAGTGCGGTTAGCATCATCGAAGATCAGCCCCAGCCGGGAACCCGGCTTGTCTCAAACAAGTACATCCTATAATGCCACAGCGCGTCCGCCTGCGGCAGCTTATCGACCATGGTTCCGCAAATAGATGCAAAAACCGTAAAACAAGAATGATCTGAGTCGCAGACACATGACGGCATTTAAATCGGATTTCCTGAATACTTTACAGGAACGCGGCTTCATCCACCAATGCTCCGACTTCGAGGGGTTGGACGCGCTGGCCGCGAAGGGCGAGGCAACCGCCTATGTCGGCTATGACTGCACCGCACCGTCGCTGCACATCGGCAACTTCCTCACCATGATGATGCTGTACTGGCTGCAGCAGAGCGGCAACAAGCCGATTACCCTGATGGGCGGCGGCACCACCATGGTCGGCGACCCCTCCGGCAAGGACGAGACGCGCGCAATGCGCACGGTCGCGGAGATCGAGGCCAACAAGGCGTCGATCCGCGGCGTGTTCGCCAAGGTGCTGCGCTATGGCGACGGCCATGCCGACGCCATCATGCTCGACAATGCCGAATGGCTGACCAAGCTGAACTGGATCGAGATGCTGCGCGATGTCGGCCGCCACTTCTCAGTCAACCGCATGCTGACGATGGACTCGGTGCGGCTCCGGCTCGAGCGCGAGCAGGAGATGAGCTTCATCGAGTTCAACTACATGGTCTGCCAGGCCTACGACTTCACCGAGCTGTCGCGCCGCGTCGGCTGTCGGTTGCAGATGGGCGGTTCCGACCAGTGGGGCAACATCGTCAACGGCGTCGACCTCGGCCGCCGCATGGGCACGCCGCAATTGTTCGCGCTGACCACGCCGCTACTCACCACCGCTTCCGGCGACAAGATGGGCAAGACCGCGAAGGGCGCGGTGTGGCTCAACGCCGACCAGTTCTCGCCCTACGATTTCTGGCAATACTGGCGCAATGTCGAGGACGCCGACGTCGTCAAGTTCCTCAAGCTGTTCACGGTGCTGCCGATCAGCGAGATCAACAGGCTCGCCGCACTCGGCGGCAGCGAGATCAACGAGGCCAAGAAGGTGCTCGCGACCGAAGCGACCGCCCTGCTCCATGGTCGCGATGCCGCTGTCGAGGCCGCCGAGACCGCGCGCCGCACCTTCGAGGAAGGCGCGCTGGCCGAGACGCTGCCGACGGTCGATATTCCACGCGGCGAATTTGCGGCCGGCCTCGGCGTGCTTGCGGCCTTCGTCAAGGCCGAGCTCGTCGCCTCCAACGGCGAAGCGCGCCGCCAGATCAAGGGCGGCGGACTGCGGGTCAACGACGTTGCGGTCACCGACGAGAAGATGGTTCTGACTTCGGCCAACCTCACGCCCGAAGGCGTCGTCAAGCTGTCGTTCGGCAGGAAGCGCCACGTCCTGCTCAGGCCCGCATAGGCGCATTCGGATTTGTCGGTTGTAGGGGATGCGGAAAGCGCGCTCCCTGCAGCCAATGGATCAGGATACGCCCCGCGGCGAAACCCTCGCAAAGCCGAACAAGCCAGCCCGCGTCGCGCTGGGTGTGCTTGCGCTCTGCTTCGTGCTGTCAGTGCTCGGCCGCGGGCTGAGCGACAGTTTCACTGTGTTCCTGAAGCCGATCTCGGAAGACTTTGGCTGGGACCGCGCCGAGGTCGTCTCGGTCTATTCGCTGACCTGGCTCGCCAGTGGCCTGACCGCACCGCTGGTGGGGCGCCTGTTCGACCGCTCAGGCCCCCGTGTGGTCTATACGCTGGGGCTGTCGCTGCTCGGCTGCGCTTTCCTCGTCGCCTCGCGCGCGCACGAGCTCTGGCAATTCCGGCTCAGCGTCGGCCTCTGCGTCGGTTTCGGCACGGCGCTGATCGGCAACGTCTCGAACTCGATCCTGCTCGGCCGCTGGTTCGGAACGCGGCTTCCGACCGCGATGGCGGTGATCTATTCGGCCACCGGCGCCGGCCTGGTGGTGCTGCTGCCGCTGTCGCAGGTCCTGATCGACCGTATCGGCTGGCGCGAGGCCTACGGGGTATTCGGCATCGGGGCACTCTGCCTGCTTGCACCGCTGTTATTCCTGCCGTGGCGCGTTTTCGCGCGCGGATCGCCGCATGTCGTCAGGAAAGCGGAGCTCGGTCTGATCGACGAAGGCTGGACGCTGCTCGGCGCGATGCGCCATCACGCGTTCTGGGCGCTGTTCTCGACCTTCTTCTTTACCGCGATCGCGATGTACGCGCTGACGGCGCAGATCGTCGCGTATCTGATCGATGCCGGCTTCGCGCCGCTGCAGGCGGCAACCGCCTGGGGCTTTTCCGGCATCGCGCTATTCGTCGGCATGCTCGGCGTTTCCACACTCGACGGCATCATCGGCCGCCGTCCCAGCGTGCTGTTCAGCTACGGCGTCTCGATCGTCGGCATCATCCTGCTGTGGCTGCTGCAATGGTATCCGAACTACTGGCTGCTCACCGGCTTCGTGATCAGCTTCGGCAGCATGATCGGCTCGCGCGGCCCGCTGATCACCGCGACCGCCCTGAAGATCTTCCGCGGCGAGCGCGTCGGCACGATCTACGGCACGATCTCGATCGGCAGCGGGCTGGGGTCGGCACTCGGCTCGTGGGGCGGCGGCCTGCTGCATGACTGGACCCACAGCTACAACCCGCTGATCGCGTTCGCGCTGGTCAACGTCGTACTCGGGATGATCCCGTTCCTGGTGGTGCCGGCGCTGCGGCGTTGACGGCCGGTCTATCGGTCGCGCGCCAGCCAGACCGTGCGACCGCCTCCGCGCCCTGGCTAGTTGTTGGTCGGCGGCAGATCGGTCGGGTTGTACTGATTGAACTCGAAGATCTTCCGCGTCAGGCCCGGCGCCAGCGCCGAGATCGGGTTGACGCGCAGCACCGGCGCGTTCGGCGTTCCCACGACCTCATAGGTGACGCCAATCAGGCCTTCGTTGCTTCCTGCGCCGAGGAAGATCCCGAAGAACGGGATCTGACCGAACATGTTGTTCAGCCCGTACATCGGAATGAAGGTGCCGTTCATGCGCACCTGATTGCCGACATAGTCGATGCTCCCCTCGATGGTGGCGCCGATGGTCGGCCCCTTGACCACGCCCTTTCGGATCGAGAGCTGGCCGCTCTGGCGCGTGAACTCGGCGCCCAGCGCCGAGAAGCCGATGCCGTTCTGCGTGGAGACCGGCCCGCCGGCGACGGCGCGATCGAGCTGGGCTTCTCCCTTCACCGCGAAGTCGCGGATATTGATGAACCCTTCCTTGGCACCCTGATCGGGCGTCGGCGGATCCATTGCCAGCGTCAGCTGGCCGCCGACCACCTTCGAATAGGTGTCGATGAAGCGCAGGAACGCGCCGGCATCGGCGGTTTGCAGATAGATCATCTCGCGTCCCTGCTGCCGGCCGCGCATGTCGGCGGTCACGGGCGTGTCGCGCCCGACCTTGCCGCTCAGCGAAAACGTCCTCAGGAAGCCGTTGCGGCGCGACATCTTGGCATCGACGCTGCGCACCGCCTCGCCGTTGAAGCCGGCGACTGCACCGAGCTTCAGGTCGACGTCGACGTCGATCATCTTGGTTTTGCTCTTTGGATCGGTATCGCGGCCGGAGATCGCTGATTTCAGGAAGCCGCGGCCATCGAACACGTCGCCGCGCATCGTCACCTTGATCACGCCGTCGGGCCCGCGATCGGCCCTGAGCGAGGTCTTGTCGCCTTCCGAGGGTGCGTAGGTCGGGAAGTTCGCGTTCAGGAGCTCGCCGTTCTGGTCGACCTCGAGCGCGCCCTTGATCGATACGCCGCCGCCCTCGATCACGATATCCTCGAACCGGGTCGACTGCGGTTTCGGCACCACGTTGAAAGTCGCCTTGCCCGTCTTGCCGGAGGCCTTGACCCAGCCTGGCAGAATGTTGTCGAGCTTGAGCTGGGTCAGATCGGCCTCGATGCCCAACTTGGTGCCATTGTCGCCGCTGCCGAGCTTGCCGGTCAGCTTGATCGGCATCGCCCCCGAGACCGCAGGTCCGAGATCGAGCCCGAGTCGCGCGCGGCTCGCATCATCCAGCGTGGCCTGCAGCTTGACGTCGGCATCGCCCTCGGCCGGCTTGCGATAGTCGAGCGAGGCCGCCTGCCCGTTGATCTTGACGTCGCCCTTGACCTGGTAGCCGGCATTGCTGGCGACCACCTTCAGCGCGTTGGCCTCGAGCTTCTGGTTCATCACCAGCTTGTCGACGGCGACGCCGGAGATGTCGGCGGCGACGGAATAGGTCGTGTCGGCTTTGGTCAGCTCGCCTTTCACGGGCATCGCGAGATTGATCGTCGCCGTGACGTTGCCCTTGCTGGCGTTGGGATCGATCGGCGGCCCGGAGAGATCGCTGAGGCGGTCCGAGGCGAGGATTTCGGCCGCCGCCGGCACCGGGCAGTCGACCCGGAACCTGGCCTTCGACGGTGACGGCTTCGGCGCCATGTCGGGCACCTCGAAGGTGAAGTCGGACAGCGTGATCTTGCGGCCCGCCGGCGTGTCGGCGATGCCCTGGCCGATTGTCACGGTCGCGGTGCGGCCGGTCACCTTGGCCTTCAGATCGGCATCGTGCACCGGCGGCATCCCGTCGACCGGCCGGACCGTGACGCCGGATGCGACGATGTTGACCGACAGACCGTCGTCCGGGATCGGCGGCCCCTTGCGCGACAGATTGTGCACCGGCGAGTTGACGCCGACATCGATGCGCTGGAGCGTGCCGCGGTCGATCCGCTCGATCACCCATTCACGCACCTCGGGCACGATGATTGTCGGCCACATCCGCTTGAGGGCCGACGCCGACATCGGCGTGCCGGCAAAGCCGAGTTGCAGCCGCGGCTCGCCGGAATAGTCGATGCTGCCGGTGCCGGCGACGCCGATCTCTCCGTTGGAGATGTCGGCCTGGGTCAGCATCACCTTCTTCTTGTCGGTGTCGAAGCGGAAGGCCACGTTGATGCGGTTGAAGATCAGCGGCGGCTCGTTGTCGATGCCCGCAAGTACGATGGTGCCGCCGGAGAGTCCCGCCTGCCAGTCGGTGACGTTGTCGTTCGGCGGCTCGAGATGGCCGAGCAGCGTTATGCGGTTGGCGCCGGAGATGACCTTGATCGGCGCGAGCAGCACACGGCGCCCGGCGTCCCATTCGACGCTCATCTCCGCTGAATCGATCGCCATCGGATAGCTCGGCGTATCGGTATCGATGATGTTGCCGGCACCGGCGATGATCTTGCCGTTGAAATAGGTCGGCAGGCCGTCCCGGCCGAGTTCGCCCCGGAGTTCGCCCGACAGCGGCAGGTCGGCGGTGTAGGTGAGGTCCTTGGCCCGCAGCGCCAGCAGGAGATTGGCCGCGGACACCTTGTCGGCCTTGACGTCGACCGAGCGCACGCCATTGACCTGCGGCCCGACCACCATGCGGACCGACCAGGGTTTTGCGCCCTCCTGACCGAAGTTGAGCGCCACGCCGCCGTCGCTCGGCCGCCGCAGGCTCAGGCTGATATTCTCAAAGGTCCATTTGTTGCCGCGCTGCTGGTCGTCGACGACGAGGTTGCCGTTCTTGAGGCCGATCTCGTTGAGGTTCTGGCCGTCGAGCCCGGTCATGCTGAGGCTGTCGAGCCAATCGAGGCCCGCGAGCACGCCGCTCTGCGCGGATTCGGGTGGCGCCTGGGAGGTGTCGGACGGCGCCGGGGGCGGAGCAGCCGGGGCCGGATGCGGGAATGTCGGCGCCATCCCGGCGTCCTTCTTCGAGGCGACGCCGGTGGCGAGCGGCTTTGCGGTGTCGCCGGCGGAGACCGTCACATAGCCATCCGGCGTGATGCGCACCGACAGTTCCGCATCGACGAGGTTGAGGCTCTCCGCACGCAACTGGCCCATCAGCAGCGCCGTCCCGGACAGCCGCACCTCGGCTTTCGGCGCGCTGGCGACGATCGCGTGGTCACGGTCGCGGACGATGATGTCGCGGATGCGCACCGCGATCCTGATGCGGCCGGCGCGCTCGATCTGGGTTCCGCCGACCTCGACGGTGTTGCCGTGACCGATGTTCTCCTCGATCGCGGCGGCAAGCCAGGGGGTCGCCATGTCGAGATTGATGGGACCGGCACCGAGCCGCCACCACAGCGCGCCGAAGCAGGTCGCGAAGATCACCACGAGCACCGAGAGCACGAGCCCGATGCGCCGCACCCAGCGCTCGCCGTTCAGCCAGCGCCGCATGCCGGAACAGAAGTCGCTGAAGCGATGCAGGTTGGTATTGGAGCGCGCCAGCAGTTGGCGCGCCTGGTGGCCCGTCGCTTCGTCCTGTTCGTCCCAAGCGACTTCGTCTTCCCATTGCGAGAAGTCGGCCTCGGCGCGCGGATGTTGGCCCTGCGGCGTCGTATTCCTTGCCATTGCCTCTCGGTGCTGGCGGTGACGTTGATCGCCGCCATCGGGGCGCCCGTCGAACGGTATCGAGCGCTCCTGTGCCGGCATCGCGGCGTGTCCTCGGTTAATAGTGTTACTCGCTGACGGACCAAAGAACGGACGCAAGAACGAACGAAAGCAACCGATCGAAAGCCAATTCAATGAGCGGACGGATGACGCGTCGAATTCCTTGTAACCATACTCCGAGGCCATCAGACTTGCCCAGCGACGGACGCGAATCCGGTCGCCTGGGATGAGACCCGCAATACTCTACTGGTTGAGCCGCGGAAAGCGACGAAAGGAAGGCGTATGTCCAAGAAAACGCGCAAGAAATCCTCCAACACAACCGGAAAGCGGGCGGCAACAAAGGTTGCGCGCGGCGCAGGCACCGGCACGGGGAGGTCCGCGGCGAAAACCCGCACGGCGGTTGCCAGGACATCGACCAGGAAATCGACCAGGAAATCGACGACATCGGGCAAGACCGCCGGGACCGTTCAAGGCAAAGCCTCGCACAAGGCTGCATCGAAACCGTTAAAGCCCAAGCCCGCGGCAACAGCGAAATCGGACGGCGCCGTCCTTGCCGAGGGCACGGCGGCGCCCGCCTTCAATCTGCCGCGCGACGGCGGTGGCAGCGTCTCGCTGCAGGATTTCGCCGGCAAGAAGCTCGTGCTGTTCTTCTATCCCCGCGCCGACACGCCGGGCTGCACCAGGGAGGCGATCGATTTCACGCGGCTGAACAAGGCCTTCGCGGACGAAGGTACCATGGTGCTCGGGATTTCCGCCGACACGGTCAAGGCCCAGGAGTCATTTCGAAACAAACACCAATTGTCGGTGCCGCTCGTCTCCGACGAGACCCATCAGATGCTCGAGGCCTATGGTGCCTGGGGCGAAAAATCCATGTATGGCCGGACCTTCATGGGAATCATTCGCACAACGGTTCTGGTCGATTCCGGTGGAGAAGTCGCCCGCGTCTGGCGCCACGTGAAGGTCGACGGCCATGCCGACGAGGTGCTCGCGGCGGCCCGGTCGATCTAATCGCGAGAGCCCCGTTTCCTGAAAATTAACCATAGGAAGGTCAAATCGCCCCCGCAGATTAGCCGTACGGAGTTTGGTCCGCCGGCCGCGGGAGTTCCGATGTCGAGCCGGTCCGGTCATCATCTCGAATACGCAAAACACCATCATCCCCAGGACCATGGCCGCGCACCGGTGCGGCGCCCGGCAGCCCCGCCAGCGGCTCCGGCTGCTACCGCCTCCGGCGCCGGCTACACTATCCTTCATGCCGGCAAGCAGGTCCGGTTCGGGCCGGTCGTGTTCTGGATCGCGGTCGGGACCGTGGTCCTGCTCGGCATGTGGTCGGCGGCGACTGCGACCTATTTCGCCTTCCGCGATGACGTCCTGACCCGGCTGATCGCGCGCCAGGCCGAGATGCAATACGCCTACGAGGACCGCATCGCGGAGCTGCGCGCCAAGGTCGACCGCACCACCAGCCGCCAGCTGCTGGATCAGGAGCAGTTCGACCAGAAGCTCGACCAGATCATGCGCCGTCAGTCGACGCTGGAATCGCGCTCGACTGCGCTCGGCGCGATGCCCGATCTCGGCGCGACCGGTTCGATCAAGCCGCAGGGCCGTGCAGAAGCGACACCCTCCTCCGGCACGCCGAAGCCATCGCCGATCAGCGACACCGTGATCTTTGTCGCTCCGCCGGATCGTGAGGCCCGTCTGGAGTCGCGCGCGCCGCTGATCGCCAAGACGCAACCGAGCCAGTTCGCCAAGGCCCAGGGCGTCGATTCTGCCCTCGTCCACCTGCAGACCTCGCTCGATCAGGTCGAGCGGCGCCAACTGGCCGCGCTCTCGACGGCCGAAGAAAGCATCGATTCACGGGTGCGCCGGATGCGCGGCGTGATCAGCGATCTCGGCCTCGACATGGCGCAGCTCGAGGCGGCAACGCCCCGTTCCGGCATGGGCGGCCCGTACGTCCCGGTCAAGCTGGCCTCAGACGCCGGCCCGTTCGAACGCCAGCTCTATCGGATCAACATCAACCGCGCGCAGATGCAGCGGCTGAACCAGACCCTGGCGCTGGTGCCTTACCGCAAGCCTGTTGTCGGCGAGGTCGAGTTCACCAGCGGCTTCGGCGTCCGCACCGATCCGTTCCTGGGACGTCCGGCCATGCATACCGGCCTCGACTTCCGCGCCCAGACCGGCGATCCGGTGCGCGTCACCGCCAACGGCAAGGTGGTGTCGGCCGGCTGGGCCGGAGGATATGGCCGCATGGTCGAGGTCGATCACGGCAACGGCCTGTCGACCCGCTACGGCCATCTCTCCGAGATCAACGTCAAGGTCGGCGAATACGTGAAGATCGGCCAGGTCATCGGCGAAGTCGGCTCGACCGGCCGATCCACCGGCCCGCACCTGCATTATGAGACGCGCATCGACGGCGAAGCGGTCGATCCGCAGAAATTCCTGCGCGCCGGCGTCCGCCTCAGCGCGGGCTGAGAACAGTCTCCTGATCACTTGAACGCCGGCGCAAGCGATCCTGCTTGCACCGTTCGCCATGGACGGACGATCAGCGTCGTCCGCCGCCGCCCATGCCACCGGGCGGACCGCCGCCGAAGCCGCCGCCGGGACCGAACGGACCACCGCCGCCGGGCGGGCCGAAGCCGCCCGGACCCGACGGGCCCATGTTGCCGGGATCAGGCGCAGGTCCGGGCCCGGGCCCGGGCGAAGGTCCGCTCCCCGGGCCGCCGCCTGCCGGTCCCCCCGATGGGCCGGATGGCGCACCGCGAAGACCGCCGCCCGGCACTCCGCCGCCACCATGTCCCGGCGTCACGCCGGGCTGATGCGCCGGCGCAGCGGGCCCGCGCACCGACGAGCCCGGGAATTTGTTGACCGACTGCACCGATTCAACCCGCAGGCTGCGTATGCCTTCGAGCGTGGCGTTGACGACCACGCGCGTATCGGCCGCCGGCGCAAAGCGCGAATTGTCTCGCGCCACAAATCCGGAGCCGAGCTGCAGCTCGCTGCCGACCCGCCGCACATAGGCCTCGATCAGGACGCGGTTGGCACCGGCGAGATCGGAGAAGTCATCGGCGCGGCTGCGCGCCACCTGCATCACGCCCTGCGTGACATGACCGTCGGCCTGCACGCGCTGTCCCGCGAGTGCAGTGTCGACGCCTGCCAGCCTGAGATCGCCGATACGCAAGGTTCCGCTGCGGTCGCGCTCCAGCGGACCTGTGACGCGCGTCGTGGTGTCGTGGCGTTCCTGCACGAGGCTCGCGACGATGACGCCGTCGGTGCGGCGCAGCCCGAACACCGCGACATGCGTCCCCGGCTTCAACCAGCTTTCCTGGCCCGACCACGCGACCTTCTGGCCGAGCACCGAAAGCTCGCCGGATCTGGCATGCTCGATCGGCCCGATCACCTCGCTGACCGCCTCGATCCGCCTGGTCGACAGCACACCATTGGCGCCGCGCTGCGCGACGACGCGCGCGACCTGCCCGATCCTGAGCGCCTTCGCCGTCGTCGCCTCTCCATCGATCCGCACCGGCACGTCGGCCGCATAGGCGATCCGCTCGCCGTTGACGTAGATGCTGCCGAAGCGCTGGATCACGCCGACGATGCCGGTGCCACCGATGCCCTGGTCGGATCCGCTGATCCCGGTGCCGCCGATGCCATGGTCGGATCCAGTGATCCCGGTGCCGCCAATCCCCTGGTCGTTGCCGCGCTTCTTCACCTGCGCGCCGGCAAGCGAGGTGCCGGCCAGCCAGAAGCCAAACAGCAGGGCCCGCCGCGATATGACCGGCGGTGGCTTCACGATGCGCTACCTTCGTCGGCCTCGTCATCGGCCGGACCATCGGGGCCCTCGCGATAGACATACATGCCGAAATTCCAGCGATAGTCGCCGCCCTTGTCCTTGGCGAGCGCTCGATTGGCCTCGCGGTTCAGGACCTTCAGCGCCTCCATCGCGAGTTCGCGCGAGCGTCCGTCGAGACGCTTGGCGAGCTTGGCCGACAGCCCGTCATAATGCACGGCGCGCTCGAGGAAGCGCGGCGTGACCGACGACACGTTGACCTCGGCGGCGGCGACATGGTCATGCAGGTTGCGGCCGAGATAGTGCCATTTGCGATCGTCGTCGCCGTGCGGCACGAAGGCTTCCTCGACCAGCACGATCTCGCCGTCGTCATTGATGGTGACGAGCTTGCGGTCGAGCCACTCGTCGAGCACCGCGCGCGGGCGCACGTCCTTGGTGATCGATTCGACCAACGCCTCGAACGAGGGCGCAGCACCTTCGGCGGTGCGTGGCAGCGGCAGCGGATCGCCCTTCGCGTCGGTGAATTCCGGTGCGGCCAGCCAGCGCGCGATGATCGCGCTGGTCCGCGACAGCGTCGCCGGAACCTCGTTGACCGGCGCGCCGGCGCCGCGCAGCCGCGCCACCTCCTTGCGATGGATGCCGGTCAGCAGGCTGACGCGGCTGTCGGTCTGCTCCTTGCCTTCGAGCGCAAAATCATGTTCCGCAACGTTGACATAGAGCTCGCGCAACAGCTGGGTCAGCGCCGGAAAGGTCATGCCGCCGCGAATGCAAAGCCGGACCAGCGGCCGCAGCATGCGCGCGAGCGGCGCGTGCAGCTTTGCTGCGGCGATCGGCGGAGGCGATGCCGGCTTCGATTTCGGGGCTTTGGCATTCATGCCCAAATTTTAGCCGCGCGTGGCGTGGGATACAATCCCACCTTTTTACAATTGCCGTTGACGTGTGACATTTTCCCACCTAAGGCAAGCCGGAAACATTGGAACCAGCGAACCCGACCGCCGATGACACCTATCCGATTCGACCTCGAGATCGCGCGGGCCTGCCGGATGGCCCAGGTGCCCTATGAGGAATTCGTCTCGACGGTGATGGCCGGTGCCTATCCCTGCCTGCCCGGCGCGATCCCCGGCTCGCCGCGCCATTTCGACGAGACCGACCTGCTGGCGATGTATATCTACGGCCGGCTGCTCGCCTTCGGCTTCGGACCATTGCGGTCGGGCGAATATGCCTGCCGGGCCCATGGCGGCCTGGCGGCGGAGCCGCGGGCGCGATCGATCTCGATTGCGCTCGAGCCCGATGGTGGCAAGCGCGTCGTCGTCGAGCGCGACGCGCCTTCTGCGCCCCTGCCATCAGCAAAAATCCAGTTCGACATCGTCGCCATCAGGCAGTGGCTGGCGCAATCAAGCGAAGGCATTGCCGCCGAGCCGGCCTAAGGCATTTTTTCATCGCCCGCGTCGCCGGCTCCTCTGCGCATCTGGCAGTACGGCGCGACACCGCACGGCCCTGCTCCGTCACCTGCTCCCCGCAAAAAGTTTTCCACCGCCTTATGTGGGACATAATCCCACATTCTAGTCCCGCTCAATTGACGTGTGAAATTTTCCCACGTACACAACATCCATCGAGCAGGGGAATTCAACGCAATGTCTGTCCGTTCCGGTCGGTTCGCCGAGATCACACATCCGTTCACGCCGCGCGCCCCGTGCGGCCCGATCGAGCCGGTGTTCCCGGCGCTGCTGCGCTCGGTGATCTTCTTCGCCGCGCTCGCCATGCCCTTTGTCATTGCGCTGGTCGCGGCATGAGCGGAGCGCACTTCCCCATGATGACGCTCAATGCGCCGACCCGACGCCCGTCGGTGCTGCACATCTTCAAGGTCTATTATCCCGACCTGTTCGGCGGCACGCTGTCGGTGATCCGCGACATCTGCACCGGACTGAAGGACACCTTCACCGCCGCCGTGCTGGTCTGCTCGCGCTCCGGCGGCGCGCCGAAGATCGTGGTGAACGACGTCGCGGTCGAGCGCGTCCATTCCTTCGGCGACGTGCTGTCGCTGCCGGCCGCGCCGACCTATCCGTGGCGGCTGTGGCGCCGCATCACCGAACACGACCTGCTGGCACTGCACGCCCCCTTCCCGCTGGCCGATCTGGTGTTCGCGTTCGGCCTGGGCCGTGGCCGCCCGCTGGTCGTGCACTGGCACGCCGACATCGTCACGCATGCGGGACTGCGCTTCATCGTCGAACCGATGATGCGGCGGACCTTGCGGCGCGCCGCCGCGATCATCGTGTCCGATCCCGTGCTGGTCGAGACCACGCCGTTGCTGCAGGAGTTCGCCGACAAGTGCCACGCCGTTCCGTTCGGCGTCGATGTCGCGAAATATGACCGGCCGGCCGTGCAGCCCGCCGACGTCAATGCGCGCGGCCGCCTCGTCCTCGCCTGCGGGCGCCTCGTTCCCTACAAGGGTTTCGACGTGCTGGTGCGCGCCGCCCACAGCCGGAATTTCGAGGTCTGGATCGTCGGCGAAGGCCGCGAGCGCGAGCACCTCGAGCAATTGATCCGCGACTATGGCCTGCAGGACCGTGTCCGCCTGCTCGGCTCGGTTCCCGAGAGCGAGCGCGTCAAGCTGATGCGCATCGCCGACGTCTTCGTGATGCCGTCGGTCACCAATGCGGAGACCTTCGGGCTGGTGCAGCTCGAGGCGATGGCCGCGGGCCGCCCCGTCATCAACACCGCGCTCGACACCGGCGTGCCGTACGTTGCGCGCGACGGCATCGAGGCGATCACGGTGCCGCCGGGCGACGCACCCGCGCTGGCCGATGCGATCGAGACCCTGATCAACGATCCGGACCGCCGCCGGCGCATGGGCCAGGCCGCGCGCCACCGTGCCGTGACGAAATACTCAACCACAGCCTTCAGGGAGGGAGTCGAGACGGTGTACCGTAGGGTCGTTGCCGAAGAAGCCATAGCCGCGAAGGACGTGGGTTTATCAGCCCCAGCCTCGCGTCCCCACACGGCGGGGGGCTTCGTCGGCGCGATCCGGATCGCGGCGGCGCTGGCCTGGTCAGACATGCGCCATCGCTACGTCCGCTCCCTCCTTGGACCCTTCTGGATGTCGATCCAGATGGCGATCATGGTGGGCGTGCTCGGCTCGGTCATCGGGCACTTCTCCAATGCCGGAGCCGTGGCACGCCTGCCGATGCTCGCGGCAAGCCTCACGGCATGGACATTCCTCAACAGCGTCGTGCTCGACGCCACCACCGCCTTGCAGGGGGCCACCAGCCTGATCAAGGACCGCGCGTTGCCGCCGGTCATCTTCCTGCTGCAGTGCACCTTCCGGCAGGGGCTGTTCGCGCTCCACAACGCGACCGTCCCGCTGATCCTCTGGCTCGCGCTGACGCCGCGGGACATCAGCGGCGCTTTCGTCGCACTGCCGGGGCTCGCGCTCTTCATCGTGTGCACGCTCGCGCTGAGCCTCGTGCTCGGCGCGCTGGCAACGCGCTACCGCGACATCAAGCCGATCATCGAGTCTTCGCTGACTCTGGCGTTCCTGTCCTCGCCGATCATCTGGACGTCAGACATGATCGATCGCAGCTCGCCCGTGATGCGGCTCAACCCGCTGACGCATCTGTTCGCGATCTGGCGCGAGCCGCTTGTGACCGGCCATGTCGCGACGACGAGCCTGCTCTACGTGCTCGGCTGCCTCGCCGTCCTGCTGCTTGCCGCGGTCGTGACGGTGACCCATCTGCGCAAGGCCGCGTTCTGGATCTAGGGCATGGCCAGCATCACACTTCGCGACGTCTGCCTCGAT
This sequence comes from Bradyrhizobium jicamae, assembly GCF_018130215.1. Taxonomy (GTDB): domain Bacteria; phylum Pseudomonadota; class Alphaproteobacteria; order Rhizobiales; family Xanthobacteraceae; genus Bradyrhizobium; species Bradyrhizobium jicamae_A. The sequence continues at coordinate 57,132 of NZ_JAFCKQ010000047.1, forward strand.
TATCCCCTCTATGGCGCCTACGACTTCTCGCTGAAGCGCCGTCTGCTCGGGCGGCTGCTCCGCCAGGGCAGCGAGATGCGGACCATCCGGGCGATCGACAATGTCTCGATCGAGGCAAAAGCCGGCGCGCGTATCGGGCTGGCCGGGCCGAACGGCTCAGGCAAATCGACCCTGCTGCGGCTGATCGCCGGCGTGTTTCCGGCGAGCAGCGGCCAGGTCGCGATCTCAGGCAACATCGTGCCGCTGCTCGGCCTCGGCGCCGGCGTCAATCTCGATTTCGTCGCCGCCGACAATATCAGCCTGTTGCTGCGGATCAGCGGACGCAAGCCGACGCCTGACATCCTCGACGAGATCTGGGCGTTCACCGAGCTCGATGACCGCATGCGGCGCCTGCCGCTGCGGATGTTCTCCTCGGGCATGCTGATGCGCGTACTGTTCGCGACCGCGACCGCATTTCCGGCCGACATCCTCCTGCTCGATGAATGGCTCAGCGTAGTCGACGAGAATTTTTCCGCGAAAGCGGAAGAGCGGCTGCTCAAGATGGTCGAGACCGCGGCCATCGTGATCATCGCATCACATGATCACGGGCTGCTGCGGCGCACCTGCAACAGCATCATCAATCTCGACCACGGCCGTATCGCCAGCCAGATCCCGCTCGATGCGCCCGTCCCATTTCCCCTCGAGCTCAGAGAAAAGCGCGCATGAACAAGATCCTGGTCGTCAGCGAGGCGCTCGGCGAACCCAACCACAAGCGTGGCATCTTCCACTTCACGCGCGAACTGATCCGTTCCCTCGCCGCGGAAGGCCATGCGCTGACCCTCGTCGTCGAGACCACGCGCCGCTATCGCAAGCTGCGCAGCCGCCAGCAGCGCACGCGGCTGTTGCCGCAGGATTCGCGGCTGATCGAGTTGCTCGCGCTGTATCGCTTCCTCGACGAGACCAACATGGACTCGCCGATGATGATGCGCGGCGGGCTGCGCCGTACCGTCGACTGGTTCAAGCACAAGCTCGACGTCGCGACTTCCCGGGAATTCTTCGTCGCGTTCCTGCGCTCGATCTGCCTGTTGCCGACCCAGGTCCGGCTGATCGAGAACCGTACCGCAGGCCTCGAATACATCCCGACCGATCTGCGTCATCTCGAGCTGTTTGGCGAGTTCCTGCTCGAGCCCGGCTTCTACAGCTATCAGGACACTTCGGCGCTGACCCGGCTGCCGCCGCCGCGCATCGACGCGCGCGGCTACGATGTCATCCTGGTCGACACGCCGACGCGGGTTGCGATCCGTCGCGACCGTGGCGCCAAGGTGATCTGCGTGATCCACGATCTGCTCCCGATCACCGATCTCAAGCTGGACGACATCGCGACGCGGCTGTTCCTGTCGCGCCTGTTCACCAGCGTGCACCAGGCCGACGAGCTGGCCTTCGTCTCCAACTACAGCATGAGCCGCTTCCGCGCCCTGCTGCCGCAATTCGCGCATATTCCGGCGCGCGTGGTCTACCCGCGGACCCGGTTCGATCTGGAAACCTCCGTTGCACCGGCCGCTGCGCCGGCGGCCGGCGGTGCACGGCCGAGCTTCGTCGTCATCGTCTCGAACGAGCCGCGCAAGAACCTCGCCGCCGTCATCCGCGCGTTCCGCAAGCTCCCGCAGGCCGATCTCGTCGTGATCGGCTATGCCGGTGGCATGAGCCGGACCGCCAATTTGCCGAAGAACGTCCGCTTTTCCGGCTATGTCGAGGAGCACGAGAAGGCGGCGCTGATCGCAAGCGCGCACGGCCTGATCATGCCGAGCCTTGCCGAAGGGTTCGGCGTTCCGATCATCGAGGCGCTGGCGGCCAACACGCCGGTGCTGTGCTCCGATATCTCCGTATTCCGCGAGGTCGCCGGTGACCTCGCCGACTATTTCGATCCGTTCTCGACCGAGTCGATCTGCGCGTCGGTGACCCGCGTGCTGGCGGGGCAGGACGAATGGCGCGCGCGGATCCGCGAACGCCGCGCCGAGCTCGCCGAGCGCTTCGGACATGAGACCCAGGCGCGCGATCTCCTGAGCCACGGCGCGTCGGCCGAGAGCCGCGGCGCCGCCACGACGGATTTGATGGCAACGCCGGAATACGACCAACTCGCTGCCGTCGCCGCCCAGGTCATGCGGCAGGCGTCATGACCCCTGCGGCCATCGACATGACCGCCCGGCCGTCGACACGATGGCCCGCCCGCACCCGGAGCTGGTTCGGTTCGGCCGCCTACGCGCGCACGACCGATCTTCTGATCGCGCTCGCGGCGGCGTCCCTGCCGTGGTCAACCTCGGCGCTGACCATCTTCATCCTGCTCTGGCTCGTCGCGGTCATTCCGACCATCGACTGGGAGCAGTTCGTCCTCGATCTCGTCACCCCGCCTGTCGCGCTGGCGCTTGCGCTCGTCGCGCTGACGCTGATCGGCCTGACATGGTCCGAAGCCGGCTGGGCCGAGCGGCTGCACGGGCTGAAGCCGCTCAGCAAGCTCCTGCTGTTGCCGTTCCTGCTGACCTATTTCCAGCGCTCGCAACGCGGGTTGGACGTGTTCATCGCCTTCCTGATCTCCTGCGCGCTGATGATGGTGCTGTCCTGGGTTGTGCTGGCGTGGCCGCAGCTCAAGCTGACCCACACCGCCTCCGCCGGCGTGCCGGTGAAGAACTATCTCGACCAGAGCCAGGAATTCACGTTGTGCGCCTTCGCGCTGGCGTTGCCGGCACTCACGGCGCTGCGCGCGCGAAACCGGGTTGCAACGGCCGGCTACCTGGCGCTGATCCTGCTGTTCGTCGCCAACATGGTCTACGTCGCCTCGGCGCGGACCGCGCTGGTCTACATGCCCGTGCTGCTGATCCTGTTCGCCGCGCGTTATCTCAGCCGGCGCGCCACGCGGGCGCTGCTCGCGGGCGCTGCGTTGGCAAGCGTCGTGATCTGGAGCACGTCGCCCTATCTCCGCCAGCGCGTCGCCGATGTCACGATCGAATACCGCGCCCACGACACGTCCGGCATCGCATCGACAGCGCAGCGGCTCACATATTGGCAGAAATCGCTGAAATTCATCGCCGCAGCTCCGCTGCTCGGCCACGGCACCGGGTCGATCAAGCACCTGTTCACCCGCGACGCGGTCGGACAGACCGGCCTCGAGGCCGAGGTGGTCAACAATCCGCACAACCAGACCCTCAACGTCGCCATTCAGTGGGGCCTTGTCGGCGTCTTCTTGCTGTATGCGATGTGGATCAGCCAACTCAGGCTATTCGCCGGCCGCGATCTCGTGGCCTGGATCGGGCTTGCCACGGTCGTGCAGAACGTCACGAGCTCGCTGCTCAACTCGCATCTCGCCGACTTTCACGAGGGATGGATGTACGTGATCGGCGTCGGCGTCGCCGGAGGCATGGCGCTGCGCGCCAGCCGGCCCGAGAAGATGCTCGCGGACACCGCTGCAGCCGGCAGCGCACGCGTCCACGCCAACGACCAAGCCTCGCCGGATCCAGCCTCGCGCCCGTGATCCTGCGTCACCGTGCGGGAGCCCTGGGTGTGGCGGCGTCTCCGCGCCGATACGGATCACTGATTTGCCCGACGGCGCAAGCCCCGGAGTAAAAAATATTTCGGTTTATCGTAACGACAACTCAGTGTATAGAGTTCCCGTCTCATCCGATTGAGGGGCGCTCGCGATCGTCACGGACGTTGCGGTGGGATGCGGTGGACGCCGCATGCGTGACTGACGAGAGCGCATGCAGTGGACGGCGAAATCGTGCAGGCCTGACGCCCTGGTGGCAGGTGTCTCATCGGAGGAGGCCAACGCCCCTTCCGTATGACGGTGACAAAAGAGCCCAGTCTCGCCGGGGAG
>NZ_JAFCKQ010000048.1 GCF_018130215.1 Bradyrhizobium jicamae
AAAGCACGGGGGTAGGACCACAGGTGTAACCGGGAACAACCCGGCTTTCCCTGCGCGATGGGTTACGGCTTATACGTGCTCTCCCCGGCGAGACTGGGCTCTTTTGTCACCGCTTTCGCAAAGATGCTTGCGCACGCTTCACGAGAGGACACCTGCCACCAGGGCGTCAGGCCTGCACGATTTCGCCGTCCGCTACATGCGCTCTCGTCAGTCACGCACGCAACGTCCACCGCATCCCACCACCACGTTCGTGACGATCGCGAGCGCCCCTCGAGCGGGTGAGACGAGAGAACTCATACACCGAGTCGACCATACTGATAAACCGAAATATTTTCACCGCGAGGGCTTGCGCCGTCGGGCAAATCAGTGGCAGGGGCGCCGTCGGCTGGCTAACAGGTTGCCGTTGGCAATGGTCGAAGAGACCTCTTGTTATGCGCCAGACGGCGACATCACTGGCGCGCCAAAATTGTTGCCAACGACTTCGCGAGTGAATGCCTAGCTGTGAAGTTGCGAATTGAGGCCGTCCCAATTCGGTGTACGCCTGGTTGCCTCTAGAGCGCCGCTCTGGGAATTACGACGAAAAAGAAGACCCTTCTGGCCCGAGAGTTCCTTAGCTTTCAGCACTCGGCCATCTTCCAGACGGATGCGCGCGCCTGCCGTGACGTAACAGCCCGCTTCGACGATACAATCGTCACCCAAGGAAATGCCGATACCGGCGTTGGCTCCGATCAGGCAGCGCTCACCAACCGTAATCCTCTCTTTCCCTCCTCCGGACAGAGTGCCCATGATCGACGCTCCGCCTCCAACGTCGCTGCCGCTTCCCACAACGACACCGGCGCTGATCCGGCCTTCCACCATGCAGGGACCCAGCGTACCCGCATTGAAATTGCAAAAGCCTTCATGCATGACGGTTGTGCCCGGAGCGAGGTAAGCTCCAAGCCTTACACGGTCCGCATCTGCAATTCTCACGTCGGCAGGCGTCACATAGTCAGTCATGCGCGGAAACTTGTCCACGCCTGCCACCTCAAACGCGACAGCACGCTTTCGCGCTGCGAGCCGCGCTTCCGCTACTTGAGAGCATTCACAGGGACCGAGTGTCGTCCAGGCAACGTTAGGTAAAAGACCGAAAATTCCTTCAAGGTTCAGGCAATTGGGCTGGACGAGCCGGTGGCTCAGTAGATGGAGTCGAAGATATGCGTCGTGCACATCAGTCGGCGCAGATGCAAGGGAGTCGATTTCTGTACGAATGGAAACGATGTCGACATTGCGGATGTCGTCGTGTCGCGCATATCCGTCTGCCGACTCGCCCAGCGATCTGTTGATCTCGTCACTCGTCAGCCGCACCGTTGCCGCCTTGTCGGCCTCCACGACCAGGCCCAGCCGAAGAAACCAGGAATCCAACACGCGACCATCAGCGGTAATTGTCGCAAATCCCTCGCCGCTCGCGCCCTTCAGTTCCATCGTCATTCTAATTTCTCACGCTACCGTCCTGCACGTAGTGCATACGCGAGTTCTCGTAGAAATGGCAACTTCCGGATCTCAAACACGCCCGGTTTGGGTCATGATGCGCGGGCCGAACGATCGCTGACGGCCACTTCCCGGTCATGCACTGCAGCAATGTCAAGATTTTCGAACAAGCCCGGCCGCGCCGGCGCTAATCTCCTGGTGGGCAGCGGAGGGTTACGCCTGTGTCTGCATCGACGGCACATCGGAAGACTGGCAGGGGAATTCGCGGGAAAATCGCCGTTGCAGTCGGACTTGCTCTAAGTCAGGCCGCGGCAGCAGCACCCCCCGATAACCCGAATCCCGCGCTTGTCCCATGGTTTGAAAGCCTGAAGCAACCAGGCACCGGTGCGCCGTGCTGCTCGATTGCGGATTGCCGAACGGTAGAGTTCCGACAGGACCGGGACGGCTATGAGGTATTGATCGACGGTCGCTGGAAGATGTCGTCTCCATTCTGGCTGCGGGTCCCGTCGAACAGGATCATCGACAAGACCGAAAACCCGACGAACCGCGCCGTGGTCTGTTTCACGCCTGAGGCCGGCATTCTCTGTTTCGTGCGTCCACCCGAAAGCTAGTCAATGCCGCCGCGGCTTACCGTGCACGACTATCGATATTCCGCGTCTATCTCGCAAAATCCGGCTGCCAATGCCGCAGTTCGCGCGCGGCGTAGGTGACCGCGCCGATCGTCGTGTAGGACGGCGTCTCCAGCATCATGTTGCGCGCGAGCTTGAGACTGCGCGCCTCGCAGATCGCGCGCTGCTTCTCGTCTGCGATCCATTCGAAATCGATGTTGTGTGCGAGGCCAAGGATGCGGCGGATGATCTTCGCCGCGGCGAAGCCGACCGTGTCCTGGAACAGACGTGCCATGTAGGCCTGCCGCTCGGCCTCCAGACGCGCGGCGCCTGCTTCGCCCGCGAACAGGGATGCCGGATAGCCGTCGCCTTTCGCCTCGCTGCGCCACAGCACCAGGAATTTCCTGGAGAACTCGTTCCAGACGCCCTCGACCGCCTCGAGCACCCAGGCCTCGAACGAGGCCCGCTCGCCGGGTGAGCGTTCATGGCCGGCGGAGGCAAGGAAGGCCATGATGAGATTGCCGATGACCGCGCCGATATCGAAGCCCATCGGACCGTAGAATGCGAATTCGGGATCGATCACCTTGGTCTCGCTCTCGGTCACCATGATCGAGCCGGTGTGCAGGTCGCCATGAACAAGCGCCTCAGGGCTTGCCATGAATTTCAGCTTCAGCCTGGAGATCGCGACATGCAGATCGAGGTCCCCGCGGAAGGCGGCGGCGGTGGCATCGAGCCAGGGCGCGGTCCAGCGGTTCTGCTCGGCGATCCGGTAGGGATCGGTGAAGATCAGGTCCTCGGTGATCTTGCATAGCGCATGGTTACCGGCGAATGCCGCGATCCCATCCTTCTTCTCTGCGGCCGAGAGCGCCAGATCGGACGAGAAGAACAGCGTCTGCGCCAGGAAGGTCGAGATATCCTCGACGAAGCGTGGATAGCCGACAGCGCCGATCAGGCCCTTGCGCATGATGATGTGCGGCTCGAGCAGCTCCATCGCGGTGAGCGCCAGCGGCCCGTCATGATGCAGCACGGCGGGCACGAGCCTCGGTGCCAGCCGCGCCTGGTGCACCAGCGCCAAATGCTCGTAATGGGCGCGCGATAGCGGCAGCGGCCAGCTCTCGCCGACCAGGCGCACATAGGGCAGTGCCTGCTTGACCGCGATCCCGCCGCGCGGTCCCTTGACGATGAAGACGAGGTTGAGATTGCCGTCGCCGACCTCGCTGATGGACCAGTCACCCGCCGCGCCGCCGAGTTGCGAGACGATGGCGGGCAGTCCGGCGAGGTAACCCCTGAGGTCGGCTTCCCGCAGGATTCGATAAGGGCTCTGCCCGGAGGTCGGTTGCGCCTGCAGGTCCATCTTGGTCATCTCCTCACACGTCCCGAGGCGAGGTTGATCCTCACTCCCGTTCCAGGAAATTCGAGCCGATGTCGGCCTTCTTCCTGATCGGATCATAGTCGCAGTAGACACTGTCCGCGACCAGCGTGTAGCTCGCGCTGATGATGTCCTTGTCGACCTTGACCGAGTTCAAGCCGATCACCGCGGTCTTCTGGCCGCCGTTCCATTTGAACGGCGTGGTGCTCTTGGCCTGCTCGCAGGCCGCGACCGCGTCGGCGAAGACCGAGCTCTCGACAAAGGCCTGCACGGTGCGGAGCCGGGTGAAGAGCTTCCAGGAGATGTAGAACGATCCGGCGAGGCCGGCGGCGAGCAGCACGAAAAGGACGATCGCGATCCGCTGAAAATTCATTCGTCTCCCCCAAAATACCTGACGCTTCTAGAACGGCATCCCCATCAATTTCGACAGCCGCTCGATCGAGAGATAGCCGGCATAGTAAGCCCACATTCCGATCGCGAAGATCACGGCCGAGAGCAGCGTGGTCCAGAGCAGCTTGCGTCCCATCCGCGCCAGCACCGGCGCACCGGGATCGGTGCCGGGCGCACCGACGCCCTCCTCCTGCTGGCTGCGCACGCCGAACGGCAGCGTCAGGAACAGCACGACCCACCAGAGGACGAAGTAGATCGCAAGGGAGGTGGAGATCTGGTACGCCATGCGGCCTCAGGCCTGCTCGATCTCGACCAGGGCGCCGGAGAAGTCCTTGGGGTGGAAGAACAGCACCGGCTTGCCGTGGGCGCCGGTCTTCGGCTGGCCGTCGCCGAGCACCCGCGCGCCGTCGGCGATCAGCCGGTCGCGGGCCGCGATGATGTCGGGGACGTCGTAGCAGACGTGGTGGATGCCGCCGTCGGCGTTGCGCTCGACGAACTTGGCGATCGGCGAGGCGTCGCCGAGCGGCTCGATGAACTCGATCTTGGTGTTCGGCAGCGTCACGAACACGGTGATCACGCCATGTTCCGGCAGCGGCACGGCGTCGGAAATCTCGGCATTGAAGGCTGAGCCGTAGATCTTCGCGGCCTTTTTGGCGTCCTTGACCGCGATCGCGACGTGATTGAGCCGGCCCAGCATGCTTCTCTCCCCTGTCATTTTGCTCGCGAGGTGCGCGTCAGACCGTCAGAACGTGCACGAGGCAGATCGGCTTCTTGCCCCATTGCTCGTTCAGCGCCGCCCGCACCGCGCGACGCACCGATTCCGCGAGGGCATCCGGATCGCGCCGTCGCGGCCGCGGCAGGCCCTCGACGGTCGATACCACCACATCGAACACGATGTCGTCGAGCAATTCGCCTGCCGCATTCTTCTCCGGCATGCCGACGAGATCAACCTCGGGATCGTCGGCGAGTTCGCCCTGCTCGGTCATCGCGATGGCGACGAAGGCGCAACCGGCAAAGGCCATCCGCCGCCGTTCCACCACGGCGCGCGACTTGGCGTCCTCGAGGATGGTTCCATCCTTGTAGAGCCGCCCGGCCGGCAGTTCGTCGATGATGCCGGGCTCCCCGGGGCCGAGCCTGACCAGGTCGCCATTGCGACAGGTCAAGACCTTCGGCACACCAGTGGCGCGCGCCAGCTTGGCATGCTCGGAAAGGTGCAGCGCCTCGCCATGCACGGGGATCAGGAGCTGCGGCCGCACCCAGGAGATCATGTCGCGCAATTCGTCGCGGCGCGGATGGCCGGAGACGTGCACCAGATGGTCGCGGTCGGTGATGACCTCGACGCCCTGGGTCACCAGCCCGTTGATGATGCCGCCGACCGCCTTCTCGTTGCCCGGAATGGTGCGGGACGAGAAGATCACGGTGTCGCCCTTGTTGAGCGTCACCTGCGGATGATCGTCATTGGCAATCCGCGCCAGCGCGGCGCGCGGCTCGCCCTGGCTACCGGTGCACAGCGCCAGCACCTTGTCCGGCGGAAGATGGCCGTAGACGTCGAGGCTGCGGAATTTCTGCCGGCTGTCGAGATAGCCGCATTCGCGCGCCACCTGGACCACCCGCTCCATGGCGCGGCCAACCACCACCACCTCGCGGTCCGCCGCCATCGCGGCATCGGCTACGGCCTTCACGCGCCCGACATTCGAGGCAAAAGTGGTGACCGCGACCCGGCCCTTGGCCGCCCCGACCAGCTTCTTGATGGTGGCGGCAACCTCTGTTTCCGATGGCGAGCGGCCGTCGCGCACCGCATTGGTGGAATCGCCGACCAGCGCCAGCACGCCGGCATCGCCCAACTCGCGCAGCCGCCGTTCGTCGGTCGGCAGGCCGACCAGCGGGGTCGGATCGATCTTCCAGTCGCCGGTGTGCAGCACGGTGCCGACATCGGTCTTGATCGCGAGCGCGTGCGATTCCGGAATCGAGTGCGCGACCGGGATGAATTCGACGTTGAACGGGCCGATGTCGACGCGGCCGCCCGATCGGATCACGGTGATCGGGATCTTTGGCGGATTGCGCTCGGCGGCGCATTTGGCCTCGAACAGCGCGGCGCTGAACTGTGTCGCGTAGATCGGGCAACCGAGCTTCGGCCAGAGATCGATGATGGCGCCGAAATGGTCCTCGTGGGCGTGGGTCAGCACCAGGCCCATCAGATTGTTGCGTTCCTTCTCGAGGAAGCGGATGTCGGGCATGATCAGGTCGATGCCCGGCAGATGCTCCTCGTCGCCGAAGGAGACGCCGAGATCGACCGCAAGCCACGCCCGCTGATGACGGTTGCCGAGGCCGTAGATCGACAGGTTCATGCCGATCTCACCGACGCCGCCGAGCGGCGCAAAGGTCAATTCGTCCGGGCGCGCCATCAGCCGGCCCTCACGGATGCGGCGCTGCCGAAATAGACTTCGCCGGCGGTCACGGGCATGCGCCGGCCATCGGCGGTGCGGACGATCAGGCAGCCGGCATCGTCGATGGTGTCGAAGGTGCCTTCCAGCGCCGTGGTGCCGGTCTGGACCGCCACCTTCTCGCCAAGGCCGGCGGCCCGTTCGAGCCAGAGCCGGCGCAGATCGGTGAAGCCGCGACCATTGTCCCAGATGCCGCGAAACTCGACCCAGGCGTCCGACAGCGCGGTAAACAGCTCCTCGGCCGCGATCTGGACGCCGAGGGCGGCAAGCGACACCGCCGGTGTCGGTGTGCCCTCGGGCGCGGCCACGACATTGGTGCCGATCCCGACGACGACGGCGAGGCGGTCGCCGACCGCCTCGGCCTCCAGCAGGATGCCCGAGAGCTTCTTGCCGTCGGCCAGCACGTCATTCGGCCATTTCAGGGTGTATTTCGGGCTGCCCGGGCCGAGCCGCAGCGCAGCCTCGATGCTGACCTTCCGGAGCGCGGCCTCCAGAGCGAGGCCGGCCGCAAAGCCCAGCATCGCTGCGACTGCCGGCGCAACGTCGATCACCTCGAGCACAGTGCTGGCAAGATTGCCGCGCGGCGCGACCCAGGCGCGCTGCCGCCGTCCCCGTCCCGCCGTCTGCTCCGGCGTCACGAACCACGTCGGATCCCGCTCGCCGTCGCGGGCGCGCGCGAGCGCCTCAGCATTGGTCGAGCCGATCCGGTCGAAGGCGGCGAGCTTGAAGCCCGCCGCTATGGCTCGGGGTCCGAGCGTGAAGGTCATACCGAGGTTATGCGCATGATCCGTTGCGAAAGCCAGCCTCCACTGTCCGGAATCACGCGCATCAGAACAGCGATTTCGCAGCGGCCGAGGCGGCGCTGACCAGCGGGCCGGGATAGGCCCAGTAGAAGACGGTGAAGATACCGGCAAACGCCAGGACGGTGCGCAACTCGATCCGCATCGGGTCGAGCTTGCCGAGCGGCTGATCGAAATACATCACCTTGACGATCGACAGATAGTAGAACGCGCCCACCACGCTGGTCACCACGCCGATCACCGCGAGCGTGAACAGATTGGCCTTGATCGCGGCGACGAACACGTACCACTTGGCGAAGAAGCCCGCGAGCGGCGGCACGCCGGCCAGCGAGAACAGCACCATCGCGAAGAAGAAGGCGAGCAGCGGGTTGGTGCGCGAAAGGCCGGCAAAATCGCTGATCTGCTCGACCGCGTGGCCGTCGCGCTTCATGGCGAGGATGATCGAGAACGAGGCAAGCGTCATCGCGACATAGATCGCGATGTAGACCAGCACGCCCTGCGCACCCTCGACCGTGCCGGACGCAAGGCCGACCAGGGCAAAGCCCATGTGGCCGATCGACGAGTAGGCCATCAGCCGCTTGATGTTGGTCTGGCCGATCGCCGCGAACGAGCCGAGCGCCATCGAGGCGATCGAAACGAACACCAGGATCTGCTGCCACTGCGTCACGATGCCGGGGAATGCGGTCAACGTCGCACGCGTGAACACCGCGAGTGCCGCGACCTTCGGGGCGGAGGCGAAGAATGCCGTCACCGGCGTCGGCGCGCCCTCATAGACGTCGGGCGTCCACATGTGGAATGGCACCGCCGAGACCTTGAAGCAGAGTCCGGCGAGCAGGAAGACCAGGCCGAACACGATGCCCACGCTGCCCGTGGTCGCGGCCGCGGCAATGCCGGCGAAGCTGACGGTGCCGGTGAAGCCGTAGATAAGCGAAGCGCCGTAGAGCAGCATGCCCGACGACAGAGCGCCGAGGACGAAATACTTCAGGCCGGCCTCGCTGGACTTGGCGTTGTCGCGCTGGCTCGCCGCCACGACGTAAAGCGCAAGGCTCATCAGCTCGAGGCCGAGATAGAGCGAGATCAGGTCGCCGGCCGAGATCAGCACCAGCATGCCGAGCGTCGACAGCAGCACCAGGATGGCGAACTCGAAATTGCGGTTCGAGGGCTGGGACAGGAATTCCGTCGCCAGGATCAGTGTCGCACCCGAGCCGATCAGGGCCAGGATCTTCAGGAAGCGGGCGAAGTCGTCGACGATGAAGCTGCCGCCGAAGGTGATGAGCTTGCCGGCCGGCAGCCACAGCTCCAGCACGCCGGTCAGGACCAGGAGACAGACCGCAAGCGCCGCGACGAGCCGGGTCGTTCCCTGCCCGCGATAGGCTCCGATCATCAACAGCACCATCGCGCCGACCGCGAGCACCAGCTCCGGCAGCACCGGCTGCAACTGATAACCTGCACTGGAAAAGCTCATGGGCTGAGGCCTTATTGGACGACCAACGACGCTGCCTTCACGGCAGTCACGGCGGTATTGTAATTGTTGACGATCTGCTGCACCGAGGCCGCCGACATGTCGAGCACCGGCTTCGGATAGACACCGAACAGGATGGTCAGCGCGACCAGCGGGAACAGCGTCAGGCATTCGCGGTAGGTGAGATCCTTCATGCTCATCAGTGCCGGCTTGACCAGCGCCCCGAACACGATCTTGCGGTAGAGCCAGAGCGCATAGCCCGCCGACAGGATCACGCCCGTGGTGGCGAAGAACACCGTCGGCAGCGACACCTTGAAGGTGCCGAGCAGCGTCATGAACTCGCCGATGAAGCCGGAGGTGCCGGGCAGACCGACATTGGCCATGGTGAAGACCATGAACACCAGCGCATAGAGCGGCATCCGGTTGACGAGGCCGCCATAGGCCGCGATCTCGCGGGTGTGCATGCGGTCGTAGACGATGCCGACGCAGAGGAACAGCGCGCCCGAGACGATGCCGTGCGAGATCATCTGGAACATGCCGCCGGCGACGCCCTGCGTCGTCACCGCGAAGATGCCCATGGTGACGAAGCCCATATGCGCGACCGAGGAGTACGCGATCAGCTTCTTCATGTCCTCCTGCATCAGCGCCACCAGCGAGGTGTAGATGATGGCGATGACCGAGAGCGTGAACACGAACGGCGCGAAGTCGTGCGAGGCCAGCGGGAACATCGGCAACGAGAAGCGCAGGAAGCCGTAGCCGCCCATCTTCAGCAGGATCGCGGCCAGGATCACCGAGCCCGCGGTCGGCGCCTCGACGTGCGCGTCGGGCAGCCAGGTGTGCACCGGCCACATCGGCATCTTCACCGCGAACGAGGCGAAGAAGGCCAGCCACGCCCAGGTCTGCAGTCCGCGCGGCACCGCGGTGTGCATCAGGGTCGGGATGTCGGTGGTGCCGGCGTTCCAGTACAGCGCCATGATGGCGAGCAGCATCAGCACCGAGCCGAGCAGCGTGTAGAGGAAGAACTTGAACGAGGCATAGACCCGCCGCGGACCGCCCCAGACGCCGATGATCAGGAACATCGGGATCAGGCCACCCTCGAAGAACAGATAGAACAGCACGAGGTCGAGCGCCGAGAAGGTGCCGACCATCAGCGTTTCCAGGATCAGGAACGCCATCATGTATTCGCTGACGCGGCTCGTGATCGCCTTCCAGCTCGCGATGATGCAGAACGGCATGATCGCGGTGGTCAGGATGATCAGCGGCAGCGAAATGCCGTCGATGCCCATGTGATAGTTGATGCCGGTGGCGAGCCAGGACGTCTTCTCGACGAACTGGAAGTCGCTCGAGGCCGGGTCGAAGCGCGCGACGAGGATCAGCGAGGCCGCGAAGGTCACAACCGTGACCCAGAACGCGGTCCAGCGTGCCGTTTTGCTGGCGGTCTCATCACCGCCCCGAGCCATCAGATAGATCAGGATGGCGCCGAAGGCCGGCAGGAAGGTGACGACGGATAGGATTGGCCAGGTTGTCATTACTGGCCTCCCAAGCCGAACATGAACCAGGTGATCAATCCGGCGGCCCCGATCAGCATCGCGAAGGCGTAGTGATAGAGGTAGCCGGTCTGCAACTTGACGACGTTGCGGGTGACGTCGAGCACGCGGGCCGAGACGCCGTCGGGACCCAACCCGTCGATGACGAAGCCGTCGCCCTTCTTCCAGAGCTGGTAGCCGATCCACTTGGCGGGGCGCACGAAGATCAGGTCGTACAGCTCGTCGAAGTACCATTTGTTGAGCAGGAACTGGTACAGCATCGGCTGCTGCTTCGCGAGTTCGACCGGCAGATACGGCCTGCGGATGTAGAACATGTAGGAGACGAACAGGCCGAGCACCATCATCACGGTCGGCAGCGGCGCGAGCCAGCCCGGAATCTCCTCCATGCCTTCGAGGATATGCGGGTTCATCTTGACGGATTCGCGGAAGAACTCCTCGACGCCGTGCGGGCTGACGAACAGCTCCTTGAACGGGAAACCGGAAAGGATCGAGCCCGCCGCGAGCACGCCGATCGGGACAAGCATCCACATCGGGCTCTCATGCGCCGCCTCGTAATGCTCCTGGTCGTGCGGCTCGCCGAAGAAGGTCTTGAAGATCAGGCGCCACGAATAGAACGAGGTCAGGCCGGCGGCCGCGACCGTCAAGAGGTAGGCGTAGACCGCGAACGGGTTGTGCGCGGCATAGGCCGACTCGATGATCGCATCCTTGGAGAAGTAGCCGGCGAACAGCGGGAAGCCGGTCAGCGCCAGCGTGCCGACGCACATCACCGCAAACGTGTACGGGATCTTGCGCCACAGGCCGCCCATGTTGCGGATGTCCTGCTCGTGATGCATCGCATAGATAACCGAGCCCGACCCCAGGAACAGCAGCGCCTTGAAGAAGGCGTGAGTGAACAGATGGAACATGCCGACCGAATAGGCCCCCGCTCCCATCGCCACGAACATGTAGCCGAGCTGCGAACAGGTCGAATAGGCGACGATCCGCTTGATGTCGTTCTGCACGAGGCCGACGGTTGCGGCGAAGAACGCCGTGGTCGCTCCGAAGAACATCACCACCGCCTGCGCGGTCGGTGACAGCTCGAACAGCGGCGACAGCCGCGCCACCATGAAGACGCCGGCGGTCACCATGGTCGCGGCGTGGATCAGCGCCGACACCGGGGTCGGGCCTTCCATCGCGTCCGGCAACCAGGTGTGCAGCAGGAACTGCGCCGACTTGCCCATCGCGCCCATGAACAGCAGGCAGCAGGTCAGGGTCATTGCGTCGGCCTGCCAGCCGAAGAAGTCGATGGTCTTGCCGGTGAGGCCCGGCGCGGCATGGAAGATGGTCTCGAAGTCGGTCGAGCCGATCAGCGCGAAGACCGCGAAGATGCCGAGCGCGAAGCCGAAATCGCCGACGCGGTTGACCACGAAGGCCTTGATCGCGGCGGCATTCGCCGACGGCTTCTGGTACCAGAAGCCGATCAGCAGATAGCTCGCGAGGCCCACGCCCTCCCAGCCGAAGAACAGCTGCACCAAATTGTCGGCCGTCACCAGCATCAGCATCGCGAAGGTGAACAGCGAGAGATAGCCGAAGAAGCGCGGCCGGTACGGATCCTCGTCCATGTAGCCGATGGAATAGAGGTGGACCAGCGAGGACACCGTGTTGACCACGACCAGCATGACGGCGGTCAGCGTGTCGACCCGCAGGGTCCAGGACACCTGGAGGTCGCCAGAGTTGATCCAGGGCAGCAGCACGACACGGGCGTCGTGGTGCATGAAGCCGACATCGACCAGCGTGAACCAGGACAGTGCCGCCGACACGAACAGCAGGCCGGTGGTGATCAGTTCGGCCAGCCGCGAGCCGGCCGCGGCCGGCTCGGAGACGTGGTGGTCATCGTGGCCATGATCGTCATGGGCGTGATCGTCATGCCCGTGATCGTCGTGAGCGACGGCTGCATGGGCGTCGCCGTGCGCGTCGTCGTGGTGATCGACGGTATCGCCGCTCGGGTTGCGCGCATGCGCACCGGCCAGCGAGATGATCCCTGCGAGGATGGCGCCCAGCAGAGGCAGGAAAACGATTGCCTGTATCATTGCTGGACTAGCCCTTCATCAGATTGACGTCTTCAACCGCGATCGAGCCGCGGTTGCGGAAATAGGTCACCAGCACGGCGAGGCCGATCGCGGCCTCGGCCGCGGCCACCGTCAGCACCAGGAGCGCAAACACCTGGCCCACGATGTCGCCGAGGAAGGTCGAGAAAGCCACCAGGTTGATGTTGACCGAGAGCAGGATCAGTTCGATCGACATCAGGATGACGATGATGTTCTTGCGGTTGAGGAAGATGCCGAGGATCCCGAGCGTGAACAGGATCGCGCCGACCGCCAGATAGTGCCCGAGCCCGATCGTCATTTCACCCACTCCGCCGCGTCGGCGTCCTGAAGGCCCTGCCCCGACGCCACCTTGCGCAGCGCCATCGCCAGTTCGGGCGTGCGCGCGTTCTGCACGTTGATGTTCTGCCGCTTGACCTTCGCCTTGTGGCGCAGCGTCAGCACGATGGCGCCGATCATCGCAACCAGCAGCACCATGCCCGCGAGCTGGAAGTAATAGACGTACTTCGTATAGAGCACGAGGCCGAGCGCCTCGGTGTTGCTGACATTGGTCGGGATCGCCGCCGTGATGGTCTTGGCGACCTTCGGGTTGATCACCCAGGCGCCGACCACGAGCAAGAGCTCGAACATGAAGATGCCGCCGATCACGATTCCGATCGGCAGGTACTGGATGAAGCCCTCGCGCAGCTCGACGAAATCGACGTCGAGCATCATGATCACGAACAGGAACAGCACCGCGACCGCGCCGACATAGACCACGATCAGCATCATGCCGAGGAATTCGGCGCCCATCAGGATGAACAGCCCGGCGGCGTTGACGAACGCCAGGATCAGGAACAGCACGGAGTGCACGGGATTGCGCGAGACGATCACCATGACCGCCGACGCCACGCAGACGGTGGCAAACAGATAGAAGAACAGCGCCGGAAGGATCATGCCCTCACCTCACCGGTACGGCGCGTCGAGCGCGATCGACTTCGCAATCTCGCGCTCCCAGCGGTCGCCATTGGCGAGCAGCTTGGCCTTGTCATAGAACAGCTCCTCGCGGGTCTCGGTCGCGAACTCGAAATTCGGGCCCTCGACGATGGCGTCCACCGGGCAAGCCTCCTGGCACAGCCCGCAATAGATGCACTTCACCATGTCGATGTCGTAGCGCACGGTGCGGCGGGTGCCGTCGTTGCGGCGCGGACCGGCCTCGATCGTGATCGCCTGCGCGGGGCAGATCGCCTCGCAAAGCTTGCAGGCGATGCAGCGTTCCTCGCCGTTCGGATAGCGGCGCAACGCGTGCTCGCCGCGGAAGCGCGGCGAGATCGGGCCCTTCTCGAAGGGATAGTTCAGCGTCGGCTTCGGCTTGAAGAAATAGCGCATGGCGAGGACGAACGCCGATACGAATTCCGACAGGAGCAGCGAGCGGGCGGTTGCGTTGACATTGACACTCATGACGGCCTCACTTCGGCGCGATGCCGGCGAATTGCAGCACAGCGGCCACGATCACCACCATCGCCAGCGACAGCGGCAGGAACACCTTCCAGCCGAGCCGCATCAGTTGATCGTAGCGGTAGCGCGGCACGATCGCCTTCGCCATCGCGAACAGGAAGAACATGAAGAACACCTTCAGGGCGAACCACACGATGCCCGGGATCCAGGTGAACGGCGGCAGCGCCACCGGCGGCAGCCAGCCGCCCAGGAACATGATCGTCGCCAGCGCGCACATCGTGGTGATCGCGACATACTCGCCGAGCATGAACAGCAGATACGGCGTCGAGCCGTATTCGGTCATGAAGCCCGCGACCAGTTCGGATTCGGCTTCCACGAGGTCGAACGGCGGACGGTTGGTTTCCGCCAGCGACGAGACGTAGAACACCACGAACATCGGGAACAGCGGCCAGACATACCAGTTCAGGATGGTGAGCTGCGGCAGGCCGATCAGGCTGCCGATCCCTCGGGTGTTCTGCGCCTCCACCACGGCCGACAGGTTCAGCGAGCCGACGCAGAGCAGCACCGTGATGATCACGAAGCCGATCGAGACCTCGTAGGACACCATCTGCGCCGCCGAGCGCAGCGCGGCCAGGAACGGATATTTCGAGTTCGACGACCAGCCGGCCATGATGATGCCGTAGACCGACAGCGAGGAGATCGCGAAGATGTAGAGGACGCCGACATTGATGTCCGAGATCACCCAGCCGAGATCCATCGGGATCACGGCCCAGGCGGCGAGCGCCAGGATGCAGGACACCAGTGGCGCCAGCAGGAACACGCCCTTGTTGGCGCTGTCAGGGATGGTCGGCTCCTTCAGCACGAACTTCAGCAGATCGGCGAAGGATTGCAGCAGTCCGAACGGCCCGACCACGTTGGGGCCGCGGCGGATCTGCACCGCCGCCCAGATCTTGCGGTCGGCGAGCAGGATGTAGGCGATCGCGATCAGGAGCACGACCAGCACCAGCAGGCTCTCCGCGACCATGATGATCAGCGGCCAGAGGAAGCCGGTCCAGAACGAGCTTGCGAAGAATTCAGCCATCAGGTCACGCTCACTCCGCTGCCGTCAGCATTCGGCCCGACGCCAGCCGCGAGCATTCCGCCATCACGGCAGAGGCCCGCGCGATCGGGTTGGTCAGATAGAAATCCTCGACTGTCGCCTTGAACGCCGCCTTGTCGACGCTGCCGCCCTTGCCCGCCAGCGCCTTGACCTGGTCGGCCGTGCCGGCCTCGATCTGGTCGAGCCGCATCAGATGCGGATGCGCCCTGAAGATCGCCTGGCGCAGCGCCTGCAGCGAGTCGAACGGCAGCTTCCTGCCGAGCACGTCGGACAGCGCGCGGATGATCGCCCAGTCCTCGCGGGCCTCGCCCGGCGGGAACGCGGCGCGGCTTGCCATCTGCACCCGCCCCTCGGTGTTGACGAAGATGCCGGACTTCTCGGTGTAGGCGGCGGCCGGCAGGATGACGTCGGCACGATGCGCGCCGCGGTCGCCATGGGTGCCGATGTAGACGACGAAGGTGCCGTCCGGCACGGTGACCTCGTCGGCGCCGAGCAGGAACAGCACGTCGAGCGTGCCGAACGTGGTCATCTGCGGCGCCGTCAGGCTGCCGGCCGAGGCGGCAAAGCCGATGTCCAGCGCGCCGGCGCGCGAGGCCGTGTCCTGCAACACCGCAAAGCCGTTCCAGCCGTCCTTGAGCGCTCCGACATCGACGGCGAGCTTGGCCGCCTGGGCCAGCACCGCGGCACCGTCATGCCGTGTATAGGCACCGGCGCCGACCAGGATGATCGGATGCTTGGCGTTCTTGAGCACGTCAGCGAAGGAATGCTTGCCGGCGACGAGATCGGCCAGCGTGTCGGTGCCGGCGCCGAGATAGTCGTGGGGATAGGTGAATTCCGCCTTGGCGCCGATCAGGCCGACCTTGAGCCCGCCGCTCCGCCACCGCTTGCGGATCCGCGCATTCAGCACGGCCGCTTCCTTGCGCGGATGCGAGCCGATGATCAGCAGCGCATCGGCCTGGTCGATCCCTGTAATCGCCGGGTTGAAGATGTACGAGCCGCGGCCGGCCTTCGGATCGAAGGCGTCGCCGCCCTGCACAGCCAGATTGGCCGAGCCGAACTTCGCAAGCAGCTCCTTCAGCGCAAACATCTCCTCGACCGCGGCGAGATCGCCGGCGATGGCGCCGATCCGCTTGCCGTCGCTGCGGCCGGTCCTGGCGGCGATCGCGGCAAACGCTTCCTGCCACGAGGCCTGCTTGAGCTGGCCGTTCTCGCGCACATAGGGTCGGTCGAGGCGCTGCGTGCGCAGGCCATCGACGACGTGGCGCGTCTTGTCGGAGATCCACTCCTCGTTAACAGCCTCGTTGATGCGCGGCAGGATGCGCATCACCTCGCGGCCGCGGGTGTCGACGCGGATCGCGGATCCGACGCCGTCCATGACATCGACCGACTGCGTCTTGCCGAGTTCCCAGGGCCTCGCCGCGAAAGCATAGGGCTTCGAGGTCAGCGCGCCGACCGGGCAGATGTCGACGAGATTGCCCTGCAGCTCCGAGGAGAGCGCGGACTCCAGATAGGTGGTGATCTCCATGTCCTCGCCGCGGCCGGTCGCACCCATTTCCGGCGCGCCGCACACCTCGGCGGAGAAGCGGACGCAGCGCGTGCACTGGATGCAGCGGTTCATCGAGGTCTTGACCAGCGCGCCGAGATACTTGTCCTCGACCGCCCGCTTGTTCTCGGCGAAGCGGCTGGTGTCGACACCATAGCCCATCGCCTGGTCCTGCAGATCGCACTCGCCGCCCTGGTCGCAGATCGGGCAGTCCAGCGGATGGTTGATCAGCAGGAACTCCATCACGCCTTCGCGCGCCTTCTTCACCATCGGTGAACGGGTCGAGATTTCCGGCGGCTCGCCCTTCGGGCCCGGACGGCAGTCGCGCACACCCCAGGCGCAGCTCGCCACCGGCTTCGGGCCGCCCTTCACCTCGACGAGGCACATCCGGCAATTGCCGGCGATCGACAGCCGCTCGTGATAGCAGAAGCGCGGAATCTCGGCGCCGGCCGCCTCGCACGCCTGCAGCAGCGTGTACTCCGGCGGCACATCGATCTCTTTGCCATCGATGATGATCTTGGTCATGTCTCTACTCCGCCGCGACCATGTGCACGGGATCACGCACGCCCTGATCGTCGAGATCGGCCTTGTGCGAATACTGGTCGATGCGCTCTTCAATTTCGTGACGGAAATGCGCGATCAGGCCCTGGATCGGCCAGGCGGCGGCGTCGCCGAGCGCGCAGATGGTGTGACCTTCGACCTGCTTGGTCACCTCGAGCAGCATGTCGATCTCGCGCTTGTGGGCGCGGCCCTCGGCCATGCGGGTCAGCACCCGCCACATCCACCCCGTACCCTCGCGGCACGGCGTGCACTGGCCGCAGCTCTCATGCTTGTAGAAATAGGAGATGCGCGCGATCGCCCGGATCAGGTCGGTCGACTTGTCCATCACGATCACGGCCGCGGTGCCGAGGCCGGAGCGCAGCTTGCTCAGGCTGTCGAAATCCATCGGCGTGTCGATGATCTGCTCGGCCGGCACCATGCGCACCGACGAACCGCCGGGGATGACCGCCTTCAGATTGCCCCAGCCGCCGCGGATGCCGCCGCAATGCTTGTCGATCAGCTCCCTGAACGGAATGCCCATCGCCTCTTCGACGTTGCAGGGACGCTCGACATGGCCGGAGACGCAGAACAGCTTGGTGCCGACATTGTTGGGCCGGCCGATGCTGGCGAACCAGGCAGCGCCGCGGCGCAGGATGTCGGGCGCGACCGCGATCGACTCGACGTTGTTCACGGTGGTCGGACAGCCATAGAGACCGACATTGGCCGGGAACGGCGGCTTCAGCCGCGGCTGGCCCTTCTTGCCTTCGAGGCTCTCGAGCAGCGCGGTTTCCTCGCCGCAGATATAGGCGCCGGCACCATGGGCGACGTAAAGGTCGAACGGCCAGCCGTTGACATTGTCCTTGCCGATCAGCCTGGCGTCATAGGCCTGGTCGATCGCGGCCTGCAGATGCTCGCGCTCGCGGATGAACTCGCCGCGGACATAGATGTAGCAGGCTTGCGCGCCCATCGCGAAGCTCGCGAGCAGGCAGCCCTCGACGAGGAGATGCGGATCATGCCGCATGATCTCGCGGTCCTTGCAGGTGCCGGGCTCGGACTCGTCGGCGTTGACGACGAGGTAGCTCGGGCGGCCATCCTTGGATTCCTTCGGCATGAAGGACCACTTCATGCCGGTCGGAAAGCCGGCTCCGCCGCGGCCGCGCAGGCCGGACGCCTTCATCTCGTTGATGATCCAGTCGCGGCCCTTGTCGATGATCCCCTTGGTGCCGTCCCAGGCACCGCGGCGGCGCGCGCCCTCGAGCCCCCAGTCATGGAGGCCGTAGAGGTTCTTGAAGATGCGATCCTTGTCGGCGAGCATTCTCAAAACTTTCCGAGCATCAACGGTTGAGTTGGGAGTAACGCATCAGGTGGTTTCCTTCAGCGTGGTCGGTCCACCGGCCGGCGCCGAGAACTGGCGGTCGATCTGCGGGCCGGGCTTCGGCGGATTGCCGGCGGCAAAGCCGTCGAGCACCTTGCCGAAGCTCTCCTTGGTCAGGTCCTCATAGGTGTCCTTCCAGATCAGGACCATCGGTGCGTTCACGCAGGCGCCGAGGCACTCGACCTCCTCCCACGAGAAGTTGCCGTCCCTCGACAGCTGGAACGGATCGTGATGGATGCGATGCTGGCACACCTCGATCAGGTCGGCAGCGCCGCGCAGCCGGCACGGCGTGGTGCCGCAGACCTGCACATGCGCCTTCTTGCCGACCGGCGAGAGCTGGAACATGGTGTAGAAGGTTGCGATCTCCAGCATGCGGATGTGCGGCATCTCCAGGAGGTCGGCAACGGCGCGGATCGCAGCCTCCGAAACCCAGCCGTCGTGCTGCTCCTGGACGCGCCAGAGGATCGCGATCGCCGCCGAGGCCTGGCGGCCGGGCGGATATTTCGTGATTTCCTTCTTCGCCCAAGCGAGATTCTCGTCCGTGAACGTGAAGCTCGCGGGTTGCAGTTCCTTCGGGGCAAGGCGGCGGACGGACATCGTTCAAACTCTCATTGCACGCGGTGCGGATGCTGACATCATCACCGGTCGACTTCACCGAACACGATGTCGAGCGAGCCGAGGATGGCGGAAACGTCGGCGAGCAGATGACCACGGCAGATGTGATCCATCGCCTGGAGGTGGGCAAAGCCCGGCGCGCGGATCTTGCACTTGTAGGGCTTGTTGGAGCCGTCGGCGACGAGATAGACGCCGAACTCGCCCTTCGGCGCCTCGACCGCGGCGTAGACCTCGCCGGCCGGCACGTGCACGCCCTCGGTGTAGAGCTTGAAGTGGTGGATGAGGGCTTCCATCGAGCGCTTCATCTCGCCGCGGCGCGGTGGCGCGATCTTGTTGTCCTCGACCACGACCGGCCCCTGCCCGTCGGGCGCCTTCAGTTTCTCGATGCACTGCTTCATGATCCGCACCGACTGGCGCATCTCTTCCATGCGGATCAGATAGCGGTCGAAACAGTCGCCGTTCTTGCCGATCGGAACGTCGAAATCCATCTCGGCGTAGCACTCATAGGGCTGCGACTTGCGCAGGTCCCACGCGGCACCCGAGCCGCGCACCATCACGCCGGAGAAGCCCCACTCCCAGGCCTCCTTGAGCGGCACCACGCCGATGTCGACGTTACGCTGCTTGAAGATACGGTTGCCGGTGAGCAGCGTGTCGAGGTCCTGGACCACCTGGAGGAACGGATCGCACCACGCCTCGATGTCGTCGATCAGCTTCGGCGGCAGGTCCTGGTGCACGCCGCCGACGCGGAAGAACGCCGCGTGCATGCGTGAGCCGGAGGCACGCTCGTAGAACACCATCAGCTTCTCGCGCTCCTCGAAGCCCCACAGCGGCGGGGTCAGCGCGCCGACGTCCATCGCCTGCGTCGTGACGTTGAGCAGATGGGAGAGGATCCGGCCGATCTCGCAATAGAGCACGCGGATCAATTGGCCGCGGCGCGGTACGGTGATGCCGAGCAGCTTCTCCGCCGCGAGGCAGAATGCGTGCTCCTGGTTCATCGGCGCGACGTAGTCGAGCCGGTCGAAATACGGAATCGCCTGCAGATAGGTCTTGTGCTCGATCAGCTTCTCGGTGCCGCGGTGCAAGAGGCCGATATGCGGATCGACGCGCTCGACGACTTCGCCGTCGAGCTCGAGCACGAGACGCAAGACGCCGTGAGCGGCAGGATGCTGCGGCCCGAAATTGATGGTGAAGTTGCGAAGGTTTTGCGGCTGTTCATTCATGGCTTCGGCTCCGCCTTGGCCTTCTCGTCACCGGGCAGCGGATAGTCCGCGCCTTCCCAGGGCGAGAGGAAATCGAACTTGCGGAATTCCTGGTTGAGCCTGACCGGCTCGTACACCACCCGCTTCTCCTGGTCGTCGTAGCGGACCTCGACGAAGCCTGTGAGCGGGAAATCCTTGCGCAGCGGGTGGCCGTCGAAACCGTAGTCGGTCAGCAGGCGCCGCATGTCGGGATGGCCGGTGAAGATCACGCCGTAGAGATCGTAGGTCTCGCGCTCGAACCAGTCGGCGCCCGGCAGGACGCTGATGATCGAGGGCACCTGCGTGGTCTCGTCGGCCTCGCCGCGCAGGCGGATGCGCGTGTTCAGCACCGGCGACAGCAGATGATAGACCACGTCGAAGCGCTTCTCGCGGCCGGGATAGTCGACCGCGGTCACGTCGGTGATGTTGACGAAGCGGCAGTTGGGGTCGTCACGCAGGAAGGTGACGACATCGATGATCCTGCCGATCTCGACATCGATGGTGAGTTGGTTGAACGCGACCGAGTGCGCGACCGCCGCGCCCGGAAGCGCGCTCACGATCGTCTGCCCAAGGGCGTCGAGCTTGCCGTCGTCCATGACGTAGAACCTTAGCGTTCGATGGTGCCGATGCGGCGGATCTTCTTCTGCAACAGCAGCACGCCGTATAGCAGTGCTTCCGCCGTGGGCGGGCAGCCCGGCACGTAGATGTCGATCGGAACGATGCGATCGCAGCCGCGCACCACCGAGTAGGAATAGTGGTAGTAGCCGCCGCCATTGGCGCAGGAGCCCATCGAGATGACATAGCGCGGCTCCGGCATCTGGTCGTAGACCTTGCGCAGCGCGGGCGCCATCTTGTTGGTCAGGGTGCCCGCGACGATCATCACGTCGGACTGCCGCGGCGAGGCACGCGGCGCAAAGCCGAAGCGCTCGACGTCGTAGCGTGGCATCGACACCTGCATCATCTCGACTGCGCAGCAGGCGAGACCGAAGGTCATCCACATCAGGGAGCCGGTGCGCGCCCAGGTGATGAGATCGTCGGCGGCCGCCACGAAGAAGCCCTTGTCGGACAGTTCGTGGTTGACCTCGAGGAAGAACGGATCATTTGCGCCGACCGGCTTGCCGGTCGACGGATCGAGGATGCCCGTCGGCGCCTGCGCGATCGCCGGCTGCGAGGGTGCGGAGCTCAATCCCATTCGAGCGCGCCTTTCTTCCATTCATAAGCAAATCCGACCGTCAGCACGGCCAGGAACACCATCATCGACCAGAACCCGGCGGCGCCGAGCTTTCCGAACGCCACCGCCCAGGGGAACAGGAACGCCACTTCGAGGTCGAAGATGATGAAGAGGATCGCCACCAGATAGAAGCGGACGTCGAACTTCATGCGGGCGTCGTCAAATGCGTTGAATCCGCATTCATAGGCGGACAGCTTTTCCGGGTCCGGCGACTGGAACGCGACCAGGAACGGCGCGATCAGGAGCGCCAGCCCGATCAGGCTGGCGACCCCGACAAAGACCACGAGCGGGAGGTAATTCTGCAGGATGCCGGTCATCGGCGAGGCCTTCTCGCTGCGGGTTCGGATAAGCCGCAGATTCGTTGATTGGAATTGTTCTTGAGGCTTTAGCGCAGCGCAACAGGGGGCGCAAGACAAGCTATTTTGACGCTTTTACCGCCATTGCGGCGGCCTCTCGGCCCGATCCGGCGACGCGCCTGCCTCGTTGGGGCAACGCTGCGGGAGCGCCCTGGTGCCGTGCACTGATCCCATATCAGCCCAGCTCCTTTTCGGCAGCGAGCATGTGGGCCGCGGTCGCGGTCAGCCGGTCGATCTGGCCGAGCAGCTGCTCAAGCTCCTGCGATGTCAGCTGTTCCAGCAGGCGGCGGTTGCGCTCCTGCGCGCCTGCCACGATCACGTCGTGAGCGGCGAGCCCGGCCTTGGTCAGCGAGACCAATGTTTCCCGGTTGTCACGCGGATTGACGGCCTTGGCGACCAGCTTGCGCGCGACGAGTTCGGCAAGCGCCCGGCTGATCTGCCCCTTGTCCATGCCGACGGCCTCCGCCAGCCGCACCACGCTCATCGGCGGCCGCCGGCCGAGCGAGGCGACCAGGCCGAACTCGACCGAGGACAGCCCGGCGAGCCGCTTGTAGCGCAGGATCGCACCGCGCTTGAGCAGGTTCGCCAGCACCATCAGCCGCGACGACATCATCGCGGTGATCGGCGCCAGCCCGCTATCGACGACGATGTCCGCCGGCAGGGGCCTCGCGGTCTTCAGCTTCTCGTTCATGACCCACCTCTGCCAACAAAGCCGTGCGCTGCCAAGCTAACCGATATCGTTGACAATGTCATCGATCTATCGTTGACTAAGTCAACACAAGACGGCCGGGTATTGGCCCGTCGCAGGAGGAAACGGCATGACCATCAGCCAGCGCGATCGCGATCTCGGCACCGCCTACGCCATGAAGCCGTCGGCGACGCGGACGGAGCTGACCTCGGTCGTCCGGGGAACGCCGATGGGCGAACTGCTGCGCCGCTACTGGCACCCGGTCGGCCTCGTCGCCGATGCCACCGATATCCCCAGAAAAGTGCGCGCGCTCGGCGAGGATTTGATCCTGTTCCGCGACAGGCATGGACGGGTCGGGCTCCTGCATGCCCGCTGCTGTCACCGCGGCACCACGCTTTATTATGGCAAGGTCGAGGAAGACGGCATCCGCTGCTGCTACCATGGATGGAAATTCGACACCGAAGGCCACTGCCTCGAGCAGCCCTGCGAGCCGGACGGCGGCCTGTTCAGGGACAAGGTGCGCCAACCCTGGTATCCGGTTGAGGAGCGCTACGGCCTGATCTTCGCCTATATGGGTCCGGCAGGGAAAAGGCCCGTTCTGCCGCGCTACGAATGCCTCGAGACCATGGACGACGGCGAATTCGTCGAGGCCGACGATTCCTCGATCGGCGGCGGCGGCCCGGCCGTGATCCCCTGCAACTGGCTGCAGCATTTCGAGAACGTGGTCGATCCCTATCACGTGCCGGTGCTGCACGGCTCATTCAGCGGGCCGCAATTCACCAACATGATGGCCTCGATGCCGGAGGTGAAGTTCGAGATGTCGCCGCGCGGCGTCGCCGTGCGCTCGATCCGCAAGCAGGACGACGGCCGTGTGTTCTACCGCGTCACCGAGGCCGCCCTCCCCACGCTCCGCGTGGTGCCCAATCCCCGCGTCGCGCAGTTCGCGCGTGTGGAATCGATCGGCTGGACCCTGCCGATCGACGACACCTCGTTCCGCATCTACGTCGCCGGCCGCGTCAGGAATGCGGGCGACATCGGACGCATGCGCTCGAAGTTCAACGGCAAGTTCTGGTGGGACATGACCGAGCGGGAGCACCAGCAATTCCCTGGTGACTACGAGGCGCAGGTCGGCCAGGGCGCGCAGACCGTTCATTCCGAGGAGCATTTCGGCCAGAGCGACCGCGGCATCCTGATGATCCGCCGCATGCTCTCCGACCAGCTCGAGGCGGTGGCCGCGGGCCGCGACCCCATCGGCGTGTCGTTCGACGCCGACGCGAAGCCGGTCGAATTCGAGGCCGGGAATTACATCCGCGAGGCGTGACGCACGCCCTCGAAACAAGCAAGAACAGATCGGGGAAACGCCATGGTCGATCTCGCACCGCAGGCCGGCGTGCAGGCAGAGGCCGCCGCACGCCCGTCCGCCCGGCGCTATTACGTGCTCGGCCTGCTCACGATCATCTACGCGCTCAATTTCCTCGACCGGACGATCTTCAATGTCCTGATCGAGCCCATCAAGAAGGAGTTCACGCTCAGCGACACCACGATGGGACTTTTGGCGGGCTTCGGCTTCGTGCTGTTCTATTCGCTGCTCGGCATTCCCATTGCGCGGATGGCCGATCGCATGAACCGCCGCAACATCGTCGCCGTGGCGTTCGCGTTCTGGAGCGCGATGACCTATCTTTGCGGCATGGCCTCCAGCGTCACCACGCTGGCACTGGCGCGGATCGGGGTCGGCCTCGGCGAATCCGCCGGCACCCCGGCGTCGCAATCCCTGATCGCCGATCTCTTCGACAAGAACGAACGGCCGCGCGCGCTCGGAATCTATGCCATCGGCACCTATCTCGGCGTGTTCCTCGGCTATTTCATCGGCGGCTATGTCAACCAGCACTATGGCTGGCGGATGGCCTTCTTCACCGCCGGCCTTCCCGGCGTGGCGCTCGCCGCAATCCTGTGGCTCACCATCTCCGAGCCGCGGCGGGGCGCAATGGCCGAGACCTTCAAGGCCGAGCCGATCGTCCCGACGCTGCGCTTCCTGTTCTCGCAGCCGAGCTTCGTCATCGTGCTGGTCGGCTTCTGCCTGACCACCTACACGAACTACGCCACCGCGGTGTGGATCCCGCCGTTCCTGGCGCGCATCCATCATCTGACAAGCGCCGAGATCGGCACCTATGCCGGCACCTTCAAGGGCCTCGCCGGCATGGCCGGCACACTGACCGGCGGCCTCGTCGTGGCAAGGATCAGCCGCCGCGACGACCGCTGGAAATTATGGGCGCCGGCGATCATGTCCGGCCTCGCCGGCCCGGTCTTCGCGCTGTGCATGCTGACGCAAAGCTTCACGCTGATGGTCGCGACCCTGGCGCTGACCTCGTTCCTGGTCGGCTTTCATCTCGGCCCGATCTTCGCGATCGCCCAGACGGTCGCAAAGCCCAGCATGCGGGCGCTGGCGTCCGCGATCGTGCTGCTCACCGCCACCTGCTTCGGCCAGGGCATCGGCCCGCTTGCCGTCGGCATGATCAACGACGCGCTGAAGGGCAACTACGGCACTGACGCGGTGCGCTATTCGCTGCTGTCGGCCGCCGCGACCACCACGCTCGGCGCCCTCCTCTTCGTCTGCGCGGCGCGCGCGATCCGGTCCGACATCGCGCGCGCGAGTTCGTAGCAACTCAGCTCGTCATGAAGGCGAGCATATCGGACAGCAGCTGCCCGGCATGCGTCAGCGGCAGCGCGTGCGGCGCGCCCTCATAGACGTTGAGCCTGCTGCCGCTGATCAGCTTCGCCGTCCTGGCGCCGGTCAGCGGGAGCGGCGCACTGGCGTCCCTGTCGCCGTGCACGATCAGGGTCGGACGGTCGATCCTGGCCGCCGCCGCGCGCAGGTCGGCGAAGGAGATGGTCCTGCGGCAGGCCAATGCGACCGGCAGCGGCACGCTCAGCATCATCTCGCGGATCCAGGCCCGCGTCACCTCGGACGTGTCGGGCATGAAGAACGGCGCCTCGTTGGCGGCCATCCATTTCGGGAAGTCCTGCGCGATGGCGTCGTTCTGCGCATCGATCATCGGCTTCGGCACCGCGTCGGGATTGTCTTCGGTCTGCAGCAGGAACGGTGTCGTCGGCGCGAC
Organism: Bradyrhizobium jicamae; assembly: GCF_018130215.1. GTDB lineage: Bacteria > Pseudomonadota > Alphaproteobacteria > Rhizobiales > Xanthobacteraceae > Bradyrhizobium > Bradyrhizobium jicamae_A. Next base: position 25,410 of record NZ_JAFCKQ010000048.1, read on the forward strand.
GAGGACGAGCCGGGCGATCCGATCCGAGCCGTGGCGCGCAAGGTAGTTGACCGCCTCGATCGAGCCCATCGAATGCGCCACCAGCGTGACGTCGCGAAGGTCGCGTTGCTCGATCACCTCGGCGACATCATCGGTCAGCGTCTCCAGATCATAGCCGGTCATCGGCATGTCGGAGCGGCCATGCCCGCGCCTGTCCGGCGCGACACAGCGGTAACCCCTTGCGTTGAGCGCAACGATATGGCTGCCCCAGACGCTGGAATTGAACGTCCAGGCGGCAAGGAACAGCACCGGCCGGCCGGAGCCCCAATCCTGCACGAACAGCGAGGTGCCGTCTTTCGCCGTCGCGCGTGATGAACGCGCCGGCTGCTGTATCGCTTGCGCTGCGGCCGGCGCGGCCGCAAGAGCGGTGCCGAGCAACGTTGCTTCGAGGACGGTTCGACGGTTCATCTGCGCGTCTCCTTTGCGGATCATCCGGCAACACTGTCGTTGCCGACGTCCTTGATCATCGCAAAGGACCATCGTGCGGGCGATTACGCGGAAGGTAATCGAGCGCGCGACGTCTCGATCGCCTTCGTCAGGCCAGCTTGCCCGTGTATTTCTCCAGCGTCGCCCAGGCATCGGCGCCGTAAGTCTTCTGCCACTGCGTGTAGAAGCCGGCCCTCACAAGCGCAGCCCTGAACTGCACGGGATCGGGCGTGCTGAAGATCATGCCCTTGTCCGTGAGTTCGGCCTGCAATGAGCGATCCATCGCGACAAGGTCGGCGCGCTCCTTCAGCGCCGCCGCGTCGAACGCGGCATTGATGATCTCGAACAGATCCGGCGGCAGGCCCGCCATCGCGCGGCGGTTGCCGAGCACCCAGTAGCCGCTCCAGCAATGGTTCGACAGTGCGCAATATTTCTGCACCTCGTAGAGCTTTCCGGTCGAGACCTGCGCCAGGGGATTCTCCTGCCCCTCGACGATGTGGGTCTGCAGCGCCGAATAGAGCTCGCTGTAGGAGATGCTCGACGGCAAGGCACCGAGGCCGGAGAACAGCGACGTCAGAAGCGCGGTCACCGGCACGCGGATCTTGAAACCCTTGAGGTCGTCGACGCTGTTGAGCTGCCGGCTCGAGGACGAGGTGATCTGGCGGAAGCCGTTGTCCCAGGCCTTCTTCATCGGCACCACGCCGGTCCTGGCGATCGCGTCGCGGACGAGGTCGCCGACGCCGCCGTCCATCGCCGCCCAGACCTGGTCGTAGGACTGGAACGCGAAGCCGATGCTGGGCAGGCCCGACAGCGGCACCAGCGTCGACAACGTCATGCTCGGGGCAGCCAGCAGGTCGATGCCGCCAGCCCGGACCTGCGACAGCATTTCCGGGTCGCCGCCGAGTTGGCTGTTGGCGAACACGGTGATGTTGACCCGCCCGGACGACTGCGCGGCGATCGCCCTGGTGGCCTCGGTCAGGCGGATGGTGAGGGGATGGGTTTCCGGCGTGTTGACACCGAGCTTGAAATCGAACTCCGCGCCGGCACGGGCTTGTTTACCAAGAAGGCCGGCGGCGAGCACGCCGGTACCCGCGCCAAGGAGGCCCCTGCGGGTCAGATTCGTTGTTTTCATTATTGTTTTTCTCCCGAACGTGTCCCCGCGCCTGCCGATAGTCTCGACGCTGCCGCCGACCGGCGCAAGGCGCCGCGAAACCAACCACCCGCTCGACGAAACCATTTTGGGGAACCCGCGAAACGATCCGGAAACAGATCGGGCTTACCACTCTCCTCAACAAATGGCGCACAGACGCCCGGAGGCGACGATGAACCACTCGATCCATTCAGCTGATCGCGCGACCCACCTCAAGATCGTGGTCGTTGCGCTCGTGGCCGGCATCGCGGTTGCGGCTTTCGGCATCTCGGCCCGGACCAATTCGGACTTCACTGAAACCGCCCAGACCCACGTCATCAAGGCCGGCAAGCCGGTCGCGATCACGTCGTCGGAGACCTCGGCCGTTCGCTAAGACGCTTCGGGGCCGATCCTGCACTTGCCGGACAGCCCCTCAACGTGATCTCTTAACGCCAGCCTAAAGCGGCTATTCGATTGCAAGCGACTCTGAGACCCCAGTTTTAAAAATTGTTCCCTAAGGTCAGCGTCAACAGAGGCGTAGGCCACAATGAATTTGCAAGAGCAAACCGTTTCAACCGGCTTCAAGATCGTCTGCACCGATTGCGGCAGCCTGTCGATCAAGCCGACCGATCCTGTGCATGCCTCCGACGACACCCCGATCGTGTGTCGCCACTGCAGCGCTGTGCGCGGCACGGTGGCCGACCTGCACGTCCTGGCGCGGCGCGGAAGCGACCTGTTCGAATTCTAGCCGGGCCCTCGAATGCCGTCAGGTTCAGGAGCCGTGTCCGGCGACGTCCCGATCGAGACCGTGTGGTCGATCCTCGAGGCGGCCAATGAGTTGGGCGACACCCAAACGGTCGACGCCTGCCGCCGCGTCATCGACGCCAACCTGTGCGGCGGTACTCCGGTCCAGTCCGACCTCAACGCGATCGCGGCGTTCTTCGCGTGATGTGGCGCCGGCCGCTCAGACGGCGGTTTGACGGGAGCGTGGCGGCAGTTCGTCGCGGCTCATGAACCTCAGCATTTCAATGGCAAACCGCTCTTCGGACATGCGCCGTTCAATGAAACGCATCTCGACGTCGCTCAGCTTGGTGCGAAGCAAGTCTTGATAGTGCGCGATGTTTTGCTCGTGCGCGAGCACCCTTGCAATCTTTCGATTTGCTTCCATCGACGCCTCCCGTTCCTGGAGACGCTTGCGCGCCAGATCAATCCCTACCTGCAGAAAATGATGCCACCGTGACCTCCGCTATAAGACAGGTTAATCGGAGCCTCGGGGGTGCTGGCAACCCTGTGGACATCCTGTGGATAATTCTCCCGGAGGTATTCGAGACCCGACCCAGATCGACCACGGAAGCGTTCGCTGGCGGAAGCCACCCCGGCTGGTGCCACCAGCACGTCGGCCAAATATGAAACTCCTTACAGGAACACCGCCACGCGGGTCGTCTTGAGGTTAGGAACGCCGGTCGACGCCGCCTGTTGCCAGTAGGCTCAACAGGAGGAACGCCCACATGAAAATCGCAGGGGTCGCTTTGGCGGCCGCGTTTATGCTTGGATCAATTGCTGTTGCGTCCGCGCAGGCGGGTGGCGGTGGAGGCGCCGGAAGCGGAGGCGGCGGAGCCTCACAAGCCACCAAGAGCGCGCAGGGCGTGGCCAGCAGCCCGGCCTTCGCAAATCCCGGCGCAACAGCCAATGACACCAAACTGAGATCTCACTGGCACAGGCATCACGCACATTACAGGCATCACAGAATACTGTAATACCTGAAGACCCCGCCGATGGGGCTCGGCGGGCAACAGGCCGGTTATGGCGACTGCACAGTGGATATAATCAAGACCACGATTGCATCACTGGGACTGCCACACTGGTTGATCGTGGCCGGCGCTTTGCTGGTCATTGCCGGGCTGGTTGGGCGGTTGATCAGCCGCCGCCAATTGGAGACGGATCGAGATAAGCCGGACGATCAGCGGGATCACGAGGCCCGCCAAATGACACCGTTGCCGGAGCTCCCTGACTCGCCGCCTCGCAACAATCGCCGTCCGTCGCCAACACGGACGGGACATCCGACCGGCTAACCAAAATCATCCCACTCAGGAAATCTGCTTTTGCGCGCCTCTTCCAAACCGGCGCAGTAGCTCGACGCAGCCCCGGTGCTTCCAGCTACGAGCCTGGCTCTTGCGAGTGCCCCCATCCGAACCCGATCACCGCATACAATGCGAGCAACCAGAGCTCGATTGGTGCAAAATCCGGTTTCACGTTCATGTCGTGCGCTGAAGACGAGCGATGCGCCTGTGACCATGCCAGAGTTCGACGATATCGTGGATGGCCAAATAGTTTTCGGCTCGCGTGCGCGCCTCCGTATCGTCTCGGCCGTTAAATTCGTAGGTCGCGCGCGATACGCCCGCCGCATCAACCGCAAAGGCCACGTAGTTTTTCAGCGCCTCGTCCATGGTTGGCATCACGCCTGATGACGGTTGGAACGGCAGAATTGGTTGGTAGCCTCGACCGGCTGACGTAAGAACGATCGGCGTGAGGGCTCGTTCCTATCGAGCTGACCTTGCAACGCGCGTGAGCCGCAGGGATCGGCGGCCGAGCGGATCTCTGGCGCTGCTCCGTCAGCTTGGACCGAAAAGCATGTAGAGCAACATCGCGCCTACGACCGCTGTCCAGCCGATCGACGCGGCAATGGTCCACACCTGGATCGGCATCGGACACCACCTTTGCAATCTGGAACAATGAAGAGGCCGCTGGCGCTGGTCAGCGGCCTCTTGAACCTGATCTCAAATGTACGTCTCAGAAAATAATATTAGTCGCCCCAGGTTCAGGAAGACTAGACCGAGGATTCGCCACGGTGTGAAGTGCAAAAACGACCGGTCCTCGACGGAACTCTTTTGACGTTGCGCGCGAGACACACGTCGTGCCTTGCATGCGAGGCAAATCTCGAAGCCATTGCCAAGCTTCGGATGGACTTGACTGCAGAACAGCAAATTCGGCTAACCCGAAGATAGGGCATCGCAGGGCCGATCTGCGCGCCAATGAAGGAAACCCAATGAACCGGCCCACGCTGCCGATGCGATCGGCACGTACATCCTGGCGAAGGATCGCAACCGCCCGCAATTGATGAAGGATGCATTCGCGGAGGACTGCCGATTGGAAATGGCTGTGAAAACGGACGCCATTTCATTTCCAGACTCAGCAAACGGATTGGACGAGGTTACTCGGGTTTTGGTGACAAGCTTCGGAGATCAATACGCGGATGTGCGCACGTTTTGCCTCTCACGACCTGGTTCAGACTACCTTCGACGCTTCCGTTGCGATTGGCTGGTCGGAATGTCGGCGAAGCATGGAGGCGCCGTTCGCGTTGGATGTGGACGATACAACTGGCATTTCAATTCCGACGTCGACAAGCGCGTGAAAAAGCTCGCGATCGACATAGAGGTCATGTGCGTGCTTCCTGCCGAGACTGCCGATCCGATAATGCGTTGGCTCGCGGCCTTGCCATATCCCTGGTGTTCGAACGACCGAGCCTACGAGGGCATTCCGGCTATTGACGCTTTGGGACCTATCAAGGCCTTCCTTGGGTCATCGGGCTAGACGCGGCGACGCGCTTCGTCTCACCTCGCGGGACCAGGGTTAGCGCTTGCCGGTGCGCCTGGATCGCGGCCGACGATCTACGATCAGGGGCTGGGCACAAACGAAAAGCCCGGCAGTAGTGCGCCGGGCAATTCGCAAATATGAGCACGTACTAAGATGCGGTGATTAAAGCCTCACGCCACTTGCGATGCGATGAAAATCGCGCCCGTACGATTCCGGAGACCCTCCCCGTGAACACAGGCGCTCACCGGGAGATACACAGGATCTTCTTGACGATCGCCAGTTGGGATCGGCGTTACCGCGCGTCTTCGCTGTGAAACGCGGTGGCTGCTTTGGACGGGGTGTGGCGCCCTTGGAAAGGAAGCTCATCGTCCTCCCGTTCAGGAATATCCCACAACAGGAACGCCAGGATGACGAGCGATGGGGTCCAAGCTAGCATGGCTCCCAATGCAATGGCCTGCACGGTTGACATGATGACTCCGGGTTGTCCCTGCCCTGAGCTACGAGGACTCAACGTCCTTCAGCTCAATTGGGTTCCAGCCAGGGCGCAACGCAGCAATACTAGCAGCAATACGAACCGGGACGACGATAGCGCCGCGCTGTACGATTGACCAATCCCTTGTTTGGCCGAACACCCGATATTCACATGCAATTGCGGTCCGCGGGACCGCCTTTTGGGCTGCTTCGCAAAATGCGGGCCGACGCGTCAATCTTCCGGTGTCATGCCCGGAAGCTCCTGAAGGCAACTCAGTTGCCAGCCGCCAGATCAACGTCTGCTCGTGATCTGATCACCCAGAAGATAAATAGCCAGGCCGAACAGAGATGCGCCCGCTGTGATGAAAAGGACGACCTGCACCAGAATCATATGAGCCCCCATTTCATCAGGCTCTCTAACATCATGACTGCAACTGCGTAAATTCCGTCAATCTACGGGCGGAATGCCGAGCCTGAGGTTGTTCTCGCGAACGGCTGTTGTCGAAACCTTCTTCGCGGGCCGCATTCTTGTTCGCGCTGCCCTTGGCGAGAACGTCGATGTTCTCGCCGCCTTGTTTTGCAGGGCCGTTGCGGAACAGCATTACATCTGAGAATTCGCGGAACGAAACGGCGCGCCAGTCTTTCTTTGGCATTAGGGAGGTGCCCATGAATTCTCACGCCATAGACGGCGCATGCGCGTTCGCCTGGAGGAACTACTTGCTGGTTCACAGCAGCATTGGCGAGGACGACAGCAGGCGTTCAGCCCTCTATCGCTACGTCGCCAACGTTCGTGACACCGGTCAATATGATTTCGATCTCTTGCAAATCGCGGCAGTCGCTTACCTGGAAAAACTGGATGAGTTGCGTGATGAGCGAGGCGCGAGGATCGCGGCAGATCAAGCCTTGGCCAAGCATTTGGAAGCGCGACGCCCGCAGGGCGATGCGTAGCCTCGGAAAAACAACAGAGCAGACGGAACAGACAGCATGGCAGACGATATCAAGAACGCAACGACGCGCATCACTGCAGCGACGGCATTCGGCATGAATGCCCTGAGGCCAATCATGCGCTTTCAGGTCTCGATGCTGAGGATGTGGGCCGACAGCATCGAGAGGTTGGCGGGCAATTACGAGAAGGGGTTGGAGGAAACCGAGGCCGTTGTCGAGGAACAGGCAAACAAGCAACGCGCCGCGCAAGGATAGGCGAGCCCGCAAGAGCCGCGGCGGTGCGCCCTAGGCCTCCTCCTCGGCGCCTTCGCGAATGCGCGAATGCTCGACCGCGAGAGCCCGATAATGCGCGGCCATCTCCCTGTAGTGAGCACGGGAGATAGGATCCTGGGCGTCATCGGCCCGCCTTTCAAACATGGCGGCGCGAGCTTTGAGTTCCATAGGGTTCGCCATCGGTACCTCCGCGATCCCGGCTAGCCCACCCGGTGGAGATATGGAGAGCAAGTTGGCGCTCCGCCAGCCGCAAGCAGGCCCGGCACTGTCCGAACACTGGACAAATCAAGACACAGCAAGCCGGCCAACAATTCCCCTGACATGCACATGTATAGCCGGGAACAACTGGCAATTGCCGTTGTTAGCCATCCACTCTGACAGGAGTGGGACAATGATCTGGCCTCAGTGCTCTCCCCGGGGCGCGGGGGCCGATTTTTTGGAAGTTTCGGATGCAAAAACGCCGCCCGCTTAAATCTGTCGCGGACGGCGGTTGCTAGCCCCAGGAAGGAAACGGCAAAATCCTGACGCGTATTAGTCGGCATGAAGCGGCCAAAGGTTCATGGCCAGTTCTTCATGACGCGGCAACGGGATCGGAGCGCATCCGACCCAAGCGATCTCGGCCGCCAGATTGTGAACCCGATAGACGTGACGTTTCGTTCAGCGCGTCGCAACGCAGCGCGCCTCTTTGGTGATGGTACGCCGTCCTCGGTTGAAGGACGGGACCTATTCCGCATCGCCGGATTGCGCAGCGATCCCGTACGTCGCACGCCATCGCCAACTCCAGCCTGCGATGCAATGGCCGGCGACGATCGCAAGCGTCACCCCGCCGAAGCTGATCGTGCTTTCCGTCCCACGCAGGGCAACGTCGCGGCGCCAAGGCATGTACGTCTTCAGATCGCCACCAGTCCAGCTCGCGTTGACGCCCTTAACATGGATTAATCGCCCTCGCCGCACGCGCAACCTCGCCATATTTTGGCCATAGGCGATTTCTTAAACACCGAAGCGGGCCATGTCCCCCCGCCACTCCTAGCGTCGTCGGACCCAAGCGGCCGCTTCGCAAAGCTCATCGCAGATTTCGCTGCGTCTCCCCCTGACAAGGATATTTCTCAACGAACTAGAAGGACAGTGTAATGCGTAAATTGCTGGCGGCGATTGCCGTGCTTTCAGCCTTCACTTCATCCGCCGAAGCCCACAGTTACCGTCATCATCGACATTACGCACATGCAGGCCGTCCAGCGGCTTGGTGCGGATGGTACATGCGCACTCAAGTCGGCGGTGATCCGGGCCCGCAGTTCAATCTCGCAAGATCGTGGGCTCGATACGGCACCAACGCAGGTGGCCCATCGATCGGCACAATCGTCGTTTGGCGGCACCACGTCGGCAAGATCGTAGGGCAGCAAAACGGTCAGTGGATCGTGCAGAGCGGAAACGACGGCCATGCAGTCCGCGCGCGACCGCGGTCACTGGCAGGCGCCATAGCATTTCGAAACGCCTACGCAAGCTTCTAAGAGTCCACACCCAGCATACGTTCGACGCGCCGCCGAACGTCGTCGGCGCGTCAAGCTCGGCGTCGGCTGCTGCTCACGCTTCCTCCGATCAACGCCGCCTCACCCATAAGTTGCAGAAGATTCCATCCGCATTTGCTCGGCAGTCGCGCCGACACGCAACCTACCTCGCTGAGCATGAGTGGCGCTCGGCTCCACTGCGGCGCCGAATTGTTCGGCGCCACGCCGCTGTTCTGGACCTGCGGCGGTGTGCTGTGAGCCGTGTTGGCGCGACAGGGCCGTTGGGGCGGGCGATCGGCATATCGCCGCCCGCCCCTATTCCAACTCCGCTCTGGCGCGAAGTGCCCGGAACGAGGTGCCCGGAACGAGGGTATGCAAAAGTGTCGCAGCGATGCCCCTTGCGACACGTTGAATGATGGGAGAAGCGCTAAGCCATTGAAATGATGGCGCGAGAGACGGGACTCGAACCCGCGGCCTCCGCCGTGACAGGGCGGCGCTCTAACCAACTGAGCTACTCCCGCGGATGCCGATCAGGACTGATCCGCGCAGGACCGAGGGCATAAAGGCCCGCATCCCGTTAGTCAAGGAGGTTGCCGATGTCAGCGCGGGACTGGCGATTTTGTGCCGCCGGTGCGACTTGTGGCCTGTTTTCAGGCAAAACAGCGTAGTCAGCAAAGCCCCGAATCGAATAAGGCCTGCTACGTCCGGGTTCCTGACACCGGCGTGACGGCTGCCCTTGTCAGAACCGGCCGTTTCGGGACTCATCCGGACGTGTTTCCCGGCGCGAACGGCACGCCATTCGCGCGAAAGCGCCACCCCAGCCAATCAGCAACAAGGAGGGCCACACATGGCGAAGAAAGCAGCGACCCCGGCGACCATCACGCTGAAGCACCTTGCGGCGGCCATCGCCGAGGACCAGGAGCTGTCCAAGAAGCAGGCCGAGGCGATCCTGACCGACATGGTCACCCGGATCACCAAGCACCTGAAGAAGGGCGAGCGCATCCGCATCGTCGGCCTCGGCATCCTCCAGGTCCGCAAGCGCGCCGCCCGTATGGGCCGCAACCCCGCGACCGGCGAGCAGATCCATATCAAGGCGAGCAAGAAGGTCGCCTTCCGCGCCGCAAAGGAGCTCAAGGAAGCCGTCTAGGCGCCCGGCATCCGGCCAAAAGAAGCGCCATTCCGGCTCGCGACGCGGCTCCGGGACGGCGCTTTTTGTTTTTAGAAACCGCGGGCCTGTGTTCTGATTGAATCAGACCCTTCCCTTACCTTGCGCGGTCTTCATGCTGGCACCGGTCCTCGATTTCAAGCACACCGTCACCGAGCGCTTGCTGCGCTATGTCGTGATCGACACCCAGTCGGATCCGGATTCGCCGACCTGCCCGTCCACCGAAAAGCAGAAGAATCTCGGCCGCGTCCTGGTCAGCGAGTTGCAGGCGATCGGGATATCGGACGCCCATCTCGACGAGCACGGCTACGTCTACGCGACGATCCCGGCCAACACCGACAAGAAAGTGCCGGTGATCTGCTTCTGCTCGCACATGGACACCTCGCCCGACTGCACCGGCAAGGACGTCAAGCCGCAGATCGTGAGCAACTATCGCGGAGGCGACATCGTGCTGCCCGGCGACCCTTCGCAGGTGATCCGCGCCGCCGAGCACGAGGCGCTGGCGGACCAGATCGGCCATGACATCGTCACGTCAGATGGCACCACGCTGCTCGGGGCCGACAACAAGGCCGGCCTCGCCGAGATCATGGATGCCGCGCATTTCCTGGTCACCAATCCGCAGGTCAAGCACGGCACCATCAAGATCCTGTTCACGCCGGACGAGGAGATCGGCCGCGGCGTCGACAAGGTCGACATCAGGAAACTCGAAGCCGATTTCGGCTACACCATGGATGGCGAGAGCGCCGGCCATATCGAGGACGAGACCTTCTCCGCCGACGGTGCCAGCATCACCATCGAAGGCGTCGCGACCCATCCCGGCTTTGCCAAGGGCAAGATGGAGCACGCGATCAAGATTGCGGCCGCGATCGTCGATCGCCTGCCGAAGGACACCTGCTCTCCGGAGACCACAGAAGGCAAGGAAGGCTTTCTGCATCCGGTCGCGATCTCGGGCGCGCTGGAAAAGGCGCGGATCGACCTCATCGTGCGCGACTTCACCGAGGACGGCCTGAAGCAGAAGGAAGCGCTGCTCGAGACGATCGTGAAGGACGTCATGAAATCCTATCCGCGCTCGACCTGGCGGATGGAGGTCAAGCAGCAGTATCGCAACATGAAAGAGGTGATCGATCGTCACCCCGAGATCGTCGATTACGCGATCGAGGCGATCCAGCGCGCCGGCCTCAAGCCGGTGAAGAGCTCGATCCGCGGCGGCACCGACGGATCGCGGCTGTCGTTCATGGGCCTGCCCTGCCCCAACATTTTTGCGGGCGAGCACGCCTTCCATTCGCGGCTGGAATGGGTCAGCCGGCAGGACATGGAAAAGGCGGTGCAGACCATCGTGCATCTGGCGATGATCTGGGAAGAGCGGGCGTAAGGAAGAGCCGGCTCCTCACCGTTCATGGCGAGGTCTCGCGACAAGATTGCAAAGCAATTTTGTGCGTCGCTTCGCTCGCAATGACGCCGCGGTGACTAAAGCGCGATGAGATGAGGCTGAATCGTCATCGCGCTTTGGTTCTTCGTTTTGAGCATGATCTCCGCGCAAACGCGTTCCGCGTTTGTCGCGAGGGAAAACCGCTACACACTTTTCCGGATCATGCTCTAGGCCCGCGCCGTCACGATCCAGATCGCAGCCGGCAGCGACACGGAATCGCCCTTCGCATAGTGCGACAATGCCTCGCGCATCGAGGCGACGGCGGCGGCCCGCACGTCCTCGGGATGTCCGTCCAGCGCGCGGCTGGCCGGGCCGATCTCGAGCGCGCCCTGGATGGCGGCGTCGATGCCGCGACCGACCGCGATGTCGAGTTCGAGCGCGCTCGGCTCCATGGCGATGGCGGAAAATCCGGCTTCGCCGAGGATCCGCTTCACCCGCGCTTCCGAGGCAAACGAAAACGGTCCGGGATCCTCGGGCCCGAGTTGCGGCAGCTTCGGCACGTGCTTGTAGACCGCCTGCAACGGCGCCATGAAGAAGGGATTTTGGCGCGGCTCCTGCCAGCAGGCGAAGGCGAGCCGTCCCGTCGGCTTCAGGGCCTTGCGGAGATTGGCGAAGGAGACCGCAGGCTCGGCGAAGAACATCACGCCGAAGCGCGATGCCAGCAGGTCGAAGCTCGCCGGATCGAACGGATAGATGGTCGCGTCCGCAAGTGCGTAGTCGACCGGCGCCTCTTTTGGCGTCGACTGCCGGGCGCGCTCCAGCATCGGCTCCGAGACGTCGATACCGAGCACGCGGCCGGACCGCTCGACCTTGCTCGCGAACGCCTTCGTCGAGGCACCGCTACCGCAGCCGACATCGAGAACATGCTCGCCCGCTCGTGGCCTGGCGCGATCGAGCAGCACGTCGAGCACCGGCTTCAGCACAATGTCCTGCACCGCCTGGCGATCGGCCCAGCGCTGGCCGCCCGGTCCGTTCCAATACGCAATCTGGTCGGCGTTCCGCTCGTGACCGTGGGAGGCTTCCATCAGCAGGTCTCTTTCGTGGCTGCGCGCAGCATCGGCATCACCTGGTAGGTGAAGCCGGCATTGGCTTTGATCGTGGGATCGTTGGCGACGATGTCTTGCGGATCGGCATCGTCGGGCAGTTGCAGGACGCCGAGGCCCCAGGCTCCGGCGGGATCGGCCACCGGCCCGAACACGAGCGCCTTGCCGGCCCGCAGCAACTCGGCGCAATAGGCGGTATGCGCCTGCATGATCACGGCCTCTTCCGGCGTGATGTCCTGCGGAAAGGTCGGACGCGGACCGGTCAATCGGCAGACGTAATATTTCATCGGCCGCTCTCGTGGATCAGTTGGCGGCGGCGTCCTTGGGCTTGGCCTGCTTCGGTGCGGCAGTCTTCTTGGGTGCCGCCTTCGGCGTGCTGTTCTCGGGCCGGGCGATCCCCCAGGGGTCGACAGGTTTCTGGTCCGGAACCGCATTGAGCGAACGCTGATAGGCGCGCTGGGCCCGCTTGTCGGCTTCCTCCTGCGCCGGCGTCTTCTCCTTGTCCTCCTCGCGATATTTCTGAACGTGATCCTGCGCCAGAACGGGGCGGGCGATCAGGACAGCTCCCGCGGTGACGGCAAACATGAAGGCGACGACGACTTTGCGCATTGAGAGGCTCCCGGTTCTGCAGGCGAGAATAGCATTGCGATCAGGGCGGTACCAATCCCGTGCAGGATGACGAAGATATGACGCGCGACCGGCGCGGCGCGATGATTGACGGAACGGTCCGCCTTCGCCCCGCCAACGCGTGTTCGTGGTGAAAGTCCGCGATGGTTGGCCTGCCAAGCCGCAGCCCGACAGGAGCGAAGGATGGTGGGCGGTGAGAGGATCGAACTCCCGACCAATGGTGTGTAAAACCAGTGCTCTACCGCTGAGCTAACCGCCCGCACCTGCCGCGCCTCTTTAGCCTCGCCTGCCCCCGTGGTGCAAGGTCGCCGAACTTCAATCCATCTCGCGCCCCGGCAATCCGCGGAGGTTGTCGATCCAGGGTGCGGCCGAGCGGCACCAGATCTGGCGGCGCGGCGTCAATTGGCTGCGCTGGCGGATGCTGCCCCAGCGGATTCCCCAATCGTCGGGTCCGCCATCCTCTCCGCTGGTGAACAGCGGGGAACCGCAATCGCCGCAAAAATGCTGGAAGCGGGTCCGGCCGTTGTCGCCGGTCTTGCCGTAGATCTTCGGCGCCAGCCCGCTCAACTGGACCTGCGCGGCATCGCAGATCACCGTGACCCGGTACGGCGATCCCGTCAGCGCCTGGCAGTCCGTGCAGTGGCAGACCGAAACCCGCTCGGGATCGACGTCCGCCCGATAGGTCACGGCGCCGCAGTGACATTGCCCGTCGATCTGCATCGCGATCCTCCCTTCCCGGTCACCTGAAAGGCGCCCAGCTGCCATGCTTTTTGGTATCCCAAAATTGGCTTTTTTGGGATACCAAATTGGGATATTAGCCCGACACATCCATCCTCGCATCGAGTCCCCAATGTCCCAAATGCTCCAGATTCACGACCAGATCAGGGAGATGATCCTCTCGCTCGATCTCGGCCCCGGCGAGCGGCTGACCGAGCGTTGGCTGGAGAGCCGTTTCGAGGGCTCGCGCACGCCGATCCGTGCCGCGCTGGTGCGGCTCGAAGGTGAAGACCTGGTCCGCCGCGACGGGCGCAACTGGATCGTAGCTCCCATCGACCTCGGCGAGCTCAAGGCGCTGGCCGAGTTCCGCGTGCCGCTGGAGACGACTGCGGTGCGGCTGGCCTGCGCCCGGGCGAGCGAAGCCGACATCGCCGCCGTCGAAGCGATGCTGGATGCCTGCCAGGCCGGTGCGCCACGCGAGGAATGGCACCGCGTCGGCACCGATTTCCATGTCGAGATCGCGCGCCTCTCGGGCAACCCGTTCATCGTCAAGGCGATCGAGGGGGCGATGACCCGCCTGTCACGGGCGCGCTGGCTCGAGGTGTGGACCGAGCCGTCGCGCGAGCAGGCCTGGAGCGAGCATCGCCGCATCCTCAAATTCATCGCGGGCAACCAGCCCGACGCAGCCGCGCGCGAAGCCGCCGACCATATCGGCGACACCCGCGACCGCCTGCTCCGCTCGCTGGACGAGGATCGCCGCGGCCTGAAGGCGCGCGGTTTCGCCGTGATCGGACTGCGCTGACATGGACGCGCACATCGACCGCGAGGCCGCCCTGGACGCCGGCCCCTGGAGGCGCAACCTGATCGTTTGCGTGTTCGGCTCGTTCACCACGATCGTCGGCATGACTTTGCTGCTGCCGTTCCTGCCGCTCTATGTCGAGCAGCTTGGGGTGTCGGATCATGCCGCGATCGTGCAGTGGTCAGGCGTCGCCTATGGCGCAACCTTCTTCAGCGCCGCGCTGACCGCGCCCTTGTGGGGACGGCTCGCCGACCGTTACGGCCGCAAGCTGATGCTGATCCGCGCCAGCCTCGGCATGGCAGTTGCGATGTCGCTGATCGGCATGGCGCACAACGTCTACGAGCTGGTGGGCTTGCGCCTGTTGACCGGCCTGCTCGGCGGCTACGCCTCGGGCTCGACGGTGCTGGTCGCGGCACAAACGCCGAAGGCGCGGTCCGGCTGGGCGATCGGAGTGCTGTCCGCGGGCATCATGGCCGGCAGCCTGGTCGGCCCGCTGATCGGCGGCGTGCTGCCGCCGCTGATCGGGATCCGCACGACCTTCTTCCTGATCGGCGGCGTCATCTTCATCACCTTCCTCGGAACCACCTTCCTGATCCGCGAAGGCGCGCCGCCGAAGGCAGCGCGCGGCGGCAAATCGCGTGGCGGCTGGGCACTCGTACCGGACAAGCGACCGGTGGCGGCGATGTGGGTGACGGGCCTGCTCTTGATGGTCGCCAACATGTCGATCGAGCCGATCATCACGGTCTATGTCGCACAGCTGGTCGAGGCGCCGCAGGTGACGTTCGTCGCCGGCCTCGTGATGTCGGCGGCGGCGTTCGGCAGCCTGTTGTCGTCGTCCCATCTCGGCAA
Source organism: Bradyrhizobium jicamae (assembly GCF_018130215.1). Classification (GTDB taxonomy): domain Bacteria; phylum Pseudomonadota; class Alphaproteobacteria; order Rhizobiales; family Xanthobacteraceae; genus Bradyrhizobium; species Bradyrhizobium jicamae_A. Next base: position 40,421 of record NZ_JAFCKQ010000048.1, read on the forward strand.
GCTCGCCGATCGCGTCGGACACTGGCGGATCATCATCATCTGCCTTGCGGTCTCGGCGCTTCTGCTGATCCCGCAGGCCTTCGTGGTCTCAGGCTGGCAACTGATCCTGCTCCGCTTCCTGATGGGGCTTGCGCTCGGTGGCCTGTTGCCGTGCATCGCGAGCGTGATCAGGCATAACGTCCCAGACGCCGTCACCGGCAGCATGCTGGGTTATTCGGTGTCGGCGCAATATGCCGGCCAGGTGATCGGGCCGCTGGCCGGCGGTTTCGTCGGCGGCCATATCGGCATGCGCGCGGTGTTTTTGGGGACCAGCGTGCTGATGGCGCTGGGCGCGATCGGCAATTGGCTGGTCGAACGGAAGCGCTGACGTCGCAAAAACAAAAACGGCGCCCGAAGGCGCCGTTTTCCATCTCTGTCGATCTTCGCTCAGTGCGCCGTCAGGCCGCCGGACGCCTCATCGGACGCGTCGGGCTTGACGTCGACCTTGGTGTCCTCTTCCCAGACGATCGGCGTCGGCACACGGACCAGCGCCCGGGCGATGACCTCATCCAGGCGCGAGACCGGGATGATGTCCATGCCGCCCTTGATCGCATCGGAAATCTCCGTGAGATCCTTGGCGTTGTCCTCGGGGATCAGCACCGTCTTGATGCCGCCGCGCGCGGCAGCCAGGAGCTTCTCCTTCAGACCGCCGATCGGCAGCACGCGACCGCGCAGCGTGATCTCGCCGGTCATCGCGACATCGTGGCGGACCGGGATGCCGGTCATGACCGAGATGATCGCGGTGGCCATCGCGACGCCCGCCGACGGACCGTCCTTCGGGGTCGCGCCTTCAGGCACGTGGACGTGGATGTCGCGGCGATCGAACAGCGGCGGCTCGATGCCGTACACGATCGCGCGCGAGCGGACATAGGACGCCGCCGCCGAGATCGATTCCTTCATCACGTCACGCAGATTGCCCGTGACCGTCATCCTGCCCTTGCCGGGCATCATCACGCCTTCGATGGTCAGCAGCTCGCCGCCGACATCGGTCCAGGCAAGCCCGGTGACGATGCCGACCTGATCCTCGCTGTCGATCTCGCCGAAGCGGTACTTCGGAACGCCGAGGAACTCTTCGATGTTCTTCTCGGTGACCTTGACCGACTTCTTCTTGGAGATCATCAGCTCCTTCACCGCCTTGCGGGCGAGTGTCGAGAGCTCACGCTCCAGGTTACGCACGCCCGCCTCGCGGGTGTAGCGGCGGATCATCAACAGCAAGGCGTCGTCGTCGATCGACCATTCCTTGGAATCCAGGCCGTGCTTTGAGATCGCTGACGGGATCAGATGCTTGCGCGCGATCTCGACCTTCTCGTTCTCGGTGTAGCCGGCGATCCGGATGATCTCCATGCGGTCCATCAGCGGGCCAGGAATATTCAGCGTATTCGCGGTCGTGATGAACATCACGCTGGACAGGTCGTAGTCGACCTCCAGATAGTGGTCGTTGAAGGTCGAGTTCTGCTCGGGATCCAGAACCTCGAGCAGCGCCGACGACGGATCGCCGCGGAAATCGGCGCCCATCTTGTCGATCTCGTCCAGCAGGAACAACGGGTTCGAGGTCTTCGCCTTGCGCATCGACTGGATGATCTTGCCGGGCATCGAGCCGATATAGGTGCGGCGATGACCGCGGATCTCGGCCTCGTCACGCACGCCGCCGAGCGACACGCGCACGAACTCGCGGCCCGTGGCCTTCGCAATCGACTTGCCGAGCGAGGTCTTGCCGACGCCGGGAGGCCCGACCAGGCACAGGATCGGTCCGGTCAGCTTGTTGGCGCGCGACTGCACGGCGAGATACTCGACGATACGGTCCTTGACCTTCTCGAGCCCGTAGTGATCGGAGTCCAGCACCGCCTGCGCGGCCTCGAGGTCCTTCTTGACCTTGGACTTCTTGCCCCACGGAATCGACAGCAGCCAATCCAGGTAGTTGCGCACCACGGTCGCTTCCGCGGACATCGGCGACATCTGGCGCAGCTTCTTCAATTCGTGCTGGGCCTTCTCGCGCGCTTCCTTGGAAAGCTTGGTCTTGGAGATCTTCTCCTCCAGATCGGCCAGCTCATCGCGACCTTCGTCGTCGCCGAGCTCCTTCTGGATCGCCTTCATCTGCTCGTTCAGGTAGTATTCGCGCTGCGTCTTCTCCATCTGGCGCTTGACGCGCGAGCGGATGCGCTTCTCGACCTGCAGGACCGAGATCTCGCTCTCCATCAGGCCGAGCACCTTCTCCAGGCGCTGCGTGACGGACAACGTTTCCAGGATGGCCTGGCGATCGGCGATCTTCACGGCCAGGTGCGAGGCGACGGTGTCGCCGAGCTTGGCGAAATCGGTGATCGCCTGGACCACGCCGACGACCTCGGCGGAGATCTTCTTGTTCAGCTTCACATAGCTTTCGAAGTCGGACACCACCGAACGCGCCAGCGCCTCGGCCTCGACCGAGTTGGCGTCGGTGTCGGCGAGCGCAACTGCGGTCGCCTCGTAGTATTCTGCCCGCTCGGAGTATTTCTCGACGCGCGCGCGCTCGAGGCCTTCGACCAGCACCTTCACGGTGCCGTCGGGCAGCTTGAGCAGTTGCAGGACGCTGGCAAGCGTACCGGTCTCGTAAATGGCATCGGGTGCCGGATCGTCATCGGACGCGTTCTTCTGCGTCGCGAGCATGATCAGCGCGTCGTTCTTCATCACCTCTTCGAGCGCGCGGATCGATTTCTCGCGGCCGACGAACAGCGGCACAATCATGTGCGGGAAGACAACGATGTCGCGGAGCGGCAGCACCGGATAGGAATGGCTTTCGCCGTGAACGATCGATGGCCGGGGTTTGGAAGTCGTCATGGCCTATTCCCTTTTGTTTTGCCCCCTTGCCCGCAGCCCGCCTGCTTGCGCAACCGCCACAAGGTGCCTTGATGATCCGGAATCAGATTGCCGTCAGCAGCCGCTCATTCCGCATCGTGAAGCGACGAATCTCAACGCACGAGACCGGTCACCGATAGCATTAGGTGGCTATCGGGCACAGGGGTGTCAAGTCTGAGAAGTGCCCGTAAATTCAGGCGAAACAGCGGGTTGTGTCTATGCAACAGCGGCCGCCGGGACGCCCGGCAGCCGTGCATTTTCACAGGGGTCGAGACGGGCGCCGTCAGGCGCTCGCGCTGCTCTCGACGGCGCGGTCGGAACGATCCGCGTAAATGTAGAGCGGACGGGCCGTTCCCTCGACCACTTCGCGCGAGATCACGACTTCCTCGACGCCTTCGAGCCCCGGAAGGTCGAACATGGTCTCGAGCAGGATGCTCTCCAGGATCGAGCGCAGCCCACGCGCGCCGGTCTTGCGCTCGATCGCCTTGCGGGCGACCGCGCCAAGCGCCTCGTCGGCGAAGGTCAGCTCGATGTTCTCCATCTCGAACAGCCGCTGGTACTGTTTCACCAGCGCGTTCTTCGGATCGGTCAGGATCTTCTTCAGCGAGGCCTCGTCGAGGTCTTCCAGCGTCGCAACGACGGGCAGACGGCCGACAAATTCCGGGATCAGTCCGTATTTCAGGAGATCCTCGGGCTCGACGTGGCGGAAGATCTCGCCGGTCCGGCGATCCTCGGGCGCGAGCACCTGCGCCGCGAAGCCGATCGAGGTCGAACGTCCCCGTGCGGAAATGATCTTCTCGAGGCCGGAGAAGGCGCCGCCGCAGATGAACAGGATGTTGGTGGTATCCACCTGCAGGAACTCCTGCTGCGGATGCTTGCGGCCGCCCTGCGGAGGCACCGAGGCCACCGTGCCTTCCATGATCTTCAGCAGCGCCTGCTGGACGCCCTCGCCCGACACGTCGCGGGTGATCGAGGGATTGTCCGACTTGCGGCTGATCTTGTCGATTTCGTCGATATAGACGATGCCGCGCTGCGCGCGCTCGACATTGTAGTCGGCGGCCTGCAGCAGCTTCAGGATGATGTTCTCGACGTCCTCGCCGACATAACCGGCTTCGGTCAGCGTTGTCGCATCCGCCATGGTAAACGGAACATCAAGGATGCGGGCCAGCGTCTGCGCGAGCAGCGTCTTGCCCGAACCGGTCGGACCGATCAGCAGGATGTTCGATTTCGCGAGTTCGACGTCGTTGTGCTTGGTCTGGTGGTTGAGCCGCTTGTAGTGATTGTGGACGGCAACCGACAGCACCTTCTTGGCATGGCTCTGGCCGATCACGTAGTCGTCCAGCACCTTGCAGATTTCCTTCGGCGTCGGGATGCCGTCGCGCGACTTCACCAGCGAGGACTTGTTCTCCTCACGGATGATGTCCATGCAGAGTTCGACGCATTCGTCGCAGATGAAAACGGTCGGTCCTGCAATCAGCTTGCGGACTTCGTGCTGGCTCTTGCCGCAGAACGAGCAATACAGTGTGTTTTTGGAGTCGCTCGTGCCGACCTTACTCATTCATTATCTCCGTCCGCCGTTCGATCTCGTTTGCCAGATCGCCCTATTCCGGCACAAGACCGGGCTTTAGGGTAGATAGAGCAAATATCGTACCAAAAAAGACCCTACGCAGTACTGCCCGTGCGAATCACGGTTTATTCGAATCTCCCGCGATCATAGCCGATGCGTCACAGCCAACCATGCTGGCATCCGACTATCAAGAATTCGCTAATCGGGCCGCCAGCTCAAGACCGTGACAATACCGTGATTTCCAGCATTAGCACGTGTATTACGCGTCGAAATCCGCCAATCGTTGCGGGATTACCACGCCGGCCAATGAGCACGAAAGCGGAACCTGCTGCCCCGTACGCTGCACCGGTGGGCCAGTCCTGAGCCGCTTTTGCCCCTTATGTGAGGCGTCAATGTGGAAGGTCACGTCGACGCCCCTTTTGACGCAGTTTGGGACGCCTGGAACGCCTAGGCGGCCTTCGCCGATGCCGGGTCTTCCGGACGCTTGTCGATCACCTTGTCGACGAGGCCGAAGGCCTTGGCATCCTCGGCGGTCAGGAACTTGTCGCGCTCCAGCGCATCCTCGATCGCCTTGTAGGTCTGGCCGGTGTGCTTCACGTAGATCTCGTTGAGGCGCTTCTTGAGATTCAGGATCTCCTGCGCGTGCAGCATGATGTCGGTGGCCTGGCCCTGGAAGCCGCCGGAGGGCTGGTGCACCATGATACGCGAGTTCGGCAGGGTGAAGCGCATGTCCTTTTCGCCAGCCGCCAGCAGCAGCGAGCCCATCGAGGCCGCCTGCCCCGTGCACAGCGTCGACACCGGCGGGCGGATGAACTGCATGGTGTCGTAGATCGCGAGGCCCGACGTCACCACGCCGCCCGGCGAGTTGATGTACATCGAGATTTCCTTCTTCGGGTTCTCGGCCTCGAGGAACAGCAGCTGCGCGACGATCAGCGTCGACATGCCGTCTTCCACCGGACCGGTGACGAAGATGATGCGCTCCTTCAGGAGGCGCGAGAAAATGTCGTAGGCGCGTTCGCCGCGATTGGTCTGCTCGACGACCATCGGCACGAGGTTCATGTAGGTTTCAACGGGATCGCGCATGAGAAGACCCAGGGGTTAGGGGTGATGCAGGACTTGGTTAGGCGAACTGGTTAGGCGACTTGAAAAGCTCAACCCAGATATAGGCCAATTTCCGGCCGGCAAGACCGGCGCCAGCCGACCGGGACTAGCCATTTGGGCAGGTCCAAATGACAAGGTCCGAGTTCAAGCTGATTCGCGGCGGCGCGCCTAGCGACGGAGGTCCGTCGCAGGCCACGCTTTCGCAGTTCATCATTAACGCGAGGTGCCGGGTTTAAGCGGCAGTTTTCTCGGCGTCTTCATCCTTGAACAGCTCTTCCTTGGTGACCTTCTTCTCGGTCACGTTGGCAAGCTCCAGGATGAAGTCGACCACCTTGTCCTCGTAGATCGGCGCGCGGAGCTGGGCCAGCGCCTGGGCGTTGCTGCGGTAGTAGTCCCAGACTTCCTTCTCGCGGCCGGGCACCTGGCGGGCGCGTTCGATCACGGCGCGCGAGACCTCGTCGTCGGTCACGGTGATCTTGTTCTTCTCGCCGATCTCCGACAGCACGAGGCCGAGGCGGACGCGGCGGTCGGCGATCTTCTGGTACTCGTCCTTGGCCGCCTCTTCGGTGGTGTTCTCGTCGGCAAAGGTCTTGCCGGAGGAATCCATCTCGGCCTTGATCGAGGTCCACATCAGGTTGAACTCCTCGGCGACCAGCGACGGCGGAGCCTCGAACCTGTGGCTCTCGTCGAGGCGATCGAGCAGCGCGCGCTTGACGCGCTGGCGGGTGGCGCCGGCGAACTCACCCTTCAGGCGCTCCCGCATGAGCTCCTTGAGCTTGTCGAGCGATTCCAGGCCCAGCGTCTTGGCGAAATCGTCGTCGATCTTGGCCTCGCCCGGCGCCTCGATCAGGGTCGCGGTGGTCTCGAACTCGGCCGGCTGGCCGGCGAGCTTGTCATTGAGGTAGTTCTTCGGGAAGCCGACCTTCAGCGTGCGGGTCTCGTTCGCACCGATGCCGATCAGTTCGTCCTCGAAGCCGGGGATGAACTGGCCGGCGCCGATGATGACCTGGATGCCCTCGCCGGTGCCGCCCTCGAACGGCTCACCATTGATGGTGCCCTTGAAGTTGATGGTGACGCGGTCACCCTTTTCCGCCTTCGCACCCTCGGACTTGGCGTTGTAGGGACGGCTGCCTTCGGCGACACGCAGGATGGCCTCGTCGACATCGGCGTCGGAGACGTCGACCACCGGCTTCTCGACAGAGAAGGTCTTGAAGTCCGCCAGCTGGATCTGCGGCACGACCTCGAAGGCGACCGTGTAGGTCAGATCGGTCTTGCCCGAGAGCAACTCGTCGACCTCGCTCTTCTCGGTCGGCATCGTGATCTTCGGCTCGCCCGCGAGGCGGTAGCCGTGATCCTCGAAGATCTTCTTGTTGGTGTCGCTGATGGTCTGGTCGATGGTCTCGGCCATCACCGACCGGCCGTACACCTTCTTCAGGTGCGCCACCGGCACCTTGCCCGGACGGAAGCCGTTGAGACGGACCTTGTCCTTGAGATCGACGAGCTTGGCATCCGCCTTGGCATCGAGATCGGATGCCGGGACGTTGATCTTGAATTCGTGCTTCAGTCCCTCGTTGAGGGTCTCGGTGACCTGCATGGTGTCAATCTTCTTCCGCTTTCGCCACGAGCCTTGCGGCCGAGGCAGTGTTCAATCAAGTCGACGTGCGGCCGGTTAAAGCCTGACGCCGGTGGTTCGGCGAACCCGCGGCCCTCCAGGGGGCTCAAGGTTCTCCAAGGAATCGTCATGCAAACGCGGTAAGCGCTTGGTGCGGGCGGAGGGACTCGAACCCCCACAACTTTCGTCACTGGAACCTAAATCCAGCGCGTCTACCAGTTCCGCCACGCCCGCGTGAAAAGCATCCAATCCGGCCGCGGTGCCGCGGGCGGCGGGCTTATAACATGGGCCCACCGGTTCGCAGCAAAAAAATGGCCGATTCTGCATACCGGCCTGCGACCCATCGCAGCTGGACAGACCCCAATGAAAATGGTCCGCATCGGACCGATGGCAAGCCCGATAAATCGCTTCAATCGACGCGACCTGATCGCCGGCCTCGGCGCCGCGGCGCTATGTCCTGTCCTCCCGGCCACGGCCTTCGCTCAGGGGCGCACCTCCGTCACGCTCGAGGCCAGACCCGAGCGGCTTTCGCTGCGCCCGGGCGGTCCCGAAACCGCGGTCTGGTCACTCGGCAGCGGCGACCTTCGCTTCAGGCGCGGCGAGACCCTCGATGTGACCTTCGACAGCGAGCTGCCGGCGCCGGCGGCTCTGAATTGCCGCGGGCTCGATGGTGTCCCGGCGGCGGAGCCGCTGACCTCCCGGATGCCGATCGCGGCCGGAGCAAAGGACAGCTTCCAGCTCCCGCTGCGGCACGCCGGAACCTTCCTATGCGACCTGGCCCTCCCGGGCGAAGGCGGCGACAAGCCGGTGCGGCCGCGTCCCGTGATCGTTGCAGGCACTTCGCCGGTCGCGGTCGACCGCGACGAGATCCTCTTGATCGAGGAGTGGCGGCTGCGCGCTGACGGGAGCGCGATTCCACCGGGATCCGACCCAAAAGATACCACGCCGATTCATACAGTTAACGGCAAAACCTCGTTCGAGATTTCGGCTCCGGCCAACACCCGGCTCAGACTCCGCTTTATCAACGGCAGCCCGCGCAGCGTGCTGGCCGTGAAGCTGGAAAACATCGACGTCCGGGTGATGGCCATCGACGGCCAGGCGGCTGAACCGTTTTCCGCCCGCAACGGTGCCCTGGTGCTGGCGCCGGGAAATCGCACCGACGTCTTTATCGATGCGGTCGGGCCGGCCGGAACGACTTTCCCCATCCTGCTGCATGACGGAACGCAGGCCCGCGGCATTGGCAAGTTGACGGTCTCGGCCGACACGGCGATTCGCCCCGCGCCCTTCGCGCCAGCCCCGCCGCTCCCCGGCAACGACCTGCCGGCACAGCTCGACCTCAAGGCCGCCGCCAGAATCGAACTCGCGCTGGGTGCGTCTGCCGATTGGGTGAAGGCGGCCGAGTTCAAGCCATCGGCGGCGCCGGCGTTCCAGGTCAAGGCCGGCCGCCCCGTGGTGCTGGCCCTGATCAACCGCGCGCCCGACACCACCGTCTTTCACCTTCACGGGCATCATTTCCGCCTGCTCGACCGGCTCGATGACGGCTGGAAGCCCTTCTGGCTCGACACGCTGGCGGTAGAGCCCGGCCAGACCCAGCGCATCGCCTTCCTCGCCGAATATCCGGGGCGCTATCTGATCGAGACTGCGGCGACCGATTGGGCCGCTCCGCGACTTCTGCGATGGTACAGTGTCCAGTAGCATGAGAGGAAACCATCATGGGCCAGACAGTTGCAGCGATCCGCGGAGTGAAGGCGCGAAGCGTCGTGGTGCCGCTCAAGCGCCCTGTTAAGACCGCTTTCGGCGTGATCGATTCCGGTCCGCTGGTCCTGATCGATGTCGAGACCGATCAAGGCGTTACCGGCCGCACCTACATCTTCGCCTACAGCAGGCTGACACTTGAACCTCTCGTGTATCTGATCGAAGAGATCGGCCGCGAGTTGATCGGCAAGCCGGTCGCGCCGTTCGACCTGATGAAGGCGATGGATGCGAAATTCCGCTTGCTCGGCTGGCAGGGCCTCGTCGGCATGGCGGTGTCAGGCCTCGACATGGCGTATTGGGACGTGATCGGGCAAATAGCCGGTCGGCCACTGGCCGAGCTGCTCGGCGGTTCGGTCAAGCCGGTCAAGGCGTATGACAGCTACGGCGCGGTCGATCCCGCGACTGACGAGCGCGCGCTGCGCCGATCACTCGACCAGGGATTCAAGGGCATCAAGATCAAGGTCGGCGACGGCGACGCTGCCAATGACGAGCGCGTGGTCAAGGGCGTGCGCGCCCTGCTCGGTCCCGACATCGCGCTGATGATCGACTTCAACCAGTCGCTCGATCCGGCCGAGGCCATCAGCCGCATTGCGCGGCTCGCGCCCTACGGCCTGCACTGGATCGAGGAGCCGGTGCCGCAGGAAAACCTGTCCGGCCATGCCAGGGTGCGCAAGGCCTCGCCGACCCCGATCCAGGCCGGCGAGAACTGGTGGTTTCCGCGCGGCTTTGCCGAGGCGATCGCGGCCGGCGCATCCGACTTCATCATGCCCGACGTGATGAAGGTCGGCGGCGTCACCGGCTGGCTCCAGGTCGCGGGCCAGGCCGACGCCGCGTCGATCCCGATGTCGAGCCACCTGTTCGCGGAGGTCAGCTCCCACCTGCTCGCGGTTACGCCGACCGCGCACTGGCTCGAATTCCTCGACTTCGCAGGCACGATCCTGGCGAACCCTGCCGAGGTCGTCGACGGCGCTGTCAGCGCCCGCGGTCCCGGGCTCGGCATCGAGTGGAACGAGCCGGCGATCACGAAATATCTGGTCAGTTAGGACCTACAACCTGCTACCCCCGACCGGCGCTTGTCATGCACGCAGGCGCCTGCGATTAACGCTGACACGCGCCTTTCTCAACTACCGATCAGAGCGCTGGAACGATCAATGTCCGACAACAAACTGACGCTCAAATTTCGCTGCCCGGCAGAACTCGAGGGGCTCATTCCGGCGCCCGTACCGGCCGCCCAGGGTGTCCCCGACTGGCTCAAGGCGATGCCGGCGATGGCCTTCTCTTCGATCAATCTGCGCGACGAGGACACCGTCAAGCGCTGCCCGCCCTTCGTCGACGCGATGACCTCGGGCTTCCTGATTCCGCTGGTTTGCGACCTGAGGGTCGAGAACGGCGAGATCACCTGGGACCAGGACATCCCGCCCGGAGGCGCGGTCGAGTTTCCCCGTTCGCCGATCGGCTTCCACGATCCGGGTCAGGTCACCGGCACGCCGCTGTTCGAAGCCGGCCGCTTCGTCATGAAATTCCACAATCTGTGGACCGTCGAGGCGCCGGAAGGATACGACGTCTACTTCACGCATCCCGTCAACCGCTTCGATCTGCCGTTCACCACGCTGAGCGGGCTGGTCAGTTGCGACGTCTACACCGACACCTGGGTGCACTTTCCAGCGTACTGGCACGACAAGAGTTTCAGCGGTGTCCTCCCCAAGGGGACCCCGATCGCGCAATGCATTCCCGTCAAGCGAGGCGACTGGATCGCGCAGTCGTCTCCTTTCACAGCGGAGGACGAGAAGCGCGTCAACGATTTCCGGTCGGAGCTGCGACGGCAGCCCAATCTCTACCGGAGAAATTTCAGGATCTGAGGGGCGACGGGATTCCGCCGGAGCCGCTCACGTCGATTTCCCGCCCAGGAACTTCGTCGCCTCACTCATGTCGAAGAAGAAACGGCCATGCGATGACGCCGCCATCACGAAGGCCGCTCGTCCGAGCAAATGAGGTCCGCCCCGCATGACCGCGCGCAGAGCCGCCTCGCCGGCATCGCGCTCGCCCTGCTCGAGCAGGCACGTGGCGAGATAGGCGCGGACCGAGCCGTCGTCCGGGCGCTGGGCGAGCACGTGGCGGAACGCATCGGCGGCAGCCGTGTAGTCGCCGCTGAGGATCAGGACCCGCCCGAGTTCGATCAGAACGTCCGGACGTCCCGGCGCGGCGTCACGAGCGATCGTCAGGACTTCCAGGGCCTTCGCGAACTCGTTGCTCTCGTGAAGAAGCCGGCCCAGATCGACCTTCAGATCGACGCTCTCGGGAACCAGGGCAAGGCCGGATTCGATGACGCTGATGGCTTCGCCGAGTTGACCGGCTTTGGACAGCTGACCCGCGAGTTCCTGAAAGGAAGGCAGATATGGCGGGCGACGCGCGATCGTCCGGCGCAACTGCGCGATCCCGTCCGCCGCGCGTCCGGACTTGCAGAGCAACGCGCCAAGCAGCGTCTCGACTTCCCCGTCATCGCTGCGGCGTGCGATCCTTTCGAGCGGCGCGATCGCCTCGCCTGCCCGGTCCTGCCCGACCAGGGCGTGCGCCAGGATCAGCACCGCATTCCGGTCGGTGCGGTTCGACTTCAGGATGTCGCCTGCGATCCGCTCGGCCAGGTCGAACCGCCGACTGCGCAGCGCGCCGGCGCCTTGTTGCAGGGCCTGGGCGAGGAAACTGGTCTGTCTGCCACTCACGGTGTCATGTCTTTGCGATGCAAACGATCGATGAGCCTTAGCCTGCACCCCACCGACCGTCCACCCCAAACCATTGCGGGTGAAAGCCTGCCTCCCAGTCCATCGGGATGGAAATGGCTCCAGCGACGCGCCGCGCCGCGCTCGCGGCCCTATGCCGCAAACGCCACAAGGCTGAAGCGAGATCGGTTCATGTTGCGGTTCGGATGGTGGTTGCTTCGTGGCACGCCGGACAGGTCACCCAGCTATCGATCGTCGTCTCCGTCCTGGCGCTGTCAAACACGTGGACGTACGCCAGCTCACAAAACGGACAGCGGATCGGGTCGCCAGACGCAAGTTCTCGGGCAATGGCGATCCACTTCAATTGTCCCGTGGTGTGGGTCTGAGAAAAGGACTTCATGGCAAACTCACTGCGTGGAAATGCACGCAGCATATGTCAGTCGGACGACCAAATCATTACGAATGATTCGGGGTTGACTCCTGGCTGGCAGCAAGGCCAGCAGCCTGTGTTTCAGGCTGTTTCCAACCAGGTGCCCGGACGCATGGCCTTGAACTTCCAGCGACGTTGCCAGGCACGACGCCGGCCGCAAGGAAACCGGCAGTAACACAGGTTAACGTCGCACCCCAACGGTTATAGATCATCCAATATAGCGATGATGATTCCTTCCGGTCGCCATGATGTGCTGCTGGTTCCGGTGCAGGAACACCGTACTGGTCCGGACTCCCAAATGAGCGACGATGGTCGTAATGCAATCTCTGCCGGCGTTGCCATAACTTGCAGAGCATTTTTTCACGGATGTGTTTTTACAAGCCTGTTTCAACCGGCAGGAAAGGGTCACTCGCGTGGTGACCCTTTTCGATTCAGCGTTGGCCTGGATCTCCTGCAACGTGCAGAGCTACGAGAAGCGCGATGGCACGACCCAGACCAGTCCCCGCCACGCTTCGCCGCGCGAGGTCAGCGTCACGAAGTCGCGCGCGGGATCGCGGATCAGATTGAGCCTCGCCATCACGGCTTGCGACCGTTTGTTGTCCGGGCTCGCATAGGACAGGATCTCGCGCATGCCGATCCGATCGACGGCATGCAGCAGCGCGGCTCGAGCGCTTTCCGTTGCGTAGCCTTGTCCCCATGCGAGGCGCACGAACCGCCAGCCGACCTCGAAATGCGCGCCGAGCGGATGATCGTTCGACGAGCGGGGCATCACGCCCGCATAGCCCAGGAACGCACCGTCCCGCCCCTCGACGGCCCATCGCGACACGCCGTGATCGCGCTCGGCGGCGACATAGCGCGCGAATTTCGCCTGGCTCTCGGGCGGGCCGATGGGCCCGCCCAGATCGGCCATCACCTCCGGATCGGCATGCATCGCCGCGAACGGAGCGCGATGCCGATCGTCCCATCGATGCAATCGCAGCCGCGGCGTTTCGATCATCCGCCCGCCCCTCGCCGTCCATTGCGCGTCCAGAGATAGCGCGCGTCCGGCTCCTGCTCCTCGTTGCGGTCTCCATCGGTCTCCTCGGCCAGCAGAAAGCCGCGCGCCTCGTAGAAGCGGCGGGCGGCGGCGTTGCGCTGGAAGGTCCAGAGCTGCAACCGGTCGGAGTGCCGCTTCGCGACCTCCAGCAGCGCGCCGCCGATGCCGTGGTGCTGCGCTGATGGCAGCACGTAGAGCTGCTCGATCCAGTCATCATGGAACGCGATCACGCCGGTCATCACATCAGCTGCAAACGCGCCCCACAGCATGCACGTCGCAAACATCCGCTCGCGATAGAACCAGCGATCCTCGTCCGGCGTATGCAGGCCGGCGAGCCATGGCAACGCGTGATCGAAGGCGGCGCGATGCACGCGCGCGGCGGCGTCCATGTCGTCCAGTGCGAGTTGCCTAATACTCAATCCCGAACTCGTTATAGAGACGGCGGAACACCGCGGGCAGCACCTCGGTGAGATCTTCGGCGATCAGGCCGGGGCCGGCCTCGCTCGCCGCCTCGCCATGCATCCACACGCCGATGCCGGCGGCCTCGAAGGCCGGTACGCCCTGCGCCAGCATGCCCGCGATGATGCCTGACAGCACGTCGCCGGCGCCGGCGGTGGCGAGCCAGGGCGGCGCATTGGCGGCGATCATGGCGCGGCCGTCGGGCGATGCGACCACCGTGTCGGCCCCCTTGAGCAGCACCACCGCGCCGGAGCGCTCGGCCGCGGCGCGCACGCGCTCGAGCTTGGAGCGGCCAGGATGCTTGTTGGAGATATCGCTGAACAGCCGCGGAAACTCGCCCTCATGCGGCGTCAGCACCACGCCGAGGCCATCGGCGGCCCTGGTCGCGTCGAACAGCCGGTCCTGCATCCCGGCAAAGCTCGTCAGCGCGTCGGCGTCGAGCACGAGGTGGCGCCGTGCGTCAAGCGCCGTGTGGACGATATCGCGGGTGCGCGCGCTGACGCCGGCACCAGGGCCGATCACGCAGGCATTGAGCCTCTTGTCATCGAGCAGCTCGGCGAACTGGATCGGATTGTCGATCGGGCGCACCATCACCGCGGTCAGCGCCGCGGCGTTGACCGCGAGTGCGTCGCGCGGCGAGGCCAGTGTCACGAGCCCGGCGCCCGCGCGCAGCGCCCCGCGGGCCGCCAGCCGCGCCGCGCCGGTCGAGGCGATATCGCCCGAGACCACCACGGCATGCCCCCGCGCGTATTTGTGGCCGTCGATCCGCGGCACCGGAAACGACCAGCGCCAGGCGTGCGGCACATTCTCCGCGGTCAGTGGCTTGATCTCGTCGAGCACCTGCGGATCGATGCCGATATCGGCGACCCGCACCCGGCCGCAATGCATCCGTCCCGGCAGCAGCAGATGCGCCGGCTTCTTGCGGAAGAAGGTCACGGTCTCGGTCGCCCGCACGGCGGCGCCCATCACGGCTCCGGTCGTGCCGTTGACGCCGCTCGGCAGGTCGACGGCCAGCACCGGCGCGCCGTTGGCGTTCATGGCTGCAATCATCTCGAGCGGATCGCCCTTCACCGCGCGGTTGAGGCCGGCACCGAGCAGCGCGTCGATGATCAGCGCCGGCTTGCCGAGCGCCTGCGGGTTGAACGGCAGCACCGGAAACTTCCAGCCCTTCGCCGCCAGCGCCGCATCGCCCTGCAGGCTGTCGCGCTCGCACAGCAGGATGACCGAGACCTCGCGGCCGCGCGCGGCGAGTTCGGCGGCGGCGACAAATCCGTCACCGCCATTGTTGCCGCGGCCGGCGACCACGACGATCGGGCCCTCCTCGACCAGGTCCATCGCCGCCTCTGCGACCGCCTGGCCCGCGCTCATCATCAGCGCAAAGCCCGGCGTGCCGGCGGCGATCGTGAGCCGGTCTGCGCGCTCCATCTCGCTGGTGGTCAGGACGTCCATGCCGAATCCTCAATCTCTCCGCCTTTTCGAGAGGCAATTCCCGCTACCCCGGCAGAGTTTCCATCGCCCCACTGCACACCGATTGATCTATTTGCCTATTCGCTAGGCTTGGATATCATAAGCCGTGCGGTTCGATATCAGCCGATTGCCCGTTAAAAGGCTGATAACATTCCAAAATCGGGGGCTTTAACAACTTGGCATAGACCCTGCTTTTGAGGAAGCCGCTCGCAGTGGCGCCCGTGCGTCCATTGTGCGCGCTTTCGGCCCCGCGCCGGAAGTCCCAAGATTCGACGAAGATTCGACGAAGGATTCGACCAGAGTTTCGACCAGACTGCGCCCCACGCGCATCGAAAGACGACCCTGCAATCTGCAATGCCCGGGAGGCGCTCAGTGAAGAAGATTGAAGCCATCATCAAGCCCTTCAAGCTCGACGAGGTGAAGGAGGCACTGCAGGAGGTCGGACTGCAAGGCATTACCGTCACCGAGGCCAAGGGGTTCGGCCGTCAGAAGGGGCACGCCGAACTCTATCGCGGTGCAGAATACATCGTCGACTTCCTGCCCAAGGTGAAGATCGAGATCGTGATCGGCGACGAGCTGGTCGAGAAGGCGATCGATGCGATCCGCCGCGCCGCGCAGACCGGACGCATCGGCGACGGCAAGATCTTCGTCTCCAACATCGAGGAAGCGATCCGCATCCGTACAGGCGAATCCGGGCTGGACGCTATCTGAGCCGGGTGCTATCCGGATTCTGCGACTGAAGAAGAGAAAAAAGGCTGCTTCGGCAGCCTGATTTCGTTTGTGTCGTCACACCAACCCGCCACCGGCGGGAATAAAAGTCGCTGAGCGCTGGAAACCGTCCCGTAAGCAAAAGGGGTATTCATGAAGACCGCCAAAGATGTCCTGAAATCGATCAAGGACAACGACGTCAAATACGTCGATCTTCGCTTCACCGATCCGCGCGGCAAATGGCAGCACGTGACCTTTGACGTCGGCATGATCGAAGAGGACACCTTTTCCGAAGGCCAGATGTTCGACGGATCCTCGATCGCCGGCTGGAAGGCGATCAACGAATCCGACATGTGCCTGATGCCCGATCCGGTGACCGCGACGATCGATCCGTTCTTCGCCGAGACCACCATGGTCATCGTCTGCGACGTGCTCGAGCCGACCACCGGCGAGCCCTACAATCGCGACCCCCGCGGCATCGCCAAGAAGGCCGAGGCGATGGTGAAGTCGATGGGCGTGGGCGACACCGTGTTCTTCGGCCCCGAGGCCGAGTTCTTCGTGTTCGACGACGTGCGCTATTCGGCCGACCCCTACAACACCGGCTTCCGGCTCGACTCCTCCGAATTGCCGATCAATTCGTCGACCGAATATGAAGGCGGCAACCTCGGCCACCGCATCCGCACCAAGGCCGGCTACTTCCCGGTGCCGCCGCAGGACTCGGTGCAGGACATGCGCTCGGAGATGCTGGGGGCGATGGCCAAGATGGGCGTCAAGGTCGAGAAGCATCACCACGAGGTCGCCTCCGCCCAGCACGAGCTCGGCATGAAGTTCGACACGCTGACGCTGATGGCAGACCAGATGCAGATCTACAAATACTGCATCCACCAGGTCGCGCACATCTACGGCAAGACCGCCACCTTCATGCCGAAGCCGGTCTATGGCGACAACGGCTCGGGCATGCACTGCCACCAGTCGATCTGGAAGGAAGGCAAGCCGACCTTCGCCGGCAACAAATATGCCGACCTGTCGGAGAACTGCCTGCACTACATCGGCGGCATCATCAAGCACGCCAAGGCGATCAACGCCTTCACCAACCCGTCGACCAACTCCTACAAGCGTCTGGTCCCCGGCTATGAGGCGCCGGTGCTGCTCGCCTATTCCGCACGCAATCGCTCGGCCTCCTGCCGCATCCCCTACACGGCGAACCCGAAGGCCAAGCGCGTCGAGGTCCGCTTCCCGGACCCGATGGCCAACCCCTATCTCGCCTTCGCCGCGATGCTGATGGCCGGCCTCGACGGCATCAAGAACAAGATCGATCCGGGTCCGGCGATGGACAAGGACCTCTACGATCTGCCGAAGGAAGAGCTGAAGCAGATCCCGACCGTCTGCGGCTCGCTCCGCGAGGCGCTGGAACACCTCGACAAGGGCCGCGCCTTCCTCAAGCACGGCGGCGTGTTCGACGACGACTTCATCGACGCCTTCATCGAGCTGAAGATGACCGAGGTCGAGCGCTTCGAAATGACCCCGCACCCGGTCGAGTTCGAGATGTACTACTCGCTGTAAGCTTCACGGCACCGCAAATGCGAAGGGCGCTCCAAACGGGGCGCCTTTTGTTTTGCACGAACCACCCCGTCGTTGCGAGGAACGATGCGGCGAAGCAATCAGCATGTCCGCTTGCGGCGACATGGTTGCTTCGCTCCGCCCGCAATGACGCGGCAATAGCTGCGACCTACGTCCCGTCAGGCGGATTGTCACGCAGGAAGCGCGCGAGATCGGGCTGCACGGAGTACGGCAGGGGCACCGGATCGCCCTGCACGTCGACGGCAAGGTCGAGGCAGCGCCGCAGCATCCGCGCCAGCTCGTTGCGCCGGTACGGCTTGGTCAGCAGCGGAATGCCGTGGCCGGTGCGCCCCTGCGTCGGCAGCGCGCCGTCGCTGTAGCCCGAGGTGAACAGCACGCGAAGCGTCGGGCGCCCGGCCATCAGCGTCTCGGCCAGTTGCCGGCCGTTCATGCGCCCGGGCATCACGATATCGGTGAACAAAAGATCGAACGCGGTGCCGTCGTTGACGATCTGGAGCGCCGCATCCGCATTCGCCGCGACCAGCACCTTGTAGCCGAGGCTTTCCAGCTGGCCGGTGACGTAGTCGCGGATCACGGCGTCGTCCTCGACGCACAAAATGGTCTCGTTGCCGCCGCGGACCGGCAGATCGTCCGGTTCGGCCAGGCGCGGCGCGGTGCCGTCGGCCTTGGGCAGGTAGATCCGGAACATCGTGCCACGCCCTTCGCTGCTCTTGACCTCGATCCCGCCGCCGGTCTGCTTGACGAAGCCGAACACCATGCTGAGTCCGAGCCCGGTGCCCTGCCCGACCTCCTTGGTGGAGAAGAACGGATCGAAGATCCGCTCCAGGTGCGAGGCCGAAATCCCGACGCCGGTGTCGCTGACCTCGATCACGAGATGATCACCGGCCCGCTCGACGCCGCGCGCCACTGCGTCGGGAATCCCGAGCTGGATGTTGCGGGTGGCAAAGGTCAGCGTGCCGCCCTCGGGCATCGCGTCGCGCGCATTGATGGCGAGATTGACCAGCGCGGCGCTGAGCTGGCTGCGGTCGACGAACGCCAACCACGCATCGCGTCCGAGCTCCGTCATGATCTCGATCCGTGAGCCGAGCGTCGGCGCCAACAGCAGCACCACATCGCCGATCAGTGCGTTGACGTCGGTCTCGGTCGGCTGCAGCGGCTGCTTGCGGGCGAATGCCAGCAGGCTCGAAGTGAGTTGCGCGCCGCGATCGGCGGCGTCACTGATCATCCTGGCGATCGAGGCAAGCTGCGGGTCGTCCCTGACGCCCTCGGCGAGGATCTCGATCGTGCCCGTGATCACCGTCAGCATGTTGTTGAAGTCGTGCGCGATGCCGCCGGTGAGCTGCCCGACCGACTCCATCTTCTGCGCCTGGATCAGCTGCTCCTCGGCGATCCGGCGCTGGGTGATGTCCCTGACGAAGGCATTGATGATGTAGCCGGCGCCGCGCCGCAGCGCGCTGAGCGACACCTCGACGAAGAACCGGTGGCCGTCGCGGTGCACGGCCGCGGATTCGTAGCGCATGCCCATGCCGCCGGCCGCGACCTCCTGCAGGAAGCGCTCGATCCGCTGCCGGTGCGCCGCCCGCAGCTCCTCCGGAAACACCAGCTCCACCAGCCGGCGGCCGACGGTTTCGGATCGCGTCCACCCGGTCAGCGCCTCGGCCTGCGGGCTCCAGTCGAGCACGAGACCGTCCTGGTCGGTCTGGACGAAGGCATCGAGCGCGGTCCTGACGATGGCTTGCGCCATCTGCTCGCTCTCGACCAGCGCTCGATGCGCCCGCCGCCGCGCGGTGATGTCGCGAAGCACCGACACGGCGCCGCGGAGGCGGCCGGAATCGTCGCGCAGCGGCCGGGCATTGGCGAGCAGCCAGACCTCGGGTGCCGGTTGCCGCTGTCGCACGATCAGTTCGAGATCGTCGACGGTCTCGCCGCGCAGCGCGCGCGCCAGCGGGGTTTCCGGGATCGGCATCTCGGTCTCACCGTCGGCCTGGAAGCACTGGAAAGTCCGGACGCCGGTGAGGCTGTCGAAGCCGGGTTCGACGCCGAACATGCAGCGCGCGGCGGCGTTGGCGATCACGACCACTCCGCCCTGGTCGGCGACAACGACCGGATCGCGGATGCTTTCGACGGTCTTCTCGAGCAGGTTCTGCCTCGTATCGAACTGGGCGGACAGTTCGCCCAGCGCGGCCGCGAGAGCCGCGATCTCGGGCCCGCCGCCCGAGGGCATCGGCACCGGCTCGCCGCGCGACAATCCCTCCACCGCCCGCGTCATCGCGCCGAGCGGCCGCGACAATGAGCGGCCAGTCATGATCGCCATCACCACCACCAGCAGCACCGCAACGGCGCCCGCGCCGAGCAGAAGTCCCGGCGATGCGACGCCATCGCTCAACCCCAGCGCAAGCAGGATCGCCACCACGGGAGGCGCCATCCCGAGCACCAGGCGGCCCGACAAATTCATCCCGACCAACTCATCGTGATCCGTGGCACCGAAGGAAATGGGAGGTAGTCTGCGGCTAGGGATCGCCGGCGCCGGGCAATATCCGACAGCTTGCTGCGGTGTTGCTTAGCCGAGTTCCGCCCAATTTCGCACCCGTAGAATTACGGAGTGCGCGATTCCCGGGACCCTGGTCGATGCGGGGCATCGCGCCGGACAGTCAAAGCCTCGCCCCCTGGCACTGATTTGCCCGACGGCGCAAGGGAGCGCGGTAAAAATATTTCGGTTTATCGTAACGGCAAATCAGTATATAGAATTTGCCGTCTCACCCGATCGAGGGGCGCTCGCGATCGTCACGAACGTTGTGGTGGGATGCGGTGGACGCTGCATGCGTGACTGACGAGAGCGCATGAGGCGGACGGCGAAATCGTGCAGGCCTGACGCCCTGGTGGCAGGTGTCCTCTCGTGAAGCGTGCGCAAGCATCTTTGCGAAAGCGGTGACAAAAAAGCCCAGTCTCACCGGGGAGAGCAAGTATAAGCCGTAACCCATCGCGCGGGGAAAGCCGGGTTGTTCCCGGTTACACCTGTGGTCCTACCCCCGTGCTTT
>NZ_JAFCKQ010000049.1 GCF_018130215.1 Bradyrhizobium jicamae
GGTTGGAGCGTTTGGGCGAGCGTTGGATGATCCCGCATTCGTGTGTCTTCCGAACTAAGCGGTACGGATGTCCAATGACAAGACTTCCAGGCCGCTGCGGGTCATGTTCAGGCACAGCATCGGAGCCATACGGCTCGTCTTGTCGGGCGAATTCAGCAGGCGAGTCCGGCGATGCCAACCTGCTAGGTTTACTGAAGGCGCGGCTTTTCTCGTTTTCAGAAGGGTGTCTTGGAATCCGGGTCCGGCGCGGTTTTTTCGTTTTTGGGGCAGGCAACGTCAGCTTTGGAGAAAGGAGAGAGGAGCCATGAAGCGGCGACGCCGGGTTAAGCAGATATTTTCCCTTGAAGAACGTCTTGCCAACGAAGCCAAGCGATTACGCGAGCGGGCTAGAGGACTTCCCCCTTGTCGAGAGCGGGAGTTTCTCCTGAGGAGAGCCAGAGATAATGACGCTGCCGCCCATTTGACGGAGTGGCTTCTGTCCGGAGGTCCTAGGGTGCCCATCTAGATTGGGAGGTCATGATGCAATCCGACCATCATCATATCGACGGTCTGGAGATTGCCTTTGCCTGCGCTGCGGCAGTGTCGTTTCTGGCCCTAATTGCCAGCGTGGCTTGGCTTTTTTTGCGATGATTGCAGACAACCGAGACCGCCTCAATTGGAGGGGGCGCTGTAAGGTCCACACCGGCCCTGTGGCGTGCCATCGGCCATGAACCGCGATCGGCTCTATTTCCGCCTGTCGCCGGTCTGGCTGGCGGTCTCGTGACGTGGCTGTCTATGTGCTCGTCGCGTGAGGGCGCCGACCGCGGTCGTCTTTATTGACGGAAAAATACCAGACGCGAACTGCTTCGACCGGCTGCCGCGGTTTGGTCGATCGGACCGCTTTGACACCATCCCTTCGAGCCCCATGTCGCAGGCCGCCCGGAAGAGGTCGGGCCCGATCGCGCCGGCCTCGAACGGGTTGACGAAGATGCCCTCCGGCCCGCGGTGCATATCGTCGAGCGAGGGAAGGGATCTCAGCCATGGCAGCGCTTCTCTGATGGAGACCCATGACGTGCCCAACCGCGTTTTGTGGCTTGCGGGTTTTGGCTAAATCAAACAAGCCGGACCATCTGATCAAGCGCAAGGTGGACACGGTTGCGGCCGGTGAACCGAGAAGCGCGACCGTCGCCAGACTGCTGCAAGCGGCCCGCTGGGCCCCGAACCTCCCCTCAGATTTGGTCGAAACCAGCCGGCGTCAGCGTCGGCTCATCGCCGTTGATTTCGACGAAGCCCATGCGGATGAGCGTCTCCAGATCGGCCGGATCAGGGGGGCATAAAATGAAGCGCCGGGCCCGGATGTCGCGAAGAACCCACTTGAGGCGGATGGCGTCGTCTAGTGCAAGCGCGTTTAGTTTGGTGCTCACTTCTGGTTTCCAATCGGGCGGGGAATAGTGTTTCCGTAATCCTAATAATCTTTGGGTCGAAAAAAATGTGCAGACCCCTTGAAACTTTTTTCGGTTTAACAAATTCTGTTGTCGCCGCACAAGCGGTGAGGGCGCCTTCGGGGCCCTGGGAAGGCGGGCGCCGGCAGGTGTCCGGTGCCGGCTCGTACCCATCTTGCTCTAAGGAGGATTTGGCTATGAGGTATGATTGGACTCCCCTGTGGAGGTCGACCATCGGCTTCGACCGTCTTTTTGATGTTCTCGACGAGGCCCAGCGGACCGCCGAAGACAGCTATCCCCCCTATAATATTGAGCGGCTCGACGAGAACCGTTTCGAGATTGCGGTGGCGCTCGCCGGCTTCACGCCGGATGAAGTCGTGCTTTCCGCCGAGCAGAACGTGCTGACGCTTGAGGGTCGAAAGAACGAGAAAGCGGGGAAGACCTTCCTGCATCGCGGCATTTCAGCGCGCAATTTCAAGCGGCAGTTCACGCTGGCCGACCACGTCGAGGTCAAGGGCGCTCGATTCAATAACGGCTTGCTCGTCGTTGACCTGCAGCGCGAAATTCCCGAGGCGATGAAGCCACGACGCATCGCGATCCAGGGCGCCGGTGCGCCGAGCAGCCAAATCGAAGCCAGAGCCGCCTGAGCGGCCGCCCCAGCCGCGCGAGATTGCTCGCGCGGCCCGGGCAATTCGTCTTAGAAATGGAGGCAATCATGCGGCCGACGACCGCTGCTATGAAAAATGTCATCGAACTCGGGATCCTATCTCGAATGAGATACGCGCGTCCGGCGGATGTCCTGTCTAATCTTTTGCTGACAAAGGAAGAGAAAACGAAGCGTTTGGCTTCCTGGACATCGGATGCATCCGCGGTTACGTCCATGCCCTCTCTACGGGCTCACTTCGAGCCGAAGTGGCCGATCCAGCTTGACGAGATTCTCAGGGCACTTTCTGCGCTCGACGAAGAGGATCCGCGCCAACCGCCCGGCAGCAAGCCGAAGCGATTGCAGGCCACTGATCGAGTTTTGGTGGCGTAGGAGGCGACCATGGATAGAATCCCGCTGCCAAAGCACATTATCGACGCGATTGAACGGCGCTGGTCAAACAGAGCCAATCAATCTTCCGGGAAGACCTCAAGCGCCGACGAGCAGCTGGCGCGTCTTCGTGTTCATCGAAATAACATCCGCAGGTATCGCCGTCTGTTGGAGACCGATCTCACCGATCTGGAACGCCGGTTTATCGAGAAACGCCTCGAGGAAGAGCGCAAGTCGCTGGGCGAGTTGCTTGAAGCCGGAATTGCGTTCTCCCCTCCGATATCGCCCAAACAAGCCACATGCGGCGCGGCCACGAAGGAGCATCGTTATGGGTGATATTCGTGAATTTCTCATCCGAAGCAGCCACAAAGTTATCGGGCATTACCAGTTTCTGCTCGAAACCGCGACTTCAAACGCAGAGCGGCAGCGATATCGAAGCAGAATTGAAGAGGAGGCGAGGCTGCTCGATGCGCTGACAGTGGAAGCAAAGCAGGCGGCCTGAGAGGGGTGTAGGACACGTTCCGTCCACTCGCGTTGTGGGCGCGGCCGACACCGGTCAGAAGTTTCCTGGTGTTCAGAACGATGATCTGCGTGAAGGATCTCGAACTGATCTCGGGAAATCCAGGATTTCACCGAGGTAAGCTTTATGTCGAGATAGATCGCGCGAACGACGATTGGTCGCTGGCCGTCACGGCCCGGGACGCTGCCGAAACGGGGGGCACCGCTCAGGCGTCTATATTGTTTTGAAGAGCGTCCCTTAAAAGAGACGGCCTCAGCGTCCCGGCGAGAGGCGCGGCCGAAAGTTTATCCTTTGCCGTTGACCAACCGCGACGGCAACTCGGAGTGCCTCTCCGCGACCCGCCTCCTGATGATCGTCAGCCGGTTGCTTACCGCAGCTTCGGTTCGGCCAATCTTTCGAGCGATCTCGCGCTGCGTCAAATGCGTTTCGCGAACCAACTGCAGCAGCCGCTGGTCATCCTCTAGGGACCATAACCTGGCCGGCATCACGCCCTCCGAAATTTTTCCGTTTTGAAATAGCGAATTTTTGCAGATTCGGATTTGGGCGTCTGTTTAATTTTGTGCAGGGTCCTATGATTAGGGGAACACAAGCCAAGGCTTAAGCCTGACACCCCGGTGGGAAGTACGGCGAGTAGGCTGTGGATGTTCGGATGTTCTATCTTTGGCTCGTTTTCAGTGGTGTGCCAAAGCGTTCTCACTCTGTGCACATTGAGGATTAAAGGAGGCGCAGAGGTGGGGCCGCCCATGACTGGGATAAGCCGAGCGGCCCCAGCCGGCTGAAGACTCACCAAATGGAAGAGCCGGCCGGCACTCCGGATTATGGCGTGCGGATCTATGCAATTTGTGCCAATGGATCGCGATCAGCGGAGAGAGATCAATCCAGATATGTGCGTGGTCTACACTACGGGAGCGGCAGCTGATCAATGGCTCTCGCAGGGCGTCCCCAATAGCGTCCTCATCAGCAAGCCGTTTGCGCCAGCGCAGATCGTTACGGCGATCTCGCAGCTTCTCAACCAAACACCGCTTGCACCGCCGGAGTAAGGGCCGCCTCAGTCGGAACCCTTTCAAACCGGGGAGCTCGGAAACGCTCAGCGAATTTATTATCGTACCCGACCTTTTCTAACACGTGGTTGTGCGCGAAGTGGCCTTCGAGCAGTACTCGGCTTCGATGCAACATTCTCTATCCCAAAAGAAGGCTGTGTCCCTACGCGTGAATAAGTGCGGGCCGAAGTCCAGGCTGCGTAAAAGCCTGGCTCAGCTGCAATCCGTTGTCCCCTAACCGGTACCGGAGTCATACGGAGCCGTTGATGGGTCACGTGATTGTCGCAGAGTTCCGTACTGGTAAGTTGACGGCTAACGCCACATGTACTGGACATGGAATCGAACCTACGATTTTTGATCATTCTGGTGACCGGGCAGGTCGCCGTTGGAATGATCGTCTTGATGGTTCTCTGGTTCCGTTTTTCGTAAACCTCCCCAACGCGCGGATGCTACATCTGGAAGCGTCAAAAGCGAAAACCGCCAGAAGCCGGCCTGGAGAGCGGGGATGGCCTGTGCTTCGGACTGACTTGGCTGAGCGGTTCAGTTGAACCAGGCCAAAAAGAGCGACCGGTGGTGGGGAGGGTTCGCGCCAGCTCCTCAATCGTGACCGGGCTGCGACCCCGTCGACAAGCCTGCTCCGATGCGACCAGCTGGAGTGGATGGTCACTGCCGCGCAATAGCTGCGCCATTGAGAAATCAGACCAGGGCGAGCAGCCAAATCGTGGACGAGTGGTGGTGACCGTGCCTTGTTCGTGCCTGCGCTCAGGAACCTTATGCTCACCTTACGATTTAGAGTTCCGTTCCGGGCAGGGAACTTGGACGAGGGTGATTGTCATGGGATCGAAGAAGCGGAGACGCCGTGTTGCTCAAGTGAAGACGCTGGAAGCGCGCCTCTTGGAGCGAGCCAAAGAGTTGCGCGATAAAGCTGCAGCGGTAATCTCAAGGGCCGTGAGAGAAGCGCTAGTCAAGCTGGCCGGGCAAGCAGAAGCCGGCGCGAGGATGGCCGAATGGCTGCGTTGGTCCCCACATGCCCAGCAGGCCCCTGGATGTGCCTTGAAGTTCGGTCGGACGTCGGCACCGCGCTTACCGCATGCCGAGCAGATGAGCCGGGGCTCGACGTCTGACAAGTCTCACATCGTCAGCCCAGCGATCGGCCATGACGGCAAGAGAGTGACTGCACTGGAAGTCGGCGCAATAGACCAGGACGCCGCCAACGCCGATCGAGCGCATGTCGCCGAAGGTGATCTTCTGGGGACCGGCCATGGCGGATGATTGCGCCAATCGCGCGACGCGAAGAGGCGCCAGCAACACAACTTTGATCTGGATCGAAGGACGGAACGGAAAGAGTTCCGTTCCTTCACTTCTCTTACGTCATTGCCGCCGGTTGAGAAATACGTCTGGAGAACCGGTTAGCCTCAGATGAAAACGCTTAGGGACTCAATTGAGCAGCTGTCCACTCCGATCTGTCCGGAGTGCAACGTTGAGATGGCTTGGTCGCAATCGATTCTGGTCCCAGCTGAGCAGGTAGTGAGGCATGTATTCGTCTGCGACCGCTGCGCCAGTATCGGAGAAACCAAAACGCCAGTCAGGAAATAAGTAAGGTCGCCTATTTCGCATTTGCGACGAACATAGATCAGCCCCAGCGGTTCCTGCGGGGAGAAGGATTTGCGCTGGGGCTGACAAAGAGGCGAAGGCTGATCTGGCACTCTGGGCGTTGCCTCCGCCCCGAGCTTGCTTAATCTCCCTTGGCCAGGATCGTTCCTGTCGAGTTGGCAGGTGTTGAAGTGGCCGCCTATTTCGCATTCGCGAGAATGACCGAAGAAAGGCCCCGACCTTTTCGGGCCGGGGCTAAGTCTGGGGCGAGTGGGCCATGAGGCGGCCCACGCGCGCTTCGGGGTGAAGCGCGCCAGAACAAGACGCGCGCCGCACCGCCGTTCCTATCGCATGCGCCCGTGGCCAAGCTTCAATGTCTCCAAAACGAAACGGCCCCGGCGGGGCCATGCCGGGGCCGCACCTCCGATATCGCGGTCCCCTTCCGAGCGGAGCCCTCGATGCCCGCAACGCTCATTAATCGGTGTGGCCTGCCTATGTCCTAATTCGGAAGACTGAGTGTCCTCATTAGGACCGGCGAACAGGCCGCCATCGTTCCGACCGAATCAGATTTCGTAGACTACTGGGCCGGTCGGCACCGGCTGTGACGGCCCGGTTGTCAAACCCAGCCCTTCTACCCGTGCGACCGGGCCGTTCTCATCGCAGCGCGCGGCTTCGTTGTAGGCATGGGCTAGCCAAAAGTGAACAGCGCTCACTTATGGTTCACTCCTTGATGGCTCTGCGGAGAGTGGCCGGTTTTGATTTGGCGAGTGGCCTGTTTCGGCCAGTACCAAAATTTTCGCTGGGCCTCTTGAACCGGCTTTTTGCCTTTCCTAGGTCGATTTCCGCCGGGGCTGGTTACCAGCTCCGATCAAATGACATCGCTAGACCGCCAAGGAGGAGATGCATGCATTTTCGTCAGTTGCGCGACTGTGACCAAGGAGATCCGGTGGTTTTCGAAGGATGAATTGATCCTAGACCAGCGGCGTCGCTGAGACGCTGATGTCTCGGGAGCGCGGCAGAGCTGGGAGGCGTCGTGCAGCTCCTCACGATTGGGCAACGTTGACGGACGCATGCCGACCGCGAAGCGCGTCCTGCAAAACGGGTCAAGCGGTGCTAGGCAACTTGCAACGTATGGAGGGAATCTATGTTTGTCAGATTCAGCGACCCCTTTGAAGCGTTATCGACGCTGCAGCGTGCTCTCGACGCACGAATCGCAAGCGATTGGATGGGACGCGGTACTGCCGCGAGCGGCAGCTTTCCACCGATCAACATATTCCAGAAGGGCGACGACTTCGTGGCCATTGTCGAGCTTCCGGGTATAGACAAGAGCGGCCTGGAGATCGAGGCGAAGGAGAATACCATTCGCATCAGGGGCAAGAAGACAATCGCCTATGGAGAGCAGGCGAGCGTCCATCGTCGCGAGCGCGTCTCCGGTGTGTTTGACCGAACGCTATCAGTCCCGATTCGAATCGAACCTGATCGCATCGCCGAATATCGTGACGGCATACTTGCGCTGTTCATACCGCGGGCGGACGTCGACAAGCCGCGCTCGATCAAAATCAGCTAAGGAGCCAGTGCCATGTCAGAATCACAGGAGCTGCAGGTCCAGCAAAAGCGCGAAGTCGAGAAGAAGACCGAGGGCACGGCGCCGGGGCGAGTGTTTGTCCCGGTGACGGATATCTTCGAGACCCCCGAGGCGCTGACGGTCGCGCTCGAAATGCCGGGCGTCGATCGCAACAGCCTCGAGGCCCGTGTTGAGGATGACGTCGTGACGATTGAAGGTCGAATTGACTTCGCGAAGTATGAGGGGATGCAGCCGATCTACACAGAATACATCGTGGGCCACTACGCCCGCAGCTTCGAGATTTCCAACAAGATCGACCAGAGCAAAATCAGCGCTCAGATGAAAGACGGCGTGGTCACAATCGTGCTGCCTAAAGCAGAGCAGGCCAAGCCCCGCAGAATTGACGTGAGTTAGTGTGGCCTCGGCCGGGACGCTAGTCTCGAAACGTTTCGGCAGGTCAATGCCTGACCAATGGGCGTCGCTTGCCGACGCTGGGGTTGGCGTCACGCCGTGGACCCACTTTACAATTGCTGCAGGAATGGAAAGCCCGATAGCTGCCGCTGGCGAGACCTTGCCCGGCGTCTCCTGAAGAAGGGCGCGCGATTTGCCGTGAGCAATCGTCGACCTAGCCGACCTATTGACCATACTGCTTGCGCCAGCGGGACGCTGAAACTGCGATCCATTGCATTGGATCGCTGGAGGTGCCGATTCACATTCTTTATGGCGCCTCGATTAGGACCGTGGTGAGAAGCCTGGCCAGCGGGATGATCTTGCGGATCATCAAGCGGGCGAATGCCCACCCAGGGTATAGCCTCTTCCTTGGGTGGGCATTTTCGTCTGCGCAGGGGCGCTTCGCGCTAGACCGAATGGCTGAAGCGATGAAAGCGATCGGCTGGTTGACTGTGCTGACCGGATTTCTGGCAGGGGTGGTCGGCCCTATTGTTTTATTCAGAAATGGCACCTGGGAGCCGCGTGGAATCAATGCCTTCTGGGGCGGCGACCTGCAGAGTGAGTGGATCGGCGTCAACAAGCTTGCAAACTTCGTTCGTGATCCTTCTTGCGAGCATCGGCGTCGTTTACCTCGGCATCACGGTTCTCGAGAGGGCAGACCGCTAACCGAACCCCGCTTAACATGCTTTATAGCGGCTGGGCTTGTATTGTGGTGAGAAGCGTGGCCCGCGGGTGCCGACAACCTCAAGCGGGCGAGTGCCCACCCAGGTATGATCAGCCTCTTCCTTGGGTGGGCATTTTCGTCTGCGCGCACTTAACATTCGTTATGGCGGCTGGCGTTGTATTGTGGTGAGAAGCCTCGCCCGCGGGACGTCACGTTAAAGCGGGCGCACTGTCCACCCAGGGGTTTGACGGCTCCTTGGGTGGGCATTTTCGCGTGCAGTCAGGGCTCGACGATGATGCGGACGCTCTTGTTCTTCTCCGCGGCCTGGATGGCGACCTCGAGCGCCTTCTCGTAGACCAAAACCTCGCCGGTGAGCAGGAAGGTCGCGTGGCCGAGCTTCGAGACCAGTTGAAAAATCCAGAAGCGGCGACCGGCGGGCGGGTGACCGTGCTCGTCGTCGTATCGCTTGGCGTAGATTTCGATGCCAGCCATTAGAACTGATCCACCACGCGTCTGAATGCCGGGTGATGGCGATTCTTCACCTTCACCCAGTCGCAGGTCTTGGGTCGATATTGGCGCCCGAGGTGCTTTGAGACCAGACCCTCGAGGTTCATCTGGCACGCCGCGTGGAAGAGGTCGGGGCCGATCTCGCCACGCTCATAGGGCGCCACGAAGGTTCCCTCGGGCCGGCGCTCGAGCAGCTTTGCCAGCTTGGACTTGCCGGCCTCCAGGCGATGGATGCCGATTTCAGCGCGGCGCAAGCGGCTGAAGTACTCTTCAGCCCAGTTCTTCGAAGCGCCATCGAGCGAATACGCCTCTTGATGATTAATGCGCTTAACTTCGAACCGCTCATGCAAATTATCCCACGCGCCAGCTTCGTCAGCATGCACGACCGTGCCCTTCGCGATGCGTGCGCGAATGAACGAAGCTGCTTGGCTCTCTGTGTTGAAAACAGCCGGGACCGAATTGCCATCGCGCTCCCGAACTATCACTACAACCTTGCGCTTGCCGCTTTGGTTCCTCGTAAAGCGACGGTCGTGATGGCCCGGTCTGGTGTGAGGGTCTTTCGTGGGCCTGCCGCGCATTGCCGCATCCTATCGAATGTGATAGCTAACGAATATGAACCGTTTGGCTGGAAGTCAAGCCGGGTCTATCGTATTTGTTAGCTCACGGAATCGATAGGAGATGCCATGGTGCTACCCAAGGCGGAAGAGGAATGGGGCCAGCGCGCCAGTGCATTCCTGAAGTCGGAAATGAAGAAAGCTGATGTGACCTATGCCGAGTTGGTCAAGCGGTTGAAGAAGCACGGCCTCAAGGAGGAGACTGAGGCCGGGATCACCATGAAGCTCAAGCGGGGATCGTTTACTGCGATCTTTTTCCTAGCGTGCGTTGCAGCGCTCGAATTGGAACAAGTAGTGCTAGAAGAAATTTAGGCAACATGCCCGATATTCTCATGCGCTGTCCTCGCACTGGAAAGCCCGTGCAAACCGGCTCGGATACTGAGACAGTGCACTTTGAGTCGTTGCCAAGCGTCGCCGTGCCGGTCAGTTGCCCTCATTGCGGAGAGGTGCATTTTTGGAAGCCGACAGAGGCTTGGGTATGGGAGGGCGGAAGCCCGATACCGAATTAGATGGGCTGAAAGAAATCTAGCCGGTTATGCCGATCCAACCCGGAACTGGAAAATGAAAGAGTATCGGGCATACGTGCTGACGCGGGAGGGCTCGATTATCTCAGTGCAAAAGCTGCGCTGTGAGACCAAAGAGCAGGCCATAGAACAGGCGAAGGCTCTTGCCGTCTCCGACCTAGCTGAGCTTTGGGACCCTCCGAATCTTATTGGAAGGTTCAAACCCAGCCCGTGAGTTTCCTGCCGTCCGGCAGTATGCTGGATAGCATGGATGCGGACCTCGATGCGTTGTTAGCTTGTGCCGACGCGGCCATCGCCGAAAGCCACCGGCTTTTGGACGAAGCGCATAGACAGATAGCGGCCTGCGAAAGGCGGGCGCGACACGCCGAATACCTGATTTGGCTAGATCGCCGAACGCAGCGTGAAGGCCGTCAGTCTTCAGAAACCGCAGCCATGAAGGGAGATGCGCAGGGGCTTGTGGCGTTTGCGCCATAATACCGTAATAGTGCATCAATATTCGCGCTCGGTGGCCTGCTTTTGGCGGTTGTAGCCCACCTGCCACATCGGTGGTTTACCGATTGAAAAGATCTGGCTTCACCGATACCCCATGCCGCCGATCGGACCCTTGGCGTCCCAATTGAAGTTCGGTCTAACGTCTGCGCCTCGCTTGCCCGCAGGCCGAGCAGACGAGGCGAGGCTCGACGTCGGACAGCCTCAGATCGTCCGGCCACCGATCGGCCATGACGGCAAGTGAGTGGCTGCACTGGAAGTCGGCGCAGTAGACCAGGACGCCGCGCACGCCCATCGAGCGCATGTCGCCGAAGGTGATCTTCTGGGGGCCTGCCATGTCCGATGATCGCGCCAAGCGCGCGAGGCGGAAAGCCGCCACCGGTTGAGGCTACGACACTTCGGGCAATCAAGAGTTAGGTCAAGGCGAGGGCTCGCGCCCCAAAAGCGGATGTCCCGGCGTGGCATGCTTGATCCAAATCAACAGAAACCAGCTCGAAACGCTAATTGCTTAGC
The DNA here is from genome assembly GCF_018130215.1 of Bradyrhizobium jicamae. GTDB lineage: Bacteria > Pseudomonadota > Alphaproteobacteria > Rhizobiales > Xanthobacteraceae > Bradyrhizobium > Bradyrhizobium jicamae_A. The sequence continues at coordinate 10,933 of NZ_JAFCKQ010000049.1, forward strand.
GGTAAAGCTACGCAAGGCTACCGGCCATGCCTACCTTGGATGAACAGATAAAACTCGCCGAAAGGCACGTTGAGAACAGACGCCGCATTGTGACGAACCAGCGCGAGCGCGGTGTAATGCGCCAACCGATCTCGCCGCAATAGCGTTTCGATGGGCCGGTCTCAGCTAGCCCTAGCTCGACTAGTGTGGCGAGCGTCTTGTCGCCGATGCCCGCAAACTGGCCCTTAATCAGGAAGTCACGGCCCATGCCCTCGGTCAGCCTACCGAGGGCTTTTCGCTCGCGCGCATTGAGAATGTAAGCTGCTTCCTGACTTCTCACACGTCTAGCCATGCGCGGCTCTTCGCCGGTTGTTTAGCCGCCGTCCACCCTCAGGCGATAACGATGATGGACGCCGCACCAAGGGCTTCGGCGCGCTTCCTGGCATCGTCGCAGGCGATCACATAGGTGACCGGACTAGCGGTCCGAAAGATGACGTGACCCTTCAGGGTCACGAGACGGAATGACCCAGTATCTCCGGCCCGAGGGATGCTCGCCATGCAGCTTTTCATAGTCGCGAGTGTCGATGGGGATCATACGAACGACGTCGCCGCCAACCGTGTGTCAAGGAAGTGATCCTACTGCTTCTCTCCGGGAGCGCTCGCGCCACTGGGCGGCGCGGGAGGGGGCGCTGATGGCGGAGCTGCCGCAGGGGGCTCTGCACCAATGCAGTCACCGGCCCAGATCTTGATGCCCCTTACAGTGCCGACAAGCTTGCAAGGCATTGGCGCGTGCGGCCTAGCTTGAGCGGGTGGCCTCTTCGCCGCCTTTGGTGGGGCTGCTTGAGCAAACGCACTGGTCGTAAAGAGCAGCGCGATAAGTCCGAGTAGCGGCTTCATGGTCTCGTCCCCCGGCGTTATTTTTCCTTCGCCTTCAGATCGATCAAATGTGCACGAAATCTCGCAATGTCTCGAAGCAATTCGCCGCGGTCCGGCCCCTGCGGAAGCTTCTTGGCGGCGACTTCCAGCTTCACCGCCATTTCCTCGAGCTCCAGCATTTCGTTCGCGATCATTTTTTCGCCTTCAGCCCGATCTCGACCAGCCTGCGCACGCTCATCGCTCAGAAGCGCCATCCGGTTTGCGGGCGGGATTAGCAATCTCAAGATCCAGCGGCGTCAGGGGAGTGGTACGCCTGTTGACCTCGTACCTTGACGCCAGATCCTGGAGGCGTCGCTTGATGAATGGGTCGGCCGCCTGGTTGGCCAAATCCCGCACGAGCCTGGCGTGCTGCTTCCTGAAATCGTCGTCCATGAGTTCGTACCTTCACCTTTAACCCGATCTCGAGCAGCCGGCGGATGGCCGCGTCCGAGCAGCGTCATCCAGCTCTGTCGCCTCTTCATTCTGAACTGCACTCTAACCTATTGATCTTTCGAGACCGGAAAACAGCCTGAAATTCAGAACGCGCGTTGATCTTGCTCGACATCCCGCCTGATTTTGATTCCGCCATACGGAGGTTCGATCCCTCCCGCCCCAGCCATGCAGTGCGCATCAGCCAAGTGCCTGAAAAGACACGAGAATAGGCCGGAAATGGCCGGCTGCTTCGGGGCAGGGCGGTCTCCGCTGCCTCCCAATCTAGAGCTTTCGAGCCCAAACTGCCGAAGTCTCCAGCCCAATCTCAGAAAATTCCCGTTTTGGGGAGCAATGCGGCAGAGACCGATTCGATCGACAACGGCTCCAGGACCGGCGGCCAATGCCGTTACGCTAAGCCGGCAGCACGATCACTTTCGTTTTGACGGGCGTTCGCGAATAGAGGTCGATCATGTCCTGACTGAGGAGGCCGGTACAGCCGCTCGTAATGCCGTTTCCGATCGTTTCGGGGTCGCTGGTGCTATAGATCGTGTAAAGCGTGTACACCCCATTTTGATAGAGGTAGAGCACGCGGGCACCAAGTGGATTGTCGAGACCTCCTGGCATGCCGCGAGCATATTTGCCCGCCTCCGGCTGGCGCGCGATCATCTCCTTGGGTGGCGTCCAGGTAGGCCATTCGGCTTTGCGTCCGACATAAGCCTCCCCGCTCCACCGGAATCCATCGCGGCCGACATTGGCGCCATAGCGGGTCGCGTTTCCCTCGCCTTCGATGCGGTAAACATAGTATTTGCCGGGATCGACGATAATCGTACCGGGCGCTTCATCACTGTCGTAACGCACCGTCTTGCGAAAATATTTCGGATTGACCTTGCTGACATCGACCGCAGGGATCGGGAATTTCTCGTCGGGCACGGGCCCGTAGACTTTCTCCGCCTCGGCCAAGCTCATGTAGTCGGATGCGCAACCGGCCAGGCCAAGTGCGGCGAGACCGGCAGCGGAGCCGAACAGAAACGCCCGGCGGTTGAGAAGCCGCGACCGAAGCCCAGGCAGAGCTCCCTCGTCCATCGAGCCGGCGTCGGCAATTCCACGGTCCATGATCATGATTTCGGATTTTCCCTTGTCCCGTTGTACGGCCGGGCAAGACTTTGGCATACAGTACGAGGGAGCAGAAAAAGTTCTTCGTCGTTCGAGCTCGAAATTTCCTTGACCAACAGGGGGCCTTTTGATTGTCGCCTGAGAACAATGCGGGAACTCTCTTCTTGATGCTGCTGACCTGCAATCACCAGTCTGCCCTCATTCCACCTGGGCCACTATGTTCCTCGGCATGCCGCTCCAAAATCCTTCGACATTGTCGACGAGCTGATCCGCGAGTGATTGGACAGCTTCACGACTAGCCCATGCCACGTGAGGAGTAAGGATGAAATTCGGTAGCCCGACGAGCCGCATCAGCGGATGGTCGGCAGACGGCGGCTCAACGGTGGCCACGTCGAAACCTGCTCCTGCAATCTGACCCGAGCGGAGCGCCTGGCCCAGGGCAACCTCGTCGACAAGGCCACCCCGCGCCGTGTTGATAAGAAGAGGCTTGCGCTCCATCAGTGCAAATTCCGGGGCTGCAATCATGTTGCGCGTCTGCGGCATCAAGGGCGAATGCAAGGTGATGATATCGCTCTGCCGCAGGACATCCTCGAATGGCGTGTAGAGGGGACCCATGCCGGAGACACCTTTGTAAGACGAGAACAGCGTCCGCATTCCGAAAGCTCGCCCGATATCGGCAACCGCGCGGCCGAGCGCGCCGTCGCCGATGATTCCGAGCGTGGCTCCGGAGAGATCATTGATCGGGTGATCAAAATAGCAGAACTGCCCAGATTCGGCCCAACGACCCATACGTACTGAGTCACGGTAGGCGGTCAGGCTTCGCCGCAGCGCGAGAATGAGCGCAAACGTATGCTCGGGCACTGTGTTGACTGCGTAGCCACGGATATTGGAGACGGCGACGCCACGATCGGCGCAAGCCTTGATATCGACGACGTCGGAGCCGGTTGCCGCAATTGCGATCAGGCGCAGCGTCGGCGCTGATGCCAGTTCGGCACTGCGCAGAGGCACCTTATTGGTAATGACGATATCGGTACCAATAATCCTTTCAATCACCTGATCGGGCCGGGTGCTGCCGAACTCAACCAATTCATGCGGAAATGCGAATGGGCGAAGGCGGATATCGGCCGGCATGGTGTCACGGTCGAGAAAGACGATGCGGGCGGGCTCAGCGGCCTTCATGGATTGGCTCTCCCAGAGAATTCGCGAAGGGGTGGAAGCGGCGTTAGAGGCTTGCCAATGCCGCGGCGACGATCGCTTCGGTGGTGATATTGAAGTGCCGGTACAATGCGTCGGCCGGACCCGATGCGCCAAATCCGGGCATCCCGACGAAGGCGCCGTCGTGGCCGAGCCAGCGCTCCCAGCCGAATTTCATCGCCGCCTCGACGCCGACCCGGACGGTGCCCGCCCCCAAGACAGATGAGCGATAGCCCTTATCCTGGGCCTCGAACAACTCCCAGCAGGGCATGGATACGACTGCCGTGGGGACGCCCCTCGCTTGCAGGAGCGCTCGGGCCTCCTTTGCCAGCGCGACTTCCGAGCCAGTGGCCAGCAGCGTGACACGACGCTCGCCATCTGCCTCGGCAAGGACATAGGCTCCCCGTCGAGACTGGTTATCCGTCGATGTATCAGACCTGAGCTGATCCAGCTGTTGGCGAGCGCATACCAGTGAGACGGGGCCGGTCGTGTGATCAAGCATGATTTCCCAGCATTCGGCCATCTCGGCGGCATCGGCCGGACGCAGGACCAGCATGTTCGGCATCGCCCGCAGCGAGGCCAAAATCTCGACCGGTTGATGGGTCGGACCGTTCTTGCCAATACCTATCGAGTCGTGGCTGAAGATGAACTTGACCGGCAACCCCATGAGCGCGGCCATGCGCATCGCTGGTCGCTCGTAATCGGCGAACGCAAAGTAAGTTACGGCGAGCGGAATGACACCGCCATGGGCGGCCATGCCGTTGGCTAGCGAGCCCATTGCATGCTCGCGGACCCCGCAATGAACATAACGGCCTCGAGGATTGGCTGCCGAAAAGGCTTCGAGCTGGCGCTTGTGGTTCGTCGGCGCTTCGAGATCTGCGCAGCATGTCATTATATCGGGCATGAGATCGTACAACGCACTAGCAACCTCGCCCGAGGTTTCGATCGAGTACGCTGGTTTTTTTCGGGCAATTGCTTGCGCCCTGTAGGTTGAGGTGACGTCTCGCCATCCTTCAGGAAGACGGCCCTCAACGGTACGTCCAAATAATGTGCGGGTCGCATCATCCAGCGTCGCGACGCGGCGCCGCCATGAGTCGTATTCGTCGCGCGAGCGGGTCCCGGCATCGCGCCAGGCTGCGGCGACCTCGTTTGGAACCGTGAAACGTGTTGCGGGCCAGCCCAGCCTGTCGGACATCTCCTGGCGGTCCGTATCGAACAGTTTGCCGCTGTGACCGCCACGCTGGCCTTCAAGCCGCCGAACGCCTTTGGCGATGGTGGTGCGGCAGGCGATCAACGATGGACGATCGTCCTTCCTTGCCTTCGCGAGCGCATCGCTCACCGCCTCGATATCGTGTCCGTCGACCTCCGCGACATGCCAGCCAGCAACGCGAAAGCGCTCAGCCACGTCCTCGGAGATACTCAGGGAGGTCGCGCCGTCGTCGGTAATCCTGTTGTCGTCCCAGACAAAGACGAGATGACCGAGTCGAAGATGCCCGGCCAGCGAAATGACCTCCTGACCGACGCCCTCCTGGAGACAGCCGTCGCCGACGAACGCGTAGGTCATATGGTCGACGATTTCGGACCCGAAACGGGCCCGCAACTGTGCTTCCGCGATAGCCATGCCTAGCGCGTTGGCAATGCCTTGGCCGAGCGGCCCCGTGGTTGTTTCGATGCCGGCTGCAGGATCGTATTCGGGGTGTCCGGCACAGTGCGAGCCCAGTTCGCGGAACGACATCACCTGAGAAAGGGAAATCTTCTCGTAACCGGTCAAATGGAGCAACGCATAGAGCAGCATCGAGCCATGGCCGTTCGAGACAACGAAGCGGTCGCGATCGGGCCAGAGCGGGTCGTTCGGATTGAATTTCAGGTGGCGGGTGAACAGCGCGGTCGCGATCTCCGCCATGCCAAGCGGAACCCCTTGATGGCCCTCGCCGGCCTTCAGGATCGCGTCAACAGCAAGAAAACGGATCGCGTCGGCCTGACGTCTAGCAATCTCTGCCGATGAAAGCGACGAGACGGAGGACACGGAGGCATTAGCTGACATAGGCAGGTACCATCTTCATGCGGTGCGGTTAGAGCCGCGTTGCAGCGATCAGACGCGCGTCCGGCGCGTCACGGGAGGAAGCCGGTGGAGATCCAGGGAACGAAGGCCACGACGAGCAGTCCGACAACCAGCGCGGCGAGATAGCTCCATATCCGCTTCAGGCCGGCGTTCGGGTCGACCTGACCGATCGAGCATGCCGCGTAGTAACCGAGGCCGAAGGGCGGAGCGAAGAGGCCTATGCCCATGGCGAGGATAACGACCATCGCATAGTGCACTTCATGCACGCCGAGCTGCTTTGCGACAGGAAAGAGCAGCGGGCCGAACAGAACCATCGCGGGAATGCCCTCGAGCACGCTACCGAGCACGATGAACAGCACGATGGAGCCAATGAGGAAGCCATACTTGCCGCCGGGGGCCTGCGCGAGGGCGGCGGCGAGCGCATGCGAGAAGTTTGATTGTGTCAAAGCCCACGACATGCAAGTCGCTGCGCCGATGATGAACAGAATGGTCCCCGCGAGCGCTGCCGTTCCGACGAGCGCCGAATAGAGCTCGCGCCAGTTGAACGAACGGTAGACAAGGATGCCAACCATGATCGCGTAGGCGATGCCGATCGTGGCGACCTCCGTTGCCGTGGCCACGCCTTCCATCACCGCAAGGCGGATGATGATTGGCAGCATCAGGGCCGGTGCAGCGACAACAAACGTGCGGCCGATCTCGCGGCCGGATGTTACGCCGCGTTCCACCTCGGCGCCCTCCGCCATGCGACGACGCGCGATAATGGCGAGCGCCAGCGCCAGCACGACGCCTGGCAAGAGACCGCCAGTAAACAGTGCCGCAATCGATACACCGGTCACAGAGCCGATGATAATGAGCACGATGGATGGCGGGATCGTTTCCGCCATTGCGCCGGAGGCCGCGAGCAGTGACACGAGTTCACCCTCGTGGATCCCGCGCTTCTTCATGTCTGGAAAAAGGACCGGAGCCACGGCCGCCATGTCAGCAGTCTTGGCGCCGGAAATTCCGGACACAAGCAGCATTGCGCCCAAGAGAACATAAGCGAGCCCGCCCTCAACATGGCCGACCAGCGCAGCCAGAAAGTTGACCATGGCTGTCGACATGCGGGTCATCACGATCAGGTAACCGAGCAGGATGAAGAGCGGCACGGCCAGCAGGATCAGCGAACTGACGCCTTCATCGATGCGACCCGGGAGCACCTCGAGCGGTGTCGTCGTGGTCAACAGGAGGTAGGAGACCGTTGACAGCCCGAAAGCGAAGGCGATCGGCACGCCGGCGAGCACGCTGAGCGCGAGCAGAACTGCAAAGAAAACGACGAGATTCCAGTTGCCGATGGCCCTGATCCACGGTCCCAGTGCATAGAGGACGCAAGCCACGACTGCGATGACGATGATTGCCGATACCAGATCCCGCCAGCCGCGATCGACGCTACGGACGAGGCTCGCCAGGAGCATGAGCACAACGCCAACCGGCAATGCGGCAGCGCGAAAGGCGTCGTTAAGACCAAGCGCCGGCGTATGGACGAAGGTCTGGTCCTCAGTGAAATTGTAAGCCGGGCCAAGGATCAACAGAAGGAACACTGCCGGTGCTGCCGCGCCGATGGACTCAAGCAGGCCGCGTGTCCTGGCCGAGCATTTGCCAACAAGCGCTGTCATGCGCATGTGCTGCCCGCGCCGTTGCGCGATCGCGGATCCAAGCATCGCCAGCCACAGGAACATGATGGATGCCAGTTCATCCGACCAGGTCAGTGGATGGTTGAAGACAAATCGCGAGATCACGCCTATGAGCAGGACCAGGACTTCAGCGACGACGACAATTGCTGCTAGAGGTTCTGTGACGAGCGCCAGCAGCGTGTCGAGCGGGGCGGCGATGTTGGATACCGGCGCCGTCAGCTCTTCAGACAGCGACGCGGTCCTCATGTGAGCGTACCCACAGCTTGCTCGAGCAGTGCCCAGCCCTTGTCACCGAAAGTCTTGCGCCAATCCTTGTAGAAGCTTGTCTTGCCGAGCGTGCCTCGGAACGCCGCTTTGTCGACTTCAACAAAATTGAGGCCTTTGCTCGCCAAGTCCTCGCGCAAAGACTTGGAAAGTGCCGCGATATCCTTTCGCTCGTCGTCAGCCGCCTTGTTAAGCTCGCGCGTCACGATCTCCTGAGCGTCCGCCGGAAGGCGAGAGAAGGAACGTCGATTGCCGAGGATAAGGTAGGCATCCCAGACGTGGCTGGTCAGGCTGCAGTATTTCTGCACTTCGTAAAGTTTTGCAGTCGCAATGATCGCAAGTGGGTTTTCCTGACCTTCCACGACTTTGGTTTGAAGCGCGGAATAAACCTCGTTGAAATTGATCGGCGTCGGGCCCGCGCCAAGGGCTTGGAATAAGCTCGTGAGGATAGGGGCGGCCGGCACGCGCATCTTGAAGCCCTTGAGATCGTCCGGCGTCTTGATCTCGCGGGTTGACGAGGTGAGCTGCCGGAAGCCGTTGTCCCAGGACTTGCCTATCTGGAGGATGCCCACTTTCTCGATTTCGCCTTTGACAAACTTGCCGAGGTCACCGTCCATCGCCTTCCAGACGGCATCGTAGGAGTCGAACGCGAAGCCGGTATTGACGATCCCGGCAGTTGGCACCAGCGTCGCGAGAACTGAAGCTGCGATATTGAGGTAGTCGACAGCGCCGTTGCGGATTTGACCCAGGAGATCGGTGTCGGAGCCGAGTTGGTTGGCCGGGAACAGGTTGATCTCGACACGCCCGCCAGTTGCCTCTTTGATGCGATCGATTGCCTCGCGCGCCCGCTTGTTGACGGGATGCGACGGGTCCTGGCCCGTAGCGAATTTGAGAGTGAAATCGGCTGCGCGGGCACGTCGCGAGAGGATCGATACGAGCGGGATGGATGCGCCGGCGGCCAGCAGGGCGCGACGGCTCAGGCGCGCTTTGGATTCCTTGGTCATTTCGTTCTCCCTGTATTGTTATTAGCGTAGCTCTTTGGCAGGCGGTTCCTTCACCGCCAACTCTTGACGGCGGTGCATATCGCCTCGGTCGAGATGCCGTAGCGATCGTGCAATGTCGGTAGCGCTCCTGCGGCCAGGAACTCGTCGGGCAGCCCGATGTGTTGGAATGCAGGATGCACGCGTGCGCGCATCAGCGCAGAAGCCACTGCTTCACCCAGCCCGCCGATCACGGTGTGGTTTTCAGCGACGACGACGAGGCGTCCGGGCTTGCGGCATGCCTCGACGATCGCTTCCGTATCGAGCGGTTTTATGGTCGGGACGTGCAGAACTGCCGCCCGGATCTTGTCGGCCTCGAGCTGCCTGGCTGCCTCCAATGCGCGCATTGTCAGCAGCCCCGAGGAAACAAACAGCACGTCAGCGCCGTCGCGCAGCAGCTTGGCTTTGCCGAGTTCGAACTTGTAGCCGTACTCGTCGAGCACGAGCGGCACTTGCCCGCGCAAGAGCCGCATGTAGACCGGACCCTGATGGCTTGCCATCGCCGGTACCGCCTGCTCGATTTCGAGGGCGTCGCACGGGTCGATCACGGTCATGTTCGGCATGGCGCGGAAAAGTGCGAGATCTTCCGCTGCCTGATGACTAGGCCCATAGCCTGACGTGAGCCCGGGCAGGGCGCATGCAATCTTGACGTTGCGGTCCTCTTCCGCGATCGTTTGGTGGATGAAATCGTACGCACGTCGAGCCGCGAAGACGGCATAGGTCGTGACGAATGGGGTGAAACCTTCCGCCGCGATGCCCGATGCGGCACCGAACAACAACTGCTCGGCCATCCCCATTTGATAATATCGGTCCGGAAATTCCTTCGCAAACACATGCAGGTCGGTATACTTGCCGAGATCGGCGGTCATGCCGACGATGTCATGTCGCTCGCGTGCAAGCTCGACGAGCGCATTGCCGAACGGTGCCGGCTTCGTCCGCTGTCCTTCGGCGGCGATCGAGGCAATCATCGCCGAGGTGGTGAGGCGAGGCTTTTCGGCGGATCCCGTCGTCATCGTGTTGTTGGCCGTCTTCATGCGCGCCTCCCGTGTTCCAGAGCTTGCAACGCCAACTGCCACTCGTGCTGGTCGACGCGCATGAAATGATTGCGCTCCCGCCTCTCGAGGAACGGCACGCCTTTGCCCATGAGTGTGTCTGCGATGATCATGCGCGGTCGGGCACCCTCGTGGTTCTTGGCGGCATCGAAGGCGGCCACGACGGCATCGAGATCGTTTCCGTCGATACGCTGCACAAACCAGCCGAAGGCTCGAATTTTGTCCGCGAGCGGCTCGAAGCCCATCATCTGCTTGGAGGGACCATCGGCTTGCTGATTGTTGACGTCGACAATCGCAACGAGGTTATCGAGCCCGTAATGCGCCGCCGACATCATGGCTTCCCATTTGGAGCCCTCATCAAGCTCACCATCTGAGAACAGCGTAAACACGCGGCTGTCGGAGCCTTTGCGCTTCAGGCCAAGGCACATGCCAACGGCGATGCTCAGGCCAAGGCCCAGCGAACCTCCGGACATCTCCATCCCGGGGGTGTAGGAAGCCATTCCGGACATCGGAAGCCGGCTCTCGTCCGATCCGTAGGTCTCGAGCTCCGCTTCCGGAACAATCCCTGCCTCAATCAACGCGGCATAGAGCGCGATGGCATAATGTCCATTGGAGAGAAGGAAGCGGTCGCGCTCTTCCCAAGCCGGATCTTCCGGCCGATAGCGCATGGCGTGAAAGTAAGCGACAGCCAGCACGTCGGCGATGTCGAGCGCCTGGGCAATGTAGCCCTGGCCTTGAACTTCACCCATTCGAAGGGCATTGCGGCGGATGCGGTAGGCGCGGTCCGCGATTGTGGGTTCATTGGTTCGCAGTTCGGCTCGAGTCATGGCTTGTCCCTTGCCTGTCATCAATGGATGTGCATGCCGCCGTTCACGTCGATCACGGCCCCGGTCGTGTAGGCCGACAGATCTGACGCCAGGAACAGGAAGATGTTCGCTACATCCTGCGGCCGGCCGAGCCGGTTGAGCGGAATGCCTGCGAGGATCTCCTTCTCCTTCTCGGGAGCGATCTTGCCGATGTTGATGTCGGTGACGATCAGGCCGGGCGTGACACAGTTAACCCGAATACCGTCGGGGCCGAGTTCGCGCGCCATTGCCTTGGCAAGGCCAAGCACGCCGGCCTTGGCGGCCGAATAGTGCGCTCCACCGAGAATGCCGCCGCCGCGTTGCGCGGAGACCGAGGACATGCAGGCGATCGAGCCTGCCTTGCGCGCCTGCATGTGCGGCATGAGCGCCTGCGAGAGATAAAGCACGCCGCGCAGATTCACGTCTTGGATGCGGTCCCAGTCTTGCGGACTGATGTCCCAGACCTTCACGGGCTGGGTGATGCCGGCATTGTTGATGAGAATGTCGACCTGGCCGAAGGATTTGAGCACCTCAGACACTGCGCGCTCGCAGTCGGCCTTGTCCGTGACGTTGCAGGCGACGCCGAGATGCTCCTTGCCGAGCTCGGCGGCGGCCTTGGCCGCCCCGGCGCCGTCGAGATCGAGGATCGCAACGCGCGCGCCCTGGGCCGCAAACGTTTTTGCAGTTGCGAAGCCGATGCCTCGCGCACCAGCCGCGCCCGAAATAACAGCAGTTTTGCCCGCCAGCAGCATATTCCCTCCGAGAAACCTTGTTTCGATTGGAGCGAACTATGGGTGAGGGAAAGCACTACGAATATACGCGAAATTTGCACTAATAGTTGAATTGTGCTCACCTATCGCATGGCCCCACTCCCCCTTCGCGCTCTCAGGGTTTTCGAGGCGGCCGCGCGCACCGGATCATTCCGCGCCGCCGCGGGCGAACTTGGGCTTACGCCGAGTGCGGTGAGCCACGCGATCCGAGACTTTGAAGAGCACATCGGGACGACGCTGTTCGAACGCGACGGACGCAGAATGCTGATCAATCAGGCCGGTGAAGAACTGCTGCGGCGGGTTTCCGGTGCCTTTGACGAGCTGAGGAATGGCCTCGAGGTTGCCAGCGCACGCTCGTCCAACCTGTTGCGAATTCATTGTGCGCCGAGCCTGGCGGCGCAATGGTTGATGCCGCGACTGCGGGGACTCATCGAGAAACATCCCGAGTTGGAAGTGCGGTTGGCTGCAGGAACCGACTATCCCCATTTCCGCAACGATGAGTTCGACATCGACATTTGCTACGGACCGCCGCGCCAGGAGGGTATGGTTGTGTTGCCGCTTGGCGAGGAAATCATACGCCCCATGTGCGCACCCTCGCTTGCCGGTGCGATCCGCGACCCGGCTGACTTGCTAAAACTCCCGCTGATCGAAAGCGAGCAAAAACGCGTTCGCTGGAACGCATGGTTCGCGACCAACGATCTCACAGCGCCGAGCCCAGGCGGGTTTCGGTTCGATCGCAGCTTCATGGCGATTGCCGCCGCCGTTGACGGTCTGGGCGTAACCCTGGAATCAACGCGGTTCGCCGAACGCGAGCTCGCAAGTGGCAGGTTGGTCGCTCCTCTGGCAGGCCGTGCGAACGATCCGTCCTATGTCGAGCACTATCTCGTCTGTCCGCCGCAGGCCAAGCACAGGCGCTCGGTCCGTACCTTTACGAGGTGGATCACAAGGGAAATGGGCTTGACTGAAAATGGTCGAAAACCCTGATGGCTCGCGGCTTCCGACCACGGCCTGAAATCGCTGAAGCTAGCGCTGCGATCCAAAAGGATCTGGTGCGCATTCTGCATCTGAAGGCGGCTCAGATCTTCAATGAGGCGACGCCGATGAATTCGGTTTCGGTGCGAGAGACAGCATCGGCCTTCAACAAAGCCTTCGATGCGTTTTGTTAAGGCAGGGCCGCGAACCTTGCCTGCTGGCTCGTGAGCCGCATCAAGCCGACAAGATTCATGACGTAGCTGCGATGCGCAAAAAAAAACGTCTTACGCTGCTGGCGGTCTGCTTTCATCATATCCGGACGCTTCCTTCTCGACCATGAGAGATCGGCCGGCGGGGTCGAAACCCTGAGCCGGGCGTCGTAGTCCTGGCGCGGTCATTGCCAACCCGGCGGGGTTCGATCAAAATTGCCGCGCAAGAACAAAGAAATATCGGAGGAAGCCAATGTCCATTCGCGTCTCCGCGCTGATCGGCGCGGCGCTCGTTCTGATTGCTCAGCAGGCTCTAGCTGAGAAAAAGTATGGTCCCGGTGTCAGCGATAGCGAAATCAAGGTCGGGCAGACGATCGCCTACAGTGGGCCAGCTTCAGCCTACGGGGTGCTCGGTAAGACCGAAGCGGCCTACTTCAAATGGTTGAATGACGCCAAGGGAGGTATCAACGGCCGCAAGATCACGTTCATTAGCAGGGACGACGGCTATTCACCGCCGAAAGCGGTCGAGAACGTCCGGAGCCTGGTCGAGGGCGACGAGGTCGCTCTGATCTTCGGGGTCCTCGGCACGCCGCTGAACATGGCGATCCGTCCCTATCTCAACAAGCAGGGCGTGCCGCAACTGTTTCCGGCTGCAGGCTCGTCTGCGCTCAACGACCCCGAGCATTTTCACTGGACGATGGGATGGCAGCCCAATCTCCACGACGAGGCGAAATTCTATGCCAGGAGCCTGCTAGCCCACAATCCGCATCCGAAAATCGGAATCCTTTATCAGAACGATGATTTCGGCAAGGACCTGATCGCCGGCCTCAAGGACGGGCTTGGACCGGACGCCGACAAGATGATTGTCAGCGCCCAGAGTTTTCAGCCGACCGATCCGACCATCGACAGTCAAATGGTGATCCTGCAGAACGCCGGCACCGATGCCTTGTTTCTCTTCACGTACGCGAAGCAGGCGGCGCAGGCGATCGGCAAGATGTGGGATCTGAAGTGGAAGCCGGAGACTTTCCTGCATCTCGGAGCCGCCTCGATCGGAGCGACCTTCAAGCCCGCGGGGCTCGAGAAGTCGGTGGGCATCATGACGGCGGGTTTTATCAAGGATGCCACCGATCCCCGTTGGGCCAATGATCCTGATATTGTCGCGTGGAGGGCCTGGATGAAGGAGAACATGCCTGGCACCGATACCAACGACAGTTTGACCGTGGCCGGCTATGCCGTAGCGCAAACATTGGAGCAGGTATTGCGCCAGTGCGGCGACGACCTGACCCGGGAGAACATCATGAAGCAGGCCGCGAACTTGAAGAACTTCCGCCTTGGCTTGCTGCTGCCCGGCAGCCTGATCAACACCAGCCCGACGGACTATCGAGTCGTGACATACGTCGTACTGCAGAAATTCAACGGCACAAGTTGGGATGAAGTGAAGTAAGGGGAACATGAAGGATGGCCGCGCGCACCGCTCGCGGCCATCGTGGGCCTCATTCCAGGAAGTGCAAGCGTTAGACCATCGGGAACGTTTGACACGAGGTCGTCATCCCCGTCATCAGCCCTTGGCCTTGCGAAAGGCGTTCTTGATAGCGACGTGGTCGCCACGGAATTTCAGGAGGTCGCATCCGGCGATTGTCGTTGATTTCCCATCGGGGCCGATCGCAACAAAGTCCCACTCGAACGAGCCGATGTCGCCGGTAACAACGACTTTCAGATTCTCGAATTTGCCACCCGGAAAGCGGTCGAAAAATGCCTTCACGCCGTTTCGGATTTCGGCCCTGCCGGTATAGGTCTTGCCGAGCCGGTCAGGGCCGACGGAGGCATGGTAAACGCCGTCCTCGGTGAAAAAGCTCGCCACGAGATCGGGATCAAGGCTGTTCCAGGCCGCGCCGAATTCAGTGGCTCGCTCGAGCGTCATCTGCTTTGTCATCTACGGCTCCCTCTGGTCTAATGCTCTTGGCAGGATCGAAGCGGTCGCGAAAAAAATGGTGGGACTGGTTGGATGGCCGATCGCGAATGTGGGTTTGTTGTCCGATTTCCAGAATGCTTCCAGCGATCTCCTCGACGACTTGAGGCTTGATTTCCATCTTCCTTTTCACGGGAACTGAGATCTTCTCGATTGGGAGGCTTTCCGGCTTGGGCATAGCTCCCACTCCGCTGTTACACGTCCGTCGGAAACGCATGCTGGGGAAGCAGGAGTTTAGGGCCGATCCGCTCGGCTGCAATGGCAATATTAGCGCGCAAGTCTTGATCGGTCCGGGGCCCGAGCGCATTCTGGGCGATGCGCCGCCAACGCCTGATTGTCCAGTGAGCGGTTGCCTTGAGGGTAGGCCATGCCCCTTGTTTCCACCGAGGATCGCGGCGCGGTCCGTGTCATCACCTATGCCAACGCCCCGTTCGGCACAATGACGGCCGCCGGGGCGGCTGAGATGTTCGATGCGGTCGCCGCTGCAGGGATGGCCCCATCTGTGCGGGTCATTGTCATTACAGGTGGCCTACCCGGCATCTTCATCCGTCACTACGACGTTGAAGAACTCTCTGAGGCCGCAGATGCCATTGAGCGCGGAGCGCCTCGCGCCCCGCCGTCGTCTGGTCCTCGACCACCTGGTTTCCACGCGCTGACGGATGCGATTGCAGCCGTCGACAAGCCGGTCATTGCGGCTATCAATGGCCTGTGCATGGGGGGAGGCTTCGAGCTTTCGCTGGCATGCGACCTGCGCATCGCCGGGAGCGCTGTCACGGCGATCGGACTTCCGGAAACGCGCATCGGCATCTTCCCTGGTGGTGGCGGTACACAGCGTTTGCCCAGGATCGTCGGAGAGGCGAGGGCGCTCGAGATGATCCTCTGTGGCCTGACAGTGACGGGACTGCGTGCGCATGAAATCGGAATTGTACATGAGGTTGTCGTCGATCCGCTCGTCCGCTCCCTTGAGATCGGCGCTGAGCTATCGAGCCGAGGTGCTGAGGGCCTTGCCTTTGCCAAGCGTCTTACCCGGTCAGCTCTCGACCGTCCGTTGGCCGAAGGCCTTGCTGACGAGCGCAAAAGCTTTTCCACCCTGATGAGGACAGCTTCGGCTCGGGAAGGCCTGCGGGCCGGTCGGCCGCCGGCCGAAATCCAGAAGCTCTAACGTCACATCGTTGAGGTGGGCCAACGCCGAGCCTGCGGACGACGAGCCGCGCCGGCGCCCGTCGCCCGGCTACCCAGCTCAACCTGACCCTGGACGACGTTGCGATGCTTGTTCGTGGTCGGGGTGCCGGCCTGTCGAGCTTCTTCACGCAGCAATTGATACCGTGGTCGGTGGCTGCTCCAGTCATGGCACTGCGTGGGGCTCGCTCGCTAGAAACCGGCCGCGTTGTGATCAGGAGTGCGCGAAGCATCAATGCCCATGCCGCCGTCAAACTTCCCCTGGGGCGCGTCGTAGTGCGACCTGGCGGGGCGCTCGGCGCGCCCGGAATTCGGGTGGCACGGCTTGATCCGAACCGGCTGGTTCGAGTCGATTGGAAGCACCGTCTTGTGCGAAATTCGCTTCAAGGCCAGGTTCGAACGAATGCTCAGAACACCCGGTATGCGCGAAATCTTGCTTACGATGAGGTCTTCAAGGGCGTCGATGTCGGGCACCATGACGCGGAGGAGGTAGTCGCTGTCTCCCGTCATCAGGTAACATTCCATCACATGACTCAAGCGATCGATCGAGCGCGTGAAGTTTTCGAGCGACAGCTGAACCTGCTTTTCAAGCTTGATCTGTATGAAGGCGGTCACGCCGATGCCGAGCACCGCAGGGTCCAATATGGCAATCCGCCGATCGATCACGCCGAGCTTTTCCAGCGTACGAACGCGAGCAAGACAAGGCGACGGCGAGAGGTGTACGCGGGAGGCAAGCTCGACATTGGTCAAACCGGCGTTCTGCTGCAGTTCGTTCAATATCTTGATGTCGATCCTGTCGAGAACGGTCGTCGTCATATCGTTGTCTCCCATGGGCAAGCGTAGCTGTCTCGAGGCCCGGTCCCCGCGCGTTATCCCGCGAGGTGACATCCCGATGACACGAATGCTAACCGCACTCGCGGCTGTAGAATTTCGACAAAACGACGAGTTATATCGAAAAACGGTCAATCTGCTGAGCGGCCCATCGGCGCGATGCGACTTGTGGCGGGACGCGCGGGGCCACCTCCGGCCTCGGCCTGGGCCGGTGAGGCCCGATGCCGAATGGCTGCATGCTGCAGCATAAAATGCCGATCGATCGTGCGGGCGACACGGTCTTTGAGCATTAATGCCGAGGACCCGGTGCGACTATCGCAGGACGACAGAAGTCCACGGAAGTTGCGGAATTCGACGGCTCGTCGGGGATCGGAGTGACAATTGAAGCTCAAGCAGGTCTATCTCACTGCCGCGGAACCTGAAGCGCTCGCGGGCTTCTACGAAGCTCTTGGCCTGGAGATCCGCTTCGCTGATCGAGGCAAGTGGATTCAATTCGTCGGTGAGAAGGTTGCCCTTTGCATCGCAAGTCCGGTCGAATCCGTGTCCACGCCATCTCTGAATGCAGTCCTGGTATTGGAAGTGGACAATCTGGAAACGTCTCTGGAGCGCGCGCGGGTGCATGGTGCCGAGGTGCTCGGTGAAATCAGGGATATGGGCACGCACGGTCGCGTGGCCCATTTCAGGGATCCGCAACACAATACGATCCAGCTGTTTCAGGTCGCGGCCGGGTAGGTTCGCAAACCAACGATCTCGATCACTTCGGTTCCATGTGTCAGGGGCATCCATCGCCATGAACTTTCGAGTGCAGCCCATGTCCAGCCAGGAAATGTCGGTGTTCAGCAGCGTGGAATTCCGCACCGCAATGCGCAACGTACCGGGCGCCGTTTCGATCGTCACGACGGGCACGCGACCGGGCCGGCACGGTCTGACGTTGACGGCCGGTTGTTCATTGTCGACCGAACCGTCGAGCGTGCTTGTCTGCGTCAACAAGTCGGCCGGCGCCCACGATACGATAAAGCAGAGCGGTTCGTTCTGCTGGAACATCCTCGCGGCGGATCACGCTGCGCTGGCACAGAAATTCGCAGGAAAGGACGGGAGCAAGGGCGACATACGGTTCAGCGAAGCTCTGTGGCGCGAGCTCGCGACGGGATCGCCGAGTCTCGTCGAGGCTGTTTGCAGCTTCGATTGCCACCTATCCGATTCATACGATGCCGGCAGCCATACGATCTTCGTCGGCGCGGTGGTCGCACAGGCGACGAACGGTGATCGCGAACCTCTCGTCTATGTGAGGGGCGAATTCACGGTGCCCAGGCGGTAGTGCTTCACCCCTATCATCAGTATCCACCAATGCTGTCACTCTGGCTCAATGTTCTCGCAAGCGGCGTTCTGCTCGGCCT
Organism: Bradyrhizobium jicamae; assembly: GCF_018130215.1. Taxonomy (GTDB): domain Bacteria; phylum Pseudomonadota; class Alphaproteobacteria; order Rhizobiales; family Xanthobacteraceae; genus Bradyrhizobium; species Bradyrhizobium jicamae_A. The sequence goes on from NZ_JAFCKQ010000049.1 coordinate 28,826, forward strand.
CGTCTACGGGCTCGTGGCGCTCGGTCTGACGATCATTTTTGGCGTCATGCGCGTCGTCAACTTTGCGCATGGCGAAATGGTCGTCTTCGGCGTCTACATCGGTTATTGGGCCGTTCGCCTCTGGGACGTTCCGATCATTGCCGCGGCAGCAATCGCGGCAGTTGCGATGTTCATTTTCGGATATCTTCTGGAGACCTTGATCGTAAGGCGATTCGTCGGCCGGCCCCATCACTATCAATTCATCGTATTCATCGGCCTGTCGCTGCTTTTCAGCGGCGCGCTGCTGGTGGCGTTCGGACCGGATCCGCGCCCCGCTGCGTCCCAGCTGGCGTTTCACACCGTATCGCTCGGTCTCGTGACGCTGGATTTGGCGAGACTTCAGGCGGCGGTAGCCTCAGGCCTGCTGATCACCCTGCTGGGAGCGTATCTGAGATTCTCGTCATTCGGCCGGTCGCTGCGAGCGGCCGCAGACAACCGGTTGGGCGGCCTGATCATCGGATTGAACATTCCGCGAGTCTATGCGGTGGCCTTCGGCATCGGCGCGGCCTGTGCGGGCGTCGCCGGCGCGCTGATCTCTCCTCTGTTCGACGCCCAGCCATATCTGGCCGTCGATTTCACCCTGCTGGCCTTCGTGACGGTCATCGTCGGCGGTCTCGGCAGCTTCAGCGGGGCGCTCCTGGGTGGCCTGGTGATTGGTGTGGCCGAGGCAGTTGCAGCCTTGATGTTCACACCCTCGATGAAGACGGCGCTTCCCTATGCGCTCCTGATCATCATCCTGATTTTCCGTCCAAGGGGTTTTTTCGGTGCAAACGAGAGTTGAGAGTGCAACTGAGCTGAACCGGCGGCTTGCCGGAGCACTGGTGTTCGTCATTCTTGCTCTGGTCGGCGCTCTGTCAAATCCGTACCTCGTCTCGTTGATGACGATCGTATTGCTGTTCACGTTCCTTGGCCAATCCTGGAATTTGATGCTCGGCATCGGTGGCCAACTATCGATCGGTCATGCCCTTTTTGTCGGCCTCGGGGCTTATTCGGTCGGCGTCCTCGACGTCAAGTTCGGCATTTCGCCGTGGATAGGCCTCCTGCTGGGAATGTTCGTCGCCGGATCCGTCGGCGCGGTGCTGGCGTGGCTGAGCTTCCGGTTCGAGGTGCGTGGAATCTATTTCGCATTGCTGACGATCGCTGCCGCGGAGTTCGCCAGAATCATGTTTAGCGGCTGGGAGTTCGTCGGCGCCATGCAGGGGCTGTTCTTTCCCGCACCGACGAACGCGATGGACATGGCAATGCTCCGGGGAGATGCGCGCTTCTACTATTTTGTCGCGCTTGCCCTGGCTGCGCTGGGGATCGCGGGAACCGAACTCATCTCGCGATCGTACCTCGGATATGTCTGGCGAGCGATGAGGGATGACGAGCAGGCTGCACGCGCGCTCGGCGTCCGCACATTCCGGCACAAGATCCTCGTGATCGCGATATCGGCGGCGGCGGCGGCCGTCGGTGGCGGAGTTCTGGCGCTCGTGCAGGGATCGATCTTTCCGGATTCGATCATGGGCATGGGCCTCTCGGTCGATGTGCTGGTCGGGCCCGTGGTTGGTGGTCTGGGCACGACGTTCGGTCCACTGGTCGGATCGCTCACGGTTATTCCTCTGAACCATGCGATGAGTGCTCTCGGCGATAGTCTTCGGATCCCGGGGCTGAACAACATCGCATACGGCGTCGTGTTGATCCTGGTCGTCTGGTTCCTGCCCGACGGCATCTGGCCGGCGATCGTGCGGCTTTGCAAGGCAATCCAGGTGCCGTGGCGGGTGTGGCTGCCGCAACCGAGAAAGGCCGAAGAATGACGAGCCTGCTCGAAGTCAGGAATCTCTCCCGATCGTTCGGCGGCCTGGTCGCAGTGAACAATGTCAGCTTCGCACTGGGAGCTGGCCAAATCACCGCGCTGATCGGGCCGAACGGGGCGGGGAAGACAACGTGCTTCAATCTCGTGGCAGGCGCAATGCGGCCGACCAGCGGGCAGGTGTTCTTCGAGGCACGCCGGATCGAGAATACGCCGCCTGAAGCCGTCTGCAGGATGGGTATCGCGCGGACATTCCAGATCGTGCGGCCGATGCGCGATATGTCCGTGCTCGAGAACGCGATGGTCGGCGCGTTCAGTTGGACCAGCAGCGTGGGAGAAGCCAGATCGAAGGCGTATGAGTCGCTTGAAAGCGTCGGGCTGGCCGGCAAGGCCAATGCGAGCACCGACCAGCTGACGTTGTCCGATCGGAAAATGCTGGAGACCGCCAAAGCACTCTCCACCCGACCCAAACTGCTGCTGCTCGACGAGGTGATGGCGGGCCTCCGGCCCACCGAAGCCGCAAGCGTCGTTCGGGTGCTTCGGAGGCTTGCCGAAACTGGCCTGACGATCCTTCTCGTCGAGCACGTCATGCGGATCGTGATGGAGGTCGCCTCGCGCGTCGTGGTGCTCCACCATGGCGCGAAAATCGCAGAAGGGAGCCCGGCCGAGGTGGTCGCTGACCCCAAGGTCCTCGAAAGCTATCTGGGGACGGGCTTCCATGCTTGACGCGGCGCTGTTGTCGATCGACGGGCTCTGTGTTGCCTACGACGGGTCGAATGCCCTGAACGGCGTCTCCCTGCAGATCCACAGGGGCGAGCTGATCTGTGTCGTGGGTGCCAATGGCGCCGGAAAGACCTCGCTGATCCGGTCGATCTCGGGCATAGTTCCGTCTTCGAGTGGTGTTGTGAAGATGAACGGCGTCGATATTACGGGCATGCCGCCGTGGGAGATCTGCGAGCGCGGTATTGCGCAGGTCGCCGAAGGCCGACAGATTTTTGGAGGCCTTTCCGTCGAGGACAATCTGCTGCTGGGGGGATCGCTCAAGCGCGCGAAGGCCGGCCAGCTCGAAACCCTCGAATTCGTCTATCGGCTATTTGCGAGGCTTCGAGAGCGCCGGCGGCAGCTTGCCGGGACCTTGTCCGGCGGCGAGCAGCAGATGGTGGCCATCGGACGCGCCATCATGTCGAAGCCCGAAATCGTCATGTTCGACGAGCCGTCCATCGGGTTGTCGCCCGCCCTGACGGATGTGATGTTCGGCGTGGTGAAGCGCTTGCACGAGGAGGGGATCACGGTGCTGCTGGTTGAGCAGAATGTCGCGAAATCCCTCGCGTTGAGCAATCGTGGCTATGTCCTGGAGAACGGCTCAATCGTTCTCCATGGATCAAGCGGTGAATTGCTGAGCAACCCCGAGGTTCAGCGCGCATATCTCGGAATGTAACGGCCTTTGCCGTTATCGCGGCGGTCTGCGGGTGAGGGAGGTTCTGCTTCGCCCAGCTGATCTGCTTTGGGGGTGACGGGCACCGGAGCTCTCGAGCACGGAATGCTGCGATATCGCGCTCCGGCGGCAATTTGTGTCGCCGCGGGCGGAAAGGGAAGCGCTGTATGGCAACCAATTCCGAGGCGCGTCGCATAGGCTCTTGCTATGGACAACGACGATAGCCTTCTGGTCGAGCGCGACCTCGACATAGTCACGATGACCATGAACAGGCCGCCGGCAAATGCCCTGAACAACGGGCTGGTCAGGCGTTTGCTGGACGCCATTCGTGCACTCTCCGCGCAAGCATCGCCACCAGGCGTCGTCTTGACCGGCGGTGGCGATCGCTTCTTCAGCGCGGGTGGCGATATCAAGGAAGTGGCCGGCCTCGAGATATCGAGGCCCCGCATGCGAGATTTCCATGGGCTTTTGTGCGAGATGGACCGATATCCGGGCCCGCTCGTGTGCGCGGTCCGCGGGTACGCGGTCGGAGGCGCGTTGGAATTTCTCCTTCACGCCGATTATGTCGTCGCGGATCGCGCGTGCATGGTCGGGTTTCCGGAAATAAACCACGGCCTCCTGCCTGCGGCCAAGGGAATGCGGCAGGCAGTCCGGAAGCTCGGACTTCGGGAAGCGCAGGCCCTGCTCTATTGGGGAGAGTTGTGCGACGCCCGGAAGGCGCTCGAAATCGGCGCGATCAACGAGATCGCGGCTGGTGCGGATGTAATGTCCCGTGCCGTGGAGGTATGCAGGCATCTTCGTGGCAAGGACCAAAAGCTGTTCGTGGCGATCAAGCGCTCGTTGAACTTGACGGGACAGATGGATGACGCTTCCCTCGAAGCGGTGACGATAGAGGATCTCGGTGCCTATTTGACCGAGAGTAGTTCGGCGGACGCCCGTGCCCGCTTCCTGTCGAAGAATTCAAGGAAGACATGAATGGCCGAGTCGGCATCCCCTGAAGAAGTTCGCCTGGAACTCATGAGCTTCGAGGAAGTGTCGACCGCCTTGGCGCAGGGATATTTGACGGTACTGATACCGTGCGGGGCAATCGAGCAGCATGGACCGCATCTTCCGCTCTGTATGGATGCCGATCACGCGGATGCGCTCGCGGCAAAAGTGGCGCGGCATCTCGGCAGGACCCTAATCGCTCCCACGATCAGGGTCGGCTGTTCCGCCCACCATCTTGCCCTGTCAGGCACGATCTCCCTTCGACCGGAGACTTTTGAAGCAATCTGTCTCGACTACTGCACGAGTCTCGCGCGGCATGGCTTCAGGCGGATTCTGCTGTTCTCCGGTCATATCGGAAACTTCCCCGTCTTGCGCGACATGCTTCCTCGGCTGAGGCACGGAGTTTCGCCGGAGGTTGAGATCGACGCGTTCTGCGATTCAATTACCTGGATCGACAGGTGGCGAAATGCCGTCAGAGATGCCGGGGGCGACCCCAATGCGGTCGGTGGCCATGCCGACATTGCCGAGACGTCCCTGATGATGCGACTCCGCCCCGAAAGCGTGCGGCTGGATCGGTTTGAAGTCGGGCACTTGGGCGCTCTATCCGAAGAGCAGCTTGAGTTGATGTGGAAGCGCGGGATCCAGTCCGTCACGCGCAACGGCATTATTGGTGATCCGCATGGATCGACCGCAGAGATCGGCGAGCGGTGCCTCGCGGCAGTAGCGGACCTTCTGGCCGCCTCGTTCGGCAAATAAAGCGACCCGGTTTCATCTCCTCCGTCCCGTCAGGTGCGCGAAGCTGCAAGCGCGCGCTGGTCAGCGACCGGATGTGATGCGCCCGCCGACAGCACAAAATGTGGAAAGTCGTGCGGGCATGCCCAGCATTCGGACGAAAATGTTGCCGCTCCTGTGAGACGCTCGGCCATCTCGAATTTCCCAGAGGACTTAGAAGATGGCACTTTCGTTCGGTTTCTGGTCGGAGCAGGAAACCCAGGTCGGGCAGAGCTACGCGCGCCGGCTTCATGAACTGGTTGACGAGGTGCGCCTCGCGGAGAAGATGGGGTTCGACTGCGTCGCGCTTTCGGAGCAACACGTGGCGCTCGGCGGCATCTCGAGTTCCGCTCCCGAAGTGGTGTACGGCTATCTTGCCGCGGTGACGTCGCGCGTGAAGCTGCGATCAGCGGTCACCCTGATGCCGCAGAAGATCAATCATGCATTGCGCTCCGCGGAGCGGCTGGCCGTGACCGATATCCTGTCGCATGGCCGCATGGAGTTTTATGCCGGCCGCGCCAACACGACCATCGCGATGCGTGCCTTCAACGTCGATCCCAACGAGACGCTTGCCCAGATGGAAGAGGGCATCGCGCTGCTGAAGAAGTCGATGCGCGAAGACATCTTCACGTTTGAAGGCAAGTACTACCAGATCCCGCCGCGGATGCTCGTGCCGAAACCCTTGCAGAAGCCGCACCCGGTCATTGGCATCGCCGCTACCAGCGAGCGCAGTCACGGCTGGGCCGGATCCGAAGGCCTCGCCGTGATGAGCAATTCGATCTACCAGGGGTGGGAAGTCCAGGACAGGCTTCTCAATACGTATCGTCGCGCCTGGAAGCGTGACGAGCAGGGGCCACTCACGCGGCCCCGCGTCGGCCTTCCGCTGTTCTTCGGCATCGGCCCGACAGATCAGAAAGCGAAGGATGACTATGCCGAAGCGCTGATGCACTACGCGAGGATCTCCACCGACGCCTATCCCCGCCTGGCGAAGCTTGCCGATGACTACGCGTACATGAACGAAAGCGTGCCGGCGATGGAGCGCGCGGGAAGAGACTGGGACTACCTGCTTAACCACTCGGCGACGACCGTTTGCGGGAGTCCCGACACCGTCATTCGCCAGATCGAGAAGTTCCAGGCGCTCGGAATTGACGAGGTGTTGCTCCATCTCGACTCGGTGAACCACGAGAAGATCATGGAAGCGATCGAAATGTGTGGTCGCTACATCATTCCGCACTTCAACGACAGGAACAACGTCGTGCGACCGACGGACGACATTCTGGCGCAAATCCGCGCCATGCGGCCGCAGAAGTGAACGCATGGAAATACAGGAAACGGAGAATCCAATGCCACAGCAAGGCTACAAATATCTGCTCGTCGAAAGGCGAGCGAGCGGCGTCGCCGTCGTTACGATGAACCGGCCCGAAAGTCTCAATGCCATCAATTGGGACATGCACGAGGAGCTTGAGCGGGTTTTCGTCGACCTGGATCACGACAAGGACGTCCGCGCGATCGTGCTGACCGGCGCGGGGCGCGGCTTCTGCTCGGGCGGCGATCAGAAGTCGCTCGACAAGGGCCCGCTGCCGTCGCCGACGCGGAGTGGACGTCACCTGATCCGCAACATGCTCGAGGTAGAGGTGCCCGTCGTTGCTGCCGTCAACGGCGTTGCCGTCGGGCTCGGGGCGACGCTTGCGCTGTTTTGCGATGTCATCTTCGCAAATCCGACCGCGCGATTTGCCGATACGCATGTGACGGCGGGCGTGGTCGCGGGCGACGGCGGCGCCGTGATCTGGCCTCTGCTGATGGGGCCGGTTCGTGCGAAGCACTACCTCATGACGGGAGAGTTCATATCCGCGGAGAAGGCGGCCGCCATGGGCATGATCAATGAGGTCGTCTCCAACAGGGACGTCAAGGATGCCGCGATCGAATACGCCGAGTTGCTGGCAGACGGTCCCCGGGAATCGATCATCTGGACGAAGTACAGCGTCAACAAGATCATCAAGCAGTACGCGCATCTGGTGCTCGATACCTCGGCCGCGCTGGAGATGCTTACCTTCGCGTTGCCCGAGCGCCGCGAGGCTGTCGCCGCCTTCGCTGAGAAGCGGAAGCGCTTCGCGGAGCGGTAAGATGGACGTCGAATCCTTGACGTCGGGAGCCCAACTCGTCGACGTGACCATTCCGCAACTCCTGAGCGCGCGAAGAGCCGAGCGGCCCGAGATGGTCGCATACAAGCAAAAGCGCCGCGGCGAATGGATCGCCACGACTTGGCGGCAGTACTCGGATCAAGCGGCCAATCTGGCGGTCGCCCTGCGCAACGCGGGATTCAAGCGCGGTGATCGTGCGGCCATCATGGGGGACGTGTCCCAGGAATGGCTTCTCGCCGACATGGCGACGATCTGCGCCGGCGGGGTCATGGTCGGCGTGTACTTTACGTCCTCGCCGGAAGAAGTCGGCTATTACCTCAGGGATTCCGGCGCATCGTTCATCTTCGTCGGCAGTAAGCTTCAACTCGACATCGTCCTGGCGTCCGGCCAGGCCGATGGCTTGCGCAAGATCATCGTGCTCGATCCGGAGTTGAGCGGAACCGGTGCGGCCGGCAACGTCGTCTCTCTCAAGACCTTTTGCGGGAAGACGTCGGTCGACGCCGATGTATTCCTTCGAACGCAGGTTGCAAAGGCAAAGGCGGGCGATCTGGTCAGCATCGGATACACATCCGGCACCACGGGCTTTCCGAAGGGCGCGATGCTGACCCACCTGTCGTTGCTCGCCGGCGCGCACAGCGTGACGACATTCACCCCGAGGATGCGTTCCGACACGCATCGCCTCGTCGTGCACCTGCCGATGTCGCATACGGTCGCGCGCGCACAAGCAACGACGTTGCCTCTGCTCGCCCGGATGGTGCCGCATTTCGGCGAGACCAGCGCGGAGTTCGCCCAGACGATCAAGGAGGTGAGGCCGACCTACTTCACGGCGCCGCCGCGCTTCTATCAGCGATTTGCCACGCAAATCCTCAGCAGGGTCCACGCCGGATCGGCGAAACAGAAGCAGGACTACCAGTTTGCGATGACGATCGCCCGCAAGGCGCTGGATGACCGCCAGGCCGGCGGCACGCCGGATCCCCTGATATCGGCTCTCTTTGCCGTGTGCCAGGACCAGATCTTCCATCCTCTGCTTGCCGAAGTCGGCTTTGAGGATCTCACGGTCTGCTATACGTCGTCGGCTGCGATGCCGTCAGAACTTATGTCGTTATGGCAGCTATGGGGGCTGCAGTTGAAGGAGTGCTACGGCCAGACGGAACTGGTCGGAGCCAACCTGGTCCAGATGGCGGAATGGCCGGAGGCCGGCACGGTCGGCGTGCCCGTGCGTGATGCCGCCTGGGAGACGGCGGTTCTCGAAGACGGCGAAATGATCGTCCGGGGACCGGGGCTCTTTGTCGGGTACTGGAACAAGCCGGAAGAGACCAAATCTGCGCTACGCGACGGTTGGCTCTACACTGGAGACATCGTGGACGTCGGCCCGACGGGCCTCTTCAAGCTGGTCGATCGGAAAAAGGAGATCATCAACACCTCCAATGGAAAATCCATCAGCCCGACGCAGATCGAAAACGAGATCCGGCACAGTCCGTTCATCTCCGAGGCTGCGGTGATCGGGGAAGGGAAGAAGTACCTCACTGCGTTGATCGAAGTTAATGCGATCGCGACGATGGAGTGGGCGAGATCGCGCGACCTTCGGATTGCGCAGTACTCCGATCTGGCGAACTCCGAAATCGTCGTCCGGATGATTGAAGGGGAGATCAGCAAGGCGAACAGCAAGCTGGCCAGAGCCGAGCAGATCAAGGCATTCCGGATACTGCCGGAAGAACTGACCCCCGAGAACGGCGTGATGACGCCGACCCGGAAGAAGCGCCGGAAGCAGATCATGGAGAGGTATCGGTCGTTGATCGATACGCTTTATGACGAGAGTGAAGACAAGCTCGTCAAAGCTGAAATGAAGACGTGAGTTGGACGGCCGCGGTCGACTGCAAGGCGCACGCGCGACCGCCGCGTCGCGGGGGCCCGCGGGTGTGAACCCGTGCTCGCCGCACCGTCGTGTGTGCCATCACTGCCGAGCTTTCCAACGGCTCGCCAGCAAATTGTGTGTAGCCAACCCGAGGGGAACGTCAGATGAGGAATCGCAATGGAACTGGCCTAACGCGCCGCGCACTGCTCGGCAGTAGCGTTGGCGCCGCCGTCGGGCTCGTATCGCGGCCGGTAACGGCAGCCGTTCCCGGCAGGGTGCGGGTCGGTGCGATCAATCCGAGCAGCGGCGTTCTGGCGTTTCCGGGCCAGGCGTGCGTACGCGGCATCGACCTTGGCGCCAAGTTCGCAAGGGGGAAGTTCGGGATCGACATGGAAATCATTCACGCGGACACTCAAAGTAGACCGGAGAACGGGCGAATTGTCGCCGAGAACCTGATCCGGCAGGGCTGCACGGTCCTCATCGGGGCCTGGGACTCGGGCGCGACCATATCTGCGCTGCAGGCCGCGGAAGCGGCAAAGGTTCCGATGGTGGTGCATATCGCGAGCGCGACCCAGATCACGTCGCAGGGCTTCACCCAGGTGTTTCGCTACTATCCTACGTCGCTGACGGTCGTCAGGAAGTCCCTGCTTGAGCTGAAGGCGCTGTTGTCGTCGATCAAGGATGCGCCGACGAGTGTGGCCATCATGCATCTCAACAATACGATGGGGCAATCTACCGCGGCAAGCATCGATCAGGCCTGGAAGGAGGTCGATGTCGGCTTGAAGATCAGCCAGTACATTCCATACGACGAGAAGGCCAAGGATCTGTCGGTCGAAGTCGCCAAGGCGAAAGCCTCGGGAGCCGACGCGCTGGTATCGGTGACGCGCGTCAACGACGCCATCATGATCGTCCGTGAATGCGTCAAGCAGGGGTGGAATCCGAAAATGATCTTCTCCCCCAACTCAAATGGCGTACAGGACAAGGCGTATTACGACGCGCTGGGCAAATACGGTGACGGCGCGATCCTTTCGACGTTCTGGTACAATCCGAAGGCTCCCGACGCTGCGGCGATACTCAGGCAGTTTGCATCCGACTATCCAAACGATTGGCTTGATGCAAATTCCGGATGCGCGTTCGAGGCGGTGCAAATCGTTGCGGATGCCGTGAGCCGCGCGGGGTCTGCCGAATCTGCCGCCGTCCATGCCGCGCTCAAGGCTACCGACATGACGCCGATCCTGATGTCCAGCGGTAGAATCAAGTTCGATGCCAATGGACAGAACATGGGAGGCGACGTCACTATCCTGCAAGGGCAGAACGGCAGGCCTCGGGCCATCGCGCCGCAAGCAGTGGCCGAAGCCGGGTTCCAATACCCGCTGGCTCCGTTCAATTCAAGGTAAGGCAGCGCGGGCTGCGGCCTCGGCGGATAGCGCTGGGGCCGCAATCTTCCGGGCAAGGCCTCTATGCGGACGGCTCGCGAGCGACAAAGCCGGAACGCTCGGAGAGGAAACGGCGAGGACTCTTGCCCATTGTCTTCTTGAACATCGTGATGAAGGCGCTCGGCGTTTCATAGCCGAGATCGAGCGAGACGGCCTGGACCGAGGACCCGGTCGATAGTCGCTGGAGCGCAACCAAGATGTGAAGGCGCTGTCGCCAGCGTCCAAACGTCATTCCGGTTTCCTTGAACACGAGGCGGGCGAAGGTGCGCACGCTCATCGCATATCGGGCGGCCAATTCCTCGATCGTGCTGCGGTCGCCGGGATCGTTGAGCAGCGACGTCGCGAGATGCTGCAGCCGGCTGTCGGTGGAGATCGGCAGGTACATCTGCTCGGTGGACATCTGCACCAATTCGTCGAGCAGGACGCGCCCCAGCCGGCTGGTGGGGCCGTCAACCGGGTATAGCGGTGGAAACACGGCGAGCCGATGGATCAACTCGCGGACCAGCGACGAGATCGTGAAAGTGCAGCAGGTGTTGGGAAGCATGCTCGCCTGCGGGTCGATAAAGACAACATAGACCTTTCCGTTGTCCGAGACACAATTGCTGTGCATGACGCCGGCGGGGATCCACACGGCGCCTTGGGGAGGCACGATCCACAATCCGTTCGGCGATCGACACATGACCGATCCATGAGAGGCGACCACCAGCTGCCCCTTCTTGTGCGAGTGCAGCGGAAGCTCGTCGTTATCCTCACCCGTCTCGATGCAAAAGGAGACGATTGGCCGGTCGAATTGGTCCGGATCGACCGGATCGTAGTTGATCCGAAGATCCGGCAGAACCATTCTGGCCAGGCCGTGGTCGACGTCGGAAATGGGGAACGTGTTCATCGAACTCGCTCGTGAGTGGTTCCAGTTCAAATTTTCCGGGCGGGCGATAGGCCTCGCGTCGCCTCCCATCGCTGATGATAGTTCGCGGAGCGATGTTCGTCACGGAAAAGTCGAGTACGGAACCGGGCGAGGAGCGGCGCCACACCTCCAAGCAGGGGCATGCTGACGTGCAGCTTTCTCTCGAAATTCCCTGTACTGCTTTAAAATCAGGTCAGCGGCCGACGAACTTTGGCGGTCGCTTTGCATCAAAGGCTTCGACGCCTTCCTTGAAGTCGTCTGACTGGCGCAACCGGCTGTAGCAATGGCCCTCGAGTTCGATTGCGATCGTCAGGGTCGAGTCTTCGGTGTCATTGAGCAGTTTCTTGGCCGTACGCTGTGCTAGCGGCGCGAACGTACGTAATTCGTCGACCAACTTGTCGGTGGCCGCCTCGAGGTCTTTGTCGGCGACACATTCGGTGATGATGCCCCATTCGAGGGCCTGTCGCGCCGGAATACGTCTGGAGCGCATCACGATATCTTTGGTCCGGGTAATGCCGATCATCTTCTGCAGCCGCGCCGAACCGCCGGAACCCGGGATCTGGCCGAGCTTCTGCTCGGGCAGGGCGAATTGCGCAGTGTCGGAAGCGATACGGAAATCGCAGGCGAGCGACAACTCGAATCCGACGCCGAAGCAATAGCCGCGATTGGCGACAATGACAGGCTTCGAGCAGCGTGCCGGCGAGGCGATGTTCCAGGCGAGCTTGGACACGGTTTCCGGCGTCGCTTCCATGAAGCCGGCGATATTGCCGCCGCTTGAGAAATGCTCGCCGATCGCGCGCACGACAATGACACGGACGCGCTGGTCGTGCTCGAGTGTTTCGAATGCCAGCCGCAATTGGTCGCGCTGCGGCATCGACACGATGTTGAAAGGTGGGCGATTGAGGATGATATCGGCCCGTTCATGCGCCGGATCGATCTCAACCTGGAAACCGTCTAGCTTGGAGAGGCGGTGATCGACGAATTCGTAACCGGTCATGTCTTCTTCCTGGTTTGTGAGAGAGTCACACCGCATTCGACGGCGGCATTAGTTCGACTTGATATTCGCCAGCGACCAGAAGCCGCCGCAGCAGCTTGCCGACCGGAGATTTCGGGATGGTGTCCACGAACACGAAGCAGCGAGGGCGCTTGAAGGCGGCCAGCCCGGACTCGCGGCAAAACTTGTCGAGCTCCTCCTCGCTCACTCGTCGCGATCGTTTGATGAAGGCGGCAATGACCTTGCCCCAGCGTTCATCGGGAAGACCGACCACGGCGACTTCAAGTACGGCCGGATGCAGCGATAGACAGCTCTCGATCTCGACCGGCGAGACGTTCTCGCCGCCGGTGATGATCATATCGTCGACACGGCCGGTGACGAAGAGATCGCCGGCGGCGTCGACATAACCAGTGTCGCCGGTAAAATACCAACCGTCGCGCAGCGCACGCGCATCGGCGTCGGGCCGCCGCCAATAACCCTCGAACGATTCGTCACTTCCCAGCAACGCCACGATCTCGCCTTCCTCGCCGGCGGAGGCAACGTCGTTGACCGAGGCCGCGTTGAGCTTGACCGTCTTGACCAGCTGGTTGATGCCGGCCTTGCCAGCTGAGCCCGGCTTCGCCGGCGCATTCTGGTCGATGGTGAAGGTGTAGATTTCCGAGCTGCCATAGTGATTGACAAAAAGCTCCGGGCGGAATGCTTCCGCGAGCTTCTGCAACAGCCCGTCCGTCATTGACGCACCCGCAAAGCCAAGCTTTCGGACGCTGGAAACGTCCGATCGTGCGAAGTCGTCGCAATAGACGAGATCGTGATAGAGCGTCGGCACCAGATACAGATTGGTGATGCCTTCGGACGCGATCAGGTCGAGTGCGCGCTTCGCGTCAAAGCGCGGCAAGCAAACAAAGGTGCCGCCGATCAGTGACATTGCGATCAGGGAGCGCACGCCCATGGTGTGGTAGAGCGGCATCACGCCGAGCGTTCGCTCGCCGCGGTGATAGAGGTTCTGCGCGACATGGGCGATGCCGGCCGCGCGTTCCGCCCGGTGACGACGCGGTACGCCCTTCGGGCGCGACGTCGTCCCTGACGTATAGAGCATGACCGACCACGCCTCGGCGGAGATGCGGGCGACGGCTTCGGGCGCTTTCTCGTTGCAGAACGCGTCGAGCGAGAATTCACCGGGCCTCGTTGTTGATCCGGCACGCAGGATGACGAGTTCACCCGCAAGTATCGACGCGCGAACCGAGGGCTCAGAGACATCCTGATAGACGAGGGCTCGGCCTTCCGAATTCTCGATGCAGAAATCGAGTTCGTCGGCATTCACCCGCCAATTGATCGGCGTGATGATCAAACCTGCCAACTGACAGGCCCAGTGTACGGTCGCGGATTGCCACCCGTTTTGCAGGGCCGTCAGAAGGTGATCGCCGGGTTTCAGACCCAGCCGATCGAAGGCCGCAACCAACGCTGATATCTTATCTAGCCATTGTGCATAGGTGAAGCGTACCTCACCATCGACCAAGGCTAATGCCTGGGGATCGCGCGCGACGCTGGCGAGGAAGCTGGTTCCGAGGTCAAGCATCGATTGCCTCACGATTGGTGTCTCCCCTCAACGCCGCCGCCGCTTCCAGCGCAGCTTTGACGATCGGGGCGTAACCGGTGCAGCGGCACAAATGGCCCGTCAGCACTTCGCGGATTTCGGCTTCATCAGCCCGCGGATCGCGGGCAAGCAGTATATCGAGCGATATCAGGATGCCTGCGGTGCAGAAACCGCATTGCAGCGCGTGGTTGCGTCGAAAGGCCGACTGGAGCACGCCAAGCCGTCCTTGCTTGCCGGTAAGGCCCTCGACCGTTCTGACCTTGCAGCCATCGATCTGTAGGGCGAGAGTGAGGCAGGCGCGCGCGGGCCACCCGTCGATCTCGACGGTACAGGCGCCGCAAACGCCGTGCTCGCAGCCCACATGGGTACCGGTCGCGCCAATCTCGTGGCGAATGAAGTCCGTCAGGAGCACCCGCGGTTCGCACATGCGATCGACCGGCTCGCCGTTGAGGATGAAGCGGACGCGGTGACGTTGCTCGGCGCTCATTCGCGTCATCTCGTTACCTCCGCAATCAAGTCGCGGCCGATCATCCTCACGAGGTCGCGTCGATAGCGCGCGGTGGCATGGAAATCGTCGCGAGCGTCCAGGTCCCAGGCGAGCGCATTAAGCGCGTCGTCGAGCGCGCTGCCTCCGAGCCTGTCGAACTCGCGCGCGACAGGCGTGTCCGCGACGCCACCGATGGCCAGCCTCGCGCCACGGTCGGTCTCGACCGCGGCACAGGCGACGATAGCAAAGTCGCCGTGCCGTCGCGCGACTTCACGGAAGGCACAGCGTTTTCCGTTGGTGGTTGGTAACTCTACCATTTCGATGAGTTCGTCGTCGTTGCGGTCAGTCGCCATGACGCCGCGAAAAAAATCGCGGGCTGCCACGCGCCGCTGCCTCCTTGCGCTGCGCAGGATGATCTCACCGTCGAGTGCCAATAGCGTTAGTGGCAGTTCGGCGCTGGGGTCGGCATGTGCAACTGAACCGCAGATGGTACCGCGGCTTCGCGTCTGCACATGACCAGTCCAGGGCAGCGCAAGTGACAAGAGCGTCAGTTCGCGAGCGAGCGAGGGCCATTCCAGGAGTTCCGCTTGGCGGACGGCGGCGCCGATGACGATTCTGCCTTGACGGGGCTCGACCTTGCGCAATTCCTCGAGCCGCATGATATCGACCAGCACACGCGGTTTGGAGAGCCGCATGTTCAACATCGGCATCAACGACTGCCCGCCGGCGATAACGCGGGCGTCGCTGCCTTCGTGACGGAGCACCTCCAGCGCCTCGTCGAGGCTTTCCGCGCGGACATAATCGAAGGCGGCGGGTTTCATCGCCGGCCTCCCAGCCATCCGCGCAGCTTGGTCCAGATCGAACGATCGCCACCCGTCGCGCTGCGAGCGGTCTGCCGTGCGAGTGCGATGAAGAACTGGCCGATGATGACGCGCGCAGCGCCGTCTAGCAGGCGCCCGCCGATGCTGGCGATCTTGCCACCGATTTCGGCTTCATAGCGATAGTGGACGCTGGTTCCTTCGCCCGCGACCGGAGCAAGGGTGATCCGGCCCTTGCCGGCGCCAAATCCCAACGCACCATCGGCAGTGCCTATCAACGTCACGCCGTTCGGATGGTCGAGGTCGATCAGCGTAACCCGCGCGCGATAATTGCTCTTGACCGGTCCGACCCTGACCGTGACGTCGGCCTTGAAATCCGTGTCGGAAATCTTCTTCACGGCGTTGCAGCCGGGGATCACTGCAGACAGCGTCGTCGCATCGAGCAGCATCGACCAGACTTGCTGCGGCGTGGCCGCAACCATTGCACTGCCTTCGCCGGACAGTTTCCGCTCCCCCGGCCGTGTTGCACTCCGGCTCGATGGAGCCGCCGCTTCGGCACCCCGCAATACTTCGGCAAGACGTGCGGGTACGAGCGGCAATTCGACATCCGCGATACCGAGCGCGTCCGCGACGGCGTTCGCGATGCAGACCGGCGTCGACATGCAGTTGCCTTCGCCCACGCCTTTGGAGCCAAGCGGCGTAAAGGGCGAGGCGCTCTGCATGTGCAGGATCAACGGCTCCGGCACCTCGGCAACGGTCGGCAAGAGATAGTCTGCGAACGTTCCGGCGAGGAAGGAGCCGTCGGGCGCGTAGGCATATTCCTCGTAGAGCGCCGCGCCTACCGCCTGCGCGAACCCGCCGCGAACCTGGCCGTCGACCATGGCCGGATGCAGGATCGTGCCGCAATCATGCATGGTCACGTAACAATCGATGCGCGGCTGCAACGTGACGCGGTCGACCTCGATGCCGCAGAAGTCGAAGATGAATCCGTAGCAGAGCGACGAATTGATGTGGTCATGGTCGTCTGGCGGCGACAGCTCCGACGGCGTCCAGAACGCGGTCTCGCGGATGGTCTGACCAACGTCGTCGGCCAGCGCGCCCGGCGACCAATGGCTGAGCGCCGCGATCCGAGAAAACGGCGCCTTGTTATCCGGATTGCGCTTCGACAGTACGAAGCCGCCGGCAAAGACGATATCGTCGCTCTCGGTATTGAGACCTGCCGCGGCGACGCGCGCGAGCTTTCCTGCCAGCCGTTCGGCCGCGATCTTGGTGGTGCCGGCCACGGCCGGCGCGAAGCGGCTGGCATAGTTGCCCGACGCGATCGACCAGGCGTCCTTGGCGGTATCGATCTCTGCATTCACCCTGATGTCGGTGGGCGTCAGTCCCAAAACGTCAGCGACGACCTGGGCGAGCACGGTGCGATGGCCCTGGCCTTGCGGGATGGAAGCGACTTGCACGGAGACGCTGCCAACCGGATCGATTGAGACGGTCGCGGTGGCCTGCGCGCCACTTTTGGGGCCGGCCTTTCGTCGTTCCGCTGGCGTCATCACAGTCGTGATGTAACCCATGTTGGAAACGCTGGGCTCGACCACGGCCGTGTAGCCGATCCCATAGATGCCCCCCTCAGCTCGCACCTTCTCGCGCCGTGCTTTCAGTTCGGCCAATCCGCCTTCACTGACGGCGCGGGCGACCGCCGTTGGGTAGTCGCCAGAATCGAGCAAGGCGCCGGTCGCGGTTCGATAGGGAAAAGCACCGGCAGGGACAAGGTTGCATGATATCACGTCGACGGGGTCACGCTTCAACTCGACGGCGATGCGGTGTACCAGGCGTTCCAGCGCAAAATACACCTGCGGGCCGCCGAAGCCGCGGTTCAGCCCGGTCGGTGTCTTGTTGGTGACGACGACACGGTTGCGCACGGCGACATGGGCAATGTCGTAAGCCCCGGTGAGGTTGCCGTGCATGCGATAAAGTGTCGCCGGCTCTGGTGCTCGCAGATGCGCGCCGCAGTCCTCGACCTGGTCCCAATCCAGCGCGAGAATCCTGCCGTCATCGGTAACGGCCGCGCGTAGCGTAGTTGCGCGATTGGTCGCCGATACTGATGCCGTCAAATGCTCGAGCCGATCCTCGATCCATTTCACGGGACGCCCCGTTGCGCGCGCGGCCGCCGCAATCAGAACGATATAGGGAAAGACCCCCTGCTTGACACCAAAGCTTCCGCCGGAGTCCGGCGGCGTTCGTAACCGTAGCCGGTTGCCGGGCACTTTCAAGGCACGCGAAAGCACCGCGTGAATACTGAACGGCCCCTGAAAATTGGCGAGTACGTCGAAGGCCTGCTCCCCAGGATCGTATTCGGCGACGACACCGTAGGTTTCGATCGGGGTACAGGAGTTGCGGGGATAGCGGATCGAAATCCCAATGATGCGTTCAGCCTCGGCGAAGATTTGATCCGGTTCGCCATATTTGAACGAGCGGTCGCTCGCGATGTTGTTCGGAAATCCGTCATGCAGCAGTGCGGAGTCCGCATCCATGGCGCGGATGGGATCGATGACCGGGGGTAACGCTTCATATTCGACCTCGATCAGATCGATCGCGTCCTCGGCGAGGTAACGGCTTTCCGCGACGACGACGGCGACGGGCTCGCCGGCATACCGAACCCGGCCGACTGCGATCGGCCAGCACTCGACTGGCGCCTTGACGCCGACGACGAGGCTGGCAGTCAGTGCCTTGATATCCTGGCCGGTCAGGACGGCAATGACACCGCGCGCCAGCTTTGCCGCGTCGACATCGGTCGAAACAATGTTCGCATGGGCGTGAGGCGAGCGGAGGATAGCGGCATGCAGTGTTCCCGGCCGCACACCGAGGTCGTCAATGAACCTTCCTCGGCCCGAAAGCAGCGCCTTGTCCTCGACGCGAGGGATCGATTGCCCGATCCAGGATCTGGCCGCTGGTGCGCCCGCTGCGGCGTTGGCATCCATCCCGGAGACCTCCCTCATCGTGCTTTCCGCACTTGGGGAGAAACCTATTCAGGAGCCGGACGCGCTTGCCATGCCGGTCCGTCTCAAAACTTACCAACGCGTCTCATTTTGGGCTGATGCAGCTCAATGGGCGAGACGGGAGACGTTGCGGAACTCACGCGGGCCGACGCCCGCATGATTGCGAAAAAACCGGGTGAAATGCGCAGGCTCGGCAAAGCCCAGCTCCGAGCTGATCTCGCAGAGTGAGTACGGGCGATTAAGCACGAGGCTGACTGCGCGCTCCAGCTTCAACACGTTCATGTAGACTTTTGGCGGAACGCCAATCGTGGACTCGAACAGCCGGAAAAAATGCGCGCGCGACAGGCCGGCTTGCTTCGCCCATCCGTCGATGTTCTCGGGTTGATTGATCGCCCGACGCATCGTCGTGATCACGCGGCGGATACGCCAGTCTGCCGTCTCCGATGCCCTGCGCAATTCGCGAAGCGAAGCCGGGAAGCTGCGCCATGGCGCAAAGCGTTCGATGACGGAGATCATCAAATCCGACAACGTCTTCTCGTGTGCGATGCGGCAGTCGGGGCGCACCATCATGTCAGTCGCCAGATTGATGGCAAGGCTGCGAATGCGCGGCGAAAGTTCGCCGGCGGGTTGGTTGAAGAAGCCCGGGCTACCGCTCGCCACCCAACCTGGCCGAAAATTCTGCAACCACTCGGGCTCGATGTAAAGCGCGAGGATCAGCGTTCGCGGGCGATCGGGCACGTGGACATAACTGTGCGGCTGCCAGCCGTTGACGAGAACGGCAGCCCGATCGGTCAGCGGATACATCGCATCATCGACCTGGAACTGCGTGTCGGCGCCCTCGACCTTAAGCAGGACGTGACAGTGCGGATGCGCGTGACGCACCAGCGAGCAGTCCATGTCGAGAAGCGCGACCCGTCCAAATGCTCCGTGCGCGATGCACAATGCCTTCGACATCGTCACCTCCATCAGCGACGCGTCCGGCTCGCGGTCGGACCGCCACAGAGCGACGGTCGTGCGCACACAACCGTAGTCGTTTCCGTCCCAGTTCGCTGGCCTTCGGCCAGTCGCTTAACCTGCGATGATCCGCGACAACGCGGCTTGCGGATCCTTTTGCAGCGCAGTCGTCAGGTCAACGGTCTCGGTGCCCTTCACGTGGATGCGTTTGAATTCCAAGGGGCCGGTGATGACGGGCTTCGTGCATTCAGACCATCTTAGCGCCAATTCCGTCATCGGACGATGGGTCGAGTTTCGATCCCTGGGCTCGCGGGAGGATCAATAGGTTGCGGTCGGCCTGGAACCTCGTGGCCACCGCCCATTCGATTTCATCGGAATCGTCGATATCGACGTCGGTGTCGACCACAACGACTTGTTTGATGTCGTAATGGCCTGCAAAAGCGCCCATGATGATGTTCGTCGGTTCGCCCTACGCATCACCACAATGGCAAGCTGATCCACAACTAGTCTTCCCATTCAAACAAAAGCGCCGCGCCAGACATCTCGGGCGCGGCGCTTTTGTTTTGCACGGCACCGGGGCGCTTCTCGCCTTTTTGGCCCTCTGGGCAAGGGAAACGGCCCCAGCTGGAGGTCACTAGCTGGGGCCGCGCTTTCCGATCCGCCTAGCCTTTAAAAACCGCTGGGCCATAAAATTAGGAAATGAAAAAACGCGCCCAGTGCTCGAAGTGTAGTGTGAGTCTCCGGTTCCCGAAATGACTTACTTAGTCAGTGTTCGAATTCGTTCGGAAGTGTGTCCAAATTGGGACAGTATTAACAGAGTACCGGACGCTTAGCTACGCAAGGGAGTGGCGGTCGTGCTGACCGATATAGGCCAGAAACAGTTGACCGAATGGGCAGAAACTTGCCTTCGCATCAACCATCTGAACACGTTGGTGCAACGGGAGATCAAGAGCGGAACAGCAGAGCGAGCTGCCGAACTCTCCGAGCGCGCGAGACGGCGCGCTTGCAAGATGTTCCGTGAAATGATTGCGGCCGGCGCAACGGAACCGCCGGGCTACACGGAGTCCGATAATTCAAACTGAGACACTACTCGCCGCGCGTCAGCCGGTCGTCGCGTACCGGAGCATACCGATCGGCCCTGATTGCCATGAACCAACACCGACTGCTTTACGCAGACCTATCTTGACGATCTCTTCGGCGAATTTCCGCGCATCGACGACCGCCGTTTTCGGAGCCTGTATTTGTCGAGCGCGGCTCGGCTGCCTCCGAAGGCTACGGTTGGTTGCTCGCGGTGGTGTGGCGCGCGCGGGAAAACTGTAGCGAACCCATACCTGGCAAGAAGCCGGCTAAGGAGACGGCGGCGAAAAAGCCGGCGGCAAGACACCGGCGGAAGTCTGCCTGACTCTGCTCTAGTCGGAGAAAACCCGCGTGAGGGGGCGTTCGGCTACCAACGCCAAGCCCGCGACCACGGGCCCGGTAGGTAGAAGAAGGGCATCTCAGGCGGGGCGTCCGCCGGACAGCGCGCTGCAACCAAATACGGTTGACACCGAGCCTCGGTCATCTTAATCACCCGGCTAACTAATTAATCACTTAATTAAGTCTAGACAAGTCCAAGGGAAGCGCGCGCGTAGCCGGCGCTCTTTCCGCGCAGGATGCAGATCGGGGAGCGCAAGCGATGGGACGTCGAGCGGAGAAACTGATCGCGCTAGAGAGGCATGAGGGCGGCGTCGACAACTTAGGCGTGATACGGGTCGTATCTCGCGCATTCGACATCTTGCGCTGCTTCGAGGGTCCAGGCGTTAGCCTGGGCAATCGGGAAATTGCCGACCGCTGTCGCCTTCCTCGATCAACGGTCTCTCGTCTTGTGATGACGCTGACCCAGATCGGCCAACTGGCCTATCTGCCGCAAGAGCAGAAATATGCTCTCGGGCCCCATGCCATCGCGCTCGGCACTCCGCGACTTGCGGAGAGCTGCGATCAGGCGCCCCTAGCCGGCGAGCAACAACTCCATAGGAGCCCGCGCATCGATGTTGTGGGAGATGGGCTCGCGCTCTGAGTACTTGGATGATCAGCGCGACGCATCCGTCGGGCCGGCTTCAACGACATTCCCGGCGTGGCGTGCGCGATCAGCATCATAGTCACTAGTTCAATGCGAAACGAAGGAAAAGGCATGTCTGAGGCATACATCATCGACGCCGTTCGCACGCCGCGGGGCATCGGCAAGCCGGGCAAGGGGGCGCTGTCGCACCTGCACCCGCAGCACCTGGCCGCGACGGTGCTCAAAGCGCTCAAAGAACGCAACAAGCTCGATACGACTACGGTGGACGATATCATCTGGTCGACGTCGACCCAGGAAGGCAAGCAGGGCGGCGATCTTGGACGCATGTCGGCGCTCGCCGCCGGGTATGACATCAACGCCAGCGGCACGACGCTGGATCGCTTCTGCGGCGGTGGCATCACGTCAGTGAACCTGGCGGCCGCTTCGGTGATGTCGGGGATGGAGGATTGCGTCATCGCGGGCGGAACCGAGATGATGAGCTATCAACAGACCTTGGCAGCCGAGCGGTCGCAGGCCGGCCAACCCGCGCGCATGATGGGTTCAGGCAACGCGGCGCTCGATGCCATCCACCCGCAGTCTCACCAGGGCGTCTGCGGAGATGCAATCGCCTCCAACGAAGGGATCAGCCGGGAGGCCTGCGATGCTCTGGCATTGGTTAGCCAGCAGCGGGCCAAGAGGGCAATCGACGAAGGCCGCTTCGCCAAGTCGACGGTTCCCGTCTTGAACGACGACGGCAGTGTCGCCCTCAATCGTGAGGAATTCCCTCGTCCCGAGACCACTGCCGAAGGACTTGCTTTGCTGAAGCCGAGCTTCGAACAGCTAGCCAATTTTGATCTCGGCAACGGAGTGACGTTCAAGAAGCAGATCCAGCGCCGCTATCCGGGCCTCGAATGGAAGGGCGTGCATCATGCCGGCAACAGCTCGGGCGTGGTGGACGGGGCCGCCGCGGTGCTGATCACCTCGAAGGAATATGCCGAGAAGCATGGCCTCAAGCCGCGCGGCCGCATTGTGGCCTATGCCAACCAGGGTGACGACCCGACCTTGATGCTCAACGCGCCGGCTCCGGCGGCGAAGAAGGTTCTCGCCAAGGCCGGTCTGACCAAGGACGACATCGACGTCTGGGAGATCAACGAGGCTTTCGCGGTCGTCGCCGAGAAGTTCATCCGCGACCTCGAACTGGATCGCGAGAAGGTCAACATCAATGGCGGGTCGATCGCGCTCGGCCACCCGATCGGTGCGACCGGATCGATCCTGATCGGCACCGCGCTCGACGAACTGGAGCGGAGCGGCGGACGCTACGGTCTCGTCACCATGTGTGCTGCTGGCGGAATGGCGCCGGCGATCATCATCGAACGCATCTAAATCTCGAAAGGATACCGGCATGAAACTCGATTCATCGATCGCCGCCGTCGTCACAGGCGGCGCTTCTGGCCTCGGCGCAGCCACCTCGCGTGCGCTCGCTGCCCAAGGCGTCAAGGTCGCGATCTTCGACTTCAACGAAGAAAAGGGCGAAGCCATCGCCAAGGAAATCGGCGGTGTGTTCTGCAAGGTCGATGTCACCTCCGACGAACAGGTCGATGCGGGCTTCGCCAAGGCCCGTGCGGCGCACGGCCAGGAGCGCATCCTGGTGAACTGCGCAGGGACCGGCAACGCAGTGAAGACCGCCGGCCGAGACAAGAAGACCGGCGTGCCCACTCACTTCCCGATCGACGCCTTCAACCGCATCATCCAGATCAACCTCGTCGGCACGTTCCGCTGCATTGCGAAGTCGGCGCAGGGCATGCTGTCGCTGGCTCCGCTGGAGGACGGCGAGCGTGGAGCGGTCGTCAATACAGCTTCGGTTGCGGCAGAGGACGGCCAGATGGGGCAGGCGGCCTACTCGGCCTCGAAGGCCGGCGTCGTCGGCATGACCCTGCCGATCGCGCGCGATCTGATGGCCGAGGGCATCCGCGTCAACACCATCTTGCCGGGCATCTTCAACACGCCGCTGCTGCAAGGGGCGCCTGAGAACGTCAAGGCCGCGCTCAGCGCGTCGGTGCCGTTCCCGAAGCGTCTCGGCATGCCGGAGGAGTATGCGCATCTGGCGATGACTATGATCATCAATGGCTACTTCAACGGTGAAGACGTCCGCCTCGATGGCGCCATCCGCATGGCCCCGCGTTAGCGATCGCGTAGGACAACAGGAGACGAAAGCAATGTCCGAAGAAACTCCGGTCCTCACTGAAGTCCGCGGTCCTATCCTGATCATCACCCTGAACCGGCCGGAAGCCAAGAATGCGGCCAACCTC
This sequence comes from Bradyrhizobium jicamae, assembly GCF_018130215.1. Classification (GTDB taxonomy): domain Bacteria; phylum Pseudomonadota; class Alphaproteobacteria; order Rhizobiales; family Xanthobacteraceae; genus Bradyrhizobium; species Bradyrhizobium jicamae_A. Next base: position 52,373 of record NZ_JAFCKQ010000049.1, read on the forward strand.
GCGCTCTCCAAAGGCGTGGCCGCAGCGATCGACCGGCTCGACGCCGACGATGCGCTGAGCGTCGGCATCATCACCGGCGCCGGCGGCACATTCTGCTCGGGCATGGATCTCAAGGGGTTCCTGAAGGGCGAGCGGCCGTCGATCCCCGGCCGCGGCTTCGCCGGCCTCACCGAGGCGCCGCCGAAGAAGCCGCTGATCGCGGCCGTCGACGGCTACGCGCTCGCCGGCGGGATGGAGATCGCGCTGTCGTGCGACATGATCGTTGCGAACCGCAACGCCAAGTTCGGGATTCCCGAGGTGAAGCGCGGGCTGGCGGCAGCGGCCGGCGGGCTGATCCGCATGCCGCGCCAGATGCCGTTCCGTGTGGCGATGGAGTTCGCATTGACGGGTGAGTTCTTCGGCGCAGAGCGGGCCTACGAACTAGGCATCATCAATCGCGTGACCGATGGCCTGGCCCTTGACGCCGCGCTTGAGCTTGCAGCAGCGATCGGCGCCAACGGCCCGCTCGCCGTGAAGGCATCCAAGCAGGTGATCGTCGAATCCCGGCTCTGGCCGGAAGACCAGATGTGGAAAAGGCAGCAGGAGATCGTCGGTCCTGTCTTCGTATCCGAGGACGCCCGCGAGGGCGCGGCTGCCTTTGCGGAAAAGCGCGCTCCGAGTTGGAAGGGCAAGTAAACGGCTGCTTCGATGACGGAGCGTCAGTGAGTCAGAACCGACGCTCCGTCTTTTGTGTGAATGCCCCTACACGCAGGCCGTTTCGCGCTTTGGTGGAGCGTGCGGCTGGCTAGCGTGGTGATTGGCCCGCAGCAATCACCGCCCACTTGCTTTGCGCTTTCGGGCATATTCCGTTGTCCGCTTTCGAATTCGACCGGAGTTGATCAGCTAACCGACGCTCGCTGTGAAGAGCCGCCTGGCGCCCGCACTCAGCAAGTCGGGCTCGTCGCGTCTTCGTCACCAGCCCGGTACAAACTCTCGCGCAGCGCTTCCAATGCCAGGCGGGCATGATGGGCTGCTCGTTGATCGCCCACCGTTTCGATCGCTTCGAGCGCCCAAGTCAAATACTGCAAAGCGGTTTGCGTTTGCTCATCGTGTCGAATGGTCATTGCCGACTGCTCGTATCGAGTTCTATTCTGTTTGTCACCAACAGGTTGCGCATGGGCGTGATGCGTTGGCCGCCACGGATGGGGTTCTCATGTGAGTAGCGGTTTGATCGCTCTTTTGGACGATGTGGCGGCGATCGCAAAGCTGGCCGCGGCTTCCGTTGACGATGCTGCGGCCCTGGCCGCAAAGGCAGGCGTCAAGGCGGCAGGCGTAGTCATCGACGATGCTGCGATTACTCCAGGCTATGTGGTCGGTTTCGATGCCAAGCGCGAACTGCCGATTGTGGGTAAAATCGCCTTGGGATCGCTTCGCAACAAGCTACTCCTTCTGCTCCCCGCCACCCTAGCTCTCAGCTACTTCTTGCCTTGGGTGATTACACCGCTTCTCATATTTGGCGGCGTCTATCTCTGCTACGAAGGAACGGAGAAGATTTTTGAAGCCGTTGTCCCGCATCAGGCCCATGCGCGCGAGAGCCAGTCCGTCTCAACGCCCTTAAACATGCGTGAGCTGGAGGAAGAGAAGGTTGCCGGGGCCATCCGAACCGATTTCATTCTGTCGGCGGAGATTATGGCGATTACGCTCGCGACTGTTTCCAACGAGAGCATTTTCATGCAGGCGTTTGTGTTGGCTTCCGTGGGGATTGCGATCACAGCTGCGGTCTACGGCGTAGTTGCGCTGATAGTAAGGACCGACGACGTTGGCTTAGCTCTTGTAGCCAACAACGACGGCTCGATCGTCGGTCGTATTGGCAGTGCAGTTGGACGCTCTCTCGTTCTCGGGATGCCAGGCTTTCTCAAAATTCTCGCCGCAACTGGAACCGCCGCACTGGTTTGGGTTGGGGGCGGCATCATCTTGCACGGTCTCGAAGCGTATGGGGTGCACTTCGCTGGTCAAGCCATCAGCTCAACTGCCGATGCGGCAGCTCAAATCCTTCCATTCGCTGCCGGGCTGATGAGATGGCTCATCACCGCGTTTTTGTCCGGGTTGGTTGGATTATGCATCGGGGCAATATCAATCTCGGCAATTGGATGAATTGGCTGGAATTGTCCGCGGCCGTGGCGCGTCCTTGCAGCACGCGATCCTCAACGGATTGGCTTTGGGCGGATGCGATTTTCATGGAGAAACACAACGCGATGAAGTCGCGTCCGCCTGCTAAAGGAATGACGCAACAGCCTGCAAAGCTGCTTGGCTCATGTGATCGCTCGGCACGACCATTCGGCAACGCCCTCTTTTCATTGCGCGTTCGAAGCTTGGCGGAGCTCTCGAACGCACTGAACGCTTCCGGCGGCGAACTCTGTAAGTAATCGTGACCTACTTGCCATTTGTCCGTCGGTCCGTCGGAAAAATGAGCGCTGCATACCTTCCCACACAGGAAATAACTCACGACGGCTCTAGATGTAAAAACCCCGCTGCATGGGTTCGACCATAAGCGGGGTAAAGTAAACGGTCTTGAAGACGCACAATGCCTGTGTGCATCGTCGATACTCTAGCGCAGGCATCGGACAACACAATAGGACGAGAGTCGCAGAGAGTTTGAAGCGCAGGTTAGAAATCAACGTTGCTGCGGCGACGTTCAACACCCCGAACTCAACACGTTGTCTGGGCCGTTCAAATTCCAGAACGTCGATCTGGCTTGTTGGTCGAATCATCAGCTCAAGAAGTGATGGCTCAACTAAACGAAAGTAGTGGCCTCCTGTTTCGACTAAGTGATGACCCATTATTTCTGCCGTAGGAGCGCTTTTCGTTGCGGTGATGAGAAGAAGGGAATTGGATGAGTGTAGGGGCCGCGAAGTGCTTCCACTCCAACAAAGGGACACATCAACCAAGGGAGACAGAAATGCCTGCTATCCGCATGCGATTGGGGCTGCTTTCGGCTGCCCTGACAATCGCCCTCGCCTCGACCTCCGCCTTTGCGCAAAAAGGCCAATACGACATCGGTGCGACCGACACCGAGATCAAGATCGGCAACATCATGCCCTACAGCGGACCCGCGTCCTCCTATAGCGTGATCGGCAAGACCGAGGCCGCCTATTTCAACAAGATCAACGCCGAAGGCGGCATCAATGGCCGCAAGATCAACTTCATCTCCTATGACGACGGCTACTCGCCACCGAAGACGGTCGAACAGGCACGCAAACTCGTCGAGAGCGACGAGGTGCTGCTGATCTTTAACTCGCTCGGCACGCCGCCAAACTCGGCGATCCAGAAATACATGAACCTGAAGAAGGTGCCGCAGCTGTTCGTCGCCACCGGCGCCACCAAGTGGAACGATCCCAAGGACTTCCCGTGGACCATGGGCTGGCAGCCCAGCTACCAGAGCGAGACGCAGATCTATGCCAAATACATCCTGAAGAATTATCCGAACGCCAAGATCGGCGTGCTCTATCAGAACGACGACTACGGCAAGGATTACCTCAAGGGTCTGAAGGACGGACTTGGCTCCAAGGTCTCCATGATCGTAAAGGAAGAGAGCTACGAAACGACCGAACCGACTATCGAGTCGCATATCGTCAACCTGAAAGCGGCCGGCGCCGACGTCTTCGTCGATCTGTCGATTCCGAAGTTCGCAGCCCAAGCGATCAAGGAGGCTGCCGAGATCGAGTGGAAGCCGGCTCACTTCCTCAACAGCGTCAGCTCGTCGATCAGCGCCACCATCAAGCCGGCAGGCTTCGATAACTCGCAAGGCATCATCTCGGCGACCTATCTGAAGGACCCGAACGATCCGCAATGGAAAAGCGATCCGGATATCAAGGCCTGGAACGCCTTCCTCGACAAATACTATCCCGAGGCCAATCGCGCGGACGCTTTCGTGGTCTACGGCTATGCCGTTGCCCAGACCATGGTCCACGTACTGAAGCAGTGCGGAAATAATCTGACGCGCGCGAACGTGATGAAGCAGGCGGCGAGCATGCACGACTATGTCGTCGCTGGCTTGTTGCCGGGCGTGAAGATCAACACCAGCGCCACCGATTTTGCTCCTATTTCACAGCAACAGCTCATGCGCCTTAAAGGCGACAGCTGGGAGCGTTTCGGCGACGTGATCAACTCAGACGTCGGCGGTTGAACGCGCCACGTTCGTCAATCTGAGCCGGACTATTTCGAGCTGCCACCAGCGCTCACTGCTTGAATAGTCCGGCGGCCGAGCCGCGGCGGAGGAGCCGTCCACAGGATCAATACGAGACCTATCGTGTACGTCCTCTGGTGATGTCTATTTCGCGCCAAGCAGCCGTCTGGCTTGGGACAACGCCATGCGCCGGTGCGACTTCATGAGAGTATCGAATGGGCGTTACTTCGGCTCGCACTCGGCGCTCCGCGCTACCGGCAATTCGATCGTATTCCTCTGCAAGCGTTAAGAATCCTTCGCGGTATCCAGCATGACCGATCCAATCTGCTTTAGTCCGCGTTACTTCGGCTCGTGCGTTTGCCTTGATCTAGATCAAGCATCGAACGCACCATCGGGGCCCATCCTGTCATCTTAGGGTACTATTCCGGCCGCCACTCGAAAGGGACGCAAATATGCGGCGATTGCGCTCTGTGATTGCGTATTCCTTTGTGGCGCTCGCGGCGTGGGCGGCTACGGCCGAACCATCGCAAGCAGGCACCGGCACTGTACGGATTGTTCTCGGCACAGCGTCGTTTGTCGTAGGCACTGGAGGCGGTAAAGGCACCCTGACGTATCAAGGCAAAACTTATCAGTTCGCAGTTACCGGCTTGAGCTTTGGGGCATCGCTGTCGGAAACTGTCGGTGTGCTGGAAGGGCTGGCACGGAACCTACATAGTCCCGAGGACCTCGCCGGCAGCTATGTCGCGGTCGGAGTCGCCGGGGCTATCGTCGCAGGAGGAGGCGTCGCGCGACTGCGTAACGCGAAGCGCGTTTCGCTAGTGCTTCGTGGTCCTAAAGTGGGTGCGGGGTTCTCGGTCAACTTGGCGCACGTCACCATAACGATGACGTGAAAGCAAATTGCTCCTGCTTGTGTCCGCAGATCCGCTCCGGGTCATTCGATCGTCTTGGGCACTTGCTGGCGACTTCTGTGTTTCTTCCACAAGGCGACATGTTTCGCTGCCCAAGGGCGGGTCCGAACTGGCGTCTCTCCCGGCCACCACACCGAAGGCGGGTTTATCGCCGAAATCTTGTTGCTCCGCAGCGCCACGAGATGGCCTCGCGGTGCGGATACCCACTCCGCCGCGAACAGTCCACTAAATCACCGGCCCCGACTAACCTTGTGATGTTAAAACTGAAACGGCTACTGGCTCAAGCAGGCCCGTTCCCGCAAGGGGGGAAAGGAGAGGGCGCATGCATGTGGCAACGAATAGGGGTCTTATCGCGCCCTCACGTAGCTGTGAGTGCCGAATGATCCTCGCCGTGTGGCGAATCTCACAATGCCTGCCTGTATTTTGGACTAAACGTTAGATTGCGTTTGTTGAAGACAACCGCATAGCGATAAAGTCGAAGGAGCTTTGCGATGAGACGTCTTGCATTTCTGAGTCTTCTCCTTCCTACCCTGATTGCACCGATCCAAGTTCAGGCCCAGCGGTATGATCCCGCTATGAACTGCGTCAGGTTTCCGCAGATACCTAATCCGGACGCAGAGTTGCGGTATTTGCTCTCTCATCCCGGTACCCGTGTTTGTCCGGGACGAAATCCTGATCCGGCCGGACAGAGCGGTGTTTTGCAGCAAATCTCAAGGGATCGTGTAAACAATACCACGACCCAAATTTGTGCCATGAACGGTCGGCGTTGCTGATAGTGCCAGAGGCACCAGCCGCCGCATGACGCGCGGTCGAGCGACCATGGGCTTCGTTGGCCCCATCGCCTTGCTGGCCTCACCGGCTTCGGCTCTTGCCGCTTTTCGAAGGTTCGACACGCCTTCCGCTCGGGTGCCATTGCCGCCAGTCGCGTCGTGCTGGTCGCCTCAATCGTGCGCCAGCGGTTCGTGAGCCCATCAACGCGCGGCAAGGCCATGCCACGGATACCAGGAACTCGGCGGAAAGTTGTCGGGGGGAACGTGGCGCGCGACCTGAACGGTCCCAGCTCGATTTACAGTAGTGCTGTAGCCTATTGATCCGTATGTGCTCACCCACGCCCAATTCCAAACCTTTGGACAAGCTGTATAAATGGCTGACTCTTAATCAGCGGGTCCCAGGTTCGAGCCGTGGTGCGCCCCTCGCTGATATGGGTAGCGCCCGTCTCGGTCAGCGTCTGATCCGGTTCGTGCAGGCCCATCCGGGCCGGGATTTTGCCACGACCTTCCTGGGGCTGGACCAACGCCGCCCGCATCGGATTTCAAGCGGGCGGCGTTGTTGTTTCGCGGCGGTGCGGAGTCTAATGCCGAAAATAAACCGGCCATTCCTTCGCGGTCGTAGGGTTCTGATTGGCATCCTCGGCGGTGTCGGACATCACCAGCCCCTCCGCTGCTCGCCACGCGGCGGCCTTGGTCAGCTCGAAGGCGACGACGTCGTCGTTGAGGGTGACGACATAGGTCCCGTCGCGAACGCGAATGATGGCGATGGTGTTCATGGGTTTCGATATATAAACGAGCGCGCTGGCGGCGAGTTCCCTGCGACCACGGTGAGTTTGATGCCCGCTGATCTCGATCGAGCTGATACCTGGGACAACGCGCGGTGCTGACGCGCTCGATTGCGCGGCAAGATTAGAAAAGTTCTCCGCGGCTTATCGAGAATCAAGCGACACGTCATCGGCGTCGCGCGCCTCGTGGCCGGGATGGCGATGCCCCGGGTCCGCATGGCGAGGCCACCCCCGTCCGCGCGCGCTTAACGTGGTCCAAAACTATCTAGGACCGCCAAAACCTTTCTTAAGGAAGCCGCAAGGTCCCAACGCGGGTTGGCAAACGCGGTTGGAATCAGGGCCGAAACAACAAGCGGACTGACTGATGTCCGTATTTCCCTCCAAAGTCCTTGCGCCCCGGTGCCACAGGCTTATGAGAGAAGCGGCGAGCACTCGCTCATTGCGACGGCCAATCCAGAAAGTCACAAAAGCAAGGGAGGATTGCATGAAATTCCGTCCGCTTCACGACCGAGTCGTAGTCAAGAGGATCGACGCCGAAGAGAAGTCCGCTGGCGGCATCATCATTCCGGACACTGCCAAGGAAAAGCCCTCGCAGGGCGAAGTCGTCGCCGCTGGCCCCGGCGGCCGCGACGAAGCTGGCAAGCTGATCCCCATCGACCTCAAGGTCGGCGACCGCGTGCTGTTCGGCAAGTGGTCCGGCACCGAGGTCAAGATCGACGGCCAGGAACTTCTGATCATGAAGGAGAGCGACATCATGGGTGTTCTCACCGACGTCGCCGGCTCCAAGAAGAAGGCCGCCTAACGCGCTTACCGCCGCAAGCGCTTACCCTACGAAGCGCCTGTGGACGCTGCCTCGAAGATGAGACGAATCTCAACTCAGGGAGGACAAATATGTCAGCGAAGGAAGTCAAATTCTCCGTCGAGGCGCGCGACAAGATGCTGCGCGGCGTCGACATCCTCGCCAATGCGGTGAAAGTCACCCTCGGTCCGAAGGGCCGCAACGTGGTGCTCGAGAAGGCGTTTGGGGCACCGCGCATCACCAAGGACGGCGTTGCCGTCGCCAAGGAGATCGAACTCGAGGACAAGTTCGAGAACATGGGCGCCCAGATGGTACGCGAAGTGGCGTCCAAGGCGGCGGATGCTGCCGGCGACGGTACCACCACCGCGACCGTGCTCGCGGCCGCGATCGTGAAGGAAGGCGCCAAGTCGGTCGCCGCCGGCATGAACCCGATGGACCTCAAGCGCGGTATCGACCTCGCGGTCGAAGCCGTCGTGGCGGACCTGCAGAAGAATTCGAAGAAGGTCACCTCGAACGAGGAGATCGCCCAGGTCGGCACGATCTCGGCCAATGGCGACGCGGAAGTCGGCAAGTTCCTCGCCGACGCCATGAAGAAGGTCGGCAACGAGGGCGTGATCACGGTCGAGGAAGCCAAGTCGCTCGAGACCGAGCTCGACGTCGTCGAGGGCATGCAGTTCGACCGTGGCTACATCTCGCC